>NZ_CP036525.1:7322135-8542491 GCF_007741535.1 Rubripirellula lacrimiformis
TGCGTGAAGTCCCGATTGCACGCAGTTCGCTGGAACGTCGATTTCGCCGCTCGATCGGCCGATCGCCGCAGGCCGAAATTCGCGACGTGCAGATGAAACGGGCGCGCCAACTGTTATGCGACACCGATCTATCGCTGGCACAAATCTCTTCGCTGACCGGATTCAAACACTCCGAGTACTTCAGCGTCGTCTTCAAACGAGAAATTGGGCAAACCCCGGGACAATTCCGATCATCAGTCGGATGATCCCCAGTGAAGTGAAGCAGCGAAGTGAAGCAGTGAAGTGAAGCAGTGAAGTGAAGTAGTGAGGTGAAGTAGTGAAGTGAAGTAGGCCGGATCCAGGAGCGCTGCGACGCCGATCCGGCAACCAAGCACTCCCCCCCCCTCTCTCTCTCCACGTTCTGGGCATTCTTCGTATCGCAACTCGCCAAGATTCCCGGCCCAGCATGGGGGGGATTCCCGGCCGCTCACGCGTCGCGGCTCACCCAATCCGACAGACCGTTGACGACATCCGCAGCGCAACACATTGGCTCCGACATGCTCTGGCGCGGGGGGGATCCGCTGAATCTGGAAACGGATGTACCAGATTGGCGTTTTCCAAGCTTCGCAGACTTCGTATACCTGGAACCTCGACGGTTCTTGTCTTCGCTAAGTTCGGGTTCAGAAAGCCTCCACGATGAAACGCTTGGTCCCTTGGTTGATCGGATTCGCAGTCTACGGACTCCGCTGGACCTGTCGGGTGCGAATTCACAACGATCCGCGGGCCGACATTCGCCGACGGACCGGTCGTTCGTATGTGTTTGCCCAACTGCATTCCCAACAGGTTGCCGCTGGCATGTTTGGCGAGCAGGGGACTGGGGCCATGGTGTCGCGATCCGCCGACGGCGAAATGATCGTTCCGACGCTACGGTTGTGCGGAAAGACCCCGGTTCGTGGCAGCAGCGGCAAAAACCGCAAAGGCGGCGCCACAGCTTTGCACGCATTGGTGAAACACGTGCAAGCCGGATGGCCTGCGGTGATCGCCGTCGATGGCCCGCGGGGCCCGCGTGGGGTGGCCCAGAAAGGAGCCGGGTTCCTGGCTCAAAAAACCGAAACGCCCGTTTTGCCTGTATTGGTCGTCCCCGCACGGCGCTGGGTGTTTGCAAAAACCTGGGATCGCATGCAGGTTCCCAAGCCATTTTCGATGATTGACATCTATTTCGGAGAACCGATCACGGTGGGGCCTGACGACGATGTCCGCCGTGTGGCTGAAACGGTCGGGCATGCCTTGCACGCGTTGGAATTCAAACATGACCCCCAACAGCGTCCTGAACCTCCGGTCAACCTAGCCGTCATCGATACCGATACGGATTTGCCCGCTGGATGCAATCGATCCGACGACAGTCCCATTTTGATCACGGATGACGCTGATCAACGAACGGCTGCGGCGACTCGCGTCGCCTAGTCCCGGGGCCGGATAACCGACAATTCCGACACCGCCGTTGCAAAGTTGGCGGATGCGGATCGAACGCAACCAAAATGCGTTGATTCACCCAGCGGTTCGATCCGAACTGACCACCTAGGGGCCTGCCGAACTGTTCGGCGATGGTCCATGCTGCCCAAATCCGGGGCAACTTTGGTCATTCGGAACATCCCGCATCATGCCCGCGACGAATCGCAAAGCCAACAGCCGCGCCCAGCATCCAAGCGATGTGGCGGCACGCCAGTGCTTTGGGCTTCGGATCGAGAGCCATCAGATGCAGGTCGCGATCGCGACCCCCACACAAGATGAACGATTCCACATCCAGATCGACAACTTGGAATGCGATGCCCCCGATGGTTGGCTCAGCGCAGCCGGTTACCCACTATTGGTGGAAGCCTTAGAAGGTTTGGTCGAACGCCACAACATGCGACGGATGCCGATCGCTGTGTCGTTGGATGGTGACTTCTGCGTCACGCGAGTCACGATCGGGACCGCAGCCGAAGTCGATCACGAGTTGTCCAGACAAGCGACTCGCATTCCTCGGTACCTGCAACTGGGACCGGGCGAAAAGGTAACCGGCGGTGCGCGACGTAAGATCGATTCCACCACCGACTATGCCGTAACCGGTGTTGTCAATCGTTCGTTGATCCAGCTTGTTTACGATGCGTTTCGAAGCGCCGACATCGAAGTGATGTGGGTCGAACCATCCTTGGTGGGCGTTGCCCGCCTGGTCGGACAGGCGGGTTTGTGGGGCGACCAACCGATCATGATCGCCGACGGAACCGGCAAACAGTGGGACGTTGGGATCGCCAGCGCGGGCCGACTGTTACTGGACTATCGGCCCGCAAACGCCACCAGCGAAGAAGGACTTCGCGAGGCATTGGATGGACACATTTCGCGGCTGAAACGGTTCTGTCACCGTCACTTGCGAGGCATCTCCGGTGACGTCGAAGAACTGTTGATCTGTGGCGACGGCGACAAGCCATCCCGAGCCATCGAAGCACTGCGAAACGTTCGAGGTCTAAGCGCTAGCATCCTGAGCGTCCCCGAACTGCCCCACCTATACACCATCGCAGAACAGGATCGGGCGCCGCACTGTGTGCCGGCCGTGGCGACTGTCTTTCCGCTGTTGATCGACGTCACCGCCGACGAAGTCCCTGACCTGTTGGTCCAAGTTCGACGAGCACCGGACCTGTCATGGCCCCAGCAGATGGTCAAACTGCTTTGGCCTGTGGCCGCTGCCACGCTGCTGGTTGCCGGTTCCTATGCGATGGTATCCAAAGAACGCAACCGCCACGCCAACACGTCGCAGAGCCGCGAATCGCTAGAGTCCGAAATCGTCGCCAGCAACGTCAAGTTCTCGCGTCTGGCTCGCAAACGCGAACAACTCAATCACTTCCGCACCATTGCTCGGCAAACTCAAGAACCGAATTGGGCGATGATGCTTCGCAACATCACCCATTGTCTTCCCGATTCGGCCAAGCTGAATGAATTCCGTGTGGAGTCCGATGGGCACGTCTTGATGTCCGGAGTGGTGATGGACGAATCGGTGGTTTACGAATTGGTCAACACACTTCGCCGATTGCCATTGGTCACGCAAGTAGCGCTCAACGGCACGACACCAGAACACGATAGCCAAGCAACACGGTTTTCCATTCGATTGGCCACCGTGCGATCTGCCACGCCCGAAACGATGGGAGACGGCAATGAAGCCTAGTCAATCGCAGCAAGAGACCTACTATCGCGTGTCTCGAGCGGCCCTGTTGGGATTCAGCTTGTTGGCGATCGGCGGCCTAGGCGTGCCCTGGATCAACGAGTATTACGAACTGCAACGTGACGCGGTCGAACTGAACGCACTGGAAAGCAAACTAACTTCGGTTCGACAACGGCAAGACGCGCTGAACAAGATCGAGCAAACGATTGCATCGGAGACCGGCCAATTCTTCAACCGCAACGTGACGAAAGAAAAGATCGAATCGGCTCGCGAACAACTGATCGAAATCGTACGCGTTTCCAAAGCGAGACTGCGGCGCCTTGAAATCACCCCCAGCGATCCACGCATTTGGGCATCCGAGAACGACGACGCCCGAAACGACGCGATGCCAATCTACGGAGAACCATCCGGATTCGTGATTCAATCCCACACCATTGAACTCGAAGCCGACGGTTCACTCGATGCCATCGGAGGCATCATCCAGTCGATCTCCAAACAAGGATGGTTGATGTCAACAAAGAATGTGACGGTAGGACCAACGAACACATCCGCATCACCAATCAAGCTTGAAATGCGTTTGGTGGCCTATGGGTTGTCCGTCGCGGAAGAACCCACCGATGCGGAAGAAGAACGAGACCTAGAAGACATCGCCGCAGTTTCGACGCAGAATTCAATCCGCTGATCGATTTATTTGATCGATTCTGCTGATCATTGCGTTGATCAGAACCGCTGTTCCCCGATTGCTCGCTGACTGAAAGAAGACTTGCCATGGATGGCAACGAACCCCAGACCAACCTGATCAGCGTCCGCTCGGTTGCCTTCGGCACCGGACTGTGCGTGGCGTTGTGCGTCACCACTGGCTGGAGCCAGGTCCCTTGGTCCCTGGGCCCGCAGGTCTCTGCGAAACCGATCCAGCAATCGGTCATTCCCAGCCATCTGATTCGACCGGCCGCGAATTTGATCGCTGCCGACAAGTCGCCTTTCCAAGCCACACTGACGACCCCACGGATCGCAGCCAACCCACGCCCATCGACCGGTGCCGAACAAACGTCATCAGATGGAACGGGGCAACCGACCGGCAGCGAAACAGCGCCCCTGACGGTGGCCCAGGCATTGCAGATGCGCGGCTCGGTGACGTTCCGCAAGACCCCACTTTCCGAAGTGATCTTCCTGCTGAGTGATCTTTGGCACATCAACATCGTGGCCGGCGAAGACGTCTCCGGCGACGTCAGCGGGTCGTTCCATGATGCCCCACTAAGCGAAGTGTTGGCAGCGATTCTGACTTCGTCAGGATACAGCTACCGAAAAACGGGCAGCAGTCTGGTGGTTTTGTCGGCAGACCAAATTGGCGTCGACGATCCTTCCTTTGCTTCGGAAACACTTCGGTTACCGCCCTCACTTCGCGAGGACGCATCGACGCTTGAAGCCGCTAGTTTGCTGCTTAGCGAACGAGGCGAACTTAAGAAGATCGGCTCGGACCTGGTGCTTGTCATCGATGCACCCGAGCGTATCCAACGCGTCCGCAGCCTGTTCGACAGCCTTACACCGTCACCGGCCCAGGCGTCTGCTGCACAATCAGCCAACGCCCCCGTCGAACCCCTGTTGATCGCTTCGGCCAATACTCTATCAGGCATCTCGTACTTCACCCCGCAGTTTACCGAAGCCGAAGAGATGGCAGAGTCGCTTCGCGAAGCGCTTGGCGAAGGAGTGATCGTTGCCATCTTTGCCGAAGAAAATCGCATCATGGTCAAGGGCACCCCCGCCGATTTGCGATTGGCCAATCAGATCATCGAACAACTGGACAAACCACGCCAACAGGTTCGCATCACGGCGATGATCTATGACGTCAGCCTGACCGAACTGGAAAAGCTGGGCGTCAACTGGTCTCGCGACATCCGGGCTCTGGCCAACGGTCGCAACGATCTGCTGGAAAACGTGACCGAATCGGTCGACAAGTTCGCCAAATTTTCTTCGGACCTGACCACAACGGGAGCCACCAGCATCGGCATCCGAACGTTGACCGGCAGCATGGAAGCGAGCGTATTTCTAGAAGCCCTCGATTCAACCTCCGAAGCAAAGCTACTTGCCGACCCATCGATCACCGTCGGTGACCGACGGCAAGCGTCCATTCGAATCGTCCGGCAAATCCCCATTGTCGGTGCCAACCCGGTGCAAAATTCGAACGCGGTCTTCACACAAACCGAATTCAAAGAAGCCGGTGTGATCCTGAATGTCCAACCGCGGATCAGCCGTGATGGAACGATCGAACTGAACGTTGAACCGGAATACAGCGTGGTCGCAGAGATCACGGCATCGGGTCCAGTCATCGATAGCCGAACGGCGCAAACGATTGTTCGCGTGGGCAACGGCCAGATGTTTGTGCTGGGCGGGCTACGTCAAACGTCGATCGTTGAATCGCAGCGTGGCATTCCTTACCTGAAAGACATCAAGTACGTCGGCAATCTGTTCCGCAGCCACGACACCGAAGTTCGCGAAAGTGAACTGATCGTCTTTCTGCGTCCTGAAATCATCTCGCCCTATTACAACGGGACGGCTCGGGAACGCGAAGCCGCTCGGGTATCCAACCAACAGCTGGACGACATCGCACACGCGTCGGTTTGCCCACAAACGGAGAACTGCAAGGACCCGTACTGCCCCAACCATTGCCGACGACCACGGATCAACGCGGGATCACCGGGGCTGCCCATGATCGGCGGCGACGGACTTTACGATTCAACGATCGATGGCATGATGGGCGATTCGCTGATGGTGGAATCCATCGTCATTCCCCAGCACGGTGTTCTGCCGCCGGGGATCGACGCCAACGAAACGTTCTATCCGCTCGTCAACCCTGGCACAAACCATATTCCGATGCAAGGCATGCCGACGGGCCCGTCACAACCTTACGCCGCACCGATCGATGATGGCGACCAATTTGCACCGGTCATTGTGGCCCCGCAAAGTAGCCTTTGACTCGGATCCACGACGGCTAGTGAGAGATCCAGGTGAGCGCCAATAGCGCGATGGTGGACAACAGTGCCATCATGCGCAGCGCCCAACGGGTTCGCATATCCATCTTGGTTTCCGATCGCATCCCTCGCGCCCACAAGATGAACGACGATCCGATCATGATCGTGATCACGTTGATGGAAACCAACAACAGTGGGCCGACGACCGGCCAGCCGCGATCCGTGTTTTCCCACTGTCCAAATGCCAACTGCAGACCCGCAGTGGCAATCGGCGGGACCAACGCCGCCGCGATTGCGGCGCCAGCCAACGCCGATGAAAGGTGAGTCCGCGTGCGTGCATAGGACGCTGCCAATCCGCCCACCAACCCCACGCAAAAATCCAGAGGCGATGGCTTGCAGCGAGCCCACATTTCGTCGGTGATCGTCGGCTCTTGAAACAGCCAGAACAGCCATCCAAACATCATGCTGGCCGCCAAGGCACCGATAAACCCGAGGGCGATCGTCAGCAAAGAGGATTGAAACAGCGGGCGGTTCCCATGGGCCAATCCCAAGCCCGCACCCATGATGGGAGTCATCAGTGGCGCGATCAACATCGCCCCGATGATGACCGCGGCCGAGTTCTGCATCAGACCAAAAGCAGCCAGCATGGAGGACGCTGACATCAACCCCAAGAATTCGAGGTTTGGCTGCGAACCTTCGACCAAGTCATCCGCCAGCGCGATGCGTTGTTCACGCTGCATCGGCGGAGCGATCGATGCGAACCATTTCCGAATCCTTGCGGCTGCGGTCTCGGCAAGCGAATCCCCGTCGTGCAACAACGCAAATGGGTAAGGCGAGGCGGCCGAAATTCGTTTCCGCGCCCAGCGGTACACCGGATCGGAATCACGAGCCGCGTGAACCGCCACTAGCACCAAGTCCCGATCGGTCACACCGAAATCTTCAAAGACCGTTGCGATGATGGACGGATCGTTGGTTTCGGCTAACGTGCCTTCAAACGGAATCGTCGCCTCGGCAAGCAATCCCAATGATCGCTGGGCCATGCCACGTGAAAACCCGTCTCCGTCCAGATCGATCGCGAAGGCACGCATCGCTGCATCGGACATCTCGGCGCTTTTAAGCGGATCGGCAGCGACCGACACATTTTCTTCGTTGGTGGGCTCCTGATTCGGCCCTTCGCCACCAATATGAATCCAAACCGTTGAATGGATCGACTGTTCAAAAACGGCTTGCTGCCACTGATGGTCGCTGTTCTGATACGACATCAAAAGTTGGCTGCAACCGACCGACGTGGCCAATTCGATGACCCGCTCGGGTTCGCGGGCAACGCTGTGTACCGACACACGTTTTTCGTCAATCCCCAGGTAATCGATGGCCTTGCGGTTGACTTGCTCGGTCAGAATCTTGCTGTCCTCGCCCAGCACGACAAGATGCACATCCGCCTGACGTAGATTGGCCATCCGCTGGCACCAAGGGGCGCCAAAACGCAGTTCCTGTTCGGATCCCATCACGAAAACGATACTCATAGAAGCGATTTCTCTTTCGCGAGGGTTCCCCTGGGTCGGCCAAGTCCGTAGCTTAGGACGATGCGAAAATGAAGTGTCCGCCCCCTTTTGTGCGAAGCACCCGAACTTTTGTGCGAAGCACCCAAACTTTTGTGCGAAGCACCCGAAGGGCCGGTTCCCGGCAAAAGGGGGCGGACACCTTTTTTCTCGCACGATCTTTAGCGGAGCTCAATAATACCGACCTGAGAGTGACGTGAAACCAGAGTAGGTGCAATGGCGTCGGCTGGGGCTCCCACCGATCACTCTGCCATCGCCTTTCAAGCTGGTGCGTCCGTTCTGTTTTGCTGGCCAACCATCGCTGTGACGAAGAATCATCAATGGCGGACATTCGCAGCCATGACGGGATCGCTGGCTCTTGCCGTGTTCTGTCTGGTTCTGTTGGCGTTTGATTCCCATCCAACCATGGAATCCGATCCCAGTGACGCCACTGGGCGTGGCAGTTTGCACGTCTACTGTGCATCGAGCAACCGACCCGTCATGGATGCCGTCTTGGCCGAGTATCGGCACCGAAACGGTACCGAGGTGACGGTCCAGTACGGTGCATCCCAAACGTTGATTTCGACCATCGCCATCGTCGCAGATGGCGATTTGTATTTGCCGGCCGATGAAAGTTACCTTGCGAAAGATGAATCCAAGGATTTGATCGCGAAGTCGTTCCCGCTTGCCACCACCCGCGCCATCGCCGTGGTCCGCCGCGGGAACCCCAAACAGATTCACTCGCTAAGTGACTTAGAGCGCAAAGACGTGGTGTTGGTCCAAGCCAACCCTGAAACCGCTGCGGTGGGGCACGTCACACGATTGGCTCTTCGCGGCTCGAATCATTGGATCCCCTTGGAACGATCCACCAAGGCGTTTCGGACATCCGTGACCGAGGTCGCCAATGACGTTCGACTGGGAACAGCCGACGCGGGGATTATCTTTGAAGCCATGCTGACGACCTATCCAGAACTGCAAGCGATCGAGTTGCCGGAACTGCAAGATGCGAAGGCACGATTGGAAATAGGACTGTTGGTGGGATCCAAGCATCCCGAAAAAGCGATTGAATTGATCGAGTTTCTGCAGTCACCCGATGGCGGACAAGCGATCTACGCCCGTTTTGGTTTTCAGGTCGACTCTAGCCCCAGCCCCATTCCAGACGGCGAACCTAAATCGCAGGGCACGCCATGACCGCACCGTCACAGCCGACGTCCGTTGTCCCCAACAACACCGACCGCACTTATCCCCACCAGCCGCTGCCGCTGAAAAATCGATCGGACGTTCCTTTCTATCTGGTCACCGGCGGGTTGGCTTCCTGCTTTGTCGTTTTGATTTTGCTGTTGCTGGTCGCCGACGTCGCCTTCACATCGCTACACGATTTTCGCACAGCGATCGGCAAGCCCGAGATATTAGCATCGATCCGACTGACGTTGTTGACGTGCACCGTCTCGGCAATCGCGTCGATCTGGGTTGCCACTCCGCTGGCCTACGTGCTGACCCGGTTTCGATTTTTTGGACGATCACTGGTCGAACTGTTAGCGGACATTCCGCTGGTGCTACCGCCGCTGGTTTTGGGGCTAAGCCTCCTGATCCTGTTCCATTGGTCGATCGGATCGGGGGCGGATGCTTGGACGCTGGAATCGTGGCTCCGCGACCGGGTTGGTTTTCCGGTCACCCACCGTTGGCCGGCCATCATCCTGGCTCAGTTTTGCGTCGCCTGCGCCTTCGCCGTGCGGATGATGCGAGCCACGTTTGAACAGATGGACCCCCGCGCCGAACAGGTCGCCCAAACCTTGGGATGCAATCGCGGCCAAGCGTTCTTTCAAGTCGCATTGCCCCAGGCCAGTCGCGGCATGTTGGCCGCCACGACCATCGCGTGGGCCAGATCCCTTGGCGAATTTGGCCCCATCTTGGTATTCGCCGGGGCAACCAGAATGCGAACCGAGGTTTTGTCGACCAGCGTCTATTTGGAGCTGAGTGTCGGTGAACTCGGATCCGCCGTCGCGGTGTCACTGTTGATGGTCGGGATTGCGGTGGCGGTGTTGATCGCACTGCGATCGATCGGCGAAGGGATGCTACGTTGATCGAACTGAAACAAGTGGACATTCACGCTGGCGATTTCTCACTACGGGGCTTAAACCTGTCGGTTGCCCCAGGGTCGTACGCCGTGTTGATGGGACAAACCGGACAGGGCAAAACAACCATCTTGGAATCCATTTGTGGGCTCCGCCGAGTCGCTGCGGGATCGGTATGGATCGACGGGATGGACGTCACCCTTTGGCCACCCGCCAGACGGCAGATCGGTTACGTGCCTCAGGACGTGGCATTATTTTCGTCGATGACGGTCGGGGAACATCTGGCATTCGCACTTCGTCAACGAAAGTATTCACGGCGGGCTATCGCGGATCGAGTCGACTCAGTCGCCCAGTCGCTTGGCATTGACTCTCTACTGGATCGGCGGCCACGCCACCTCAGCGGCGGCGAGGCCCAACGCGTCGCACTGGGCCGCGCCGTCTCGTTTCACCCCGCCGTGTTGCTATTGGACGAACCGCTCAGCGCACTCGACGAGGCCACTCGCACGTCGATGCAGAACTTCCTGCGATCACTCTGCCGGGATCAAGGAACCGCAATTCTGCACGTCACCCATGATTCGCAAGAAGCCGCTTCGCTAGCCGACCATCACTGGGACCTTGCCGACGGAAAAATATCGCAGCGAAGGCCAGTTGAACCGCAGACCCCATCGACAAACAAACACCACTGATGCGATCAAACGGGACCAATCATAAGATTCGCCAACGAAGATGCGAGTGACATTCAGTTTGCAAAATCGTTTATCAACAAAGTCCAGTCTAGGCCGAGAAGTTTCGCTAGTTCAGTGAGTTCGGATTTGTACTGTTCGAGGAACTGGGTTCCGATGCGATCTTGATCGCGAAGACGAAGACGATTTCCGTCGCCCAGCAGCTTCTCGATGCCATTTGACTTGTAGTGTTGGTCGCCTCTGTGCCAGACGCGATCAAATCCGATCGGGTCAGCAGCGGAGTACGAATCAACGTCCAAACCGTCACCGTGCGCGAACAGTTTGAAGAAGTTCATTTGGCTTGGTCCAGGTCGGCCAAGGGGAGGTTTTGCCGACGCCATGTTGAACTAAGCGATCGACATTGGATAACGAACAGCGAATGATACGCCAGCGAACGTGAATCACCAACGAAGGCGTGCCCGAAGGGCCTTTGCGGCCAAACCATGTTGGCCGACCGGTCGTGTGCGTATCCCGACGAGAACAGCAGCTAAATTAGTGATTGATTAGCGAAGATTAGTGTTCGGCGCAGCCAAGTTTTTGGGAACACTAATCCGCACTGATTGCACACGAATCGAATCCCCAAAGCCAACCTCGCGAACTCTACAATCCCTAGGTCGTCGAACGGAAGTTTTTTGCCGACGCCGCCGTGAACGAAGCAAGTGACTTTGAGTAAATGAGATTGGACCAATGCGATCGCCCGTTGCCAAAGAGTGAAGGAGATCACGCAGCGACTAGCGTAAAAACCATATTCGGCGATCCGGCATCCGCTTCGGGTCAGTGGTAGCCCCACATTGCGCCCAGAGATTCGAGGTGCAGGCGAATCTCGGACTGCAGTCCATGATCGCTGGTGTTGGCGTACACCAGCAACGTAACAGAAGGATCATCAGGAGACGGACCGATATCACCGACAAATCGCAAACCATCACGATCACAGACCAGCGTTGAGAAGCCGTCGTGTTTGTGCACAAGGATCGGGTTGCTGTGCACCTCGGTCGAGACACCCAGCGACTGGATCGCGGACTCAAGTTTCGGAACTGCGGAGTTGGGTATTGAGAGTTGGTGAAAAGGCTCCATCTAGGGTCGCCCAACGGGAGGTTTTGCCGACGCCATGTTGAACTAAGCGATCGACATTTGGATAACGAACAGCGAATGATACGCCAGCGAACGTGAATCACCAACGAAGGCGTGCCCGAAGGGCCTTTGCGGCCAAACCATGTTGGCCGACCGGTCGTGTGCGTATCCCGACGAGAACAGCAGCTAAATTAGTGATTGATTAGCGAAGATTAGTGTTCGGCGCAGCCAAGTTTTTGGGAACACTAATCCGCACTGATTGCACACGAATCGAATCCCCAAAGCCAACCTCGCGAACTCTACAATCCCTAGGTCGTCGAACGGAAGTTTTTTGCCGACGCCGCCGTGAACGAAGCAAGTGACTTTGAGTAAATGAGATTGGACCATGCCATCGCCCGTTGCCCAGGGCGATTGCTCCACGCTGGAGGCTCGCTGATTCGTTTGGTTGATTCTAATCGAATTTGGGAACGAGATTTTGCTCCATTCTGCGGACGGGCTTCCTGCGATGGCATCATTGATCCCTCGTTCACGGCTGGACGTACGTAGCGTCGGCCAGCTTGGCTACTGAAACGATCCTATTTTCTTCCAATGGCTTTCGACGCTTGAGGCTTGAGTTGTTTGGAATTCACTATTCGCGTTGCTGCGACAGCTTGAAATAGCGACTGGTGATTTCCGTTTCCAGCCGCTGATAGAACGCTGCGCTTGCGAATCGCTCTCTTTGTTCACGGCTAAACGACCGGAAAGTAGGAAGTAGGCCGGAACAAGGAGCGCAGCGACGACGATCCGGCAATCACACTTGCGACCAGACTCGCTGGCTGCCTAGAAATGCCTTGCATTTGCGTCGTCCGGTTCGGCAGAGCGGTCAAGGTCGGGAAACCCATTCATGAAACTCAGCGAAATCCGATCGGACCGGTGGATCGCTGTGACGGCGTTCGTGATCGCGGCCTGCGTCGCATCGGTGGCTTCGATCGCACCTGCCCAGGATCCCTACGTCGTGATCGAGAGCGGCGAAGAAGATTTCCCCAGCGCTCAGTTGCCACCACCCGATGAGGAGACATTTTCGGAATCGTTCCACAGCGAGCTGGACGATGACGCAACCCGGAAAGCCAGTAGCGAAGCGGCGACACTGAATCTGGTGCCGACGGGATTCCTAAGATCCCGGTGGGCGATGACCGATCCAGCCTATGCGGAAAAGTATGCCAACGGTGCTCGCAAGACCAACCTGCTGAAAAAGATCAAGCAAGCAGCCGACGCTCGCTTTGTCAGAGATTTCGCGGGCTGGTATCTGTCGGGCGGTCTGACTGCGATTGGCGACACACCGGATCCGCTGGGAAGTATCGAGATCGGTGTCACCGGCTATCAGACGTCCTACCTGACCTCACGGCTTGGATTCATCGCGGCCGCCAATGACAAAGATTTTTACGTGGGTGGCGAAACCGGCCTGCGGATTCAGACCCCGACACGCTTAGCTCCCTTCGTCGGCGGCGGGTTGTTCTTGGGTGCATCGAGCACGCGCAGCCCCGCGGAGGACGACAACGTCGACAACGATGATGACGGGGCGGTCGATGAAGACGGAGAAACCGAGTTCGATTTCGACGGTGCTCTGGCGGCCATCTATCCGGAAGCTGGAGTTCATTTTTGGTGGTCGCCGCGAGTCCGGATCAGCGGTTTTGGCCGGTATCTGATCACGACCGAAGGCCGCAGCGCCGATTCGTGGTACTACGGTGTATCGATGGCAATCTTGTCGCGTTGACGCCAATCAACCGGACACCTGTTTCTTCCGACGCCCCATTGTCTGGTTGGTAAATCGCTAGCAAAAGCTGGCCACGACGTTTGACCGAACGTGTCAAAACGGTCGTTCATCTTGCTCGGATCGGTTTCCCATCCCAGTCGCTGCGGCGAATCTTCGCGAACAGATTCGGACCGCTGCGATAGCCACCTTCTCGCAAAGGACGGTACAAGATGTACGATTTTGATGAACAGAGCTGGGACGATCAGGCTTCAGACGACCAGGCCTGTTTCGACCAAAACGACTGGAAAGTCACCCAAGGCGGATACCTGATCCAGCGTCTGACACCCCTCGACCTGGACCTCAACCAGGCCCCCGACGCGGCCGAGTCCAGTGTGGCTGAGTACCGATTCCTGCAGATTGGCACTGGCCAATGGTGCTCGGCCGTTCACGCGACCGTGTTCCCCCAGCCATCGACGGCCGAGGCTTATGCATGGGAATTCGGCTATGTGATCGGCCGGCATGCCCGCGTCGTCCACCGCCGCTTCTAATCATGGAATCAGCCGAGCGACGTGGCAGACTTGGCAAGACGACCATTGGCGAGACTACAATGGCAAAAACGCGGGCCGCCCATGGCCGGCGTTTGCCCACCTTGATTGCCCTCCCCATCGGTTCTCGGTCCCTCCATGCTCGCTCGCCACCTATTGATTCTGACCGCGTTTGCTTGTTTTTCTGTGCCGCCCACCACCGGCGCGGCCCCCGTGACGGGTGCCGAACCCAACAAGTCTGTCGCACCAGACAAATCCGTCACCCCGGATGCAGCATCCAAAACGGAAAAGCCAGCCCCCGACGCCGACACAGAGGCAACCGACACAGAGGCAACCGCCCCCGATGCCGACGTCACCGATGCCGACGTCACCGATGCCGACGTCACCGATGCGGGCCACAGCTATCACGGCGAAGCGTTCAACGAAGGACCACGGCAAGCGGCGCACCGGATTGCGGGAATCCCGGCGGTCGATTTTCCCACGTCTAGCGAATCGGGATCCGCGCAGGAGTTCTTCGAACAGGGCGTCGGCCAGCTGCACGGTTTCTGGTACTTGGAAGCCGAACGGTCGTTCCGGCAAGCGGTCAGCGAAGATCCGGACATGGCGATGGGATATTGGGGGCTGGCCATGGCCAACATCAACAATGCAACCCGAGCCCGGGGTTTCATCGACAAGGCGATGGAGCGAAGGGAAAAGCACACCGATCGTCGCGAGCGGCTGTACATCGAAGCCTTGGATCGATGGACACCCAAGACCGTCGATGACGACGCCAAGAAACCGACCAGCGATGAAAAGAAAGATGCCAAACGAAAACGGACCGAACGTTACATCGCTGACCTAGAAGGCATCTTGCATGAATTCCCGCACGACGTGGAAGCCAGAGCGTTCTTGGTTTTGGCGTTGTGGATGGGCGACCGTGACGGAGTAAAACTGGCCAGCCGTTACGCCGTGGACGCTTTATTGGGACAGATCTTCGACGCCAACCCCATGCACCCGGCCCATCACTATCGGATCCACCTGTGGGATTCCAAACGTCCCGAGAACGCCTTGGAATCTGCGGCCAAGTGTGGTCCGTCCGGCCCCGGCATCGCGCACCTGTGGCACATGCCCGGACACATCTATTCGAAACTGAAACGATACAACGACGCCGCCTGGCAACAGGAAGCATCCGCTCGCGTGGACCATGCCCAAATGATCCAAAACCGGCTGATGCCTGACCAGATCCATAACTTCGCCCACAACAACGAATGGTTGGTCCGGAATCTGTTGCATGTCGGTCGTGTCGATGACGCGTTGGACCTGGCTCGCAACTTAGTCTCGCTGCCGCGTCACCCCAAATACAACTCGCTGGCCAAAGGCGGCAGCTACAAATACGGGCGTCAACGCTTGCTGCAAACGTTGACCCAATACGGACTGTGGGACGACCTGCTGGGGGAAGCCGGCGGCATGTTCCTGGTCCCCACCGACGACGCCAAAGAACAAGAAGAATGGATGGGATGGCTAGCCGTCGCCCAGTTCCAAGCGGACAATGGCAAACCATCTGAAGGGGCGCGGATCCACCGCTCGCTCCAACGCCGCAAACTAGCACTGCAGGGTCAACTGTTGGACCTGGCGGAACCACAGAAAACCGACGATGCGGATTCCAAGGAACAAGACGATGCACCCGAGTCGCCCAGTCGCGACGAGATCAAGAAACATCTAGACGGGATCAAGAAAGTCATCGCACGCGTTGCCGCGGCATCGGCAGCACGCCGAAAAGACCTTGATGCATTCCGCCGCAACGCCAAGATTGCAAAACTGGATGCCGTGATCGAAGCCCAGTGGCTGGCCCAGGCGGGCGACTTGGACGAAGCCCTGCAAGCGGCTCGCAAAGCCGCCAAGTCCGGCAAAGGCGAAGTCCGCCCGCAAGCGGTGTTGGTCGATCTAGCATGGAAGATCGGCGACAAAGAACAGGCACTTCGCGAATTCGAAAAGCTGCGTTCGTTGGCGGCAGTGGCCGATCTGACCACGCCGCTGCTGGCAAAACTGCAACCGGTTGCCGATGCCGCCAAGATCGAAGGCGACTGGCGAATCGCTGCCGAACCGGCTGATGACTTGGGTCAACGACCGCCGCTGGACACCCTGGGACCGTTTCGTTGGCGACCGTACGCCAGCGAGTCGTGGGGCGCCAAGATGGCGGACGGGACCCTGGTTGCCGGCGACCAGTATGATGGGAAACCACACATCATGATTTTCTATCTGGGATTTGGATGCCTGCACTGCATCGAACAGTTGCACACGTTCCAGCCCCGCATGAAAGAGTTCCAAGACATGGGGATCGATGTGGTTGCGCTCAGCACCGAAAGCATCGACGAACTGAAAACGGGCCTGGAATCGTTCGACCAGGAGATGTCGATCCCGTTGATGTCGGATTCCGACCAGCACATTTTCCGGTCCTTCCGCTGCTGGGACGATTTCGAAGACCAGCCGCTGCACGGTACTTTCCTGATCGACTGTCAGGGCAAAGTTCGCTGGCAAGACATCGGTTATGAACCGTTCAACGACGTCGATTTCTTGCTGAAAGAATCCAAGCGACTGCTGAACCTGCCCTAAACGTCGATCGCTTCGGCGTGTTCGGCGCGGTCCATGATAAAACGGAAGCGAGCCGATGCGTCGCGTCCCATCAGATCGCTGATGATGCGATCGGTTTCCAAGTGGTCGTCGATTTCGACTTTTTCGAGGCGACGGGTGCGGGGGTCCAAAGTGGTTTCCCACAGCGTCTTGGGCATCATTTCGCCGAGGCCTTTGAAGCGAGTGATTTCCGGCTTGGCACGCCCCCCGTGTTCTCGGATGATCCGTTCGCGATCCGGTTCATCGGCCGCCCAATACGTTTCTTTGCCAAGATCGATTCGGTACAGCGGGGGTACCGCGATGAACAACCGCCCACCGGCAATCAAGGCTGGCATGTGGCGATAGAAGAACGTCAACAACAAGGTCGTGATGTGATGGCCGTCGCTATCGGCATCGGCCAACAGAATCACTCGATCGTAACGCAGGGCGGCCAAGTCCAAACTCGGACCGATCCCACATCCCAACGCAGCCACCAGATCCTGGATTTCTTTGTTTTCCAGGATCTTCTTTAGCGTCGCGCTTTCGGTGTTCAGCACCTTTCCACGCAGCGGCAGGATTGCTTGATGGTTCCGGTCACGCCCCTGTTTGGCACTCCCACCGGCCGAATCACCTTCGACGATGAACAGTTCGGAATTCCCTTTGCCACCGGAAACGCAATCGGAAAGTTTGCCCGGCAACATCGTCCGTTTGCTGCCGCCTTTTCGAGAAATCGCGTTGGATGCCGCGCGAGAAGCCTCGCGAGCTCGGGCGGCGGCGATGATCCGCGCGATCACCGAATCGGCGACGCTGCGGTTGTTGTTCATCCACTGTTCCATCGCCGGGCGAACAGCGGCTTCGACGGTGGCCTGCACTTCGGGATTGTTCAGCCGGTCTTTGGTTTGTCCTTGGAACTGCGGTTCGGAGATGAACACCGACAGGATGGCGACCATCCCTTCGCGAATATCTTCGGTCGTGATTTTGACACCGCGTGGCGTCAAGCTGTGGGTATCGATGTAGTTCCGAACAGCTTTGTTCAGCCCGCTGCGGAACCCGTTTTCGTGGGTCCCGCCGCTGCCGGTGGGAATCCCGTTGACGTAACTGCGGACATGTTCGTCGGTGGACTCGGTCCACTGGACAGTGACTTCTAGCCGCGCGTCGGAATCGTCTTTGCGGAGCGTGAAGGGCAGTTCGTGGATCGCCCGAGCACTGCGTTCTTTCAGAACTTTGGCCAGGTAGTCGACGATGCCCTGTTCGTGCAGAAACGTTTCTTTTGTTTTCGCCGCTTCGTCGATGTAGGTGACTTTGACGCCACGGTGCAGGAAGCTGGCCGTTTCCAAACGCGCACGGATCAGCCCGCTGTCGAAGTCGGTTTTGGGGAAGATCGTTGGATCAGGCGTGAACGTGATCGTCGTCCCGGTTCCACGCACCGCACCTTTTAGCTTCTGCAACTTGCTGGTGGCGTGCCCCTTCGCAAAGGTCATCCGATACTGCACGCCATCGCGTTTGATGACGGCGATCAGTTCTTTCGACAGGGCGTTGACGACCGATGCACCGACACCGTGCAATCCGCCTGCGGTCTTGTAGTTCCCTTCGTCGAACTTGCCACCGGCATGCAACACGGTCAGAACGGTTTCGAGTGCCGATTTTTTCGTCTTGCTGTTTCGATCAACAGGGATCCCGCGGCCGTTGTCTGATACCGAAACGGTGCGACCGTCCTTTTGCAGGGTGACCGTGATCTCGGTCGCGTGGCCGTTCATCGCTTCGTCAACACTGTTGTCGACGACTTCCCAAATCAGGTGATGCAGCCCCTGGGACCCAACGCCACCGATGTACATCCCGGGACGTTTGCGAACTGGTTCAAGCCCTTCCAAGACGGTGATGTCATCACCACCGTAACGTTTGGTTGCAGTCGACATGAAAAACAGATGGTGATGGTTGGAGAACAAAGGGGGGGGGTAGTGAGGGCGAAGGATCACTCCGCCCCCCATGAATCATAGCCAGAGAATCGCAGTCACCGAATCAACGCCACCGAATCCACATCTACGGCCGCCAGCAATGATTCGCGTGTCCCGTGGCATCCTGTGGAAACCGGCGAAACGGTTCCACCGGTGATTTAAGCGTCATCGTCCAAGACGGGCGGAGCTTCCAGCGGGGGCGAAACGATCTCGTCGATCTTGCCATTCTTTTGGATCTCGTTGCCCCGACCGCCCCGTGAGGTGACACGATACTTGGCGGTCGAGATGGTTTTCTTGGCACCCCGATTGGTGACCACCGTCAATAGATCTCGGTCTCCTGTCGACGGCTTGAACCCCAACAATTGGTCATCGGCAGACAGACGGATCAACGTGACCCCTTTTCCGGCACCCGATAGATAGTTGATTTCTTCGGCCGGACAGACCATCGCCCGACATTCACGCGATACCGCCAAAATCGTTTCGCTGCCGTGGATCGCGACCACATCGATGACTCGCGCCGTACCGGCGACACGGGCAAAGCGGCGACCGTTACGGGTCGATGGTTCGACAAACGATTGCAGACCAAATCGCAGTGCAAACCCGTTGGTGGTGGCGGCCAACGCGTGGGTGTGGGGGCACAGATCGGGTTTCTTCGGATCTTCGGAAATGTCACCGATGACCCTGGGGTCAAAGGACATCACAGCAACGATCTTCTCGCCGTCCTTCATTTTGAACAGTTTTTGAATCGGTTCGCCGAACCCTGTTGATGCGGGCACATCGATCATGCGAGCGGTGTAGCAGACGCCCATCGACGAGAAGAATCCGATGGTTTCGCGGGTGCTGCCGGCGACACAGGCCAGCACGCTGTCGCCCTGACGCAGACGGCTCTTCGACGGATCGGCGATCTGTTTTTGACGCTTTACCCAGCCATCGGTTGTGACCAGGATATGGCATTCCTCGGCGATGATAAAATCTTCGGCCGTGTATTCTTCTTCTTCGACCGTGTCGATCGACGAACGGCGTTTGGCGGCATCCGATTTGCCAAAATCTTCGATCAAGGCTTCGATTTCACCACGAACGATCTGCCATCGCCCGGATGCATTCGTATCGTCGGTCGCTTCGCTAAGCAGTTTGCGAATCTCGCGTGCGCGTTTGTTCTTGTCTTTCAGTTCGTCCAGGATCAGGTTGATTTCTAGACGGGCCAAGCGATACAGCTTGAGCTCCAAAATCGCGTCGGTTTGATCTTCGTCCAGCCCACCGCCCTTGGCAGTGGGTGGGAATCGTTTCATGATTTTGGTTGCGGCGTCGGCTTTCCCATCACTGCGACGGATGATCTGAATGATTTCATCCAGCGCGTCGAAGATTAACGCAAACCCGTTCAGCAGGTGAATCCGACGTTCCAGGGCTGCCAATTCATTTTCCAGCCGCCGCGTGACGACATCCAAACGAAAATGCAGGAAGTGCCACAGAATTTCTTTCAGGCTTAGCCGGTTGGGTGCCCCGACCTCTGGATTTTCAGTCGGCACCAAACACGTCAAGTTGACGTTGAAGTTGTTCTGCAGCTGCGTGTGCTTGAACAGGTACGCCAACACTTTGTTTTCGTCAGCGTCCTTTTTCAGCACCAGGTCGACGCGAATGTCTTCGGTCGAAAGGTCACGGACCTCGGTCACCAAGGGCAACTTGCCGCTGTAGATGATTTCGGCGATCCGTTCGACCATCAACGCTTTGTTGACGCCGAACGGGATCGAATCGATCTGCAGCACGCGATTGCCGTCGATCTTGACCAATTTGGTCGTCCCGCGCAGTTTGATCGTGCCGGATCCGGTGGCGTAGATGTCGCGCAGTTCGTCCTTGGTATTGGTGATCTGCCCACCGGTGGGGAAATCCGGTCCCTGAACCGCGTCATTGGCGACCAATTGGTAGTCTTTGACTTCGGCATCGCGCAGCAGTTTCAGCAGCGCATTGCAGACCTCTCGCAGGTTATGCGGCGGAATGTTGGTCGCCATCCCGACCGCGATCCCGGTCGCTCCGTTGACCAGCAAATTGGGCACACGGCTGGGCAACACGACCGGTTCTTCGCGGCTGCCGTCGTAGTTGGGTTTGAAGGCGACCGTTCGGGTGGCCAGGTCAGCCAGCACTTCCGAGGCGATTGGTGACATCCGACATTCGGTGTACCGCATCGCCGCCGCATTGTCGCCATCGACGCTGCCGAAGTTCCCGCTACCGTCGACCAACGGCATCCGCAGCGAGAACGGCTGTGCCATCCGCACCATGGCTTCGTAGATCGAACTGTCCCCGTGTGGGTGGAACCGCCCCATCACGTCTCCGACGACCTTGGCGCACTTGACGTGCTTGCTGGTCGCCGTCAGCCCTTGGCCGGACATGGTGTATAGAATCCGCCGCTGGACCGGTTTCAGCCCGTCTCGGACGTCTGGCAGGGCGCGGCTGGTGATGACCGATAGCGAGTAGTTGAGGTACTTTTCCTGGGCCGCTTGGCGCAGGGGGACACCGACCAGATTCTCGCCGATGGCATCAAAGAGCGAATCATCGCCCGAACCGCCATTTGCCTTCGAATTACGTTTACGACGCTTTGCCACGCCAGAAGCTTCCTTGTCTGTGAATCGTTTGCAGGGGTGCCGAGCCGAGAAGTTAGGCAGTTTGTGCCGATCACGCCAGACGAGTCGATTGTGGCCCCCCTGCGGTATCTTCGGCTACGACCGATTGTTCCTGCAGATCTCATGATTCTGACCCCACCGGTTGCGGGAATCTGAGGGTGCCAGATTGCAAAGATCATCCCGGCAATGCTGAAAAGCCGAAATCAACGAAGCCTGGGGTTCGCCAACAACCCCCTGCGGAACAAAGAATCACTGCGTCGACGGCCATTTCCTACGAATGGACTCCACCGGCGCCCCATCAAGCATTGCCCACCGAAACCGAACAACACCCTTGGTGAAACCGGTTTGGGGACGAGGTTCACGGAGGAACCGAGCCATGAAGTTTCGATCTATCCACACTCTGGTTCCCGCCTTGGCGGTTGCCCTGACCACATTCTGCGGTTCCTCGGCCGAGGCTCAGGAATACATCGTTAGCGAACAAGTCGTCAGCGACGTCAAGGTCGAAGGCGGATTCACCGGCAGCCAGTACGCGGGCGATTACGGATCCCAGGGCGAAGTGGTCAGCAGCGGTTCCGGAAACTGCGCCAGCGGCAACTGCGGCGGATCTTACGTCGGCGACATGTCCGGTGGAGTGGTCAATCGAAGCTATGGCCAACCCGACCTGTTCTACAACTATTACACCAAGGGCAACGCCAACGGTGTCAACGCCAAGATGTACGTGTCACCGATGCCGGTGCCAGCAAATGTCGGGCACACGCACATGACGTATCAACCGTTCTATCCCGAAGAAATGCTTTATTGGCATAAAAATAAGTTTCACAACAATTATGACAACGGGCGCGGCATGAATCGTACCCGTGCGATGTATTACAGCCCGCCTGTCCGCCAAACAGCAAGTAACCTGTATTGGAACTTCCTGCGGATCCCTCGCTAACGGCAGCTGGATTTTACGATCCATCGAATCGTTGGAATCGCTGACACCGGCACATTCGCCGGACATCGGCGAATGATGCGGACCACTTTGGATCTGCCCATCTTAGAGTCCGCAGTACCGATGGTTCCTTTACCAACCCCCTTTGTCTTCCGAGAACTTCAATCATGATCCACCGAATCATTCTCGCCGCCGGTTTGATCGCCTCGGCGGTCGCGGTCAACGGCACGACCGCCCAAGCAGGCGACCCGTATGCGGTGGCTCAGGTTTGGAACCACAACTATTCGATGAACCGTCCTTGGCACGGGAACTACTACAACCAAAGCTACGGCCAACCATTGGCTTTGGTGGTTCCGCCGACCGCCCACATGCGACAAACCTTGTCGTGGGGCGTCAGCCAGAACAAGACGTATCCGATTCACCACCAGTTCGGCCGCAGCGCTCATTCGCAGCCTCGCGCCGGCCAGGGCAATTTCCAACCGACGCCTATCTGGCCTAGTCATACCGATCAATTCGGTACGTACTATGTACGGGGCCCTTGGTAAATCACCAGGATCTGCCGCTTCTAACGCAGCGCGAAGCCGAGTGTCTCTGGAAACAGAGGCACTCGGCTTTTTTCGTGCGCCGATCGCAGCACCAGCACCCGGCCCCGACGAACAGACCAGCAGGTGGCCCGAGATGACAAGGCAAGAAACCCATCAGTCGGTGGTTCGCGAGAGCCGTACCCAGCAGGAACATTCGGGCGGGCGACGTAGCGGAAGTCGCCAACAGTTTGCCGATCGATCCGAACGATCATCGGCAATGATCATCGGGGGGGGATTCCCGGCCGCTTACGCGATCACGGCTCACTCCATCGACGAAACTCTTGACGAGTTCCGCTACTCCAACGTTCGGTGCGTCGCTGCGCCCGCGTTGACCGCTGGTCCGGTCCGGCACTCCTGGAAAACAGTGCGACCTACAAAAAGTCTAACGCTGTTCCGGCCTGCGCACGTTTTACGTTCTATCTTTGCGTGGGTCTTTCTAACGTTTGTTGTCTTTCCGCCACATCGATGGCGAAAAACGACCGGACAAACGTTGCAAGCCTCACCACCGTTCTCCTGTCATCGCTTAGTGGCGATGGCCCATCGAGAACAGCAGCACGAGACTTAACGGTTATATCAACCAAGGACATTACAACGATGCGCACGGGCACCCCACAGGCTAAACCTGACGCCGATCGTCAACAACAATTTGAAGACATCAAACGCCGCATCCACGGCAAGTTGGTTGACAAGTTGGACTTGTCTCGCGTGGGCGACCTGAAGGGAGATACGCTAAAACGCGAAATCCGCATGGTGGTCGAACACCTTTGCGACGCGGAAGACACCCTGCTGAACCGCCAAGAACGCGAACGCATCGTCGACGAAGTGATCGACGAAGTGCTGGGTCTTGGTCCATTGGAATTGATCCTAAAGGACCCCACGGTCAGCGATATTTTGATCAACGGCCCGAAGAACATCTACGTCGAAAAAGGCGGCCAGATGCAGAAGTCGGAAGTTGAATTCCGCGACAACAAACACCTGCTGCAAATCATCGACCGGATTGTCAGTAAAGTCGGCCGACGCGTGGACGAAACGTCGCCCATGGTCGATGCGCGTTTGGACGATGGTTCGCGGGTCAACGCGATCATCCCGCCCCTGGCACTTGACGGTGCCTGCGTGTCAATTCGTCGATTCGGTTCGAACCCGCTAAAACTAGAAGACCTGCTGAACTACAAAGCGTTCACACCTGAAATGGTGATGCTGCTAGAAGGCTGTATCAAAGCCCGCCTGAACTGCATCATCGCCGGCGGTACCGGTTCGGGTAAAACGACGCTTTTGAACACGCTATCGTCGTTCATCAATCACCATGACCGAATCGTCACGATCGAAGACGCGGCTGAATTGCAGCTGCAACAGGATCACGTCGTGCGATTGGAAACTCGCCCTGCCAACATCGAAGGCAACGGAGCGGTGACCGCCACGGACTTGGTCAAAAACGCTTTGCGGATGCGTCCCGAACGAATCATCATCGGCGAATGCCGTGGTGGCGAAACGTTGGACATGTTGCAAGCCATGAACACCGGTCACGACGGATCGATGACCACGGTTCACGCCAATACGCCGCGTGACGCGATCGCCCGTTTGGAAACCCTGGTGATGATGTCCGGATTTGAACTTCCGGTCAAAGCCATCCGCCAACAGGTTTCCGGTGCCGTCGACGTTCTGATCCAAGCCAACCGATTGCAGGGCGGACCTCGCCGTGTGACCGCGATCACCGAAGTGGTCGGGATGGAACAAGACACGGTCATCCTGCAAGACATCTATCGATATGTCCAAAAGGGCATCAACGAAGAGGGCAAAGCGTTCGGTCACTTCGAGTGCACCGGAGTTCGCCCCAGCTTCATGGACAAACTGGAATCCGCCGGCGTGCGATTGCCCGCCAGCGCCTTCCGCGAACGCGTCATGATGCAAGCCTAGCGAAGTGCCAGGCGAGCAGGACCCGGGGGCGTGGCCATCGACCCACCACCCCCGGATCCAACGTCACCCCACTGACCGTTTGCGTTTCCTAAGACTTAGAACCTAAAACCTAGAACCCAATCCCATGTCCGGACTAGTCATTGCTCTCGTGATCGGCGTCGTCGTCGCATCGCTGGTTGCCTTCGCCGTGAACGTCTTGATGCCTACGGACGATTCCACGGCTACCGAGGATCGTCTATCTGCGATGGCATCGCGTCGTCGCGGTGGCGCCCAGGGTGACGTTGAACAAGCGTCGCTGTTGCGGATGGAAGGGGACGATGGCACCAGTTTGCTGTCGCGTTTGACATCGGGAATGCCGGCGTTGTCGGATTACCTGGACCAAGCCGACGTACAGATGGCGCCGGCCAAGTTCGCCCTGATCTGTCTGGCATCCTTTGGTTTTGGCTTTGTGATCTGCTTGGTCACGTCGGTGCCGATCCTGATTGCTCCGATCGTCGGCGCCCTATTGGTGGGATTGCCGGTGGGTTGGTTGCTGATGAAACGCAAACGTCGATTGGCCAAGTTTGGCAATCAAATGCCCGAAGCCTTGGAACTGCTAAGCCGATCGCTTCGCGCCGGACACTCACTGAACGCCGGATTCGGTTTGGTGGCATCGGAAATGGAAGCGCCGCTAGCGACAGAATTCGGACGCTGCTTTGAAGAACAAAACCTGGGTATTCCGTTGGAAGAAGCCATCGATGACATGGCCAAACGGATCCCCAACATGGACCTGCGATTCTTTGCAACCGCGGTTGTTTTGCAACGCACAACCGGGGGTGACCTGTCCGAAATTTTGGACAAGATCGGACACTTGGTTCGTGAACGGTTGATGATCCTGGGAACGATTCAAGCGTTGACCGGCGAAGGCCGGATGAGTGGTGCCGTGCTATTGGCTCTGCCGCCGGTATTGTTCCTGGTGATGCTAAAGCTGAACTACGAATACGTGATGATGCTGTTCACGGATGAACTGGGTCGATACATGTTGGGCGCCGCGCTGGTCACCCAGCTGGTCGGTGCCTTGGTGATTCGCAAAATCATCACGATCAAAGTTTAGTCCATCGTACTTTTCATTCGCTCCACAACCGCCCCACAGCCACCGCGTCAGTTCACGCATCGCATCGGTCGTTTCCAGACCTTTTGCAAGGAATATTTGTCATGTTAACTTCGCTGATCCTTTTCGCATCGCTCAGCACCGCCACCATCGCTTCGATCGCCGTCTTTGTTGCCGTCACAACGGTTGCATGGCTGGTGATTGGGCGCGTCAGTGGTGATGACAAACCAACCGCCGAAACAAGGTTGGATGCACTGCGCACTCGCAGCAGCAGCGTGGCAGAACTGAGCGATACAGACAAATCACGCAAGAAGAACGAAGCCCTGGCGGCCGTTCTGGAAAAGGCGACCTCACCGCTGGAAAAGACGGTGACGGGCAACGAGAAAGAAATGAGCCAACTTCGCGAGAAGCTGGTCAATGCGGGATTCCGCCGCGAAACCGCTCCGGTCGTCTTCAAAGGTCTGCAACTGATTTTGGCAGGCGTCGGTCTGTTCCTCGGTGGTGCGGTCGGCTTGCTAACCGATGGTTTCAACCAAGGCATGCTGATGAAACTGGCTGGCGGTGTGGTCGCTGGTTTCGCATTGCCGTCGCTGGCCCTGGGCCACTTGGGGAAGAAACGCAAAGAGAAAATCTTCCTGGGCCTGCCCGATGCATTGGACTTGATGGTCGTCTGTGTCGAAGCCGGTTTGGGGATGGACCAAGCGCTGCGTAAAGTGGCCGAAGAGATGGAGAAGAGCCATAAAACGATCGGCGAAGAATTCGGGATCGCCAACCAACAACTTCAGTTCGGACGGACTCGCAGCGAAGTGCTGCAGGCACTCGGATTCCGAAGTGGCGTGGACGACCTGAAACAGTTGGCGTCGATCCTGATCCAAGCGGACAAGTTCGGATCCAGTGTCGCCAATGCACTGCGTGTCCAAAGCGATTCGATGCGAATCAAACGGCGTCAGATTGCGGAAGAAAAGGCTGCCAAAACAGCCGTCAAGATGATCTTCCCGTTGGTGCTGTTCATTTTTCCAGGCATCTTTGTCGTGCTGGTTGGACCTGCCGGTATCAACATGTATCGAAACATGTTGGAAAAATAGTCGGTCAGTCGCCGGTGGACCGGGGCGTTCGGCCACCATCGGGCAACGCAAAGGATGTTTGTCGGCGACCGCTGCTGTCGGCCATCCCACAGTTCATCCCGGGCGTGTTGTGTTGCATCACAACCTGTCCGTCGCGTGACACGGCGATCAATCCGCCCGTGCCAGGTTTCAAACGGCGAGTCATGATCTCCGTGACCGCTTCGTCCAAGGACCGACCGGCGTAACGCATCTGCGCGACCACGTCGTAGGCGACCGCGGCGCGAATGTACTCCTCGCCCAATCCCGTGCCAGAGACCGCACAGGTATCGTTTGCGGCAAAGGTTCCGGCGCCGATGATCGGCGAATCACCGACACGGCCGGGCAATTTCTTGGACGTCCCCCCCGTGCTGGTCCCGGCGGCCAAATCGCCCATGGTGTCCAGCACGACGCAGCCCACGGTACCGAAATGCGGAGGCGTATCGGGGGCGACATCGTCGTTGGGGCTGCTGTAGCTAAGAAAGTAGTCCGGCGTGACCGCGTCGACGCCCTGATCGGTCGCAAACTCGTCGGCCCCCGGACCGGCCAACAACACGTGCGGCGTTTCGGTCATCACCAACCGAGCCAACCCGATCGGGTTCTTCACCGTGCGCACGCCCGCCACCGCGCCACAGCCCAGCGTGGCCCCGTCCATGATCGATGCGTCCAATTCGGCCGTCCCGTCCTCGGTCAACACAGCCCCGCGACCAGCGTTGAAGTTCGCGTCGTTTTCGAAAACGATGATCACAGCCTCGACCACATCGATGGCCGACGCACCGTGCTGCAATAAAGCGACGCCAGTGTCGAGGGCTCGCTGCAACCCTTCCTGGCGAGCGGCTTTCTTGGCCGAGTCCCAATTTGCAGGACCGCCGCCGGCACCGCCGTGGATCGCAATCGACCACCGTTGATTTGAATCCGCCATCTTGTCCGATCCTAGTAATTGGAAATTGGTTCGACTACAAAAGTTCTTCGATCAACCGGGGCAATGTGGAAAGTTCCGTCGCCGTTGCGATGGCCGCGATCACGTCAGCCTGACGTGGGCAAATCGCCGCCGGTGCCCCTGCGGGCGGCAAACCATCGGACAACCGCGCCGCGATCGTCTGCATCAGATCATCGATCCCTTGCCCGGTCGTCGCCACCGTGGGCAGCCAATCGGGATCGATCACCGCTGGATCCTTGGTAACAGGATCCTTGGTAACAGAATCCGTGGTAACAGAATTTTTGGTGCCAGAATCGTTCGCAACCCAATCGGCCAACCGATCGACTTTGTTCATCACATGGATCACGGGCACGCCCCCGGTTCCGGCATCCAATTCGTCGATCTCCCGCGAATCTGCCGATGCGGCCATGGACGAATCATGTCGGGGGAACGTGGTTTGCGGCTCGTGCACCCGGATCACCAAGTCTGCCTGGCTAGCGGCGGTCCGGGCCCGGTGGATGCCTTCGCGTTCGATCGGTTCTTGGCTGGATCGGATGCCCGCAGTATCGCTTAGACGGATCGGCAATCCATCGATGACGGTATCCGCGTGCAGGACGTCGCGAGTGGTCCCGGCGATATCCATCGTGATGCTGCGGTTATAGCCGACGATCGCATTGACCAAGCTGCTTTTGCCGACGTTGGGCGCCCCGACCAGGACCACGCGAGACGGATCGGCCAAGCGGACCGTGCGCTGTGCCCGGCGGGTCATCTGAGCCGCTTCGTGGCGAATCGCATCGAAATCCGATGCCCGTCCGTCATCGGGAAGCCGCGCATCGCCCGGCAGCCGATCCGGGGACGTCGATTGCCCCGCCACCAACGCCGCGTTGATCCGATCCCGCCATCCAGTGGCCCAATCGACCATCGCACCGCGGACCTGCGCCAGCGCGATCGCAGCGGTTCGAGTCGTCACGCACTGGGAAAGCACTTGGTGTGCCTCGGCCACCAAAACCGATGGCGTCATGTGTTGGGTGTATTGCTGGGGCGACTGCGGATGCACCCCGGACCGCGTCAAATCATCCATCACGCGGTCCGTCGCCGCGACGCCACCGTGACAATGGATTTCCCAGCGATCGTCGGCAATGGGAACCACGACGATGGATTCGCCCGCGATTGGTAGTGCTGCAGTCGATGGTTCTGCGACCGATGGCGATGCGGTCAATTCGGATGCGGCTGATTCTGCTACGGCCCCCTGAACCGAACTCTGTCCCCAGATTCCGTAGCGAATCTGTCCCGGGCGAAAGGCCGTCGTCGTGGCGGGCAGGAAGTGTTGCTGGACGATCGCGGAAACGCGGTCTCCGTAGACTGCGATCACAGCCACAGCACTGCGTCCCACGCCGGTGATGATCGACGCGAAAGTTTCGCCCGCAGGCGCGACGACGGACGGGGAATGACGATCAACGTTAGCCACGATCAATCCGCAACGATTGTTTGGAAGGAAGATGCATTTAGGGTGAAGACAAATGCGACCAGTCGAATAGACTAACGCACCCGACTGGATTGTCACTCGTACGTGATGATCGGTTGAGTTCGCCCGCAGATGATTTTGGAAACATGGCGTCCGGAAAGCCACGTCAAAAAAAACCGCGTCACGAATCGCAAAGCTCTCGGCTCCCCACCCCCAAACGGCCGAGCCCAAAGTTGCCGAGCGGAAGGTCCAACGATCCGGACCTGAATTCGAAGAGCGACGACGAATTGCTTGATATGCGGATGTGCGACTTGAATTTGTCGATCGTCGGCACTCCGCTGGAAAAACGAATCCAGCAACTCAACGAGGAATTGGTCGCTCGAGGTCTGAATTTCAGGCCACACTGCTGGCTCAGCGAGGAATGGTTTTCGCCCGACGACATCCCCGGCATCGCGATCCCATTCTATCTGGCCCACCCCCGGCTGATGCGGCTGGAACGCAAACAACTGCTAGAGGTCGAAGGCGGCACCCACCAGTGGTGCATGAAAATCCTTCGCCACGAAGCCGGCCATGCGATCGACACCGCCTATCGGCTGCGCCGCAAAGCCCTGTATCGCCAATTGTTTGGCAAGGCGTCCGAACCGTATCCGGAATACTACAACCCGACACCGTCCAGCAAGGATCATGTCCTGCATCTAGAGATGTGGTACGCTCAAGCCCACCCGTTAGAGGATTTTGCGGAAACATTCGCCGTCTGGCTGCGGCCAGGATCGCGGTGGCGAGTACGATATCGGGACTGGCCAGCGATCGAAAAACTCCACGCCGTCGACGATTTCATGAAATCGATCCGAGGCAAAAAATCCCCGGTCAGTTCCCGGGCCACGGTGGAACCCATTTCACGCTGTCGCAAGACCCTGCGTACGCACTACGAGCGAAAACGCGAACATTACGGCGTGGACTACCCCAGCATCTACGACAATGATCTGCGCAAACTGTTTCCGACCACTCCGGCAGATAAACGTAACGTGACGGCCGCCGCATTTCTGACCCGGATTCGTTCCGAACTGCGAATCTCTGTCGCCCGCTGGACCGGCGAATACACCTACACCATCGACCAAGTGATCCAGGAAATGATTGAACGCTGTCGCGAGCTGAAATTGCGAGTCGGTGGATCGGCCGACGAAACCAAACGCAACGCGATGATCCTGGTGGCTGTTCGAACGACCAATTTCTTGCACGAAGGACGCCACCGTGTCGCGGTTTGAATGGGTGTCGCCAGCGGGTGTGATTTCGAACCAGTCCAACCATCTGGTCGCGGGCGAGGTGCAGCATGACTAAACGTCGTATCCTAGTGCTGGTCCGCGATGGACACGTCCCGCCGCTGACGTTGAAGGGGATCAGCGACGCTGAAATGGATCCCTGGAAAGCCGAATTTGACGTCTGCGAAACGCTGCGACGCCTCGGGCACGAAGTGCTGCCGCTGGGCGTGTACGACGACTTGGCCCCGATCCGCAACGCGCTGCAGGAATTCGAACCCGACATCACGTTCATGCTGTTGGAAGAATTCCATGGCGTGGTGACCTACGATTTTGCCGTGATCAGCTATCTGGAACTGATGCAGCAACCGTACACCGGATGCAACCCACGGGGACTGCTGCTCAGCAAAGACAAGGCACTGTCGAAAAAAGTGCTGGCCTACCACCGCATCCCAACACCCCGCTTCGCCGTCTTTCCGTTTGGCCGCAAAACCCATCGCCCCAAGAAGCTGTCCTTTCCGCTGTTTGTCAAATCGGTCATCGAGGACGCATCGTTTGGCATCGCCCAAGCATCGATCGTGCACACCGACGAAGCGCTGGCCGAACGGGTCGCGTTCTTGCACGACAAAACCAAAGACGATGTGATCGCCGAACAGTACATCGAAGGCCGCGAACTGTACGTGGGCGTCGTCGGCAACACTCGACTAACAACCTTTCCCGCTTGGGAGATGGATTTCGGGAAGATGCCCGATGACGTGGCAAAGATCGCCACCCGAACCGTCAAGTTCAATCGCAAGTACCAAGAGAAAAACAACATCACGACCCGCGAAGCGGATGATCTTGACCCGGTCACGAAGGATCGTATCTCGAAAATCTGCAAGCGAGTTTATCGGGCGCTTAGCATGAGCGGGTATGCCCGCATGGACCTGCGGATGACCGCTGCGGGCGGTATCTATGTGATCGAAGCCAACGCAAACCCCAACATCGAATACGGCGAAGACTTTTCGGAATCCGCCGAGGTCGCAGGGATCACCTACGAGGCCCTGCTGCAGCGGATCGTCAACCTGGGGCTAAGCTACAAAGCCGCCTGGATGGCCACCTAGTTGGACAGCCAAGGTGAGAGAACGTCCGGCTTAGCCGCGGAGCGGCGGCAGCTTTTTGCCGTGGGGCGGGCCGCACGGATAGCGATGACTAACGCAATCTTGATCTTCTCGGCCAGGCCGCCCACAGGCGGCCCGGCCGAGAAGATGATTGGGGGGATGCCAAATCCGGTGGCCGAAGCCACCGGCATGATGCTTTCGCCTCTGCGAGGCTGTTTTAACCCGGACGTTCTCGTGAGCGACCGGGAATTGCCCGTGGCCCAACGACCAGACGGAACAAGAGAAGAACACCCATGAATCGTGTGTATGCAAAATGCTTGGTTTTATGCTTCGCCATGGCGGTATCGCTGCATGGGGTATCCCTTCCAGCCTCCGATCGTTTGCCGGTGGGCACTCATCCTGTTGCGCTTCAGTCACCTCATTTCCCGAGCAGGCTGCATGCGTTCATTTGGCGAAACTGGCAACTGGTTCCCCCGCAACGAATGGCTGAATTGGTGGGGACGGAAACCGCAAACATCAAACAAATCGCTGGTTCGATGGGGTTACCCAAAGTCGACACCGTGTCGAGCGAGATGCGCGAGCGTGGGTACATCACGCTGATCCGTCGTAATTGGCATCTCCTGCCTTACGAGCAATTACTACAACTGCTCGACATGACACCGGACGAATTAGCACTGACGCTGCGGGAAGACGACTTCCTGTACATCAAACTCGGCAATCTGAAACCCAAGTGCGATCCGCTTCGATACCAAGAACCCGACGAGACCGCCGTTCAAAGAGCCGCAGAAATCAAACAGGTCGTGAGGGAACATTTTGGCGATCTGGAACTGGTCGAGTCCGAGCCAAGATTCCGCTTCGTTGAAACACTTAGCAGCACGGAAGGAACCACCGCGTTGCCCGATCGCGACACGGTCAACCGTGAACAACCGTTGCGGATGGTCTACTCTTACTTTGGCTTGTTCGGCGATCCGTTGATCGATCCAGAAATCGAGCCGATCCCGGATGGCCTGTTAGCAAGATTGGCTGAAAAAGGCGTCAACGGAATTTGGATGCATGTGGTACTTCGACAGCTTGCACCAGGCGGCGAAGACTTCCCAGAGTTCGGCGCTGATCACGAACGCAGAATCCAGACGCTGAAGAACCTTGTCGCACAAGCCAAACGGTACGGCATCGGAATCTATCTCTACATCAACGAACCTCGAGCGATGCCGCCGGCGTTTTTCAAAACACGTCCTGAACTGGCGGGCATTCATAAACGCGATTTTGTGACGATGTGCACCAGCACTCCCCAAGTACGCCATTGGATTAGCAACTCGCTGGCCTATGTGTTTGGCGAAGTGCCGGACCTGGGCGGCGTGTTCACGATCACCGCTTCAGAAAACCTTACCAACTGCGCGTCCAAGGGGCAGCATCAGCTATGTCCTCATTGCAAAACACGCACCGATGCCGAAATCATTGCGGAAGTCAACGCAACCATCGCCGAAGGAGTCCACCGAACCAATCCGGACGCCCGAGTGATCGCGTGGGATTGGGGATGGAAGCGACACGGTGACGCGCCGGATATCATCTCGCTACTACCGAAGGACGTTGCCCTGATGTCGGTCAGCGAATGGTCGCTGCCCATCGAACGCGGGGGAGTTTCATCCAAGATTGGCGAGTATTCCATGTCGGCCGTGGGTCCTGGCCCCCGTGCGACCAAGCACTGGATGCACGCGAAACAAGCCGGACTAAAAACAGTCGCAAAAGTTGCCGTCAACAACACTTGGGAACTTTCCGCCGTGCCGTTTCTTCCCGTGATGGATTTGGTTGCCGAACACTGCGAAAACCTGAACGATGTTGGCGTTGACGGCACCATGCTGAGCTGGACGTTGGGCGGGTACCCGTCGCCCAATTTGCTCGTGTCTCAGTACTTCTCGACAGACCCCGGGGCAACGAAGGAAACGGTACTCAACCGAATTGCCCAAGATCGTTATGGCGACGATGCGGCACCTCTGGTTCGCAAGGCATGGACCGCTTTCAGTGATGCATTCAGGAATTTCCCGTACAGCGGGGCGGTGATGTACAACGCCCCCCAACAAATGGGACCAGCCAATTTGTTGTACGCAAACCCAACGGGCTACCGAGCGACCATGGTCTGCTTTCCCTACGACGATCTGCTGCGCTGGCGCGGCCCTTATTCCGCCGACGTCTTTGCCGAACAATTCGAAAAGGTCACGGTTGGATGGGCCGAGGGAATTCGGCACTTGGAACAAGCGGTCGAAGCCACTGCGGGTGTGCAGCGTCAGGCGGCGGAATCGGACCTCAGTGTGGCTCGCGCAGCCCATCTCCACTTTGCCAGCGTTGTCAATCAAGCAAAATTTGTGGTCGCCCGCGATGCTGCGTCGCAGTCCGACGGCGATCCCAAACAGAAGTTGGTCGAACAGATTTTGCAAATCACCGAAAACGAGGTTTCGGTTGCCCGCGACATGTTTGACGTCGTCAGCCAAGATTCACGAATTGGCTACGAAGCCTCGAATCACTACTACTATGTCCCACTGGACCTCGTCGAAAAAGTGATCAACTGCGAATACGTGTCCAGTCAATTTGCAACGCAACCCTAGTCGCCTGCCTGGCAACGATCGAACCTGCGTCGTCGTGGGATTCGCCAGAATTCCTGACCGCTGCGATGGCGGGGGAGGGAATCCAGGCGAATCCCACGACTGCAGTACCGGCACTTATTGATCGTGTGCGGCCTAGGGACCGGTGACGTTCAGGTACAGGTTCACGTCCTGAGTGGCGCGGCCACCGGCCAAGATATCGACGCGGCCGTCGCCGTTGAAATCGGCACACCAGACGTCTTCGCAGGCCATCGGAAGATCGATCGCCTGCTTGGTCCAATGGTCCCCCGATTCGTCGTCCGACCGATACAGGTAGATCCCCGGGGCCGTCCCATCGGATTTCGGTTCGCGGTGAGCTGCCACAACCTCGTCACGTCCGTCACCATCAAAATCGGCGCACCAAACCGCGTGCCCCTGCGCGTAAGAATCGTCCAGCACGATTCGCTTCATGTGCGGACCGACTTGGTCGCCGATGTGCACCGCCACACGACTGCCATGCATCGGTTCGATCGTCGCCAACATTTTGCGATCCCCCAGCACGCCCGACTTGACTTCGCCCGATGCCTGCTCGGACAACCTTTCTGACTGAAAGCCGTCCTTACTTTTCACCAAACGGGTCAACCCCTCGTCGCTGGCAACGATCGTATCGGTGACCGGGCCGCTGCGATGCCAGTGGTTGTGAGCCTTGTTCAGCGAACCATCCATCACGACCGGTTGCCAGGGTCCGGCAACCGGGTCCGCGGGGATCGAAAACGCCATCAAGCGAATGCCCGGTTCGCCGACCGCGTTCAGCGGAGTGACCACCAACTGATCGCGACCGCGGCCTAGCACATCGGCGAACCGCATTCGGTGAGTCCATGGCTGGGCGCCGATCGAATGCACCGACCACGGATCGTCCAGCGTTTCGCCTCGCGTGATCCAGTGGATCGTGCCGCCGTTCTTGGGCCAGCCCGCGCCCAACGCAAAGTCAACCTGTCCGTCCGCGTCGATGTCACCGGCAGCGATGCAAACCAGATCGCGAGGACAGGCATCGGAGACCATGACGCGTTTCTTCCACGTTGGATTTTCGAACCACACCGCCTCGCGCTCGCTGATCGCCACCGCGTCCAAGTCACCATCCCCGTCGACATCAGCCGCCGTCACGGCATAGCAAACGTCGCCAACCTGTGGATCCAAAACTCGTTTTTCAAACTCGATCGCAGGGGCGCTGCCAGCGAAAACAAATGGCAGCGACAGCAGAATCCATCGGTAGCGAAACATAGGGTTGGCCGCAGGGGGTGGGAGTGGGGAGGTCGGGCGAGTCCAGAATTTTATCGTCCCCGGCAGGACAATGCGACTTGACCCGCCCCACAACCCTAGTGTACTATCGAACTAGTTAACCATGCAGCCCACAACGGCCACAGATCGCCACTGCGTCGCGATTGGTTTCACATTCGTACGAGCCTGCCATGTTTCTATCCATCGATTTTCAGTCCGATGTCGCGATCTATTTGCAGATCGTCCGGCAAATCAAAGCGTCGATCGCCGCTGGCACGATGCGCAGTGGGCAGTTGTTGCCCAGCGGCCGTGTGTTGTCCGGCCAGTTGGCCATCAACCCCAACACCGTCGCCCGCGCCTTCACCGAGCTTCAAAACGACGGCGTGATCGAATCGCTGCGAGGTCGTGGGATGGTGATCTCCAGTGGCGCCGCGGCGATCTGCCGCCGCCACCGCGACGGAGTGCTGGCCGAGCGGATCGGAGGCGTTTTGGCCGAGGCGTGGAACGCCGGCCTGGATGCTGAGGCGATTGAATCGATCGTCCACAGCGAACTGAAAAAACTGTCCAAGACGACTCCCAACGTCCATGTTGAAACGGGCCCCGCCCCGGCTTCGGAACCTGCCACCGCGAACTCCACCACCAAGAAAGAGGGCTAAGACATGCCGCCAGTGATCTCTGCCAAAAACTTGTCCATGCACTTTCGCCGCTGCGATGCACTTCGCGGGGTGGATATGGAGATACAGCCCGGAACGGTCTTCGCTCTGCTGGGCGAAAACGGAGCCGGCAAGACAACCCTGATTCGAATTTTGACGGGGTTCCAAAAACCGTCGTCGGGTACGTGCTTGGTGTCGGGCGTGAACCCCAGCACCCATCCACTGAAGGTCCGCCGCAGCATCGGGTACGTGTCGGATTCGCCGGCCCTTTACGACTGGATGACGGTAGCCCAGATCGGCGGCTTTGCGGCCTCGTTCTACGACCGTGAATTCCTGACGCAATACGAAGAATCGATCCGCCGGTACGACATCCAGCCGGACCAAAAGGTCAAACATCTTAGCAAGGGCCAACGCGCCAAGGTCGCTCTGTCGCTGGCCTTGTCGCACGATCCGGATCTACTGATTCTGGACGAACCCACCTCGGGCTTGGATCCGAAGGTTCGCCGCAGTTTTCTGGAAAGCATGATCGACCGGGCCGCAACCGGACGGACCGTGTTTCTGTCTAGCCACCAGATCAGCGAGGTTGAACGGGTGGCCGACACGATCGCGATTTTGCATCAAGGCAAGATCGTGTTGCACGGTTCGCTTGCCGAAATTCGCGAAACGATCTGGCAGGTGGTGGTGGATGTCGACGATCCACTGCGGGCACTGCCGATCTTGGCGGCGCCAGCGCAAATCCTTAGCGAAGAGGCTTCCGGCGGCCAGCGACAAATGTTTGTCCGCTATCTGAAACCCGAAATGATCGACGAACTGCGGGCGACCGAGGGAGTGGTCGACGTTCGTCACCGCGTGGCCACGCTAGAAGAAGTCTTTGTGGCCTGCACATCGGGTGACCTGCCAACGCAGTCCGCACCCAGCGACCAACCAGCAACGGAAACGAAACGGGAGGCGGTATTGTGAGCACCTTCACATCAATGATCAGCCACAACCGCTGGCTGTGGTGGAAAGAATTTCGGATGCTGATGCCACTGGCATTGATGCTGGTGGGGGTGGCGTTGCTGCTGTTTGTGATGACGGCGTTGATGGGCAACAGCTACGACGTCAACAGCTATGTAGATGACGTCCGGCTGTTGCTGCCGATCGCATTCCCGATCCTGTTTGCTGTTGGCTGCGGCGCCGTGCTGGTCGGCCAAGAACGTGAACAGCGAACGATCGAATTCATGTCGTCGTTGCCGCTGGAACCGCGACAATGGATCGCGGTGAAGTTCGCGGTGGCGATGTTGGGACTGCTGGCGATGTGGATCTTCGCACTGCTATGTCTGATGGCAATGGACGACGGGCACGGATCGATCTCGCATTGGCGGATCGGCGGCATTCAAGGCATGTCGAACGCACCGGTGGCCTATCCGTTGTGGATTGTGCACAGCGTCTACCTGACGATCTGTGGATTTTACGCCGCATGGCGAATCCGTCATCCCTTCCATGCCTTGGTCGCCGTCGTGGCGTTGGCCTGTCTGCCGCTGGCGATCAGCGAATTGTTTCGCTACGTGGTCTACGTGGCCCAACGACATCACCTCAGCGGCGAAGACGTTCGGATGGTGACGACGGGCCTGATCGCCCTGCTGATTCCAATCATGGGATGGTTGGCCTATCGATCGGCGATGCGGATCCTGATGCCACAAACGGTCGGACTGGCTGAATCTGCGATGCCCGAAACCCGCCACGGGGCATCGGACGCAGTCGCCCGATCTGGCAACACCCGATCATTCTGGTCAACCGCGCCGGTGATGGGATCCAACTGGTCGTCGATGATTTGGCAATCCATCCGCTCGGCTCCGTTGGCGATTGCGATTCCGACAGTGCTGTTGGTGGCGGCGATCACCGGCAACCTGATGCTCAGCGAACAGACGCTTTCCAATTCCAGGGTGATCTTCGGGACCCTGATCTTGGTCAGTCCAATAGCGGTTTCCTGGTTGGGCGTGTTGGTGTTCCAGAACGATGGCTCGGCCGAACGAATCCGTTTCTTGGCAGACCGCGGCGTGTCCCCGACCAAGGCCTACTTCGCCCGACATGCGATCCCCTTTGCCATTCTGTGTGGTTGCCTGTGCCTGTATTCGCTGCTGGCCCTGCGACGAACCTTCGCTGCCCCAGGCGACCCGATGCAATTAACGATTCCGTCGCTGTTGACCGTGGGGTTCGCGGCGTGGGTGATCTATTCGACATCCCAGTGGACCAGCCAACTGTTTCGCACGTTGATCTTGTCCGCGATCGTTGGTCCGGTGGTAAGCCTGATGGTACTGGGCTGGTTCGTATGGTCGATCGGCGCCTTGGAAACTCCGCTTTGGTTGGTGGCGATCTGCTCGCTGGCACCGATGTTGGCGACATGGTGGTCGATGCGACGGTACATGGACATGCGAGACCGACCAAGTTCGACCCTAGCGGCGTTAGGTGTGGCGGTCGTGCTGATCGGCGTACCGGTGGGTGCGGCAACGATGCGCGTTCGCCAGATCCCAGACATGGCATCCGCGACTCGCACCAATCTGTTGGACGAGGCCGAAAAGATCCGCCGATCGGCATTCAGCCCGATCGTCCTATCCCTGTCCAAGGGCAACGACGCCGTCTTCCGCAGGACCGATCGCAGTGAAATGTTGCCGATCGACCAGGTTGAGCAGTGGTTGAAAACCCGACATCCAACGCCCCAGCAGATGATCCCGGCACTGGCCGATGTCCGCCAGCATCCAGAACTGGCAGCGTCGGCCGATAAATTCGCCTTTTTCAACCTATTCAACACGCTGATGTACCAGCGTCTGACCTACGAATCGGATCCTGAATCGAAAGCCAGCTGGCAAGCATTTTCGCCTTGGTTGGTGGCCGCATCCGAGATCGCCCAGTCGCTGCGTAACAGCACGCAGTGGAAAGATCAGGAAACCGCCGACATGCTAGAAATCTGGATCGCCGACACCCTGGGGGTACCAGGCATGGACGCGTGGAAAGACGATCCGTCCTACCAATCGACCGTCGCCCATTTGCCGACCTCGGCGAAACGGAATGCGGCGCGGCGATCTGCCGTGCTGGCGACCTGGGCACGCTACCTTGCCAAACGAGACAACTCGTTGGACCAGGGCTTGTCTTACCAACCGGCGTACTTGGCAACCTGGATGCGATCGCGACGGGCCGACGCCATCGTGGAAACGGCTCTGGCGGGACTCCGCTCGCACGACCAGTCGGATTCAAAATCGTCTGGGGACGCATCCGACGCTTGGCTGCGGCAGATGCATCACTTGCAAATGATGCCAACGATGCCATTCGACTTCGGCCCCTACGCACCTCGAATCCGCTCGCGGCCAGCAATCGAGCTGATTCGCAGCGGATCCACCTACCCAGCCGAGTTCTGGGGCATGCCGTGGGAAACCACCATCGACCAACTGATTCAGGAGAACGTGCAATGAGCAAGCGAACCATGACCGGCAGCGATGTATTTCACATGGCGATTGTCGCGGTCCCCATTCTGGCGCTGGCGGGGACGATCGGCGCAGCCACCGTTTCCTGGCGGTCCCATCAGACCCGACTGGAACAGGCCATCCGCGACGTTACCGCGGACGGAACCACCATCGATCACTCGACACAGTTGCGTCGATATGATGCAAATTCGTCCAAGGATGCAACGGCCACCTGGAAAGCGATCTTGGCGGCGACCGAGGATTACAACGCAGTGTACGGAGGCCCATTTGCGTGGGAAGGCGACGAATCACCCTATGAACAACTGGTCCCGCCCGGCCAGGACTGGGTCGCCGCAGAGGTTATCCACCAGTACGCCCAGGGTGCCGAACCGATACTGCAGAAGATCGACTCGCTGCTGGATTCCGGCGATACGATTTGGACGCCGCTGGTCGCTGAAGCCTTCGAAATGAACCTGAACGAGGTTCAGAAGTCTCGCGCCCTTGCTCGCCTGCTTCGCTATGTGTTCTTGGATGCCGTTCACCAAGGCGATAGCCAGCGCGCGATCATGACCATCAGGGCAACCGACCGGTTCTTCGGTCCCAGCCAGCAGTCATTCTTGATGGTCGGAGAACTGGTCCAGATCGCCTGCTATTCGGTAACGATGGCCGAGGTTCGCCGCTCGATAGCCGCCGACGTGTGGACGGACGAAGAACTCGCCGAGATCAAGTCGATCATCGACAAACCCTCCGAATGGGACCGACGCTGGCGATCGGTCGTCGAGTCCGAGCTGTATTCTTATCTGCCGGTCTTGATGGATGGCAAGATCGGCTCGAGCCTGTCCAGACAGACGGCTGCACCGCTGCCACTGGGCGTTGCCCCTAGCTCGCTGATATCGGTTGTCCAAATGCAGCAGGAACTGATCAACCTGCCGGTGGCGCAGCGGTATAGCGAGATCGACAAGGCTCGTCAGATCACAGAAGATCACGCGAGAAAACCTGACGACGCTTCGATGGACCGCTTGTTACAGGTCCCGTTCACTAGCAGCGATTGGCTCACCGACCTGCTGACGCCGGCATACGGAGCGCTGGCAGGAGCATTCAGCCGAGTCGCCAACGAACAACGCTATACGCGAACGGTATTGGCAACGCGGCAGTTCGAGCGACAATTCCACCGCTGGCCCGAATCACTGGACGAACTGGGCCGCGTCGGATTGCCTCAGTCAGAAACGCAGGCCTTCGACGGCGGCCCCTTCGCGTTCGAAGTCGACGCGCAGGACCAGATGACGATCTACCTGCAGTCGAATCGCAACACCGACTGGTCACACGTCCTGGGGCGTGACCCCGAGGTGATCACATTGGTTCCGGGGGCAGGTGACTGAAGGGCGTTGCAACCGTAGACCAGGCTACGGCGAAACCCAACAAAAAACCCTCGCGGCACGTTCGCTTTTCGAACATGGCCGCGAGGGTTTTGATTTGGAATCCGTTGTAACGGCCTGTCGACGACTACTGTTGCTGTGGCTCTTTGCCCAGCATGAACATCATCGCCGGTTGTTGGCTACCGCCTGCGTTGTAGGTATAGCCGGCTTCCAACGCGCGATCGATGCGTTCCTTGATCTCGCTAAGGTGCGCCATCGTGTAGGCGTCCATCTTGCCGCCGCAGGTCTTGATCGACGATTCGATATCAGCGGAGATCTGACGCAGCTGCATCCGAGCCAGTGTGCTGATCGGCTTGTACGCGGCCGTGTCATCGGACGATTCGAGCAACAGATCCAACAGACGTTGCATGTGTTCACGTTGCAGGTTGCGACGCAGTGACGAAATCATCGGCTTGCGATCATTTCGGCCTTCGGGGCATTCCTCTTTCAGCTCGCTCCACACCGCCGTGCTGACGCTGTCCAACAACTCGGGCAATGTCAACGCGTCTTCGTCGGCTGGCAAACGCAGTTCATTGTCGTACACGCGGCGAAGCGTGGTCGGGTTCAACAACCAAGTCATCGCTGACGCTTGCACGCCCAGGATGCGGTCATGAATCGGCCAGGTACCTTCGGACGACATCGACGAGTGACCGCCCCCATCCAACCACTTATCAACGCTCATGCGTTCGAGCAACTCGGGCGTCAAACCGTAGGCATCGTCATAGAACGACGTATCGATGACAAACTTCAGCGCTGCTCGCTGTTGTTCAGCGGGCACCACTTCGACAGGCGGACGATCGCCGGGGTCGCCTTTCTTGTCACGATAGACGAACGCACCGCCGATCCAATTGGCCATCATGTTCGCAGCCTTGGTCTGGAAGCCCAACGTCAACTCGTAACCGCGACGAGCCTTGGCCCAAGAGTCGCCATCTTTGACGAATTTATCCAAAATCCGTTCGCGATACAGTTTCACCAACTTCATCTGTTCGTTGGCGTAGTCGAGCGGATCCTTGGAAAAATCATAGCGACGGGCCAGCGGGTCGGGACCCGAGGTGTCTTCGTCGGTGGCGTACTGTAGTTCCGGTTCGGTACAACGTTTCAGGATTTCAGGAAGATCCTTGTCCTTGAACGTATAGCCGTATTCGATCGCCCAGAAATCGTAGGGACCGATATCGATCATCGCGTAGTCACCTTGGACGTCACCCGATTCGTATCGATAGTTGATCGGCGTGTAGTCCATCACCGATGCGGTAAAGGTTTTCTTTCCCTTGACTTCGGCACTGTTGATTTCGTCCAGGGTATGAACTGCCGATCCCTTGAAGTTGTGACGCAGCCCCAAGGTGTGACCGACTTCGTGGGCGACCAGATCGGCTAGCAGCGGACCGACAAACCACTCGGGCATGCCGTCCAAAAGATGTTCGTCGGACTTCGATTTCTCTTTGTCCTTGTCATCATCCTTGTCGTCGTCTTTCTTGGCGTCCTTCTCGTCATCCTTGTCTTCGTCTTTGGCGTCGGCATCTGTGGCGCCCGCGTCATCCGATTTGTCAGCATCCTTTGCCTCGGCGTTCTTCGCTTCGGCTGCGGCCTTGGCTTCTTCCTCGGCCTTCTTTTTCTTGTCGGCCTCTTCGTCGGCCATCAACGTCAGTCCCCAATCCATGCGTGCGAACGCCAGATCAAGACTGCGACCGGCGGCGGCCATGCACAGACCGTTCTTTTGGCTGACGCTGCCAAACAATCCGTCGTACTCTTGGTCGCCCATCAGCGTCGGGTCAGCCGATGCCATTGCGAATCCACCCATTGGCTCTTGGGCCTGACGAGCGAACTTGCTGCGCAGGTAGTTTGCCTTTTCAGCCGGAGCCATTCGGACGCGTGGATCCCAACTGGGGTGGGTGCCCAACCAAGACAGTGTCTCGGCCGAGAATCCTTCCATCGCCAACTTGGGCATCAGGTCGGCGTAGTTGAAATTGAAGTGACGGATCCAACCGTCGGTCAGCACGATGTCGGCATCCAGGATCTGACCGGTCTGTGGGTGCACGCGACTGGGACCGATCGCGGTGCCAATGTCATTGTTCAACCAACGAATGAAATTGTAACGAACGTCCTCGGGATCCTTTTCCATATGGATACCGCTTTCGGCATCCTGATATTCGATCACGATCGCGTCGACCAAACCGACCTTTTCAAAGGCTTTGTTCCAGTAGTCCACACCGGCCTTGATCCAGCGGCGATAGCGAACCGGTGCAGTGTGTTCGACATAAAACCGAATCGGTTCTTTGGGTGGGCTTAGTTCCAGTTTCGAGTCGCGTTTTTCCAAGTGCCAGCGGTTGATGTTCCGGACGCGAGTCTCGTCGTCTTCGTACTTCGACAGGTCCGAATACGCGGTGGTGAAATAGCCGATCCGTTCGTCGGCTTGGCGTGGCTTGTATCCGGCCGACGCGCTGGGCACTTCGCTGAACGAATAGTGGATCGTTTGCAGTTTGCCGCTGCCGTCGACGCGCCGTCCGCCGTTGACGATTTCGAATGCGATTTCGACGTTGTCCGGGAAGACTTTGGCGGATTCCAAGTCAAAGATTCGTGTATTGCCGACGCGCACCGACGAACCAAAGAACTTGCTGGCGTGACCGATCAACAGTCCATCCAGATCGATGACCGGACCACCCGATGGCCCGGTCGCCATGATCGGCACGTCCAACAACACCGTATCGGTGAACAATCGTTTGACCGACGCTTTGCTTTCGGGATCGCCGGTGGCCCGGATATCCAAATTGGGTGCGATCAATGCCAAGCGGTCGTCATAGCGGCGCCACTGGACGACCCAATCGCCCGACTGCAGCCCGGCGTACAGATCGCCGCTGCTGACCGTCAGGGCGATGAAGTAGCTCTTGCCGGCAAAGTTTTTGGGCAGTTCGCCGATCAGCTGGGAATCTTTGTCGCGTTTCCAGACATTGAACAACCCTTTGGGCGTCCGCTGGTCGGTGACTTCGACCTTTTCGTATCCCTCGGACACTTTATCGAAGGCGGGCAAATCGGCGTTTGCCGGCGACGAAGTGGCGGCGGTGGCCAGAGCCACCAATGCCGCGGCAAGACTGGGCAGGTATTTCATTCCGAACACTGAATCTTTCGGGGGAAGGGTGGGGAAGAGGGCGGGAATCGACCGTGGGTGGCCACGACTGCCCCGGCGTCGCTCGAATTTCCTGATTCTGAGACTCTGTCGGGATACCGAAGTAGCGGCTTTGGCCAGCAAACCCCTCATCGTTTTATCCGACAAAGTTTGCGATATCCGAACCTTTTTATCTTACATGGGCGGGGCAAATCGCGCCCAAACCCTTTTCAAGGGGCAGAAAAAAACGATTCTTGTCGGTGTCGAATGCGACGACATTGACGGTTTTCGGTAAGAGACAGACAATCCAACCCTGTCATCCCAGGTGGGAACGCCCTTATCCCGCCGTCCGCCAGCCTCCATTTTCTTCCGATTTTCCATGATCCAAGAGACTCGCACCATGAACCCGTTGGCCCAACAAGACCCCGCCATTTGGGAAGCGATCCAAGCGGAAGCCGTTCGCCAGCAAGAAGGGCTGGAAATGATTGCCAGCGAAAACTACACCAGCCTGCCGATCATGCAGGCCGCTAGCAGCGTGCTGACCAACAAATACGCCGAGGGATATCCGGGCCGACGCTATTACGGCGGCTGCGAACACGTCGATGTCGTCGAAACCATCGCGATCGACCGGGCCAAGGAACTCTTTGGTGCGGAAGCCGCCAACGTCCAGCCCCACAGCGGATCCCAGGCCAACACCGCCGTTTACCTGAGCGCCCTGGAAGTCGGCGACACCGTGCTGGGTCTGGACCTAGCCCAAGGGGGTCACCTGACCCACGGCATGAAGCTGAACATCAGCGGCCGGCTGTACAACTTCATCAGCTATGGCGTCGACAAAGTAAATCATCGCCTGGATTTTGATCAGATCGCCGAGCTGACCCGCAAGCACAAGCCAAAGATGATCGTCGCCGGGGCCAGCGCTTATCCGCGTGAGATCCCTCACGACAAGTTTGCCGAAATCGCAAACGATGCGGGCTGCAAATTGATGGTCGACATGGCCCACTACAGCGGGCTGGTCGCTGCCGGCATCCACAACAGCCCGTTCCCGTATGCCGATTACGTCACCACCACCACGCACAAGACCCTTCGCGGACCACGAAGTGGATTGATCATGTGCAAACAAGAACACCTGAAACTGGTCAACCGCAACGTGTTCCCAGGAACCCAGGGTGGCCCGCTGATGCACATGGTCGCCGCCAAGGCGATCTGTTTCGACGAAGCGATGCAGCCGGCGTACAAGGCCTACGGCCGATCGGTCGTCGACAATGCCAAAGTGTTGGCCGATACGCTGATGGCAGCCGGACTTCGCTTGGTCAGTGGCGGAACCGACAACCACCTGATGTTGGTCGACGTGACCGCCGTCGGACTCGGTGGCAAGAAAGCCGAAGAAGCCTTGGACAAGTGCGGCATCACCGTCAACATGAACATGATCCCGTTTGACGAACGACGTCCGGCCGACCCCTCGGGCATCCGCATCGGCACCCCCGCGCTGACCACACGCGGCATGGGCACCGAAGAAATGAAGCGTGTCGGCGGTTGGATCGCCAAAGCACTCTCGGGCCCTGACGACACAGCGTCGCTAGAAGGGATCCGCGGCGAAATTCGCGAACTGTGCCAAAGTTTTCCAGTCCCGGCTGGCCACGATGCGGCCCTGGTTCCCACGAACCCTAGCTAGTGGGCGTGTGAAGCATTTCGTAGCGGAAGTCGTCGAGACTTTCGGTGATTCCACATCCTGTGCCGAAAGTCTTGACGACTTCCGCTACGAAAAACGGCAACCAATGCTTCACAGCGTTAGCCTAAATGGCTCACGAATCAACAGCTCGCTGTCCACGCTCGCTGTCGACCAATGTTCGCTGTTCACACTGCCCGCGATCCCATTCGCAGCCCTACCTTTTGCGGAATCAATCATGCACAAAATCCTGATCGCCGATGACAACGACGCCAACCGAGAACTGCTAGAAGCCTACTTGGTAAGCGTTGACTGCGAACTTGAAACGGCTGTCGATGGACAGGACACCCTGGACAAGGTTGCCTCGTTCCAGCCCGACCTGGTGCTGCTGGACGTGATGATGCCGAAACTAAGCGGGTTCGAAGTCTGCAAACGACTGAAGGATTCGCCGGACACCCGGCGAGTGATGGTGTTGATGGTGACGGCCTTGAACGAACTGGGCGACCACGAACGGGCAGTGGCGGCCGGCACCGACGACTTCCTCAGCAAACCGGTCAACAAGATCGAATTGCTAAAGCGAGTCGAAATCATGCTGAAACTCAAAGGCACCGAAGACGAACTGGAACGCCTGCGTCAGTACATCCAAGCGATGGAAGAAACCCAAAAGCAGTAACCTGAGTTCTGCCGTATTGGGATTTGCCAGAATTCCTGGGTCCGATCGATCGATTCCGATCAAAGCGTGCAATTCGGCGGGAATCCTGGCGATCTGCACTACGCCGATCCCGCTGGCCACTCACCCAAGACGTTATTCGTCGGAGGAATCGGGCGATGCCGGGTCGTCCGGGTTGGCGTCGGCGTCGGCGGCCGCTACTCCATCGCTCTGGCCAGGTTTCTTTGCGACGATCGGATCGGCGTCGTTCAATTCTAGGATCGTCTTGATCACGTCCACCAATTGGTCCAACCGAAACGGTTTGAACAGGACACACTTGGGGTGCAAACCGTGCTGGCGTGCTTTGACAATCGAATGGCCCGGGTCGTAGCCAAAGCCTGTCATCAGCACCATCGGAACGCGATTCATCAAATCGCCTAACCGCAGCATCAATTGATATCCGCTGTAATCGGGCAGCCGGATGTCGCTGATGATGACGTCGTACAGCCCCGCACCGCCGCTGTTGCGAACCATCCACAGAGCTTCGTCGCCCTTGTGAGCGGTTTCGACGATACATCCGTAACGTTCCAGCAATCGGTGGGCGTCCTCGCGAACCGGCCCGTCTTCGTCGACGACCAAGATTCGGCGCCCACGAAGCGAGGAATGTTGGGGCGACTGGATCCCGACGGGGACGGCTTCCAGCGGCGTCATCTTCTGACCAACCTGCTGGATCGTTTGCTTGATGTCGCGAGCGTTCTGCAAAATGCGTTGCAAACGTTCGACCACTTCGGGGCTGTGCCCGATGTAGCCCTCCATCACATTGACCGCATCGTTCAAAATTTCGTCGACCGGCATGGCGACGGCGCTGTGGATCGCGTCGCAGCTTTGCTGGGCCGTGTTGGCTTTTTGGGCGACCAACAACTCCAGCGTATTGAGTGCAAAAGCAACGTCGCGGGCAAAGATTTCCAGGAACTGCAGGTCACTGTCACTGAACGCATTGGATTCGGGGCTTTCGACGTTGATCGTCCCCAGCACTTGATCGTGCAGAATCAACGGAGCCGTGATCGAACTTCGCGACGACACCACGCCGGGAATGAACAACGGATCGTTCTCGACATCCTGGCATACGTAGGGCGTCCCGCTGGCGGCAACGTAACCGGTGACCCCATTGCCTTGGGGGTGCGCAAACAATTGACGATCGGCCGCATCTTGGTCGATGCCAACACTTAGCAGCGGAACCAGGTTTCCGGTCGCATGTTCCAACAAACGAATTTCGATGACTTCGAAATTCAACAGGTCACTTAGGTAGTGACGGATGTTTTCCTTCAACAGATCGATTCGTTCATCGACTTCCATCATGAAGATTTCGGTCGGACGCAGATCGGCAAGTTCGCGTCCTGCCTTGTGAATCGCTTCCAATTTCTGCTGCTGCAGAATTTCTTCGGTGATGTCGCTGACGGTAACGATCAGCTGACGTTCGTGATGGGGTTGGACCAGCGGTGCAGCGTGCACTTGGTAGTAGCGGTTCTGGGCGGTGTGCAGCGTGCTGTTGCTCTCCTCGCCGGTGGCCAATGCCGTGTGAAACGGACAGAAGTCGGGGCCCATGATCTCGGGGTTGGACAACAACTGATAGAAGTTCATCCCGCTGATGCTGCCCGTCTGGCCTGACCATTCGATCAAGCGACGGTTTCCCCACAACACGCGAATGTCGGAATCCAGCAGCGCCACGCCCTCGGGCATGTCACGCAGCATCAAACCGCTCTGGGCAATGCCGCGTAGCTCGCTCAGCTGAGGCAGCTGATCTCGCGCAATCCAAACGCCGTCGATCGACGGCTCGTTCAACTCGTCTACCACCGCTACCGAGGTATCAACGACGATGACTTGATCGCGGTCGATGTCGCCAGGCAACGTCTGCGGATCTCCCACGCAGATTAGTTTGCGTGGCTTACTGGTAGCCTGCGTCGCCTGAGGCGATCGGTTCATCGATCTTCTCCCACCACCGCACTGCTGCGAAAAACTTTGATTGCAGCCAGCGATTTCGTCATTGCCGTGGTGGCTCTGACGCATATCCCGTTGCGAATTCCCAAGTCAGTTTGTCCATCATACGACGGACATCCATTCTTGTCACAATCCCAAGTGACAATTTGGCGTCACGACGCCACTGGGGACCCCAAGTCACCACCACGCCAGCGGATCGGTTCCGGATCCCCCCCCGTCGGTCGCAGCCCCCAACCGCTCTGCAACCGAAAGCCGCCGCAAGCGAAAGCCACTGCAAACGAATCGAACTGCAAACGAATCGAACTGCAAGCTGGCGGAATCCGCTGCCCAATCGGCAGCGGCCCTGTGGCTCCTCTTCGACGACCGCGACACCCGCGTCCACGGTTTTCGATCGGCACATTCGAGTGAAACATTGAACCGCCCCGAGAATTCGACTCGGAAATGTGCAACCCGCCGCCGCCGTTCCAATCCTTCGTTCGCCTGCCCAACCAGCGATTTTGGGGGGCGGCGGGAGGGGACATCCCAGCGATTCATCGATTGACCAACGGTGGACGCCATTGCCCACACCGGCGACTAGGCCCGGATCGAGCATCAGGAATCTGCCCACAGTGCCAGCGATCTGTACCGCGCGTCAGCCATCTGTACCGGGCGTCCGCCAGACGCCCCGAAGTCCGCCACGGGCTGGAACGAATTCGGCCACGGAACACACTTTGGGCGAGGCGGGACGCAGAGAAGCCGACTTTCGGCGGAACCAGATTCTGCCGTACTGGCCCATGCGCCAGCAGCTATACAGATGACCCGCGAATGGCCCAAAGTGCAATCACCAAAGTGACTTGTTCGATTCCAACGATTATTCCAAGATTTTGTCGCCTCGATCCAGCGGCCTGCATCGCGGCATCGACTCGCCCGGCCTCGGCGTCGGGATTCCGCCACGAGGGCCCCCTCTGTTACGGCAACCCGCACAACCCAAACACCCCCCACGTGGAAAACCGAATAAGTTAACGAGCCCATCTGGCACGTTCATCCGCTGGTTACGAGGCACAACCAAGACGCGGGCGGCACCCAACCAGCCCCCCCTCCGATGCTAGGTTCCCAAACTGGCCGATCATAGGTGAACAAAGTCGGTCCGCGACCAGGCGGTTGCGGCCAGCCGGAACGCATGCTGGGACAGGGTCGATCGCCCATCGGATCCCCTGCGGAGCAAGATCCAGCCCTTTACCGCCGGTGCCTGTGCGCTACAAATGAACCGCGCGAACATCGTCGACGAACTCGCACAAACCCCGTCTATGACGATGAACGGATCGCATGGAGACGCGAACCGCATGGTAAACAATGCGCAACAATCGACAGCCTGCGAAAGCTGATCGACGGATTTCCAAAACGTGAGACAATTTCCCCGTTTTCGCAAAATAGCTGACGGCGACTTGTTGACACCCAGTGTACATCCTTTACCATTGCGGACCGCTGGACAAACCACCCAGCTTGCGCAGCCGTTAAAAACTTCCTCGTATTTCTTCTATGACCTCACGTGCTGTGAGACGTTTCTGGAGGGTTCCCCCAAGATGAGAACACAAGTGTTAAAGACAGTATTCGGGCTTGTTGCAGCGATGTTGTTCGCTGTAAACGCCCAAGCAGGTTGTGGCGAATGCGGCGGCTGTGAAAACGGCTCCGGTTGCGTCACCAGCGGTGGCGTTGCCATGGGCAGCGGCGGCGGCAGTGTCGTCTACAGCAGCGGCTCGGCCGGTGCATCGCTGGGTGCTGCTTGCGGCCCAAGCGTCTCTTACGAAACCCGTACCGTGATGCGTTCGCAGTACGTGACCGAGACCCAAATGGTCCCGACCACGACTTACCAACGTCAAACAGAAACTCGCATGCGTGACGTCACTCGCCAAGTGGCGAAGGTCGAAACTCGCGAACAAACTTACACCGTCAACGTTCCGCAAACGCAAACGCGTACGGAAACTTACGACGTTCAAGTTTGCGTTCCTTACACCGAAGAAGTGCCTTACACGGTACAAGTTCCTGTAACGACCGAAGTCGAAGAATCCTACCAAGTCAGCGTTCCTGTGACCGAGCAAGTTGAACAAACTTACACGGTTCAGGTTCCTAAGACCGAAGAACGCACCGAAACCTACACCGTTTCGGTTCCTTACACCGAGCAACAAGCTTACACCGTTTCGGTTCCTTACACCGAACAGGTCGAGCAAACTTACACGGTTCAAGTTCCGGTTCAAAAGACCCGCGAAGAAACCTACCAAGTCAGCGTTCCTTACACCGAACAAGTTGAACAAACTTACACGGTCCAGGTTCCTGTCACTTCGACTCGTACTGAATCGTACCAAGTGTGCGTTCCTTACACCGAAACCGTGACTCAGTCGTACCAAGTTCAGGTTCCGTACACCGAAACCCAAACTCAGTCGTACACGGTCAACGTGCCTTACACCGAAACCGTCGAGCAAGCTTACAGCGTTACGGTTCCTTACACCGAACAAGTCGCTCAGACCTACACGGTTCAAGTTCCTTACGTCGAACAAGTTGCACAGAACTACACCGTTCGTGTTCCTGTTCAACAAACTCAAACTGCCTACCGCACTGTCACCAAGTGCGTTCCAGTGACTTCCATGCGAAGCGTCACCCGGGACCTGGGCAGCTACCAATGCCAAGCAGTCGCCACTAGCGCTGCTTCGTACAGCTCGGCTCACGCCGGCCACCATCATTCGGCTCGCCGCGGCTCGAGCTGCGGTTCATGCTGCTGCTGTGCACCTGTCTCCACCTGTGGTGGCGGATGCGACAGCGGTTGTGGCGGATCGGCTTCGGCCGGTGCTGCTTGTGCACCTGCGGTTTCTTACCGTCAAGTTTACGTTCCTAACTTGGTGACCGAGCAAGTTCCAACCACGTCTTACCAGCGTCAAACCGAGCAAGTTCCTTACAGCTACACCACGACCAGCTACACCACGCAAACTCAAACTCGCATGGTTCCTGTTCGCCGTTGCCGTACCGAAACTCGCCAACGAATGGTCAACGTCACCAAGTACCGCACCGAACAACGTTCACGTACGGTTCAGGTCCAAAAGTGCCGTCAAGAACAACGTACTCGTGACTACACCGTCACCAAGTACCGCGTTGAAACTCAAACCCGCGAAGTGCCTGTCACCAAGACTCGCCTGGAAACTCGCACCCGCGAAATCCCAGTCGTCACTTGCAGCACCGAAACCCGTACCCGTACGGTTCCGGTCACCAAGACTCGCCTAGAAGACCGTACCCGTACGGTCAACTACACGGAAATGAGCACCGAAGAACGAACTCGCACCGTTTCGGTTCAAAAGACCCGTCAAGAAGAGCGTACTCGCGACATCACCAAGTATCGCAACGAAGAACGCACCAAGACGGTTCCTTACACCACCATGGTTAGCGAAACTCGTACTCGCACCGTTCCGGTAACGAAGACTCGCTTGGAAACCCGCACCCGCATGGTTCCTAAGACGACCTACACCACCGAAACCCGCACCAACACGGTCACCAAGAACCGTTTGGAAACTCAACAACGTAGCCGCGAAGTTTCTTACACCGTCAACGTGCCAGAAACTCGTACCCGTAGCTACAACGTGACTGTTTATGACACCGTCACCGAACAAGTTCCAGAAACTTACTCGGTCTGTGTCCCAGTCCAAACGATGAAGGCTGTTCAAGTTCGCAAGTGCGTTCAAGTTCCGTCGACCATCAACGTTCCTGTCTACGGCTCGGCTTCGGCTAGCAGCAATGGCGTCATCACTGCTGGCAGTGGTTGCACCAACTGTGGCGGCGAAGTCTCCACCGGCGAAGTCATCATGCAATCGGCTCCTGTCGAACAAGTTGCACCGATGGCAACTGGTGCTGGCTGCGTCAACTGTCAGTAATGACCGAAGACTTCCGCCCCTCAAGCGGATAACCAACGATCGAAAGCCCCGGAGACGAAAGTCTTCGGGGCTTTTTTCGTTGGCCCCAACCGAGCCCCAAATTCACCTGAATTGACCAGACGGCTAGTAAGCAGGGCAATTTTCGTTGTAGCTTGACGGCAGCACCTTTTTCCAACGCTCCGCTTCGGACTGCCACCATCAAGTTTTGCGGGGGCGACCAGAGCGTATCGTTTCTCCCCTCTCCACAAGAGACTTTCGCCGTGCAGCATGTTGATGTGAAGATTCATGATCAGGTGGCTACGATCTTGATGGACCGTCCTGCCGTTCGAAATTCATTGCACCCCAACCTGATCGAAGACCTGCAAACGGCCTTTTCAGATGTGCACCAAGAAAAGCGTGTTCGGGCAGTGATCCTGGCGGGCAGCGGCGACCACTTTTGCGCCGGCACCGACATGAAGACGTTGGGCGAGATCGCGGCGATGCCCGAAGGCGAAGCGATCCAACAATGGTTCGCAGCGTGGCGGCACCTGACGGAATTGTTCGAACAGATCCTGCGGTTCCCGAAACCGGTGATCGCCGCGGTGGACGGCGCGGCGATCGGCGCCGGCTTTGGACTGGCGCTAGCCGCCGACATCATCGTCCCCTCGGACCGTTCCATCTTTGGCGCCAATTCGGTCCGCCGCGGCCTCGTTGGCGGCGCCACCGCAGCCCTGCTATCGTTTCGTGCCGGAGGCGCCGTCGCTGCACGCATGACGCTGACCGGCGTACCGATCGATGCACCGGAAGCCTACCGAATTGGACTGACGATGGCACCGGTCGTTTCGCAGCAGGTGTGGGTAGCGGCCAAGGACGTGGCGCTGTCCTGCTGTCATGGCCCCCGGGAAGCCGTCCAAGCGAACAAGAAGATGCTGAACGAAAGCATCGGCGAACATTTGCTAACCCAAATCGCGGCCGGCGCGGCCGATAGTGCCACCGCCTGCACCACCGAATCCGCCAAAGAAGGGATCCAGTCGTTCTTAGAAGGCCGGGAACCCACGTGGCCCTAGCCCAACAGCCTATCGGAACACGACTGCCCACTGCTGCCGCGGGACCGCACACCGATCGGCGCCACACCGTGATGCGATCCAGTTCGAAACGAGTGTTTTGGATAGCCATCCTTTGGCTTTCCCTGTCCAACGCGGCATTTGCGTGGTCGGCGTCCGGTCACCACGCCGTGGGCGTGATCGCTTACCAGATGATGGACGCTGGCCAACGAGATGCGGTGATCGAAATCCTGCGTTCCCATCCGCAGTTCGCCCAACACTTCGGCCCACCTCGCGGGGTCACGGATCCCGAATCGATTGCACGCTGGCAGATCGGAATCGCCGGATGTTGGCCAGACATGATTCGGGACACGGATTGGGACCGGCCCCGGTGGCACTACCAAAACGAAGCCAGTGTCGTGATCGGAAACGTGCCCACGCCGGGCCCGACAGCCCCGTTGCCGCCGCGATCGACGATGGACGACACCGATCTGTACCTATCGCAGGCGACCGAGTTGTGCGTTGAAAGGTTCCGAAACGTGTCGTTGCCGGATTCCGAACGAGCGGTCGCAATGTGTTGGATCTTGCACCTGTTTGCCGACGGGCACCAACCATGCCACGCCGGTTCCCTGTACTCGGCTGCATTCCCGCGCGGCGACCGCGGAGCCAACCGGATCGAACTGACCGACGGCAGCAACCTGCACGCAGCCTGGGACCGACTGCTAGGCGGATACCCATCGCCCAACGACGTTCGCCAACTGGTCACCGGGATGGGCGATATTCGCGGCCGTATGGAGAACGAATTCCGCCTGGGCGGCGGTGGCCAGTGGCTGCGGCCGCAAACCTGGATCGCGGAATCGATGTCCATCGCACGATCCCATCTGTATACCGACGAAGTCACCGGCCCAGTCATCGCCGCATCGCGCGGACTGACGCCCACGGTCCCACCGATCCGGCTTTCCGCCGACTACTACCTGGCCGCCGGCCAGGTAGCCCGACACCGAGTCCAACAGGCCGGCTATCGCGCCGGCGCGGTGATCGCCCGATGCCTGCATTCGCCAACGAGCACCCCACAGCGCTAGGGCAAACGCCCCCCTCGTTTAACCGCGTGGGCAACGCCCCGCGCGCACCCCAAACGCAACCCCGCAAGGCACGCGACCAAACAAGCCAAACCGCCCGCCCTACAAACGCCCCCAGTCGTTTAACCGCGTGGGCAACGCCCCGCGCGCACCCCCAAACGCACCCCCGCAAGGCACGCGACCAAACAAGCCAAACCGCCCGCCCTAAAATCGCCCCAGTCGTTTAACCGCGTGGGCAACGCCCTCTTTATCCTACACATCTATTTTAAGCCTTTGATTGCCAAATAGGCTTCGTGGTAGGCATGGGCTTTGAGCAGACCACGCCAGATGGTCGTCGAGCCTGGAGGTCCTTGCCCGTGTTGGTCTACGTAGCCACCTAGTTTGGCAATCACTCGACAAAAATCTTTCAGCGTCGGTGGGGTATCGCTGTGCAAAACACCGCCTTCAACGACCGTCATCACCGCTTGCCAAAACGTCGCATCGTAGATCGCCCCGCAGCTTGCCTCCGGAGTGACACGCGAAGCGCTTTTAAGTTGCTCGACTCGGAATGCCGTGATCATCAAGGCGGCCACAGCGTTCAAATATGCGTCAATACTTTGATACTTCAGCTTCTCTATCCTCATCCCGCTCTTGAGCGTCTTGAAAAAAACCTCGATGTCCCAGCGCCTGCAGTATGCTGATAAAACTAGCTCGATCTGAGCCAAGCTGGTCACCGCGAGTGAAGTAAAGAGTACCCAGTGGATCGGCTCGCACCCCACCGGAGGATCAAGCTCAACCGCTTCGACAACTTGAAGCTCCACGCGAGCAACCTTTCCGCCGGGACGCTGCGGGCCATGCACTTGAACCGTCTTCGCACGAACCGAGATCGTTGCCGTGCGGCCGTCGCGGTTGCTTCGGCGTTTGCGGCTTTCACCGCTAATTAACGACTTTCGTGGCGAAACACTGACTTCAAATTCGTGCGAAAAAGGGACTTCGGCAATCGCCTCGCTCAGCACCTTGGGTTGTTCAGCAGAGCCAAGATAGACTCGCCGATCCTGACATCCGCGGATAACGAAATCATAGTTTTCGGCCAGATCATTGTTCTGGATGAGCAACTCGTAGATGTCTGATTCGCTGTCCGAGACGCCGATGTAATGAGTTTGAGGGTTTGCCAGAGCGATCTGTTCGCCGCTTTGCATCAGTTCAAGCCAACGAGCGCTTTCCTTTTCTTCAAACGCCATGGTCCTGATCTCGCGATCGCGTTGAGCTTTGCCCACGTTTTGGCGAATCGAGTCACGTGTCCAGATAAGTTGGTCAACGCAACCCAAGACGAGACCATCGAGAGTGACGGCATAAAGCGGATGCAGAAAGAATCCCCGCTTTTTTACGTCCTCCAGAGGCCCGGCACCGACGACTTGACGCGAAGGTTTGGTGAGATCGCAAACGGTGGTGTCCTGTGCCAGCACGACGACATCGTACTTGGCTGACCGCTCCATCGTGGCTTGATTATGGGGCTGCAGAATTGCCATCCAGTTCACACTGGGGGTGTTGAAAAGCCGGTAAGTGGCAGTGAGGTCTGCAACTTCTCCGCACGCCGCCGGTGTCGAGGGCGCTACCTGATCGAACTGCTCAAGAATTCGCCTGAAGCGTTTACTTCGACGCTTGTCACCCAGGTCCAAAGTCCGAGTCTCTTCCTCAATCCATCCTGGACACATCGAATCATCTCCGTCCCTTGAAGAAATGTCAGGGACGGAGTGTCTCAAGAAAGATGTGTAGGATAAAGAGGGGCAACGCCCCGCGCGCACCCCAAACGCACCCCCGCAAGGCACGCGACCAAACAAGCCAAACCGCCCGCACTACAAACGCCCCCCAGTCGTTTAACCGCGTGGGCAACGCCCCGCGCGCACCCCAAACGCAACCCCGCAAGGCACGCAGCCAAACAAGCCAAACCGCCCCCCCTACAAACGCCCCCCAGTCGTTTAACCGCGGGGGCAACGCCCCGCGCGCACCCCAAACGCAACCCCGCAAGGCACGCAGCCAAACAAGCCAACCTGGCCTCGCGAAGCGGGGCGTCGCGAACTTCAACCTTGGCTGATCAAGAACACCCCTGCCAAGATCCCACCGATGCACACCAATTTGGCTTGCCAGTTCAGTTCGCCTAGCCGCAGGATCCCGAACAGGAACGAGACGATCACCGACGTGCGTCGCACCGGCGAGATGACGGATATCAATGCATCGGGATCCGAAACCGCTGTGAAATAAAGCCAATCGGCGATCAACAAGAACACCGCGATCAAGGGGATCGACCACCGCCACTGAAATGGCTTGGCGGCCCGATCGCCCCGCCACCAACGGATCGCCAGCGGCAGCATCACCGGGACCAGATAGATCGAAAACCAAGCCTGCGTGGCCGATGGCGAAATCTGGATCGATTGCAACAGATACTTGTCGTAGATCGAACTGACCGCACCCAACAATGTGGCGGCGATCATCAATAGCACCGCGGGGCTACGATGAAACCGAATCCCTTCGCGTTTTCCGACTCGCGAGAACGCGGTAAAGGATGCGACGATGATCGCGATCCCACCCCACTGTCCCCACGACGGCCGTTCGCCCATCGCCAAAACGGCGATCGCGATGGTCCAGATCGGGCTGGTCGCACGGATCGGCGTTGCGATCGATATCGGCAACTGTTTCATGGCAAAGAATGCCAAGGTCCATGACGTCCCCACCAACAGCGATTTCGCCATCAGCAATCCATGATGCTGCAGTGGCAGGTCGGTCAGTCCAGCCAAACCGCCGCCCGCGGTATCGAAACCGGCCGACGACGCGACCACGGCGGGAAGCCACACCAGGGCGGCCGTGACGACGTTCAACAGCAGGACGATCGGAACCGCGTTGTCCCGAACCGACGACTTCTTGGCGATGTCATAAAACCCCAGAAAGATCGCCGACAAAACGCTCAGCGCGATCCATCCCATCACGAACCGAGGTAATCCAATCGGCGTTGGACTTCGCCCTTGGCAGGTGGATCGAACATCAGTTTGATCTTGTCAATTTCGATCGGGAACCGTCCATCGGTATGGTCGCGGAGAAACACGGCCGTCCCAAGGATCTGCAACGCTTCGGCGTCCGTCGTCGCCTTGGCCAATGCCCCGTACAGCGATGCCCGCGCGTCCTGGCCACCGACCACAGCCATGAATTCGACCGCGCGAGCGACTACCAATGGGTCCGAGTCCTGCAATCGATCGGCCACGTCATCCGTCAAAGATGCGGCTGGATCCCCCAAGGCAGTCGCGGCGATCACCCCCCAATACCGTGTCGCCGCATCGTCGCTGGCGATTGCCTTGCGAAGACGGTCCTGGGCATCGGCAAACGGCAGCAGCGCCAAATTGGCGACGTCGATCAGTTCAGCAATGTATTCCTGGTGGCTTTGCCCAAAGGCGACCGGGTCGTTCATCGCCTGTTCCACCAACTTGGCTTCCGGAACGAAGCTTAGATCGGGCATCCCTTTCAACCGATCCATCAACCGCGATCGCAATTCCAACAGCTTTGCGGCGTGGGCAGGGTCCCCGGCCAGATTGTGAGTTTCGAACGGGTCCACGTCCAAGTCGTACAAGGATTCGACCGATTTGGGACGAAAGAATTGGCTTTGCACTTCGTTCAGCTTGCCAGCCTGATACAGCGATCGCCACTGACGATAGGCCGCCATCTGGTAGCGATAATTGTTCTGCATTCCATCGGGATAAAACGCTTCGAAGTTGCGAACGTATTTGAAGTTGCCTTTTCGAAGTGTGCGAACCAGATCGTACTTTTCGTCAAAGCGATCGGCATACCCGAATGCTTCGTCGCGTGCATCGACTTCGGCGGGATCGACCGAATCGCCCAAGAACGCTTTCCCATCGACGAATGCGGGCGGTTGGATCCCAGCCAAGCTGAGCACGGTCGGACCGAAATCGACAAACTGAACGAACCCGTCTGTCCGACTGCCCAGCGAGCGACCTACTTTGTCTGCGAATTGACGAGGCACACGAACGACCAACGGGACATGCAATCCCGATTCGAATGTGTAACCCTTGGATCCAGGCAACACCCCGCCGTGGTCGCCAAAGTAAAAGACGAACGTGTTTTCCAACTGGCCGGCAGCGTCCAGTTCCCGAATGATTCGCCCCACCCCATCGTCGATCACCATCATTTGGTCTTGGTAACGAGCACGTGTGTAGCGCATCAGCGGCGTGTCAGGAAAATACGGCTGCAGTTGGACCGACTGGGGATCGGTCACCGTCGCCTTCTGTGTCACATCGGACTCTGGAAAATGCAGACGTCCCTCGTGCGATGCCGCATCGGTTTGAACGTGAAAAAACGGCGTGTCGTCGCCGGGCCGATTCTTCCAGGACGCACGCTTGGACGAATCGTCCCAGACACCGCGGGACGGCGTGGCGTTGTAGTCTTCTTTGGATTGGTTGGTGGTGTAGTACCCCGCTTGGCGCAGATAGGCCGGAAACATCTGCATGCCCGACGCCAGCTTTGCCAGTTCGATGCGCCGATGAAACTGTGTGCCGATTCGAGGCCCATAGCAGGATGTGATCAGCGTGGTCCTAGCCACCGAACAAACCGGTGCATTGGAAAACGCATGGTCAAAGGTGATCCCGTGATTCGCCATCGCTTCGATATTGGGCGCCGGAGCCCCCATTGGATCGAAGTGCCGCAGGTAGTCCGCCGAATTGTCCTCGGACATGATCCAAACGATGTTCGGTCGCGGCGGGCCAGTCGATGCACCGTCGGTCTGGCCAGCCTCCGTCGCAGGGGACGACGAAGATTGCCCGATTGCAACGTTTGACACGCACAGCGCGACCGCCAAGGCCATCGCTGACGCCATCTGCGGGTAGAATTTCGAAGCAGGACCGAATCCGTCACTTTGACGTTTCGAGCAACCGACCAGACGACATAGCGATTTCAAGGGATTTCAATCCATGCAAGTGCGTGAGAGACAAACTTTGGCAAGCAACGATTGTAAACCATCCGGTCCGATTCGGGCGACGAGATCGTTTTGGCAACCAGCTTCGGTGGCGGCAAGTCGACGGCGATCGACCGCAATGGCGGTGTGCTTCATTGCCTGCTGGGCCGGGTCATGGCTGACACCTGTGGCCAGCGGTCAACCGCCCACCGATGCCGAACCGAAGAAGACGTCCAAGCCGGCCCCGGATGATGGGCCACCCGAACTGTCCCTCTCGGCGCTGTTTCATCCGGACGACAAGCAGGACTTCGGCGGCGAACTGCCAGCGACCCATTGGATCGATCGGGACGGCGCACCATCGACGCTCCTGGTACGGCGTGGCCAAAAGTGGATGCAGGCCGACTTGGACCAAGACGGACCCACCAAAGATCACGAGCAACCCTGGCCGGTGGTTGGTCAGTTGGCCAAGCAATTGAAATCGCTGGATAAGATTTCGGACGAACAATCGGAAACGATTGCCAACCGAGCGGTCACCAAGATGAATCGCGAAACCGACACGGTGTTGGTCAAGATCGGCAAGGCGTTGGCGATCGCATCCCCCGACCGTCCGGCACGCTGGCTGACGCAAGACGGCGCGACCTGGAAGAACGCAACGCTGGATCCTACGGCCCGACGGGTCGCCTATACCCGCGACGGCGATCTGTTTGTGGTCGATGTCGCTACCGGCGCGTCCATGCGACTGACCGACGACGCCGACGAAACGCTGCTGGACGGAATCCTGGACTGGACCTACCAAGAAGAAATCTTTGGTCGCGGAAACTATCGCGGTTTTTGGTTCAGCCCCGACGGCAACTGGCTGGCCATGCTGCGAATCGACATCAGCCGGATCGAACCCTATGTCTTGACCGAAGCGTCATCGGATCGCGGGTCCAGCCTGGTACGGCGGTACAGCAAGGCTGGCGACCCGATCCCGCAAGCCAAGCTGTACCTATGGGATCTTCGGCAAGCCCAAGAAGGCATTGTCCCGCCCGCCCGTTTGGTCGAGGAATCGACGCAGGAGAACGAGAAACTGATCACCGGAATTTGGTGGCACCCGCGGAAAGCAACGATGCTGTACGCCGTTAGCGATCGATTGCAGACTTGGCGCGAACTACGCCGGATCGACTCGTCATTCTTGACCGGACGAAGTTCCACCAGCGACCTGGTTCTGCGCGAAGACAGCCCCGCGTGGATAGAACCACCAACGGCGCCACAGTGGCCCGACGACGACAACCTGCTGTGGCTCAGCGAAGTGCCCAGCGGATACAACCGACTGTACCGCGTCGCGATCGACGGCAGCATCGTTCGACCGGCTTCGCCCGATGGACTGGACGTGGCATCGTTTCGCGTGGACCACCAAAACCAGCACATCTTGGTCACGGGCGACCAGGATCGCGGCACCGTCGACCACTACGTCTATCGAATCGATCGCCGCGATGGGACCGACGCAGCCGCGCGATCGACAACCGACCTGGTTCGCGTGACGACGGAATCCGGATGGCACGCAACCGAGATCAGCCCCGATGGCCGCTGGTTTGTTGATCAATTCAGCACCCCCAATCAACCGCCGCAGGTCAGCGTTCGATCGGCGGATGGCCAGCGACGGATGCCGATCGGGGCAGCCAAATTGAAAATCGCCAAGCCGATTTCCAATCCCGAACTGTTTTCGATCTCGACCCCGGACGGCATCGAATTGCCTGCGATGCTGGTCAAACCGGCGAACGCGGGACCATCGTCACCGGTTCCCGTGGTGATCGAAGTTTACGGCGGCCCCCGCGCACCGGTCGTGCGAAGTCGCTGGGGGGGCAAGCAAACTCTGTATCGCGAACTGCTGGCTCGCCGCGGGATTGCAACATTGGTCGTCGACAATCGTTCCAGCGCGGGCCGCGGGATCGCCGACACCTGGACCATTCGCGGCCGGGTCGGCGAAGTCGAGATGAAAGATGTACAGAGTGTGGCGGACTGGATCGCCCAACAACCTTGGGCCGACGCCGACCGTGTCGCGATTCGCGGCTGGAGCTTTGGCGGTTTCCTGACGCTCTATGCGATGACACATAGCGAATCTTTTGCCGCTGGAATCGCCGGTGGTTCCGTCACCGACTGGCGCGAATACGATTCGATCTACACCGAACGCTACATGGGTCTGCCGCAGGACAACCCCGACGGCTATTCCGCCACGTCGCTGATCGATGTGGCGGGGGATCTGCATGGTGAATTGCTGATGATCCATGGGGAAGTCGATGACAACGTCCACCCGTCGAACACCCTGCGAATGGCGCATGCCCTGCAGAACGCCGGCAAAGACTTCCGATTGATGATCTATCCCGGGGCCGCACATTCGGTGGGATCCGGCCCCCAGGGCTGGCATATGTCGCAGATGATAGACCGTTTTTTGATCGAAACGCTGACCCCCGATTCGTCGGGTGAATGATGCTTCGCGCGAATCAGGCGGTGGGCGAAGCGCCCCTAGCCAAAAGGGGCTCGTTTCCGCGACACGGGCCCATCGACCGCCGCATCCGGGGGGATTCGAACCCCAATGGCGCGTTGGGGTTGGGACAATTGTGCCGTCTCCGCCAAAACTGCCTCGTAAAAGTCAGTGGAAGGCCTGTGCGCCGTAGCCCATCGTCGCTAAACTACGCGGCTCGACCATTAAGGGCGAGCAATTTTGATACCAAGTCAGTTTAGATAACCAGAGGGTTTTATGTACGCCATCATCGTTGACGGTGGTCGCCAGTATCGCGTCCAACCAGGCATGGAATTGGATGTCGATTACCGCGATATCGCGCAGGGTGAAAACCTGACTTTCGAGAGGGTTTTGGCCGTCAGTGGTGACGACGGGATGAAGCTAGGTGCTCCAACCGTCGCCGGTGCGACTGTCACAGCATCTGTCATCGGTCTGAAAATGGACAAGAAGATCTACGTCCAGAAGTTCCGTCGCCGCAAAAACAGCAAGCGACGCACCGGGCACCGCCAAATGCACACCCGCGTTCGCATCGAAAGCATCGCTGGCGCTTAGTTCAGTATCTGGTTTTCGCTTCGGCCCGGATCATTTCCTCGCCGCCGACGTTCACCAGCTTCCTGACCCAATGAATCACGATTACAGTGACGCTACCGCTTCCATCGGAAGGGGCGGCGTCATTTTTCGTAGAAACGCGGAAGCATGAATCGACGTTGAACATCACGGTCTGTTCAAACAGGCCGCCAGCGTGCACGATCGACGCCGTGGGCGGGTGAGACTTGCCGCAGAGGGGCGGGCTTTCACTAGGGGATGCCGCCATGGCGATCGCCCAACGCCATTGACCTTCCAACCGGAGAGTCATCGAATCGTGGTCTAAAAGCAGATGGCATTCGGCGAGCGACTTGCCGATCACTGGAATAAATCCACAGCCCACGAGGCCCGCGTTGATCCCCTATTCAAGCTTGGCGGACTACGAACTTGGCGAAGTCCTAGGCGTGGGAACCGTGGGGACCATCTATTCCGCGACCGAAAAGGCCAGTGGTAACGTCGTTGCCCTGAAAAAGCTTCACCCGGCGGTCAGCCAAGACGCGACAATCCGAGCCCGTTTCGAACGGGAAATGCTGATCCTATCTCGTCTGCGCCACCCCAACATCATCGCTTACCACAGCGGCGGCGACGATCATGGCACATTGTTCTATGTGATGGAAATGGTCCGCGGCGGCACCGTCAAAGACCTGTTGGAATCCGACGGCCGTTTCCAGTGGCCGGTCGTGGTCGAACTAGGACGCCAAATCTGTTCGGCGCTTCAGTACGCTCACAACTACGGCGTGATCCACCGCGACCTAAAACCGGGCAATCTGTTTTTGACCCGCGATGGGACCGTCAAACTTGGCGACTTTGGGATCGCTCGCGATCTGCACAACGCCGACCTCACCAACAGCGGCATGACGGTCGGCACCCACGCCTACATGGCTCCCGAACAGATTACCGGTGATGCGTCGATTTCGGGCAAAGCCGACTTGTACGCACTGGGCTGCTGTCTTTACGAGATGCTGGTTGGGCGAAAACCGTTCAACGGCGAAAACTTTGCTCAGTTGTTCGAACAGCATCTGCGGACTCCGCCACCACGGGTGCGTGACGCGGTACCGGATTGCCCGGCTGAATTGGACAACATCGTGCATCAACTGCTGGCCAAACGTCCCGAAGACCGCCCCTTCAACGCCCGCAGCGTCCAGGCCGTGATGCTGCAGCTGGACGAATCGCAGCAGCCTCATCTGGCCGACACCGATGCGGCGGGCCCCCATCCGACCGCCCCCCACCCAATCGACCGCGATTCACCGACCGACGTCGCAGCCGAACTGGCCGGCCCGAACCAACAGGGTTCTCGGTCTGCCGCCGCTGCAGCCACATTCGATTCTCCCGGGCGTCGACTGTTGGTCGACCAGATCCGCGACCGCGGCAAAGGCATGGCAGACCGATCGGTCAGCTGGACAAGACTAGCCATTCTAGGGGGTGCGATCGTCTTGGGCATCGTGATCGCGCTGCTGGTCAGCCGGATGCAATAAATCCAGTTATCCATGGGGGGTCGTGATCGGAACGCGATTCGCTGTTATTCTGCCGGCAGACAACGCCCCGCAAACAGCCTCTGTGGTCCTCGCGGTGGCCGCGTCTGCTCGTGACCCGATGTCGGCGATCGAATCCCACCTTACCCAGGAATGACCTGATGAACCAACGATGCCTCTTCGGCGGCGTGGCGATGTTGTTATCGCTATTGATCTCGCCAGCCGTCCTATCCGCACAAGACGCTGATGCGAAAGAAAAACCTAAAGTGCAACGCAACGAAAAACAGTCCATCGGCTACTTCCTAGGCGTCTCGGTTGGCCAACAGATGAGCCAAAACGGATTCCAGTTGGGTGACATCGATATCGAGTCGCTGCTGGCCGGTTTCAAAGACGGCATCGGCCAATCCGATGCGTCGATGAGCGACGATGAATTGCGAGAAACGCAAACCAAGATTCAAGAAATGTTGGAAACCCGACTGCGCAGCAAGGGCGTCGATTTCTTGGCAGGCAACGCCAAGGAAGAAGGCATCAAAGAACTCGCCGGCGGCCTACAGTACAAAGTGCTGACGGCTGGCGACGGCGAATCCCCCGCAGCTACTGACACGGTCAAAGTCCACTACACCGGCAAGCTGATCAACGGCGAAGTCTTTGACAGCTCGGTCCGCCGCGGCGAACCAGCCACCTTCCGTGTCAATCAAGTCATCAAGGGATGGCAAATGGCTCTTCAAAAAATGAAGGTCGGCGACAAGTGGATGTTGTACATCCCGTCGGACTTGGCCTACGGCGAACGCGGGAGCCCCGGCGCAATCGGTCCTCACGAAGTCCTGATTTTCGAAGTCGAATTGCTGGAAATCCAGTAGTTCCTTCCAGGGCCTTCCCCCAACAATGTCGATCATCGCAATTCGTTGCGATGATCGATTTTTTATGCGCCGACGGTGCATGTGCCGAAGATCCAAACATCAGCCAATCCAACGGGCAAGCATTTCCTATACAGACGCGTTAGAATCGATTACTGCTGCGGTCTGCCTGTCCAATTTGCACACCCATCGACGGTACCCAGCGGACCAGTCGCAACCCCCGCCTCTATCGAAAAAGGTCTCTGATGAGCATCGCAACCGAATTTCAACTGCTGCCGGAAGTACAAGCGTTTCTCGATCGCGAATCGATCCCAGCCTTCGTTGGTGGCCGTGAACTGAAATCGCCCAGCGGCGAAACGATTGCGACGATCGACCCCGGGTCGGGGCAAACGCTCTCTCACATTCACGAACTGGATGCCGCATCCGTCGACCACGCCGTTGATGTTGCCAACGAAGCGTTTCCCGCTTGGTCCGCACTGTCGCATGACGAGCGCAGCAAGATCTTGCTGAAACTGGCCGATGCCGTCGAATCCCACAAACCGATCATCGCGCAGATCGAAGCGTTGGATGCTGGCAAGATCGAAGCCCAGGCGCAAGGCGACGTCCAAAACTTTGTCGATACGCTGCGTTACTTTGTCAAACTAAACGGCTCGGTTGAACTTCGCACAAAACGAGATGTGCCCGGCTTTGATGCCTGGACCTACAAACAACCCTGGGGCGCGTGTGCGTTCATCTTTCCGTGGAACTTCCCCTTCCTGTTGATCGGATGGGGCATCACCCCCGCGCTGGCCGCCGGGAATACCGTCGTGATCAAACCGGCCGAAGACACGTCTTTGTCGGCGCTATACCTGGCCGCATTGGCCAAGGAAGTCGGTGTTCCAGACGGGGTGATCAATGTCGTGACAGGCCGCGGAGCTACCGTCGGATCGGCGCTGACCCAAAACGCGGACATTAAACGCATGTCGTTCACCGGATCTCCCGAAGTCGGACGCATCGTGGGTGAAACCTGCGGTCGCAACCTGGTCCCGGTCAAACTGGAACTGGGCGGCAAGGGCGCAGCGGTTGTCTTTGACGATGTGGACGTCGAAGACACCGCCGAAAAGCTGGTCGGTGCGATCACGTTCCACTCGGGCCAAGTCTGCTGTGATGCGACTCGCTGGTTGATCCACGAAGACATCTACGACGAGTTTGTCGGGCACTGCATTGACCGCATGAAAAACATTCGCATCGGGCATCCACTGGACCCCAACAGTCAAATGGGCCCGGTCGTGAATCCCAAGCAATGCGAACGCGTATTGGGCTATGAAAAGAAGGGACAGGCCGAAGGCGCCGAGTGCATCTTCGGTGGCGGCCCCGCATCGGTCAGCGGATACACCGGCAACTACGTGAACCCAGCCCTGTTGGCCGGTACGCTAGACAATGTTGCCGCACGCGAAGAGATCTTTGGCCCTGTCGCTTACCTGGTCAAATTTTCGACCGAGGCGGAAGCGATCGAAATGGCCAACAACACCGACTACGGATTGGCCAATAGTGTTTGGACCAAGGACGACAAACGGGCGGCGCGAGTTGCCGAAGCCATGACGGCGGGCAACAGCTGGATCAACGCTCACAACGTCTTCGCCCAAGGTGTCCCCTACGGCGGCGTCAACAAGAGCGGCCTGGGTGGCGGAGTCCTATCGGCCGAAACCCTGATGGATTACTACCGCAGCACATCCGTCGTTCGCCCGCTGTAGTTGTTCACCGGCGCACCACTGTCCTGGGATTGCCAGGCCTGCATCGCCTGGCCCAGGACAGGTCGCCCGTCATTCGGTTCGCTCCGCCGCCACAACGATTCCCTTCAAGACGATATCACTATGCGTAATCTGGTTCATCCACGCGACGAAATCATGCAGACGATGGACCGAATCTATCGGTACCGGATGACGACCACGTCGGGCGGAAACTTGTCGATCCGCGACAACGAGGGGAACGTCTGGATTTCTCCCGCGCGAGTCGACAAAGGCAATCTGACGCGTGACGACATCGTCTGCGTTCGTGCCGACGGAACCGTGGATGGTAAACACCCACCGTCATCGGAATTCCCGTTTCACCGCGCCATCTATGCGGCTCGGCCAGACATTCAATCCATCGTGCACGCCCATCCGGTCGCCCTGGTCGCGTTCAGCATTTGTCGCCAAACGCCCAACACAAGACTGTTTCACCAAGCCCATAACGTGTGCGGAAAACTGGGCTTTGCACCCTATGCGTGCCCCGGCAGCGAAGCACTGGGAGAAAGCATTGCACAAACATTCGCAAGTGGTTGCGATAGCGTGATCCTAGAGAACCACGGGGTCGTCGTGGGTGGCGAATCGCTGCCGCGTGCGTTCGAACGATTCGAAGCGTTTGAATTTGCCGGCAAGACATTGGTCAAAGCCAACCAGTTGGGCAGCGTCCGATTCCTACAGGACAAACACCTGCAACAAGCGGCCGACCGAGCTGTCGATTTCGAATCCTTCGATCCGCCGGCCCCCACACCGAACGAACAAGAACTGCGAAAACAGTTGTGCGACTTCCTGCGTCGTGGCTGCCGCCAACGATTGCTGATCAGCACCGAGGGCAGCTTTTCGGCGCGAGTCGACAAGAAATCGTTCTTGATCACCCCCAGCCAAAAGGATCGCGAACTGCTGACCGTCGAAGACCTGGTCCTGGTCAGCGGCGATGGTCGCGAATCCGGAAAACTGGCTAGCCGTGCCGCCCGCGCCCACCAAGCCATCTACGCAGCGCACCCCGCGGTCAATGCAATCGTCTTCGCGCACCCCGTCAACGCGACCGCGTTCAGCGTCACCGATTCCACCTTCGACGTCCGCACGATCCCCGAAAGCTATGTCTTTTTGCGTGACGTCAAACGAGTGCCCTACGGCGTCCAATATCGCGACTACACCGAATTGGCGACCTACGTTTCCGAAGCATCCCCGGCTGCGATGCTAGAAAACGACGGCGTGATCGTGACCGGCCGTAGCGTGCTGGACACGTTCGATCGTTTGGAGGTCTTGGAATCCACTGCCGAGGCGGTGATCAATGCCAAGGCGATCGGAGAAATCCAAACGATGCCAGAGGCCGTCATCGACGAACTGCGGCGCGAGTTCAACTTAAGCTAAAACCTACTTCAAACAGTCGGTCAGCTTCTGACACGCCATCCCGTTCAGCAGTTGTGCTAGTTCGGGATCGTACCGGTGACCCTCGTCCCGCATGAATGCGTGCTCACCGTTGAATTCATGCCAAGTGAAACAGGTCTCCGCCGCCGTCATCGCATCGTAGACCAGACGGCGTCCTTTTAGCGGGACATGAGGATCTTGGCGGCCCCAGATCATCATCATTTCGGCTTGGATATCACGGACCCTGGCCAACGAATCGTCGCCCGTTCCCAAACTGCCTTTGTGAATGTCCGTGGCGTAAAAGCAGATCCCAGCTTTCACTTCTGGATTCATCGCGGCACGAAATGCCAAGTGGCCGCCTAAACAGATCCCGACGGTTCCGATTTGGCCGGTGCAGTCCGGATCATTTCCGAGATATTCGATGACCGCACGAGCATCGGCGTCGTATTGAGCGACGGTCTTTGTGATCTTCAGTTCGTTGCCGCGTTCGGTACCTTCCCGATCGTAGGCAAACGCTTCGCCGGGTTCGGTGAATTCATGGTAGACATCGGGCACCGCAACGACAAACCCATGCCCTGCGATCATCGCCGCAGTGCGCGCGATCGGGGCCGTCATCTGGTAGATCTCGGAATACAGGATCACGCCCGGAAACGCTCCTGCTGCATCGGGGCGAAACAAATGAGTCCGCATGGGTCCGGATGGCGTATCAATATCCACCGGCAAAACGGGCTGAATGCGCATCGCAACGCCTTTTGAATCGGGTCATCGAGTGAAACGGGCCGGCTAGACAACGCCGCCCGCATCACTGTTGTAACGACCCCGATTCCCCTCGTGTTGCTCCAGCACCGCAGCCCCCTCCATCGGCCAGGCGGCGAAGGCCCGTCGATTGCCTATCTGGCGTGGCTCAAGCTAGGCGATATCAGGTTGGCTTGCATCCCGACCGGTGCAACCGCAGGGCTAGCAATTGCCGACTCGGTCTTGCGACGACAACCAAAGAACCCGCGTTGTTGGATCAAGTTAGCGACTTCTGCGGGAACGTGACTGACCCATTCCGGATCACCCTTCTGGATCTGCAGCAGCACCTCGCGAGAGAATGTCGCCAAGCACTCGGGACTGTAATTCCCCAGCTGTTCGATTTCTCCCTTGTCGACCAAGTACTGGTACAAACTACGCAGCTCCGGTGCAACTTCAAGATTCTCGACCGTCTTCAGAACGCCGGTTTCACGATCCAGCAACGGATAGATGTACAGTTTCAAATCGTTCTTGAACAAGCGCCCAAACGATTCCAGAATGCCACCATCCAGCTTGGTGTAGTACTTTTCGTCGAACAGTTCGATCAGGCTAGCAGCCCCCATGGTGATCCCGATCTTCTTCTTCGTGTGCCGGGACAGATAGGCGGCCAAACGATAGTATTCAAAGTAGTCGGATATCAGCACCGTCAATCCAGATGCGGCCAAGACATCCACACGTTCTAGAAAATCTCGCAGGTCGATGTCACCATTGACGCGAAGATTTCGCATCGTGATCTCGGCCAATGTCACCACTTCGTCGGCGTTGACGTCGGCTTCCTGCTGGAACTTCTCCTGAGCGGCTTTGATCATGTCCAAGTTGACGTTGGTCAGCGGACGAAAGCTGCCTCGTTCGACCAAAATGGGCTTCTTGTACAACACTTCCGACGGCTGCAAAACTTCGCCATTGGCCGAGAACATCGCAGCACTGCTGAGTCCTAGCTGGACCAATCGCAAACTCATCACGCGATTGTCGACGTGCCGGAAAGCGATCCCCGAAAACTCGATCATATCGATCTCGATTCGGCGAGTACTGAGGTTATCCAGCAGCGATTCGATCAACTGATCGGGTTCGTGATTCAGGAAGAATGCACCGTATAGCAAGTTGACGCCGACGATCCCAAGCGCCTCTTGCTGCAACGCATTCTCGGTATCCAACATGCGAACATGAATGATGATTTGGCTGTCTTCGTCCCGCGGGTGCGCCTGGAATCGAATCCCCATCCATCCATGACAATCGTTGGTGCCATGAAAGTTGCGGGCTGATACCGTGTCGGCAAAAGCAAAGAACGCCGTCGTATCACCACGACTCTCTCGCAACCGTTCCAAGTTCAACGCATGTTCGCGGTCCAACATGTCTTGCAGTCGTTGGCGGCAGACGTATCGATCGCACTGGCCATAGATCGCATCGCTGACCGACATGTCGTAGGCCGACATGCTTTTGGCGATCGTCCCGGCAGCAGCACCGACTCGAAAGAACCAACGCACCACTTCTTGGCCCGCGCCGATTTCGGCAAACGATCCGTAACGACGCGCGTCCAAGTTGACTGCGAGCGCCTTGCGTTCTGTATTTGGTCGTTCGATTCCCATGCCTACTCTGCCCAGTGTTACCCATGAATTAGTTCAATAGACTTGTATGGGTTACGTAGAAGTTCGGGGACGCCGAAATCTGACGCATTCCATCGACGCCCGGCCCACCAAGATCCCCTTGTCGGCACAACCGGAACGACCATCCCGAGAAACGCCCGCAGGCAATCACCGGAACTGCCGTAGTGGGATTCGCCAGAATCGCACGATGGCAACCCGACGGTCACGAATTTGGACGAATTCCACGACGACGCAGGTTTGATCGTTGTCAGGACGGACTCGTGGCCTCGTCCCCCACGCCACACATTTCCCGTCCGCTTCGATGCCCCCACCGAACATTGATTGGGTGGATGAAGTTTGCCCAGCGGCACCGTTCGTCCGATTCCATTGCCGAACGCTTCGGCATCGACACGAGATCTCCGCCGGCACTTCGGCCGACTGAAATTTCAAAGTCGCACGGACAATGGATATCGGGAAGTACGTCGTTGCGTCGATCGACGGTTCGTTGATCCAGGACATGGAACCGGTCGCCAGAATTGGCTGGTCCATTGAGGTGTATTTTGGGGAACGTCCTGCCGCGGACTGAACGTTCGCAGCACCGCCTTCGCAATTCCAGTCGTCCCACCGCAAGTCTCCGCCGGGGATGGATCGTCGATCCGAAGGCTGCCGCCCGGTTTGCAGTGGCAACTTATTTCGCCCTTTTCCTTGACGCCCCTTCGTATGTGACACATCCTTCATTTGGATGCAAGTCACACGGCACCCTGCACGGGGAATCGGTGCGCCAATTCAAATCTCCCTCCCCTGGGACTCTGAACGGGTCTTCCGAAAACGGCAAACCAACCGCGAGGCTGGGACGCAAAGCCACGGATCTCTTCGAGATCGCCGGGCTACCGAAGAAGCTTATCACCCTATCAACCATCAGCTGTTCGTCGTCGCACTCCGCTCGGATGCGCAGCGGCCAATTGCAGGAGAGTCCCATGCACCCAGCCCGCATCCTCGTCGCGGATGACAGCCGCACCATTCGGGCGGTCGTCTATCGATCGTTGGCCGAAGCTGGTTTCGATGTCATTTTGGCGTGCGACGGCGCCGAAGCCATTCAACTGGCCAGGCGAGAGCGACCGCATCTGGTCATCTTGGACATCCAGATGCCCGAAATCGATGGCTATGCCGCATGCGAAGAGATTCTGGCCCTGGAGAATCGAATGGAATCGCTGCCCATCATCTTCTTGACCAAAGAAAACGCAAAGCACCTCGATACGTTGGGCAATGAACTGGGCGCCTATCTACCGAAGCCGGTTTGCGAAGAAACGCTGCTGTCCACCGTTCGCACTTTGCTTGATCGTCGGCCCGTATCGCATTCTTGTTAACAAGCGTCCATGGTTTTCGACCCCACCTCTGCTGCCCCCATCAACGAGCGCGAAGATTTCATGCCGACACCGTTGCCACCCATCCCAACCAGCAACGAACCCATGAATGGACTGCAAACGGAGCTGGCGGATTTTGTGAATCGAACACGCCGACGACTTCAATCCATCGCTGAAACGATCGTCGACTGCAGTGCGGACGTCCCCAGGAATCAGCAACAGACCACTGCAATCGCAAGCGAAACGACACCAGCACGCGAACCACAGCAAACCACCGATCATCCGTTGCCAACGATCGACGCAGCCACCAGCCAAGAACCGCCGACACCATCGCTTCCCATTCCAGAGATCGAACCCGCAGTCGACGAAAACGATCCGTTGGAACGACTAAGCGCTATCAAAATCCGGCTCGCCAAACAGATCGAATCGAGCCGCTGATCCCTTCGCCGCTGACACGGCACCGATCGAATTGAACCATGCAAGCAACCGAAACCATTTCGAACCTACCGAACGCGTCGTCGGACGTTGGATCGGCATACGACAAACACTGCGTCTTTCGCAGCGGTGCGTCGTGGTTCTCCGTACCAGCGGTAGCGGTGCGTGAGATTGCGATCATGCCCGACCTGGTCCGCGTACCAAGTTGCCCATCATCGCTTGACGGAATCTGCCATCTGCGAAGCGAGTTCATTCCGGTCGTCTCGATTCATTCACTGCTGGAACATCACGAAGACGACGACACCACGGGCCACGAAAAGCTAGTGGTTTTGCCGTGCGGTTCGGGACTCGGTTCTTGGGCCCTGCGAATCGCCGAGGCCGCGTCGCTGGTGTCACTAGAAACACTCGGCACTTCCGAATGCCCGACAACCGCCGCAAGCCAGACGTCGATCGTGGCGACAGCGATGTATCGGGATCAAATCGTGCTGGTTCTAGATCCGAACAGTCTCTACCGCGAAGTTCGGATTGCACTGGAAGATTTCTGGAACGATGCGAAGAAGCCCGTTCTAAGTTCCGTCGACAGAGACTCATTTCGCCCGAACTTGGGGATCGAAAGATGAAAACCCGGACTCTTCTTCTTGCGACGCACGTCATCGCAACCGCAGTGGCAGCAACGATCTTGGTCGCTGCATTTCAAACCGAATCCACACCAATCATCATCGCTGCGGTCACCATTTCCGCAGCAACCACGATGGCGATTTCGTGGTACGCAGCGACCCGGATCCGAACGGGATTGTCCGTTTTGGAAGCCGTTGTTTCAGACAATGAGGCGTCGCGAAACCTGGTCGTCGGGCTGGCGGAGTTTGACCAAGCGGCCACCCGGATCGGCAGCGATGCCGCACGCTGGGAAGGGGTTGCAGCTGACACGCGATCCCAGGCTCGCGAGTTCAAAGCGATGATGCTGATGCTAAACCGACGCGGAACCGGCAATCAGCCATCCAGCACCCAGCTAAGGGACTTGTTGACCGGACTAGGAAGCTCGCTGCATTCGCACCTGGAGCTGATCGAACGCAGCCATTCAGAGATTCAACAAGCAGCGGAAGCGATCACCGACGGCTCCGAATCGCAAGGACACGCGATCGTTAAGACCACCAGCTACGTCGAGCAATTGGCATCAACCATCGACTCGGTATCCGTCAATGCAACCTCGGCAAAGAATGCCATTCAAAGCAACGGACAATCTGCCACCACCGCACTTCGGCTTGTCCAACAACTCGACGACGGCATGAATCGAGTCCAAAAAGGATTTCACTCCTGCGAACAGAAGCTGCGCGGCCTTTGTGATCCGTCGCGACAAATCAGCGAGATCGTCGCAACCATCACCGAGATCACAGCCAAGACCGACTTGTTGGCGCTGAACGCCTCGATCGAATCGATCCGCGCCGGCGAACTTGGAAGTGGCTTTGCGATCGTCGCCGAAGAGGTTCGGAAATTGGCCGAACAAACATCGGACGCCACCAGAGAGATCACCAGCCTGATCGATTCGATGCAACTGGTAACGCAGGAATCGATCCGCGGAATCGAGAATGAACGCAGCGAAATCGAAATGGCGACCGAGAACGCATCCGCGGTGAAGAACGCGTTGGAAGAAATTCATGACGCGACCAAGCGAGATGCGACGCACGTGATGCAAATTGCGACGTCGTCCAATCAACAGCTTCAAATTGCACAAGACGTGGTGCTGGCGGTCGAGCAAATTTCGAAAATCGCCAAGGCCAACCGTGGCGGCGCCGACAGCATCGGCTGGACGATCAAAACGCTCGCAAACGCGACCCCTGAATTCAGCGGTGCCATCGATCGACTGAGAAGCTGTTCGACGGACTCGCCCCCCGAAACGGGTCGCAGCGACGATCGCCCGGCACCGATCAACGCGTTGGACATTCCAAACACAACGTCCGGTCTGGCTTCGGTGTGCTAGGTGATATCAAAAATGTACCCAAACACAACCACACCCGATCCGTCGCTACAAAGTGACCGACTGACCACGCAAGAGTCGCGAGACTTGTTGAGCGAGGTTTGGCAAGCCGCTGAAAACGCGTCTCAACAATCGTTGGTCGACTTCGTTGAAATGGTCAGTCAGGTACTGGAACTTCAAGAACGATCGGCTGACAGCGATGCGGCCAGCGATCTTGCGTGCTTCATTGATCGCTGTATCACCGAGATTCGATCGGCGATGGAAACCGAAATGCCTTCGCCGGATCAATTGGATTCGCTGAAATCCGAGGCGATCCAGCGTTGGGGGGACCAATGGATCGATGACAGTGAATTTGATATCGAACAGACTGGATTCGACGACAATCTTTGGGAAGAAAGCGACAACGACGACCAGGACACCGATGCGAACATCGTAGCCCCCAGTGCCGACGATATCGCGTCGATGCTAAGTCAATTGAACCTCGCGACGGCCCAACCCGTAGACGAACCAGAGCCGAACGCCCCGCCCCCGCTGGCCAACCCCACCAAGCTTGCCGATGCACCGGTTCACGCCCCGACGTCGAATCGCCAGGAAATCGTTCCCGTCGCCGCCCCCGTGGCCAAATCGACGCCGATCACCATTGCATCGCTTGATCCCGAGCTGAAAGAGGCGTTTTTGGACGACGCGTCGAGTTGCTTAGCATCCATGGAAGCAGCCCTGTTGCAGCTGGAATCGGATCCGAAACACGCAGTATCGCTCAACCAAATCTGCCGTGAATTGCACACGTTGAAGGGAGCTTCGGCGAGCGTTGGATTGACCGAATTGGCGGAACAACTGCACGGCATCGAGGATCGCCTGCACGAGGATGAAACCGCAGGTCGAACTCCTAGTTTTGATTCGCTGCTACAGAACGTCGATTCCATTCGAGGACAAATCACTGGAAATGATCGCGATCTGACGGACACGCCATCGCAACCCAGTGTGCCGAAACAGTCCGACGACGCGGATTCACATCACGTGTCGCCGCCCAACATGTCATTTGACGATGGACCGATCGATGACGAGTCGGTGCGGGTGAAGTCATCCCAGTTGAATCGTTTGATGGACATGCTGGCCGAGCTTGTGATGCTCCGCAATCGCCGCGAGACCGAAGTGACGCAGTTGCAAGACGTCTATCACGAATTGATCGGCAGCGCTGCAAAGATGCGAACGATCGGTCACGAGGGGCACGGCAGCACCAGCAGTTCGCTGCAACTTTCCGAAGTCGCCAACGACGTCATCGAAGTGGCTCAGAACGTTCGCGAATGCGCCCGCCCCGTCGCGGAAGGGAACGTCGCAGTTTCGCAATTCATCCGTCAATTCCGCAAGGAACTGGTCGAACTTCGGCGAACGCCTATCTCTGGCCTGTTCCGACGACTGCAACGCGTTGTTCGCGACGCGGCCCATGCCGAATCCAAACAGGTACGTTTAGTACTCGTCGGCGAAGACGCTGGCATCGAACGATCATTGCAACAACGGCTTTACGAACCGCTGCTGCACATTGTCCGCAACTGCGTCTGTCACGGCATTGAATCGGCGCTGGATCGCGAGCGACTTGGAAAACCCTCGGCAGGAACGATCACGTTGGAGGCCACTTCCGGCCCCGATCTGTTCACGATCGAAATCCGCGACGACGGAGCCGGTTTGGATTACGACGGCATTCGCCGCCGCGGGATCGATTCGGGACTGCTGGAAGCCAACCAGAGCGTCACTGAAAAAGAGCTCGCACAACTGATCTTTCAACCCGGCTTTTCCACGCGACAAACCGCCAACCAGGTCGCCGGCCGTGGCGTGGGAATGGATGTGGTTTCGGCGACGCTGCAACGCATGCGAGGATGGCTGGAAATTGATTCGCAGCCGCAGCAGGGCACACGCATCCGCATGAGCTTCCCGCTTCCGTCCGTGATCCAGCATGCGATGGTGTTCCGATCGGCCGACCAACTTTTCGCGTTGCCGATGCAGTCAGTCCACACCGCCGGTGGCAACGACTCGAATTCGGTATCGATTGAATTTTCCAAGTTGTTGGATGGATACAAACCAGCACTAAGTGGACCGCGACACGCAATCGTGTTGGCCTGCGGCGAGGATCATTCCGGATCGCCGGGATCCGGCCGCCAACGCGTCACGCTGATCGTTGATGAGATCGTTGGTCCAGAGGAAGTCGTTGTCCGTCCGTTGCCAGCCATCTTGAAAAAGCACCCGTTCTGCACGGGCGCAACACTTTCAGGGATGGGACAGACCGTCCTTCTCCTGGATGCTCGGCGAGTGGTCGAGTCACAAAGTCGACCAATCCGTTCGCCCAGTCAGACGCTTGTACAAAACTGCGTGGCATCGGATCCCCGTCCTCCGGAACCGAAATCGGAGGCCCGTCCACGCGTCTTGGTCGTGGATGATTCGATCAGTGCCCGCAAACGAGTGGTTCGATCGCTGCAGCGTTACACCGTGGACATCGTCGAAGCGTCCAACGGGCGTGAGGCACTGCAACTGCTAAAGACCCAACGTTTCGCCGCCGTGTTCAGCGATATGGAGATGCCACACATCAGCGGCATGGATCTTCTGGCTGAAATCAACTCGCGTGCAGGTTCCGATGCACCGCCGGTCATCATCATTAGCAGTCGAAGCGAGAACGAATTCACCGATCGCGCCAAACAGCTTGGCGCGAACAACTACTTGATCAAACCGCTCGCTGACGAATCGCTGGACCAAGCAATCGTCGGAATCGAGTCCCTGAAACATCTGCAACCTACACCACCAAAACATTCCCAAGCGAACGGAGAGAACCAATGAGCGACAAAACGGTACTTGTGATTGACGACAGCGCAACGATTCGGAAGCTGGTCGATACACACCTGACGCCCGCCGGCTATCGCGTCATCTTGGCGCCCAACGCCGAAGACGGATTGCAGTTCGCTTCGGAAGTAAATCCTGACTTGATCCTTTTGGATCACCAGTTGCCAGGCACCACCGGCTACCAGGTGTGTTGCCAATTGGTGGAAAATCCCCAGCTTTGCAAAATCCCTGTCGTTGTGAGTTCAACGCTGCGAAAGAAAGCGTACGCAGAGTACATCGACTTGGACAACGTCGTCGACATGTTGCCCAAGCCATATACCGAGGAACTGCTGTTAACGACGGTAGCCAATGCGATTCAAACCGGCGTCATGGTTGTTTCGTCGCAATCCGGTGGCAGCGCAGTCCCCGAAGTCATTGAACAATTGGATGACGCGGGATTGGCCGGATCGTTCGCCTGTTTCGGACTTCGCGAAATCGTCGACTTCCTGAACAACGGGCGAAAGGCTGGCGTTCTGGAAATTGAAGCCGATCGCACCCGCATTCGATTCCACCTCGATCGCGGTCGCATCCAGGGTGTTTATGCATCGGGAATCGATCCCAACCAGATCGACCGGATGGTGGCCCGACTGCCACAATCACTGGCTAACTTAGCACCAGTTTTCAAGATGACGATTGGGGGACGAAGCTGTGCGGAACTGGACGGATTTGTTCAACTGCTGGACCAAAAGGTGCTCGATCCGCGTCTGATGACAAAGATGCTTCGATTTCAAGCGGCGATGTTGGTCCAATTCGCCTTCACGAATCCGTTGTCCGCGTTCCGATTCGAAGCCGGCCACAGCGAAAACTCGCTCCACAAGAACCTGCCGCTCGACATCAGCTTGCTCGCTCTTTTGGTCGAAGCAGCCATGCACGACGATGATGACGACACGCATGATCGGGCGCCCCAGAATATGGTCTACGTCCGCCGCGCCATCCGTGGCCAAAACCTGGATCGTGCCGGTCTATCCGCACGCCACATGAAGGTATTGAACCTTCTGGCAGAACCAAAGAGCGCCGACGATTTGTCGCAAACGCTAGGCTGGAATCCTGATGAAGTCCGACAAGTCTTGACCGGGTTCACACTCGCCGAACTGGTCGAATCTCGCACCCAGAATGTCGCCGGTTCCTTCGTCGTTTTCGAACCGCAAGCCGACGCTGCTCAGTCGCTTCGAACCTCACTGGAAGAATCCGACAATCGCTATACCGGGAAAGTCGTTCGCGACAAACTTGCTCTGCAATTGGTGCTGAAACGAACCGTGCCCCATACGCTGGTATTTGCAGGCGACGACCAAGCGACATGCCTGCTGATGAAGCAGCTTTTTGCGACCAAGAATCCCAAGGCTGCGAAAATCAAACGAGTCGCATTGATCTCAGCAGATCCGCACTCGCAAAACATCGACTGGAACGAATCTCTCGGATTTACCCCCGACGAAACGCTCCGTCGCCCCGCCACTGCCGAACTTTTGTTTCGAGTCATGGATCGGATTCATGACGACAGCGACACCGCATCATCGGTGTTGCCCAACATTCCGATCCCGTCCGAAGTTCAGAATGCACCTGTTGCACTCACCGCAGGAGCCGAAGCATGATCGACCGAGCAACCCAAAACAGAACCATCCGGTTGACCGCGACCCACGAATTGGGATCCACAGAACACCATGATCTGAAACAAGACCAAAGCGTGTTCGTCGGATCATCGTCGAATTGCGGCTTCCGACTTGTCGGTAACGATTTGTCAGAAATCCACTGCCACATTGGGATCGAAGACGGCAAGCTGATGGTTCAAGACTGGATGTCCAGCCAGGGAACCCGCGTCAACGGCGAATTGATCTCGGCACAAGTCGAGATCCAGCCAGACGACATCGTCCAGATCGGCAAATACGAAATCTCATTCTCTTCCATTGGGTCGAATTCTTACGCAACTGCCCCGATCGCCAAGGTCACCGCTGAACCTCCGCCACCGGTGGTTGCAACGCCCGCTGTTGAAACATCTGTTGTTGAAACATCTGTTGTTGAAACATCTGTTGATCGGCAGATCCAGCAGCAATCACCCGCGGCGCTACCAGCAGAGTCTTCGTCCAACAGCGACACGACGATGGACGTGCCGGATGACGAAACCCCCAATTCGTTTGATTTTGATGACGACTTTTTCAAGATCGACGAAGAGGAGACCTACGACCGAGAAACGGTCGCTTTGCTTCACGCCGAAATCGAAGAACTGCAGGCCGCTCTTGCCCAGCGGGATGCGGAACGTTCGTGCGAACGCTGCGACCAACGCATGGAGGACGACATCCATGACCCCTTGGTCGATGGATCGGACGAAGTTCTGCAACGGATGCAAGACCTGATCGATGAAGCGAACCGCAGCGACGAACACGTTTCGATACTCGAAGAAAGTTTGCACGCAGCCGAGGATGCAAACCGAACCGGCCAAGAAGAACGAAGGCAACTAGAAGCCTGGGTGGCCGACATCGAAAAGCGAATTGGTCAACGCGAAGACGAACACGCCGCCGAAGTCGATGCACTGCGTCAACGCCTGGAAGAATCCACCGAGCAACAGCAACGACTACAACGTCAACTGCGGCAAGCGGCCACCGGTGGGAACGCACCCAAGCACTACGAGGAAACACTGGAACAACTGCAGGCGACCAACAAGTCGCTGCAGGATTCATTGGCCGAGACCCAGAAAGAACGGACTTCTCTCGAGCAACGCATCGAAACACTTTCGGACGTCCAGGAAATTTCGCTGCGAGAGGAACGAGCAAGCATTGCCAAAGAACAGGCGAAGCTTTCTCGAATGCGATTCGAAATCACCAGCAAACTTGCCGAAGTCGAAGACTTGCCGAAAGTGGAAAACCCCGCCGATCGGGAAACAAGCAATCGAATCCAAGCCCTTCGACAACACCTGCGTGAAATTCACGAACAAGAGAAGTCCGAGGAAAAGGAAGTGTCGTTGACCAGTCGTCTTGCCAAACTTTGGCATCGAGTCGAGTACTGATCATGGTTCCGCCAACAGCAACCGAACCCGATGACGCAGCCCGATGCGAAGTCCATTCCGTGCCCCCAATCGGAGACCAATCATTGATCGTCAACGATGATGGATCCGCAAACGATGCTGTGATTGCGTCGTTGCAAGGCGTCGTTAGCGACGTCGACGATTTCATGTCTTCCTGGTTGGAACGGTTATCCCAATCCGACGTATTGTGCCAGAATCCGCTCACGACGGACCAACGACTGCGTGAACGTATCGAGAGGTTCGAGCGAGAGAAATCACGTTGGGAGGACAAACGGAGGTGCCAGGAACGGGAAATTCACCAGAAACTGGATCAACTTTCCGATGCATGGCTCCGTCTCGAATCAGAGCAACGTAGGTTTTTGCAGACAAAAGGCTCGCGCCACCCAATCGCTGTCGCCAACAACGCGGCAATCGATGACGGTGTCGAGAAGAATCCAGTGCCGATCAGTGGTAAGCAAAGCGTGAACGAGCAGGTCTCGTCACCACGTTCTGTCGAAGCAACGGCCAGTGAAGCTCGCGAGTCTGCTGTTCTGCAATTCCAACGTTTGAGGCAGGAAATCGAATTCAATCGGCCAAGTTCAGGTGCTGCTCCTTTAGGCACTCCATGAACGGCAACAAGGATTCGACCTGCACGTCACCCATGTTTCGTGGAGATCCAAATTGTCGCTCGCTTCTCTCTTGACCGATGCCATCGGCATATGGAAGCCACGTGCATCGAGCGACGTTGCAAGTCGATTTCCCGATGTTGCAGACGCTCCCCCGGATACGCGAAGGCTGATTCGCAACCGTCGCTACTGTTGCGTATTGACGAACAAAGATGACCTGCCCTTTGATGACGTATCGTTATCATTCGCTTGGCAAGCACTGCAACACGACATGGCAATGGTTCCCGGCGGCGACGTCCAACAAGTCTGTGATTCCATCATCGCCACCAACGCCGGCTTCGAGATCGTGCCGAGCCCGAATCGAGTGGTGAGCGTCGATTCGATTTACTTGGATCGCGATTGCGTTACCAATGCCGACTTCGCCAGATTCGTCGAATCCGATGGCTACGGAAATCCCGATCTTTGGCCCGCAGTGATCTTGCCAAACGTCCTACAGTTTTCAGACAGCAGTGGCCAACCCGGCCCTAAATATTGGGTCAACGGCGACCCGCCATCGGACAAACTAGACCACCCGGTCGTCGGCATCAGCTGGTACGAAGCCAGTGCATTTGCGACATGGGCAGGCAAACGACTGCCATCATCCGCCGAATGGCAACGCGCCGGAACGTGGCCGAAAGGTCACAGCAGTGATGGCACCGAATTGCATTTCCCTTGGGGAAACGGTTTTGATCCGGCGAAAGCCAACGTCTGGTCCAGCGGGGTCGGCGACACGGTTGCCGTCACGGAGTTTGAACGAGGACGCACGCCCAACGGAGTCCGCCAATTGGTCGGCAATGTCTGGGAGTGGGTCGACACTCAGTTTGAACCGAGCACCGGCGACGGTGTCTCGGTTCTGCTTGACCAAACGATGGCCGAGATTCGAGGCGGAGCATTCGACACCTACTTTCAGACCCAGGCGACCTGCCAATTTCACACCGGCCAGCCGCTATTGTTTCGCGGTGCCAATGTTGGTTTCAGGTGCTGCGTCAGCGCAAGCGAAATCCCCGACGTGGATCGCGGCGTCATTCGTTCTAGTGAGGCTGTTTGATGATCGCGACAACCAACCAAGTGAATGCCGGTTTCCCGCCGATCACCGTCGACTGTGCCTGCTGCGATCAACGGCTGCCCGATCGCGTTGAATATTGCGCCGAGTGCAGCACTCCCGCGTCATTATCCCACGCCGTCGCAAAACGCGTTGGAACCCAAAGCTTTGTTTCGGTACTGGGTGCCAGCAACGCCGGCAAAACGGTCTACTTGGGATTGCTGTTGGACATCCTTAGCAAGGGCACCGACGCGTTCCGAGGATTGCCAACCAGCGCATTTTCGATCGACTTGCAAGAGCAGGTGATCACCGCACTGGAAGGCCGCGTCTTTCCCGACAAAACACCCTCGGAAGCCGATGCTTGGAAATGGCTGCACTGCCAGATTTCAATGGCTGAAAAGAAGAAACAACGCAACGTGGATTTGGTGTCGCCCGACTTTGCGGGCGAAGCGATCTCGCTAGAAATCGACCAGACCGGTACCTATCCAGCCATCGGTCATGTGGTGAAGAAGTCCAGCGGGATCTTGATTCTTTGCGATTCAATGCGGGTGCGTGACGCGGGTTCCGGTGAAGACCTATTCGCTACCAAACTAGCGTCGTACATCGCCCAAGCACACGGACTGACCAGCGACCACGGCAACAGCCGATCACGCAAACACGGCCCCCGCATCGCGATCGTGTTTACCAAATGCGATGGTTGCCCCGAGGCGACCGAAGATCCGTCACGATTCGCCGCGAACAACACGTCACGGCTGTTCGAGTATTGTCGCCGGACCTTTTCGCAACATGCTTTTTTTGCTGCCAGCGTCGCAGGAAGCTCTGGCATCCTGGCAGACGAAACCGGCCGCCAAATGCGTATCCCCTTTCACATCCAACCACGCGGCATCATCGAACCGCTTCAGTGGATCGTCAACCAGGGATAGCCCCACCACAGGACCTTACATGGACACCATGAATGTCGACCAGGCCGTGTTCGCATCTTCGGATCGCGGAACCACCAAAGGCTATCAGCTGGTTTCGAAATCGATCGGTGTGGATCGTGCAATTGGCACAGCCTTGTCGCATTGGGCCCCCACACGGTTGCCAAGCGAGAACGTCAACCACTGGTCGATCAATGCATTTCCCGTTTCCGATGACCGCTTCGCGATCAGTCGTACGGTCGTCGGAGGCCCCGAGTACAGCGGTCGCGGCGGCCGCGAAGTGGTGACGTTGTTCTTGCTGCTCAGCAACGAACAGTTTGCATTCTACGAATGGGATGCCATCGCCGTAGCCAGAACGGCAATCGCCATGGGGATGCTAAGGCTTCCTCTACAAATCGAAGGCGACCAACTTCCCCAAGCAATGATTCCGTCCCGGCCTATCATGAACTCGATGGATCTTGCCGACGGTCAACCCGACGAAGATGTCAACGAGTCAATGCTGGATGACGTTATCGCGATCCTGAACGACTCCCGTCGTGTGGCTCTGATCGGATTGAATGACCCGATCCTTACCGCAACACGATTGGTTGCACGCCTGCCAATTCAAGCAAGACAAAACTTCAGCTTCACGACCGGTTTGCCTCCATCGGTGCACCGTCCATTCCACGCTCACTTCTTTTCGTCCGAAGTGACACTGAAACAACATGCGTTGGAAGCACAAAAAGTCGTCTGCTTTCATGCACAAAAGAAGTTCGAACAATATCGTTCGCAGGTTTTAGTGCAACAAGGCTCCGTAGGCGTCCCACATGGAATGTGAGTCCGACATGCAACGCACTTCGCACCGTTGCCCTATACAGATCGGGCCAAGTTTCCGGCGTAAAAACTTGCCGCAGCGATTGGCATAGAGTAACTTCATTCGCGATGGCTGCCGCGACGGTATACTCCAAACCAATTGAAAGATCGCGGACGAGGTCGACGGATCGATACCAAAAGCGTCCGTCGCCCCAAACGTGATGATTGCGACGCGATCCCATCTGACACACGCAAACCAGATTCGGGTCAATCGATGTCGCCCGATGCCACACTTGAAACTCGGATCGATCGAAGGTCGGCTCGAACACCAAGCAACGCGCGGAGCACTCCTTTGATTCACTTCATCATTCGGCTGACCATCGCATCATGCGTCGTCTTTTCGATTTCTGCGCGGCCCGCACAATCGGCGATCACACCGCAATTGATTCAGCGTTGTAAGTCTGCGACCGTTTACATTTCCGACAGCGATCGTTTGGCATCCGGCAGCGGTGTCTGCATCGACACGCGGGGCTATTTTGCCACCAACGCACACGTGGTCGATGCGATTGACGGGAAAATATTGGTGACCGTCAATCCTGGTGAATCCTCCTACAAACAGTACGAGGCGACCGTCGTCGCACGGTCTGCCAAAGACGATCTGGCAATTCTGTTCGTCGAAAATGCTGCACAACTGACCGCTCTCGAACTTCCGGATGACGTGGGCGTGACCGAAGGCCAAGAGGTCATCGCGCTGGGGTTTCCATTTGGCAGCGGTTTGGCGACGGACGGATCCGACGAACTTTCTGTCAGCGTCAATGTTGCACGCGTCAGTGCACTGCACAGCGAATCCGGTGGAGTTCAGCAAATTGAATTTGATTCGCAACTCAATCCCGGTAACTCCGGCGGCCCGGTCGTCAACCTTGATGGACAAATCATCGGAATCGCCCAAAGCATTTTGATCTTCGTCTCGGAGAAAGAAACAAAAAATCTAGGCGTCAACTTTGCGGTGGCAACCCGCAGGCTGCAGGCTTTGATGACACGTCCCGAGATCGTAGTAAGCCGAGTTCAGACGCCTTACCTTGACACACCACTGGAAATCGATTTCAAGTTCAAACAACCGGCTCAGCCCGCATTATTCACCGGGAACTTCGTGAATTGAAAAGCCATCGCGTGAAACGCTACGTTTAACGGTTAACCACAACCAACTTAAACACAGCAAGGAATCACGCGATGGGTGAACACCAAGGTAATCTTTTTGAGCCGCAATTCAATCGCTCCGTCAAGGTTCAAGCGACCGATCATCGAATCACCGCCAATGCCGGCGTTCTCTTGCTTCGCGATGCTGAACATCGGCTCGGCCTGTTCGATTCAATCGCTAAGAACATCCGTGATCCCAGGCGCCCCGACCGCATTCGCTATCGCATCGACGAGCTGATTCGCGAACGGACCTTTGCGATGGCCGTTGTGTGCTCCGCTCAAGACGACGTCGACCGACTCGCTCATGACCCAGCCTTTCGCGCGTCCGCCTGGAACCGCACCGGCGACAAGGTCGCCGACGAGCCACTGGCAAGCCAACCCACTCAATCCCGCTTGATCAGCATCCTCGCTCGACAGCAGTGCAACTTAGAAGCTGTCTGAAACGGACTGGCTCAAAGTGTCGAGCGTCATGTGTTCGCCTCGGGAGGTCGCCGCGTCAAACATGTCACCATCGACATTGACAGTTTCCCCATCGAAGTTCATGGCAAGCAGCATGGAGCCAGCTACAACGGCTACTACAAAAAGTCGGTTTACCATCCATTGGTTGCATCGCTGAGCGTCCACGGCGACTACGACAGCACGCGACAAGGCAACCGACTGGGCAACGGCTTCATTCATGCGACGCTTCGGCAAGGCCAAGTTCACACCGCCAATGGCATGAGACGCTTTGTCGACAAGACCGATGCCCACGCGCACGCGATTGCCCAGCATGTTGACTATCGACTCGATGCGGGCTACACGATCCCCAGCGTGATGGATGAACTGAGCTCGAAAAACAGGCGTTTTGTCGGACGGCTGAAGACGAACAAGAAACTCGACACGCTGGCAGCCCAACACATCGCCCGTTCGCCGGGGCGACCACCGGCGGGCGGCTACGAGTACACCGTTGAGCTTGGTTCCTACCAGGTCGACTCTTGGGCGCACGCCCAACGCCTGATCCTCGTTGTGGTCGATCAGCCAGATTTCAAGACGGGTCAGTTGAACTTGATGCCGCGTTGGTTCTTCTTGGTGACGAACTGGTCGGAGGATTCTCGTAGTGCCGATGAACTGCTGGCACACTATCGCAAACGCGGCACGTTTGAAGACCGGCTTGGCGAGTTCAATGAGTCGATCGGCGTTCACTTGTCGTCGCAAGGCTTCAAGGAAAACGAAGCGACAATGCTGCTTGCGTTACTGGCCTTCAATCTCAATACGATCTGCCGCAATGAACTCGAAGATGCGGTGGGTGGTTGCTGGGACATGCAGCGGTTCGTCGATTTCATGCTGAAGGTTGGCGGCCGAATGGTCAAGCACTCGCGCCGATTAGTTCTGCGAATCGCTCAGTCGGCCGAGCCGTTGCGGTCCCGCCTGATCGGCCGCATCGAAGGCTGGCAAGTCGTAGCACCGAAAGCGAGTCCTGCCCATGGCTTCACGCCACCGCCGGAGCACGCACATTTGCAAGAAGTGCTTCGTCACTAAAGGCACCCATCGACACGAAACACGGCTTTGGGGAGGGGGCCGTTGCGCGCTCACCGACAGAACCAACTCCAAAATCAATCACGCCGCTGCTCCCAACCGCCTCGTCAACAAATCAATCCGCATTCAGACGCTTGGTGAATAATGCGGGGTAAGCAACGTTCGTCATTGAGCCGCTGGGTGTGAGGCCACGGGCATTGGGGGGGATTCCCGGCCGCTCACGCGATCACGGCTCACTGAATCGGCAAACCGTCAACGACTTCCGCTACGAAACGCTTGGCAATTTGGCTGCTGGGCGGAACAGATGAATGGATCGACGCGTTTCATCACCGACGGCTAAAAGTCAAACTGAACTTTACCGTCGACCAGCTTCAATTTCGCGTCGAACTTCTTGCCCGCCTTGGATCGAAAACCTTTCACGATCGGCGTTTCGCCCTTCTTGATCAACTTCTTCGCATTGGTGACCGAGATTTTTCTACCGGACATCGTTTTCCAGATGGTCAATCCACATCCCTGTTTCCATTGACTGCATCCGTAGGACTTGGGCGTTTCGATCACGGGGTGGCCGCAAAGCGGGCACGGGCCGAGGCCACTATCGGCACCATTGGATACTTTGGCTTGCCCGGACGACGACTTGGTTGACGTCAAAGACCGCTTCGATGGCTTCGACCGCTTGGCGTCCGGGTGGTCGTTGTCTTGCTCGTTGCCCAACGGCAGGGGCACCTCCACCAATTTGCCTGACGCGGCCAACGTCAGTAGAAACGGATGCCCTCCATCGATCGTGATCGGTTCGCGAATCACACCGAACTGCAGCAACTCGCGCAGGTTCGTCATCGTCAGAGCGGACTCGCGATAGATCGGGGCCAAAACGAACGAGCATCCCTTTCGCCACGCCGAACAACCCAGCGCCTTTTTGCCGGCGATGACCTTCTGGCCACATTGCGGACAGTCACCATAGACATCCGGATCGATCGACAATGAATCGCTGCGGCGGATGATGCCGTGGGTATACTCGGCAATCTCGTCCATGAACGAACTGGCCGACAATTCTCCGCGTTCAATTTGCTTCAACTTGGCTTCCCATTCGCCGGTCAGCTCGGGACTGGTCAAGTTGCGGTCTTGAACGATCGCGATCAGATAGCGTCCCAGGTCTGTCGCCACAATGTTTTTCTTATCGCGATCGATGTACTTTCGGCGCAGCAAGGTTTCGATCGTGGCGGCGCGGGTAGCGGGTGTTCCCAAACCTTTTTCTTTCAGTGCTTCCCGTAGTTCGGCTTCCTCGACCAATTTGCCTGCTGTATCCATCGCACCTAGCAACGTGTTTTCCGAGAAGTGTTTCGGCGGCGAAGTTTGCCCGGATTTGACAACGGGCTGATGCGGTCCCGATTCCCCCTTTTGGAAATCGGGAAGCGTCTGAGGTTCATCCGATTTCTTGTCTTTCCGTGGATACAGCAGCGTCCAACCTGGAACCACCACACGAACACCTCGGGCACGGAACCCGACTTTCCCGGCCGTGGCGTCAACGGTCGTGACTTGCTTTTCGCATGAGGGATAGAACGCCGCGATCAATCGGATCGCCACTGCGTCGTAGACCTTTTGCGCATGCCCGGTCAAGTTCCCCGGCTTCGCACCTGTCGGAATGATCGCGTGGTGATCAGTGATCTTGGCGTCGTTGATGATCCGGGCATTGAAGGGCAGCTTCTTCAGATCAAGCCTGCTAACTTCAGTCGGCTTGAACGATTGAAGCTGAGCGAGAATCTTGGGGACCTCTTTCCGCATGTCCTTGCCCAGGTAGCGTGAATCCGTCCGCGGATAGGTGATCCATTTCGCTTCGTAAAGCGACTGAGCCGCCGACAGGGTGTCGGCCGCGGAGATTCCGAAACGCCGGTTCATGTCTCGTTGCAGTTCGGTCAGATCGTAGAGCTGCGGCGGCAGCGACGTTTCGGATCGGCCGGCAACCTTGTTGATGACCAACGGAACCTGGGCACAGGCTTTCCGCACTTCTTCGGCTTCCGCTTCGTTGTCAAAACGATCGCCGATAGAGCGGAACTGCACTTTCCGGTAGTTCGTCAACAACTCCCAAAACGGTTCAGCAACGAACGTCCGAATCGCATCGTCACGCCGGACGATCATCGCTAACACAGGAGTCTGCACACGCCCCAAGCTCCACAGCAAACCGGACCGACGACTGCCGGACTGCTTGTCAGATTGCTTGCTGGAACCGGAAGTCGATACGGGACTTGATTGATGACGAACGGTATAGTTCCGGGTCGCGTTCAACCCCACCACCCAATCCGCTTGGCTACGGCACTTCGCGGCCGCGTACAAGTCATCAAAGTCTGAAAGCGGGCGGATCGAAGCGAATGCTTTGGCGATCGCCGAAGGCGTCAGCGAACTGAGCCACAACCGCTGGGCAGGTTTCCGCGTGGCTCCGGCCAACGATTGAATGTAGCGAAAGATCAGTTCGCCTTCGCGTCCCGCATCCGTCGCACAGATCAGCGAATCGGCCTTCTTGAACAACCCTTGGATGATTGCGAATTGTTTTTTCGCGCCGGCGTCACCCCGCAACCGCAACTGAAACTTTTCGGGCACGAAGGGCAGTGTGTCCAAGGACCATCGCTTCAGCGCCGGATCGTAGTCACCTGGTTCTTTCAGTTCGACCAGATGTCCAAACGCCCAAGTGACTTGATAACCACTGCCTTCCAGGTACCCATCGCGTCGCGTCTGGGCCTTCAAATACGATGCCAAGTCACGAGCAACCGAAGGTTTTTCGGCCAAGACAACACGCATCAACCCACCGGCAAAAAAGAAACCAAAGGAAAGCACAACGAGAGCCATCCAATCTAGCCGTTTCCCGCGAACCATGTCGTAGCAGACGCCAGATCAAATGGGTCAAACCGGTTTGCCCCATTTGAATTATCGCGAGTCCTTGACTTGCGTTTCACGGTCACCGGTGGTTTCAGTGATGCGGATTGCAGTCGTGTCCACTGGGCAGAATTTTGCGTGATACACTACGCCGACGCTGTCGTTTTTGATTTCAATTTGTCCGTTGCTAAGGTGTTCGCCGATGTCCGATAACCGTTACTCGTTGCAGTCATTTCTAGAAATGACCCGTGATCGTGATCTCGATCAGGGTCTTTTCGAACTTGAAACGGAACGGATGCTCGACATCAACCTGGACGGTGAGGTCTGGACAAAACTCGGTGCCATGGTGGCCTACACGGGAAATGTCAAGTTCGAGCGAGAAGGAATCCTATCGCGCGGGATCGGGAACTTGCTCAAAAAAGCGGTCTCCGGTGAAGGTTCGTCCCTGACGAAAGTGAGTGGTCGTGGCTCGGTGTTTTGCGCCGACGGTGGAAAGAAAATCACGATTTTAAAACTCGACAATGAAGCGATTTGCGTTAACGGCAACGACCTGCTCGCGTTCGAAACGTCGCTGTCTTACAACATCAAGATGATGAAACGGATGACCGCGGTGCTGGCCGGCGGACTTTTCAACGTCCGAATCGAAGGCACTGGCATGGTCGCGATCACCAGCCATTACGACCCGGTCACTTTGCCGGTCACCCCCAACGAACCGGTGATCACCGATCCAAATGCGACCGTGCTGTGGTCAGGGAATCTGGAGCCCGAACTGAAGACCGATTTGCAGTTCAAAACGCTACTAGGGCGAGGCTCCGGCGAATCCGTGCAGCTTCTGTTCCGTGGCAATGGCTTCGTCGTCGTCCAACCCTATGAAGAAGTCTACTTCCAACACAAGCAGGCATAATCCGCCAGCGCATTCAGGCTAGACGGCAAATAGATCGGGTCAGCTGGGAAATACGTCAAGTGGCAATTTGTGACGTTTGTTCACTGGCGATTATCGAACGAGCCGGCTTACGACGATGTACGACATACGAGGGGCACTCGGTCGCGTGCTTGGGAACCGTGAAGGCGGCGGTTTCCATCGCGACTTGTTGAAACGTTGCAGATCACCCAGGGGCACATCGCATGGATGCGATGAGGTGGGATTTGGCGTGCCTCTGTGTACGCTTATTCCGCTGCATGTGATGAAAAACCTAACCGCACGTCTTGCGTTGTTGATGGCGATATTCGCCGGTCCTTCTGCCAACGCCGCTGATTTTGACGTCAGCAACCACAATGATTCTGGGCCGGGTCGCTGCGCGCCGCGATTGAAAGCTCCAATGGTGCCGGTGGTGATGTCACGACCGCCAACATGACGCTGAAAGAGGGGTTGGCCGACGGCGGTGACGGTGGCAATGGCTATGCAGGAGGCGGAGGAGACGCTGGGGCTGGCGGTGCTCTTTTCGTCAACACGGGCGCCATCGTCAACGCCCAGTTCGCTGGCGTGGGCGGGGCAGGCTCCACGGCCAACGGCTTGGACCTGGGTCGAGACTGGGCGATCGCCGGTGGCGGTTTCGCGGCGCGACCGAGCGACCGCTAGGAACTGAGAGCCGACGACGACGCCCAGTTCAACGATCACCAAGTCTTCCACGTCGGATCAGGCTCCGTCAGCTACTTCTGGCAAGCCCCATCGAAGGGAAGAAGATTCCCAAACAACCAATCAAACTTAAAAAGAGAAGAATACCATGCTTCGACACTTAACCATCTGGACCCTCATCGCGTGTGTGACCACTGCACAAGCAGCGGGCCCGATCATCAGCTCGTCCAATACAAGAATCACGCAAGCCGACGGCCCTCGCAGCATCGTCGATGTCAACGTGGGGGCAGGCGAGTCAATCTCGGCCATCAACGTCAGCACTTCGGGCCATCATTTTTACACGCGACTGATGGGCAATGATGAAATTTGGAATAAATTTTGGTTTGAAGAAAGTGGTAACCTGCTAGATCATGGAGGCCCTGACACGGTTTCTCCCGGAACGTACAGTTTTTTATGGGACGATGATTTTGGTTTCGGAGCTGACTTTACCATCGACTTCATATTTGCTCTCGCCTCTTTTGAAGCGGGACAATTGTTGGGCAGCACGTCGCAGGCTCAGTTCCAAAACCAGAGCTACCAATTCCAATCGCTCAGCAGTCAAGTTCGCAACATGGCGGGCACCTACACCAGCGGTGGCGGATCGATGGGCTTGGCCTCGCTGCCCCCTCCATCCCGCACCGCCGACGGTGAGTACGCACCCATTAGTTTGGTCAGCTACGAAGAGCCAGCCGTTGATCAGGTCAGCTATCAAACGGGTGCCGCCCGTCAAATCAACAACCGCAGTTTACCCCTGACACGTGGCGGATGGGGTGGATGGATGCAAGGCTACGGTGTTGGTGGTAGCGCTGATGGCCACGCCGGTGTGTCCGGATTCGACTACGGCGGCGGTGGGACTCAGTTGGGACTGTTCCGCCACGTCGACGCTCACACGATGGTTGGATTCTATGGTGCCTACGGCTATCAAAACGTCAACACCGATGCCGGTTCAGAAGCCAACGTCAACAGCGGCATGGTCGGCGCGTTCTTGCATCGCCACGATCACGAAGGCAACTACTACACACTGGCTGGCAACGCAAACTACGATGACTACGACACGTCTCGCACCGGTGGAATCACCGGCAACTTTGACGGCGTGCAAACGGGCACGTACCTGGAACGAGGGTGGAATCGCACACTTGGTGGCGTGACGGTCCAGCCCAATGTTGCCCTTCAATACGTCTGGGTACATCAAGACGACCATGTGGAATCCGGCGGCGCGTCAATCGACGACGTCGATGCCCATTCGCTTCGCAGCATGATCGGATCGAACTTCTATGGCAGCCGTCACGTCCACGGTCCCCTGGGTTGGGGCTGGACACCGAATGCTCGTGCGTCATGGATGCACGAATTCTTGGACCCATCAACGAGTGTGACGGGAACGCAAAGCGGATCGAGTTTCGCAACCAACGGTTTGGACATGGGCCGCGACTGGGCACTGCTGGGTGTCGGCATGCAAGGCAACCGCAACGGCGCATTGTCGTTGTACACCAACTACGACCTGCAAGTGAACGACCGCAACCGATTCCACACCGGCACCGGCGGCATCATCTGGACGCGATAGGGTTGCCACGGCCAACTGCCGGAACATCACTCCGCTCGGTCGCGCGGACAATCGTCCGCCGCCCACCAGGGCGTCGCCAAAAGCTGCGTCCGCCTCGCTCAATCCGAAACAGCGAAGTGTGTTTGCCGCCTCCCCGTACCCAATAGCGATGGTCGTCGTGTACGCGAAACGCAATCCGGCGGGGAGTTACCCGTTGACTCGCCTGAAAATCACCCCATTCCCCTATTCTTAGTCGGGGTGATGCTGAATGATTCCTGCTCACCTTTTCAGCTGGGTTGCTTCGCGAGGGTTTCTTCGATGGCCTGGATGATTTGGGCGTTTTTATCGGCGTCCAGGGCATCGGCGTGGGGCGGCCCAAATTCTCCGGCGTCGTTGTTGAAGTATCGGCCCGATGCGGTGGCAAACTCTTCCTCCAAGGCGGCGCGAGTCAGGATCTTGGCTCCGATGGTGATGTCTTGACCTGGAACGCCGAAAGCTTGCTGGACCATTTTGCTGGCGAGCAAGGAGCCTGGGTTCACGGCCACGATGACTGGGCCATCCGTGCCGAGAGAATCCGCTAGACCACGGGACCACATGGTCAGCGCAAGCTTGCTTTGTGAGTAGGCATCCAGATCGCTTAGCAGACGTTCCCCGCGAAAGGCATCCATTGCCACGGGTGATTGAGCGGAGGACGAGAGGTTGATGACTCGGCCGGTGGAGTCCATTCGAGGCAGCAAACGCTTCGTCAACAGGTACGGTGCGATCGCGTTGACCACGAACCGCACATCGAGGCCTTCGGGAGTGAGCGGATCGGAGGTCGAGAAGACGCCCGCGTTGTTGATCAGCACGTCCAGATGGTCGTGCTTGGCGGACACAGCTTCTGCCAATGATACCACCTCGTTCATGCGAGACAGGTCAGCGACGTAACGTTCAATCACGGCATCGTTGGAAAGTGGCCGCAAGGACTGTTCCAATTGCTCGAGTTTCTGGGCATCACGTCCGTGCAGCAAAAGATGGTGGCCGAGGGGGGCCAGCATTTTGGCGGTAGCCAGTCCAATGCCGTCGGTGGCTCCGGTGATCAGAATGCGTTTCATCAGTGACTCATTTTGTGTCGGAATAGGTAGGTCTCTTTGGCGATTGGCGGCACCGTTGTTCAACATCGGTCGGGGGAAATCCTAGGTCCTCGATGACTTGATTGACACCCATCGCGGTGTTGCCGTTCATGCGAAAAGCCATTCCAGGTCGGTTGGCGAGTCGATTCGTGTTGATCTAATTCTCGATGACGACTTTGCCCATGGCCTTGCCGCTTTCGAGTCTTGCGTAGGCTTCGCCAGCTTCTTCCAAGGAGAAATTGGTTTCGTCGAGGATGGGCGTCAGGTCACCGGACTCCGCGATCTCGGTCAGTTTGCGAAGGATTTCGCCATGCTGTTCTCGCTTGTGGTTGTGCAGCATGGGAATCAGCATGAAGACGACGTGCAAAGACAAACCTTTGAAGTGAGCCGGGGTGAGATCCAGTTCGCACATCGAAACCGTTGTTGCGATTTGTCCGTTCAGTGCAGCGGCCTCGAACGAGTTGGTCAGGTTGGCGCCGCCGACGGAATCAAACACCAGATCGAAGCCGGCTCCATCGGTGTGTTTGGCAACGTATTGCTCGACCGTCTCGGTTTTGTAGTTGATTCCAATCCCACCCAACTTTTCGATGAGGGCGAGTTGTTTGTCGCCACCGCCGGTGGAATAAACATCCGCTCCGAAGTGCTTTGCCAATTGCACCGCGACATGCCCCACACCGCCGGAGCCGCCATGCACGATGACTTTCTGGCCGGCTTGGATGCCTGCGCGAACCAGGCCTTCGTAGGCGGTGATCGCGACCAGCGGCAGTGCGGCGGCTTCCTTCATCGAAAGGTTCTTCGCCTTGTGCGCGATCAAGTCGGCATCGGCAACGATGTACTCGGCTAAGGTGCCCGGTAGATCGGCCAGGCCACCGGCACAGCCATAAACTTCATCGCCCACGGAATAGTTATGGACACCTTTGCCAACGGCTTCCACGGTGCCAGCGAAGTCCATACCGAGAATGGCTGGGGCGGGTGGCGACAAAGGCAGGTCCGCTCCCATTTTGCGAATCATCGTGTCGACGGTATTCACGCTCGAGGCGGCGATCTTGACCAACACGTGGCCCGGTTTGACTGACGGTTGTTCGACTTCCAAGGCTTCGAAGGCTGCGTTTTCGCCGTAGTTCTTGATCAGCATGGCTTTCATCATCAATTTCCTAGTGGAAGAGGTGGGCGAGGACGCGGGAGAAAATTACGTTGATTCCGTTGTCGTCAGCCTATTCGTTTGTTGGTACGGTGTGATAATAGGGGTAGATGCTGGTTCGGCAAGAACGCACTTTTACGACATATAGGCACAAAATGGATACTAATGGAAAGGCAAGGCACGCGAACTACGAGTTGCCGGCTTGTCCCGTCGAGGCCACGCTGGAACTGATCGGAGGCAAGTGGAAGGGGATCGTGCTCTACTATTTGATGGTCGACGGACGCGTCCGATTCAGCGTGCTCAAACGCAAGGTTGGCTGTGTCACGCAGAGAATGCTGACCAAGCAGCTCCGTGAATTGGAGAGCAGCGGGTTGGTTAATCGGATCGTCTACGCCGAGGTTCCGCCGCGGGTGGAATATGAATTGACGGAAGAAGGCGAGTCGCTGAAACCAGTGCTGTTGGCACTAAAGAAGTGGGGCGACGCTCACGCGTTGCCGTTGCTTGAAGAGCGAGAGAACCGGAGAGCAGTGGAAGCTTCGTGATGGATGATGTCTCTCCTTTGTTCTCGCGGGATGTTTGGGTTGAATCCCGTGAGCCGTTTGGGCGTTAGCCCCGGTTATGCGCGGGAATCGTGGCATCGACAGTTCCTCTCGTCTCGGAACCCCCCAAACAGCCGGTCTACCCGTTGACTCGCCTGCAAATCACCCCGTTCCCTTTTTCTTGGTCCAAACCGGACTCCCTGCCGAGCGATACTGATCCAGTGCAATGCCGTCAGCGAGCTTGGCCCGATCAGTTTTGGGAATTACCGGCAACGCTGCTCGAACCGAACGCCTGGACGATTGCTCGAGAGACGCGTGAATTCAATCCTGCATTGAATCGGCATTGCCACTTGGTAAGTCGATCTGGGATTTCAGTTTCTGTACGGGAAATCGGTTCGCTGTCACGGATCGTGTTTGGCGGCAAAGAGTCGCAGTGGTGTGGTCTTGCCTTTGACGAGTTGGGGAGGCAAAGGAATCCATGCGGACGGATCGGCTAAGACGGATTGGGTGGACTCAGTGATCAGCAGATTGTGGCCGGCTAGTTTGGTGGCCGCTTCGACTCGCGCGGCTACGTTGACTGTGTCACCGATCGCGGTGTACTCCTGGCGTTTGGGGGAACCGATACTGCCGACGACGGCAGGACCTGTGTTGATGCCAATGCCGATTTGCAAGTCGTCCCAACCCGCGTCTTGAAAAATCGAGCTGGACTGCTGGACGCAATTCCGCAGTGCCAGTGCCGAATCGACTGCGTTTTGTGCATGTCGTTCCGTATTTGCGCCGACACCAAAGATTGCCATAAATCCGTCACCCAAAAACTTGTTAACCATCCCGCCGTTCGACTCCACGCATTCAACGGCTTCGCGAAAAAACACGTTCAGCGCTGAAACCACTTCGCTGGGCGAATGTTCCGACGAATACTGCGTAAAATTTCGTACGTCGACAAACATCACGGTGATGACTTGTTCGCGACCGGTCAGCCGATCGCCTTGGCGGATGATTTGCCGCGCGGCTTCTTGGCCGACGTGACGGCCAAAGGTTTGCTGCAAATGCTCGCGTTGCCGCAGGCCTTCGACCATCGAGTTGAAACTGTTGATCAGGTGCCCAAATTCGTCCGCGCAAAGCAAGTGAATATGAGTGTCCAAGTTACCCGCTGCGACTTCCGCAGCGGCGCGTCGCAATTGCTGAACTGGTCGGACGACCAGTTTTCCAAGCATCCAACTGGTGGCAAACCCAAACGCAATCGCGACCAGACCGACCGCGACGGCAAATCGTGGTGCCAAGTTTTCGTCATCCGGCAACAGTAGGATTAAGACGAGCGAAATGATGGGGCTGACCACCGAAGACACTGTCCACAGAGCGCCTCGCAAAGTGATGTTCAACGGGATGATTCCCGGCACACTGGCGGGCATCGTTTGATTCGTCTGATTTTCGGAATAGAAAACGACGGGAAACACCGCATGCTGGATCGCCAATTCAACGGCAAAGAAACTGTGCGTCACCGCAATCATCGCTGCGATCAGAAACGATGTGATCAAGTGAGCGATGACGATGCCCTGCAAAGGTTCGGGCAAAACGTACAACGAGGTGATGAAGACCGGAATGCAACTGAGCCAGCCGAGTGACGCAACCAGCAGGAACCACCAAGGCAAGTTGACGACGACACGCTGAACTTTTTGGTGTAGCTCGGCCGCAACCGGCTTTCCCGCCAACAGATCACGGTACACCGGTCGCACCCACAACAAAGGCAGCACAAAGCACAACACGGCAATCGGATAGATCAGCACATTGAACCACAACACACAATCGTCGAATCGAATCCGCTGGGCATCCGACAATAGTGGGAAAATCTGGTTGCGGTTGTAGAGGACGTTGAAGAGACTGCCGATCGCATTGGCAACCAAAGGCGAAGTGCAAACGAACAGCAACCCATGTCGCTGTAGGAAACTCCATTGGGGGCCGGAGCTGGCGCTGGGGCGATCTTGAAAATCAGGCATCCGCGATTCAAGCAAACGGGGAAAGCGAGTCAGCAGAAAACCAGCAACGATTTTCGCTGCCAAGTCGGGCGCAGACGCGATCGTCGAACACAGGTGGCCCGCAGTCTAGATGGAAAACAAAAACTTGAAACTCGAACGCGGCACGCCCATGGCATGATCGGCACCTGGCGGCGCGGTTTAGCGGAATCCGACTTCGGTGGAGACCAATGCACCGCGGTCGTCGGTCAAGGTCACTAACCACGTGTTGGCTTCCGGCGGAAGTCCCATCGCTTCGACTTTTCCAGCGGAAATCACACAGTCGATGGATTGCCATTTCCGCTCGGATCGCAGGCCCGTTTCGGTTGTGAAGTGCAATGCGGATTGAACGATCTTGGTGTCGGACTGGAACGGCACGGTGACGGTGCCGCTGTCGCTGTCGCTGTCGCTGACCTGCAACGGGCCCACGGCTGCCAGCGGTGGGGTGTTCTTCAAAATCGAGTCCACGAAAATCTGGATTTCCGGCGGGTTCCAGCCTGCTTGATGGCCGTGTGGCATTCGCGGCTCGATCCGCATCGTGCGTGGCCCCTGCACCTTGGCGTAGGACTTGGCGTAACTGTCCAGCACATAATGCTTATCGTGCGTGCCGTTGACCCACAGTGTGGGGACCGTGCATTTCTGGAGGTGACTTCCCGGGTCGTATGCAGCAACCCAGGCGTCACGGCGGTCGCCAAGACGGTCGATGGAAGGCTTTTGGACGGATTCGCCTTCGTGCAGGAATCCACATCCGTAAACAGGCACAGCGGCTTTGAATCGATCATCCAGCGAAGCGGCCAAGCAAGTCGTGTAGCCGCCCCAGCTGATCCCCGTCACAGCGGTGCGGTCGGCATCCACATCGGGGAAACTGCGGATCAGTGTATGAGCTCGCATCACGTTGGCCGCCGCGTGGTACGGCCAGTCGTCATCGATCCTTCCCCCGATGCAGTCAAACTTTTCGGGGTGTCCGTCCCCGGGGCCGCCTTGGGCAAGTCGAACGCGAGTTTCTCGTTTGTGACCCGCGTAGGGTTTCAACTTCCCTGACGCATCGAATTCAGGATTGGGAGCGCGGCGTCCTCCGAGGTCCATTGCGATCGCGGCATAACCACGGTTCGCCCACATCCAAACCCAATCGGCGAAGGCGGTCCCACCGCCACCGTGAATCAGCACGATGCCGGGATACGTTTCCCCCTGCTTGCCAATGCCCAGCGTTTTCGGCGAGGCGTAGAATGAGAAAACTTCCGTCGCTTGGCCGTCAACCATCTCGCCTTCGTAAATCAACGACTGGATTTTCGCGTCAGGATCTTCGATTCGATAGACCGGCACTTCCGACTTCAGACGCTCGATCGGCCAGACTCCTGGTGTCGAGTGGATCGCCTCATCGTCAGCTTGGACGAAAGGAATCAACCAGCAGATCGCCAGCAGCAAAACACTCAGTGAACGAGAGGAAGTCATGGAAGGGGCACTGTTGTTTGGGATAGGAGGCGGAAACGATCCAGGCCCAACAGTTTATCAGATCCCGCCGGACGCCCCTTCCCGAGTCGACCTGGCACCCGGGCAGGGCAGCGGAGTGCTCGGGCTGCCTGATTTGGACTGATCCAGACCAAGTCCAGCAATCGCTTGGACCAACCAGCCCAGTCCTGCCAATGCCGTGCATTCGCATCAAGCGTATCTTCATTGGACTCTTGATATTGAAGATATCTCCGGCGTCGCCCACCGGAGCGTCGCCAAAAGTGCGTCCGCCTCGCTCAATCCGAAACAGCGAAGTGTGTTTGTCGCCTCCCCGTGCCCAATAGCGATGGTCGTCGTGTACGTGAAACGCAATCCGGCGGGGAGTTACCCGTTGACTCGCCTGGAAATCCCCCCGTTCCCCTTTTCTTGGTCAAGTTTGACGGTTCGCCGGATTGGCGAGGTTAGCGAGATTGAAACGCGGCGCCCCGGTGGTGTAGAGCACCGGGGCTGTTTCGACGATATCACAAGATCAAGCTCGATTAGTTCGCGTGACCGCGGATGGGGCGGACACAGCAACATTGAATTGACAACAGGAACACGCAGGATGCCCAACTGCCGCTCGACAACGACGACCAGCATTCACCGCACTGCTGCAACGCGAAGGACACTTCGCCGCAGTTTGCTCGCTCTGCTGATCTGCTCGGCGGCGTCGAGTGCCTCCGCGGCCGATGTCACCTACGATGACACGCAATCCATTTCTGGCAACGACGGTCACGTGACCGTTAACGATGGCGGTAAAGTCACAAACCACTTCGAGTCCATCTACACGACCCCCTTCATCTATCGGGGAGCTCTGTATACCCTGACCCATATCGACGGGGCAACCGTCAACGGTGGAACGCTGACGAACCAGGGCTACATCATAGAAGGGGTTGTTGTCAACGGCGGAACGCTGACGAACAACTACCGAATCGTAGGCAGTGCAACCGTCACCGGCGGAACGCTGACGAACAACGACGAGATCACCGGCCAGGCAATCGTCTCCGGCGGAACGCTGACGAACGGTAGCGAAATCGGGTCAGGTGCAAACATCACCGGCGGAACGCTGACAAACAATGGCGAAATCTTCTACGCCCCGACGCTTGTCGGAGCAAATGGTCGCTTGGCAGGGACAGGATACAGCCTAAGCGTCCAAAACTCGGGAACCCATGCGATCGGCAATTCGATCGGCACATACGCTGCGGACAGCTACCAAGCCCAAGCAGGTTCGATTCTGGACATCGAGATCCAACCCAGTAGCGGTGCACCAGCGGCACCTGTGGCCGGAACCGACAATGATTACCTCGATGTATCTGGTACCATCGACATCGACCCCAATGCTCGTGTGAAGGTGAGCCTGCTGCCCGGGGCCAACGCCAATGATCTCGCCTTGGGCGCAAAATACACGTTTCTAAAAGCCGGAACGATCAACGGTCAATTTAACGCGAACGTGATCGAAGACTTGGCCTTCTTCGACGTTGAATTGAATTGGCAGACCACCACGCCTGGCGACGACTTTTACTCATTCAGCTTGATCGAAGCACCAGCCCGGTTTGCGGAGTTTGACAATTCATCGAACAACCGATCGCTGGGGAGCGTTTTGGACACGATTACCGGCACAGGCGACATGGCGGATGTCCTGGGGCAGGCCCGAATGTTCAGTGGTTCGCAGGTCAGCTCCTTCATCAGCCAGGTCGGTGGCAGCAGTTTCGGCAGCAACAACCAAATCGCGGTCCAGGGCACTAGCCTGATGACCCAAACGATCGCTGGGCAGATTCGTGCTCAACTGTTCAACGGCTCCGGTTCCGCTATGGGCCCCGGTCCGATGATGGCGCAAAGCTCGTCCCCGCGTGACGCGTCCCCCATTGAATTGGTCAGTTATGTTGATGTGGGGCCCGCTGCTTACTCGTCGCGGCAAGCCGTGATGCAGACTCGCACCGAGTGGCAAGGTTGGGTGCTGGGTTATGGTCTGGATGGTTCAGCCGATTCCAATGGCGGTGTCTCGGGAATCCACTACGGTCTCGGCGGCGTGACGGCGGGTATCCAGCGCAGTGTGGACGATACCCATTCGATCGGCTTCTTTGGCGGTTACGTCGGATCGAACGCGACCGGGCAAACGAGCGACTTTTCGTCCCAGACCGATGGCGGCCAATTCGGTTCGTTCGTGACCGGGAACGATGGACGCAACTACTACGTGTTGATGGGTGGACTGCAATTCGAAGGTTACGACAGCAGCCGAACGATCAACGTTGGCGGAATCAACCGTACTGCCGAAGCTGACTACAGCGGCTGGCAGGGATTCACGTATCTGGAACGTGGGCTGACGCTGCACAGTGGCAAGAACACGGTGTGGCAACCTTACGGTGGTTTGCAGTACGTGTATGTCAACCAAGACGGTTTTACCGAATCGGGTGCCGGTGCGCTGAACTTGCAAGTCGATTCGCTGGACACGCATTCGCTTCGTAGCATGTTGGGCACGCGTGTCCGCCGCACGTTGGGAGATCACGGTTGGCAGCACTTCGTCACGCCGGAAGTCCGCGTGGCCTGGATGCACGAGTTCTTGGACACCAGCACGTTGGTCAATTCGCAATTCGCCGGCGTCGGCGGCAGCGGGTTCACGAACAGCGGCCTGGACCTGGGCCGTGACTGGGTGCTCGCCGGTGCCGGACTGTCGTTCCAGTTGACCGACCGCTTCGACACTCGAGTCGACTACAACACGCAGGTCAACGCACACCAAGACCTGCACATCGGTTCGGGCCAGATCAATTACCGCTGGTAGCCGGTAACAAAGACTTCTTAGCCGACCAATTCTTTGTAAACACAACGCATGGGTTGCCGAGTCGAAAACCATCGCTCGATACTTGCGATGAAAACGGCGTAACATCGTCACTCGCTTCCATCTCTCTCAAAAGAAGGTCAACTCAGTGGATGCCGTTGGGGGCCATCCACCTTTCATACGATCGTCTTTTCTTCCAGCGAATTCGTATCCGCTTCCCCGATTTGCGTTTTGTGGCGTTTCTGGTGTTTGCCGCAAATAAAAGCGAGCATCAGCGCAGACCGGTACCGCGTCGACTTTCTTGTGGCAGCAGCGGATGAAGACGCGGGGGATCGAATCAGGAACCTTCGCCGCGATTCCATCAGCGATCTGCTTCGACGTCCAACGCAACAGCCTTAGGTATTCGCGAATCGATACATGCATCATCGACTTACCACGCGGTCCCACTGAACTGGCAGGCGATCAGCAAGCCCTCTGTGATTTCAAAATCGAGTTGTTTCGGGTCCACTGCAAATTCTTCGATTGCGTTTCGCACCGTCGTGTAAAAATATGGGTCTGCGAATTGAAGGGCACTGACGTTCACTGACATGGTGATGGAGAATCCAACTGCATCCCACTGAGCCAATTGTCGGCAGGCTTGCCGAATGATCCAGTTGCTGACGGGCAAGATTTCACGGCTTCGTTCCAGTAAATGGATGAAACGATCGGGCGGCAAGGTACACGGAGCAAAACACAACCATCGTGCGCGGCAACACAGGTTGATTCGCTGGGCAAAATTGGGAGAGCCAAAACCCGCCGAATCTCTACAACCAAGACCACTTTTTCGAACGTTGTGACCGGAGTGTCCCACCAGCCCTCGCCCGACTTTCAACTTCACCCTCCCAGGGGACGTCGATTGGATTGCTGACGTAGTGGGATTCGCCAGAATTCCCTTCCAGCGGGTAAGAACCCTGAGGGACAGAGCACCTTTTCGAGGGTTGATTTTCAGGATTGACACGCGAATAACGATTAGGTTGAGTTTGACGCTGGTTTCTTCCTTGTGAGGTTGCGTCGATGGTTCGTCTTTCCCGCTTTGAAGTGTTCGATCCCGATGAAGTGGCGGTTGCCCATGTTTGGAACCGCACCTGTCGCCGCTGTTTTCTGTTTGGCGACGATTCCGTCTCCGGCAAGAACTTCGACCTTCGAAAGGTTTGGATTGAAGACTTGCTGCAGCATCTCGCGGCTGAGTTTGGGATCGACTTGCTGGGCTTTGCGATCCTCTCGAATCACTTCCACCTGATTCTTCGCACTCGCCCCGATGTGGTGGCGTCCTGGAGTGACGAGGAAGTGGCCGCGCACTGGTGCCGGATCTGTCCCCACAACCGCAAGCCCGATGGCAGCCCGGCCGAGCCGACCAAGCCAGAAATTCGCTCCATTGCCGGTTGCCCAGTGAAGCTGGCCGAGATTCGCCAGCGACTGTCCAGTCTGAGTTGGTGGATGCGTTTGCTGTGCCAGCGGGTCTCGATGCGGGCCAACGCCGAGGAAGACGAAAGCGGCCGGTTCTTTCAAGATCGCTACAAAGCCACACGGCTGGTCGATGAAGCCAGTTTGCTGGCGTGCTCAGCCTATGTGGATTTGAACTTGATTCGGGCCGCGATGGCCCAAACGCTGGAAACGAGCGATCACACGTCGGTGCAGCGTCGGATCGAAGCAGCCCAGCAGGACATTGCCCAACCGCAGGACGCCCCTGAAGCACTGGAAGATAGGCCGGAGCGTCAAACCAAACGTCCCGATGCGTTCCTCTCTCCGCTTACCATCGACGAAGCGTCGGATCCAATTGGCCCTGATTGGCACACCGCATCAAGCGTTTGCATGGCCGACCCAAGAATTTCGTTCGTACGAATCTTCTGCGTCTCGGTCCACTCGGCATCCAAGATTGGAATGAGTATTCGGTCGGGTTGTACGAGGCAATCAGCACAATGACGTCCACCGAATTTTCGGTCGCTAGCGAACGGACGAAATCAACAGCCTTATTGGCGGCATCGGAACCATCAATTGGCAATGAAATCTTCATCGAAATGACTCCTGTGTGGATGTCGGAGCGACGGAGTAGAACCTCATTTGTGTCCGGATCGTCGATGATTCTCGTCACCAGACGCAATCGGGCGTCACTTTTCTCCACTATTTGCTGAATTAGAACGAACGGGGCCGTCACCCCTTGCGAACGGCCTCACTATGGGTTGTAGAATCTTGAGCTTTACTTGGTAGCGGTTGGGGCCCGGCAACTTTCAACCTGCGTCAATGTCACTATGCCGACTGCTAGATAATCGATGAAAATCAGCCTCCTGAGTTTTCGCAATTTTCGTTGTTTTGGTCCGAATCCTGTTTCGATCGACTTGAATGATATTTCGGTTCTGATAGGTGAGAACGGGGCGGGAAAGTCAGCCGCTCTTCTCGGACTGGCTCGATTGTTCGGACTCACCAAAGAGCAACGTTCAATTCGCGCCGATGACTTTCATTTGCCGGTCGGAGTTTCGCGATCTGATGCCGATCTAAAGTCGTTGTCACTTTGGATCGAGGCCAGAATCGAATTCGATGCGGAAGGCGGCGGAGATGATACGTCCGCTATTCCTGAACACTTCAAGCAGATGCGGGTGAATGAACCCGGTGGTCGACCGTATTGTCGAATCCGCCTCGAAGCAGTCTGGCAAAAAGGAAATTTGCCTGAAGGTGAGGTTGAGCAATCGCTGAACTGGATCAAAACGTCGTCTGATATCTCAGATGAAATTGACGACGAATATCGCCAGCCGCTCTCGGCGTTCGAGCGACAGCGAATTCACGTTCACTACATTCCCGGAGCACGTGATCCATCGAAGCATGTCCGCGTTTCATCGCAATCGCTGCTCAAACGGTTGCTCGATGCCGCTCGTTGGACAGACGACCTTGCCGATTCGATCAACACTGCGACCGACGGAATCGTAAGCGACTTTAGTAATGAACCGGCAATTACAGAGCTTCAGCGTTCGCTCAATGAGTCTTGGAACGGGTTGTACAACCGCAGTCGATTCAAAGAAATCGTATTGCACCTCGAAACACAAACCGTTGAAGACTTCGTCTCGTCCTTCACAGCAGGAATGAAGACCGAAGCAGAAGATGATTGTGTTCCCGTAGATCGATTGAGCGACGGGCTGCGATCACTCTTGTACTTTTCGATCATGAAATCCGCTTTCCAGATCGAGCAAGCCGCAATCGACGACTTCTTTGGCGGCCACCCGTTCGACGAAGAACGCCTTGACCCTCCCCTGCTGACAGTGTTCGCGGTCGAGGAACCAGAGACCCACCTCGCACCGCATTTGCTGGGACGAGTAGTGAAAATGTTTCGCGATATCGTCAAGCCACCGAGGGCTCAGGCGATCTTCTCGTCACACTCTCCTTCCGTGCTTGCCCGAATTGAGCCCGAGGAAATTCGATACTTGCGGCTCGATTCTACCACGGCGGTCGCGTCGGCTCACAAATTGAGCCTCCCCACGGAACAGTCCGACGCGGACAAGTTCATTCGCCAGGCGGTGCGTGCCTATCCGGAATTGTATTTTGCTCGCCTTGTTGTTCTCGGAGAGGGGGACAGCGAGCAAGTTGTGATGGCACGTCTCCTTGATGCAAACGATTTGCCTTCCGATCCCAATGTCATTTCTGTCGTTCCTCTTGGCGGTCGTCATGTGAATCACATGTGGCGTCTGCTCAATAGCCTTTCCATTCCCCATCTCACATTGCTAGACATGGATTGCGATCGAAAGGGTGGAGGTTGGGGACGGATTCACTACGTCTGTGAACAACTTATTGAACTTGGTCACAAGCGAGAAGAAATTCTTGAAGTTGTTGATGACGATAACACTTCTGTCATGAGTGACGAGACCTTTGCAGAAATGCCTAATTGGGGCATGCCCCATGATGACTTCACCGGATGGGTTAAGAGCCTTCGCAAGTACGGCGTCTATTTTTCTGACCCCCTGGATCTGGATTACTCGATGTTGCGAAAGTTCCCTGAGCAATACCAGGAGACTGCCGACGGCGCACCACGGATACTTTCCAAAAAACAGGAGCTTAGAAGTGCTCAGATCACTGGTCTGTTCCGAACGGTTTTTGGAAAGAAAAACATCGCTGAACCCGAACGACTTGAAACTCAGCTTGAAAGCCTTCAATGGTATCGACACCTCTTTCTTCAACGCAGCAAACCCGCGACGCACATGGCGGCTCTTGCTGAAATCAAAGACGAAGATTTGCTGGAGAAATGCCCTGACGAATTGAAGAGTTTGATACGCGCAATCAAAGCGAAGACAAAGAATGGCTAGACTGCGCAATCGGAATCCAAAGATTGAGGAACAGTCTTGGCAGCCCGTCGGGATCGAGTCCCTAGAAGACACAGCCCTGACTGCTGCTCAGGCTGCAAGGAATAGTATCGTCGTTGCTGGCCCAGGTGCCGGTAAGACTGAATTGCTCGCTCAGCGAGCTGATTATCTGCTGCGAACTGACACGAGCAAGTCACCTCGCCGAATCCTTGCAATAAGCCTAAAGCGTGATGCTGCGAAGAATTTGCAAGATCGTGTCGGGAAGCGTTTGCCAGCGGAATTGGCAGAGCGTTTCGACTCGATGACGCTCGACGCGTTCAGTAAGAATCTTGTCGATAGATTCCGCCTGGCAATTCCAGAATTCTGGCGACCAAACGACGACTATCGTATTGAGTTCAATATAAAAGAGGAGCGTGCGGACCGTATGATCCGAGAGGCTGCCGAGCGACTTAGATGCGAACCCGCTGACTTGTCCGGCATCGGACCAATCCGGTGGTACCGGGAGTGCTTTTCACAGCGTCTCCAAATCGACGGAAGTGCGATCCTGGAAAACGGTTCAACACGCGAACGATTGGCGGTGTCGCAGTGGCAGCACTATCTTCATGGGAAATACCGCTACCTTAACTTTCACATGATCGCTCGTCTCGCAGAACTGATGTTGCGATCCAACCCGGCAGTTCTACACGCGATGCGAGCAACCTACTCGCACGTTTTCCTCGATGAATTCCAGGACACGACCAACCTTCACTACGATCTTCTACGAACGGCATTCCTTGATTCGGAATCAGTCTTGACCGCAGTTGGCGATACGAAGCAGTGCATTATGACTTGGGCAGGCGCGCTGGCCGGAATCACGAAACGATACGCGGAGGAGTTCACGGCTGATTCGTACGCCCTTCGAGCTAACTATCGGTCAGAACCGGAATTGATCCACATCATTGGATCACTTGCTCAGCAGATCGAGCCCGAGGCGATTCTTCCTGTCTGCGGTAGGGGACGCGAATCTGGCGATGGACAATGTCGCGTCATCGAGTTCTCTGACGATTCCGAGGAGGCCATCGCAGTCGCATTGGTTTTGAATGAGCTGGTCGAGGATGAAGGTGTCGAACCGCGAGATATCTGCGTGCTCTGCCGAAAGCGTGTCGATCAATACTCGTCCAATCTGGTCGACGCGTTGCAGCAGATCAACGGTTTGGCGAGAGTTCGCGATGAAACAAAACTTCAGGATTTGCTGGCTGAGCCGCTGGTTGAACTGGTTGCCGATGCGTTTCTCGTGGCGGCAAGCGATGAACCTCAGCCGGATTCGTGGTCCCGCCTACAAAGAGTTCTAGAAAAGACTGGGCGCAGTGAGTCCGCTCAACAACAGAGGATTCGCAACAAACTGCTTAGCACTTTGGTCGACTGTTTGCGGTTGTCACTTCCACAGTGTGCAAAGACTGTCGATGGGATCGCGGTCGAGGTGAATCGAGCCATCGACGCAATCGGAGAGAAGTCGTTTCGCCAGAGTCATCCGCAGTATCGACAAGGAACCTTCTTCGAGGAGACCGTCTCCAGCTTGGTCAAGCAACTTGGGTTTCGCTATGGCGACGAATCACAACAGTTCGGGACCTGGATCGAAGTGATCCGTGATTTGCGTGGCGAAACCTCCATTCCAGTGATGACAATCCACAAAAGTAAAGGATTGGAGTATCACACCGTCATCTTCGTTGGACTGGAGGATGCTGCTTTCAATAATCTGCAAGACCCAACCGGAGATGGGAATTCCTTTTTCGTCGCCTTCTCACGAGCGAAAAAACGCGTGCTCTTTACTTTCGCGAAGTCACGGTTCAAGCGGATGCAAAGCCGCAAGAACGTCAATCTACTGTACGGCTGGCTTGAGGAAGCAGGTGTGGGAATCGAGAGTGCGGCTGATATTGATTTCGACGAGTCGATCTGGTGATCGTTGAAACGATGTGCTTCGTCACCCCGCTCCAAAGCGGAGCCACCGCGTAACGTCCGTGGCCGGATACGCGGAAACATTCCGGTCGGTCAATGAAACAGATACGTATCGGTTTCGGCTGCCACCTAACGACACCGCAAGTCTTTGCTAAAACCTGGCTTCCAATCTTCCCTATATCTCTCGCACTCGGGGCATATCGTGCACGACGCGGCACTTCAGTACTTACGTTCGGCAGTCGGGAATCCAACAGCTCGGTTTCGTGATGGCCAATGGGAAAGCATCGAATCGGTTCTGAACCGCCAACGCATTTTGGTTGTTCAGCGGACGGGCTGGGGGAAGAGCATGGTCTATTTCGTGGCAACACGTTTGCTGCGAGACAAAGGGGCCGGTTGTACCCTGCTTGTTTCACCTCTGCTCTCGCTGATGAGAAATCAGCAAGCCGCGGCGAGTGCGTTGAACTTGCAAGCTGTGTCGATGAACTCCTCTAATCGGGATGAGTGGGACGATATCCAGCAACGGTTGCAGAACGACGAGATTGATGTCCTGCTCGTTTCGCCGGAACGGTTAGGGAACGAGGATTTCCGCCAGAACGTGTTGCCGCTGCTTGCGAACAACGTCGGACTGTTTGTTGTCGACGAAGCACACTGCATATCGGACTGGGGCCACGACTTCCGGCCGGACTACCGACGAATCGTTAGGATCGTCGAAGCACTTCCCAGCAATGTTCCTGTTCTCGCAACGACGGCCACGGCCAATAACAGAGTCGTCGCGGATATCCAACTACAGATTGGCGACGCAAAAGTACAGCGAGGCCCTCTCGTCCGCGAAAGTCTACGGCTCCAGAATATTTCAATGCCAAGCCCTGCTGCGAGGTTCGCTTGGCTTGCCGAGAAAATCCCTGAGTTTGAAGGGAGCGGCATCGTCTACACGCTTACCCAGCGTGATGCGGAGAGAGTCACTGAGTGGCTCCAAATCTGCGGCATCAACGCGCTGTCATATCACGCTGGCGTCGAGGATCGCGAGGCACGGGAACAGGCACTGCTTGCGAACGAGGTCAAGGTGCTTGTCGCGACTGTTGCTTTGGGGATGGGGTTTGACAAACCGGACATTGGATTCGTAGTTCATTTCCAGCGGCCAAGTTCGGTTGTTCACTACTACCAGCAAGTCGGACGTGCTGGGCGTGCTGTTGAAAACGCTCTGGGCATCCTGCTCCATGGTTCGGAAGATGACGACATCGCAGACTTCTTCATACGCAACGCATTTCCCCCGCAGGCACACGTTGACCAGATCATTCAGGCACTTAGCGAAAGCGACGGTGGCCACTCGATTCCAAAGCTACAGGCGTCTCTGAATATCGCGAACGGCCAGATAGCGAGCGCGATCAAGTACCTCTCCGTGGAGTCGCCCTCTCCAATCGCAAAGATCGGTTCAAGCTGGAACGTGACCGCGTCCGCAGCCAAATACCAAGTCGATTCTGAGATGGTCACCGCAATCACCAAGATACGACGGGACGAACAAGCGGAGATGCAGCGGTATGTGGACAGCGGCGAGTGTCTGATGCACTTTCTGAGCAATTCGCTCGACGACCCAAATGCTGCCGCGTGCGGTCAGTGCGAGAACTGTGTAGGGCAGCCACTCATCGACGTTGACTACGATGAGTCTCTCGCAGTCAGAGCAGTCCACTTCCTGCGTCGTAGCTTTCAAGAACTCGCACCAAGGAAGGCTTGGCCAGCTCACAGTCCGCTGCCTACCTACGGATTTTCTGGGAAAATCGGTGATGATGTGCGGGCATCTGAAGGAAGGGCGCTCTGTCTGTGGAGAGATGCGGGTTGGGGGGAACAAGTTGCTCGCGACAAGTATGATACGAAACGTTTTGACGATTTGCTGGTTGACGCGTGTGCGTCAATGATCGAACAATGGAGTCCGGAGCCGTACCCCAGTTGGGTTACTTGCGTGCCCTCGTTGAACAATCCAACAACCGTACCGGATTTCGCGGGTCGTTTAGCTGCTAAACTGGGATTACCGTTTGTCAACTGTGTTCAGAAGGTTCGTGCGACGCCACCACAGAAAGAGATGCAAAACAGTTTCCAGCAAGCGAGCAACTTGGACGGCGCGTTTCAAGTTTCAGATGAAAATTTTCCAAACGGAGCATGCCTGTTGGTCGATGACATTGTTGATTCAAGATGGACTTTTACCATTATCGCTGCGCTACTTCGGGAGCGTGGCTGTGAAGCCGTGTTCCCGATGGCGTTAGCACTCAGCTCACCACGAATGGACTGAGGGATTTCAAATGAGTACTACTACCCAACCGCTTAGCGAAGACGCAAAGACGATCCTGCTGCTTGCAGGTTGGTTCGGCGAGAAGAGCGCTGGCTGTGATCCATTGAGTCTGACTGCTTACAACTCACTCGTGAGTTGGTTGGTCAAGAATCAAATGCGGCCTGCGGACGTGCTTGAATTAGATGACGTGCATGACGCGGCGAACGCGGCTGGTGTCGACAAACAAAGATTCGAGAAGCTGCTCGGTCGAGGAGTTCAGCTTGGTTTTGCGGTCGAAGAGTGGAACCGAAATGGAATTTGGATCGTCTGCCGTAGCGACGATGACTATCCAACTCGCTACCGTGAACGACTCAAGAAATTGGCACCACCAATACTTTACGGAGTTGGCGACAAGTCCCTAATGGCAGGAGGCGGCGTGGCGATTGTTGGCTCTCGAAACGTCGATGCCGCAGGCGAAGAATTTGCCAGAGAAGTTGCGGCTTGGTGTGCGACAGGAAATAACCCCGTCATTTCAGGTGGAGCGAGGGGCGTCGACAAAACTGCGATGGAAGGGGCGTTGAGAGCCGGTGGTACCGTTGTCGGCGTACTTGCAGACAGCCTGCTCAAGACCAGCGTCAGCCGCAACGCTCGCGACGCCATCGCGGAGAATCAACTTCTGTTGATCTCACATTGTCACCCCAAGGCTCGATTCACGGTCGGCACGGCGATGGGGCGCAACAAATTGATCTACGCCATGGCAGACGCCGGGCTAGTTGTCAGCTCTGAATACAAGAAGGGCGGCACATGGGCTGGTGCCGAAGAGGAGTTAAAGCGAAAATCGCCACAACCTGTATTTGTACGAAACGGTCCAGGTTCACCAATCGGTAATACACGGTTGCAAGAGTTGGGCGCTGTGCCGTTTCCTGACCGCTGGCAAGACCTCGACCCTCGTTGTCTTCATAAAATCATTGATGACGCACAGTCTCGCTCGTTAGCTCAGAAAACACCACTCTTTCCGGTCGAAGTTGTATCCACCGATGACCCTCCAAGCGAAGCGACGGTAAACGGAAAAGCTAAGCCGTCAAATGTTGGTGACTCCATTCCGACAGCCATGACGGCTTACGACGCGGTGCTTGAACTGTTGCTGTACTCGCTCGCTGAACCACTAACGGTCAATGAAGTGTCCGAGCGACTGCAAGCGAAGAAGAACCAAGTTCAGGATTGGTTGAATCAAGCCGTTTCGGAATCTCGGGTTGTAAAACTAACCCGCCCAACGCGATACCAACGCCATTGCGGATCGCAGTATTTGTAAGGAAATATCCGTTCCGCCTTGTACGGAGCGAGATGCGTGTGTTGCGTATTGAGTGATAGATAGCCGTCTAAGTTAATTCGCTCCAGTCCGTCCTTTCCAAACGGAGCGAAGTTCAGCGACTGGGGGTGCTCGACGTCACGCGGATCAATTTTGTGCGAACCGAGCATCGCTGAAATCGAGACGAAATGAACTGCAGCGATCGGGCCGTCGATCAATGAAATCGAAGCAGCGTCGTCAAGCAGTTTCGTCAGCCGGTCAAGAACGAAAGCTCGAAGCATCTCCGGTAGTTTTGCCGACTGGACGAAAGCCGTTGGGATCTCGCCGACATCGAGTTGGTGCTTTCCAGCGCTCGTCCGTCCGTAAAATCGTGAACTTTCTTTAAAAGTCACCATGTGTGGTTTCTGAAAGCTATCTGGGATGCGGACGAGTATCGCTGGGCCTTCGTCACCGCCCTCGATCTCGATAACGTCTAGACAGACGATTCTGGGTGCGACGCCGTGAGAAGAACCCTGAGGGACAGAGCACCTTTTCGAGGGTTGATTTTCAGGATGGACACGCGAATAGCGATTGAGTGGAGTTTGACGCTGGTTTCTTCCTCGTGAGGTTACGTCGATGGTTCGTCTTGCCCGCTGTGAAGTGTTCGATCCCGACGAGGTGGCGGTGGCCCATGTTTGGAACCGCACCTGTCGCCGCTGTTTCCTCTTTGGCGACGATTCCGTCTCCGGCAAGAACTTCGATCTTCGAAAGGTTTGGATTGAAGACTTGCTGCAGCATTTCGCGGCTGAGTTTGGGATCGACTTGCTGGGCTTTGCGATCCTCTCGAATCACTTCCACCTGATTCTTCGCACTCGCCCCGATGTGGTGGCGTCCTGGAGTGACGAGGAAGTGGCCGCGCGCTGGTGCCGGATCTGTCCCCACAACCGCAAGCCCGATGGCAGCCCGGCTGAGCCGACCAAGCCAGAAATTCGCTTCATTGCCGGTTGCCCGGTGAAGCTGGCCGAGATTCGCCACCGACTGTCCAGTCTGAGTTGGTGGATGCGTTTGCTGTGCCAGCGGGTCTCGATGCGGGCCAACGCCGAGGAAGACGAAAGCGGCCGGTTCTTTCAAGATCGCTACAAAGCCACACGGCTGGTCGATGAAGCCAGTTTGCTGGCGTGCTCAGCCTACGTGGATTTGAACTTGATTCGGGCGGCGATAGCCCCGACGCTCGAAACCAGCGATCACACGTCGGTGCAGCGTCGGATCAAAGCAGCCCAGCAGGACGTTGCCCAGTCGCAGGACGCCACTCAAGCACTGAAAGAAGGGCCGGAGCGTCAAACCAAACGTCCCGATGTGTTCCTGTCTCCGCTCACCATCGACGAAGCGTCCGATCCAATTGGCCCTGACCCGTCACCGCTTCGGGATCGCTGCAGCGAAAAGGGGTTCCTGGCGATGTCGTTGGCGGATTACCTGGAACTGCTGGACTGAACTGCCCGTCAGTCGGTCCCGGGCAAAGGGGGCACAACGCCGGCTTCCGCTGCGGCGGTGTGGAAACGCTTGGGTCTGGACGGGACGGTTTGGTGTGAACTGGTCGGTAACTTTGGCCAGCTGTTTGGCAATGTTGCCGGGCGTCCCGAGAGCGTTGATTCGATACGCAGTCACCAGACGCAGCGACGGTATCACTTGCGACGTCGCGCCCGTGAGTTGATGACGACCGCTTAGCCGCACCTCTCGCTCTACTTTTGCCGTTCGTCCACCGATTGGGCTGAAGGTCCGTCGGTGCTGCAGCCGAAACGGCTCAGAGCGGACGGGTCGACAGCTGGCGACGCCCCGGAACCGCTTCCCCTGCAGGCAACCACAAACTGACCTACAGCAGGTCTCGCCGACGCTCCCCGAAAGAGTGCTCTGTCCCTAGTTTGCTTCCAAAAGCCAAAACGACCGTGCCATTCGTGGGTGGCACCGGACGCTTGCACTCCGCAGAATTTCAGCCGACCAACGTCTGCTAAGCCGATGCATCCGCTGTCCCGAGCAAACCAACAAAAACCGTGTCTGCGCCCAACGCAGGTTTCTTAGTGTTGAAATGAGTTGGACAGAACAGTCACTCGTCGTGGAGTGTGAATGCCAAGTGATGGCAGATAAAGACCGCGGGTATGCCCTGAGCCATAATTTCGGTTTCGCGATCGTGTTCAGAATAGCGATGCTGTCTTTCGGCAAATTTTGGATGGGAGGTCAATTCGCACTCAAGTTTGCTCGCAAGTGCACTGAACAATGCCTGAGCGTCATCCGATACGAGATAGGCAGCCAGTGCGGCTTGAGTTGAGAAAGGCGCGCTTCGTCCATCAAGATACTTCTGCAAATCTCCTGCGTACTCAGCAACTGCACCAGGTGACTTCAGTACCTTCGCCTCGACCGACCAGCGAATGCGTCGATTGATCAGAAGAACGAAACCAAGGTCGCAGGAAGGCGGTCGAGCCGAACGTTTTGAAAGCGACTCGAATTCCCACGCTTCGTGCTGTGGAACGAACGATTCAAATCTGCTTGCGTTTGCACCCCACAGCGACGTGATTTCGGTCATATGCAGATCGGTAAGACTTCGCTCAAGTTGGGCGTAGTCCTTTGAGAAATCAAGCTGTTTGAAGTTTGGTAGTGCTTTTACGCGATCGAACCCATCCCATACCAGCGTGAGTATTTGTGTGACGACATGAGGAGGCCATGCATCGGCGATTGCACGAAACTCTGGTGTGGAATCTGGAAACAGGTCGTCGAAAATCGTTGGTAGACGCGAACTCATTTTGCTGTGGCCCGATTCTGTCGATCCGCGACAATCGCAGCAGCCAACTCATCGGCGTCACGTAGTCCCTGTGAACGCGACCAGTATCGACGCTGATCTGGTTTCACAAAAAGGACGGTTGGAATCTTTGTCCCATCCTCCGCTGCCTGAGTTACGAAAACACGAGCGACTCGGCGAAACCCAAGACCGGAGGAAATTGGCTGGCCGTCTCGGGAACGAATTGTCATTTGTTGTTCATAGAACTTCGCCAATTCTGCACGAAGTTCGTCCGCCTGCATCATTTCCTTCTTGCACAATCGACGTCGACCGGGCCAATCCAAGTGAATCGCAACCATTCGCACAGGCAGACGTGCCTCGCCAGGGGCTTCCTCAAACACGGTCGCGCGAACGGCTCGTTCTTTCCCGAATGTTGCTCGCAGGGTCTTGATGAAGAAATCTGCGTACTGCATCAGATCATCGTTCTCCTCTTTCTCAACCCGCCGCGTTTTGTTGCGTGATGGCTTTTCGCCAGGCTTCGATGAGCCTTCGCGATAACCAAACTCTAGGAGATCGGAAATCAGTGCACGTTCTGGTTCCTTGAGTTGAAATGCGTCTTCAACCACTCTGTCAACCTCGTCGAGCCTTAATGAGTCGAGGGCCGGTAACGCAGCAGCGTCGGGAAGTGGAACATCCAATATATGACCAGCTAAAGCCTCTGCACGATCGAAGGCAAGTCTACTCGTTAACGCGAGATGATAGGTGGACACGCTACTGCGAAAGGCAAGGCACGCTGCGGAAAGCCAGTCGTCCGTGCCGGAAAATTGATGAACCGAGACGAAGCTCTTTGTGCAGAGGACCCCCTTTGCCTCTCCTTGCGGGTTGACAACCTGCGCCTGAAAACGCCCAACGGACTTTATGAGCGATTTTTTAATGAGCAGCTGCGGAAGTTCAAAGTACTCCTCACCGGGGAATCGGTGTACTTCAGGATCTTTGTTCTTCGGTAGAATTTTGGCATTCAGGAAGAATGAATCGGCGTCTGGAAAACCAGAGTCTTCCAGAATTCGTCGATTTATAATTCTTGGTTCAGTGTCACATCGATCTCCCCGCTTAAGCCCCTCTCGCGTCAGTAGCAGTTGACCATCTTTAGCTCTCCCGATCTTTCTTGATTCTAGCTTACGCAACGTCATCGCGAGTCTAAGCGTATCAATTAAATTTGCATCCCGACGCTGACCTAAAAGCAATATCGTCCAGATTACAGGATTGTGTATCGCTTCACCGGCACTGAGCTCGTGTGTGTCTTGCCGTTCAATGGCGATGACAGATTCGTCTTCCGTCGTAAAGAGTGGCTTTGGGCAAATATAAGTGAGTGTATAGTCGGACTCCGGCTCCGACGGGCGCAAGGTAACTAAACATGCTGGTGACTTCACACCCTTGAACAGTTGCCACCGCAAATGAGCGAACGACACTACCTCTTCCACTCGATGTCCAGAGAATACATTGGTTCTAAGTTGCTTCGACTCTTTTGAACTTCGCTGATACAGCAACGTCGCCGCCGGTAGAATCATCGAAACTCGACCTGACTTCAGTGTTAACGCTGCTCCTTTTGCCAAAAACAGTGGGCCCGCGTTTCCATCGGCAACAGGCCAGCCATGCTTTGACGCCCAAGCGGTTCCAAGCGACTCGTCATCCAACGAACTGTCTCGCCACGGCGCGTTTCCAACGACTAAATCCCATATCGGTTTTCTGCCGTCCTTTTCGTCGGGTGTAGCAAATTCGTCGTGCTCTTCGGAAAAGAAGTCGCTCTTGATTAGCCGAATATTGCGCAGTGGTGGAAAGATCGTTCGCTTCCAATACTGCCGCGGGTCGATTGCGTCGCATAATGCGAGACAAAGACTGAACGACGCGACTCGAATTGCGTCTTCGTGATCGTCGACACCGAAGAGATTGTTTTCCAGCAGCCCCCGCAAGTCGTCGACTCTTGGCTCGTAGCCTGGGTTTGCGTTCTTCCATCTTTGGACAAGCCGTTGGAACGCTTTCACAAGGAATATGCCAGAACCGCAACATGGATCCAGGATTTTCAAGTCCCACTCTGTCCCACCCCACGGCAGCACGCCGTCAAGAACGAAGTCCACGAGATGCGGCGGTGTGTAGTAGGCACTCATCTGATGCTGGTCTTCGTTGAGAAACTCCTCGTAGACGCTGCTGATGAATTCCAACGGAAGCGTATCAAACGAATACAATGGCCAAAGTGAACGCTGCCCTGACTTCACTTCGACATCGCCGGCGACGAACTCGGCCAGCAATTTCAGGTGTTTGTCCGTAACGTTCTTCTTTTCACTCTCCCACTCCGTTTCGCGTTCTTCAGCCGTCTCTCCCTTGCCGGGGAACAAGTCGCCATTGAACTTATCGTTTAGCCAGCGAAACAGTGCGTATGTTTCTTCTTTGTTGCCAAGTATCTGCCGCAATGCATCTTCGTGCTGATACTGGTTGGCGAGGTGTCCGTCGAATCGACCGTCGAGCACCGACTGGCTGATGGCAGGTCGACCTTCGCTGTCCGTTCGTTGAAAGAGAAACTGAGTAAAAATGAGCCTTGCCAACATCGCATGGCATGTATCTCGCGGCAATTCTTCAGCCAGCAGCTTCTTGCGAACAGCTCGCAAGTTCGCGACCAGCATCACGTCGGCACGTTCCTTTTTCTGAAACTTCGACTTGTGTTGATCTAGAAACGCACCGCTAACGAGATTTACCCAATGCAGGGTCTGCGCAATATCCCCTTGAAGCACATTCGCTTCCGTTTCGCCTGCGGTTGCTTCGATCGGCTCCATCACACGGAGATTGTGCAATTTGCGATTCTGCGTCGGCGCCATTGAGCATGACCACGCCTGAATGCGGGTCGGCTCAAGCGTAACCAATAACGCTGACTTGGAAAAATTCCAACACAGTCGTTGAGCCTCCCGGAGCACGTCATCTGCGACGCCTTGGGAAAACTGGAGGACAATGGCAAGCGGAGCTTCGGCTGTGTCAGCCGTGGAGTTGGCGGACAAAATGCCCGTTTCGATGTTGCTTAAATCGAACTTTCGGCAAAGGGCGTTGCCAACTTTTTGTTCAACCAACTGCGCATAGTGACCTGGCCCGCCACCAGTCGGGTTAATGATATCTTCAACTTCGGGCCATCCAAGATGACGCGATGCTTGCTCCAGCCACATCCTGTGATCCCAAGAAACGTTTTTTTCTGCGGTTTCTTTCAGTCTACCGAAATCCCAGCCGTGGGGATATCCAGACTGAAGCATGGCAATCAGAGCACCATCTGGCAACATTCGCTCATCGACTTGTTTCTCACGAAGAACCCTCTCATGGATGTCCGGTTCGCACGCCAGCCCCCTTTGGGAACAGCCTTGACTGCCATCCACCTTTCAGCAGATCGTCTTTGCTTCCAGCGAATACGTGTCCGCTTCCCGGATTTGCGTTTTTCGTGTTTGCCGCGAATAGAATCGAGCGTCAGCGCAAACCGGTGCCGCGTCGACTGTCTGACGGCAGCAGCAGATGAAGACGCGGGGCTAGGTGAAGCAGACCGATGCGGAGGCTTGGTCTTGGTGGTGGCTTTTGCGACGTCGCCTCGCATCCTGACGCATCGATTCCGGTGAACTGACGCAGATCGACTTGCCGAAATACTTCTGCCACTGCCACACCAGGTCTCGCCACATGGATGCGTTGATCCCGGCCTGCGTCAGTGTGCGGGCGATTGAGTCAGGAACCTTCGCCGCGATCCCATCAGCGATCTGCTTCGCCGTCCAACGCAACAGCCTTAGGTATTCGCGAATCGATACATGCATCATCGACTTACCACGCGGTCCCATTGAACTGGCAGGCGATCAGCTAGCCCTTGGCGAATGCCTGCGGCTGCGGTAGTCCTGCATGATTCGCAATCGTAAACAACGCAGCAGCCTCTTCGGGTGGCACCGGTCGGCTGAAATAGTATCCTTGGTACTCGCCGCAATCGTGATGCTGAAGGAATTCAAGTTGATCCTTCGTTTCAACGCCTTCGGCGAGAACTTTCAGACCCAATGACTTCGCTAACGCAATGATGCTAGTCGCGATCATTCCATCATCGGCGTCCGGAAAATCCCTGATAAATGCTCGGTCGATCTTCAGCCGGTCGATAGGAAACTGCCGCAGGTATGCCAACGAGGAATAGCCAGTTCCAAAATCATCGATGCTAATGCTTGCACCAAGTTCTTTGAGCTGGTTCAGTTCTTCGACCGCAACCTCGACTTCGTCGATCAGCAAGCCCTCTGTGATTTCAAAATCGAGTTGTTTCGGGTCCACTGCAAATTCTTCGATTGCGTTTCGCACCGTCGTGTAAAAACATGGGTCTGCGAATTGAAGGGCACTGACGTTCACTGACATGGTGATGGAGAATCCAACTGCATCCCACTGAGCCAATTGTCGGCAGGCTTGCCGAATGATCCAGTTGCTGACGGGCAAGATTTCACGGCTTCGTTCCAGTAAATGGATGAAACGATCGGGCGGCAAGGTACACGGAGCAAAACACAACCATCGTGCGCGGCAACACAGGTTGATTCGCTGGGCAAAATTGGGAGAGCCAAAACCCGCCGAATCTCTACAACCAAGACCACTTTTTCGAACGTTGTGACCGGAGTGTCCCACCAGCCCTCGCCCGACTTTCAACTTCACCCTCCCAGGGGACGTCGATTGGATTGCTGACGTAGTGGGATTCGCCAGAATTCCCTTCCAGCGGGGAATTCTGGCGAATCCCACTACAAAAACACTTTCGATGTCCCGAGGGAGGGTGAATTGTGGGGTTGTACGCGGCACTCCCGGAGGAAGGGGCAAGTCTTTGTGGGTACCTTTTCATCGCATGATGGAGAGGCATGCGATGAAGAGGATCGTTACGTTGGGCCTTGCGGGCGGAGGTAGGTTTCGTCGCCGGTTTGCTCGGCGTTCAACCCTGCCGTTTGGCCGTTGACGGAATTGACGGACCCGCGTGATACCAAGTCGGCGACGAACATCTTGAACTTCTCGAACCATCCACCGTTGGATTGCCCGCTATGTTCCCCAGACTGGGAATCGGTCTGGGATGCCGAGGCGGGACGGGTGAAGGTGTCGTTGGTGGTTTGGGATATCGATTCGCTCATCGTAGAATCGGCCAAGGCGGCTCCGGTGCGAACGATGTTCAGTGGATCGATCGAATGAAGCTTGTACAGCGGCGCGTCGACGGTGGTTTGTTCGCCGAGTCTGTTTCCAGAGTTCATTAGATCGATTTCGGTACGGGCGGTGAAGCTGCTGTTACCACCGACCTCGATGGTTGATGTGGGCGTTTGTCCGAGACTGCCGTTTTCAACCGTGACAGTCAGATCGCCGATCGTTTCGGCATGGCCCAACAACAGGTCTCCGGCAGATTGTCGGATGGTGCCATTGTCGGCGAGCATGTAGACGATTCCCGTGAACACATTGCCAGGGTTGTCCAAGATCACGTCGCCGATTGCCGCGACGATGGTGTCCCCGTCGACTTGGATCGTGGTTCCTTCGGATTGAGTAAGGTCACCGTCGGCTGACGCGGTGTTCAAGTTGCCGCTGGCATCGATATTGCCGAGCGTTAAACCATCATGGGCGTCAAAGAGACGGATATTGTGACCCGTCGCGTTGACGGGGCCGACGAAGTTGTTGTTGAATCCCCCCAATTCGATGTTGTCACCGGCGTTGATGGTGGTCGTTTCGCCAACGATGATGGTCCCGGTGGAAATCTGTGTGACGTCGCCTGCGGCATCGATGTCGAGGTTACCGTGGGTGGCAAGGTCTTCCAGATTGACATCGCCGGTTTTGCTGTCCAGTTTGACGTTGTCGCCGGACAGTTGGTTGACCGTCAAGTCGCCGGTGGTTTGGGTGATGTCGACGTCGCCGTTGACGTGGATCGTTCCAGTGGTGCTCTGTGTGAAGCGGTTGTTGACGGTGAACGTGTCATCCACTTCGAGCGTGCCGTCGTTCTGGGCAAAGTCGTCGGCGTTGAATGTGCCAGCGGTCACGGTGCCGCCGTCTTGCGTGAAGGTGTCCACATCCAAGCTGCCGTCGACGTTCAGCGTACCGCTGTCGACTTGCAGGCTACCGCCCAGCAGTGAGTCGATTTCCACGGGGCCGTTGACGGTGTTGTCGAACGTCGGTGTGACTCCTTGAGGGATGACGACGTTGGCCACGTTGGCAAGATCCGGAACCGCACCGCCGGCCCAGTTGGCGGGATCGTTCCAGTTGCCAGTCGTGCCACCGATCCAGGTGACGGTGCCCAGACGCGTGATACTGCTGCTAGTATCGTCCGCGAAGGTGATGTTGTAGTTGCCGCCGCCATTGCCATCGTTGATCGAAATGTTCGATGCCGTAAGCGTTTTGTCGCTGCCGACGTTCTTGTCGTCGTACGTCAGGGTGATCGAGGCCACGCTGTCACCTGCGATGCCGAGAGCGTCGGTGATCGCCTGCAATTGAGGCGCTGTGGCAACGTAATGGGTGTTGCCGTCGTAGACCTTGGTTGCCGTTGGCGCGGTGATCGTCACGTTTTTGGGCGTGATCGCGCCGTCGGCTGCACTGAATGTACTGCCGCCGGACAAGTAGTAATTGTTGGCGTCGGTGCCACTGAGTTCGAGGTTGCCGACCGTGTAATTCAGGCTCGTGCCGGCGTGACGATCGGCGTAGCTGCCTTGGCCGTTCAAGGTGAACGAGTCGCCCGTGATGTCACCGGTTTGATCCAGGGTGAGGTTGACCATCGACTTGTTGCCATCGTACGTTTTGCTAACGCCGGAGGCACCGACGTCGATCGCGGTTCGAGTAACGGCGTGGTTCCCGACGATCTCGACACTGTTTGAGAAATTGCCGCTGGTGATGTCGACGTTCTCCATACCGAGCGAGAACGCACCGACGTTCGTGTGGTTGGATGTGCTGAGTGAAGATCCATCCAGTACGACATCGAACGCTGCCGAACCACCGGAACCGTCATCAAAGACATAGCGGCCGTCGACGACAGACGGGGCGGCGAGTGTGTGAACGGTATTGCCTGAGTCCATGTATTTGGCTGACAGAAGTTGCAGCCCAAGCAGGTCGCCGTACGTGGAGGTGCTGTTGTCGAATCGCACCAGCAGTTGATCGGCGGGAACGATGGTGTAGTCGCCGGTGGCAAACGTGATGTCGTAATTATCCGAACTCCACCCACCGGCGGCCAACGCGTTGGCGTAGTTGTCGGCGGATTCGTCGGTGCCCATTCCGCTTCGCGTGATCGCCAGCGAACCGGTGAGGTCGGATGTACCTTCGCCCGCGACAAAGCCGCTATAGCTGGCTCCGGCGTACCCCACCGCGTCCGTCTTGGTGACGAACTTGGCATCATTGTTGGCCGTGACCGTCAGTGGTGCAGGGGTGATGTCGGCGGTCAGCCCAGCGGGTTGGTTGATGCTGTAGTTGTTCGCATCGTCACCCGAAAGCGTCAGCCCACTGACGACGATCGCCTTGGACGTGCCCACGTTTTTGTTGTCAAAGTTAGCGATCGCGGATCCGGTGACTTGCAAGTCGTCAGCAGCAATCGCAGTGACCGTTGCCGTTCCGCTGAGCGTCAATGCTGTCGTGGCGTCGTAGACCTTATTGTTAGCGGTCAGGCCGGAAACAGAGACAGACGACGGCGTAATCGCAGCAGTGCTGGTCGCTTGATTGGTGATGGCGTAGTTGCCGACGTCGGCGCCGGTGTAGGTCGTGGCCAAGTTGACTGTCTTGCCGGCCGCAGCGTTCTTGTCGGCGAAGGTGCCGGTCAGCGTGTCAATCGACAGCGTGTCGCCAAAAACGAGACCACCAAAGTTGACGGAACTGCCGTCGACGGTTGCGGTTGTGGTGGCGTCGTAGGTTTTGTCGGCGGCAATGATGCCGCTAACAATCAGCGATTTCTGGGCGATGGACGCTGTGGCGGTGGCTTGATCGGTGATGGCGTAGTTGCCCGCATCGCTGCCGCCGTAAGTGGTACCGGTCAGGTTGACGGTCTTGTTGCTGCCTGCGTTCTTGTCAGCGAACGCGCCGATGGTGCCCGCGGCGGTGAGGTCGTCGCCGGAGATCATGCCGTTGAAGGTCACGCCGCCTAAGCCAACGATGGCGTCTCGGTTGCCGTCGTAGGTCTTGTCGTTTGCCGCGATGCCGCTGACGGAGATCGACTTGGCAGTGACGTTGGCAGTCGTCGCGGTTTGGTCAGTGATCGCGTAGTTGCCGACGTCGGAACCGCCGTAGTTGGTCGTCGCGATGGTGACGGATTTGGCCGCACCAGCGTGCTTGTCATCGAGGGTGCCGGTGGCGGAGGTGACGTTCACGTTGTCGCCCTGGACCATGCCGGTGAAGACTGTGCCGCTGGCGTCGAGCGTGATTGCGGTGCTGCCGTCGTAAACCCTTTCGACGCCAGCGATGCCGCTGACGGTGATCGATTTCGCGGTGATATCGGCGGTCGAGGTGCCGCTGGTGCTGCCCAGCGAGTAGTTGGCTGCATCGGTGCCGGAAATACTCAGGCCAGAAACACTCACCGTTTTCCCAACGGCCACATTTTTGTCAGCGAAGGTTGCAGTTCCGCCGATGGAAACCAGGTCGCCCGTCTCCACGCCGTTCGCCGACGCGGTAAAGGAGGCGTCGGTGGTGCCGTCATAGGTTTTGTTATCAACCACCAACGGAGTCGTGATGGCTTTCGCAGTCACCGTCAGCGTGCCGCCCGTGATCGTGCCTGAAGAGTACCCCAGTTGCTCGGCGCCGACGTTGATCGAATGCGTCCCCACCACGTTGTGACCACTGGTCGATTCCGTGCCGGTGACAGTGACACCCCCATCGAATACCTGATCCAGCGTGTCGCCGTTGACAATGCCAGTCAGCGAACCCGTCAAGGTCGCCAGCGAGTCGCCGTAGGTCTGTGACTTGTCGCCAATCGAGCCACCGATGGTCGGTTGTTCGCGGTAGATCGCATTGACGCCCGCGACGAGTGCTTTCACGAAGTTTGTGGCAACTTCGTCGCTGCCGTAGCGGAAACGTTCCGAGCCCGAACCGATCAGGTCAGTCAAACCGGTACTGCCCGCGACGCTGCCCGTCATCAGCGTCGCCATTCCGCCGCTGCCAACCGTGATCGTCGGCGAACCGCTGACGATCAGATTGCCGCCGGTTGCCGTTTTCGCCGCCGCCGTCTGGCCCGCATTGATCACGATGGCGGTCGCCGTCGCATCGGTCGTGGCCACGTTTTGTAGAATCGTCAAATCACCAGCCAGCGTGGCGATGTTAATCGTCCCTGTGGCTGTCACGCCGTCGGTGCTTCCCACGCTGCCGATCGTGAACCCGTTACTCTCAACCAATTTCAACGAGGTGCCGTCAAAGGCAAATGTTCCGATCGCGTTGCTGGTGCTATCGAGCGTCGTGGCACCGCTTGCTTTGACAAGCAGTTTGTCAGTGCTGAGGTAGCCCGAAGCCCCGTCGACAACGGTGCCGGTGGCGTGGATGCTGACGGTGTTGGAGTTTTGAGACGTCAATGCGGAATTGATCGCAACGTTGCCACCATTGATGTTGATATCACCGTCGACGATTAACGCACTACCGATTGTGACGTCCGCCGTGTTGGTTGACTTGCCGATCGTTAGGCCACCCAGCGATGTGCCAGTCGAGGAAGCGAAGTCGGAGGTGTTGAATGCGGAACTAAACGAATCAGCGACCGATTGGATTGTCAGAGAACCCAGCCCCTGAAAGCCGCTCGACGTCGTCATCGGTGCGTCGTTCAGGAAGTTCAGTGTCCCAGCGTTGATCTTCGTCGCGCCCGTGTAAGTGTTCGTTCCCGGCAGTGTCAGCGTGCCTGATCCGGCTTTGGCCAACGTGACGTCGGAGCCTGCTATCGTGCCACCAATCGTACTATCTCCACTGACGTCAACCTCCAGTGCACCGTTGGCAGCCAAAGTCAAGTCGCCTGCTGCCAATTCATTCGTCGTGATGTCAATGTCAGACAGTGCATCCTTGCTACCAACGGCACCCTTGAGCGTGACGTTGCCCGCCGAGTCGGTTTCCACTGTCAAGTGATGATTTCCGTCGATCGTGCTGCCAGCTTGAATGCTACCGTTGTCGGTGATCGTCAAGGCGAGATCGCTACCAATCGTGATCGCACTGCCGAAACCCTGGTTTCCCGAGGTCGTGATGTCTCCGCCGAGATTTGCCAGGCCGGTCACGTTCAGCGAAGCCGCGTTGGCGATTGCGGCGGTCGTCTGCAAAGCACCGTTGACATTGATTGCCCCCAAACCTGTCGTAGCTCCAACTGCTCCATTGAATTGGACGCTACCGGCTGTGTTGCTCGTTCCACTAATACCGACGGTGAAGCCGTTCCAAGTTTCGTCACTCAGGCTGTTCCAGGTGAGCGTCGAAAAAGCATTGCCGAAGCGGACGGTTCCGTGCGGCTCGCTATATCCGCTTTGACTTGAACCATTGGCGCCACCATCATTCAATTGGAACGTGTTGCCGACGTTTGTTTTGACAAGGTCCCCCGAGCCGAAATAGCCCGGTCCTGCTCCATTGAAACCTGAGTAGGATTCAATCGTGAAATCCTGGTCAAAGCCGTAGCCGTTGCCATTCAGACTAACGACGTTAAAGGCAAGATTCTCGACGGATTGGCTGAACGAAAGCGTCTGCTGCCCGGCGTGCTCCAGTTGAATGATGTCTGAACCTGTCGGCCCATTGGCCACCTTGGAACTTACATACGGCGATGCTCCAGCGAATGCTGCGCCATTGTAACCTGTCCAGTAATTGGTTCCGCCGTTCGTTTGAGCACCGAATATTCCCTGGGGATTGTGGTAGGTCACCGTGATCACGTCCGAACCAACCGAGATCGTTCCGGTTACCGTTTTGTTAGTTGGATTCCAGTCGATCCAATCAACCCAGTAATAGGTGTTTCCAGGTGTGATCGTTGCTGTCAGATTCCAAGGTGTTGATGCACTATTTGAATCAACGGTGGAACCAAAGATGATGTTACTTTGGATGGTCGAAACATGGGTGTCCGCGCCCAGCAGAACCGGACTGTTGTAGAGTTGCGATCCCAGCGAGTTGACGACTCCACCGTTAAGTTGAATGCCGCCTCCAGCTGTGATGTTCAGCGAAGCCAGAGCGTTGCCACCACCAACACCGCCGTTGAAGGTCAACTCGCCCGTGGATCCTGCGTTGACTGATAGACTGCGGGCAGTGCTGTCACTGTCAACCGTGTTCGCGAATTCAATGATGCTATTGCTGCTGGTGAAGGAACTATCGCCTGACAGAGTCACCGGGCCATTGTAAGTTTGATCTCCCGCGGTGGTGATGTTTTTGGATAAAGTGAAGCCAGTCACGTTACCCGCTTTTCCGATTCGCAGGCTCGCCGGTGTACCGGAAATGTTCAGCCCGGCCAGACTGGGACTACCTGCGAAACTGTCCGCGGTCGATTCGATGACGAGATTGCCCGACGTGTTGATCGTGTTGCCAAAAGAACCGTTGATGTCGAAGAAAACTCGATCGGATTGGATCAAAATATCGGAGCTGCTGGTTGCCACGGTCGCACCATCAGCACCGATCGTGATGTCAGTGCTGGAGCTCGGCCTGAGGTACAAACCGTTGTAAGTTCCGGTCAGCCCCACAGGTGCTAGATCTCGAAGTGTGATGGCTCCCGATTCGGAGAGGATCTTGAACCCGGAATTTTCGATGGCCATCCCGCGTGAATTCGCCGACGCCTTGCCGCCGGTCATCGTGAGGTTGATCGCGCCTGATTCGGTTTGAATGATCGAATCACTTGCTTGGAATCCCCACACATTGACTTCGCTTGTGTTATTCGTGGCGTCGCCGACCATCGAAATGGTTCCGCTGCCCGACGTCTTGAGTTCTGCTTCTGATATTCGGATCGCACGGTCGCTACCGCCCGAGACACCGGTGGTGCCATAGCTGCCACTGATACTGATATCGCCACCGGCGGCGTCAACGGTTGCCTTTGAACCTGACGTTCCCACGAAGCTAACCGCGTAGTCATGGCCAGCGGTGACAGGGGCACCCGCTGCCACATATTCGATGTTCGCCCCATCGGTGCTGACGGCGACTCCCGCAGCTTGCACAATTTCTGAACCGTGTAGCAGCACGCCGGTGCCGGAAGTGGCGGCGCTGATCAAGTCGTCATTGATCGCGAGCGTTCCGCCGTAAACTTGGATTACTCCATCGACGTTTTGAGCACTGTTGATCGAAATATCCGCCGTATTGCCGGACTTGCCGAGCGTCAGTCCGCCCAGTTGGCTGGTGGTGCCAAGACCCGACATCGGCCAATTCAGTGTCGATGAAAAGCTCGTGCTGAAAGGCTGGACGGTCAGCACGCCGGAAGTATCGACCACGTTGGTGCCGCTTACAATCAGCCGATCACCAGTGAGGTTGATATCGCTGCTGCTGGTCGTGACGGGTGTTGCTGCTTTCTGCCCGATGGTCGTGTTGTCTAAGGTGATACCAGCAGTTTCGCCGCCAACGTTGATGCTGCCATTGGCGGACAGTAGGTTCGCTGTGTACAAGCCTACGCCGTAACCAGAACCGCTTGTACTTCCGGTGATGTCGATCCTGCCGCTACCGAGTGATTGCACCGTCAATTTCTGCAGCTGTACGCCCAGGTTACCGCCGGTGGTAGCAGTCGAGCCAGTGATCTTCACCGCCGCAACACTTTCGCTTCCGCCGGAAGCACGAATGATTGTCGATGACCCTTGGTTGTAGGCTCCAATCTCGACGCCGTGACCAGTACTTGTATTCACGCCTTCGATGTTGACCCGACCGGTGTTGCCAGCGTCCAATGTGCCGCCGTCGAGCCACATGACGCCCATCGTGTCACTGTCGGATTGCCCCTTCATCGACACGTCGCCGCCACCACTGTAGATGTTGGTGGTGTTCGCTGAATTGGCTGTGCTGCCCAAGTTGATTCCGGCACGAGTGGTGTCAGCACCGACGGCAATTGCATATCCCGACGGCGATCCGCTGCCGTCATCCGTACCGCCGCCGAGGGTGATTTTCCCGCCGCCGATCGTGTGTGTACCAGCAGTGCGATCGGCCGCCGTGCGACTATCCAACGTCGAGTCCTGGCCGACGAGGATGTAGCCTTGCCCACTGCTATCGCTGTCGCTCCACAGCGTGATGTCGCCGCCGTTGGTCTGCAACCTGCGGCTAGGGTCGGTGCTGATATTGCCGGTGCTTCGGAGCAGAACGCCGGCTCCCGCCAGCAAACTGGTCAGGTTGCCGTTGACGTTGATAAAACCACCGTACAGATTGATCGGCCCGTTCACATCGACCGCTTGATAGACCTGAATGCCAGTCGTGTTGCCGATTTTCCCCAGCGTCAGGCCACCGAGCGTGTTGTAGTCGTTGATTTTCAGCCAGTCAGCATCACCGGCACCCGTGAACGTATTGCCGCTGATCGTGCCGGTGTAGTCGAACTGTCCGCCATAGCTGCTCCACGCGTTCCCGTTGGGCTGGTAGGTGAAGTGGCCAGTTGAGTTGACGGTAATCGTCCCCGTATTGATGTCGTCGCCGATCAGTGTGATGGCTCCCGCACCACTGCTGATGATCCGATCCCCGATCACTCCAATTCCATCGATGCCGGAGCTGTAGCCATCGCCACCCCATAACAACACGTCACCGCCGCTGGTGGAAATGTCAGCATACAAATCCATCGCATTGTGGTTGTAATTTAACTGCCCGACCGAGGGGCCATTGCCGACGGTCAGCCCATTCCAGGTGTCACTTCCTGCAACGACATCACTTCCGCCAGCCCAGAAGTGGCCGCCACCCGTGTTGACGTTTCCACCGATCGAGACGCCGCCCTGATCGCCACCGTCATAGTCCGACCACAACACGACATTCATGCCGCCCGGGTTCGTGGCAGTAATGCCGCTGCTTAGCTGAATTCGCGAAGCTGACTTTGCGGTGAACGTCGATACGTCGCCTCCCGTCTTGCTGATATTCGCCGCAATGTTGATGGCAGGGTTCGTCGTCGCCAAAGCCTGCAAGAAAATGTCGCCCGTACCGGTGCTGGTTAAATCATTGGCCACCGTGATGATTCCACCGTAAGCCGTCACTCCGCCGCCCACCGTCAGCCCACTGGCCAACGAGCCGAGGTCACCGCTATTGAAAGTCACATTGCCAGTGTTCGTTGATTTACCAATCGTCAAGCCGCCGATCTTCTGGGCCGCGTCCGTGTTCCAGCTGAACCAGTCGGTGTCAACGTTTTGCCCGAACGCGGTGCCGAACGATTGCCAGGTCACGCTTCCGCTGGTGGCGATATCGGGGCGATTGTCGTTGAACCAGTATTGGTCAAACTGAATCGTGAGGTCCGCGGCGCTGGTCGGGACGGGGGTGCCAGATTTGGATCCCAGCGTGAGATCCGTATTGGCTTCCAGTTCCAAGTAACCTGTGGCCTTGTTGCCTTGCAGTGTGATGGGGCCGCTGCTGGCCAGAACGTCGTGTGTTCCAGTGCGGAACATCATGTCGGTCGCCTCGGCACCCGCATGGGCGTCAAGCAGAATGCCACCGCCATCACCGGTGGCATGAATCGACATGTTGGAAGCGAAGTCGATCCCGAAGCTTTTCGTCGAATCCGATGCACTCGCGTCGCCCACGATCACGATGGCATCCGAGGCCACCTTTGCGGAGGTGATCGTGGTATCGCCACCACCGTAGAAGTAGACGCCCTGGCCGTTGCTGTCGCTGGTCCCTGACTGCTGGCCAATGCCTTCGATATGAATTCCACCGGTGCCGCTGTCGATCGTTGTGCCACCACGGATGGCAATCCCTTCCGCACCATGGCCGTTGGCTGCGGTCGCCGTCGCCGATCGACCTCGGAGGCTGATGTCGCCGCCATTGGAATCGAGGGTTGTGCTAACGCCGGCATCCAATATCAACGCTTCGCTGGTGGACGCATTGTACCCTTGCGCGTAGCCGGTCCCCAGTTCATTGCCACCGCCCAGCGTGATGTCGCCACCGCCGGTCAGCAGGTCAATGGTTCCGCTTGTTCGGAGGTCGATCGTGCCGCCGCCCGAGCCATCGGTGTCGGAAGACAACAGCAGGTTGCCGGTTCCGGTTTCCAGATGAATGTTACCTGCGGCTGTTTCGTCGTGAACGTTCCGCTTCGCAAGCAGGCTCAGATTGGCACCATCGCCCGTCAGCCGAACCATGTGTTCGCCAACGAAGATGTCGCGATCTGCCTTCAACGTCAGCGAACCGGTTCCCGTAGAATCAATTTCATCCTGAACGAAAATGTCGCCTGCTTCGGCGCCGACCGTTTGCGTGCTGGTGTCCAGCGTGACGGACGTTCCAGCGTTCAGGGACGCTTCGATCGATGTTCCGGTGACGTCCCCACCCAACGCACTGATCACAATGTTGTAAGGATCCAGCAGCCAGTGTCCGCCGCGCCCCGCGTCCACCGTCACGGTGCTTTCAATATTCAGGTCATGCCCCGACGTTTCGATCTGTCCGCCGTTGCCCAGCAGATCGCCTGCTTGGGCCAGCAGCGTTCCGGCCACGCTGGTGATGGAATCGGAGTTAAAAATGTCCGACCACAGCACGATCGTTCCGCCGTCGCCGGTTTCGGTGGCTGATGCGTCAATCGTCGCGCCGGCATCCACCGTCACGGTGGTGGCGTGAGTGATGTCGCCGCTGCCCTGCCAGTCGCCGCCGACCAATACATCACCGCCGCCGTGCGTTCCAGTTGCATCGATCGACGAGTTTGTCGTTAGCTTGATGTGATCGGCTTCCATTTGCACGTGCCCGCCAACCGTGGTTCCGTAGCGGAAGTCGTCAAGACTTTCGTTTTCCGAGTCGTCCGCAGTTCGAAACTCTTGACGAGTCCCGCTACGATGCGCCGCGATCGTCCCATCGTGCAGGATCTTGCCATTCGGATTGACGAGGTAGACCTCGCCGCCGCTGGTGGCCGCACCGGTCGCTCGGATCGTGCCCGTGTTTTGAATCAATCCGGCCGTGGGACTGATCCCGCTTTCCAGCGTCGCCATCGATGGCTGCACATAGGTGACACCGTTATCGAGCGTCACGCTGCCGCCCGAGGCCAGCGTGATGTTGCCGCCATTGCTTTGGATGGTGCCGTGATTGGCGATGTCGCCAGCAATCAGGTGGGCACCGCCGGTGCCGGTGACGATCGATCCATTGTTGACGATACTGCCGGCGCCTTCGCCTCGCAAGAACGTCAAGGCCCCACCGTTCATGAAGTCTTGGTTGCCGATATCGAAGGTCGACGCGGTAAACCCGTTCGTGTTCACCATGCCCGAACTAGACACAACGATTCCCGACGGATTGACCAAGAAGACATTTCCATTGGAATTCAACGACCCGGCAATCGTCGACGGCATGTTGGGCGTCGTGACGCGGTTCAGAATCGCTGAACTGGCATCCGGCAGATTAAAATTAGCAGTGTTGCCCGCACCGATGTTGAAGGAATCCCAGTTCACGATGGCGCGGTTGGATGTCGCGTTCACATTCATCACGCCGCCGGATTGCGAGATGGCGGCTTGTCCCGCAACGACGTCGGCACCGGTTGGCATCTGTGCTGACGCGTTACTCGCGGTCAAACCAACCGAACAGATGACGGCCAGTAACGCCGCTCTTTTTCTTCTAGCGGTTCGACTGATGCAGAAACTTGTTGCTGTGAACCGTCTCGCAGATGGACTGGAAAGAGTCATCTAAGTGCCTAATTATTGGTGCCCCGAGATTCTCTGCCCGAGAATCCCTGTGCAACTCTTACCGATGTTTCGCATTTGTCAGTTAGGTTCTCCTGTCTTATTAGCGAAAGTGGGGCAACTGATAGCCTGTGCCGATATTAACGGTGGGGAAATATCGACGTGAATTCTGAACGTTTGATGAACGCAGAACATTCCCCCTGTTCAATACAGCCGGAATTTTGTGCACAGCAAAGGAAATCGTTTCAATGCATTCTGCCACCGGATGACAGTCCATCACCCCTGCAGGCCGATTGCGTTCAATGAATGCGAAAGGCAATGGCGCGAAGGATTGTGTCAACAAGAGTGCCTTCCGTGGGGCAATTCAAGGATGATGGGATGCTTCGGACGATTTTGCGGGTTGCAATTGCGACCGGTGTGGCAGGTCTCGTGTGCTTTTTCAGTGCGGGGGCCCTGCATGCGCAAAACTACGAGGCATACAAACCTCTGAAGCTGCCCGTCCGGCCCGGTCAGATTCCGGAAGTCGATGCCAAGTCAGACTTGCCCCCCCGCGTAGAAGATGATCGCGTGTTGGTGGAAACACTCGACGCGGTCGTGATCGTAGATCAGAGCGACAAGATCGATCAATCGGCGGCGGTCGATTCGCTGGTCGGCATCCACTATGACTTCGACGAACCAGATTCGTTGGTCTATAAGCACGCCGTGCAGGCGATTGTGCAGCAAGCGATCGGGCAACCGATCACGCTGCGGCGGATCAACTCGCTGTCACGCGAAATCATCCAGCATTACCAGCGGTGCAAGCAGCCGATCGTTGATGTCGTCATTCCCGAGCAACGCATCACGGGCGGGACGCTGTATCTTGTCGTGACCGAAACCCGCATTGGTCGCGTGATGGTTCGCAGCGGACAGCATTTCGACTGCAAGCCTACTGCAAAATGGATTCAGCAGTCGCGTCGTGGCAATCGACTGTACGAACCGCACATCGAAAACGACCTGTTCTGGATGAACCAGAACCCGTTCCGGCGAGTCAGTGTCGACTTTCAGAAAGGTGACGCTGCGGGGACGACGGACGTGATCTACGAGACCGAAGACATGTTTCCGTTACGCGGTTACATGGGCATCGATGATAGCGGCGTGTCCACGCTGAACTACGGTCGGTTTTTTGCTGGTTTCCAGTACGGGAATTTCCTCGGACGTGGCGGCATCTTGGGGTATCAGTTCACGACGGACGAAGAGTTCAAATTGCTGCATGCCCACTCCGTCAGTTTGGATCAACCGCTCAACCGAGACTACGCGCTGCAGGCGTACGGCAGTTGGGCCGGCGTCGTACCGATGCTGTCCAGCGGGTTCGCCCAGGACGGTGAAAGTTATCAATTCGGTGGTCAACTGATTCGGCATCTCTCGCGAGACCGGTTCCACAGCCGAAACCTCAGTGCGGGATTCGATTTCAAGTCAACGAACAACAACTTGGAATTCGACGGTACCCAGGTCAGTGGCTCCGTCGCCGATCTGTTCCAACTTCGCTTTGGATACGACAGTTTCCAACGCATCGACAGGGATCAATACCGGCTGTTCCGAGCCGACATGTTCATCGGACCGGGTGGTGGCATGTCGGGCAGCCACTCGGCAGCCGCCTTTCATACGATTCGCCCCGGCACTTCGCCCGACTACGTCTATGGGCGGATGCGATACGAACGCGCCGACGTCGTGCGAGACGCTTGGTCGCTGACGACGCGATTGACCGGGCAGGCATCATCGGAACGACTGCTGTTCAGCGAAACGCTTGGTCTAGGTGGCTACGACACCATTCGAGGCGCCGACAGTCGAGCGTACAACGCGGATCACGGTTGGATTGCGAATTTCGAACTTGGCCCCAAGACCTATCGGTACGGCACCGCACAAAACCAACGAACGCTGCGAACTTACGGGTTCGTCGATATGGGCAACGGTTACCTCGATCAGCCTCTTGCCGGCGAAGACGCTTACACGTTCGCTCTCAGCACTGGCGTTGGGATGCGATTCCAGGTCAGCGATCGTATCATCGCCCGGTTCGACTATGGATTCGGAATCGAGGAGATCGATGGAATTGGCCGAAGTGACCGTGGCCACTTTGGCGTCACATGGATCCCTGGCCGCCGACTCTAAGCCCATCACCCGAAGCGTTTTGGCGTTAGGATGGGGAACGTGCAATGCGGTCGGGATCGCATTTTCAACCTTTGAAACTCTGTAGAAAAAGAGCATTCAGCCAATGGCTTCGCCGCGAAAACACGCTTACACAACCGAACCACAGGATCCCAATCCAGCTGCCGAGACGACGTTTGCCGAGCGTGCTCGAACGATGCTGTCGCTGAATCAAGTCGGTGTCATCTCCACTCAATCGGAAAAGTGCAAAGGGTTTCCGTTCGGTTCGACGATGCCGTACGCGTTGGATGCAAGCGGGCGGCCGCTGTTCCTGATCAGCGCGATGGCGATGCACACCAAGAACCTCCGTGTGGATCCTCGTGCGTCGCTGTTTGTCACCGACCCAACAGCGCATCTTGACCCGCTGGGTGCCGGCCGGTTAACGCTGGTCGGCAGCGCCGAACCAGTGCCCGATGACGAACTGGACGATGCACGTGCGGCGTATTTAAGCCGCCATCCGAACGCCAGCTACTATGTCGACTTTGCCGATTTCTCGTTTTGGCGGCTCAATCCCTTGGACCTCTATTTTGTCGGAGGCTTTGGGGTGATGGGCTGGGTACAGGGCGAAGATTTCCAGAGCGCGGTTGCCGACCCATTGGCCGAAGCCGCCACGGGTATCTTGCAACACATGAATGACGACCATGCCGCTGCGATGCTGGATATCGCTCGCGCGGAGAAAGACATCGTCGCCTCGGAAGCAAAGATGACGGCGGTGGACCGGCTCGGTTTTCATTTGCGGCTTCAAACGCCAGAACGCATTCAATCGGTTCGTATCGGATTCCCCCACGAGGTCAAGAGTGCCGAAGAATGCCACCAAGTTCTTGTTGCGATGGTAAAGCAGGCTCGCGCCAATGAAACACCCGAACGCTAACGCTTGGATGCGAAAGCCCGACGTGCATCCCGCTAGCCCGTTAGCCGGCTAGAAACGATCCGGCCTCTGGCTACGTCGAGAGCTACTTGCTTGGCTGCTACTTGGCTGCTACTTGGCTGCTTCGACGGCTTGGTCCGCGTCGGCCTTGTCGCCTGCGTCCAATTCGGGTGCCTCTTGCGTCCGTCGGGCATCGGGTTCGTGACTCAATTCAATCATCAACGGAAAATGGTCCGAACCGATGGGTTCCAAGGTTTGCAATTGGACGACACGGAAATCGTCGGAGTGAAAAAGATAGTCCAGCGGATACCGCATGAACCAAGATGTCGCATCGAAGGTAGAGAAGAAGCCGCGTCCTTCCCGCGGATCCAACATGCCGCTGACCTCCTGAAACAAATCCGTTGTCCGCGACCAGCCGACATCGTTCATGTCGCCCAACACGATCGCGGACTGGTCGTCAGCCACCTCGCGGCCGACCAGCACCAATTCGGCGTCCCGTTTGGCGGTGCTTTCGCCGGGACGCGGAGGGTTGGGGTGGATCGCAAACACTCGCACGGGCTGGCCATTTCGCAGCCGGACGGATGCGTCGATCGACGGGATGTCGTCCTTCACCAACCCGCGAACGCGGCACGAGAGGACTTCCAGGTTGGTGTACAGTGCGATTCCGTATTTGTTTTCCAACGGGTGTTTCTTGACGAACGCAAATTGATCGTCCAACGATTCCAGATCATCCATCCAGCGATCATTCACCTCGCACAACACCAACAAATCCGGTTGCTGTCGCCGCACGATATCGATCACCGCCTGCGCGTTCTCGTTTTCCTGCAGCACGTTCATCGACACGATCCGCAGCCGTTTCGCTGGATCATCTGATCGCGCCGACTGCACGCTTTCGGGAGCGAAGGGCAGATAGGGAAAGATCCAGTAAACCTGAATCAGGCAACCAACCAACATCATCCCCATCAACCATTTAGTCAGCCACCGTCGACGGTAAAGCGCCAAGATCAACAGCGTGACGGTGTACACGAACAGCAATTGCAGACGCGGATAGTCGCCGATTCGAATCCACCACCAATTGACCGGCAGAAGCGGGCCTAGTGCGGTGGCGTACAACACCGCACACCAAACCAGCACGGCGTACCAAAGCCAATTGCGATGGTTGCCATCGTCATCATGGTTCATCATTTTCTCGCTTGGCCAATCAAGGGTCGGGGCAGCTCAGCAACGAGCGATCAATACGTGTCGTTTCTTTCTCCCCCCTCTGTTTAACTCTGTCCCCCCGCAAACCGCTGCGCGGCGGGGGCGAGATGACTTTCATCGCGACACTGATTGATCGCTCGTTGCTTAGCGCGGTGGGTTGCCCGTTCGCAGCACCGGATGGTGCCGAAGTGCATTGGACACTTGCATCGATGTGCAAGATTCATGTCACGCAGCGGCGGTACCACGAACAAAGACAATGCAGCGTAGCCCGGTTCGTCGGTTCCCCACAAGCACTGGTCGTGCGGGGGATCATTTCCGGCCGATGGGTCACGGACGTCGTGGGGATGTGTGCGGCGAGTGATTCTGAAGCGGCGGCAAACCGACGATCGCAATCAACCAAGCTCACCAGCGTTCAGTACGTAAAATCACTGAAGCGAAGCTGCGTCACGTCGATTTGTGGCCAAAACGCCAGCAGAGCAGCACCGCCCAATGCGGCGATGCCAAACGTGCAAGCGACGTACAGCAACAACGTTCGGCTTCCCAACATGGCCACCGCGGCGGCTTTGAAGAACAGATTCGACATCGTTGCGACCATGATCACACGCCATGCCGTTCCCGCATCGATATGGTCCTCGTTGAACATTTTTGCGGTCGACAACGTGATCGCATCCATGTCCGTCAATCCCGACACACCCGCGATCCAGTAGAGAGCTTGGTCGCCAAACATTTCTTTGGCGGCTGCCACCATGAACAGAACCAGGGCGTAGAGGATGCCAAAGATGATGGCCGGTTTCAACTGAGCCGGGTTGTCGTGATCAGCCGCCTGAGCCTCCATCTTGCGGAGAGGCCAGTACAGCAAAACGCATTCGACCGCCATCAACAACAGCAATGCCGAGATTGGTAGAGCTGCAAACTTCAACAGGCTCGGTGCGACCAAGCCGATTTCAACCAACACGCGGAAGTTGACGATCGTGGACGCAATCAAGATCACCAAGGCGGCCATCCCGCTGGTTTCGGGCGCCAGTTTGGTTTGCCGAGCGTAACTGACCGCTGTTGCGGTGCTGGAGATCAGCCCGCCCAAAACGCCACCTAGGATTGCCCCCACACGGGCGCCCAACAACTTGTAGGCGACATAGGCCACCATGCTGATACCGACGATCAGAACGACCATTCGCCAAATATCGTAGGGGTTCAAAACGCCATACGGTCCATAGGTCCGATCAGGAAGCACCGGCAGGATCACCAACCCGATCAGCGCTAGGTGCATGACCGAACGCAGGTCTTTGTCCGTCATTGCATCCACCCAACCATGCAGACGCCGTTTCCAGTGCAGCAAGACGGCGGCGATCCCCGTGGCAACAATCGCGGGGCCTGTCTGCCCGACTCCTACCGCGCACCCGATGCCAAACATCAACAGTGCGGCAACCTCCGTCGTCATGCCGGCGTCAAATTGCCCAGCGCGGATCTTGGCCACATTGGCGATCATCAACATGATGGCGATCGAGATCATCCCGGCGGCACAGACCACGGCCTGTTGATCGCCCCCCACCATCATGCAGAGCGTCCCAAAGATCGTGATCAGGGGGAATGTACGAATCCCTGCAATCTCCGACACCTTCCACTGACGCTGCAACCCGACCAGCAGGCCAAGCCCGAGCGAAATAGCGAGAGCGAGATAGGGTTCCATGGGAGCACAACCCGCGAAGGGGTCCAACCTAACGGTTTTCAATATCTGGACACTGGTCGAACGCGACTTTTCGAGTCGCATGATTGAATCTGCATTCTAATCGCCGGGCAATGGGATCCCCTGCAAACCTTCGTCGACAGAGATGCCGCCCCCAGAACGCTGCGTACGTTTTACCAAATCGCCCCTGGTCGAACGTCTGTCCAGATTAGCAACACGCGTTCAAGAAGTGTTCTCGACCCTGAATGGTTTGATCATCGAAAGGCCGTCCTGTTCCCCCGCCACGCACGGCCCACCGCCAAGCAGGAAACGCGGTAAAGAATTTCGTAGCGGAAGTCGCCAAGACTTTCGGTGATACCACACCCTAGCCCGAAACTATCGACGGCCTGTCGATTGAATCGAACCTTCAACGGCAATGGTGAGCCGCTGGCCGTGAGGCCACGGACATGAGCAGGGGGGCATTCCCGGCCGCTCACGCGATCACGGCTCACTAAATCGACAAACCGTCATGACTTTCGGTGATACCACACCCTAGCCCGAAACTCTCGACGGCATGTCGATTGAATCGAACCTTCAACGGCGATGGTGAGCCGCTGGCCGTGAGGCCACGGGCATGAGCAGGGGGCCATTCCCGGCCGCTCACGTGATCACGGCTCACTAAATCGACAAACCGTCATGACTTTCGGTGATACCGCATCCTAGCCCGAAACTCCTGACGGCATGTCGATTGAATCGAACCTTCAACGGCAATGGTGAGCCGCTGGCCGTGAGGCCACGGGCATAAGCAGGAGGCCATTCCCGGCCGCTCACGCGATCACGGCTCACTAAATCGACAAACCGTCATGACTTTCGGTGATACCACACCCTAGCCCGAAACTCTCGACGGCATGTCGATTGAATCGAACTTCTAACGGCAATGGTGAGCCGCTGGCCGTGAGGCCACGGGCATGAGCAGGGGGGCATTCCCGGCCGCTCACGCGATCACGGCTCACTAAATCGACAAACCGTCATGACTTTCGGTGATACCACACCCTAGCCCGAAACTATCGACGGCATGTCGATTGAATCGAACTTTCAACGGCAATGGTGAGCCGCTGGCGTGAGGCCACGGGCATGAGCAGGGGGCCATTCCCGGCCGCTCACGCGATCACGGCTCACTAAATCGACAAACCGTCATGACTTTCGGTGATACCACACCCTAGCCCGAAACTCTCGACGGCCTGTCGATTGAATCGAACTTCTAACGGCAATGGTGATCCGCTGGCCGTGAGGCCACGGGCATGAGCAGGGGGGCATTCCCGGCCGCTCACGCGATCACGGCTCACTAAATCGACAAACCGTCATGACTTTCGGTGATACCGCATCCTAGCCCGAAACTATCGACGACATGTCGATTGAATCGAACTTCTAACGGCAATGGTGAGCCGCTGGCCGTGAGGCCACGGGCATGAGCAGGGGGCCATTCCCGGCCGCTCACGCGATCACGGCTCACTAAATCGACAAACCGTCAAGACTTTCGGTGATGCCGCATCCTAGCCCGAAACTCTCGACGGCATGTCGATTGAATCGAACCTTCAACGGCAATGGTGAGCCGCTGGCCGTGAGGCCACGGGCATGAGCAGGGGGCCATTCCCGGCCGCTCACGCGATCGCGGCTCACTAAATCGACAAACCGTCATGACTTTCGGTGATGCCGCACCCTAGCCCGAAACTATCGACGGCCTGTCGATTGAATCGAACTTCTAACGGCAATGATGAGCCGCTGGCCGTGAGGCCACGGGCATGAGCAGGGGGCCATTCCCGGCCGCTCACGCGATCACGGCTCACTAAATCGACAAACCGTCATGACTTTCGGTGATACCGCATCCTAGCCCGAAACTCCTGACGGCATGTCGATTGAATCGAACCTTCAACGGCAATGATGAGCCGCTGGCCGTGAGGCCACGGGCATGAGCAGGGGGCCATTCCCGGCCGCTCACGTGATCACGGCTCACTAAATCGACAAACCGTCATGACTTTCGGTGATACCACACCCTAGCCCGAAACTATCGACGGCCTGTCGATTGAATCGAACTTCCAACGGCAATGGTGAGCCGCTGGCCGTGAGGCCATGGGCATGAGCATAGGGCCATTCCCGGCCGCTCACGCGATCACGGCTCAATCGATCTCCGCTACGAGGCACCGCCCGAAACGTGGGGACGGAATGCTTCACGGCGTCTGCTAAGCAGAGTTTGCCCGGCGCTAGTTCTTTGCATCCGCAGCCGGTGCCTTGCCTAGCGGCCATAGTTCGAACTTTCGCACGAACATCTCTGCTTGCTCGGTCTGCAAGATCAACTTGCCTGCCGATGGACTGGCCTTGATCGCTTGGTTGACGACCACTCCGTTGACCAAATACGTCAGCTTTTCGCCCTCTGCGATCACTTCAAGACGCGTCCACTCGTTCACCGGGCTTTCGACATCTTGTTTGCCTCGGAAACCGATCTTATCGGCCCAATCGACATCGCGTCCAAACCAGTTGATTCGTCCGCCATGGATGGTGATCGGTTCGCCACCTTTCTTCCAGACCTTTTCTCCGTCGCGATCCTTCGTGATCTCGGCGGTCAGCGAGGTCTTCAGAACCTGCCCCGTAACGGGATCAGTGCCCGACAGAACCAGGATGTCGCCGACCCCGCCTTCGATGATCTGAGCTTCGACCGAGGCCATCCAAGTATTGGCGTAGCCACCGTCCGGTCCCCAAGCGTGAACCAGCAATCCAGAATCACGAGCACGATCGATTCGATCGCCCCAAGTTTTCTCACCTAGCATGAACTCCAACACCAAGTGGTAATCCCGGTACGTTTGATTGGTGATCAATCCGCCGTAACCGTCACCGCTGATATGAATCTGACCGTCTTTGACCGTAAAGATCTTCTTGGGATCCGAGTATTTGGAATCGCGAATCCAGGTGTAGAACCCTTCGAAGTTTTTCCCATTGAACAATTCAATGCGTTGGTCGGTCGGCGACACGGCGGTTTCGCGATCCGGAATCGCTGCTGGTTCACCGGGCAGTTCGCGAATCGAGACGTTTCGGAAAGCGACGGGTTCTTGGTGTCCGGCGAATCCAAAGTGCCCGCTTGTACGTTTTGCTGCCGCCGGCACAGGCCCCGTCTTGGACTCGGTCACTTCCGACAAATCGGCTTCTAAAATGGTGAACCCGTTCAGTTCGACTTTGTACTTGGTTCCAGTAACAGTGACCTGTTGGAAATTCCACTCGCCAACCGGACGCAAGAAACCACGGTGAGCCGGTACCAGTCCGTAGATGGAACCGTGGTACTGACGATCATCCAGGTTTTTATAACTAGGGTCATCATCGTCCAAAATCTGCAGTTCAAGCCATTCCGGATTTTCTAGACTCTCCCCCGAATGCCGAACCAGAAGGCCATTGTTGCCTGCCGGTGGCAGCTTGAATTCGACGCGGGCGATGAAGTCGCCGTATTCCTTTTCGGTATACATGTTCCCGGATTTCCCGGCGACCGACACGATGTTGCCATCGACGACTTTGTAGTCCTCGACAGCCCCTCGCCAACCGGCAAGGTCGGTGCCGTCGAACAGACTGTCAAACAGCCCATCTTTGTCTTCTCGCAGAATCTCGTTGGCTTCTTCGGAATCAATTTCCCGAACGAACAAGTTCCGGAAGTACAGAGTGTTGCCGTGATTTTGCAATTCGAGTTGCCCATCGCGATAGATCGGCAAACCACGTTCCCACAGGTTTTCCATCACGGCGCGGTCGGTCACCAACTGGTCGTTCAGTTTGATCGTGACGCGTTCACCAACCATGCGGATGTAAAAGGTGTTCCACTGGCCAACCGGTCGATCCGCCTTCACCAACGGCATGCGAGGGTTGTCTTTGTTGTTCCACAAAGCACCGGATCCATTTTCAGCACCATGCCGAAAGTAGTCCTCGTGTTCGGTGTCCCAGATCTGCACTTGCGGACTTCCACGCAGATAGATCCCGCTGTCACCACCTTCTAAGATTTTCCAATCGACGAACATTTCAAAGTCGCCGTAATCCTTGGCGGTACACAGGCTTTCGCCCTGACCGTCAAAGACCAACATTCCGTCGACCACTTTCCAGTGATCCCGCATGCTCTGATCGGCCACTTTCTGGGCATCCGACAATTCGGACTCGGTCATGGCCGCCCGCGTCTTTGGATTCCCGACGAGCCCTTTCCAACCGCTAAGGTCTTTGCCGTTGAACAGCGGAGTGAAGCCTTCTGGAACCTCCGCCCGAAGCGTCGCGTGCGATGAACACATCGCGACAAAGCAAGAAAACAGAGCACCTACAATGACAGCTCGGCGAAACAAGGGTTTCATCGTTCGTTCTCGATTTGGATTTGGCTATTCCGACCGCTGGATCGACAGGGTGTCACAACGGCGCTCAGTGATGTGATCGCAATCGATCACATTCACAAGACGAATAGAATGGGCAGGCAACGTGAACACGGTGGGGCGTGCCTGCTGCGGTTTGCGGGCAGACAACAAGGGTTCAGACGCGTTGGCAGGCGGTGATCAAAATGTCTTCGTTCGACAAATTCATAGACCGGCGTCTTTTGTTCACGGATCATGCTAGCCACTGCAAACTGCGGTCGCAACTATAGCCTTGCTGGTCTGAGAAGAACCCGACAAATCAATCGAATCCCTTAGGCAGGGCGTCGAAACCGAGTCGCACAGCCCCCCCCAGCCAGGATGCCCGGGCGCCGCCGTGCTAGCCGGCGGCGATGACTTCGGTGGCTTGCCCCACGAAGTACTTGGCCGCGGCGGCGGAGGCCTTGTCAGTCGTCACACCACGCAACCGATCCAACTGATCATCCAAGCTTTGATACTTGCCCGTCGTCAACCAACGACTGCCTAGACCGAACAATCGATTCCCCGGTCGTTCGCTCTGCATGATCAGCCCAGCGACGGACTTGTTGATCGCCTGCGATAGTTCGTCTTGTTCGATTCCCTTTTCGGCAACCCGACCGATCACTCCGTCGAACAACCTGCGATTGGTTTCCAAGTCGTCCGGTGCGCACACCAGGTACGAGAACCAGGAACCGGTATCCAGAAACTCTTGCGGCCAAACGGTCGCCACTTCCGCGCGTCCTGTGTCGATCAATTCCCAGAACAACCGACTGCCCCCTTCATCGCCAACGACCGAGGCTAACAGGCGTGTCGCAAATCGATCCTCGTCCGTCATGCTGGGGCCGGGCGACATCCGAATCAGGTAAGCCTGGTTGGCATCCGGAGTTGCAATTCGATTGTCCAAGGCCACACCGGCCGGCAACGCATTGGGATCATCAGCCGATGGAGATTCCGGAATCGGCCGCGCCGCCCAGTGCTCGGTCGCCGTTTCGACCTGAGCGACCAAGGCGTCAAAATCGACGTTTCCGGTGGCCGCCAAGACGATGTTCTCGGGTCGATACCGGCGATAGAAATAGTCGCGCATGGCCGATGCGGTGACGGCGCGAATCGAATCCTGAGTCCCCAGGACTCGCCGCCCCAAACCGCGTGGCCCGAAATAGATTTCCATCGCGCGTTCGAACGCACCGAACGGTGGCTGGTCTTCGTACTTGGCAATTTCTTCCAAGATCACTTGCCGCTCGGTATCAAAATCATCCTCCGCCAGCGAAGGACTTAGCATGTCGGTCAACAGGTCGACCAACCGATCCTGGAACTTTGGCAACACGGTCGCGTAGTACACCGTTTGCTCTTCGCTGGTGTAGGCATTGCTGTTGCCACCCAATTCGTCCAGTTCCCGGTTGACGTCGGCCGCCGATCGCCGCGCGGTACCCTTGAACATCATGTGTTCTAGGAAGTGGCTTAGGCCCGATTCAAAATCGACCTCGTCACGCGCCCCGGCACGCACGAAATATCCCATCGCCGCGGAATAGCCGCGCGGGTCGGTCTCGGCAACGATCCGAAGCCCATTGGAAAGAGTCGCTTGCTTGAATTCTGGCATGGTCTTGGATCAATCGGGTGTGGCCGCGCGGGCAAGCCGGGCGGGGGAGTGAACCGTCAAGCGGTTTCAAAATGGAAGACGACTGACGATCGGCTCAAACGGCGATACGCCAACAACGAAACGCGCCGGGAAACAAACCCCACAAACGGGACTCCCTTCCACCGGACGCATCAAACCGATAGCGGATCAGGGCCCAACGTGACGATGCGGTAATCGCCGGGCGGATGATCGCACCAGTACCCTCGCACATCGTCCAGGGTCAACGATTCGATCACATCCTCGATCTCCTCGGTCGTCATCACCTTTTCGATTTGATACCAGTCCGACGCCAAGGACGCAGCACGCGAAGCACTCGATTCCTGTTCCATGATCAGCCCGCTTTGGATACGAACTTTCCAACGTTCCAATTCGCCCGATTCCAAATCGTCGACCAAGTGTTCGATTTCTCGCAATGTCACGTCCAGCGTTTCCTGAGCCCGTTCGGGCGTGGTGCCCGCGTAACCAAAGACGCCGCCGCAATGTTTCAGCGAATGGCAACTGCAGCTGACCGTGTAACACAGCCCGCGTTGTTCGCGAACGCGGTCAAACAACCGACTGCTCATCCCATCGCTGAGGATCCCGATGCCGGCTCGCATCTTGAAATAGTCAACATGCCCGTACGGGATGTTGTCAAAGGCAAACCCAATGTGGGTCTGGCTAGACGGCGATGTCATGTGTTCGTAGGTCGCCCGTCCGGTCGGTGACGGCAGCGGCTGGGTCGTCCCGGTTTTCCAGTCCGCAAACGCTTCCTTGGACCACTTCATCACTTCGTCGATGTTGACATTCCCGGCGACCGCCAAGATCGCGCCACCGGCATGGTAGTGATCCGTGTAATACTGCCGAACATCGTCTTGGGTGATGGCTTCCAAACCGGCCAAGGTGCCAAAGATCGATCGCCCCAGATGGTCGCCGTAGTGAAGTTCGCGCAGCCGCCGCATCACGCGGTGCGTCGGCTCGTCTTCCATCGCCCGCAATTCTTGGATCGACATCATCCGCGCGTCATCCAACTGGTCCGCCGGCAGGTGCGGACGACGAACGATGTCGGCGTAAAGTTCGATTGCCGGCTGCAGCGAAGCGGCGGGCATCGCAGAGGTGAACGAAACCATCGCCGTCGAAACGCCCGAGTTTCGGTCCATCCCCAGGTTGTCTTGGATCGCCACCAGATCGCGACTGCTTTGCGATCCAGCACCACGTTGGACGATCTCGCAAACCAGGCCGCTCAATCCACCCATCCGATCCGATTCGGCCTGCACTCCGCCGCGGATCGACAACGAGAATGCGGCGGTCCGCTGCCACGGCATGGACTGCACCAAGACCGTCATGCCGTTGGGAAGTGTCTCGTGATGAATCGGAGTCGTTTCGGGCATCGTGGTATTCAGAGCAATGTTCCTTTGCGTAACAAATCGGTGTGATCAGGATGCATGGCGACCGGCGGTGGCAGTGTCGCCATCGCTGCGCCCCCCCGGTGCGTGTTCGCTGCACCTTGCAATGCGAGGCTCGCCGTCGTGGATCGGACGACGGCTCACACAGCGATAGGATGTCGAATCATCCGAAAGTCTGGGCGACTTCCGCTACCCTGCGGCGGTTACACCAACGACCCTAGCGAGACGACTTCGACCGTCTTCACTCGGCCGATCAACGTATGGCTGCTGGCATCATCGATCTGGATCGACATGAATTGACCGGCTTGGCGACGATTGCCATCGAAGACAACGATCCGGTCACAGGAGGTTCGTCCGATCATTTGAATCAGTTGATCTCCTTCGTCATTCTTGATGCCCTTTTTGCTGGGGCCTTCGACCAGGATCTCGACTTCTTTGCCAACGAACTTCAGATTGTCTTCTTTGGCGACTTCGTCTTGCACGGCCAACAGTTCGTTGTTGCGGCGAGCCTTGATATCGCGTGGCACATCGTCTTCCAATCGCTCGGACGCTTTGGTCCCGGGGCGGACGCTGTACTGGAAGATGAAACTGTTCTTGAACCGACAACGCCGCACCAACGCGACCGATTTTTGAAAGTCTTCTTCCGTTTCGCCACAGAAGCCAACGATAAAATCGCTGCTGATCGCAGCATTGGGAAGAATCCGTTCGATGCGTTCCATCATCGCCATGTAATCGGCGACCGTGTAGCCACGCTTCATCCGTTTCAGCACATCGTCGGAACCGCTTTGCGCGGGCACGTGCAGGTAGGGCGAAACCTTGGGCAGGTCACGAATCGTTTCCAACAACCGCTCGGTCATGTCCTTGGGATAGTTGGTCACAAACTTGATTCGTTTGATCCGATCAATTTCATGCAACCGCTGCAGCAGCGACGCCATGTCGGTGACGGTTCCGTCTTCGTGCTTGAACTTGTAACTATTGACGGTTTGCCCCAGCAACGTGATCTCGAGGGCGCCCTGTTCGGCCAACACCTCGGCCTCGGCAAGGATCTGATCGGGCGACCGCCCTTGTTCAGGGCCGCGTGTATTGGGAACCACACAGTAGGTACAGAACTTGTCGCAACCGATTTGGATTCGCAGGTACGCCTGAAACGGCGTGGGACGCATCGTCGGGTCGCGCAGCGGGTCAAAGGTTTCGTGGCTGCGAGCGATCTCGAGCTGCGAGCCGGCTTTGCGCGACAGCGACACCGCCATCTGGCGACCTTCGCCGCCACGGACCTTGTCCAACAATGCCGGAATCGTGTGCAGTTGGCCGGGACCGACAACCAGGTCGACATAGGGAGCCCGTTTGAAGACCAGTTCCTGATCCTTCTGAGCCATGCAGCCCATCACACCGATGACCTTGTCTGGATCCTTTTCCTTGGCTTGCCGGATCGTGCCAAGCGCGCTGTAGGTCTTTTCCTCGGCCTGTTCGCGGATGCTGCATGTGTTGTACAGCACACAGTCAGCCTCTTCGGGCGAATCGACCACCGTGTAGCCATTGCGTTTCAAGTCAGCGATCACCATCTCGCTGTCCAAGACATTCATTTGGCAGCCGACGGTCTTGATGTAGACACGGTTGGACATCAGTCAATTCTATTTGCGAAGATTCAATTGGGATCAGAACGTTCCGGATCGCTAGTCGGCTTTTTAGCAGCGGGCTGATTCTCGTCGACGTATTCCCGCAGCGAATCGGTCAACCGATTCCGACGACGGTTCAGCGAACCGAACAAGATTGCCGCTGCCATAGCGGAACCGACCAACCACAAAATGGTGTTGGGCGCGAACAGCGATTCGACAAAATCCGCAGGCATCCGCCCAGGATACCCGCCCCAGGGCGGTTTCGGGTAGACACCGCTGCGAAGACGAGGGCGGACCGCCCCCGAACCAGCTCTGCAGCCGTTCCCCGCCACCCAGAACAGGCCACCCAAAACAGGCCGCCCAAACCCCGCCACCCAAGCAGCTCTCACGGGCTGCTTTCGGCCCCCGCGGTATTCCGCAACAGGGATATGGGCACGAACCGCAGCGTCAATGGCGAGCGATCATTCCTCGCTATCATCATCGTCATCATCGTCGATCAACTGTGGCATCGCGGGGTCTTCCGGAGCCCGTTTTCTTAGTTTTCGCTGCAAACTACGGCGATGGATGCCCAATCGGCGAGCGGCCTCGCTGATATTGCCGCCACAATCCGACAACACGCGGTGGATGTGTTCCCATTCGTTGCGAGCCAGCGACGGCGCCGGAAACGCCAGCGCCCCCTCGGGGACGGTCGGGTCATCGCCGCGAACGAAGGCCCCCAAAATATCGTCCGCATCAGCCGGCTTGCTCAAAAAATTGACCGCTCCGGCCCGAACGGCATCAATCGAGGCGGGGATGCTGCCAAAACCCGACAAAATGATGACTCGCGTGTCGGGTTTCATCTGCAACAGCTTTCGCAGCAGTTCCAGCCCGCTTTTGCCTGGCATCCGCAGATCCAAGACCGCTAGATCGGTCGGCCGCATCCGGAACACTTCGACGGCTTCGTCAAAGTTGCCAGCGGTCTCGACACGGAATCCACGCTGCTGCATCGCCATCGACAGACGTTCGCGAAGCACGTAGGTGTCGTCGACCAACAGGATGCTGTCCGCCCCCACCGTCGCCGTGTCGTAGACGGTGGCGTTGTCGGCTATCGGGTCCATCATTTCAACGGTCGGGTGGTTGGAAAGGTGCAAAGGATCTGACAGGCCATCTTAACCAACCAGCCTGGTTTTGGGTGATCAGGCACTCGCGAAAAGCGTCGATTTCCAAAGGTCGCCCATCGAAACAGGCTGATCTAAAATGTCGCGGCGGCATCGTCGACTGCGCCGTTTTTGAAATCGCGACGCGGATTGTCCAGCGGGATCGTGACGACGACCTTGGTCCCCACCCCAGGCTGCGATTGAAAATCCAGCTGCCCCCCCAACTGCGAAATCACGTTCCGGGTCAGAAACAACCCCAGCCCGATCCCGCGTCCAGGATCCTTGGTCGTGAAAAAGGGATCCGAGGCACGGCCCAAAACGTCGGCCGTCATCCCTTCGCCCGAATCGACCACGGATAACCGCAAACTCTGGCCCACCAAAATCGGCTCCAAACGCACTCGCCCGGCATCACCGCTGGCGTCCAACCCGTTGTGAATCAGATTGCGGACCGCTTGGGCGACCGCTTCCTGTGGCACCCACAACGGTGTCGCTTCGAGGGCATCGCTGCCGTCGGTCACGTCCACGCGGTGCGGGTCGCGGATACCTTCCAAGACCGTATCGATCAAATCGCCGACGGTCGTGCGGTCCCAATGCGGCGCGGTCGAATCGCCCGCCGCCGAACGCATCCGCTGCAGAATCTGTCGACACATTTCCAACTGGGCATCGATCAGCCGCAGGTCGGTATCGACCGACTCGGGTTTTTCACATGCATCCAAGTGCCGCGACAGTTCGCGGACGATCACATCGATCGTCGACAGCGGCGTCGCCAATTCGTGCGCTGCCCCGGCCGCCAACGTCGTCAAACCTTCCAACCGATGGCTGGCGGCCTGCGCGGCTTGCGCCCGAAGCAGTTGTTGTTCACGCTGCTTCAATTGCCCGGCTGTGCGAGTCACGAAATAGGTCACCACCGTGGCACAAGCTGAAAACGCCAACATCTGTCCGACCGCATGCAGGTTCAGCATCCCGGTCGACGTGCTGGCGAACCCAATGATGGGCTGCGATGCCAACAACAAAAACGTGTATCCCAAAACCGCGGTCGCGGTCAATCCCCACGCCGCTTTGGGACGGATCATCACGCCGCCAACGGCCAGATTGACGAAGTAGAAAAAGCTAAACGGGTTGCCCGCGCCGCCGCTGAAATGCAGCATCGCTGTCAACATCGCCAAGTCCAACAACATCAATCCGTATGCGACCGCGTGACGACGGCCCTGTTCGTCATCCAATTGGCCGATCGCAGGTGAATCGCCCGCAATCGAGCTGCCCGCGATCGCGCTGCCGGCAACCGAGTCGGCCGTAAAAGAATCGGCCGGTGGCGAATCGGGACGCGGTGAATCGATACGGACAAAAACGTCATCCGGACTCTGCCGACGCAGCCAAAGCTGATAGACCAGGTTCGTGACCGCGGTCAACGCAACCAATCCGATCAACCAACCGTAGGGCAACTGGATATCGGTCAGCAACCAAGTCGCCAAGATCGTGATCAGTTGTCCGGCGATCGCAAAGGACCGCAGGTGCAACAGCCACTTGGACGAACCCAGCGGTGCCGGTGCGATCAAGGGTATCGCGAGTGTGTCGCGTGAGGCCCGCATGGCAATGACTTAGTTGACGCTGTCGCGGCGGGTCAGTTCGTCGCGCAGCCGCGCCGCCAATTCGTACTGTTCATCGGCGACCGCATCGGCCAATTTTTCATCCAGCGTTTTGCCGACTTCGTATTCGCTGCGCAGAGATTCTCGCAGTTCGACCAATCGCACCACCAATTCATCGGTGTCGAAGTGTTCTTCGGCATCGTGTTGGATGAAGAAACCGCGCATCGTTTCCAAGCCACGATTGATCGCCTGGACCGCTTCTTCGGCCGTGTCTTCTTCCAGTTCGCCCAGCGCGTCGGCCTGGGTACGATGGAACAATACGAACGGACGGTACTGTTCGTGCGTTTGCGACCACTCTTCTTCGGGACTCATCTGAGACGACAAATCCATCAACCGCAGCGTGTGATCGGCGTCCATCACGGCACGGTGATAAAACTGCATCCGCAGCCAACAGATCCGGCGATGATAGAACTGCATGAATTCACGATCGACGTCGTTGCATTCATCATCGGTCAAAACGTAATCAGGATCGTCCAACTGTTTTTGCAACAGCCATTCCAGCACGGTTTCGTGCCCGCGGATCAATTCGCCATCGGGACGCCCGGTCGTTTCCAGCTGCAACACGCCCATGTCGACACGCATCTGCAGCACATCGCGACCGTCGTTCCCCTTGATCAGCCGTACATTCAGCGTCGCCGGGTCGAATTTCCATTTCGACAGCAAATCGTCGAGGTGTTTTGGTCGTTTCATCAATCCGTGCCACGGGAGAGAAGTTCTGGGCGGGAAAAGAGCCTTCGCAGTGCGAAGACATTTGCGACGTCATCGACGCCACTACCGAGTATACCAGCGGATCCAAAGCGGTGAAGGATTCCCACGATGGTGCGTCAACCGCAGCCAACCGATGCGACGGAATCGATCTGGAAACCATCTGGACCTCCTAGTTTTAACTGTCGGCGCCCCACGACCCACCACGGCCACGTTTTTTTTGCGATGTGCGAGTTTTCTGGTCCATTCGACGCCGTTGACTTGCTCTTGTGGGGCGAGTCGCCTTCCGCGGTGTCGGGGCGTCCTGGCAATCGAGCAACAGGTCGATCAATTTTTGTCGCACATCGGCCAGGTTTCGGCCCTGATCCCGATACTTTTCGCTGTGCAGAACCAACTGGCCTTCGCGATTGATTCGATTGGCTTGCCGTGCCACGAACCGCCGCCGCCATCCCGGATCAAAATTGGCACACTCCGATGGCGACCAGTGCAGGGTGACTTTCGAGTTGACTTTGTTCACATTTTGGCCGCCGGGACCACTGCTGCGAGCGGTCGAAATTGCGATCTCTTTTGCCGAGATCGACAATCGCTGGTTCACATACAAATCAGCCATGACTGTGGTCTACTTTCGTTCTCCGGCCGGTCAATGCCATTTGACCGGCGGCTAATGTTATTCAATTTCTGACGTGTTCGTTTGACGGATCGCCCGACGATGACCCTGCCCCCACCATACCGCATCCTTTCGTTCATCGGACTTTGGTTCGGTTTCGCCACCGTATCGATCGCCCAGCCCCATCAGCCTACACAGGATTGGCCGCGGTTCCTGGGACCGAACTTCGATGGCAATGCCGTCGCGACCCCCAAGGATATCGATTGGACTTCCCCCCCAACATTCCAATGGTCGATCGAAGTCGGCCCAGGATACGGACTGGGGTCAGTCGCGGGCGGTCGCTATTACCATTTCGACGGGGCCGAAACGCCACGCCGCCAAGACCAGTTGGAACGGTTGACCGCCTTCGATTTGGAAACCGGTGCGAAGATCTGGTCGGTCACCGATCCGCTGCAGTACAGAGACCTGTTGGGGTACGAGGAAGGTTCGCGCAGCACGCCCACCGTCGCGGGTGACCAGATCTTTACCTTCGGAGTCGCCGGGCGATTGAATTGCCGAAATCGCGAGGACGGGAAACGAATCTGGTCTGTCGACACCAACGAACGATATGGCGTGGTGCAAAACTTCTTTGGTGTCGGATCGTCGCCATTGATTTTGGACGATGTCGTGATCGTGATGGTTGGCGGCAGCCCCGCGGCCGACCAAGACGTTGCCCCCATGCGACTCAACCGAGTCTCCCCCAACGGGTCCGCCCTCGTCGCCTTGGATCGCCGCGACGGCACCGAGGTGTGGCGATGCGGTGACGACTTGGCCAGTTACAGCAGCCCCCGCACGATCTCGCTGGGCGGCAAAACCTTCGTCCTGGCACTGGCCCGCAATGGACTGCTGCTGATCGATCCGGTGGCGGGCAAGGTCCAGTGGCGAATGGATTACCGAGCGGAGATCGTGGAAAGCGTCAACGCGATGGTCCCGATCGTTCACGACGACCAGATCTTCATCAGCGAGTGTTATCAGGTCGGCAGCGTCCTGATCCAAGCCACCAGCGATTCCTACCAAACGATTTGGTCCGACCCGGTCCCCAACCGACGCCTGCAATCGATGCGCAGCCACTGGGCGACGCCGGTTCTTGTCGATGGTTTCTTGTACGGGTGCAGCGGCCGCAACGGTCCCGACAGCGACCTGCGCTGCATCGACTGGGCTACCGGCGAAGTGAAATGGAAGGACGCCCGTCGCATTCGATCATCGATCACGCGGTCCGGCGATCACCTGATCGTGCTGGAGGAACGCGGCGACGCCCAAGTCATCGGCGCCACCCCCACCGGTCTGGAAGTGATCGCAGACTGGCCTCTGTCACAGCCCGACGGCGACCGCCCGGCGCTACGGTACCCCTGCTGGGCCGCCCCGATCGCGGTCGGTGATCGCGTCATCTTGCGAGGCGACGACCAAGTGATCTGCCTGCGACTGGCCCGCACGGCGCAGCCCCGCTAGCAGGAACCGCGTGCCACCGCAGGGGTTGACCGACGCCCAAAATCCCCGGTCTTGGGATTCGCCAAAATCCCCCTGCCTAGATGACAAGGGACTGCTGGCGAAGCCCACGACGGAACGATCGCTCGCTTTTCCAGCCCCTTTTGCCCATCGGTGCGGAAAACCCAGACCGTGATAGAATGGTGAAGCGGGAAAGCAACATTCCAGCTTCGCCGCCCCACCCGTGGCCGGAGCACCTGCCGCGGCCTCTCGAAACTTATAACTTGGAAGTTGATGTGCACGACTCGTCCACCGAATGTTCAACCAACGGAAGCGCCAGCCCGGCACCCGCTGGATCCGAAAGTGACATGTCGGCCGAGCACGGCTTTTTCGTCGATCCAAACGAAGCGCACAACGAACGGGTTGACCTGAAGGCAATCGAATCGGCGGTGCGAGTGATCTTGAAGGCTGTCGGCGAAGACCCCAACCGCGAAGGCCTGCTGGAAACGCCGGCTCGAGTGGCACGCATGTACGCCGAAATGTTCGCAGGACTCAAAAGCGATCCCGGCCGACACCTGGCCAAGGTGTTCACCGAGGACTACGACGAGATCGTGCTGGTCCGCGACATCAGTTTCTGCAGCATGTGCGAACATCACCTGCTGCCGTTTACCGGCAAAGCCCACATCGCTTACCTGCCCAGCGGCAAAGTGGTCGGCCTTAGCAAACTGGCGCGAGTCGTCGAAGAGGTGGCTCGCCGCCCCCAAGTCCAAGAACGTCTGACACAAACGGTCGCCAACTTGGTCGAAGAAAAACTGTCGGCGCGTGGCGTCGCCGTCGTCGTTGAATCCACTCACTCGTGCATGACCATGCGAGGCGTTCGTAAACCAGGCAGCCTGTGCCTGACCAGTGCGATGCGTGGTGCGTTCCGCGATGACCCGAAAAGTCGCGCCGAAGTGCTTGGATTGATCAACCGCGAAAGCTGATCCGGATCACGGACGATTCGGATGAATCTCTCACCGACTCGCAAGTTTCTTTCTCCCGCCAGCTTGACGAAAGCCATTCGGGCCAGTCGAAATAGATCGCATGGACATCGAGCGGCAACGCGTACAAGACGATTTGCGAGGCATCGTTGGTGGCGATGTGTACTGTGACCGTTTGACGTCACAGCTTTACGCATCCGACGCCAGCATCTATCAAGTCGTGCCGTTGGGCGTGGTGCGTCCACGTTCGGCTGCCGACGTGGTCGCCACCGCCCAGTACGCGGCCGAACATGAAATTTCACTGCACCCGCGCGGCAGCGGCAGCGGTGTGGCCGGCGAATCGTTGGGGGCCGGATTGGTCCTGGACTTTTCTCGCTACATGCGGCGGATCACCGTGTCGCCCGATGCCACGCGAGTCACCGTGCAAAGCGGCGCGATCCTGGCCGACGTCAACGGCGCCCTCCGCCCGCACGGTCGCTGGTACGGCCCCGACCCCGTCACCCGCAGCGTCACCACCATGGGCAGTGTGTTGTCGACCAACGCGTCGGGCAGCCACTACCTGCGCAGCGGTTCGGCACGCGACACTGTCGAATCGATTCGATTGGTCACGGTGGAAGGCGAACTGCTAGACCTTTCCGTCCACGGCACCGACGAAGACGGAACCATCGGGCGACTGGCCCGCGGCATGGCGGAAATCCGAAACCAATTCCGACCGCTGTTGGGCGCCGCCGAATCGGCCCCCAAATCACGCGGCGGTTATCGACTGGATGATGTGGTCGATGCCAACGGGCGAGTCGACTTAGCCAAGTTCATGGTCGGTACCCAAGGCACGCTTGGGATCCTTGTCGACGCCACCGTTCGCACCGAATCGATCCCCACGCACCGCGGCGTCGTGCTTTGTTTTTATCACCGCATGGACATGGCGGCTCGCAGCGCCGTGGCCGCGATGCGACACGGGTTGGTCGCGTGCGATTTGATGGACCGCCGACTGCTGCAGATCGCGCGAGACACCGACCCGCGTTTTTCGGAACTGCTGCCGCGTGAAGCCGAAGCGATGGTGTTGGTCGAAATCCAAGGCGAAACCCTGGGCGACCTTTACGACCGCTTGGCGATCATCCAACACGACATGTGCAATGGACACGACGCCGCGTTCGCCAGCGTGGACACGGTCCGCCAATCCGAACGCGATCTGTACTGGGCTCTATCACGGCGCGTTATCCCACGACTGTATCGGGTCAAAGGCACCGATGCTCCCGTGCCGTTCATCGAAGATGTTTCGGTCCCCTGCCAACGCCTGCCAGAGTTTCTGACGGCTGTTCAAGACACGCTGAAACAAAACCAAACCACGGCAACCTTCTTTGCTCACGTCGGCCATGGGAATCTGCACCTGCGGCCATTTTTGGACCTGACCAAAGCCGACGATCGCGAACGCCTGCATTCGCTGTCCAAACAGATCGCCGAAGTCGTGTGGGAACACGATGGACAAGTCAGCGTCGAACACGCCGCCGGTCTCAGCCGGTCCTATCTCTTGCCGGCCCAGTTCGGCGATCTGTGGCAAGCGATGGGACAGATCAAACGTCTGTTCGATCCGCTGCACCGATTGAACCCGGGAAAATTGTTCGGGGCGATCCTGCAGAAGCCGAACGAAAACCTGCGGCCGTCCGACCAAACGATCGAAATCACGGCCGACACGCGAGTCATCCTGGAAGCCGATCCGCCGGTCACCGCAACGGCGCGTCAGCAAGGCGTTTCGGTGCCCCAGTTGCAAGTGCTGCAGCAGTGGCCCGCCGGCCGCATGATCACCGGCGTGACGCGCGGCTGCAACGGATGCGGACGATGTCGAACCACGTCGTCTAGCGAACGCCAGTGCCCCGTTTTTCGCGCCACCCATCGCGAAGAAGCGTCGCCTCGCGCGAAAGCCAACCTGTTGCGAGGCGTCCTCAGCGGCCAGCTAAGCGTTGACGATCTGACCACCGATCGCGCCAAGGAAATTGCAGACCTGTGTTTCAATTGTCACCAATGCCGATTGGAATGCCCTGCGTCGGTCGACATTCCGAAGATCGTCGGTGAACTGAAGGCGCAGTACGTGGCCACCAACGGGCTGTCCCTATCGGACCTGTTGATGGGACGCATCGATACCGTCGCAGCGATGGCGTCGCGGATCCCATGGATATCGAACCTGTTGATCCGTGGCCGATTCCCACGCTGGGTTGCCGAGCGATTGTTTGGGCTGGCGTCCGCGCGGCAACTGCCACCGGTGGTCCGCGAAACATTTCTGCGACACGCCCATCGCCGGCGTTGGACCAAACCGTTGCCCCACGGTGGGCTAAAGGTTCTGTATTTCGTCGACCAATACGCCAACTATCACGACCCGGACATCGGTCGGGCACTGGGCGAAATTTTGCAACAAAACGGCATCGGGTTGTACGTGCCGCTGGCACAAGCCAATTCGGGCATGTCGCGCATCACCTCGGGCGACTTGAAGGGTGCTCGCAAGATCGCACGCCGCAACGTCCGGCTGTTGGCCGATGCCGTCCGCCAAGGCTACACGGTGATCGCGACTGAACCGTCGGCCGTGCTGTGCCTGAAACACGAATACCCCAACCTGCTTGACGACGAAGACGCGTTGTTGGTGGCGGAACATTCGCACGAAGCCTGTGCGTACCTGTGGGACCTGCACCAAGGCGATCGACTGTCGCTGGACTTCCAACCGATCGATGCCCAAATCGCCTATCACCAACCCTGCCACCTGCGAGTGCTGGACCCCAACCAGGTCGGTCCCCAATTGCTGGAACTGATCCCCAATCTGGAAGTCCAGCGGATCGAAGCCGGATGCACGGGCATGGCGGGGACCTGGGGTCTGCAACGAAAGAACTACCGCAACAGCCTGCGGATCGGGTGGCCATTGATCTCGGCGATGCGATCGGCGCGCGTGTCGATGGCGACCACCGAATGCAGTGCCTGCAAAATGCAGATCGAACACGGCAGCGGACAAAACACGCTGCACCCGTTGAAACTTTTGGCCTATGCGTATGGCCGGATGCCGAAGATCGAAAAGGAACTGGTTTAAAGAAGCCGCGCTTGCGGTAAACTCTCACCATGATCAAAGTCCAAGTCCAGATGTTCGCCGGCGCCAAACAAATCGCTGGCTGTGACGTCGTCGAAATCGAAGTTCGCCAACCGATCCAGGCTCATGCCGTCTTTGACGCGCTGGGGCGGACCGTCCCGGCGCTGCATTCGCTGATACCGTCCTGCCGCCTGGCCGTCGACAACCGATACGTGGTCGACCAAGCGATCATCGACGATGACTCGGTGATCGCGTTGATCCCGCCCGTCAGCGGCGGTTGATCCGGCATGAACCGTGAACCCAACGATAGCCGCCAGGAAAGTTTCGACCGTCCCGGCCACTGGCGCCACATCGAATTGGTGGATGGCCCCATCGACATCGCCGCCCTGACCACTCGGCTTGGCGATCCAGACGTTGGCGCCCATGGTTGGTTCATCGGGGTGACCCGCCGCACGACGGACCAGCGAATCACCGAAACGCTGTGCTACGAAGCGCATCGCGAGATGGCGGTTTCCGAACTGCAGCGATTAGCCGAACAAGCGGCCGAAAAATTCTCGCTGCGGCAGGTCATCATCGTGCATCGACTGGGCCCCGTCCCGGTCGGCCAAGCCAGTATCGTCGTCGGTTGTTGCAGCCCGCACCGCGTCGAAACCTTTGCCGCCCTGCCTTGGATGATGGACGTTTTGAAACAGGACGTTCCGATCTGGAAACAGGAAACCTACGTCGACGGATCTCAACAGTGGGTGCACCCGACCGATGACTGATCGCAAACGCATCTACCTGGACCATGCCGCCACGTCTTGGCCCAAGGCTGATAGCGTGCTTGCCGCCGTCGACGATTTTGCACGGCACTGCGGGGCCGCCGCGGGGCGGGGCGGTTACGCATCGGCACAGACCGCCGGATCCGTCATCAGCCGGGCGCGCCACTTGATCGCGACTCAGATCGGCGCCCCGTCGGACGACTGTATCTCGCTGCACCACGGTGGCACCGACGCATTGAATGCCGCGATCCACGGGATCCTTCGGCCCGGCGACCACGTCGTCACCACAGCCGCCGAACACAACTCGGTCCTTCGCCCGCTGCACCACTGGAAACAACATCACGGCATCCGGCTGACCATCGTTCCGACGGACCGTGGCGGCCAAGTCGACGCCGACCAACTGCTGGACGCCGTCACCGATCAAACTCGGCTGGTCGCCGTGATGTCGGCCAGCAACGTGACCGGGGCCGTTCAACCGATCGACGAAATCGGCAAACGATTATCGGATCACCCGGCGGCGTTCCTTTGCGATGCCGCCCAAACCTTTGGCACACTGCCCATCGACGTTGGCCATTCGCACATCGATCTGCTTGCCGCGCCCGGACACAAATCCATCGGCGGCCCATCGGGCACCGGATTCCTGTTCACCGCCCCCCGACTGCACGACGCCCTGGTGCCATCGGTGCAGGGCGGCACGGGCAGCCACAGCGAATCGCTGGACATGCCCGCACAGATGCCGTCGAAACTAGAAGCCGGCAACCTGAACGTGCCAGCCATCGCCGGCCTGGTCGAAGCCTTGAAACAACACCGTGATCACGCCGACCCGATCGTCCAACGGTCCGCCGCGATGGCGATTCGATTGCATCAATCCTTGGCGGCGATCGATGGCGTCACACTGCACGCCGCCGGGGCGGCGCTGCCGATCGCCAGCATCACGGTCCGTGGCTGTGCCCCCAGCGACCTAGCCGCGATCCTAGACGCCCAATTCGGCATCGAAACGCGATCCGGGCTGCACTGCGCCGCAATGATCCATGGCTGCATCGCAACCGACCTGCACGGTACACTGCGAATCAGCGCCGGACACACCAGCAGCGATGCGGACATCGACGCGGCGATCGACGCCATCCGCACGATCGCGGCCGCCTTGATTTAGCCGTTTGGGCGTAGCCCCGGTTCTTGGGTGACGAAACCGAGGCTAGCGGCCTGCTGATCAAGTCGTTTTCCTGAACTTAACGTGCAAATCATAACCCGAAGCGTGAGCGAGGGATCCCACCTGAATCCCTCGCTCACGCAGCGGGTTACTAAACCAACAGCCCGCTGTCGCCTAAACGCTAGCGCTGTGAAGCATCTCGTAGCGGAAGTCGTCAAGACTTTCGGTGATCTCACATCCGAGGCCGAAACTCTTGGCGAGTTCCGCTACGAAAAAACGCCCCAAGCATGGGGAATAAATGCTTTACAGCGTTGGCCAAATCGGCTAACCCAATCACCCAGTCCTTCGCTTCGAAACGAAACGAATCAGAGCCCACGGATCCTCACGCAACGACCGATGACCAAAAACAAGAAATCCAAACGGCACGCCAAGTCCAAACAGAACCAACTGCCCTGGTACTCCGACGGTCTGCAGTTCGAATGCACCCAGTGCGGTGCCTGTTGCAGCGGTGAACCCGGCTATGTGTGGGTCAACGACGACGAAATTCAAGCGATGGCCGACGAGATGGAACTGGACATCGACACCTTTTCGCATCGGTTCGTGCGACAGGTCGGCAACCAACAAAGTTTGGTGGAATACCCCGACGGCGACTGCATCCTGCTGGATCCGGACACCCGCAAATGCTCGGTCTACGCGTCGCGGCCGATCCAATGCCGGACCTGGCCGTTCTGGGACTCGACGCTGGAAAAACCTCGCGACTGGGAAGAAACCTGCGCCGTCTGCCCGGGCGCCGGTACCGGCAAACTGTACAGTTTCGACCAGATTGAAATCCAACGGAAAAAGAAGTCCGTCTAGAGCGACCGCTGCCCAGCCTTGCGCCGCGACGCATCCCGCAGAATCGGACCAGGTCCCCCGATCGCCTTGCCACGGTTCCGGATCCCCCACTCCCGGACCAGAACGTGGCGGCCTAGCTGGCAAACATGACCCATCTTTCAGATGACCAACACCGCTCTTTCGCGAGTGACGGATCGAACGATCGACGGTGGTCGAAAGCATCTGGCTTTTGCCACCGCTTTCGTTCGCCATCTCGCTCGACAACTTCGTGTTTAGGTAACCAAGATGGCTTCCATCCTATTAGTCGATGACGACATGAACTTGCTGCGAGGCGTACGACGCGTCTTGCGGACTTGCCCCTACGACCTGTTCATCGCCAGCTCTGCCGAGATGGCGATCCGAATGCTCCGGCATGGCGGCTTCGACTTGGTCGTCGTCGATCAAGCGATCAGCGACAGCCACGGGCCACCGCTGGTCCAATGGCTGGCGATCCAGCATCCGCAGACGGCCTGCATCATGCTGTCCCATCCATCGGGGGAAGCATCGGTAGCCGACTCGCTGCCAAGCGGCGATCCGTATCGGACACTGACCAAACCCTGCGATGACGTTGCCCTGGCGACCGCCATCGGGCAGGCCCTCGAAATCCAGTCCGTTAGCTGAAGCCGCATCGGGTTTGTCGATTGAGTGAGCCGCGATCGCACGAGCGGCCGGGAATCCCCCCAACCGCCGTGGCCTCACGGCCAGCGGCTCACCAATGCCGCTGAGAGTTCGACTGAATCAACAAGCCGGATCGGCGGTCAGCTACAATGACCGAGCGCAGACCGCATGGCCCTGGGACGAACATGTCTTCGGGCGACCAGGTTTCGACGCCCACACGCCCCCCCTCACGCGCGAACACGCCCACCTATGAAACTTGCACAAACTCTCGCCTTGCTCGGGGCACTGACCAGCGGCTCGGCCAGCCTGGCTCAAACCGCCGCCGTGGCCCCCTCGGACGTGTCGAGCGCTGATGCCGGCCAGGTCGTCTTCCGCGAGGACTTCGAATCGGGGACCGACCGCTGGCAGATCCTGGACCCGGCGACCTGGCAATTGGTCGACCACGACGGCAACCACGCGCTGGAGATCACCGCCCGGGCTAGCGAGTACAAGCCGCCCGTCCGCAGCCCCGGACACGTCGCCTTGGTCAAAGACCTGGAAATTGGCACGGTGGACATCACGTTCCGGGTCCGCAGCACCAAAGACACCGGCAACCACCGCGACTGCTGCGTGTTCTTTGGCTACCAAGACGACCGACACTTCTATTACGTCCACGTCGGGGCCAAGCCGGACCCGCACAGCGGCCAGATCATGATCGTCAACGACGCCCCACGGCTGGCGCTGACCGAAAACGAGCGATTGACGCCCTGGGACGACGCCTGGCACACCGTGCGGCTCAGTCGCAATGTGGAGACCGGCACGATCCGGCTGTATTTCGACGACATGGAAAATCCACACATGGAAATCGTCGACAAGACATTCGGTGCCGGCCGGATCGGAATCGGCTCCTTCGACGACTTGAACGAGTTCGACGACATCGTCGTGACCCGTCCGGCGCCCTAGAAACCAATAAAACGGGGCGAGCCAGAAGCCGCGGCCGGGCCGAAGCGGACCGGCGGCGACCGGACCGAAATCCCCCGAAACGGGGCCATCGGCAGTGGTTCCCCAGGGTTGTCGGGCGAAGGATCGTGCCGGTTCGCGCCGTGAAACTAAGAAAAAGGGCCGGCGGATCAACAACCACCGGCAGTTCCCCTTGCGACGAACCGCCAGGTTCATTAAATTCCCACGCTTCCAGAGTGAAACGGCGACACCCATCACGCTGGATCCCATTCCCCTGTAGCTCAGTTGGTAGAGCAGGCGGCTGTTAACCGCCTTGTCGCAGGTTCGAGTCCTGCCGGGGGAGCTAGACTATGTGTCTGCAAGCATCCTGACCCCTCAAAACCCAGTGTTTTGAGGGGTTTTTTCATGTCGCCATGGTCCAGTGACTGGCCCTGACGAGCAGGGATGACACCGCGGGCGACACCGCCAGATGCGATGTTGTCGCCACTGGTCAAAATGGACGCCCCCATGGCCCAATGATCGGGCGTCACCTGCAAATAGCTCTTCTCTGCGACCTTGCTGGAATGCCCCATCCAAGTGTTGACCACGTGGTTCGGGAATTGTTCTTCTAGCTCCGTCCGCCTGGACGCCCGCAGATTCTGGGACGTCTTCGCCCAAGACTGGACCCCACTGCGTCTGACAATGCCTTTCATGGTCGTGCCTAGATTCGCCTTGCGAACGTAGCGAACAAGGCAGCGGGCGGTTCGATCGGGCGTGGTGATGCCGCTCGGGTAGAAGTGGATGTCGACGGTGCCGGCGACGCCGTCGTAGTCGATTCGGTCGATCAGGTTTTCGATCAATTCATTGCGGGCGGCGAGCGTCATCGTTGACCAGAGTTCGTCGAACTCGGCTAATGCCTTGGCGATGTCGACTCGCTTGGGCCTCTTCGATTCGAGAGCTTGGATTTGTTCTTCGAGTTGGTTGAGTCAACGCTCGGATGTGGTGAGGCATCGCGAGGGTTATCGCCTGTGCGGCGCAGCAGAACCGACGACACAAACTGTGAGGCCCCAAGAACGACTTCGCCCCGGCTTTGAACTACTTGAAGAAGTACCGCACTGACTTTGTGATTCGGTCAAAGTACGCTTGGCTAGGACTGATTAAAGAAGACTTGCTAGCCTTGTCAGGACTGGGCGATAATTTGGCGATCCTCGGCAGCCTATCTCGCCCATTGATCTTTCGGATACAATGGATTCAGTCTCTTTGAACACCAATCCAGCAAAACTAAATCGTTTCAGCTACGCCAGTAAAATGATTTCCCCACAACCATTTGATCCGATTCGCTCTCGGATTGCTCAGGCCGCAAGCACGTCGCCGGAGCAGCGATTGCTTGCCGGACTGGAGCATTCGGAGCTTGCCATTCGCGTGGTCGAGGATGGAATTCGCGATCAGAATCCGCTCGCTGATGATGTGACGATCATGCGTCTGTTGGCCGAACGGATTGAGCTGATGCGTCGCATCCAAGATCGGACGTTGGCGAAAAAGTGAAGCTCCAAGAAGCGGTATCGCGAATCATCGCCGCACTGAACGACGCGGGGCTTGAATTCATGCTCGTGGGCTCGTTCTCTAGCATGTACTATTCGTTTCCTCGTTCTACGACGGATGCCGACTTTGTCATCGGAACGTCCGATTGGGATGCACAAGCACTCGCGAAATCGCTCGGCAACGAATTTAGGTTTGATCCGCAGCTCTCGTTCGAGACCTTCGGCGGTTCGGTGAAGAACGAGATTCAGATCGAGGGCACTCCGTTTCGGATCGAGCTATTTCGGTTGACCGATCAGCCCTTCGATCGTGCACGTTTCGATCGTCGCCGAAAGGTGACACTAGGCGGTGACGAGGTTTGGATCCCAACACCCGAAGATGTGATCCTGCAAAAGCTGACTTGGTCCCGCCCCAAAGACCAAGAAGACATCGTGGGCGTGATCGCCGTGAACCACAAAACGCTCGATCGAGAGTACCTCGATCAGTGGGCAGAGCAACTTAGTCTCACCGAGAAGCTTGCAGCCGCCTGGAAATTGGCGACGGACCGCTCTTAGCGCAGAGCGCAACAAGCGTTGTCAACTCGTCCTGCTCTGCCGGACGATCGTAAGAATCGCGTGCTGAATCTCGGGTGAAACCTCATCCCAAATCGCGATCAATTCGCGAAGTAAATCGTCATTTGCGTTTGCTGCACCCAAGACTGCACCCACCAACTGCCCCGGTGCCGCCTTCGGTCACCATACCCCGTCGAAGCCGAGATCTATGAATCAGTAAAAGCGGAACTGAAAGAAGACTACGCCGAGGCTGTTCGGAAAGATGTTCAAAAGGCGGAGCAAGCTCGCATTCGCGAGCAAATCAGAGAAGTACAGAAAGCCGAACGAGAGCTCGAACGCGAAATGAAACGCATCGCCGCAGAGCAGAAGGCCATCGAGAAGGCCCTTGAAGAAGCGCTGGCAAGAACCAGCGACGAACATTCAGCTGAAGTACAGGAGTTGCGCCGGCGATTGGCCGAAGCGGAAGCTAGTGGTCAACGAGCCATGTCGCTCGCCCAGCAAACCAAATCAGGGCACGTGTATGTCATCAGCAATATCGGCAGCTTCGGCGAGCAAGTGTTTAAGATCGGGATGTCCCGTCGTCTCGAACCGTTGGACCGCGTCAAAGAACTGGGTGGCGCATCCGTGCCTTTCCCATTTGATGTCCACATGATGATGCAAAGCTCCAACGCCCCAGCTTTGGAAGCTGCTCTGCATCGTGTCCTTCATCATCGACGCGTCAACGGAGTTAACCTTCGCAGAGAATTCTTTCGTGTATCGATCGAAGAAATCGTCGACGTTGTCGATGGGTTGAAGGATGATGAAACTCACACGGTCCCATTCACTGTCGGCCCTTTCACGCTGGAGCCCGAAGCGGAACAGTATCGCGAATCGTTGGTGATGACCGACGAAGACCGCAAGATGATCGAGGATGCCTACGCGGCGGAAGCCTCAACCGCAATTTAGCCCCGTCTGTGCATTCTGCTGTCCGGCGACAATGAGTAATCCGCTTAAGCGACGACTAGCATTTTCTATTTCGAGTTCTTGGCAGGTGCCTCGTTAGTAGCAAATTTGCCAATCGCCTTGTCTGACGCTAACCAACCATTGTTTGAGCCGCCCCCTCTGCACTAGCAACCCCGTTCGCTGCACTTCTCGGAGGTTTGCGGATTGGCTAGCGTCGTCATCAGCAATTTCTTGTGCTGCGTCAATTCTTTACAGGTTCACGACTTGCAACGATGTTCGGTCGGCGATGTGCTGGGCGATTCGACTGCGGTGACAGCAGATTGCTTCGGCTTCCATGCAAACCAACACCGATGGCTTGGCACGCACCCGATCTGCGACCTGATCCAACGCGACATCGTTGTCCGCCAGCGTTGTGCGTTCGTAGTTGTCGAACAACGATTCACGATCCGCCATCGTGTCCAGGTTTTGACGCAGATTCGACGGGATCCCCAACTCCGGCATGTGGACATAGTCCATGCCCAAGTTCCCCGTCAGCCGAGTCAGCGTTGAACGGTGAAACCCGTAGCGGCGCGCGGTGGGATTCTTGCGAACGTCGATCAAGCAGCGAATGCCGGCCGTGACCAGCTTGTTCAAGAACGCGTCCACCGACTCGCCCTCGTAGCCAGCCGTGAAGACAGCCATGTCGGTCTTGGGTCGTTCGGCATTCCCCTCGCATCGGCTGCTGACCGCGTACGCAGGGAACTCTTTGCAGACGTAGTTCAGCAGACGATCGGCCGGCCAATCAACGAACCGGCTGACGATCCTTGTGATGTCTCGTTGCACTCCGGAATCGGGCGACTTGTATGTCATTCCATCACCGAGCGACCATGATTGGTCGCTGGCAGCATGGACGTAGCTTTGATCGACCAGCTTGCCGATCTCCTGGTCGAGCGTGAACGAGAAGGGGCCATGCGGGTACGGCACGAAGTCGTAGAACGCGCTGCCGCCGGCGGAGCTGTATTCGTTGCGAAGCAGGAACGACCAGCTCGTCAGCTCGGTTCGCAGCACTGGTCGACCAGCGGCTTGAAGAAAGTCCAGCAGGACGCGCTGTCGGTTGAGCATTCGTGTTTCCGTTGTTAGCCATCACGTCGCGACGTAAGAGCAGAGGGATTGTGTGATTGAAAATCTTGACCTTGTTGCCGCTGATCGCGATACACCTGCCGTCATCCCAACCCGAAGCGTGAGCGAGGGACGTAGCCGTAGTATCCCTCGCTCACGCTTCGGGTTGGGATTGGTCTTGGGCTTCGGTTGCGAGGCTAGCTTCATTCCAGAACCAGCGGATGCTGCCACGCTCGGCCCACCAGTTCTATCGCTCTGAATCGAAATCTTCTTTCAACCTTCGTGTACACCACGCTTTGATGTCGCGGCGAATCTTCCTTGGGGTAGCCTCGTTTGCACCAATCACAATATGCATGTGATTGAAAATCTTGACCTTGTTGCCGCTGATCGCTGTCCCCCTGTCGTCATCCCAACCCGAAGCGTGAGCGAGGGATACGACACCGAGACACCGCAGATCCCTCGCTCACGCTTCGGGTTGGGATTGGTCTTGGGCTTCGGTTGCGTACCCAACCACGGTTGCCAGGCTCTCTTCATTCCAGACCCAGCGGATGCTGCCACGCTCGGCCCACCAGTTCTCTCGTTTGGAATCGAAATCTTCTTTCAACCTGCGTGTACACCACGCTTTGATGTCGCGGCGAATCTTCTTTGGGGTAGCCTCGTTTGCGCCAATCACAATATGCATGTGATTGGAACGACAGTTCGCGGCATGAACCTGCCAGCCACGGAACTGACACGTCTCACGAACTTGCTTGTTGCACAGCAGCCTCATGGGCAAAGTCAACTTGCAAGCGTCTTCCGTCATCTGGCTGCGACACTCCAATTCCAGTGATGGCTGGGGAAGTTGCCAGCCGTGACGGTATTCCACCCAACCCCGCGTGTCGCCCGGTAACCAAGTTCCATAAGTTGGCCAAGTGATGAAGAAGGCTACCACATCACCCATCGGTGCATCGCCTACATCGGTCTTGATCTTGTAGTCGCTCATTTCAACATTCCTGTCACTATCCCAACGCGAAGCGTGAGCGAGGGACGTAGTCGTAGTATCCCTCGCTCACGCTTCGGGTTGGGATGGGATGGGATGACGATTGCGGGCATGCAAAAGCCTTCCATACGGACGTAAAAACGACTCACCTATTCGAATGAAGTCGGCCGGATCAAGGAGTTCAGCGACGCAGATCCGGAAACCTTAGGCACAGGGAAGCAATCCGGGACGTGCGATTCCGCCCTGGTCCTCTCGCTTTTTGTGCCATTGGAATGGTTCGAAAGTTGGCCTGGTGGGACAATCAAGTGACGGATGAACCACTCGTCGCAACCGAATAAATCGCGATTGATCCGCATCGGTGCTGGATCCGCGTTTATCCTGGGCGTATCAGTGTCTCCCCCACCTTCCCATTCAAGGCGACTCGTCGATGGCCATTCAGCTAGCACTGCCCCTGCTGCTCTTCCTTTCGCCGGCCATGGCGGTCGATTTCTCGCTTGACCAACGGACACATCCCGGCATCACGCAGAGCCAACCAAGCATCGATGACACCCCGTCGAAGATTCATCACGGCAAACAACCCCTGACGACGCAGTGGCCTGTGCTTGATGAATCACGCCACGCTTCCTTGGACCGCAAACTACTCAACACGCTGACGCTGTGCGCTCAAGCGACGGCCGCACCTGACACCTCGCGGGACAACGCGCCGGACGTCAGGCCAGTCGATGATGAACGAGATCCCCAAACGCGGTTTCCGGAGTTTTCCTGGGACCGCATTCCGCTGTACATGCATGTCCGGAAAGAGACGTCGTATACCGATGATGAAATCAAGTTCCTGGCCAAGTTCCCATTGATCACCTTTGAAAAAGCCAATGGCCACAAGGACCACGGCACCGTCGAAGCGGGCACACTCGCGGCGGCCCGAGCGGTGAAGGAGATCCATCCGAACACCACGATTCTGTATTACCGCAACGTGATCGTGCACTACGGTGGGTACGAAGCAGACGAACAGCTCGATCGAATTCCCGGTGCGCTGCTTCACGATCAAAGCGGATCCACCAAGCTGGTTCGCAACCGCGTCCAAGCGTACGATTTGTCCAATGCGAAAGTACGCCGTTGGTGGACACAGGCGTGCAGCCGAATGACCAGCGACCCGGCCATCGACGGCATCTTCCTGGACGGAAACATCAAAGCCCTGGAGCCACAGTATCTAAGAGGCCAGATCGGCGCGGCCAAGAAGAAGCAGACGATGGATGGCTATCACGAACTGATGAAGCAGACCAGGGAAGCCATCGGCCCCAGCAAACTGATGCTCGCCAACATCCTTCGTGCACGCTTCGAAAACGCGGGGCTGGAGTACCTGAATTACTTCGACGGATCGTACCTGGAGGGATTCTTTCATAACGTGGGCGGGGTCAGCTACGAGGACTATGTGGCTAAGGGGATCGACGCGATGCAGCAGGCGGCACGCCAGGGCAAGATCATCGCAATGACAACCGGATTCGCACCGCCCGGTGACACGGCACGGAACACAAGTCGCCTGGGGATCGACGAAGGTCACAGCAACGCTGGATCCGACGCACATGCCAGGGCTGGGCTGATCTATCCGCTAGCGATCTTTCTGGTCTGCGCCGAAAAGCATAGCTACTTCCGCATCCATGAAGGCTACTCGGCGAACGAGAGCGACCGGTGGATGCGTTGGTTTCCCGAGTACGATCGCCCCCTTGGACCGCCGCTGGGCCCGGCGACGAAGGACGGCTATCGCTATTCGCGAACGTTTGAACACGCTTCGGTGGAACTGGACATCCAAAACCGCACCGCCAACATTCAGTGGAAACAGCCGTGATCAGAGCAACGCCAGGGATGCCGATTACGATCACCTTTCTGCTGGGCAGCACGCGATGATACGTTAACGGGGAGGAGGTAGCCAAGAATTTGTCAGCTGATTCGTCAGTTTGGAGTTCGATCATCGAGCTACATGTGGGGTAGACTTCCGGCCTGTGGATTCGGCTTCAGGGTAGGCTGGAAGCAAACCCCACTCAGGTGCTTCACCGGAATCGAACGATTAGGTCGCTGAAAGCTGGACACGCCGAAGGCACTGCATTGGCGGCGTCGGACAACGCGGTTCGCTATGCCGGATCAGGCAGAACCTTTCCCGTTCGGTCGTCCACCCGGTGCAGGCGAGTGACGTTTCCCAGCGCACCATCGCCGGTTTTCAGAGAGACCAGCCAGTAGGGGTCGTCTGGCACGTTCGCCGCGACCATCGCTCGCAGAATTTCCCGATCATGCACGCCGTTCTCGCTGTAGAGCTTCGCGTAGAACTCCTTTTCGCGGCGAATTTTTTCGGTATCGAAGAACACGGCCGAACACTTCGTGCCGGGCGCGATGTCGCCAAAGTGTTCAGCGACAATCATGATTGCCGCCTTTTGATCAATCTCTCGTTTTGTCAATTTCCGCTCCTGACCTTTGACTCGGGCATCACGCGAAGACCGCAATACCGGATCCACAACCTGCGTGGATCGGTAGTCTACATCATTTTAAAAACCGGTCGATCGACGATTCAATGTTGTGAACATCCCCACTTTCACCAGCGAGCGACAATCAATTCGTCACGGATCCCGTTGATCAGTGGCCGTCCTTCTTCCGCTGGGCCGGCGACAGCACACTCGGTGGAACAGGCCCGAAACCCGGGCCTTGTTCACGCGATGCACTACGTACCAGGAATGACTGGCAACACGATCCGACTAGGCCGGGTCGAGTCATGACAAATCGTCTGGTCCGCCACTTTGGACATTCGTTGACGGTTCAAAGGTTCCCCCGTGTTTGGGTTGACATCAAACCGAGGAAAGTTGGAACTGGAAATATCGACTCGGATTCGGTGTCCCTTCTTGAACACGTTGGAAGTCGGATAAAGCTTGATCGTGAACTCATACGTTTCCCCTGGGGTCATCAAGACTTCTTCTTGAAGGGATTCGCGAAACCTGCCACGGACAATGCCATCTCCGATATTCAGATCGAACCCGCCCGGCCAATCAGCCGACGGTGGGTAAACGTCAACCAGCTTTGCGGTGAAGTCGGTATCCACTGCGGAACTTGATGCAAACAATTCCACCTCGATCTCACCGGTCACTTCAAGGTCGTGTTCCAGCGGGGCGGACTGGAACACCAGGACATCTTTGCGAGCAGAGATTGGAATCGGCTTCAAAAAGTTCCAAATATGGGGGCCACCTTTTTGGTTCCATCCACCTTGGACCAGGATGTCGTCACCCGATGAGATATTCCCGCCGATGGTTGGCACGGGATCAGCAGGGTCAAATTGAAACTGGGTAATCGATTCTTTGGCGGGTGGAGCTTCCTGCGCCAAAACACCGCCTGCTTGCAAGTAGAAATCGGTGTACTGCGTTCGAGCCAGCGGCCACTCGTTCTCGTTTCGCCAATAACCGCCATGCTGCAAGCGACCTTTTTCATCTTTGCTTCCGTCGCCGGTCCCCATCACAAAAATTCGCACTGGCGTCTGGAACGGGTCCGCTTTGCCGACGGAGTTGTCAGCCCCTTTGAGCCAATGGTCGTACCACTCTTTTCGCCATGCCCATTGGTTGGCAATCGCGGCTTCTTTGCCAAAGGAGACTTGGCCATGCGACGAAGCGGTTTGTTGGGCGTGAATCCAGGGCCCCATGATCATGTACACCGGTCCCTTGATCGCACGTTGCAGCGCCATAAAATTTGCGGTCGTGTTCCCACCCCAGGAATCGTACCAGCCGGAGACCAAGTAGACCGGAATGTCTTTGTATTCCTGGGGGGCATCGACAATATTGACGTCGGACCAAAACGAATCGTTCGCGCCGTGTTCCATCGCTGAAACGAGCCAATCTTCATACTCTGGCGACAACCTCAGCGGGGTCATCCCGCGTCGCGTCGGCAGCTGTTCCAAATACGCCAGTCGTTGATCGGCCATGACCTTAAGCGTTTCGGCGGTTCCCGCATCTTTCGCTGCGCGACTTCCTCGCCCAGCGTTCAAAAAGATCCAGTTCCAAAATCGCAGTTCAAAGGCACCTCCATTGCGGAGGCTCTGGCGTCCCATGTTCGCCATCGCATCGACGGGAATCACGGTCGCCAGTTCGGGAGCCCCTGCCAACGCCATCGCGTGCTGAGTCCCGCCATAATACGACGTGCCGATCATGCCGATCTTGCCATCGGACCAAGACTGTTTGCCAATCCAAGCAGCACAATCCACTCCGTCGGGTCCGTCATCGCTCAGCATGTGCCACGTCCCTTCGGACTTGTATCGCCCTCGAGTGTCTTGAGCGACAAAGACGTAACCATGTGTGGCGTAATATTTGGCCGCACTCGCTTGGCCGTCCTTGTTGTACGGCAATCGCGACAAGATGACCGGCAACGGCTGCTCCAACGCTTTGCCATCGGTAGCCGGACGATAGATGTCGGTCGCCAAACGCACGCCATCACGCATCGGCACCATCACATCTTTCTGAACCACAAATTCGTTGGCAAAGCCCCAACTGCCGCTAGCCACCATCAGCAGTAGGCCGATTGCGGGAACGAACCATCGCCTGGTTATGAACCGTTGTTTGCCGACAAGTTGCATGATCACTCGATGTTTTTCCTGGTCTTGACTTGGTTCAACTGAAAGCACGCCCCGATAGAGGACCGGGCACGAAGACATCGCCAATGGTGGCCATGATCGATCATTCAGCGAGTTCGCCCGGATCTCACGCTGCGGTTTGATCGGGCACAAGCGTCAAGTTTAACCTCTTGAATGTGCTGATTCAAAGCGTCGAAGCCGGTCGCTTGAATGCAATGCGAAAAGAGCGACCGAATCCAAAGACGCACAAGCCAGCGTAAAGCGACTTCATGGTTTGTGGGCTTTTGGACGTGTTGCGATTCAGGGGGACGCTGCAGAGCGATCCGAGAAACCGCGGTGCCCCTTCGGTTTCCGGTACAATTGCAATCATGAAGACAGACCCAAAGCTCGTTTCGACCAGCAAGTTCCTTAGCCTTGTCCTTAGGCATCAACCCGAAGTCGTCGGCATGAGCCTGGACGATGAAGGCTGGCTAGATATCGATGAACTGATTGCGAACTCCAACAAACATGGCAAGCCTCTGACAATCGAAGCCCTGCATGAAGTCGTCGCCACCAATGACAAGAAGCGGTTCGCCTTGAGTGAAGATGGTCTCCGCATCCGAGCCAGCCAGGGCCACTCGGTGTCCGGCGTGGATCTGAAGCTCGATGAAAAGACACCGCCCGACTCACTTTACCACGGCACCATCGCCCCGTTTATCCACAGCATCCAAGCGCACGGGCTTCAAAAACGCTCCCGAAACCACGTTCACCTGTCCGCCGACCAGACGACGGCAATCAAGGTGGGCGCCAGACGCGGCAAGCCTGTCATCCTCTGCGTTGCCGCTGGTGTGATGCATCAAGACGGTCACCTGTTTTATTTGTCAGCCAATGGTGTTTGGCTGGTCGATGCGGTGCCGACCGGCTACCTGAGTTTCCCGAAAGACCTTCCATGAACCGCGACGCCATCATCGGATGCATCTTGGGAACCGCGATTGGCGATGCGCTGGGGCTTCCTTACGAAGGCGTCTCGCCGCAACGGGCACCGCGACTGCTGGGGCCTCCCGATCGCTTCCGATTCTTCTTCGGACGCGATGCAATCGGCGCCGAAGGATGCGAACTGTCGGATCTGCTTCGTAAAGCCGTCGAGAGTGTCCGAGCAGTCGAAGGCACGGCAGCTTTCGCAGGGTCGATGGGGCTGGCCAAAGGCGTCACCGGATACACCTACCACACCATGCCCGTCGCGATCCACGCTTGGCTTTCGCACCCGAACGATTTTCGACAAGCTGTCACCACGATGATCGAGTGTGGTGGTGACGCTGACACTACCGCCGCGATCGCCGGGGGAATTGTCGGCGCTGGCGTCGGACGTGCGGGGATTCCCGCTGAATGGATGGATGGCATCTGGGAATGGCCACGCAGCGTGGCGTGGATGAGTGCGCTCGGTGAATCGTTGGCCGACTCGCTGAGTGGTCAACCGGCCACGATGATCAAGACTCCGTCCATCAATCCGGTTGGTGTTCTGCTGCGTAATCTGCTGTTCCTATTCGTCGTCCTCTTCCACGGATTCCGCCGTCTTGCCCCGCCATACTAAGACGCCATTTCAAATCCCTCGAAGTGGGATAGGCATCCAGTTGAGGTAGGCCGGATCAAGGAGCGCAGCGACGCCGATCCGGCAAATGGGTGTTGGGGATAATGTGCTGCGTATTGAGACGTCGGATCGCAGGTTGCGTCGAAACCCGAGTCCTAAACTCGTTTGAGACTTAGCGAAAGAACCATGAAGTACTTATCAATCGCATTCCTGTGGTGCCCGTTGTTGCTGCTGGGCCGGATCCCATCGGCAACGGCTTCGCAGCCGCCCAACGTGATCCTTTTTTACGTCGACGACCTTGGTTGGCAGGATGTTCCGATCCACGACTTGGACGATCCTTGCCCTTACGAGACGCCGAACTTGGTGAAGCTTGCGGAAGCGGGCATGACGTTCACTCAGGCGTATTCGCCGGCGCCGACTTGCTCTCCTTCGCGTGCGGGGATCATCACCGGACAGCATCCCGCCAAGATTAAACTGACGCATGTTGATCTGGGCATCGTTCCGGCTGGGCGTGCGACAGAACGCTTGGTGGCTCCTTACCTGCAATCGCATCTGGATTTGGACCTGATGACATTGGCGGATGCGATGAAGCAAAACGGTTATCGCACGGGTCATGTCGGCAAGTGGCACGTCGGCCTGACCGCAGCTAGCTTCGGATTCGATTTTGTGAACCAGAGTCGAGGGATGCATCGCGGGATGGATGACCGCACCAAAGGCTTCGCCACGGCGGACGACTCCACGTACCCGCTGAGCAAACAGAAGTATCCACCGCTTAGCCCGAAGAAGCCTGACGGCATTTCGTATCCCTTTGACGAGGTCACTCAGTCCGCCATCGACTTCATTGACGACAGCAAGCGGGAACCGTTTTTCTTGAACCTATGCCACTGGATGGTCCACTGGCCGGTGCTGACCCGAAACGGTGAACTGCTAGAGCACTACTGCGACAAGTTTGGATTTCCGTTTCCTCCCGAACCGGGAGACATGACGCGGAAGGGGCAGCAAAACCCATACTTTGCTGCGATGACCACCAGTGTCGATTGGAGTCTTGGCCGCTTGGTGGACCATCTCGCGCAGACCGATGACCCTCGCAGCCCTGGCAAGAAACTGATCGAGACCACGTACATCATTTTCACATCGGACAACGGCGGTGCGGAGGTGCATGCCAAAGAGATCATTTCGGACAACGCACCATTGAAGTATGGAAAGAAGCATGCCGAGGAAGGTGGCATTCGTGTGCCCATGGTCGTTACCGGTCCCGGCATCGCAAGGGGCAGCCGGTTCGACGGACTCGTCAATCAACTGGACTACTTTCCAACGATCCTGAAGCTGACTCGGTCGTCGATCGCATCAGCGAACTTGGATGTACTGAGCGGTTTGGACATTTCGCCAGTGCTGATGGGCAAGAGTCCAAAGATCACGGATCGATCGGGCGACGAGCGAACGCACCTATTCTGGCATTTCCCGCACAACGGCCCCCTGGCGATGAAGTCTGCGATTCGCGAGGGCGATTTCAAGATGTACAAGCGGTACGACACAAACGACTACGAACTTTACCGTCTGTACCAGGACGGCCAACGATTGGATTTGGAAGAGCAGAACGATCTTGCCGAAGATCCCGAGTTCGCATCGGTGGTCCAACGATTGGCAGCCAGCCTGGGCGCCGATTTAGCGGCCAATGATGCGGAACTCCCTTACCTGAACCCGGCTTATCGGGGCAAGGAACAGGCGTCGGCTCGGATCGCAAGCTCGTCGTTCAATGCATCCGACCGCCGGGCAACACTTGCGGTTGAAAACACTGGCCCAGCGATCAAGCAAGCGTACGTGATCTACGGCGGAGAGACGACGCATTCGAATCAGGCCCAGAAGCGGAAGAAGCAACTGGAGCGGAGAATGCAAAGACGGGGGGAGACAAGCCAAGCGACCGACGACGTTGCTGGTCCCGAACTGCTGGGCATGAAGTATCCGGCCACGATCGATCCGGACACTCACTCGGTCAGTGCCGTGATCCCCCAACGAGTCCAGGCCTACCGGTTCTTGTTCGTCGATTCCAATCGCTACTTGCACCATAGCGATGTGCAACTGGCAAAGTAGGTATCGACAGGGATCTCGCAGGGATGCGATTTCCCTGCCTGCCGAGCGACAAACCGGGACGGGGTTTCAATCCGGCCTAGTTGACCGACACCAGCTCGACGATGAAGTGAATGTTCGAGTGAGCAGGAATGGAGCCTGGGGAACCGCGTTCGCCGTAGCCGAGACGTGAAGGCACCCACAGTTCGATCATGCCGCCCTGACCGACAAGTTGCATGCCTTCGGTCCAACCGGCAACGACGTTTTGTAAGGGAAAGGTTGTCGGATCGCCTCGCTCGTAAGAGCTATCGAACACTTTCCCATTGCTGAGCCAACCGCGATATTTGACAGTCACCGTGCTGGCAGCCGTCGGCTTCTTGCCGTCGGATTTTCGCAAAACCCGATACTTCAGCCCCGAATCGGTCGTCGAGAAATCGGGAGAAAAATCCGCATCCATCGGCCCCGTCTCGGCTTGAAGTTCCGGCCTATCGACGAATGTGACCGGTTTCCAGTTCGCAGTTGCCGCCTCTGAAGTTGACAGCGCTGAAGAAACGCTCGGGCTGGATTTCCCAGTGGAGCGACACCCTCCAGCGACGAGTACGACGCTCAACAGACACCATGGCAACCAACTCTTCATCGCCGTCCCAGAGCTGTATTTTCGCATACCGCATCCATCCAATTGCGCCGATCGGAAGCGACCCTTGCCTCCATTTTCACTGGCGAGGTTAGCGAATCCGTCCATTTCTCGAAAGTCCAGCCTTCGCCATGAGAATCGTCGGACAAGAAAAGGTACGCGGACTCATTTCCAAGCCGCGTCGAAAATGAGTCCTGGAACCTTTTTCACCCCGTCGAAAATGAGTCCTGGAACCTTTTTCGTCCCCCACACGGGCCGCATCGATGTGCGATACGCGAACCTACTTCGATTCTTGCTCCTGCAGCCATTGAGCGACTTCCGATCGCGATTGCTTCAGCGAATCCAATGGACGGTTTTCGGAACCCCAGAGTCCGCCCCCAACGCGGTGATCGTTGTAAATGGCGAAACGATGTCTCGATGCTCGTGGTGTCGCCGTTGCGTACGCCAGTGCACTTTTTCCCTCCATCCCACCATAGAGATCCTGCAAGACATCCGCCACGAAAGCACCCGTGGTGGTTTCATAGACCGATCCCGATTTGTGGGAGTACCTGCCTTTCGTGACCAGGGTCGGAGCATCCCACCGAACTTCAAAGTTCGAATGGTTTCCGCCCTTGGCGACTTCATCTTCGTCGCAGCCAAGTGTGGAAACGGCCTCTAGATCGGCGCCTTGTGCCACCAGACTCTTCACCAGATCCAAGTCCCCTGCGGCGGCGGCAAAGTGGAGAAGCGTTTTCCCACCACAGCGACTGTCCACACGAAGCTTGCCACTTTTCAACGCCTCGGTGACTGCGGTCGAGTCGCCAAGAATCAACGACTCGATTTCCAAAGGGTACTGGATCGTCTGACTGAACTTTCGAAACGCATAGTGAGGTTGGATCAGTGCCAGTTCGTCCATGCTTAGCCCGGACGCCATTTGCCACTCCGACAGTCCATCCGTTTGGATGTCGTGTAGCACATCGAGACGATGCTGTTGGTTGATCAACTTTGCCAATTCGCGATGGCCGGAAGAAGCAATCAGGTGGCCGACGGCACAGTGAGTTCCCCAAGGATCGATGAACACAGGCCGGCGACCGGAAGTGAAGATGTTTTGGGGAAACACTCCGTCGGTCATGTAGTCCTGCAATCGCTGGATGTTCAGCGAACGCTGTTCGCGCTGGACGCTGCTTTGATCTCGGACATCAGCAACCTTTAGTCGCTGGATCACGTATGCAAAATGGGTCTGAATCAGAGAAACTTCATCGCCCCTGTCGCCGACGTTCCCGATGACCGTGGGGGAAAGATCTTTGCCGGACCAATTGGGATTCAACTGACACAGACGCTCGTGCAAATGCTGATTTTGGCCAGTCTTCACAATCATTGCCCCATCGACTGCTCCCTCGCGATTGGCAGCTCGGAGCGTTCCTGTCTGGGCCGCATCCACCGTCGCGACGGCCAGTAGGGCCGGAAGCACGAGCAGAACGACGCGGCGGATCCATAGTTTCGTTTGAATCATCGGATTGGTTTCCATCGAAGAAAAGGAAGCAGTCGGGCGAAGCCTTTGTCGCCTCGAAGGACACCTGTGTTTTTTTCGATTCCGGGCCTCAACAAAATCGCGACATTTTCCCGAAGTGATCCCGACCGGCACTGACCAATCGTCCGCGCGCCCCCATGATTCTCTGGGAAGCGACGATTCTGACAGGGTCGCTGGCCGATGTGGGGCACATCGTCATATTGAACGAAAGCGGCTTAGACGAGAGAAAGGGACGGGCAAGGAAAGGGGACGCGTCTTCGTTTCAAATCCGCGTCGAATATGAGTCTGGGATTTTAGGAGTTGGGAATTGGTTACCTGCAATTCAGGAAGTCCGATGAGGCTGTGAATTCGTTCACTCGGGCACTTTGTAGGCGAGGGGCAAAGGGGAGGGTGTATCGCTCAGGTGTATCGCTCACCGGAGCAAACGTCTTGTCGTCGACTTGTGAGTGTATGCCAGCCCGTCGCGTCATCTAGGACTATCTTGTCATCTATGCCACGTCGGCATCTATGCCACGTCGGCATCTACGCCACCGCAATTGCCACAACGACAGAGTTGGTCAGACGCCGAACTCGTTTCAAAGTGCTTTTGTAGGATCGTCCAACGGCACTCGCTCGATTCGGCATAGCTGACCATCTGGTCGATTGCGATTCGGCGGTCTTCGCAACGCATCCGAGCGTCCGCAGCGATTCCATCGGTGACGGCGTGATCGATGGTATCCAGGAGGCACGCCCAGCGTCCACGGCCTGCAGGAGCGGCATAGCCACGAGCGGCGAGTTGCTGGAGACACTGTTTAAGCGTTTGCCGACCGAGCGGACTAATCCTCTTCAGGTCGGTAAGTGACACGCCGTCGCCGTCATCGCCCCACCGCTCGATTCCCTTGACCAACGTATGGTGAGCGGTCATCAGTTGAGACGAATCGATCGCACCGCTGGCAAACATTTTCTGCAAACCGATGTCTTCTCGATCGAAGAACAGTGTACAAGCGGCCGCGCTTCCATCTCGGCCAGCACGCCCGGCTTCTTGGTAGTATGCCTCGAGCGACCCTGGCAGGTCGTAGTGAACCACCCGACGGATATCAGGTTTGTCAATTCCAAGACCAAACGCATTGGTGGCGAACATCACGGCAGGTGGCCCATCCATGAAAGCAGATTGCGATTCGCTGCGGAGCGACTGTTTCATTCGTCCGTGATAGCACAACGTTGGCATCGGCAAGTCGCTCAGTTCATCACGGAGACGTTCGCAGGTTTTGGTCGTCGCACAGTAAACAATTGCAGGCTCGTTCGCGTCCAGATCGCTTTCGGCTTGGAACAAATCGCGAAGCGCACTGGTTTTCTCCTTCTCGCCGACGCAAGCAACCACATCCAAACGCAGATTTGGACGAGTGATGCCGGTCGCAATCATTTCGGGGTCGGATAACTTTAGACATCGAATGATCTCAACGATCGTTTTTGGCGATGCCGTGGCCGTCATTGCAAGGATTGGGGGATTCCCTAATCGCTGGCGAGCATGATGAAGACAGAGGTAGTCGGGACGAAAATCATGTCCCCACTGGCTGGCACAATGCGCTTCGTCGATCACGAAAATGTCCACGCCGACCTCGGCGAGCAGGTCGCAAATATCGGACTGCTGCAAGCGTTCGGGAGTGGTGAACACAAACTCCGCTTTGCCGGATCGGATGTCTTCCCGATACTGACAGATCTGCTTCTTCGATTTGGAACTGTTCAGGACGGCAGCGTGCGTCCCTAATTCTCGGATGTGGGCGGCTTGATCTTCGGCCAAAGAGATCAGCGGGCTGACAACGACGGTGACGCCTTCGAGTTCTAAGCCGGGCAACTGGTAACACAGACTTTTGCCAGAACCAGTCGCCATCAGCACAAGTGTGTCTCGCCCTTGCATCGCGGCGCTGCACGCTTGATGTTGCCCCGGACGAAAAGTGTCGAAACCGAAGTTATCGGAAAGCCGCGAGCTTAGTTTTTGGGTGGCGTGCATGGTTCGAAAAACGGTGGGTGGTCGTTCGGGAACTCCCATTCTTGGCGAGCCCGGCGATTGTCGAGGAAACAAAAAGGAGCAACGATGCCTCAAGCAAATACCGGACCGCAACCTAGGGATCGTTCAGTCGACCAAACTCACTGGTTGGCAGTTGCCAATGCTGCGTATGGGTCCGCTCTTCCTTCCCCCTCTCTGTACTCTCTCTCCCCCGCAAACCGCTGCGCGGCGGGGGCGAGACGACTTTGATCGCGACACTGATTGATCGCTTGTCGACTTATCTCTCGTGGCGATCTGGTTGAAAAGTACGTGATGCGGTCTCGCGTTTCCTTAGCAATTCGCGAGTATATTTCTTCACTTGTGTGCTGAGCGACTCGTTGGTTGGTGGAAGGCAGCATCTGGCTTCTCCGATCGGTTTAAAATTGATTGTTGGCCGCAGCCGCCCGTTGCGTAAGCGTGGTGAGCACAGAGGGCGACCATGCTGATTCGCTTTGATGTCCCTTGGCGGCATCACGCCCGATGCCTCCCATGGTTGGCAAGACAGCAGCAGCGAGCGAAAGAATTTCTTGGGTGATCTCAGGAAACAACTGTTGCAACATGACCGAGATATTCAGCGGACTGTGGACGAACAGATCCCCGCGACCGTGCCGGCAGGCCTGTAAAATCTGCTTGGCCGCTTGTTCGGCGTTCATCGAAAAGACGGGCAATGAATCACCAATGCTGAACCAAGCGTACTCGTCTCGATGCTGTCCTTTGAAGATTGCGTTGCGAGGACTTCCCGTCCGCATCAAACCCGGACAGGCCGTGGTGACGAAAATGTTGTGTTGTTTCAATTCCGCTCGCATTCCGTTTGATAGACCGACCAACGCAAACTTGCTTGTCGCATAAGGCAGCATGTGGGGCACAGATCGTTTGCCGCCAATCGATGCGACATTGACGATGCGGCCCCAGCCTTGTTCCCTCATCCACGGCAGAACATTCATTGCAGTGTGCAATGCCCCGAAGCAATTGGTGTCCATCGAATCGCGAAAGTCGTCCACTGTCATGGACTCCAGTGGTCCGACGGTGATGATGCCAGCGACATTGATCAGAACGTCGACTCCGTCGAACTGACGGGTGACGCGATCGATGAACTCTGCAACCTGCTTGGGACTTCGAACATCACATGGTTGGCTGATGACCTCGGCTCCAAGATGCCGAAGCTCGGCCTCCGCCTTTCGCAGGCCACCCTCGTCGCGAGCACAGATCGCCAAGCGAGCACCCTGGTCGGCAAGCTGCCGGGCAATCACCAAACCCAAGCCGCGTGAACCGCCGGTGATCACGACGCGTTTGTATCGCCAGTCGAAGTTACGACCACGGCGTACCACAGTGCGAGCGAGTTGCAGAGCGGCATAACTGCCGCCGACGGTAAGCATGAGTTTCGACAGATTATTCATGCCCTTTGCGAAAGCAAATAGCGGGCCATAACGACAGGGTCAAGATCCTTGCTAGACGAAGAAAAGGAAGCAGTAGGGCGAAGCCTTTGTCGTCTCGAAGGACACCTGTGTTTTTTCGATTCCGGGCCTCAGCAAAATCGCGACATTTTCCCGAAGTGATCCCCGCTTCCGGATGCATTCCTAGCCATCTGCTGCAGCCAACGCCCGTCTATCAAGACTGCGCAAACTTGAAAACGGAATACGATCGGCCGATTGATTTGAACGTGACATCGGCACCGTCAGGTGAGACGTACCGCCAGAGGAAATCGCCGTCGGGGTCCTACAGTCCGAACTCGGTGCCGAGCGTCGAATTGACTTCCCCGAGGTCGGGCCATAGCATGAAGCCCCCGCGAGGGGGATTCCCTCGGCGTTGGTCGTCAGGTTGCGCGATCGACGTTTGATATGACGAGCGAAGTTGAAGGCCTGGAATCATGAACATCGTACGATCTGCCAATATCGCGTTGGTTGCCAGCATCATCGCGCTGTCGCTGCCCCATCGCAGCGAAGCCGCGCCGTCGGTTCGATTTAGCGTCGTAGCGACGGTCGAAAATATTTACGACCCGATTGGAATTTTGGGCGGAAGCATTCAATTGGGAGATCCCTTAAAAGGACTAATCCAATATGAAACCAATTTGCCGGATATGGATCCGGACCCTTCAAGAGGCCTCTATGATGGGGATCCGATCAGCCGGAACTTCATGATCGGGAGCGACTCGTCGAGCGGATTTTTCTCGACCGAGTTCTTCTTCGACGTCAGCATCGCTGATGAGAGTCCCGGCAACGGCGCCGATAGCATCGAATTCTTCGCATCCGGTGACACGACACCCTCGACTTTGATCCTGACCGGCGTTGACTATGTCGACCTGCAGGTAAACCTTACTGACTTGGACGGAACCGCATTCAATGCGGACGTGCTGCCGACACAGTTAGACCTAGCTGATTTCGAAGTGGCCACCGTCACCCTCTCGGCAGAGAATTTCTTACAAGAATTTCAATACTCCGTTGATGCCCGGATCACGAGCATCACAACGACGGCGATTCCCGAACCGCAGTCGGCTTCGGCACTCGTGATGGTGTTGGCAGGACTAGGTTGGCGTCGCTGGCGATCGCGCCGCTAGCGTGAGGGGTTGCCCTAACTTCTGCTTGACATCCGCGCACAGCGAAGACATCAAACCGGGGAAATTACCGGCGCATTCCAGCACGAAATCGCATCAACCCAACCGCTCCCCCAATCTCCTGTTACGAGTTCAATGATGTTGCGATGTGGATACGTTGGCTGTTTCGCGTGGCTGTTGGTGGTCGGCGGGGTCACTGGCGCCGCGGTCGCCGACGATGTGGTGGGTCCTATCGTTGGCACGGTCGAGTCCACGTCGGCGCATGTGCTGTATCGACCACGGGCGAGCCAAACCAAACTGCGACTGTCCGTTGTGCAAGATGGACAGACGGTGGCAACGGTGCCCGCATCGACCAAGCCGGACGACGACTTTGTGGCGAAGTTTGAAGTCACCGGACTGCAACCGGCCACGACCTATCACTACCAGATCGACGAACTCGGTCCGTCACCGACGATGTTAGTGCCGGCTGATTCAGCCCATCATTTCACGACGGCCAGTCCGGCACGCAAAGACAACCGGGTATCGATCAGCTTCGTTTCCTGTGTTGATATCGAACCCAACGGAATCTGGCCAGAAATGGACGCGTTGGACGTCGACACCGCCTTCCTGATGGGTGACACGCCGTACATCGACAAGTCGGATCTGAAAACGGTGCGTCAGAAGCATCGGCAATTTCTTCAGCAGCCGGATTTGGCGTCGTTGGCGGCGCACACGCCGATGGTGGGCACGTGGGATGACCACGATTTTGGTCGCAACAACGGCAATGGCCGCAACCTGCTAGAAGGCAAACCGAATACGCGAAAGGGCTTCGTGGACTACCGCGCCCACTCGCAATACGGCAACGGACGCGAAGGGGTCTACCACAAGGTGGATTTGGGAATGATCGAAGTCTTCCTGCTGGACCCACGCTACTTCTCGCAAACCGAGCCATCGCCAGTCGATCCTTCGAAACCCACCTGCTTCGGTGCCGATCAATGGGAGTGGCTGTTAACGGGTCTGCGCCAATCCAAAGCCCCCTTCAAAGTGCTGGCGATGGGAGCGATCTGGCAGGACAAGAAGAATACAGAAACCGACGACATGTTTACGTACTGGTACGAGCGCGACGCGCTGCTGGACATTGTGAAATCAGAAAACATTGACGGCGTGGTTCTGCTTGGCGGCGACATCCACGTCGCACGGCATCTGATGCACCCGCAGCGTGTCGGCTATGACCTTCACGATTTTGTGATTTCACCGGGACACACTCGAACGATCACCGAACTGGACGTCTACCATCCATCGCTGCAGTGGTCGCTGGTCGAAGGGTGGCAGTTTCTGACCATGACGGCCGAAGAAACGGACGAGTCCGCGAAACTGATTGTCCAGTTTCGTCAGCCCGGCGGCGTCATCAACCGCACGGTCACCATTGCGAAAAACCAAATGACGGCCGCGACGGACCGGGGCGCTGTCGACGGACCACGTGCCCATTGGCCGTTGGACGACGACTTCACCAATCAGTCGAAACTTGGGGATCGTATCGATGCGGCCCCCGTTCACGGCGCGACGTTGAAAAGAGACAGTGGCATCATTGGTGGGGCAGTCCGGCTGCATCGCGACCAACAACAATACCTGAACGTTCCGCGAAGTTTCTTAGACGATAACTCGGCTGCGTATTCGGTGTCGCTGTGGTTCAAACCGACAAGCCTGCCGGCGCACGATTCGTCGTCGCGGTCGTTCCTGCTGGAAAGCACAGCCGAGGGCCAACCAGAGAATCGCGGGGCATGGAGCCTATCGCTTGGCCTGCGATCCGCGGACACCGCCGACCAAGTGAATTTGCAGCTGTTCACATCAACCTTGCAACCGGGCTCGCTGCCCGAAGCGGCTCCCACGGCGATCTCGCAGGGGCCGTTTGACACGTTGGTCGATCGCGATCGATTGATGGACCAATGGAACCATGTCGCGTTCACGTTTGATTCACAATCTCTATCACTGTTTCTGAACGGTGAACGCGTGGCTCGGCATCCACTGCCGATCCCTGGTCCAACCAGCGAATTTGGCGGTCTGATCATTGGCGGTCACCGCAATGGCGTTGGCCGCAACTTTGATGGATGGATCGACGAGGTTTCCATTTGGCAGCGCTCGTTGACCCAATCCGAGCTTGCTAAGCTATCCGATGCGAAAGCTTCGTTGGCGGACTGAACGTCGGTGGGGCATCCGATCCATCGCTAGACACGCCCCCCATTCACCGACCAGAGAACACGCGTTGGAAAATCCAGAACTGCCATACTATGGCGTCTTTGATCTGTTCAAAATTGGGATCGGACCGTCCAGTTCGCATTCGGTGGGTCCGATGCGTGCCGCAGCGATGTTCTTGGACGAACTGGCCGATCGAAATCTGACCGAAACGGTTCAGCGAGTCCGTGTGGACCTGTACGGGTCGCTGGCGTTGACCGGCATTGGCCACGCGACCGACGTTGCCGTGTTGATGGGGCTTCGCGGCGAAGTCCCCGACCAAATCGATCCCGATTCGATTGCCGAAAAACTAAGTCGGATTCGTGATTCTGGAAAGATCGAATTGGCGGGCGATCGACAGATCCCATTCGCCGAAAAGTCTGACTTGATCTTCAATCGCAAGATTCGTCTGGATGCGCATCCCAACGGGATCCGTTTCCAAGCGTTTTGCGACCAGGATGCCGATGCCCCGGCGCACCAATCCATCTACTTTTCGATCGGCGGCGGCTTTGTCATCCCAGCTGTGGTCACCGACGAAGACGCATCCGACGACGGGGCAGCCGGGCTTCCCGGGGGTCAACACGCACACGCGGTTTCGATCGCGATGTCCGTTCCAGCCCAGGATACGGTTCGTGTTCCGTATCCATTTTCGTCAGCCCGCGAATTGCTGGAACTGACCGACCAACACCAAATTTCGATCAGCGATCTTTCGCGTGCCAATGAACAAGCGCTGCGACCGGCCGAAGAGACGAGTGATGGCCTGCGGCGAATCTGGCAAGCGATGCAAGAATGCGTCCAACGTGGTTGCCGAACCGAAGGAATTTTACCGGGCGGGTTGAACATCCAGCGGCGTGCACCGGCTCTGCACCAGTCGCTGACGCAGAACGCCGAATCGATCATTCGCGATCCGATGTCCATCTTGGACTGGGTGGACCTATTTGCATTGGCAGTGAACGAAGAGAACGCGGCGGGCGGCAGGGTGGTGACGGCGCCAACGAACGGTGCCGCCGGAATCATCCCCGCGGTCCTGCACTACTTAGAACGATTCTGTGATGGAGTGACACCGGACACGATCGAGCGATTCTTGCTAACCGCGTCGGTGATCGGGTCACTGTACAAACGCAACGCGTCGATCTCGGGTGCCGAAGTGGGATGCCAGGGCGAAGTCGGTGTGGCCTGTTCGATGGCGGCGGGGGCTCTAACGGAAGCCTTGGGTGGGACGCCACACCAAGTCGAAGAGGCAGCGGAAATCGGGATGGAACACAACCTTGGTCTGACCTGCGACCCGATCAAAGGACTCGTCCAAATTCCCTGCATCGAACGCAACGCGATGGGCGCGGTCAAGGCGATCAATGCAAGCCGATTAGCATTGCGTGGCGATGGCAAGCACTTTGTATCGCTGGACCGAGTAATCCGAGTGATGAAACGCACCGGCGCCGACATGTCGACGCGTTACAAAGAAACGTCACGCGGCGGACTGGCCGTCAACCTAAGCGAATGTTAACCCGTCATCGATCGCCATAGTTCGCTAGCGGCAGCAACATCGCGGTCAGTCGCTTTTCCGCGGCCGTACAGAATCCGGTTGTAGGCTTCGACCAACCTAACCGCGTGAGCCGATAGAAGTCCGGTCGAAGCGTCGCCCTGGCTCGCCGTTGCCCGTCGCAGAAATTCATTGGGGGTTTCTTCACGCGACCGCTGGATTCCCTGTTCACGACAATAGGCTTCCCAGGCTGCGAAGGTGATCACGATCACTCGGCGAGGATCTTGTTCGCGACCGATCGGGTTCGAAAAGGATGCGAACGAACGCAGCGGTACGCTGTTTTCCTGCGCCAAGAATTCATCGAACGACGGTTGCCCGTCATCGGCCTTGGGTTGGAACCAATTTGCCCACCACAGACCGATCGCATGGCGGTGCATCCAAACAAAGGCGACGACGATCGCCACCAACGCCAAAAAGATGATGAACTTCAACAGACTTGATATTCCGGGCATCGCGTTGGCGACCGACCGCAACGGGTTCGACTTGGCAGCCGACGAAGACCCCTGTTTGGTCGACCCAGCATCGTTGGCATCATTCTTGTCTGCTTGCGGGCTGCGATCCTGTTTGGCATCGCTTTCATTCGACGCCGCTTGGTCTTCATTGGCGGGTGATTCGCCGGATTCGGACTTCGCATCCTGGCTTGGTTGGGAATCGTTTTGCTGCGATTCGCTTGGCGACGACTTCGCATCACCGGAATCGCCTTTGCTTTCCTGCTTGCTGTCCGAGCTGTTTGATTCTTGTTTTCCAGACGGGGCGTCCTTTGATTCCGAAGACTTGGCATCCGAGGGTCCAGAGGCATCGGGGGACTTACCTTTCTGGTCGCCTGCTGGCCCGTCTTTTCGCTGGCCCGTGCCCACGTCGCCGGCCGGCGCGTCCTTGCCCGCGGCGATGTCCTGGACTTCCTTTTCGGCCGCGTCGGGATCACCGGATGTCGACGCAGCATTTTCGCTTGTCTTATCAGCCGCCTCGTCGCCCCAGCCACTTTTGCTGGCAACGGTGTCGTCTGGCGAATCGAGGAATTCAGGAAGTTCGATCGATGCGATCAATCGTCCCGGTACCGGTGCCATAAAAGCGATGAACAAGATCAACGCGATCATGGCGACACCGCCGGCCAACCATGCGACCGTCACATCGGCAGGCATTTCAACTTTTCGCTGTCGCAAATACCGCCGCAAACCTAGAAAACTAGTGGTGACCAATAACGAAAGGCTGGCGAACAAATAGAACGCCAACAATTTCTGTGCTCGCGCCCAGGTTTCGGGATCCGAGCGCAGAAAGAACTGCCCTAGACCGAACAGTGGCAGCGCCGCCAAAGCCAGGTACATCACCGTGCGTCCCGGCTGATGAGCATTTGTACGCCGCGATGCACCGGAGTTCTGTGGCGGCTGATCGGTGATCGAATCAGCGGATGATTCGTCCGGTGGTTCAGTCGGCTTGATCTGCTTGCGAACAAACAACCGTCCCGAGTCGATCAAACCTTGCCCGCTGGCATCCACGTCATCATCGATCAAAGTGCAGTCGCGGACGATCCGATCGGCCAGCACGGCAATCACCACCAGGATCACGGCCGAAAAGATCGGCGAATCGACGAACCGCAACATCGACACAAACGTGACTAGGCCGAGGACGCCCGCGTAGCCCATGGAATAGGCGCGATCTTTTTCGATCGCGACCCGGGCGATCGCAACGACGCCCATGGTGAACATCAATAGCGTCCAAGACACACGGGCAGGGTAGCTGCCGTGGTAGAGCACCAGCATGAAGAAATTGGCAAGGCTGCTGATCATCAAGAAGATCAACACGGGCGCCACCGCGATCGCGGCGTAGTCCGACGCCGTTTTGGTGCGAGGCGTATCGATGACCGGTTACTCTTGATTCTCGGGGTGAAGTGATCTCCACCGTTCCATGGCAGGACCGATCTTGTTCATCGGGATCCATTTCCCCTTCGTTTTGCTACTTTGCAGCAACGTTTCGGGACCGATTTGACCGCGATCAATCCGCAGCAGCAGGTCGCTTTCCGAGATCGGCCCCACACGACGACCTTTACGGATCCAGCCGCTGGCCATGTAGTACCATCCGGTTTTCATCACTCTTCTCCCAACGAACGAGGGGCGGCGATGGTTGGGATCGATCGTGAAATACAACCACCCACCAAGTGTTTGCCCACCCCACACCTTAGCGTGGCGATGCCAGCCCGTGCTAGGCTTCATCGACAAAATACCGCCGAACAGCGTATTTTGTCGGTTCACCAATGGGATTTGCCAAGATTCCTGATCACCGATGTCGATGGGGGATGTCGGTTGAATTCAACGACTTTCTCGTTTTCAGCGACCGCCCTGTGCGTGCACGCGCCCCTACCAACGACCGCTGTGCCGGTCGGCATCCACGATCCGCTTGGCCTCGGCGCTGATCCCATAGTGCAAACTGGGTTGGTTCAGTTCCATGAAGACCGTGTACTTTTGATGAACGGCATCCGAGTAAACGACAGGCGCGTGCGTCAGTCGCAAGAAGTGCACTGGCTTGCCGTTCCAACGTTTGGTGTAAACGCCGGCTTCCAAAGTCGGTTCAGCGGCCAGCCCATAATGCGATGTCGCGGCGTAAACCAGTTTGTTTGGATCGCCCGTGAAACCGTGAAAGGTGACCCGCTGCAACGTACTCTTCTGATCAAAATAGTAGGTCAACGTTCCTGCCAGATCATCGGCGCGAGTTCCGGTGACGACGGGAACTCGCAACCCTTCTAGATTCAGATCCGCCAACACCGTACTGACGCGAGCGAAGCGTCCGATCACCCACTGCGGTGTGATGTCGAACCGGATCACTTCGCGCAGATCGGTCACCCCTACCATCGCCAATTGGGGCACGGCGGCAGGGTCAGCGGGGATCGCGCCTAACTTGCGAGCCATGTCTTCGTCGAATCGATACCGCTGTGAGTTGACGTTGCGAAGTCCTTCGACTTCGTGGTGGGCATGCGCGGCACCGGTGACCGAAATCGCTCCCTCGCCCTGATAAGACACCGTCGATGCGCCACCGATCACGCCCATGGCATCCTGTCCCCACTGGGTTTCAGATGCCACGTACGGTCCTCCTGCGGCGGCGGCTAGTAGCGCCGCGGTTTGCAATCGTGAAATCATGGCGAACGTGACCGGAAGCGAAAATACGGAAGGGATCCAACAGGGACCAACCCGTTGTCAAATATCGGCGGGCGGTGGATGCGGGCGTTGACCGATCCGCTTGGCCCCCCCCTTGTCCCTATGATCGAGTCATCAATTACAATCCGGCCGGGTCGCAACACCGTTGCAAACCGACATCCGTCTTCCATCGCATCGCTTTCTAGAACATCCACTTGCTTGTCCCCTTTGATCACTACCGCGACGTCCTCGCCCAATGGTCGCAGTCCGTTGGCAACGGAGAAAACGCCAATGCATCGACGATCGCCCGAATGCGACAGCAACTCGGTGAAGATGTCGCGCATGCGGTGATCTCTTCTGCGCAGCTGCAGACGAAAGCCCGCGCCAAGTTTGGCGAAGGCCATTGGTGGGTATCCGAAAAATCGCTGCAACAAGCGACACCCTGGCAGGTGGCGCGGCTGAAAGCGGCCTGGTTGGGCAACCGAGACGTCGTCGATCTGTGTTGCGGCGTCGGCGGCGACACCATGGAATTGGCTAGGCGAGGCAGGGTGCTGGGTGTCGATCAAGATCGAATCACAGCATCGATGGCACACGCCAACCTGAAACAGATACAGGCCACCGCCGAGCCAAGCGAAGCTTCGACCGCATCGGATGTTTGCTGTGATGACGCATGCCGGATTCCGATCGATCCCAAATCAGCAGTGCACATCGATCCCGATCGACGTGGATCCGGCAAACGCACAACCGATCCGGACGAATACCAGCCAGCCTGGACCGACGTTCTGGGCATCGTCCAGCGGCAACCTGCGTCCATCATCAAACTGGCGCCGGTGGCCGCCGGTGGCCCGAATTCGTCGTTGACCGCAACCATGGCGTCATGGCATCGATCGTGGATTTCATTGTCCGGCAGCGTGCGAGAGCAGTCGCTGATCTGTGGCGACGCGATCGACCAGGCCGACCTACCTGACAACGGACGTTCGGCCTACCGAGTTCGCCACGACGGATCCTGGGTGCGTTTCGTCGCCCACGCGGACGAGGTCGTTGACCTGCCTGAACAAACCGCCCAGCTGTGGAAAACAGACACCAACCCAGGTGGTTACATGATCGATCCCGATGCGTCGATCCGCGCGGCGGGATTGACGATCGCGTACGCCAATCGACATGGGATCCGACTGCTTGGCAAACCGTCCGGGTTCCTGACCTGTGACGATCCACCCAAGGCGGACGAATCGGCAACCAGCACGTCGCCGCCACCGGATGATGCGAACCGAGATAGCGTGAACGGGGCCGGTGCCAACCTAGCGGTCCCCAACTTGGCGGTGGTGGGCCAAGTGGTGTGGTCCGGTTCCGCGGACGATCGCAAACTTCGCCGTGAACTTCGTAGCCGGAACATGTACCCCGAAACCATCAAGGTTCGCGGCACCGACCATGACCCCAACATGTTATCGCGGCGATATCGGTCGACGGGCGACACGCCGGTGACCCTGTGGATCGGGCGTTCGGGCGGGCGCGTCTATGCCGCGATCACTACTGCATGGCAGGCGGCAGAACCTCTACCGCGTGCGGCAAGTCTTTGACAACCTCGAAACTTGGATGCGCTGCAATCAACAGAGACATCATTGGCGGCATCGGATCGACCCAAGTAGCCACTTCCACATCATCGATTTTGGATTCCGCACGAACTTGCCAGATCGCAAGATTGGACTGTTCGCCGAACGGGCCATAGGGCAGTTCGGCCAGTCGTGTTTTTCGCTGGGGATAATAATCGGCGGCAGTGATGTCGTCGGCCACTTCAAACGAATCATGGAGCGCGGCCGCTTCGGCAAATCGCCCCTGCGATTCGTAGATGTCCACCAACAATCCGCGGGCCAGCGGGTGTGAATCAAATCGGCCCACCAAGTACTTGGCATCTCGGATCGCCCCATCCACATCGCCAGCGAACCAAATCGCTCGAGCCCGGTCGACTTTCACGATCATCGACATCGAATTCAGCAGGGACGCTTCCCGCAGCGTGCGGATTGCATCGTTTTGCTGGCCCAACGCCAATTGCAACAACCCGTACTGATGCTGGACCTGCCAACGGTAGGGCGCCACGGTGGCCAGTTCACGAAACGTTCGTTCGGCCCGTGCGTACCGCCCCAGGGTTTGCCAATCCAACATGGCCATCGCTAGCCGTGCATCGATCGATGTCGGGTCACGCTGAAGCGCCTCTTCGGCCTTCACTGTCGCCTGACGCACCAATTCGGGAGTGGCATCCATCGACGACTGGCCGGCCAAGGTAATGGAGGTCAGCGCAATCCCAGCAAGCGGATCGACAAACTGGGGATCCACTTCATGTGCCTTTTGGAAACACCGCAGCGCCATCGACAACCCACTAAGACTGTCGGGGTCCGACCGGGCCTCGCCATCGACCAAGCAGCGAAACGATTCGGTCGTTGGTGGCGCCGACTCGGCCGCCGTCGAAGTCAGACTTTGACCGATGACCGCCGCGACCTCGGTGGCCAATCGAGACTGTTCCAGAAAGTTCTCGCCGACTTGCCGGGTGATCTTTCGTCCCCAAATCTGATTGCCGGTTTTCGAAGATGTCAGCTGCAGATCCAATTCGATGATCGGTTGGTCGCCCTGGCGAACCGTTTGAATGGTCCCGCTTAACAACGCGTCGACTTCTAGCTGTTTCCCCAGACGCCGAAGTTCCTCGGGCGATTCGGCACGCAGTGGCCGAAACCGAGGCACACGAACGCTGGACATTCGCGATAGTTCGTGGACCAATAGCACTGAAAGTTCTTCGCCCCGGTGCAACGGCCTGTCACCGACCGGTGGGCCGACCATCGCCCCCGCTTGATTGGGATCATCGGCGGGATCGCGGTCGTCGGCGTCCGACAAATCCACGAACGACAACACAGCCAACGAATCGACATCGCTTAGCCCGGCGACTCCGGCGACGGACCGTTTCCAAAGGGCGAATGCCCCCACGACAGCCAGCAGGACTGCGGCAACCAATCCCCAACGCCGGACGACAGAGAGGGTCGATTTCGAATCGCGGCCCGAGGACTTCCCCATGATGCCGGAGTGGTACGAAATGTGGTCTTGCCGTAATTGTTGTGCGATGACCGCAGCCGATGCGGGCCGTTTCTGTGGATCCTTTTCGAGACACTGGTCGATCAGATCCGCAAGATCCGGTGCATCGCGTCGGCGGACCGCGTCGATCGGCGGCGTTTGGTTCACCGTCGATGTCAATCGAGCGGCCTTGGTCGTCCCTTGGAATGCGTGACGGCCATAGAAAGCTTCATAGAGGATGCACCCCAATGAAAAGATGTCGGCCGCCGGGGTGACGGGTTCCCCGCGTGCCTGTTCGGGCGCCATGTAGCCGGGTGTGCCCAGGATCATTCCCTCGCGAGTCTCTTCGGCGTCTGGTTCCAGCGCCGACGGCGGGACCCGCGACAGCCCAAAATCGAACAGTTTGACGATCGTGGATGGTTTTCCGTCATCGCCATCGTCGGAATCGGATGCAGCCTCGGATCGCGACGCCGAACCGCCAACCAACATGATGTTGTGTGGTTTCAGATCCCGGTGGACAACACCACCGCCATGTGCGGCGTCCAGTGCCGCGGCGATTTGTGCGCCGAATTGGTAAGTTTCGTCCAACGACAGCGGCTTTCGCGCCAGCCGTTGGTCCATCGATTCGCCGCTTAGATGTTCCATCACGGCATAGGGCATCCCCCCGTGCATACCGACGTCAAAGAGTTCCACGATGTTGGGGTGGCTGATGCCAGCAACCGCCCGTGCTTCGCGCTGAAACCGCTCATTCAAATCACGTCGGCTAGCGGCTTCGACGGCCAGCATTTTGATCGCGACAGTCCGTCCCAACCGTCCATCGGACGCCCGCAGGACGACGCCCATTCCGCCACGCCCTAATGTGCCTTCGATTCGGTAGGGGCCGACCAGCGATCCAACATCGGGAAGCGCCAGCCGCGGGGCAACGTTGGGCGATAGCGAACGAGAAGACGATCCCGAGCTTCCTGCGCCCGAGACAGCAGCATCGTCGATCCCGGCGGTTCCGCGTGTGACCGATGGGACGCCAGCCCCCGGCAATGGGCCGATGATGGTGGCAGCATCGTGACTTTCTTCGGCCAACCCTTGGCCAAAACTGTCTGCTTGACCTGAACCAAAAATCGGACTCGCTTCTTCGCGATAGCGTCGATCACGTTCCAGTTCGTCGTGGACCAGTTCCAGTTCGTGGCGCAGCAGATCCGAATTCAGACCACCGTGTCGCGAAACCAACGAATCGATCGATGGGCTGGACCCTCGTCGCAATTCCGATTCGTACTGTAAACAGACCGAATCGATCCTGGCCAATTCCGCTGCGGGTAATTTATCCAGGCTCACGCTTCGGCCTCGTTGTCCGATGTATCGACTTGTTCGGCCCAGATTTTACGAATCAGTTGCAGACGGCGTTCGACCGCTCGCTTGCTGACTTCCAAACGGGTTGCGATCTCGTCGACCAGGTACCCGTCCATCCGCATGATGGCAATCTGTTTCAATTGTTCGTCATCCAGTTGATCCAGCAGCACGTCACAGGCTTCGGCCAGTTCGGCGCGGATGTCTGCGGCGACTTCATCGCCGGTCACACCGCCGATCCCACCGGATCGCAGTTCGCCAGCATGGTTCAGGAACACCGATTCGCCGCGGACCGATCCACCACCGCGTTTTTGTCGGGTTTGGCGACGCAGGTGAGCCTGCGATTTTCGGCTGGTCAACGTGATCAGCAGCCCCCACAGATTCTCGGGGCCGCTAAGGTCCGGGAACTGATCACGGCGGATGCCTGCGATGAAGCTGTGAAACGCCGACAGGGCAATGTCTTCCTCGTCACCGCTGCGTCGCAGGTTGGCCGGCAACCGCTTGGCTGCGATGCGCACCAGCTGCTGAAAGTAGGACTCCCACATCTGCGCCGTGGCCTGCTCGTCCCCGTCGCGAACTTTGGCAAGCAGTTGTGCAAATGCTTGGGATGAATCGTCCATGTCCGCCGTCGGTTTAGAAGAAGAGATGAAGAGGACAAGAGCCGAAATTAGGCCTCGGCCGCGCCGATCACCGTCGCTTGAAATCCGTCGCCGTCCGCCACCGCGCCGGGTTCAAAGTGACTCCGCCGTGCGAACCCAATCGCAGCAGCCTGGTCACCCTGGGGCTCTATTCTAGCAATGCTGGTCAGACGCCCCACGGTTTTTCCCGCTGCATCGACGGTTGCCCCGGCCGTTGGGATGGTGCCCTGGATGGACCAACGTACCAGTTTTTTCTGGACTTGCCCCAGCGCGTCTAAGCGAGCGACGGTTTCTTGACCAAGGTAGCACCCTTTGGTGAAGGAAACGGCCAGATCATCCCGGTCGGCTTCTTGAGGCAAATTGGCGTCGGTAAGGTCCAAACCGTACCAGGGAAAACCAACCGCCACACGCTGCTGGTGAAAGTCGTCCATTCCGCCCACAGCAACATCGTTGGCTGCGATCCACTGCTCGATCGATGGCAAATCGTCGCTGGAAACCAGCACCGCCAGCGTTCCCTCGCCGAGCCAACGATTCTGATACACAACAACGTCGGTATCACCCCACTTGGCAGACCACGATTGGATCTTTCCCAGGGCATCATCGCCACCCGGTTGGATCCCAAGATCGACCGCCGAAGCGCTAGGCACGGCAAAAACCACGAATTGTTCGTCCCGAATCTGCGGCACGGCGTCTTCACGAATCGTGTAACGATCCAGGTGCGCGGCATAGACGGCCGAAACTCCTGACGAAGCGATCAAGCGAAACGCATCCTCGTGACGATACAAAAAGCCGTGCGCCAAAGTCTTGCCGCGAACATCCGTGATGAACGTCTCGCGACCCTCACCAACGGCCAATTTTTTGACCTCGTTCGTGGTGACGTTATGCACGATGGCAGCGGCGTCGGCACCGGTGACGTCGACGATGGACAGTTGTCCGAGGCGATAGATTGCGGTTGATTTCATTCCCGGAGGATACCAGCTTAGGCAAGCGACTTGCAGATGGCGGGATCAACGCCATTATGTGCCATAGAAGACACCGCCATGGATCCCCCACCGGGAACTGCCATGCGGGTATTTACCCGCGAGTCCGCGTTCTGATATAGCCAATCGACATTGTTCTTTCGAAACATCCCTTTCCTAACAGATCGCTCGTCATGGCCGAAACGACCCAAACTGTGCCCGCCGCGATCCATCCACCTACCGGCAGCGTGGCGGCTAGCACCAACGACAGCTCCGGATCCGCCCAATCAACGGTGAACGAATCCAAACCGGCTTCGAATCCGCTGCCCTGGCTGATCCGCAACCTATGCGACCAGCAACATCGGGTAGCACAGCAGAACGCCGCCACGGTGTCTGCCGAATCATCCGATTCCTGCCGATCGCGGAACCCCGAATCGATTGCCCAGCCCGAGTAGTTTTCCGGCACCGACGGCCGTAGTGTCCCGGTCGAAAGGTCGACGGCCACAGAAAACGGCAAACCGCAATTGAAAACGCTGGCCCGCGAAACGCTGTGGTCATCGATCCGCTGGATCCGTCCGGCGGTTAACTCCAACACTGCGAAGCGATACCCTGACGATCGGTCCTTTCCGATCTTGACTCTTGAAGCTGGCCATCGGCCGCACATCAGGGATACCAGCAGTGAATCAGCCACCTTCGTTGTTCGACGATGCCGAAGCCGACAACCTTGCCAGCGCCCAACCGCTGGCTGCACGCATGCGTCCCCAGCGGCTGACCGAATACGTCGGCCAACAACACATCCTGGGCGAAGGCAAACTGCTGCGGCGAATGATCGACGCCGGACGTTTGGGAAGTGTGATTTTTTCGGGACCACCCGGCACCGGTAAAACCACTCTGGCTCACCTGTTGGCCATCGAAACCGGCAGCCAACTGCGTACGTTGAGCGCCGTATCCAGCGGCGTGAAAGACGTTCGCGAGGTACTGGCCTGGGCCGGCGACCTGATCGCATCGGGGGGGCCAAGACCACTGCTGTTTATCGATGAAATCCATCGGTTCAGCAAAAGCCAACAGGACGCACTGCTGCCGGACGTGGAATCCGGTGTCGTATCGCTGATCGGCGCCACGACCAGCAATCCCTACTTTGCCGTCAACGGCGCGCTGCTGAGCCGCAGCCAGTTGTTCCAGTTGGAATCGCTATCGCCCGAAGACATCGAAGGCTTGATCCGCCGGGCTTTGGCCGATTCGAATCGCGGTTTGGGCGGCACGTCGGTGACGGTCGATGACGATGCCATCACCTATCTGTCGCAAGCCTGCGAAGGCGATGCCCGGCGGGCTCTTTCGGCGCTCGAGATCGCGGTCCGCAGTTCAGCAGACGGATCAGTCACGCGTGACGTGGTGAAGGAATCGCTGGGAAGTCGTTTGGGCGGATACGATGCCGGTGGCGACGACCATTACAACCTGACCAGCGCCATGATCAAAAGCATCCGAGGCAGCGATGCGGATGCCGGAGTCTATTGGTTGGCCCGCATGCTAGAAGGCGGCGAGGACATTCGATTCCTGTGTCGACGACTGGTCATCTTGGCCAGCGAAGATATCGGTAACGCGGATCCGCAAGCGTTGCCGATCGCGGTTGCCGCAATGCAGGCGTGCGAGTTCGTTGGATTGCCCGAGGCGCAACTAACCCTTAGCCAAACCGTCGCCTACTTGGCACTGGCTCCCAAAAGCAATGCCGCCACGGTCGCGATCACGTCGGCGCGGCGAGATGTCCGCGAAAACAAAATCATCCCGGTCCCCAAACATTTGCGAGACGCTCATTACGGCGGAGCGGAAAAGCTGGGACACGGCGAGGGTTACCAGTACTCTCACAATGCCGAAGACGGGATTGCGGCACAGGATTACTTGGGCGTGGACCGTTCGTATTATGTCCCGGTGGATCGCGGATTCGAAGCCGAACTGAAAACGCGGATGGACAAGATCAAACAAATATTGAAAAGAAGCGACGGTTCGGAAGATTAGGATTCGCGAAGGGGAGTCGAAGAAGAAGAAGTTCGAGTTCGAGTTTAAGTTCGAGTTTAAGTTGACGGTGGGGCCCTAGCGTTGCTGGCACGAAACTTGAACTTGAACTTGAACTTGAACTTGAACTTGAACTCGAACTCGAACTCGAACTCGAACTCGAACTCGAACTTGAACTTGAACTCGTACTCGTACTCTCTTCCTAACGCACCATCCCCCATCCCGACTGACGGATTCCCGGTCCCCGCGTTAGCTCCACTGACATCGTTCTATGGTTTGGGTACGTAACGGAACTGGCCATTGTGACGATTGGCGATTCGCCGCATCCCAGCCTCGCCGACTTTGCTGTGGTAGGCGATGGTGTGGATGATGCTGATCGGCTTGCGATCACCGAACAAATTGGTCACGACGTTTTCTTCGGCCAACATGTCTTCGAACTTCTGCGAGAACTCGCCGTCGGAGAGCAGGAAGATCACATCGGGTCGCAGCTTCAACGCAAACCGGGTTGGATCATACGGCGCCCATCCGGGTCCGCGACCAACTTGGCGAACCCACCGCTTCAACGCTCGCTTGTTCGCGTCGGTTGCAAAGACGCTTCGCGGTTCGTCAACACTCGGATCGCTAATCCGCATGTAATCCGGCTGGCGATCGAAAATGATGACATAGAACCGTTGATCGGGTGTCAGCAGATCGATGGACCCCAACAGTGCGGTGATCGCCGAATCAAAACCGCTTTTCATGCTTTCGGAACTATCGACCATGTACACAAAATGGTTCCCGCCACCTTCCACGCCACAAAACGTCATCTTCTTGGCACCGGCTGAATTCATCGACCGGCCCAAGGTGGAACCAGCCGCCGAACTGGAAAGCGTCGACACCATCGCAGTTGGTGGTGTGGGCAATGCATCCGGCGAAAATTCACTTGCGACCAATTCACCAACCGGACTCAGATCGTGCTGAGTCTCATTCGGCACCGGATCGGAAACCGTGGACGATGGCATCGCTTGGCTGGTTTCAATTTCGACCGTCTCAATCACCTCCTGATCCGCCGATGTGACCGAGGCCGATAGGGCGACCTGGTCTTTGGGGATGCGGGTCTGCAATCCGATCCCGGCCAACAAGATCAGAATGCCGACGTGTGCAATCGCACTGACGAACCACGCCGCCGGACGTCTGCGCCGATTCGCCTTGTCGTCATCGTCCTGTGTCACCAACGGTTCGATGCCCGGCAGACCGCCGACATCGTTTTTTTTGATCTTCGAATCGCCGGCCTGAACGTTTCGATTGCGTGCTTGGGATGCGGATCCCCCGTCGACGGGCGACTGAGGCAAAGGAGAGTGCCGACTTTGATCCATCATCCGCGGCCTACCAACGCGGCTGTGCTGGCCATCACGGCGTGTGATCGGTCGCGAAGGTTCGCGGCGTGTTCGGTTGGCAATGCTAGTCGGCGGAGAGTTCTCTACCGAACGGTCCGCTGCGGCAGGAGTGTTTCGTGGGCGATCGGTTTCCGCATCCGACTTCGCTCGCGCCCGGCTGTGACCGTTGGTCTGTGCGGACCGGACCGATCCCCAGTCCGCGAAAGTGGTCGGCGGATTGGCCGGCCCCTTCGGTCGCGGTTCGTGACACGGATCCCAACGCCGCATCGCAGGCGAACGCGAATCCGGGGCGAGTGAATCCGGGGCGAGTGAATCCGGGGCAGGGAAGTCCGGGATGGACGGCTCTGGCACGAACGAATCGGGGGATGGGGATCCGCCGACCGTATCTGCGGCGGGTCCGTGGCCGAGTCGCCGCAACATCATCTGGATCTCGGCAGCCCTGGCATTCAGCTTGGCGGCCGACGCCTCGCTGCGGACCTTGACCAGCTGCAGTTCCAATATCCGCCGCAATTCATTCGGATCGTCGTTCATCAGATTCGTCCAGCATCAGGCAGTCGTCATTGCCAACGAAGAACGCGTCGCCGAACCGGCCGGCCAAACGCCATCCGGAACGCAACGCCCCCCCATCATAGGGCAAGTGGTATTGCGTCCACTCGATGAAATCAGCCGGACTCGCGAAAAATTACTCCGCCGACAGCGACACCGCCGGGGCGGCCGTCCGATCCAGCGAAATTGCGGCCACGGGGTGTCGGCGAATCCAAACCCAACACACAAACGCCATCGCCGCTTCGACCAAGATGAACAGCACTCGCGCGGCGATCGCCGAAAGCAGACCGTGGGCGGGGCTGATCACAATGCCCAACACCGATGCCAAAACCAACTCGCGAACTCCCGCCCCACCAGGCAATAGCGAAGCGAACCCAACGACCATCGCCAAACTGATCGCAGCGGTCGCGATCGGAAACAACTGAATCAGCGAGGGCACCGGATCCGCCGTCGGGACCGCCATGATCAACGCCGTGAAAGATCCACCGATCAATAGCCACGACAACAACGACCAACCCCATCCGGCAAAGAACAGCGACCATCCGATCTGTTCATCCACTCGCTGTTTGTCGACGCCGCCGACGCGGGCTGCGATCCAGCGCAAAATCGGTGGCAGGGTAGGGATACCAGCAAGCAGCGCCGTGACGAGCGCCGTGATCGTGATCCACTTTGGCACCGGTGCCTCGGCCGTTGCGATCGCTGCCACCACCGCCCCCACCGCCATCATCAGGAACGTTTCCAGGAAGACGCTGATCGTTGATGTCAGCGGCCGAACACCATCGCGAGCCAGGACGCCGCCACGCAGCACCACCACCATCGCTTTGCCGGGAACGTACTTTCCAACATGCCCCAAAGATTGGGCGATGATCGCCGTTGACCGTTTCGGATGCCCACCCAAGGCATGCACGGCGCGGTGGAGCAACATCCCAGATGGCAGCAAGCCAAGGGCATACAACCAAGCAGCGACGGACAACCAAGCCAAATTCAGATTGGCCGGGTGAGGCCGGCTGGCATTCAGCGCGGCCTGCTGTTGCTGCAATTCCCGCTGGACCGCTGGATCGGTTTCGACGTCAGCTTGCGACTGCAGTTCATCGATCGCCAAATCGATCTTGGCCGTTTCCGCACTCCACTGCTGGGCAGCCGATCGAAATGCCAACGCCAGGCCAATCACGACCACGACCAGGATCACCAGCTTGGCCACCGCCATCCATCTCTTGCGTCCACCGACTCGGTTATCCTGAACACCGACTGGACCGCTGGCGTCGACTTCGTCTGCGTCCGCACCGGAATCATTTCGAATCGGCTTGTCGATCACGTTGGTTTTCTTTCGGTGCAAAGGAGCGGGGCGTCGACAAAGGGTAGGGTTGGCGGTGAAGGGCAGGGCGGCGGCAAGGGGAATGACTGGTCAATGCCGCGTGAATCGTCCACAATCCCCGACCAACCGTGTTCCACCTCCACATGATCACCGATTTCGATTGATCCAACACTGCATCTTGGATACTGCATGACCAACCGTCGACGCAAAAGCAAATCGGACCGCCAACCAAACTCATCGGGCCGTCAGCCAAACTCTGGGGGCGAAGCCAAAGGCAGCGATCCGGCCGCCCCGCAGTCGCCCGAAACTCAGCAAGCTGAAACTCAGCAAGCTGAAACTCAACCGCTGACGAAAGATCCGACCAGCCCGACCGACAGTGGTCAAGCCGCGGGCACCGCGTCGCGGGATCCCGGACTCCCGTCGCTGGCGCGTATCCTATCCGTCGTGATGCTGATTTTGGGGATCATAGCGGTCGGCGCCTTGTTCTACAAAGTGATGGCCGGTTTCTTTGTGCCGCTGTTTCTGGCCGCGTTGTTGGTGGTCATTTTCCGTCCCGTCCATCACTGGATCTTTCAACACACCGGCCGGAAACCTCGAACTGCCGCGCTGGCGACCACATCGCTGGTACTTGCCATCGTGCTGATGCCGTTGATCCTGATCGTTTCGGTCGCGACCAGCCAGTTCACCGCGATGGTCAGCCAGGTGAATTTCAAAGACTTGACCGAGGCACTGGATCGTGGCCGCGAACAACTGGGCATCTCGCTGCCACATGCCGAACAATTCCGCCGATTGGACGAACTAAGCGATTCGCTGGACCAAGGCGAAGATCCCAAGCAGGTGCTGTCAGACGTCAAAGAGGCGTACACGCTGGTTGAGTACTTGCAATCCGAAGTCGCCGGGCCAGTCACCGCCGAACCGTTCGCCGAGGTGGCCAAGGACCGCCTGGATGAATTCGCCGGTTCGGTCCAGACCAAACACGATGTCGAGTCGCCCGAAGGACTGGTCAGCCAACTGGATGCGGAAGAGGAATTCCATCAGGGAAGTTTGAAAGCGACGGCGGCCATTCGCACTTGGATGAAAGCCAAACTCGGTGGCACCTTCACCAGCCAGGTGCGTCTTCTTGCCAACCCCAGCGCCGAAGACCTGAAAAAGCTGCTGCAACGGGCCCGCGAAACCCTCCAGCCTCGTTTTGTCTCCATCACCAGCGCCACCGGCAGTTACCTGATTCAAGTGCTGGTCGGATTGGCCGTCCTGGTGATCGCGGTCTACTTCTTTCTGATCGACGGCGCGGCGATGATCCGCACCCTGATGCGACTGAGTCCGCTGGACGACAAATACGAAGCCCAACTGTTGCTGGAGTTCGATCGAACCAGCCGAGCGGTTGTGTTGGCCAGCGTCCTGAGCGCGTTGGTGCAAGGCGTGTTGGCCGCCATCGCATTTTGGTTCTTCGGATTCGAATCGATCATCCTGCTGTTTCTGATCACGTCGATGATGGCCTTGGTGCCTTTCCTCGGTGCCGCATCGGTGTGGGTGCCATGTGCGATCTACCTGGGCGCGGTCGAACAGCGATGGACCGCAGCAGCGATCTTGGCCATCTATGGCGCCACGGTCGTTTCATCGATCGACAACGTCATCAAGATGTACGTGCTGCACGGCCGATCGACGCTGCACCCATTATTCGCACTGCTTAGCGTGCTCGGTGGCGTCAAAGTGTTTGGTCCGATCGGAATTCTGGTCGGTCCAATGGTCGTCGTCTTTCTGCAGACGCTGCTAGAAATCTTGAACCATGAATTGGCCGGCCGCGACGCCCGAGCGGCGATCGAATCAGGATCGGGATTGGATCCCGAGGCGGATGTGTTCGAAGCCGCCGAGAATCAAACCCGCACGGATTAGACCCCCGCACCAAGCGAGAAGAACCAAGGTCCGCTTTGCTGCGGTCGCTTGCGAGTATTCCGCCGGAACTGAACGCTGAGGCAAAAGGCGTGGCGGAAGTCGTCAAGAATTTGCCGAGTTGATGAGCCGTTTAGGCGAATAGCCTCGGTTTCGTCACGCAACGACCGGGTTCCGGAACGCCGTAGCGGGGTCGGGGTCGGGAAAAGTTCGAGTTCAAGTTCGAGTTCGAGTTTAAGTTTCCAACTGTCATGCAGCACCCAACTTAAACTCGAACTTAAACTCGAACTCGAACTCTTTCTCCCCTCTATTCCTTCTCCCCCTCTATTCCTTCTCCCCCTCTATTCCTTCTCCCCCTCTATCCCTTCTCCTCGCTCTCCCCTTCGTCATCTCAACAAATCCAAACGCAGCCTTAGTTCACCGGGACCGCTTCGCCAGCGGGGGTTCGAGTGGCTCTGTACCGATCCACCAAAATCCCTCGTTCGGGACCGATCAGCATTGCGATCAGCAGTTGCGCAGCGGCGACCAACACGATCGCTCCCGATGTGGTCACGCTTTCGACGTACGGCAAACCTAGCGCAGACGTGATGGGGCCGGGCAGGGTGATCGCCGCTAGGTGTCCCAAGACAGACGCAGAAACGGCGACAGACATCGAAACAGCGATCATCGGGCGCAGGCGACGGCTGATGAAGAACGCCGTCGATGGCGGGATCACCAACATCCCGATCGCCAAAATGCTGCCGACGACCTCGAATGCGGTGACGATCGTGGCGGTGGTGATGGTCATCAATCCATAGTGCATCCACTCGGGCCGCAGCCCCAGGGTCCCGGCCAATTCAGGATCAAAGGTGGTCAACATCAGTTCTTTGAACAGCACCGTGACCAGCACCAAGTTGACCACCAACATCAACGCACAAGTGATCGCTTCGGCCGGAACACCATCGGACAGACCGATCGTGTCCAGTTGGCCGTACAGGACACATTCCAAGTCGATATCGCTTTGATCCGCAAACTGCCGCAACATGATCAGACCGATCGCGAACAGAGTGGTGAACACGACTCCCATCGCTGCGTCGCCGCGAATCCATCCCGACCGCGACACCCATTGGGTCAAGAACGCAGTCAACAAGCCCGCCGTCATCGCACCGCCAAACATCAAACTCTGGCGGAACGTCCAACTGCCGTCCTGGTCGATGATCCCGAACCCCTGTAACCAACCGGCGACAACGAATGCCGCCACGACACCAGGCAGGGCTGCGTGAGTCAACGCATCGGCGATCATGCTCTGTTTACGCAGAAACAGAAAACATCCGGGGATCGCGCTCGATGCAGCGACCAACGACGCGGTCAACAGAATCCAGGTATCGATAGTGGACCAAACCAAGGCCGCAGCGATCATTGCAAAACCTGCCCATAATTTGCGACGAACAAAAACAAATGAATCGCCAACAGCCCCATCGCTGCCAGTCGATAGCTGGAAAATATCCCAAAAATCGACAGCACGCACCCCAGTGCGGCGACCACGATTCCGCCCGCCGGGAACCACCAAAACGCGGCCGTTGCAAATCCGACCACCATCACTGACGCCGCCACGGCGCCCATCGCGGTGTACCGAATTGGACTGACGTCGACGACCGGCTGGACCACCGGATGCAGCGGCACCGGATCGCCGGCAAAGGGGGATCCGACGCGAATCGATTCATCCAGGTCACCGTCCAGTGTCCCGGAATCCGGGTCGGCGACGTCGCTCTGTGGCGGCATTTCCCCGGGCGACGACTGGGCTGGCGAATCCGAAAGCGACGCTCGGTCGGGCGGCGGTGGAGAGTCGGGGGGCAACATAGACTCGTTCGGGTCAGATGGATTCATGCAGATCAGTTTGTCCAGCCAGAAACAGACCACCGAGAAACAGACCACCGAGAAACTTCGTTGCCAATCAAACGGTCTGCCGACTATTCTAGGGTACAAGTCGGTGACAATCGTAGGTCAGCGAGCTTAGCTGATCCAACGAATCTGCGGGCGACGCGACCCATACGACATTCAACGATTTGCGATGCTTTGCCGCTTGGGGCTCCAAAACGGTCCCGACCGGTGATCCGGTTCCACTTATCACACGGTCGGCCAATGACCGGCCGGCCAATTGCGGTCGGCAAATCACGGTCGGCGGTGACCAGCGATCGGCCCCGTTGCCCATGGCGTTCTGTCTGGCCCCCGTGGGCGGGACACGGGGCGTCGCGGGTGATTCGCCCACGGTTCCCGACGGATGGGTTCCGAGCGGTGAGATCCCGACGGATGGGGTTACCGGACCGGTGAGATCCCGGCCGGCGGGTTGACCGACCGCCCATCGCCAATGTCATATTTTCCTGACCGCTACTACATCCGACACTGCCCCCCTCGAATCCGACTGGACTTTCTGAATGCCGTTGCCAACTCTCGGGCGTTCCCTATGCCGCTTTGCCGTGAACTTGCTGTGGGCGTCCCCCCGATCGTCATCCGCATTGGCAGCTTCCATTCTGCGACCAGGGCGATTGGGCAAACCGATTTGGACAGCAGGACTGGTCGGGCTGGGCCTGATTTCGGCACTGGCGGGAACCAGCCCAAACGGCGTCGCAGCGGACTTTAAACAGCCCGCACCGCTGGATCCGGTGATCGCCGAGGCTTCCGAGGAAGCGGCCGAATCGATGGCCGGAATCCGGATTCCCGAAGGCTGGAAGATCGAACTTTACGCGGCCGAACCAGAAGTCGCCAATGTGGTCGCCTTTGACATCGATCATCGCGGCCGTTTGTTTGTGTGCGAAACCTACCGCCAAAATCGCGGTGTGACGGACAACCGCGGGCATGACGAACAGTGGCTATTGGCGGATTTGGCAGCCGAAACGGTCCAAGACCGAATCGATTATCACAAACGTCTGCTCGGCGAAGCGGCCGTCACCTACGCCCAGCACGATGATCGCATCCGTCGCCTGGAAGACACCGACGGCGACGGCAAGGTGGACCGATCGACGATTCTGGCCAACGGGTTCAACCGCATCGAAGAGGGCACCGGAGCGGGCGTTTTGGCTCGAGGCGATTCGATCTACTACACCTGCATCCCCAAACTATGGAAACTGATCGACACCGACGACGACGGCAAAGCCGACGAACGCGTGGTGCTGTCCGACGGGTTCGGCGTCCGCGTCGCATTCCGCGGCCACGACATGCACGGGCTGGTGATCGGCCCGGACGGGCGACTTTATTTCAGCATCGGCGACCGGGGCTACAACGTCACGACCGCCGACGGACGGCTGTTGGCGGACCCACAATCGGGTGCCGTCTTCCGCTGCGAATTGGACGGAAGCGGCCTCGAAGTCTATGCCACCGGGCTGCGTAACCCACAGGAATTGGCGTTCAACGATGTCGGTGACCTGTTTTCGGTCGACAACAACAGCGACAGCGGCGACCAGGCTCGCATCGTCCATATCCTCGAAGGCGGCGACACCGGGTGGCGGATGCAGTACCAATACCTGCCCGATCGTGGCCCTTTCAACCGCGAGAAGATCTGGGAACCGTTCCACAACGAACAACCCGCCTACATCGTCCCACCGGTGCTGAACTTCACCGACGGCCCCAGCGGGCTGGCGTTCTATCCCGGAACTGGATTCGGCGACGCCTTGAAGGACAAGTTCCTGATCTGCGACTTCCGCGGCGGACCAGCCAATAGCGGCATTCGATCGTTCAACCTGGACGCCGACGGCGCGTTCTACCAAATGGGCGAAGATTCCGACCCGATCTGGACCGTGCTAGCAACCGACGTCGCGTTCGGCCCTGACGGGCATCTGTACGTCAGCGACTGGGTCGACGGATGGGACGGTCTGGGCAAAGGCCGGATCTATCGGCTCAGCGATCCAGCGGAACAAAAACAGCCGATCGTTGCCGAAGTCCAATCTCTGTTGGCCAGCCAATGGGCGGAACACCCAGCCGCCAAACTGTCCGAACTGCTGGGCCATGTCGATCGCCGCGTACGATTCGAAGCTCAATGGGAACTGGCAAGCCGCGGCGACATCGACACACTGATTGCCGTTGCCACATCGGCCGAATCGGATTCCATCAAGCGTCTGCACGCCACCTGGGGCGTCGACCAAATTGCACGCACCAAACCCGCCAAAGCGGACGCGGCCATTGCGGGCCTGGATGGGCTTGTCACCGACAAAGACGAAATCATCCGCACCGCAGCGATCCGAGCGTTGGGCGACCGAAGTGTCACCGCCGCCGCAGCGAAAATCCGCCAACAATTGACTGATCCTTCGGCACGCGTCCAATATGCTGCGATGATGGCGTTGGGAAAACTGAAAGACGCCGAAGCGATGGGGCATGTCGTCGGGATCCTAGCGACCAACGACAACGCCGACCCCGCTTTGCGACACGCCGGATTCAGCTATCTGGCGAAGGCCATTTCCGGCAAAGCGATCGGCCAACTGATTTCGCACCCTAGCGTCTCGGTCCGCCGTGCTGCGGTGGTGGCATTGCGACGTCAAAAGAGCGGCCTGTTGGCGGAATTCCTGAAAGACCAAGATCCATTGGTCGTCCTCGAAGCGGCTCGCGCGATCCACGATGAACCCGTCCCGGTGGCTGTCAATTCGCTGGCCGCACTGATCGATCAACCGCTGACCGACACCAATCTGATCCGCCGCGTCCTGAACGCCAACTTCCGACTAGGAACGGCCGATGCCGCCACACAGTTGGCACAGTATGCGGGCCGCGTATCGGCAGTGCCAGAAATGCGAATCGAAGCCTTGGACATGCTGGCCGACTGGACATCACCGGACCCACGTGACCGCGTCATCAATGTCTATCGCGACACCAAAGCCCGGCCTCGCAAAGAAGCCGCCGACGCGTTGTCGCCGCAGATCGATATCCTGATGACATCGCAAGAATCGGTGCGAGAAAAGGCCATCGAAGTGGCTGCGGGATTGGGGATCGAAAAGATCGCACCGCTGCTATCCCAGCGAGTTGCGAATTCCGATCAACGTTCATCCAACCGAGCTACCGCCTTGACCGCGTTGGCGAAACTGAACGCTCCCTTGGCCGTCAAATTGGCCAACGAAGTCAGCCTGACACCGCCAAACGAATTGGTCCGGGCGGCGCTGGATGTGCTGGCGGCGAATGACCTCGAAGGATCGCTCGGCAAATTCATCAAAGCGACCCAAAGCCGCAGCATGGATGTCCGCCAACTGGGATGGGACATCCTGGGGCGCAGCCAGTCCCCCGAAGCGCTCTCGGCGATCATCGGCGGCGTGGAAAGTTATCTCGATGACAAGCTTTCCTCGGACGTGCAACTCAACGTGCTGGAGGCCGCCAAAGGAAAACTGGACGACGCGCTCGGCAAACGATTGACCGAGTACCAACAGCAGTTGGCTCAGGACGATGCCTTGGCGAAGTGGCTGACCTCCCTGAACGGTGGCAATGTCCAACGTGGTTCGAAACTGTTCCTCGAAAAAACCGAACTGTCGTGCTTGCGATGCCACAAGATCGATCGGGCGGGCGGGGAAGTGGGCCCCAACTTGACGGTCATCGGCAAGACTCGCGATCGACGCTATCTGTTGGAATCGATCTGTTTGCCCAACGCAAAGATCGCCGAAGGATTTGAAACCGCCGTGATCGCAAATGATTCGGGGCAAGTCTTCTCTGGCATCGTCAAATCCGAGAATGACGATTACATCGAATTGATCCAGAATGACGGTTCGTTGGTTCAGATTTTCACGGACGAAATCGTCGCCCGTCGCAAGGGAAAAAGTTCGATGCCTGATGACCTGACAAAGTTCATGACGGCCCGTGATTTACGTGACTTGGTGGCCTACCTGGCCAGCCTGCAAGAAGACCGACGGTCGGCCGCCGACGTCGAGTAGTGCAGCAGGGATGCGGACATCGGGACAAAGTCAACATCTTTGTCCCGATGCTTTGCCGCAGTCGGTTTCGCAACCTAGGGTTCAGTACAAGCAGATTCCTTGTCCACCACCGATTCACGGGTGGCTAGCCTTATCTCGGGTCGCTCGCCCCGGCGACACGAGGCAAACCGAAGATAATGCACATGACTTGTCACGAACTGGCAAAACGCCTTCTGACCTTACAGCCCTCGTTGTTACCAACGGACGTGGCCAGGCTGTCGCTATTGATTCTGACGCAAGTCAGCGATGCAGACCAATTGACCGATCCGGCGCAACTGACAACAGCGTGGAAGAACGCCAGCTTTCGATTGGAGGCTGCATCGGATCAACACTCCGCCGTGGCTGACGAATTGGAATCGATCTGCAGCGACGGCCCCACCGAATTTTCACCCGACCAATTGTGGGTCCTGCTGCGGGCAGTGAAAGTCCAAAGCCAACTCTTAGAACTGTACACCGATCAACCCTCCCTAGCGTAACGAGAAGCGGGGAAGGAAAGCGCAAGCCGAAGTTCGAATTCGAGTTCAAGTTCAAGTTCAAGTTCAAGTTCAAGTTCGAGTTCAAGTTCAAGTTCAAGTTCAAGGCGGATACAGGAACCAGAAATCCAGTTCAAAAACTTAAACTCGAACTTGAACTCGAACTCGAACTTCCCCCCTCCTCCCGATCAACCGCGTCCCCTCCGCCCCGATCCGCCCCGATCCTCTCCGGCAGAACCCATCTCGGCTTTGCCCTTCATTTTCCTGTCGCGGATCGCCTCTCTGCATCCGCCGGTGGCAAAGCAGCGGCCGCCCCAGCCGACAATCCGAATGACAACTAAAACTTCCAGTTCAAAAACTTAAACTCGAACTTAAACTCGAACTTGAACTCGAACTCGAACTCGAACTTCCTCCCCTCCTCCCGATCAACCGCATCCCCTCCGCCCCGATCTTCTCCGATCCTATCCGGCAGCCCCCATCTCGACTCTGCCCTTCATTTTCCTGTCGCGGATCGCCTCTCCGCATCCGCCGGTGGCAAAGCAGCGGCGGCCCCTGCCGACAATCCGCATGACGACTTAAACTTGGCGTCATGTTTGAACTTCGTTGCACCGTCCGAAACTGCCTCCACCCGTTGCACCAACGCGACGGCGGACTGTTCTGTGATGCCGGCCACCATTTTGACCGTGCTAAAGAAGGGTACTGGAGTCTGCTGCAGCCACAGGATCGGAAGAGCAAGAATCCAGGCGATACTGACGCGGCCGTGCTGGCTCGCCACCGCTGGCTCGGGCGGGGGCATGCGGCCGGACTGATCGACGCGATTCGACCTTGGATCAATGAATCGCGAGGCTCCGCTGCGGACGCCCCACGCACGATCGATCTGGGGTGTGGCGAAGGATCGTTCGGCCCGGCGTTGTTTGCGGATGAAGCCGCTGGCTACTGCGGCATCGACCTGTCCAAACGAGCGATCAAGATGGCGGCCCGATCGTGGCGTCCGGGGACTTGGGTGCTGGCCAACGCGGATCGCGAATTGCCGGCCGCGGACGCCAGCGTCGACCGGGTCCTTTCGTTGTTCGGACGTCGTCCGGTCCAGGAGATCCATCGTGTGCTGAAACCCGGCGCCGTTTGCATCGTTGCCGTCCCGGGCGAAGCCGACCTGATCGAACTTCGCGAACAGGTTCAACAGGCCGGGCACCGACGCAGCCGCTGGGAAATGGTGGTCGACGAGATGAAGACCGTCGGCATGGAATTTTCGATACACCAGGCATGGCAACAGACCGTGCAACTGGACGCCGACGCGATCGCCGACGCATTGGCGATGACCTATCGCGGAGTGCGTCATTCCCAGGCCGGTCGATTGGAAGGGGTCACCGAGATGCAGGTCACATTGGCGGCTGACCTGATCCGCTTTCACCGGCCCGTTCGCACGCCTCCCCGACCGATACAGTATCGCTCTCGAAAGCTATGATGGTGGCCATCGATTGCGGCCCCCACCGACGTCCATGTCGCACTCGACAACCGACACACACACATCCCCCACGCTGGCTGCTGTTTTCCTATGGTGAAAAACGACATCGTTTGGCACGACCACACCGTCACACGATCCGATCGCGAACAGCGTCTTTCCCAGCGCGGCGTGGTGGTCTGGTTCACCGGGCTTAGCGGGTGCGGAAAGAGCACGATTGCCAACGAACTGGATCGTCAACTGAACCAATTGGGTCGTGCCACGATGCTGTTGGATGGCGACAACATCCGCCATGGCCTGTGCGCACCGCCAGAGCGACTCGCCGAGGAACATTCCCAAGAATTCGCCGCACGGTTCGGGCTGGGGTTCGGCGAGACCGACCGCGAAGAGAACATTCGTCGAATCGGATCGCTGGCGGGGCTGATGGCATCGGCTGGGCTGATCACGCTGACCGCCTTTGTCAGCCCCTACCGCCAGGATCGCGACCGAGTACGCAAGATGATCCAGGCCAACCGGGCAGGAGACTTCATCGAAGTGTTCGTCGACACACCGCTTGCGATTTGCGAATCACGCGACCCCAAGGGGCTGTACAAAAAGGCTCGCGCTGGCCTGATCAAGAACTTCACCGGCATCAGCGACCCATACGAAGCGCCGCTGGCCCCAGAAATCCATCTCGACGGCGGGGACGGCCGCAGTCCGGCCCAACAAGCCACCGAAGTGCTGGAAACGCTGCGAAAACAAGGCGTTTTCAAGTAGCCATCCTGCGGTGCCCCTTCCCCCCGGCAATGGAACTTCCAAAGATCTCTGGAAAAGCGTCTGCATTTGCCGTTGCCAAAAACGGCGGCGTCGGTAAACTACGCCAAATTCATGTGAGTGTAAGAACGACGTAACAGACAAAAAAACGAATGACGATCTCGAAAGAGCGAAAAACCGAGGCTATCAGCGAACACCGCAAATCGGATGCTGATACCGGCTCGCCTGAGGTGCAAATTGCCATCTTGACCGAGCGGATTAATGGGCTGACCGAACACATGCGGACACACCGCAAGGACTACGCCTCGCGGCGTGGTCTTTTGGGGCTGGTCAGCCGTCGTCGGCGTTTGCTCGACTACGTGCGTGGCGAGGATCCTCAGCGATACCTCGACATCATCGGAAAACTGGGCATCCGTAAGTAGCCCCTCCGAGCCGCGATTCAAGCGAAGATGGCATCAGCCAACTCGCCTGTAACGGGCGGCCGGCTCTTTTCCCTCTCGCTTCGCAGAAACGCGGCTTCGGTCCGGCGCGGTGTCGGCTATGCATGCCAGCACGCCTCATCCTCCGATCAAGTCGGTGCTGCGTTCCGCTAGTGCTCTGTGGTCAAAGCGAATTCACGCATCTTGTGAATTCGCGTCCATTTGCCGCGCGGACGTCTCTTTGCGCATGGCCATCACCCTGGGTGGCCATTCACATGCTAAACCCGTGCGCGGTCCCCCGCAAAGAAATGGGCGACCGGGCTGCCAATTGAATGTTGTATTTGTAGGTTGAAGGAAGAAATTAAAGTGACTGAAAAGAAGATCCGAGTTGAAAAACAAATCGGCCGACACACGTTGTCGTTCGAAACTGGCCAACTAGCCAAACAAGCCGCCGGGGCCGTTCTGGTCCAGTACGGCGAAACCGTCGTTCTGGTTGCCACCGCCAGCAGCGACCCACGTCCGGGACTAGATTTTTTCCCGTTGACCTGTGACTACCGCGAACGATTGGCTGCTGCCGGTAAGTTCCCCGGTGGTTTCCTGAAGCGAGAAGGCCGCCCCAGCACCAAAGAAATCCTCAGCTCGCGATTGATGGACCGCCCCATCCGCCCGCTGTGGCCCAATGGATTCAAGGACGAAGTCCAAGTCCAAGCTGCTGTGATCGCTAGCGATCAGCAAAACGATGGCGATGTCCTGGCCATGAACGGTGCCAGCGCCGCGTTGCACGTCAGCGAACTGCCATTCCAAGGCCCGATCGCCTCGGTCCGCGTCGGCAAGGTCGACGGCGAACTGGTCGCGTTCCCGTCGCATGACGACCTGGAACAAAGCGAACTGGACATGATCGTCAGCGGGTCGCGTGACCAAGTGGCCATGATCGAAGGCTTTGCCAACGAAATGCCCGAAGACGAAATGCTGGAAGCGATCCGATTCGCTCACGGCGCCATCCGCGACGTCATCGACCTGATGGAAGAACTGTACCAAAAGGTCAGCCCGACCAAGAAGGAATGGATCGCACCGGAAGACGACGGACTGTTCAAACGCCTGAACGATTCGTACTACGATCGTTTCCGCGACGCCCAACAAACCCAGGGCACCAAAGCCGATCGCGCCAACGCATGCAGCAACCTGCGTGACCAAGCGATCAGCGACGTGATTCCTGATCCAAAAGCCGACGGTGCCGTTTGCATCAAACGCTTCAAATCCGTTTGGCACGACCTCGAAGAAAAGGTCGTCCGCGACCTGATCGTCGCCGGCACTCGCCCAGACGGACGTGACAGCAAGTCGCTGCGTGCGATCTACTGCGAAACTGACCTGTTGCCCCGCGTGCACGGTTCGGCCCTGTTCCAACGTGGCGAAACCCAAGCCTTGGTCACCATCGCCCTGGGCACATCGCGTGACGAACAACGCGTCGACGGCCTGGCCGAAGAGTACAGCAAGAAGTTCATGCTGGACTACAACTTCCCATCCTTCTCGGTTGGCGAATGCCGCCCGATCCGTGGCCCTGGTCGCCGCGAAATCGGTCACGGTTGCCTAGCCGAACGAAGTGTCGCCCCGGTTCTGCCGGCCGCTGATGACTTCCCCTACACGATCCGTGTGATCAGCGACATTCTGGAATCCAACGGTTCCTCGTCGATGGCTTCGGTTTGCGGTGCAACCCTGGGCCTGATGGCATCGGGCGTTCCCATCAGCAACCCAGTGGCTGGTATCTCCATCGGTATGGTTCGCAACAGCGAAACCGATTGGGTCCTGCTGACCGACATCCTGGGCACCGAAGATCACTTCGGCGACATGGACTTCAAGATCGCCGGAACTCAAAACGGCATCACCGGCATCCAACTGGACCTGAAGGTCACCGGGATCAGCGAAGACATCATTCGTGCGACGCTGAAGCAATCACGCGAAGCCCGCATCGAAATCCTTCGCAAGATGCTGACCACGATCTCGCGTCCTCGTCGCGAAATCGCTGCAACGGCACCTCGCCTGCTGCGTACCAAGATCGCATCCGACAAGATCGGTGCTCTGATCGGTCCTGGCGGCAAGAACATCCGTGGCATTCAAGAACGAACCGGCGCAGTCATCGAAGTCGATGATGACGGTACTGTCTTGATCGCCAGTAGCAACAAGGACACGGCCGAAGAAGCTCTGCGAGCCGTCGAAGCCTGCACCGCGACTGTCCAGATCGGCAAGATCTATGACGGCATCGTCAGCAGCATCAAAGAATTCGGTGCCTTCGTCGAAATCATGCCTGGTCGTGACGGACTGTGTCACATCAGCGAAATCAGCAGCGGCTACATCAGCAGCATGGACAAGGTTGTCAACGTTGGCGACGCGATGAAGGTCCTCGTGATCGACGTCGACGAGCACGACCGAGTCAAGCTGAGCCGTCGTCGCGCCCTAGAAGAACTGGGCGTCGAAGACGAACTGGCTGCCCTGGTCGAAGCGAGTGCCGGCGAAGGTGGCGGTGAACGCAGCGAAGGCGGCAGCGACGAAGATCGCCCACGACGACGACGCGGCGGAAGCGGCGGCGGTGGCGGTGGTGGCGGCGGACGTGGTCGCAGCGGTGGCGGTGGCGGCGGTGGTCGCAGCCGTGACGGCAGTGGTGGCGGAAACAACGGTGGCGGTCGCTACCGCGACTAATCCCCTGCCACACCCAGCATGAATCACGAGGCCTGTCGAACCAAAGTTCGGCAGGCCTTTTTTGTGCCGCTCGCCAACCGTCCCAGCGACACCGAAGCTGCCGCCCACACGTTACGCTCCGTTCGTACTACCGGCGGTGTGGACAAGGCGGGCGGCACAAACCGGAACGCTCGCGATCACGGGTCGCTGAAGAGAAAACGGGACAGTGCGGCCTGCAGTCCTTCTGGATCATTCAGAACCTGCTGCTCGGACACCCTCAAACAACTCGGCTGACGAACGCGCAAGAACTGCTCGCGTTGTCCCAGCAGGCGGCGCGTGGCCGAATACGATTCCGTCGATTGCTGGGCGGCGCGATCACGCCTGCCATCCATCCCGCTTGAATCAAGCACGACGAAACGGGGCTGGTCCCAGGCTTCGACAAGCTCTGGCCCCAACAGACAGAAGGCGGGATCAAAACCGCCCACCATCCTCGCCGTGTTCCGCGCCGCGTACGAACGTTCGACGGCCCAAACCTTGAGCCGGCGGACACTGTCGCCGGAACTGAGCTTGCGAACCATCTCCGTACCCTCGAAAACTTCACGACAGATCCGGTGCAACTGTGGCGCGACCACTCGGCGTCCCGAATCATCGCTACCACCGATGGCTCCCATGTTCACGTCGAGCGACTGCAGCAAATCGACCAGCCGCTCCGAAGCCAGTGATGACGGCCCCAGGACAGCCACCGCGGGCAGGGAAAGCTGTTGCCGCACGAGAACCTCGGCACCTGGAAAATCCGTCCGATGATGTTGGCCGCCATTGATGTCACTGGCCCCTTCCTTCTGCATCACCAACCACTGGTGCGGCACGTACAAACCCGCAGGAAGGCTCATGTGCAGTTCGCCCATTCGATGATCCACATGATGCTTGGTATCCCACAGATGAAAATTCAGCAGATGGTGATACAGGCCACGAATCGCATTGATCCCGCGAAGCGCGTAGGCATGCGCACGATTCACATTGAACGGTCGATAGACAAATCGATTGACAGCCACGGGCAATGAACTTCCCGTTTCAATGTGTTGACCGCCCAGATAGATGTACGACCAATCATGTGGAAGATGCAGGAAGAACCGTTCCACTGCGGAGGCAAATCCCGAACAACACAATGCATCGTCTTCCATCACCAGCAACGATCGGACGCCATCGTTGATGGCTTTCTCTAGAACAGCCAGATGACTGCGATAACATCCCCAGGCACCATCGCCCCCATTCCAATCACTGGGACACTGAACCGATTGCCCATCAATCGCTTCGAACCGTTCTGGTTTCCGAAACGGCCAATCGACGGGAAGATCGTTTTGAAAACTACCCCAACGATCAGAACGCCGAGCCAAGTTGATGCATACCACGTGGTCGAAACAATCAAACAACTGCAAACCATTCATACTGGGTTTCAATATCAATTGGTGTGGAACGAAGTCGAAGCCGAACTAATTCTGAAATTGATTCTACAAATTTGTTGCATCGCGATGGGCATAGCGGTACGCTCAACTTGTCAACTCAGAAAATCAACTCTTCTGACAAGCGTGAGACTTCAAGTACTAGTAGCAAGACGCTGCTGATTCGCAGCGTCGAACTTACTGAGCACAACCAACAGTCAAGAGCTTGCCCCGGAAGACCAATTGGGTCGATCGACAGCACACAAGAGGGCACACTTGTCTGTTCCGAATCTCGTCACACCGTTGGATGCTCGCTCGATCGCCGAGGATGACTCGGATCTCGAGCGGACCAAACCGACCATCCAAGACATCTTGGATCCGGGCTACTGGCATCGCTGGGCGGTCGGTTCTTCCGACGATGGTCACTTCCTTCGCGCGGCTGAATTCTTTCGTTACGCCATCGTCCTGGCCCCCAGCGATGCGTTGTTGCGATTCGACCTGGGCATCGCGTTGATCAAGGCCAAACGCCTGGAAATCGCGAAGCGTGCATTCGTCGAAGTGTGCCGATTGCGGCCTTCCTGGGACGAACCTAGAACCATACTGCGTGAACTGCGTAATCAACCGGGTGATCAGCAACATGCCGCCATGGGCCGGCATTATCAGCCGGCGGGAACAACCGCGAAAACACTTGAACCGCATCGGGTGACAGCAGCCGAAGAACCCCAATGGGTCGCAAAAACGGGCTTTGCGTCCTTGTTTTCTCCTGATACCGACTTTCACGATGACATTCTCGCATGCCAGGATTTCGTTGCTGCGGCAGAACGTCTATGGCCGCAGCACCAGACCAACGCGATGCTGCTGCACGTCGCCTCGGCCCATCGGGAATCGCCAGCAATGCTGGTCGCAATTGCCCGGCGGATCGCGGGCGTGTCTTGCCAGAACGAAAAAATTGCCCGTGATTGGATGACCATTCGGGACGGGCGGGAAGCCAAGCGATTGGCGCTGTTTGCGATGCGTCTGCGGCCCGATTTCGAAACCTACTGCACGGCGGCCCAGGTTCTGCAGGCCCTCGGAGGTCACGAACACGCAGTGGTCGTTGCCGAACGCTGTTTGCATGCGCGGCCCAACGATCCCAAGGCGATGTTCATCCTGGGTGAACTGCAAATCGAATCGGGAAACATCGATCGCGGACAACAACAACTGCGAAGGTCCATCGAAGTTTCACCTGCCTGCGGCCGCGCACGCTTTGCCTTGGCAAGCATCACAGGATCCACGATTGCGGCCGACGAAATTTCGGAACTCCAAACGTTGGCCGATGACGCATCGATCCCACCGCCCGAACGAACACTGATGCTGTATACGATCGCACGTCGACAGGAGGAACTTGGTCACTTCGGCCAAGCATTCGCAACCTATCAACGTGCCTCGGACAGAAAGAAGCGTGGGTTGTTGGCGACCAACCCAAACCCGGAGAACTTTTTAGACCGCGTGTATGCGACCATGAGCCAGTACGGCCGAGATTTTTTTCAGTCGCGATGCAATTGCGGCCTGCCCACCGAGCGACCTGTTTTTATCGTTGGATTGCCTCGATCGGGAACAACGCTGACCGAACAAATTCTATCGAGTCATCCAGACGTGTTCGGCGCTGGGGAACTGCACGATCTATCGATCATCGGTCGAAACATCGCTGCAAGCTCTCCGGGATCGATTCGCCGATCGGGCAACAAACTCCCGTTCCCGCCCGGCCTAGAACGACTCTCACCGTCAGACATCCGAGGCATCGCGAAGCGGCATCTTTCGGCACTAAAAATGATGGATCGCAGCTCGCGATATGTCGTGGACAAGATGCCGACGAACTTTCAACTGCTTGGATTGATCTCGATCCTGTTCCCCCACGCCAAAATCATTCACTGCAAACGGAACTTGCTGGACACATGCGTTTCCTGCTTCCGAAACAACTTCTCTTGGCCGTTCTTTGAACTCGATGCGATGGCCGACTACATGGACGGCTATCGGATGTTGATGCGGCATTGGCAAAGCGTGTTGTCGCTAGACGTGTTCGAAATGCGTTACGAGGAAACGGTCGCCGATGCGAAAGGGCAAACCCGCAAACTGCTGCAGTTCCTAGACCTCGCCTGGTCCGACGACTGCCAATCGTATTACGACACGCCACGAAGTGTGCGTACGCCAAGCCGAGCGCAAGTCCGACAACCGATCTATGCCACATCGATCGGGTCGTGGCGAAGATTCCAACAGCATCTCGACGCCTTGGTCGAGCGGTTTCCTGATGAAGCAACCTATTGGCGCGACGACTAGAAAGCCGCCGCACGCACTGAGATTCCTTTGACTTGGATGAGGAGCCCACTCCGATGCGAACTGAATCGACTGCAAAGACCGACCGGTCACACGACACTCCCAAACGTCGTCTATTGGTCGAACAGCTTGAAGATCGCCGCCTGCTTGCCGGAGACATGGAACCACCGCCGGGCGAAGTCCACCAGCCAAACCAGTCGTCCGCTGCGGGATTTTCGTCCACGACGACATCCAATCATACGCCACCGGATGATGGCAACGATGCATCGATCACGGAGTCAGATGCCGCGTCCAACATCCACCTGGACTCTCTGGAATACCGCTTCGAAGGTGGCCGGTCGATCTCTTCCGCATCCGACCAATCGCCGCTGTTTTTGTTCGGACACGCCGAAGGCGAGATGAACGATGGCTTCGGTTATGACTCCTGCAGCTACGGCGGCAGCTTCTGTTCTCCTGTTCCGGACCCATCACCGGATCCTGCCCCCGACCCAACGCCGAACCCGGTTCCCAATCCGAATCCAGACCCAACACCGAATCCGAATCCAGACCCAACACCGAATCCGAATCCAGACCCACGACCGAATCCAACACCCACCCCGAACCCGGATCCAACTCCCAATCCGACACCGGCTCCCCATCCGAATCCGGGACCACCCAAGGGGCAAGTGCAAATCACGAATTCGTCATTCTATGAGGGTACTGAAACGACTTTTCGGGTCATTGGAACGGGTCTGACCGGTGCGGTGTTCGTCAACATCGAACTGGTGGACGGTAGCGCCAAAGAAGGCTTGGACTTTCGCGACAGTGGGCCATTGTTGGTGTCGCTGTATCCGGACGACATGGGCAATGCAGAGACGGTCATTTATGTCACCGCGATCGATGACAACCTGGCCGAACGCAGTGAAACCTTTACGGTGGATGGCAGCATTGCTTCGGGATTCGCCACCGTTATCGCCGATGGCACCGGCACCATCTTGGACGACTTCGACATCAATTACAAAGTCACGCTGACGCCCCACAGCAAGACCGAAGGAAACCAAGGCTACCCTGAAACAACTCACGATCCCGCGATGGTCACGTACACAGCCACGATCGATCCGGCACCCGTCCCCGACGATGTGATCACCGTCGATTACACGCTGTTCAACCCGACATGGTTCATGATCGAGCATCTGAATGAAGTCTTCCCGGCCAGCAGCAACGATTGGCGTCACGCGACGCTGAACCAAGATGGCACGACGCTGGACTACACCCCCATGAACGACCAGCATGTCTATTCGGGGACTTTAACCTTCACCGGCGACTCTCCCACCAGCCAATTGATCTACGCCCCGCTCAATGGTGAATGGCATGCCGAATATGACGAAGTGATCGCCGCAAAGCTGACCGGATCAAGTGCAACAAGACCTTACAACCACTTGATGGGCGAGATCACGGTATCGCATGAAACAGAGACCGAGTTTGCCTTGATCGAAAACGACGACGCGCACTACGAACTGAGCGTTTCGGACGCCAGCACCATCGAAGGCCAGGACGGCTGGAACGACCCGAACATCATGGAATTCGTCGTCTCCGTCGGGCCATCCATCCCATCGGGGCACAAACTGATCGTCGACTACGCGGTCAGCGATATCACCGCCACGCATGCAGTCGACTGGAAACTGGCCCAGCCCAACGGCGACGGTTACGAAATCATCGAAGGCGATACCGGAACAATCGAATTCCTGCCGGGGCAATCGACTCAAAAGGTCTATGTCGCGATCAATGGCGACTCGATGACCGAGGAAGAGGAAAGCATCCAACTGGAACTGGTGTGGACCGATTCAACCGGCATCAGCTCCACCTACATCGACCGCACCGCGATCGGCGTGATCCGTGACGATGATTCGCCGATCGACATCACGGTCGACGACACCTGGGTGATCGAAGGAAACCACTATTTCGACGATCCGAACATCCTGAAGTTCAAGATTGAACTATCGCGTCCGCCGTCTGCCGGACACGAGGTAAAGGTGAAATACGATGTCCGAACGATCACGGAAGCGGAACTAGCGAGCGAAAAACAGATCACCGAGAACCAAATCAAATACATGGCTGGGCCAATATTTGACTGGAAACTAGACGGCAAGCACCAGAACAACGTGTACACCGAGATCGCCACTTTTGCCGCCGGTGAAAGCGTTCAAGAGGTGGATGTCTTGGTCCGCGGCGACTGGTTGGAAGAGCAAAGCGAATACCTGACCCTCGAAATCACGATGGAAGGATCGACTGCACCAGACGGTACCGACGGTCCCCAATTGAACGTTCCCAATCGGATCGCCATCGGTGAAATACGCAACGACGACACACCCATCGAAATCGAAATCGGCGACCAAGAATCGGTCGAAGGGAATGACGGGTGGGACCCCAGCGAGGTCAAACTGTTGAAATTTCCTGTCACGCTCTCTCGCGCCCCCAATTCTGGCGAGGTCATCCATGTCCACTACGACGCCAGCGAACTGGACCAAGACGACATCACCGAAATCGTCGGCGAGACGGACGATTGGACCGAACATATCGCAGTGTCCCCAGCCGACTGGAAACTTGCCAAGTACGACGAAGAGGGTGACCTGCAAATCAGCGACAGCAACACGTCCGGCACGCTGAAGTTCGAAGAGGGGCAAACAACCCAAGACGTCATCGTGGCGATTCACGGAGACCGTGATGTCGAACTGACCGAGTTTATGAAAGTGGAAATATCCGAAGCCTATTCAGAGAAATCCAGCATCGGACAGGAGGTCACCGTCATCGTTACAGATGACCAGGCGATCGGCACGATCACCAACGACGATCTACCGGTGACCTTGGACGTCAGCGACGGGATCGACTTTGAATTCAGCCCCATCTTCTTCGCTCCCGGAAAGGTCTATTTCAAGATCTCGATCGATGGACCTGTCGGGCAACCTGTCACGGTCAACTACGCGACCGCCGACGGCAGCGCCATCAGCGGCGAGGACTACATCACGAAGAAAGGCTCCTACACGTTTGGGCTGGACCCAGACCCTGACCAGGATGGCAAGCCGCTGGAACACACCGTCATCGTCGACCTAGCGGACGACAACATCTATGAACAAACCGAATCCTTTTATCTGAAAGCCACCAGCGATAGCCCGTGGATCAAAAACCACGAAGCGGAGGGGACGGGCGACATCCTGGACGACGAAGAACGCCCGACCGTCAGCATCCACGACACGTACGGCGAAGAGGGCAATACGTTTTTCTTTAAGACCACACTCAGCCATCCGTCCAAGTTTGACACCGATCTGACGGCCTGGACTTCGGACGGCACCGCCAAACATCTGCTGGACTACACGGGGTTCCCCAGCGACGGCGACAACAGCAACGGCATCCTAAACCCGATCTCGATCACCATCCCGTCCTATAGCACGTACACGAACGTCGCCGTCCCCACCATCGACGACAACCGAATCGAAAGCCACGAACAGTTCAACGTCCACATCGCACTGCCCACCGACACGGGATCCGGTGGCGCCCCGCTGCCGGCGGAAAATGCCGTCCAACCCGGCGATATGAATGCGTTGGGGACCATCGTCGACAACGACTACCAACTGTCAATCGGCAACGGATCGGTCATCGAAGGCAATTCCTTTTACGAGGCGCCCAACACCATTTCGTTCCCCGTCACGGTTTCACCGAGTCCGCAAAAATGGAAAGTCATTTTCGTGGATTGGGAAATTCGCGAACTCGGATCGAACTCGGGATTCCCCGCCAACCTACATGCAGAAACCCCGGACGATTTCCGACCGCTTTCGTGTGGCAGCACCAGTGGCCCGATCGGCAGTGACGGGCCACAGCATGGAACGCTGATCATTGGCGGAAACTACGGGAGAGACCAGAGCATCTCGGTCGCGATCAATGGCGACTGGAATCCCGAGAGGAATGAAAAATTCGAAGTGGTGCTCAGCAACGCACGACTCAAAGAGGACCTCGGCTATCCCGTACCCTCCAGCCCCCAAACACCGACCTGCAACACCAATCTGCCGTCGTTCCCCGCTGCTGCCCTGGGGTCAGTGACCATCACCGACGCACAAGGAATCGGCACCATCGTTGACGACGATGCATTTGAATTTGACTTTGACCGACACTACGACTGGTTGGGACCAGACAACCCGAACGTGACCGTCGAATCGGGCGGCACGACCGCCAACTGGAATGATGCAGAGGGCACTGCGATCCTTGGCATTGGCGCCGACCCGTTCGGCAGCCTGCATATCGACGGCCCGTTCGCCCCACGCCAAATCAGCCACTGGGAAATCCAGGTCGACAAGGACTCCACATTTTTGCCCGACTCGTATTCCGTCAAAATCGAAGCGGGTGGCACCGAACTGGAAGAGTTCTATGTCACCGGCGATGATCACTTTGCGTTCGGCAAGGCTCTGAAGTTCAACGGCGACGAAGGCCTGTACAAGAGCGACGTGACCGTGACCGCTCTGGTTAACGCGGGTGTTAGTGAACCGATTGGTTTTGGCAAATCGAAAGAGTTCATCTTTCCGGTGGTGAACCTGGACGATAGTGCGGGCGGAAAAGGATGGCTGGCCAACGAGACCTATCGACTGTTGCCGGTCATCGAGGTTGATGGGACGCGGCCGTCCACGCTGCAGGAATCCGACGGGCTGGGACTGCTGAAACCCGATGGCTCGGTTTGGCACTACTCCAGCGCCGACGCCGGTACTTACACCGCCCCCGAAGGCACTTTCGAAAAACTAAAGTTCGAATACGACGAATTCGTCCTGCAAGGGACCAGCGGTGAAACACTCTATTTTGATGCGCTCGGGCGACTCGATCGCAGGGAAGATCGAAACCACAACACTCGCAGCTATTCCTATGTCGACGGGAACGGCGATGGGGAACCGATGGAAATCGGCACGATCACCAGTGCGACCGGTCTGGAAACGACCTTTGACTACGACGGCGGCACGCTGAACACCGTGACGGACTTTGCTGGCCGCGTGTGGACCTACGATGTCGTCGCCGACAAACTGGAACAAATCACGTGGCCCGACCCCGATGACCATGGCCCGTTGCCTGCTGCCGTCTGGCAGCTTCAATACGACGCAAGCTCGGATCTCCCTAGACTGCTGCGAGACCCAGCGGGCGGCGAATCCAGTTTCCAGTACGACACGATCACCGACTACAACGTGGACTCGGAAAGCGGTGCGATCAACTGGACCTTCGACATCCATCGAATCGCACAGTTCACGCGTGCGGACGATGCCGTTCGTCAAATGGACGCGTTAAAATGGAAAGGTGTGGTCGACATCCCCACGTCCAAGGATGCACCGTTCGAAGGGATCGATCCGGAGACGATCTTCGCATCCGTGGACTTCCTACAGGTGACAACCCAAACGTCGATGGACGATTTCCAGCAACCCACCGACATCACCACCAGCCACGAATTCACCGCCCAGATCACTCGCAACGAAGATGGTCTCCCTGAACAGATCCAGCAAACATCGGACGCCGACACAGACACCGAAACAACCTACACGTACGACGATTTTGGAAGACCGCTATCGATCACAACCTCACGCGGCGTGGAAGAGTACACCTACGATGAAACCACCGGCCAGATCACACAGCACACCGACCGTCTGGGTCGGGTGACGACATACGATCTGGACGAATACGGCAATGTGCTGCATGTTTACAAAGAGATTTCATCGATCGCCAACAATCCCGACAACAACCGATCGGGCTACATCGGATCATCGACGAACCCGGCCGATCGGTTCGACGCCAACGGCGATGGCATCGTCAATGCGAATGATGCGAGTGCCGTGCTGACAGGCATCCAGAGTTCCGCGACCGCCGCCGGATGGCTAGACGTTGACGGTGGCGGCTATGTGTCGGCCTCCGATTCGCTACGAATCATCAACTACCTTGGCCGGTTGAACCAACACGAACCCGAGCATGCGGTTGAAAGCTTCACGTACACGTCGGCAGGCTCGGCACTGGCGGGACAGATAGAAACCATCACCGACCGCGATGGATTGGTGACGCGATACGAATACTATCCGTCCGGCCATCGGGCGGGGCTGGTTTCCAGCCAAACGATCGGGGATGGCACGACGGCGCCTCGCACGACGACTTACGATTACGACAACCGACGCAACTCAACGCAAGTCGTCGATCCTCAATCGCGACGACGAGATACCGCGTATGACAATCTTGACCGCCCGTACGCAACCTCACGCGTGATGGCCGATTCAACTCCGTTGGAATATTCGCTGACGGGTTACGATGTCCTCGGCGCAGTGCTGTACCAACACGACATGTTGGCCAATCGGCGAGTGGACTATCCGCAGCGTGACGCCATGAGCCGTCCAAAGAAGGTCCTTCAACCGGAGATCTACGGCATTCGTCCGGAGCAGACCTATACGTACGATGAATTTGGGTTCTTGGCGAGCGCCACGGATGCCCAACTTCGGCGAACCGAATACGACTATCAAGACGGCCGGCTGACCCAGAGCCGGACGCCCGGTGCGCTTCCCCAGACGACCGTCACGACCCAGTACACGTACACAGCGTCTGGACGTTTGCTCAGCGAGGTTACGACCGGATCCAATGGCGAATTCTCTGAAACACAATACAGCTACTTTGACGACGGACTGCTGGAATCGAGCCGACAATCATCACATGCCAACCAGTCGATCTCGCAGCGGCATGACTACGATGCGATTGGACGAAAGATTTCGACGCAGACCGCCGCAGGCACGACTCGACTGGTCTACGACGACCTGAACCGTCACGTCCAAACAATCCTCCCGTCGCCAAGCATCACTTCGGGGGACGGCAAAACGCCGATCCTTTCCACCCTGTTCGATGCGTCCGGGGCTCCCTCGGGCAATCGAGATGCACGCGGCAACTTTACGGTTTCGGAGCTGAACCTGTTCAACGAAGTCGTCCAAACCAAATCGCCTGATCCCGATGGCAACGGGCCGCGACAGCCGATGGTGACGACCTACCAACGCGATGAATTTGGGCGAGTTCAAACCAAGACGAATCCGGCAATGAGCTTGGGGCAGGGCGTCATCACCACCTTCCAGTACGATGGCAATGACCGCGTCACCTCAGCCTCTCACTTTGACCCCGTCTTCGGCGATCAGGTCACGCAGACGCAGTACTACGATTCGCTGGGACGAGTCCTGTATTCCGCCTCGGGTGACGGAACCAGCCAACAATTCATCTATGCGGTCCCCGGGATCGATTCGCCAACCACGATCAAGCTGCTGGACAGGTCCAAAAGCGAATGGTTGACCACGAACATCCAGTACGACCAATACGGCCGCACCCAAAGCGTGACCGCCCCCGACGGCCAAGTCACTCAGTATCAGTATGACAGCGCCGGAAATCGAACGCTTGTCGACAATGGAGTTCGCCAGAGCTATCTCTACGATGACTTCGGCCGCATGATTCAGGAAACGGATTCCCTCGGCATCACCACAGAGTACAGCTACTACGACAACGGCCAACTGCGCCGTCAACGCAGCGGCGACAATGTGACAACCTACACCTACGATGCTGCCGGTCGCCGCCAGACGCTAGAGGACAGTGCTGGCAATATCACGTCGTGGACCTACGATCCCCTGGGGCGAGTGCAAGCAGACGCGAATCCAACCGGCGCCCTCCGAACCTTTCAGTATGACGCGGCCGGCAACGTCACGCAGGTCACCAACCGCGACGGTCTGGTGACGCAGTACGAATACGACAATCTGGGTCTATTGACCGGCGAATATTGGATGGACCCCGACGCCCCGAGCCAATACGTCAAAGAATTTGAGTTCCTCTACGATCCCGACGGAAGCCTACGATGGGTCAGCGACGCTGACACCGTCAATGCACTTTCGCATGATGGATTCGGACGTCTGCGGTCTGAATCATCCTTCGTGATGGCCTTCGACGATTGGGCAACCGTCCACTTTGATTACAACCCATTTGGCGACCGGACCGTCCGCGAACTGGACGTTCCCGCAACATCGGGAACGGAATTGTCGGACGTCTATGGATACGACAGTTTCGGCAGAACCAATTCGATCGATCGCGACAACGGTCCTGGACGTGGTGGCTTGCAGGCGAGTTTCGGATACGACCAAGCCAGCAGGTTGACGGCGGTCACCACGGGTACCACCACCGGCCCAGTGGTCGATACAGAATATCAATTCGATGCAGCTGGACGCCTGCATTCGATCCAGCATGACTTGTTGCAGAATGCTGGCGGCACGTCTCCCGCCGAACTAAACTATACACTGACCTACGGCGACAAAACGACGTTGCTAAGACAGATATACTCAAACCTCGATGGCGTGCAATCGTTCACCTACGATGCCGCCGGACAACTCGACCAGGTTCAGTCGACCCTCATTGACCAGCCGAACGATTACGACTTTGACGCCGCCGGGAATCGAATCCGAGTTGCCGATGGTAACTCGGTTCAAGACCTGGACGTCGCTGCCAACAACCAACTGGTCAGTGATGGCAAATATCAGTATCGGTACAACCAAGAAGGGGCAAGGATCCAACGCGGAACGGCGTCCGTTGGCGATGCAGGGTTTGATCGAGTCGTGATCACGGAACTGATGGCCAACCCGACCGACCCGGACGCGCAGTACATCGAACTTGCCAACGTGGGCAGTTCGCCAGTGAACTTGTCCGAGTGGACGATCCAAGACGGATTGGAATTACGGATCCCCGCCGGTGTCACACTCGATCCGGGAGCAATAGCGGTGTTCGCCAACAACCCAACGGCCTTCGAATCCGCCTATGGAACAGCCATCTCTCTCGCAGGAACCTTCAACGGTTCCCTGGATCCGAGCGGCGAAACCCTGACACTGCAGCGTGCCGATGGCTCAGTCGCAGATGTCGTGACCTATGGCGGCAACGGATGGCCGACCGCTGGAGTCGGCGAAGCGATCCAAGTGATCGAGCCAACATCGCCAAACAATGTCGGCGACAACTGGGAAACCGTCCCCCACGGAACTCCCGGCAGCCACAACAGCATTGCACCGTCCACGAGCCCCGGCGGCGAAACCGGAGGATACGGGGGTGGTGGATACGGAAGCGGTGGATATGGAAGTGGTGGGTACGACTACGGGAGCTACGGAAGCGGAGCAGACAGCTACGGCGGGTACGAAAGCAGCGGGTCCGGCTACGACGACAGCTATGAAACTTACCAGTGGGATCACCGCGGGCGACTGACCGACATCCGCGTCTTTGAAGACGGCAACCCATACCGTCACGTGCAATACACCTACGACGCCTTTGACCGACGCGTTGCCAAACAGATCGAGGAATACAGTTCTAGCTACGACTACAGCGGCTATGACGGCAGCAGCGACGGGAATCCCGACGATGGCGACCAGCGATATGTGCATGATGGCGATCACCTGATCGCGGTCATGGACCGCGATGGCAATGTGATCGAACAGATTCTGCACGGCCCCATGGTGGACCAAGTGCTAGCCGAAGAACACTTCGACGCTGTCACAGGCCAGCGACAGGACGTCAGTTTTGCGGCCACCGACCATCTCGGTTCCGTCCGCGACGTTCTCCGTTGGGATGAAGCGGCCGACACGGTCGTGGCTCAGACCCACATCTACTACGACGTCTTCGGCGTGGAGACCGAACAGACCAACTCCGAGGTCCAGACTCGATTCGGCTACACCGGGCGTCAACGCGACCTCGAAAGCGACCTCTACTACTACCGCGCCCGCTACTACGATCCCGCCAACGGCCAATTCATCAGCCAAGACCCCATCGGCTTCAACGCCGGCGACTCCAACCTCTACCGCTACGTAGGCAATAGCCCAACAAACGCCACGGATCCAACGGGACTCGTGCTCGTAGCATTTGAGGGGACCGGAAACAGTGACCTAAATACAGACTTTGATATTCCTGCACGAACTAACGTAAACATATTTAGACGCAACTACGATGGTCGAGTCCTATACTATGAGGGAGTTGGCGTACGAAGTACAGATCTTTTCGGCGCCGCGTTTGGGGAAGGCGCCAAGAAAATCATCTACTCTGCCGTGAACGATGTAAAACGTCATTTCGACAACAACCCGAATGCCGAGCGAGTAATTGACGTCATCGGTTTCTCTCGTGGCGCCGCTGAAGCTGTTGACTTCACGAACGAAATCATTGACTACGCAAACGCTAATGAAATCCTAATTCGCTTCGTCGGACTGTTCGACACGGTTTTTGCGATGGGATTGTCGAATGACATTGAGCCTGGATTCACGACCACGGTGCCTGCAGGAATCATGACATTCCACGCAATGGCACTCGACGAGCACCGAAAGACCTTTCGGGTTAAACGTCAAAGTACCGCAGCAAACCAAGAACTTGTAACTGAGGTTTGGTTCGCTGGCGCTCATTCGAATGTTGGGGGTGGATACCTTGATCGAGGACTCTCTGATATTGCTCTAGGATGGATGATTGATCGAGCGAGAGAGTCTGGCGTTCCCGTGGCACAAGTGCCGCTGTCACCCGACGCAACTAATGGTGTTTTACGAGATTCGTACGATGAATACGTTGCCAACCGTTTCTTGAAAGTGGTCGATTCTGGATTTGCTCATCGCACGGTACGATCGACCGATATGCTCCATAACAGCGTTTGGTCACGCGGATCATATGACATGCGTTATCGAGCTAGACTCGAAAACTACTATCGCTGGAGTACGCCTCAGTTCACGGACTCAGGGCGAGAATCAATTCCGAGACCAATTCCTCCAATGAAGTAGGCAATCCAAAGATTGCGACATCTCCGAATGAACACAAAATCCATCTGGACGCTAGCTGCAGGCATCTTTTTCCAAATCTCCTTCACTGGATGTTCTGGCAAGACGAGCCAATTCTCATTTATCAACAGTTCGGGACACAAAGTTTTCGTTGAAACTCTCGCGCCAATAAATCCAAAAATCGCTTGCGGGCTACTGGGAGAATATGAATCCTCCGCGACCGTGCCCCCAGAATACGTCCCTGAACAGCTCACCCTGACATGGTTCAAGGTAGATAGCGAAGGCATTGCTCGGGAAACTCCAATCATCGAACAGATCTCCATTGGAAATTTTGACTCTAGCACTGATCGAACTTGCTTGGAAATCGCATACAGAGGAGAAAACAAATGGGAAGCTCGTTTCAAGGGGCATCTTGCGTCAGCTGGATCAGAATAGTTCTCCGCGAATCAATTTAGACGACGCCTTCTAGACGCTATTTGCGAAAACGCAGTCAATGTGCCCATCCCAAATTCCGATTGGCAGATTAGGCACTTCACAACTACCGGACGCCATGTGAAGATTTACCGCATCACGGGAATTGACTCAGACAACTCCTGGGCAACTCGAAATCGTCTGTGGCTTGTTCTGCAAGCGATTGAGATTCATCTCGGCGAAACCGCATCTTTGCCAGCCCTGTGATATCACCCGCCCCGCCAGTACCGACAATTTTTCGTACAAGAGCATCGCCCTGAGATTGCGAGAGTGCAGAACGACTTGATTCATAGCGTTGCGAGCAGGACAAGAAATCGCCAAGCGTCCCAGCGCCAGTAGTTGATTGACGAAGCAACGGAGGAGCGTGTCCGCAGCCGTCATTGGCGCGGCCCTGGTCGCCCGCAAACGGAACTGCCGACAAGATGAGTCGCACCGTGTTGGAGACACTAATTTCGTCGGGAAATGGCTACTCAAGGACACGCCACATTGGCTCCGTTTGTAGTACCGGCTTCAGCCGGAATCGAGCCGGGGCATTGGACATGAACAGAGCCAGGAAAGGAGAGGAAAGGCCGGCTGAAGCCGGTACTACGAACGGAACGTATGAACGAACGAGAAGAGTCTCGACGCGCCGGTAAAATCGCCGGGGTTTGGTCAGTCAGGGCACGCCACATTGGCTCTGTTTGTAGTACCGGCTTCAGCCGGAATCGGACCGGGGCATTGGACATGAACAGAGCCAGGAAAGGAAAGAAAATCCGGCTGAAGCCGGTACTACGAACGGAACGTACGAACGAACGAGAAGAGTCTCGACGCGCCGGTGAAATCGCCGGGGTTTGGTTCGTCAGGACACGCTGCATTGGCTCCGTTTGTAGTACCGGCTTCAGCCGGAATCGGACCAGAGAATCGGAGATAAAAGTCAGCACGGCACACAGCTGTTTCCGACCCAAATTTGACGCAGTAGCCGTGTTCCTTTCCCCATCCACAGACATGACGGGATCACAATGAGATTGCTTGCCATTCCCCTGATACTTCTTGCGGCCTTCCTTGCTGAGACACTGCTTGCCGACGAACCTGATGGAGTCGTCTACAGTTTGATCGAGAGTGACTGGCCTACTGAACACGGAGTCGCATTCTACGCGCGTCAGTTCATAGAATTGGACGATGGCGATACGATTCCGTTGTGTCATGGCATCACGCATGTAGTAACGAATCCGCAGTCAACGCACTCCCCTAAGACGCTTCCCAGCGATGGCTCACAACAACCGAAAGCTCAATTTGACTATCTTGAACTGAAAAACGATTCCAACACACGAGTAATCCCAGCAAGCCTGACCCCCATGACATGGGACCTCGCCCCGCAACCGGGACAGCCAACCGCTTCGGCTATCGAGCTAGACCAATCACGAAAACTGACACTCCGCCCCCTCGCTTTCGTGCATTTACCGGAAAACGTGATCACCAAGAGCTCCGTCTATGTTGGCAACAGTCCAGTCATGATAGATCGCCAAGAAAATGTCTATCTCATGAAGGCTGCAGGGCTACTAAAATTGGAGAACCCAAGCATCCGAAAGGCTGTCGACTTTGCTCGCACGCGTGAAGAGAAACGATTTCAGGTGAGATCCAGCCCCGGTGTCGACTTTATCATATTGATGGTAGACAAAGCGGCTTGGGCAGTCTCGAACGACAGTGTCCTACCGCTCCCAAGCTCCACCGAATTCAACATCTTCTACCCCTTCGGAAGCAGTTCAGAATCATCGGTTTTGCTAACCGGTTCGGTAGATGAGATTTTCGAACTGCGAAAGACAAGCGACTTTTCTTTGTCGCGAAGTGGCTGGCAAAAAGATCCATTGATGATCACGACCGCCTACGCAAACGGACAACAAATATTTGTACGTGAACTGACTCTCGAGATTATAGAGTCGACCGATGAAAGCATTCAAAGCATCGCCAGCAGGGGCACTCTGACGGTACTCACTGGCGATCAGGTGCAACAGATCCCGATTGACGCATCCAAGTTCTTCCCGGACCGCAATCGCGACAACAAGAAATCGCCGGGTGCCCCAGCGACAGTAGCTGATTGACGCAGCAATGGAGGGGCGTGTCATTGGCGCTTACCCCTGTCAACTGCAAACGGAACTGCCGACAAGATGAGTTGCACCGTGTTGGAGACACTAATTCTGTCGGGGAATGGTTACTCAAGGGCACGCCACATTGGCTCTGTTTGTAGTACCGGCTTCAGCCGGAATCGGACCGGGGCATTGGACATGAACAGAGCCAGGAAAGGAAAGGAAAGGAAAAGAACGGAAAGGAAAAGAACGAAAAGCCGGCTGAAGCCGGTACTACGAACGGTACGTACGAACGAGTAGAGTCTCGACGCGACAGTAAAATCGCCGGGGTTTGGTTTGTCAGGACACGCCGCATTGGCTCCGTTTGTAGTACCGGCTTCAGCCGGAATCGGGCCGGGGTATCGGATAGGAACAGAGCAAGCAAAGAAGATCCTCCTGAATGAGTCGACGCCTGGGATCGCAATTGAGCGAATCCATCTCGTCTCTGAAGGCACCGTTACGTCATCAAGTGGGAAGCTTGATCCTGACGAAAACGGCATCATTCAAGTTGGATCACTGATACAAGGAGACATCCAGTGTCTGCTAGTGATCGACCTCTCCATGGACAATGAAGCGATCGGCTCGGAGATTTACCAGCTAAGCTGCGAACGATGGGCTCCGTTGGACGAGCAGGGCGAACGCATTTCGAAATGGCGGGGAATCGAGTTGCGGCTGGTGGCGTGGTGCAGCCAACGACGCGACGGATCAGCCCAGCTTCGGGACTTGTCAGCGTCCGCTGGGGCTCAGCTGTCTATTGGCGACGCGAAAAGACTGCTGGATGCCTTCCGGCAACGGAGCTTTCGATGGTGGGCAATACCTGGATTTCGATTCCCACCTTGGATTGGCTTGGGGCCATGCATTGCCGGTCGTCACAAGCTTGAGTGGAAACGGTGAATGTCAGCACGGCCGAGCCTACTTCGGCATCATCAGGCAGTTGCAAGTCCGCAAAGAATGTGACCTGCCCCTGATACGTTTGCAGTTCCTGACCGATCGCTTTGTCCATCTTCCCTTGGCCCGCCGGAGACACCACATCCTGAACAACCGGAACGTTGGCCGCTGCGAAGGCGATCGCCGTCGGCTTCACAAAATCGATGCCGTCACTGGGCCCATAAAGATGGAACCCTTCGTCGATGTTTAGTTCAACCGCCAGCTGAAACGAGTCGCCCGGTTTCAACTTGACCTGCGACAGATAGGCTTTGCCTGCGACCGCGGTTGCCTCGAATGCGGCGTCGGCATCGTTGATGGAAACCGCCGCATCGGACTGTTTTTTCTGCAGCGATGTTGCCGCCGCAATCAGCAAATGGTCCGCCTGACCGGCCGATTGCCACAGGAACCCGGATAGGCCGTCCAGAGTTCGGTTGGCCGCAGTCGTGTACCGCACGTCGTCCGTCAGATCCCCCAAGTCGAATAAGACTTGCGCCATCACACCGTTGCCCGTGGGCAGATTGCCGCCACCACCAAGATCTTTGGACCGGATCACAAACTCAGTTTGCTGGCCCGGCGACGGGGTGGCAGTGAAGAAAAATCCGCCGTTCTGCGGATCGGTGAAATCACGCATCACGGTATCGGCCATCGCCCGGGCAGCGGTCAGATACTTGACATCATCGGTGGCATGATACAGTTCCAACAAACCAGCGGCGACAAAGGCATAGTCATTCAAGTAGCCATCGATCTTTGCTGTCTCGCTTCGGTAAGTGCGTTGCAGCCGTCCATCTTTCACCATCTTGTCGAGGATAAAGTCGGCGGCACGCCCGGCTGCTTCGACATACTTCGGCTCGTCGAGCTGGCGACCGGCGTAGGCAAGCCCTTCGATCATCAGCCCATTCCAGGCTGCGATCACCTTGTCATCCAAGTGTGGATATTCACGCTTCTGACGCTCGCTTAACAGTTTCGCTCGCAGCGTCGACATCCGCTTGTCCAGGTCGCCGGAATCAAGCGAGTGCTGATCGGCAAAATCTTGGATCGTCGCCTGCAGATGCAGGACGTTGTTCTCGGACGCCTGCCCCGTCGCCTCCTCTTTGAAGTTGCCATCCGGATTCACTCCATAGACGTTTGCCAGCAGTTCGCCGTCAACTTTTCCGAGCACATCGATGACCTCGTTGTAGGTCCAAACGTAGAACTTCCCTTCCTCTGCGTCGCTTTCGGAATCGACAGCCGAGTAGAAACCGCCATCGGGCGATGTCATTTCGCGGACCAGCCAGTCGTAGATTCCAGCGACGGTTTCGCGGTGGCGTGGATTCTCAGTTAGCAGATAGCCGTCGGTGTAGGACCGCATCAATTGACCGTTGTCGTACAGCATCTTTTCAAAGTGCGGCAGCAGCCATCGATCGTCGGTGGAATACCGGTGGAAGCCACCACCCAGCTGGTCGCAGACACCGCCGCGCCCCATTTCGTCCAGCGTGGTTTCGATCACGTGAAGGATGTCGGGACTGGATTCGCGACGATATCGGTCGAACAACAACGCGAGGTTCGCATGGGGTGGAAACTTGGGCGCGCCGCCAAATCCGCCGTGAGCTGGATCGAATCGTTGCAGCGAGATGTCGATGGCCGCAGTGATCAATTCCATCGTGACCGGTTTGCTTTCCGCATTGCCCGAGCCGAGCTTTTCGATCGCGGACGTCAACTGTTCCGCTTGCTTGGCAACGTCACCGCGGCGATTCTTCCAGACATCGGAAAGCTGCAGCAAGACTTGTTTGAACTGCGGACGCGGAAAGTACGTCCCCGCCATCCATGGCTTCCCATCCGGCGTCAACCAAACCGAGTTCGGCCAGCCGCCGCTGCCGGTGACCAGTTGCGTCGCCATCATGTACTGCTGGTCCACTTCCGGCCGCTCTTCTCGATCAACTTTTATCGGCACAAAATGTTCGTTGATCATGTCGGCGACATCCTGATGCTCAAATGATTCGCGTTCCATCACGTGACACCAATAACACGTCGAATAGCCGACCGACAAAAAGATAGACTTATTTTCTGCCTTTGCCTTCGCGAACGCTTCCGGCCCCCACGGCATCCAGTTCACCGGGTTGTGAGCATGCTGGAGCAGATAGGGGCTGGTTTCCTTGATCAGTGCGTTGGTGTGCTTGTGCATCTGCTGACCTGATTCTTTCGTTTGGGTTTCCGTAGAAGGCTGTTGCGATGACCCGAACGTTGGACAGAGTGTCATGCTGAGACAAAGAAGGATCCGCGAGGCAAAGTTTCTCATTCTCGGAAGCTCGGTTGGTGGCATTGGGGTGGGGGTGGAAACTTCGCAGATCGACACGTTCGCCCGGCTATCTCGTTCAACGACAAGCCGATAGTGGATAGTTTAACGGCCAGCCTTCCCCTGCGCGGCCCAAGATTCGCCCAGCGATGTTTGCACACACCTTGTGTGGTGCCCGTCAATTCGGGCGGGCAATCGCGATCGTCAGCTCGGGACCCCTAGACGGATCCAGGCAGGTCGTTGATCCGGCGGGCCAGTTCAGCGACGGCGGGTTTCGATTGTCCGTAGGAAACGATACGGATGTCGAGCCCATGGTGGGCGTGTTTCCGGAATGCGAGATCGATCGCGCCGGCAATCCATTCGTCCGAGTTCCCAAACACGCCTCCGCCGATCATCGTTAAGTAAACAACGCGGTTGCCCGACGGATTGCCATCGATCACCGCGGCCGCCAGCGTTGCTTCGTAGGCCGCGCCAAGAATCAACTTGGCGAACGGAGCCCATTGCTGGGTGGGCTGGCTGCCGTATGCAACGGGCAACGCCGAACAATAAGCTTGGCTGACGCGATGCCCGACACCATTGACCTGGGCCTCGTCAAGCGTCACCTCGGCCCCCAATTGCAATCCGATACGAAGATGCCCCATCAATTCCTCTCGTTCGGTTTCGTCGGCGGATCGGATCGCCTTCGTGATCTCGGCAAGTCCGTCGTCGCTGGGAAAGAGGTATCCGTTCTGCACCGTCCAAAGACGCTGGTCGACGTTGCCCAGACGCCGCCCGAGGTCGGCCGAGCAATCGATTTGCTTGTCAGCCGTTTGACCAATCTGGCCATCGACGTCCGCGAAATAGTTGCGGTAGATTGTGCCCGCGCCGCAAGCGATCGCGCAGGCCGGTCCCTGCGTTGGATCGTGCTCGTAGATGCCGACGCCGCGCTCGGGTGTCACCGCAGGGCCGGTCATCTCCAAAAGGTTAAATTGCGACGCGACCTGGAAGAACGCACCTGCGTTTGCTGGGTCAGCATGGATCGCGCGGGCATCGCCAACGACTTCGCGGATGGTGCTGCGTTGCGGATCGACCTGCAATTTCGCAATGCTTTGGCGAAGATCCGCCAATGTCGGTGTTTCCAAACGGCCAAACGCCAACCGTTTACCGTCGGGGCAGACAATGCAATCAGCGGCCACCGATAACTGGTCACGAACCTGATTTGGCGATTGTTCGTCGATCCCGGTTAGTCGTTGAAACCATGTCATGTGTTGCCTCGGTTGGTGTTTGTGTAGCGAACCAGCTTAGCTGGCGAGCGATCAGTGTCGCGATGAAAGTCATCTAGCCCCCGCCGCGCAGCGGTTTGCGGGAAGAGAGAGTTAGAGAGAGGGGGAAGAAAGAAACGACATTGATTGATCGCTCGTTGCCCCCCCCTACGCCCTCAAGATCCTAACGTGGCGGGCGGCGAAGGTTGAATCACGATCGTCAGCAACCTATATTTAGCAACCCTTGAAAGATATTTGTCGTTGCGGACGAGGCTACCAGTTCGTCTGACACGGATGCAGAGGAATCACGGCTCCGTTCAGCACATCCGTTTCGACAATCATTCATCGCGAGTGTTTTCGCAATGATTCGATAAGCAGAAAACTTCCCTCCTTTGAAAACGGCGGGATTCTGGTCCGAATTGCGAAATTCAGTTGCCGGACCTCTTCGTTGGTTCGCCAAGCGGGACGGATCAAAGCAGACAACGGGCTTTGCGGATCGCATGCTGAGCACGTTAGAAGAACGATGATTGCCTGTACCGGCAGGACTAGAATTGGCAGGACTAGAACTGGCAGGACTAGAAGCCGGCGTGATGCGACACCTGCCCAATCCGATTGGCAGCGACCACTGTCACGTCGCCGACGATAAACTGCTACGAAAACCGTTTTCGGAGGTTGCCCAATGGTGTGTCGAAGCCCCGGCAAACGCTCGCAAGGATCTTTGTCATGACACAGCGACCAAGCAAACGCGTTCACCTGGGCGTCATTGGCATGGTTGTCATAATGGCCAGCTTCAGCCGCCTTTCGCCTGTGCAGGCCGATACGATCGACTTCGAAAAACAAGTCGCTCCCATTTTGGTGTCGCATTGTCTGGAATGCCATCGCTGGTCCGAACCGGCGGCGGGACTCAACCTGACCGGGCGTACGTTGACGTTGGAAGGCGGCGACAGCGGCGAAGCGATCGTGGTCGGTAGTGCTGCGGACAGCCTGTTTTGGATGCAAGTCAGCTCGGATGAAATGCCACCGAAACATCCACTGGACGAAACCCAAAAAGCGATACTGAAAACGTGGATTGACGAAGGAGCCAACTGGAATGGCGGTCCGCTAGACCTGTTCTCGATCACGACGGAAAGCCGAGGCGGTCGCGATTGGTGGTCGCTGCAACCTTTGGTGGATACATCGCCGCCGGTGACTGCATCCGACTGGGGGCGCAATCCGATCGACGCGTTCGTCCAGCAAAGACTGCAAGCCGATGGGCTGCGACCATCGCCTGACGCGTCCCCACGCAATCTCATCCGGCGTCTGTATTTCGATCTGATCGGAATGCCTCCCACGCCGGATCAAGTTGCCGCCTTTGTTGCTGATCCATCGGAAGCATCGTATCAGAGGATCGTTGACGACCTGCTGAAATCGCGTCACTACGGCAGGCGGTGGGGGCGGCATTGGTTGGATGTGGTTCGCTTTGGTGAAAGCGACGGATTTGAACGCAATTTCCAGCGAGAAAATGCGTGGCACTATCGCGATTGGGTAATCGACGCGATCAACGACGACATGCCCTACGACGAATTCGTCCGCATGCAGTTGATCGGTGACCAGCTAGTCGGCGGCCACGACGGCGCAGCCGCAACGGGTTTCTGGGTTGCCGGGGTGCATAACACAGTCGTCGGCGGCAGCGAGCGAATGAAGCAACTGGCGCGACAGGACCAGATCGAAGATGTGCTGGCGACAGTGGGGCAAACTTTTGTGGGACTGACATTCAACTGCGCCCGTTGCCACGATCACAAGTTTGATCCGATCACTCAGGCCGAATACTATCAACTCGCGTCCGCCATCTCGGGGCTCGGCTATGGCGAGCGCAGGATCCCCGTCCCCGGCGCCGACGCAGATCTGAAACATCTGGATCAACAGATTGCCGAACAAGTTGCAAAGCTGGCAGCGATCGACCAAGCGGGGCGACGAAAGGCATTGGATGCCAGAGGAAACGGCCAGACCGTCGCGCGCGAATCTCCGGCCGCCGTGGCGCGATGGGAATTCGATCACGACCTGAGCGATTCCCTGGGTGCAATGCACGGCAAGGCGATCGGACAAGCACGCATCCAGGGCGGCGCCTTGATTCTGGACGGCGAAAGCTATGTCGAAACGCCAGCCATCCCATTGGACATCGCCGAAAAGACACTGGAGGCTTGGATCCAGCTGGACAACCTCGATCAACGGGGCGGGGCGGCAATATCGATCGCCAGCGTGGAAGGCGGCCTGTTCGATGCAATCGTGTACGGCGAACGTGAACCCAAACGCTGGATGGCCGGAAGCAATAGTTTTGCTCGGTCCGACTCTTTCGGCGGAAGCGAGGATGGGGATGCCGTCGATCGACCGGTCCACATTGCGATGGTCTACCACAAAGACGGAACCATCCGCAGCTATCGTGACGGAGCAGCGTATGGTCATTCGATCCGCAAATCGGCGTTGCAACCGTTTGGATCCGACGCGACGCAGCTGTTGTTTGGTCTGCGGCACAAGCCTGCCGTTGGCAACCGTTTTTTGAAAGGCAAAATCTACCGGGCGGCTTTGTACGATCGAGCGCTGACGCCAGACGAAATCGCGATATCGTCCGGCAGCGCTGCGGATTACGTATCCGAAGACCAACTGATGGATTCGTTGGATGATGCAAGTCGCAGACAACGCAAAACACTGAAGATTCGCATCCACGAATTGGAAACCGATCGGGAGCAAAAGGCCGCCGACGCGAATTGGAACATGTACACGCTAACCGCTGGTGCAGGTGAAACCACACACGTGTTGCTGCGAGGCGATCCGGACCATGTCGGCGACATCGTTTCGCCCGCGGCAACCAGCGCGATTGTGGGGCTATCTGCGGACTTCGGACTGGCGGCAGACGCACCGGAAGCAGAACGTCGCCGACGATTGGCACAGTGGGTCACCAATGAAAACAATCCGTTGTTCGCTCGCGTCATGGTGAACCGCATTTGGCACTACCATTTGGGTGCCGGCATCGTCGACACGCCCAGCGATTTCGGATTCAACGGCGGGCGTCCCAGTCATCCACAGCTACTTGAATACCTGGCGTGGCAGTTTCGCAGGCACGGGTATCGTCAGAAGTGGCTGCACCGACTGATCGTCTCATCCAGCACGTACCGTCAGGCCACCGGCGGGCATTCAGCGGCCGATTTGCAGAATGCGTCCAACCAAGATGCTGACAACCGATTGCTGTGGCGTGGGAACATTCGCCGGCTAGAAGCTGAATCGTTACGCGATGCGATGCTAATCGTGGCTGGCAAACTGAACACGAAAGCGGGCGGCCCAAGTTTCAAGGACGTGTCGGTCACGCTGAATAACGGCACCACCTATTACGAACCGATCGACGTGGACGGTGCAGAGTTCTTTCGAAGAACCGTTTACCGTTTCAATCCACGCGGTGGTCGCAGCGCCCTACTGGATACATTCGACTGTCCCGATTCGGCGTCGACCGCGCCACGCCGTTCGGTCACCACAACGCCCCTACAGTCGCTAAGCCTGATGAACAATCGGTTGGTCCTGCGGATGTCGAACTACTTCGCCGATCGAGTGGTCGAAGACGTTGGCGATGATCGTTCCCATCAAGTCACCCGGGCGTGGCAATTGGCGATCGCGCGTGACCCGAACGAATCCGAACGCGCACTTTCCGAACGATTGGTGGCCGAGCACGGCTTGCCGGCTCTGTGCCGCGGGCTGTTCAACGTGAACGAGTTTGTTGTGATTCAATAGTGACCGAACCAAAGATCAGGAACAACTCATGAACCACTGTGAAACGCTCGGTCGTCGCGATCTTTTCCACTGGGGCATCAACGGGCTTGGCGCAACGGCGCTGGCATCGCTGTTGGCTGGCGACACGGCATCCGCATCGGATGCCATCGGGTCACCACCGGCAAAAGCGAAGCGGGCGATTCAAATTTGCTTGGTCGGTGGATTGAGCCATCTTGATTCGTTTGATTACAAACCGGAACTGACAAGGCTTCACGGCAAATCGCTTCAGACAGACGAGAAGCCGGACCTGTTCTTTGGAAAGATGGGACTGCTAAGAGGCCAGGATTGGAAGTTCAAAGCGCGCGGCGAGAGCGGCTTGATGATCTCGGACATGTTTCCTCGCATTGCGGAACTTGCCGACGATTTGACCATCCTGCGCAGCATGGAATCAAAATCCGCGAACCACACACCGGCGTTATTTCTTGGCAACAGCGGATTCGAGTTCAACGGTTTCCCATCGATGGGAAGCTGGATCTCGTACGGCATGGGTGTGGAGAACGAATCGCTGCCGGCCTACGTCGTGCTCAATGACGAGCGAGGAGCCCCGAACACCGGTGCGTCGACGTGGAGCAGTGCATTTCTGCCGTCGAATCACCAGGGAGTCGTGCTGCGTGGTGGCCAGCAACCGGTACGCGATCTGTTTCCGGGCAACGAGTTTGACCCCATCACGGACGCGGCCACCCGTCAATTTGTGCAGGCGGTGAACCAGCAGCATGTCGACCGAACCGGGGCGAACGCGATATTGCTGGCGAGGCTAAAGAGCTACGAGCTGGCGGCGAAGATGCAGACATCCATTCCCAAGGTCAGTAGTTTTGCCGAAGAATCCGCCGCGACGGAGCAGATGTATGGCATCCACGACGCCCAGACCGCCGACATGGGCCGCCGCTGTCTGCTAGGTCGACGACTGCTGGAACAGGGCGTCCGATTCGTGCAGTTGTTCTCGGGCGGTCCGATTGCCGGCAGCCCAAGGGCCAGCTGGGATGCCCACGAAAACGTCAAAGAGAACCACACCGCGGAAGCCGCTCGCATCGACCAACCGGTGGCCGCATTGCTGAAAGACCTGAAGCAACGTGGCATGCTGGAGGACACCTTGGTTCTTTTCACAACCGAGTTTGGTCGCACCCCGTTTGCTCAGTCAGCTGCCGACCAGGTCGGACCTGGACGCGACCACAATCGTTACGGGTTCAGTTGTTGGATGGCAGGAGCCGGACTGAAGCCCGGATTCGCGTTTGGCAATACCGACGACATCGGCTGGAAAGCTGTCGAGCGACCAGTCCCATGGCATGACTTTCATGCCACGGTCCTCCACCTGTTCGGCATCGATCACGAAAAACTGACCTTCTACCACAACGGCATCCAACGCCGTTTGACCAACGTCCACGGCGAAGTGGTGAAAGAAGTATTGGCGTAGATCATCCGTGAACGGGTTGCGAACGGTCACGGAACCTAATCCTGCCTAATTCCTGGACGGTGCATGTGATTCGCACCAGCGTGCCGTGACGCACATCAAAGCAGATTTCGCTGTGCGGATGGGCCCGGTGTGCCTAGCGAAACGTGCGTCGCACGTAGGGGTTATGAAAGACGCTTGTTTGGTCCGAAAGATGCCTTGATGTGGTCCGAGCACTTCCTACCGTCACTGAAAGAGCGAACCAAATGAGCCGGAAATCTTTGCAATCCCAATCTGTCAACGATGTCTATCTGCGGCCGGTGAAAGACATCATGAGCAGTGGCGTAGTAACTTTGCCAGCTGGCGCCACGGTTCACGAAGCCTTGACGTTGATGGGCGAAAATCGCGTGTCAGCGCTTCCGATTGTCAACCACCAAAATGAGTGCGTTGGCATTCTGTCAACCTCTGACTTGGTGGACATGACACGGGATGTCGACGACGACATCTATCATTTGGACATGGTTGACATGGGCGCAAAACGATTTTTGCTGGACAAACTGGCGCACAGCATGGGCAGCGAAACAGTGCAGTCGTTCATGAGCGAAGTGGTCACCAAAGTGCATTTGCATACAACGATCAGCGAAGCACTTCGCCAGATGCTTCGCAATCGAGTGCACCATCTACCGGTTGTCAACGAAGCCGATGCGGTGATGGGCATCGTATCCACCCTGGATATTCTGGGCGAATTTGCCGATGCGGCGCCCGACTCGATCGACGATTGATTCGAGACGTCTTCGGAATATCGTAGACTGGCGGATCGCACTTCGGTGCGACCCCTCACGTTTCCCAATTGCCATTCCAGCAAGTCCGCAAGACAACCGCCGATATGAAAACTCTATTTACGATGTCCCTGTCTGTTGCCCTCTTCGCGTGGAGCGGCTCGAAATGTGTGGCGGAGCAGTTCGTGCTTTTCGATACCACGTTTACGTTCACCAAAGCGGACGCCGACAATTCGAAACCAAGCCCGTCGCACTACTACGTCAAAGGGGACATGCTGAACGCTGAACGTCCGACAGACTGGACTTCGCCAGTCGACTATCGCAATGGAAGTGTGCATGTTCGTTTGGAAGTCATCGAGAAACCACCCGGCGACGAGCCAACGACTTGGAGTGTCTGCTACATCCCGAATAAGCGACAAAACGGAGGCTATGGTTGCATTGGCACCGACGTCTACCAGCAAGCGGGAATCTACGAAAAGGATGTCGACATGACAAAATTCTGGCAGAACGATGGCATTGTTTGGACAGAAGGCATCAAGGAAATGCATCTGGTGATCAAAGACAACACCGGCGGCAAGGGACATGCCCACAAACGTGAAGACCATGAGAAGTTCTTCCCCACCAAAGTCCGCATGACACTGGTCCAGGTCGCCAGGGGCTCGAAATACAATCCGAAACTCCTGCCGAGTCACCCCACGTCAGATACTGGCGACACACATTAGGAATCACTACGCGAAGTCGTCTACAAGTCCGCCAGCGGGATTGCCGATTGTCTTCACTGCGTTGATCTGCATTGCGGAAGCCCCCGACTGCGTAAACGATTGGTTTCACTGTCGTGACGTCAGTCGCAACGACAGTGATTGCGAACCATCCGGTTGCAAGGACGGGCAATCGCGGTTGCGAGAAAACCATCAAATTCAGGTTCCAGAGGGTGCCCCACCGCGGCTGGTGTTGGGCAGTCCACTCTTCCACATGGGCTGGCGAAAACACCAGGACCATGCGATTTGTCTGGATGCAGGGTCTAGCGAGCAGCGGTGGAGAATAAGCGATGCGTGCCTCAAACTTGGTCGACCTGCGACTGGCAATGAGAGATTGAATTCCGGTTCATCATCACCGCCGTCGTTGGACGACCGTCTTGAGTTGAACACAGCGGATTGACAGACGACGGCGACACGTCCTCGCCGCCAAGCGGGAATGGCTGGGGACAAACCGTTTGGGCGTTAGCCCCGGCTTGGTCACGCAAAAATCCTGCGGCTAACGGCCTGCTTGGATCGTTGCGATCATGAACCGCTGGCCCGCACGATGATGATGCGGATCGTCCTGGCCTTCATCATGCACCGCGGTCGGATGAACTGCAGCGCCGCCGGAGCGATCGTCTGCGAGCCGGTGACAATCATTTCAGCGGCAATCGGCAGCCGTCGGCTGGATCCAATCAGGCATTCCCAGTCCAGTCGGCGAGCCCACCGTTAGATTATCAAACACAGAAATGTTCAGTCGCTGCATCGAATTCGGAGTCGATCCTGCTCCCGAATCGAGCAAGAATGTCTATCATCATGACGATTGCGGTGGCCTCGGCGGCGACAAAACAGGACACACCGTCCGGCGGTGATACTTTGTCGCTAGGCAGCATTGCGTTGATGCAGGCAGAAAGCCGGACACCGGAATCTAGCAGACCGTCGCCAACGCAATGATCGTCGGCGGCAACTCAACCGCAACTTGCTTTTGCTTTTCCTATCTTCAAGGCATCCAGATTGAACCCGGAAACTGACCCAACGGTGCCGCCACGATCGCGTCGCAGGCCGTGGATTCGACCATTGATCATCCTGGGCTTGCTATGGATCGTGGTGGCATACGCACTGGCGCCGCTGATGTGGGACGGTTATGCACGGATCGATCCGGCTCTTGATGACACGCCACGCATCACCAATACGGGCGACCATCATCCGGGTGATCCGCTGAATGTCGAATTGATTGGATCCGAGCAAGAACTAGGCGACATCATGACGGCTGCTGGTTGGTATTTGGCGGCCGCCTTAGGCGTCGAAAGCGACTTCAAGATCGCTGCCGACACGGTGCTTTCACGGCCGGACGATGCTGCGCCGGTCAGCAGTCTATATTTATTCGGTCGCAAAGAAGACTTCGCCTTCGAACAGCCGGTGGGCGACAACCCACGCCATCGACATCACGTACGACTTTGGAAAACAGCCAGCCCCGACGTCGATGGTCGACCAAAATGGATCGGATCTGCGGTCTATGACCGACGAGTCGGAATCAGTCGGACCACCGGACAGATCACTCATGTCACCGCCCCGGATGTGGATACCGAACGGGACTACCTTTTTGAATGCCTAGAAAAGACGGGACAACTCGAATCGCAGTACATTGTGCAAGGGTTCCATCAACAGCTTTCCGGGCGGAACGGCGGCGGTGATCCCTGGCGAACGGACGGCGATCTGTATCGAGGCGTGATCCGATCAGCCGGCGCCGAATAGAGGCAGCAACCATGTTCCAACGATCAGCGTTGGACAACCTTGTCACGATCGCGAACGACGGATCGTGTGCCAGACGAACCAATTTTTCAACTTTTCACTCGGGAGACTGATCTCATGCAATTCAGAAATCTTGGATTTCTATCGCTCGTCTTATTCGCATTCGCAGGTACTGCGGATGCGCAAGTCGAAGTGACGGGCGAACTGGGATCCGCTGGCGCCACGACCTCAATCGATGGCAAACAACTTCCGGCACCCGATCCGAAATTTGGCGGTGTGATCAAGGATGATGCTTTGCAATCCAAAGCGTGGTGGGCGCCGCGCATCGTGCCTCCCAAGTCCGCTCCCAACGTGCTGTTGATCATCACGGACGACTCGGGATTTGGTGTCCCAAGCACCTTTGGTGGCGTCATCCCAACGCCCACGATGGACCGTGTCGCCAACAACGGCTTGCGATACAACAACATCCACTCCACCGCACTCTGTTCGCCCACCCGAGCCGCTTTGCTTACCGGTCGCAATCACCACTCGGTCGGCTTCGGCGTGATCTCGGAACAGTCCACCGGTTTCCCCGGTTACAACGCGGTCATTCCCGAAGAAAAAGCCACCATTGGCCGCATGCTTCTGGACAATGGCTATGCAACATCTTGGTTCGGCAAAGACCACAACACCCCCACCTACACAGCCAGCCAGATCGGTCCGTTTGATCGCTGGCCATCCGGCTTAGGATTCGAGTACTTCTATGGATTCGTTGGTGGCGACGCCAACCAGTGGCAACCTAATCTGTTCCGCAACACAACCCAGATCTATCCGTTCGAAGGCAAACCGGGCTGGAACCTGGTTACGGGCATGGCGGATGACGCGATCGATTACTTGAGCCGCATCGATCAGATTGATCCCAGCAAGCCGTTCCTTGTCAAATACGCACCTGGTGCAACCCACGCGCCGCACCACCCGACCAAGGAATGGGTCGAGAAGATCCACGACATGCACCTCTTTGATGATGGCTACGAAAAGCTGCGCGAGCGGATCTTCGAAAACCAAAAGAAGCTAGGCGTGATCCCGCAAGACACGCAACTGGAACCATGGCCAACCAAAGTGCTGAAGCCATGGGCCGAGTGCACCGCGAACGAGAAGAAGTTGTTCATCAAACAGGTAGAGATTTTCGCCGCCTACGCTGCTTACAACGACCACGAAATTGGCCGCGTCATCCAGTCGATCGAAGACATGGGCAAACTGGACAACACGCTGATCATCTACATCAACGGCGACAACGGCACCAGCGCCGAAGGTGGACCGCTTGGCACGCCGAACGAAGTCGCGTTTTTCAACGGCGTCAACATGATGCCCGCGGAAACGCAATTGAAGTGGTATGACGTCTGGGGCACCGAAGAGACCTACAACCACATGTCGGCCGGTTGGGCATGGGCATTTGACACCCCGTTCACCTGGTTCAAACAGAACGCATCCAAGCTTGGCGGGATCCGCCAAAACATGGCGATCTCGTGGCCAAATCGCATTCAAGATAAGGGCGGTTTGCGTGAACAATTCTGTCACGTGATCGACATTGCTCCCACCATCTTGGAGGCTGCCGGGATCCAGCAACCCGAAACCGTCGACGGCATCAAGCAAGCGCCGATCGAAGGCACCAGCCTGGTCTATACGTTCGACAAAGATGCCGCCAAAACACCTTCGCAGCACACCACGCAGTACTTCGAAATGATGGGCCAATGGTCGCTCTATCACGAAGGATGGTTGTTGAGCACGAAAGTGAACCGCGCCCCGTGGGAGGCCTTTGGCGTTGCCAATCCGGACCCATTGAACAACCAAGTGCTTGAACTGTACGACCTGAATACAGACTTTAGCCAATCCCAAAATGTCGCGGACCAGCATCCTGAAAAGCTGATTCAGATGAAGCAAATGTTCATCGACGAAGCGAAGAAGTATCAGGTGTTCCCCATGGACGCGTCGGTCGCAGGACGGATCGTGGCGGATCGTCCGAACATCACGTCCGGTCGTTCGCAGTTCGTCTACACGCGACCAATGGTCGGTCTGCCGCAAGGCGATTCGCCGGCGCTGTTGAACAGTTCCTACACGATCACAGCCGAAATCACGGTCCCCGAAGGCGGTGCCGAGGGGATGATGCTGACCTCGGGAGGCCGGTTCGCCGGTTACGGTTTCTATCTGCTGAAGGGCAAACCGGTGTTCCTTTGGAACCTTTTGGACCTGGATCGCATCAAGTGGGAAGGACCTGATGCGTTGGCTCCAGGCAAGCACAAAATCGAGTTCGACTTTCGGTATGACGGACTTGGTACCGGCACACTCGCCTACAACAACATGAGCGGCCTTGGTCGTCCCGGCACCGGTACATTGACCGTCGATGGCAAAGTGGTCGACACGAAGACGATGCCCAAGTCGTTGCCCATGATTTTACAATGGGACGAAAGCTTTGACATTGGCTCGGACACTCTGACCGGTGTCAACGATGCAGACTACCAGCCGCCGTTCACCTTCACCGGCAAACTGGACAAGCTAACGGTTGATATCGACCGGCCGAAATTGTCCGCCGAGGATATCAAGACCTTGGAAGAGGGAATGAAGAAGATCGAAGCGGGCAAGGAATAGGAACCGTTCGCTTTGCCAACACGCGGGTCACGCCTGAAAGAGCGTGACCCTGCGTGCCGGTCATCGGAAACCCGCTGCCTGGCAACCTGAACGGTGATTCATCGGTGGGGATCTGCACCGGCGCGTCCCCGTTTTGAATTGACGGCTCGCTTGCAGACGCGTCGGCCTAGTTGCCACTAGGCCGGGTTGCGTCTAAAAACCGGTGCATCGTTTTCCCAGCACTAACGCCTTCACCTCAGCGAATTGAATCCGGATGAAAAGCATGAAGTTCCGCGGTTTCAATTTGTTCCACAACAATCGCGAAGCCGCCGAATCGATGGTTCGTCAGATCGACGAATTCCCGTCTTTCTTCACTCCCCAAGGCGATCGGCCGCTAATCGTCGATTGCGGAGCCAACATTGGTGTGTCCGTGCTGGAGTGGAAAACGCGTTGGCCACAGGCGGAGATCATCTGCTTCGAACCTGACCCGTTCGCCAGCGAAATTCTACAGATGAACATCGACAAGAATCACACCGTAGGGATCCGGTGCGTTCATGCGGCAGTGTCTGATTTCGACGGCACGGTTGATTTCTATGGTGACCTTTCACCAACCGCAGACGCGCGAGGAAACTCGCTGGAAGCCACCTGGGCGGATCGGGAGGGCAGTTCACAAACACAGGTCCAGTGCACGCGGCTTTCGCCCTATATCGCCGGTCGAGATGTCAGCTTTTTGAAATTGGACATCGAAGGTGCCGAGCAACGCGTGCTGACCGAGATTGCCGACTGCCTGGGCCGCGTTGAAGCGATGTATGTGGAAGTGCATGAAACGGACGAAAGCCGCGACGTCAATTCGCTCGCAGCCATCGAAAAGATCCTAGCCGCTGCCGGATTCACGATCGAAATGGAACAGCGATACAGCGAACACGCGTTCCCCGAGTCCCTGGATCAATGGCAAGAAGAAACCAACGCTGCCCTGACACAGATACTCTGCTGGCGCTAGTCAGCTATTTGAATCGAATCACGTACTCGATCCCCAGCCCGAGACTGGATTCGTCGCCGACACGGAATCCGTTGTAACGTTGCTCGGCGACCAGATACCACTCGTCGACCACGCGCACGCCCAACTGCGTTTCTTCGACCCATGTGCTGCTGGTCGCGCCGTGATGGTTGATGTTGTGGTCGGCGAACCCGCTAATGTAGACGCGGTCATCTAGCAGTTCGGGAAAGACCTTCCAAAGGAACACGTGTTCGATCTGCCACTGTGCACCTTCGGCATGATCGAACTGTGCGGCATAAAATGCGACCCAATACTTGATGCCAAAATTCTGCAGCGGTGAATCAAGTAGCGGCGTTTGATGAGCCGCCCAGCGAGGTCCGAAACGCAGGACATCATTGTCATCAGAGGTGCGAAGCAACACCTGAGCGGCAGCCGCCAGCGGCAGATTCCAATCGGGTGTCCAACGTAGATTCTGTTCGGTCAGAAGGCTGACCGTCTCCTCCAGTTCGCCTCGGGTACGATCGCGACCAAAGTTCGAAAGGCTGAAGTATTGCAATCCATGCGGTAGATTGGCGAGCGCGTTGATCGTCAACGAATTGTCGGAATCAACCAACGTGTAGGGATACAGATTGAAATCGAGGAAGCCCGTATTCGACGCGGACTTCTTGCTTGCACTTGGCGGGGACTTCAGAGCATCTTTCAAAAGGGCTTCGCTGCTGACCTGTTGGACAGACGCATGCGGCGTGGCGTACTGCTGCAGGGCGTACCAGTCAATCTGCTGTTCGAAGGATCGTGACCGGGGTTGATCCAACGCCAAATCCACATGCGGCGAACCACCAGACTGATCCGGCGGGGCGGCGTCGCCGATTGGGGAGAAAGACACCACCATCCATAGCAGCAGGCATCGTATCACTGCGATTCGAAAGGTGCCTTCGTTCGGCTTGCAAGCATCGCCCATTGGTTCCCTCGTCGATAGACTCGCACGATCAGAGGCGACGAACCCAGACGTTTCACGCAGCCCCAGGCATCCAAGTGCAGGCAACAGCCATTTTGACCATGCACACACCACCTATTGCGGTCTCTGGTTTCCGAACCACCGGTTGCAACCTTCGCACAGGATTGCGTGCCACGCACAAAGCACTGGTCCATCCACTGATATCAGCTCTAGCACCCGACTGCGCCATCGATAGATTGCCAAACGCGGTAACCCGCACCGGCATCCTCCCCCCGATCGCTGCCATCGGCCTGTCTTTCGCGCCCGTGAAACGATCCGTCACGGGCGGTAACGCACCTACAGTTTCGAGATCTGTTGGTTGAAATCGAATTGCAGATCCGGATGAACTTTGTCGATTGCCTTATCGATCTTTTTCAGTTGGGTAGCGTACATATTGACGCTGACACGGCAGTTGCCGAAGCTGATCTTCTTGTCCTTGATCCGTCGACAAAAGTGAATCCGCACCTGCAACTCGGTTTCCTTGTCGCCAGAGAACCTCAGTGACTTGTCCATCCAGCGGACCACCTTGCGGAGCGTTTTTTTGTGGATCCGTCCGGGCGTGTCCAGTTGCTGGTCGATTTCGCTGCACAAGTCGTTGGCGTAGCCAATTTCGTCATCTGCCTTCATCAACAGATACGTCAGCAGTTCTTTGCTCTCGACTTTGAACTTGGCCATTCGAAGACAGACGTCCAACAAATCGTCTTGATCTAATTTGACAAGCTCCTTCTTCAACTGGCTGATCGTGGCGGCTTTCATGAACGTCTCGTGATCGGATGAATCGTCTGTATCGGTCCAGGCTGTTGACAGCCCGACGCCGAACTACCATCGCAGTCGTTCGGGAAAGAACTCGTTGATCAGGTCTTCGTAGTAAGGCCGAAGCGCCGCGACATCAGGCCGAGCTTTGTTCTTTGTGTACAAATCATACGGATTGAATTTCCGTACCCATTCCATCCGTTCGTGGTCATCCTTGTCCATCAAATGGTCATAGGCGTTCTCGCGATGGCCGGGATAGAAGGAGTGATATCGGACCATCGCCAAAGCAGGTTCTGGCAGATATTCCTTGACGACGTGATACAGGTATTCGTCGTGCCCCCAGGACAAAAACACGTTATCCAGCCCCACGTTCGGGGAATAGACCCCGTTCGGCGTGCTGTACAGCGGGTCCTGGCTGTCCGGATTTGCGTCAAAGAACTGACTGAACACGATTTTGTCCGAGAACGCACAACCGACCGGGAACGTGTCGCCGACCACGGCCCACTGCGGTTCGTCGAACAGGCAAAGGACCTTGCCCAAATCGTGAATCAGACCGGTCAAGATGAACCATCGGGGATGCCCGTCGGCCCGAATCGCTTCGGCGGTCTGCATCAGGTGTTCGATCTGATTCAGATCGGTGTCCGGATCGCTATCGTCGACCAGCGTGTTCAGAAACTCCATCGCTTCCCAGACACCCATCTGTTGGCGATCCAACCCCAAGTACTGTTTGCGTTTGTGTTGCACGAAGTCAAACGTTTGATGCTGATGATTCAATCGATAGAATTCACGCACACTTGGTCGCGAGTCGGACTCGTAATCGCGAAACTGCTCGGGCGTCTTTTCCGAATCCGATGCGATTGCATGCGGTTCGGGGTAACGCTGCAGCAGATCGTCTTCCCATTCATCCAGGCTGGCAAGCGGTTGGTCATCACCGGGCGGTTTCATCATGACGGTTCCAAGAGACGCGTGGGAGAGAAAGTTGACACCAGCCGGCGGCCATCGTGTCGGTGCCGGCAATGCTAAGTTGGCAGGCAAGTCGGGGAAGGTCCCATCGGCCGATTGTCATTGTTTCGTCTCTGGCGATCGGTGGGAACCGGCCCAAATTCGATAGCCCCCCATTCAAGACAGCAACCGAGCCAATCATCGACCAAGTTCATCGTCCGTCATTCAGGCCGGACCATTGACGATCATCCGATCGTGGGTTGCTAGCTGCATCTTTTGGACAACATTCCACTTTTTTCGCTTCACGGGCTGTCACCGGATGGCTGGTTTCGCGGTTATCAAAGAGATTCAATCCTCAACATCCCAACGCGGAAAATCCAGTGGACCAGAAACTGAGTGACAAACGGATCGTGATCGCGGGTGGGAGCGGATTTCTAGGGCTGTCGATGGCAAGTGCGTTGGCCCAGGATGGTGCCGATGTGACTCTATTGTCGCGGTCAGCACCGAAGGCAGCTGGGCGGTGGACGCATCTGGCTTGGGATGGCCGCACGTTGGGCAGTTGGGCGGACGCGATGGATGGGTGCGACGCGGTCATCAACCTGGCCGGGCGGTCGGTGAACTGCATCAAGACGCCAGATCATAAAGACGAAATTCTGCGGTCGCGGGTCGAGTCGACTCGGGCGCTGGGTCAGGCGATGCGGGCGGTTGGTTCGCCACCGCCGGTCTGGGTGCAAATGAGTACGGCTCATCTGTACGGCGACCCGCCATCGGCTGTATGCACCGAAGAATCGGCCGCAGGAATTGGATTTGCACCGACCGTTGCCAGGGCTTGGGAAACCGCGCTGGCGGAGAGCAAGTTGCCGGGGCAACGCGGCGTCGTGATGCGGACCAGCTTTGTCGTCGGCCACGATCGTGGGGCCGGCGGAGGAGCACTGGGCACGCTTCGACGGATTGCGAAGTGGGGCATCGGCGGCAGGGTGGCCAGCGGTACGCAGGGTATGTCGTGGATTCACGAAGACGACGTCAACGCCGTTTTCACCCGTGCAATCATCGACGAAACGATGTCCGGCGTTTACATCGTTTCAGCCCCCAATCCAGAGTCGCAAGCGAACTTCATGCGAACGCTTCGCCGGGTCACTGGGATGCCCATCGGTCTGCCCGCATTTGAATGGATGGTTCGCATAGGGGCGCCCCTCGTGATGCGGACCGATCCGGAATTGGTGCTGTACGGTCGCTACGTGATTCCCAAGCGTTTGATGGCCGAAGGTTTCAATTTCCGGTTTGCCGAGCTCGAACCAGCACTGCGGGATCTGCAAACCAGACAAATCGAATCGGTTGGCCACTAGACGATTCACACGGCCACCGAAAATCGTTTCGATGAAATGGAACTTCGATCAGTCGCTTTAGGTATCATGGGTCTGGCTTGTTTCCAGTCGCCACCACTGCGTTGATTGGGTGACGGTGGTCCCCCCAAGGACGACAGGCCCATCAACGCACAATCCTGCCAACCTCATTCACTCCCTCCGCCCTAGTAAGTCCATCGATGAACTCTTTGAATCGTCGCCGATTTTTGGCTACCACTTCCGCCACCATCGTCGCTAGCTCGATTGCACGAAGCGCCTTCGCTGCACCATCCGACAAGTTCCAACTGGGAATCCAGTTGTATTCGCTGCGTGGGTTCGATACCGACACGGCGCTCAAGCACGCAGCCGAGCTTGGTTTTTCGCAGGTGGAGTTTTACGGGGGCATGCTCGGCACGGACGCCAGCGACGAAGTCATTACGGCGACTCGCGAAAAGGTCGCGAACCTGGGCATGACCATTTCGGCTCACGGAGTGAACAAGTTCACGAAGAACGCAGAGGAGAACCGCAAAATCTTCGAGTTCGCAAAGAAGCTTGGCGTGAAGGCGCTGACGGCGGATCCAGACCCCGATTCGCTGGACAGCTTGGATGATCTGGTCAAAGAGTTCGACATTCGAATTGCGATCCACAATCACGGACCTCGCCATCGCTACAACAAGGCCATGGACGTCCTGCAAGTGATCGATGGGCGTGACGAACGAATCGGCGCATGTGCAGACCTGGGGCACTACATTCGTTCGGGCCAACAGGCGACCGAGGTCATTCGATTGTTCAAGGGACGCCTGTATGGGATCCACTTGAAAGACTTTGCGGAGATGAAGGACAAGACCGAAGGCGTGATCCTTGGAAAGGGACACCTGGATGTGAAGGGTGTTTTTGACGCATTGCGAATGGTCGACTTCCCATCCGACGGTGCGATCTCGCTGGAGTACGAAGAGAACCCGAAAGATCCGATCGAAGAAATTCGACAATGCGTCCGCGTGTCCAAGGCAGCGATGGGCTAGGGCAGCAGCGTCAATGTGATGCGCCGCACGTCCATGACGGAGTCCCCAGGAATATCGGTCGCTCGCAGCGTCAGTGGTCCCACGCCGGCGGGCAAGTCCATCTGACCGAGTGCCAGCGTGCGGAATTCCTTCATCTGACTTTCCGCAGGCGGACGCGGCAGCGTGTCTTGGTGGGTGTACAACGGCGGGTCCCAACCGGGTGTGACCTTGCCGGACAAACGAGCGTCTTGAAAACTCAATTCGATCGTGGCCCCGACATCGGCCAGTTTGCAGGTGTAGTCCATGGCGACTTCATAGCGCCCGGCGGTGTGGACATCTAGCAACCACACCATCGCATCCTGTTCGCTGGTCCAATCGACAAAGTACGAACAATTCGGTGCACGACTGCTGCGTTGCACTGATCCGCTGGGGTCACCGTCGCGGGCTGGCAACATCGTGATCGGAAACTCGCGATAGCCGACCGGTATTGGACGCTGGTCAACGGCATTCCTGTCATTCTTTGCACCTCGGACGACTGCCGGTTTGCCAAACATCTCGTGACGCCATGACTTCACCGATTCAGCCAGTTCCGTGGCCAGTGTCGGTCGTTGATCGTTGATGGGCTTGGTTTGCCCGGGGTCGGCGACCATGTCAAAAAGTTTGCCTTGGTGGTCTAGCCGATGGGTTTGCGTCCGCACGCTGACCTTGCCGCCCCAAGTCGAGAATTGCTGATGCGTCAAAAACGCCTCTCGCTGAGCCGAATCGAGGTTCCGCTGCATCAGCAACGATGTCAGGTCGCGTCCGTCCAGTGGCTTTTCACCGACGCGATCCACACCAGCCAGCGCGGTCAGTGTTGGCAGCAGATCGATCGCGCCGCTGATTTGCGTGACCGTGTGTTCGCGGGGCAGTTTCCCTGGCCAACGGATGTAGCAAACCGATCGCACGCCGCCTTCGTCGGTGCTGCCCTTGCGGCCCTTCATTCCGCCGGTCCAGCGATGGCTGTTGGGGCCATTGTCCGAAAAGTACACGACGATCGTATTGTCATCGATGCCATGGTCGCGGAGCTTTTCTAGCACGCGGCCAACATTCATGTCCTGATTTTCGACCATCGCAAGTGCACAGCGAGTGTGGTCATCGAGTTCGGCTTTTGCGTCCGTCGCGGTTTGCTGGATCGACAGGTCTTTGAATCGCTTCCAGTATTCTTCTGGTACCGTCCATGGCGAGTGCGGAGTGCTAAACGGTACGTAACAAAGAAACGGCTGGTCCTTGTTTCGATCGATGAAGTCGATGGCACGATCGGTGCAAACGTCCACGATGTACCCCTCTGTCCGAATCATGCGGCCGTTGTGCTCCAGTGGCGCATCGAAATACTCGCCCCAGTGTCCAGACGTGTGCCCAAAATATTCGTCGAAGCCACGTGCCATGGGATGGTACGGCCACTGGCTACCGTTGTGCCACTTTCCAAACGCACCGGTGGCGTAGCCGGCGGCCTGGAAGGCGTCCGAAATGGTGTTCTCATCGATGTCCAGCCGTTCCTGTCCCGTCGAAACGCCACGCACGCCGCCCCGCGGGTGATAGCGTCCGGTCAAGAATTCCGCGCGAGTGGGTGCACAGACCGGGCACACGTAAAAACGATCCATGGAAACACCCTGCTGGGCGATCGAATCAATGTTGGGCGTCGAAATTTGAAGGTTGCCCGACTGGCTGTAGTCTCCCCAACCAGCGTCATCGGCCAGGAAGATGACCAAGTTCGGCTGCTGAGAACATGCCGGACGGCACACCGCCAAGCAGAAGATGGACAACAACAAGCTGCATGCGTAACGTTTCATCGGAAGCATTCTTTTCAATCGATAGGTTTCACAGATCAGTCCGCAGAATCGCCAAGGACAGAGCGGCAAACGAGGTGTCCGATCCCGAGCAGGTCCTGCAGGTATCCCATTGGGGCCAAGTCCCAATGCGATCTGATCAGTCTACTATTTCGAATCGGATCCATTGAACATCAGCACCAATTCACCGCTGAATTCAGAGGCACGAAGGGCATCTACCATACCTGTTATCTCGCCGTTCGGTCGCCCTGGGCCGGTGTCCCCTCCGATCTGCAGTGCTGCCACGACGGACCTGAGCGGCCACAGCAACCGGAAACCACCTCAATGCATGGGAAAGAAAGCTACATCCGCCTGGGCTTCCCCATTGGTTGCACTCCGGCAAAATCGTGGACGATACCGATTCGACAACCGTGCTAAGCTGTGCCGCGACTGTCCGATGATGCACCGACGACGGCGCGATACCGTTGTCGACGAATCGATGCCGGCGCTGGTCCACCGCTCCTTTCAAACACCAGCCCCTTCAAGGAATATTCCAGCGTGACGATCGCCATCGCTTTTTCTTGGGCTGTCGTTTTGATCGTAGCGATCCAGACTGTCTTTTCGCTGTTCTTTGTGTGGATGATGTCGCGTCGATCGCGACGGACGAATTCGTCATTCACTCCGCACGCCGCGATCATCCTTTGTCTTCGCGGGGTTGATCCGTTTTTAGGGCAAACCGTCCGCTGCTTGCTGGACCAAGATTATCCGGACTACCAGTTGCAAGTTGTCGTTGACCATGCCGAGGACCCGTCTGCGGCGGTTCTGCGTGATTTTGAATCGGACGATCGAATGCGGGTCAGTGTTTTGAAGGATCCGCCCGATACCTGCAGCCTGAAATGCAGTGCCATCGTCCAGGCCATCGGAGACCTTGATTCGTCCATCGAGATCATCGCGTTGTGCGACGCCGACTCGGTTCCCGCGCCCACTTGGTTGGCCGATCTTGCGGCGCCACTTCAGAACCCGGACGTGGCCGTCACGACCGGCAATCGCTGGTACCACCCCCAGGATCCTACCGCCGCTTCGCTGGTCCGCTACCTATGGAATATCCCGGCCGCGATCAACATGATCGTGTTCCGGATCGCTTGGGGCGGAAGCCTAGCCATTCGTCGCTGCGTGATCGACGAGGCTGGTTTGTTGGACAAGTGGTCGCACGCATTTTGCGAAGACACGATGCTGGACCGAGTGGTCCGTCGACACGGGTACCGACAGGTCTTTGTCCCCAACGTCATGGTCGTCAATCGCGAAACATGCACCTTCGGTGACCTGATGAACTGGGTGCCGCGACAACTGTTGACGGCGAAGCTGTATCATCCCAGTTGGCCGGCAACCGTCGGCTACGGAATCCTATCGTCGGCCATTCCGTTCGTGGCGGCCGTCGTGGCCGTGGTGGGTTGGTTCCGATCGGACTTCGATTCGGTGGCCGCCGCCGGCATTGCATTGGTTGCGTTTGAAATTGCCAACACCGTTTTGGTGTTGATGTGCGAACGCAGCTTTCAAAGAAATGCATTGAACGACGATTGCGAATCGGATGGGCTATCGCTGGGGACGTGCGTGAAACTGCCGATCTGGATCGTGGTCAGCCAAATCATCTCGCCCATTTGGTTCTGCAAGTGCTTCTTCACGACGAAAGTGAAGTGGCGTGGCATCGCCTACCAAATTCGTGGCGGCAAGATCCAACGGGGGCCACATGCCCCCTACTGCGATCCGGGCACGCAATCTCGCTCTCTTTGATCGTCTGCGTCTCGTTATCGCCGAAGCCCATCCAACCGGCAACTTTGCCGATTAGGCAGTTGAATCGGCAGACAACGATGCTGCTGGCATATCCGAGGTGTAACTCCGATAAACGTTAAGGTCCGACATCCTTAGAGCATGCATCCAACGGCACCGCGAACCACGAATGCGTACTTTCAGATCCGGCAAATCGAATCACCTGGCGACCACGTTGACGTTGGTCGTGATGGCGATTGCCGGTACGCCAGGGTGCCAAATCCCCCGTCCAAGCCGACTGTGGCAACCGAAAAATCAGTCGTCGGATTGGGTGGACCATTCGCCCGCCGATGGTCGTGACGATCCCGCCCAGTTCGCGGCGGACCAGGCATCATCCATCGCCACGGTTTCGCATCAAGAAACGTCGGTTCAGCGATCGCCGCCCACGGCAGATGAATTCGACCAATTGGCGGCGTGGCATTTGTCGCTGGACGAAGCGATCCAATTGGCTCTTTCGGGCAGCTCGGTCATCCGCGACCATGGCGGTCGCGTGCTGGCGTATCCCGATATGGTGCGTACCACGCTGGACCCCGCCTTGCTGCGGAGCGATCCGAACCTTGGCATCGACGCGTCATTGTCGGCCTTCGATTCGCAGATCCAATCCGGGTTTGTATGGAACGGGGATGGCAACTCCGTCAATTCGGCGTTTTCGACAGGTCAATTCGGCGTCTTTTCACAGCCCGAGACGCTGGCGAATTTAGGGATTGGCCGCATCTTGCATTCCGGCACCGAAGTATCGGTCGGGGCCATCGGCGGATACGACCAAACGCTTGCCGGCGGACTCTACGCTGCCTACGGGGCAGAGGTGCGGCATCCGTTGATGCGAGGATCGGGCCGAGAGATCAATGACATCGCGGGCCCGATGGCGAAACCAGGTCTCTACCGAGGTGTCCGCATCGCCCAGATCGATCACCAGCAGGCCAGACTGGAAGTGGAACTGGCGGTATCCGAATTGGTCCGGGATGTATCGGTCGTCTACTGGGAACTGTTTTTCGCCTATCAGAATTTGGCTGCCAAGAAAGCGGCCTATGAAAACGCGCGTCAGGCTTGGCAACTGGAAAAGCAACGCGTCGATGAAATGGTCAGCCCTCCCGACGCAGAAGCTTTGGCGAGGCAACAGTTCTTTTCCGCCGAGGCCGCTGTCCGCAACGCGATCTGCGGTACCGCTGCGGGACAAACCGGCGTCTACAACGTCGAACTAAAACTGCGAACGTTGATGGCGCTGCCCGCTTGCGACGACCGGCTGATCCAACCCATCGGACCGCCGCTGCGAGCACCGCTGCGTTTCAATTGGCAGGAAAGCGACTCGCTAGCCCAAGGAAACCGCATCGAGGTTCGCAAACAACAGGCGGTCATCAACAAGCGAATCCTTGAAATCAAGGCGGCCAAAAACTTCCAACGCCCCCAGCTAGATTTCATTGGTCAATACCGACGATTGGCCGACGACCCGACCAACGACACCGAACTGTTCGGCAGTGCGTTGCAAGGTTGGCAGGTAGGGGTCGACTATAGCCGCCCCGTGATGAACCGACGCGAAAACGCAGCGGTCCGACATGCCCAACTGCAACTGCAGCGAGAGCGGGCGATCGCCGCAGAACAACGTCGACAGATTTCAGCCCAGCTTCGAACCACATTCATCGATCTGGATCGCGCCTACGGAACGATGCATTCGATGCAGCAGAGTCGTGATGCATCGCTGATTCGATTGACAGCCCAATCGCAACGCCATGCCGAGGGCGAAGTTCCAGTGGAAGATGTGCTGGAGGCTCAGATCCGAGCCACCAAAGCCGAAACGGAATCCCAACGCAGCTTGGTCGATTACAACTTGGCGTTCATCAAAGTGCATCACGCGCGAGGCACCTTGCTGCAAGCGATGGGCGTCGGTTTCAGCGAGCCAACGATCGACGAATGTCGTTTCTCGCTAAACTCCGCATCGGTGTTCTCCCAGCGGGAGAACCTGGACAACAACGTGACGGGGACTCGAATCGCCAGCCCGTCGGCGACTCAGAAATCGAGCACGCTGCGATAACGATGCGCCGATCCCCGGAGAAAGAGATCTATCCCGCTTTTTGCGTTTAGCGGAGCGTTTTGACGGTCGGGATGATCCGGGCCAACGTCGTGCGTTTGACTTCGCCGACGACCACTGGGGATTCGGATTCGAATTCGGCACCGATCACTTCGGTCTGCACCCCATCGTCGATGCCGACACGAACCGGGACAGCACGCACCTTGCCGTTTTCGGAGGGCACCCAAACGTAGGCATTGTCGCCTTGAGTTGGCGGGTTGGATTCGTCGCTCGATGAGGCCGCATCGCGGGCGACGGAATGTTCCATTTGCTCGGACCCGGGCCACCACTGCAATGCGCCGGTCGGCACCACCCACGCTTTTTCGTGCTTGATGATTTCGAACTCGACGTCCGTCGTCATGTGCGGCAACAGATTCAGCTGCGTTGGGTTGATCGCCACGATCACGTCGTAGGTCACGAAGTTGCCGTGCATTCGGGCGTTCAGCAGTATTTCTTTCACACGTCCTGTCATCACCTGGTCGCGATGGGCATCGACCGTAAACGTGACGCTTTGGCCTAGTTTGACTTTCCCGATGTCGCTCTCGCTGACCGACGCCCGGATTCGCATCTGGTCCAAGTCTTCGGCCAACAGGAACAGTCCGGGATGCCCGACGCTGACGTATTGCCCCAAGTTGGCTCGTCGATCGATGACGATGCCGTCGATTGGCGAGCGGATGTTTGTATTTTCCAGACTGACCTTGGCATGATGAACTTCCGCGTCGGCTTGATCCAGTTTGGCCTTTCCAACGGCCAGCAGTGCCGTCGCCATTTCGTTGGCGGTGACGATTTCGTCGTAGACGCTTTGCGAGTTCGTCGATCGCAGACGGTTTGCACGATCAAGATTTCGCTGGGCCTGCAAAGATTGAGCTTCCAGGCGAACCAAGTCGGCCGCGGCCAATCGGTGGGCGGCAACGGCCCGCTGTAGCCCGATCTCGTATTGCTGGGTATCCAGTTGGAATAGCACGGTGCCTTTGGCGACTCGTGAACCGACACCAATCGATTTGTCGGGATCGCGGGTATCGACGCCGAAGCTGACGATCTTTCCGGCGACATCGGGACCAACTTGAACGATCTCGTTGGGTTCGATGGTCCCGGTGGTGCCCACGGTGATGACCAGGTCACGACGCTCGACGTTGACCGTACGCAGTTCGGGCAATTCGTTGCGTTGACTGAACAACCGGACGGCAATCACCGCTGAGAGCAGGCAGCCGGCAGCGACCAGACCAATCATCAGCCGCGAAAATGTCGATCGTGTTTTGACGGGGCGACTCAAGCGGCCAATCCTTGCCTAGGTGCGGTAATCATTCGTCTATCAACGATTTTCACCACGCAATCGGCGGCAAAGAAGTATCGATCATCATGGGCAAAGGTTGCCACATGAAGACAGGAAGAGCCACTGAACCTTTGCCCGTCATTCGTATGCGTGACCGACGTGCAGTGCCTATTCCTGGTCGCATTCGACCGCAGGTACGGCGAAACACCAGCGTCCCACGGTTTAGCAAAGCACGCCTAACAGTCCAATAGCATTCCCGATTTTGGCGATTCTCGATTCTCGATTCTCGGTTCTCGGTTCTCGGGTTCTGGGTTCGGGGGGGGGGGGAGGCGAATCGAGTCAGTGGAGGCAACTGGCGCAGGGATGGGACGGCTGCGGGGAAGGGGGCAAAGTTGACCTTGGCCCGGTGTTCGCGTAGGTTGCTGCCGGTCTTCCCGAATCGAATCGCCACACTCGGCTTTGCTTCCCAATGCTTCTTCTAATGGCGACGATTGCTTTCTGGGCCCTGTTCGGATTCGCAGCGGTCAACGCACTGTCCACCGCGTTCACGCTGGCCGCCCTGATTTGGCATCGGTCCGAAGAATCGGACGACGGCATGCTGCCCAAGGTGGCCGTGCTGATGTGTCTGCGAGGAGCCGATCCCAACTTGGCCGGTGGATTGCGGAGGCTGATGCATCAGCGATATCCCAACTACGAAATATTCATCGCGGTCGATTCCGAAACCGATCCCGCCTGGGATATCGTCAAGCAAACCATCAGCCCCGAATCGGTTCTCGACGCCACGATTGACCAGCCCGCCGCATGCACAGTCCACGCTTCGACACTTCGCAACCGATTGACGACATGCAGTTTGAAGTGCAGTTCGCTGGTCCAATTGCTGGATGAAATCGACGATTCGTTCGAAGTGGTCGTGCTTGCCGATTCCGATCTGGAAAGCCACTCGTCCTGGCTTCGCGAACTGGTCGCACCGCTGGCCGATCCGACCGTTGGCGCCACCTTTGGGAACCGTTGGTTTCTGCCCACCATCGGATCGATGGGATCTCTGGTACGACAGGTTTGTAACGGGATTGGCGTCGTGACCATGCACTTGGGACAGATCCCGTGGGGCGGGTCCCTGGCCATTCGCGCGTCGGTGGTGAACCAGAGCGGACTTCGTCAAACGTTGGCACGATCGATTGTGGACGATGGCCCCGTCCGGGTCGCGATGAAAAAACAGGGACTGAAACTTCGATTTGTCCCGTCGCTGATGATGGCGAATCGCGAGGACTGTGATCTACGGTTTGCACACAGCTTTCTGACACGGCAGTTGAAGTGGACTAAAACCTACATGGCCGATTGGTGGCCAGCGATGCTGATGTACACGCTTGGGGTGCTAGGCACCTACATCGCGGCGATTGTGCTATCACTGGCGTGCCTCCAGCAGGGGCTGCGCAGCGAAGCCTTTTGGTTTGCGGCTGGGGCGGCGGTTTACAGCGTGACCGTGATGACGTTGTGGCTGCTACTGGACCTGGCCGCACGCAGAATCATTCGCGCCCAAGGCGAATCGACGCCCAACATGCTGGGCCCCCAGTTGTTGAAAGTCCCGGTCGCCATGCTGCTATCGGTCTTCGTCCATATCTCGGCGATGATTCGTGCCACCTTTCTAAGAAGCGTGGTCTGGCGTGGCGTGACCTACGAAGTGCATGGGCCCAGTGACGTCCAGTTGTTGGATGACCGGATGCCCGAGGTGTCATTGGAAACGCCCAATGTGTCTCTGTGAATTTGGGCACGCGGCAAATCGTTAGGCCGTTCGCAGCTCGGCGAGAAGCGACCGGACCGCGTGAATGGCCGGCCGCCATCCGCGAGGACGCCAACCAAATTGCACCGCTCGCAGTAACCCCTGACGGGCAATCCGCCAATCGCCGCCATACAGTGCGCGACCACACAGTGTCACGTACAGTTCCGTCACCAGGTGTTGATCGCAAGGCTGGACCAAGCCGGACGTCAAGGCATCCTGCCAGAACCGATCGACCGCTTCGACGTGTGCGGAATCCGATCCGGTTCTTAGATAGAAGCTGACCTGTTCCACCAACTGCTGCGACGTTCGCGGGGGAACGGTTTCTAGCTGCCGTGCCGCTTCCGCATCATGCTGTTCAATGTAGTGCCACCAAACGGCCAGCCACCAGTTCAGCGTGGCAGCCAGATCGTCGGATTCAGACGTTTCGACTTCGCCAAGGGAAACCCATTCCGGAATCATCGACTGCAAGTCTTCCACGACCAAACCCGCATCCGACGTCCAGTTCGCGAATTGATACAACCAATCATGAACGGTGTGGCGAAAATCCGATTTGGAATACCGAAGGGTTTGCTGTAGTTGGTTGGCGACGGCAGCCACGTTCCCGGTTTGGAACAGATGCCAGCCCAGCCAGATCCCCGAATAGTAACGAACCGACCGCTCGCGGCGTTTCATCGCCCTGGGGACCATTGGATTGGCATAGAACTTATCCAGCACCATCGTGGCATATTTCACCTGGCCCAGACTGTTGCTGCGAATCGTGCTGGCATCGTGGTGCCGATAGCAAAGCGTCGGTTCTCTCTGCCACCGGAACGGACATCCGGCCAGCGACAAACGCAGCATCAAGTCGACGTCTTGCGATTGCCGTAGTTCGGGATCGAACCCGCTGACTTGCTGCAGCCAATGGCGACGAAACAACATGGCCCCCAGCTTGACTGGCTTGAACACCAACCACGTGTTCAGATCCAGTTTGGGGGCGACCTTCCAGGGCTGCACGTCCTGGGCGATCGTGCCGGCCGCGTCGGCAATCTTCCACCCACTGTGGACGGCACCCAACCGTGGATCCGAGTTCAGGATCGCCGCCTGTTGGCAGAACTTACCAGGCAGAAACCAATCATCGGCATCGAGGAAAGCCACATAGTCGCCCGTCGCTTCACTCAACCCGACGTTCCGGGCAACGGCGGATCCAGCATTGGACTGTCGGATGACTTTGATCTGGTCCGAAAACTTCGCAAGCATCGAGGCCGTCCCGTCTGTCGACCCATCATCCACCACGATGATCTCTGTGTTCCGATAGCCCTGATCGAACACACTGGCCAGCGCTCGCTGAATGAATGCGGCATTGTTGAAGGCCGGGATGACGACACTGATCCTGGGCGGCGATGCGCCGGCTAATCTGGAATCGTCCTCGCCGTCGTTAGCCATACTGCAGGAAGTCGCAAAGGAGCGGTCGAAAGTTTTGGTTCAGCAGAAGACACCGAATCGGCGCCGTGGTTCGCCATGCGGTCCGCCAAAGATCACGAACCACTGCCGATGCAGCACCGACGACGATTCACGATACCAGCTGTGACGGGGAAGGCACAGCAGATGAAACAGAAAGCCGATCGGACGATCGCAGCCTGCCCCCATTTCGCAAACGCACCGGTCGGCATGTCAGGCAACTTGCTTGGACACCATCGAAACGCAGACTCCGCGCCACCACGACGCTGGCCGATGGATGGGTGGAAGCCTGCCAGACGGAGTGCTACAAAGACGCGCCCACGACGATCACTGCGGTTCTGGACACATGGGTCAGGGACGCGACAACCTGAGTCGATATTTTCGAAGGCATTGGAATGAACAGAGGTCGGCTGGCGGTGTATGAGTGGAACGCGTGGGAACTGTACGCCATTCGTGAGTGGCGTCCCAATGCGTACCGAATCGGTGCCCTGCCGCACGACGAAGTGGCGGACGTGCTGGATCGCGTCACTCCCGACACGACGGATTTCTTAGTACACCTGAACCTCAGCCGCCAAGCGATGTTCCCGAAACAACGCAGCGAACTATTCGCGGCACTTCGTGAACGAGGAATTCGCATCCTGAATGCCGATGTCTGTGACATCACCAAAAAGCACGTCCAGGCCGAGTGTCAGCGGCTGGGACTTCCATCGACTGCGGCCACCCGCGGCGGAGATCCCGACGAAAAGCTGATCCTGAAATCCGAATGCAACCACGGCGGACTGAAGGAACGGCTGCTGGATTCCGATACGCGTATCCGACTGGGACTGCCGCCCGAATCGGCCGTGCTAGACGGAAACCTGGACTATCCGGTCATGACGCGGTCGGAATTGACGGACCACTGGGACGATGACGGACTTGCCATCGAACGATTGATCGAAAACCGGAAAGGCTTGTACTACCGGGCGTATCTATTGCAGGACCGAATCGTCATCTCTCGATTCGTTCAATCGGACTCTGCCAATCCAGTCCAGCGAATCAAAGGGGCGCGGTCGCGAGACAATTTCCACTATCTCGAATGCTCGCGTCTGGTCCAATCGCCGGATACAGACGACGATCTTTCGCCTCGCCTGAAATCCATCGTTGCATCCTTCGTGGACGGGATTCAACTCGACTTTGGGGCCATGGATGTGGTCGAGGACGACGATGACAACTTTTATGTGATCGACCTCAACATCACGCCTTATTGGGGCAGCCCTGGGCAACCCGAGATGACAGCGTTTCTTCGCGGCGAGTGATATGGTGGAGCGGATCCTTTGCGTCGAAGACGGATCTTTCGATGGACGGTGGGGTGCTATTTCGCGGTCCGGCGAAACGCCCATTCATGTTGCTGATTCAGTTCATCCACTTGAAAATTGACAACTCGCTGATGCCGTCCACCTATCCGCTGACCCACTTCGAAGAGCTGATGCTGCATCAGGACAGCACTTCGCTGCCCACCACCTGCTTTGTCCGCATGCGGTTCCATGGGCGACTTGACGAAGCCGCATTCCGATCGGCAGCACGGGCAACGATCGCACGACACCCGCTGTTGCGTTCGACGGTCCAACAGCAGCGGGGAAGATACCGATGGCAGGTGGAACAACCGACACCTCAAATCACTTGGTGCGAGACGTCCGATTCGGAACGCCCCCAATTCGACCGCCTAGACCTGAAGGTCCAGCATGGACTGAAGTTTGCCGTTCGTTTGAACCAGAGTGATTCCGAATTGATGGTCCAGTTCCATCACGCTTGCTGCGACGGGCTGGCGATCTTTCAGGTCATTCACGAACTGCTGGTGGCCTACACGATGCAGATAGACCAAGACGCCGACTATTCGATTCCGGACGTCGACCAGAGCCTGATGGCAGATCGCGGATCGCTAGGACTGACGACAAGAAGCTTTCTGCGAATCGCATCTCGCCAAACAGTCGGACTGCGTGGGGTATGGCAATTCCTGACTCGAAAACCAGAACACTTGGTGTCCCATCGCGTAGCCGATCCAACGGATCCAACACCACCGACTTTCCCGGCCGTCGTCGCCCACCACTTTGACCAACAAGATTCCACGAAGCTGCGACACGCCGCCAAACGGCAACGGGTAACACAAAACGACCTGTTGATCAGCAACCTATTTCTTGCTCTTTCAGAGTTCCGGCGATCACAGAACGTCACCAACACCAACGGTTGGCTGCGATTGATGATCCCGGTCAGCATGCGGCGGAAACAGCAGTACCAGGCGCCGGCTGCCAACATCGTCAGTTCCGTGTTCCTGGATCGACGAAGCGGCGACATGGATGAACCTGATCAACTGCTGAAAGGCCTCAGCGAGGAAATGAGCCTGATCAAACGACGGCAGTTGAACTACCTGTTCATCTATTCGTTGTGGGCACAAAGATGGGTCCCACGTGGGCTAAAACGAACCGCCAGACCCAAGCGTTGCCAAACGACAGTGGTTTTCACGAACCTGAGTCGCCTGTTTGCACGCAGCCCGTTGCCACGCAGGGAAGGGCGGTTGCAGTGCGGGAACGTCGTGCTTGACGAAGTCGAAGCGATCCCGCCCATCGCCAGACATCTGAATGCGGCGTTCGGAGTCAGTTGGTATGCAAAACGAATGACGATCACCCTGCATCACGACCCCCGAGCGGTTTCGACGCAGGCGGCCGAGGATCTGCTAGACATGGTCGTTCGGCGGATTCGGGAATCGTCCGACCGCGAATCGATGGGCGAAGAAATCCCCGAACGTGGTTAAGAGCCACCTCGGGAAGCAGGCCGGAACCAATCGTTTAACCACGTGGGCAACGCCCCGTGCGTCCCCACAAAACGCGCGGCCCGATAGGCACGCGGTGAAACGACAGCGGCCCCCCCAAGCCCAGATCGTTTAACCACGTGGGCAACGCCCCGTGCGTCCCCACAACAAAACGCGCGGCCCGATGGGCACGCGGTGAAACGAAAAGCAGCCCCCCAAGCCCAATCGTTTAACCGCGTGGGCAACGCCCCGTGCGTCCCCGCAACAAAACGCGCGACCCGACGGGCACGCGGTGAAACGACAAGCAGCCCCCCAAGCCCAGATCGTTTAACCACGTGGGCAACGCCCCGTGCGTCCCCACAGCAAAACGCGCGGACCGATGGGCACACGGTGAACCGACAAGCAGCCCCCCCAAGACCAATCGTTTAACCGCGTGGGCAACGCCCCGTGCGTACCCACAAAACGCGCGGCCCGATGGGCACACGGTGAAACGAAAAGCAGCCCCCCAAGCCCAATCGTTTAACCGCGTGGGCAACGCCCCGTGCGTCCCCACAACAAAACGCGCGGCCCGACGGGCACGCGGCTAAACGACAGCAGCCCCCCCAAGACCAATCGTTTAACCGCGTGGGCAACGCCCCGTGCGTACACGCAACAAAAACGCGCGGCCCGATGGGCACGCGGTGAAACGACAAGCAGCCCCCAAGCCCAATCGTTTAACCGCGTGGGCAACGCCCCGTGCGTCCCCACAACAAAAACGCGCGGCCCGACGAGCACGCGGTGAAACGACAAGCAGACCCCCCAAGCCCAATCGTTTAACCACGTGGGCAACGCCCCGTGCGTACCCACAGCAAAACGCGCGGCCCGATGGGCACGCGGTTAAACGACAAGCAGACCGCGCACCCCAAGCCCAATCGTTTAACCGCGTGGGCAACGCCCCGTGCGTACACGCAACAAAACGCGCGGACCGATGGGCACGCGATGAAACGATAGTCGCCCTATCCCGGTCACTATCAAGCCCCTACAATCCAGCGCTCGCCGGTTCGCGGGCACGCTTGGTGATCCCAGCTGGTGTGTCGCGATGATATTGCTGCGATTGCTGGCATCTTGAAAGCACGGACCCGATGGGCTTGTCAGATGACCGCTACAGATCAGTCGCCACCGCAGGTTGCTGAACACCAATCGCCTGATCCGCCATGCGATCACGAATCGTATCAGCTGACCGAGATTGCGATTCCGATCATCGGGATGCACGTGCTGGCGCTGTTGGCGTTTATCCCTGATTTCATCACGTGGACCAACGTTTCGCTGTTGGCGATCACGTTGTTGATCTTCAGCAACGGAATCACTCTTGGGTACCATCGCCTGTTGACGCACAGAAGCCTTCGCGTTCCCAAATGGGTCGAGTACTTCTATGTCGGGCTAGCGCTATGCTGTCTGCAGGAATCACCCGCCAAGTGGGTTTCAACGCATCGCCGCCACCACAACCATTCGGACGAACCCGACGATCCGCATTCGCCCACCGCCAGCTTTCTGTGGTCGCATGTCGGTTGGTTGCTTTGGAAGCGAAAAGGGCAGCACGAATTTCGCACCGACAATCGCTACTGTGCGGATATCGTTTCGGATCCGTTTTATGCGTTGATGGAAAAGTATCCGGACCTGCCAGCAGGCATCTACTTGATTCACGCGTTTGCGTTTTGGTTGGCAGCGACCGCGATCTTTTGGATCGACATCAGTTTCGGTGCGGCCGCTTGGCAGGGTCTTGGCGTGATGCTTTGGTGCGTTGTGCTGCGAACGGTCATGGTCTGGCACTTTTCGTGGTCGGTAAACTCGCTGACCCATTGCTTCGGCTACCAGAACTATCAAACATCCGATCACAGCCGAAACAATTGGCTGGTAGCGCTGCTGTCCAATGGCGAAGGCTGGCACAACAACCACCACCATGACCCGGCCAGTGCGTCGGTGCAGCACAAGTGGTGGGAATTCGATCCCACGTATCTTCAAATCCGAATCCTGAAACGCCTCGGTTTGGCGACGCACGTCATCGCGCCTCGGCAGGTCCGACATCACGCCGGCGAACAACGCAAACCGGCCTGCCAAGACGGGGTGGTTCGCTAGACGATCCCTGCACGGGCCGTGCGGTTGCCGCTGTGGCCAGCTACGGTAGCCCTTCTCAGACAAACTTCGCTTCGTTAGAATTCCAGGGTCTGTCAGCGTGCGCCAAATCCCCTGAACCTTCTCGCCCGACAATGGATGGAGCCATGCTCTTTACGATCAATGCGTCACAGATTTCGCACAATGCATTTGATGATGAAACGATCGTCATTCACTTTGCATCGGGCAATTATTTCAGTCTTCGTGATGCCGCATCAGCGATCTGGAAGCGTCTAGAGAAGCAACCCCTGACCGCCTCTGCGATTGCGGCCGCGTTCGACGAAGCCCCTGCCGAAGCAGTCACGGAAGTTGACCATTTCTTGGGTCAGTTGTTGAAGAACCAGCTGATTTGCGAAACGCAGGATGGTGGCGAGCCTGAATCAGTGGATGGTCTCGGATGCTGGCGTGCACCGAAGATCGAGATCTACGACGACATGCGAAACACACTGCTGGGCGACGTGATTCACGACACGGACGAATCCGGCTGGCCTCAAATGGCCCCCGATGGGCTGCGGCAGTAATGGACTTCATCGGTTGTGGAGATCGGTAGTTTTGGAATCCAGCAATCGCGGCCTCACGAGCAACGCAAGCGTAAAATCAAGCTTCCAAGGCCACAACCGCGCCCAAGGTTTCGGGCCAGCATCGACCGCTGTGTCAGAGACCGCACGTTCAGCGTCATCCGCGATGACGCGACTTAATCATCACGGAAAACGGCATGTCGACAACCACAACGCCCCAGTCGTCGCAGGCCGCGCTGAAACCGCAGTTCGATCTTGCCGCCCAGCGCGACGGACTGACCGAGAAACGGTTGTCGATCGCTGGCCGCACGGTGTGTTTCAAATTTGCAGGTCAGCCGCTGCTGCGTCGATTCATGCCTGCCCTGGCACATCACCCCAACAGCGATGCGGCGGCTGAACTGACGATTCATTTGTGGGACAGCGTTACTCCCCCGGTCCAGCAATCGCTGCAGGAATGGATCGGGTTGCAGCCTGTCATCCTTGCCGATCAGCAGTCGGGCTGGAGTCTGGTCGAACCGGGCATTGGCCTGTTCAGCCAACTGACGACGGACGGCAACGCATTCGTCTGTTGCCGAGATGGAAACCAGTTGCCGGTCTGGGAATCTGCTGTTCCGCTGCGTTCATTGTTGAACGCATGGGCCGCACCGCAGGGAGGCGTCGTGCACGGCGCAGCAGTGGGCAATGATCGTGGCGCGGTCCTACTGGCCGGCGTGGGTGGATCCGGAAAGTCCAGCACCGCGTTGACGTGTCTTGCCGAACCTGATTTGCGCCACCTCGGTGACGACCTGGTGTTGATCACCAATGAAACGCAGCCGATGGTCAACAGCCTGTACAACTCTGCAAAGCTGCTGCCAGAGAACACGAACCGTTTCAGCGACCTGTCGCTTTCAGTCAATCCGGAACTGCCTCGTAATCCGGAAAAGGAAACCTACTTTTTGTTTCCACCGTACGCTGACAAGCTTGCAGCACAGCGTCCGCTAACGGCCATCTTACTGCCGCGCGTTGGAGGCGACACGCAGACCCGTCTGTCGCCGGCTTCCCAGGCGGAAGCGTGGCACGCGATCGTGCCTGTCACGTTGACCTTGCTAGGCGGCAGCCGCCCAGAGAACCTATCGGCGATCGTTGATATCATCCGACGTGTTCCCATCCATCACCTAATACTGGGCAGCGATCGTAAGGGAATTGCTCCTGTGATTCGCCGCGTGCTTGACGAAGGCTTGGACGCATGACCGGGACCGTCACTGTTTTGATCCCCGCCTACAACGCCGAATCGTTTTTGGCAGAGGCGATCCGCAGCTGCCTGGAACAGACGCGGCAACCGAATCAGATCATCGTCGTCGACGACGGATCCACGGACCGTACCGCCGAGGTCGCGGAATCGTTTGCGGACAGCGTCACGTTGATACGCCAGCCCAACAACGGTGCTGCGGCTGCTCGAAATGCCGGAATCGCCATTGCCACGGGAGATTACATCGCGTTACTGGACGCGGATGATCTGATGACACCGGATCGAATCGAGCTACAGATTCGCTTGATTGGGGCCCGCCCGGAACTTGACCTTGTGTTCGGCCAACAGCTGGTCTTTCAAGATGGCGAGAATCCGGTTCAGCTGCATCGCGACGGAACGGGTCAGGTAAAGCCCGACTGTGTGGCATCATCGGTGTTCTGTCGCCGGGACGTCTTCCGGAACGTCGGACTTTTCTGCACCGAACATTCGGTAGGCGAAATGATCGAATGGTTTGCCCGTGCGCAAGACCTCGGAATTCGCTCGGACAGCGTTGATCAGACGGTTCTGTATCGACGACAGCATGCCAACAATTCATCTACCCAGAATCGCAGCGATTACGTTCATGTCCTAAAATCCATCCTGGACCGAAGGCGTGCCAAGTGACGTTTCTGACCCGCTGGATTGACCGGGACCGGTCGTGGCCTCACGGTTGCTGGCCGAACGAGGCGCAGCAACTTCTGTTACAGGCTTGCCTGCTAGAAGACGACGCCGCTGCCACGGATGCTTGGCGACAATGGGAAGAACTTGTCCCCTGGGACTTCATCGACAGCGGATCCCATCGACTATTACTGCTTCTGAACGATCGTCTGCAGCGCATGGGGCAGACGTCCAAGAACCAAGGCCGACTGACCGGTGTGGCCCGGTACTACTGGGTGCAAACCGAAGTCAAGCAACGGCAAGCAGTCCCCATTTTGCAGCAATTTGAAGCCGCGCAGATTCCGACGCTACTGTTGAAGGGTGCATCGCTGAATGCGACGGTGTACCAAACCGGATTTCGGGCGATGAACGATTTGGATTTGGTGGTCCGCCGCGAAGACGCTCAGCAAGCGGTGCAGCTGCTGAACCAAGCCGGCGCCGATCCTCCGATGCAAGTGTCTGACGAAACGATTCACGTCGGTCATGGCACCAATTTCAGTTTCCCAAATGGCGCACAAGTTGATCTCCACTGGGACTTTTTCCATAGCCGTTCGCTGACGGCGGCACAGCAACAATCGCTATGGGATGCCAGTGTGCCGGTTCAAATCGGGCCCGCCAACAGTCGAGTGTTGTGCGCGGCCGATCAACTACTGCATACTTGCGAACATGGTGTTCGGTACAACGAAAGTCCGCCGTTCCGCTGGCTGGCCGACGCTCATCAGATCATCCGGGCCGCAGGTTCTAGCATGGACTGGCAGCGGCTGGCGGATCAGGCCCGGCAGATCGATGCCGTGCTGCCGGTGCAGAGGACTCTGCAGTGGCTGCGCAGCCATCTTGCGTTGCCGATTCCCGACGAAGCGATCGCGGCGCTAGAGTCCAGCGAAGTCTCGCTTTCCAGCCGCCTGGAATATCGCGTGACCGGACACCGAGGGGTTGCAGGGAAACACACGTTTTGGCAAACGTTCCCGGAACATGTCTTCGCTTGGCGTCGCCAGGGGCGTCAACCTTCCCTGATCCAGTATCACTGCTTGCAACATAACATCAGCCAGGATTTCGGGGCGACCTTCGCCGAACTCGCGAAGATCGGTCTGCTGCAAACGGCATCTCGCGTGCGATCGGCGGCACCCACGATTCGCAACGTGTACCGCTATGCGGTCGCCACGATGCCCGATGACCAGATCGCCGGGTTCTATGGCGTCGAAAGATACCGTCATCAAATCTTCCGCTGGACCGGTCGTGAATCCACACTGACCGTTTCACTTCCACGCGGCGATTACGACGTCCAGGTTCGGCTGCTGCCATGGCGCAAGTGGACAAACGATTTGGACGCCGACCTGCGTGTTGATTTCAGCCGCGCGGTTCGACCGGTAACATCCGATGGTCGCGACAATCGATTTTTGCGGTTTTCTATTCAGCGTGACATGTTTGGCCCCACGCTGCACCAGAGACTGACGTTTCGCTGCACACGTTTTCGTGACGTGCCAGAATCCGAACAGCGACATCTTGGGTTTCCGCTGCAGATGGTTCAGTTTCGACCGACCAAACCGATGACGCAGCGACACCGAGACGAGGCGGCTGGATCGCGACCAGCCTCGCAAAGCCAGCTCGCCGATGTAGCGACACGATCCGGCACTTCACACTGACCACCCGATCGGCTGACGATCGAACGATCCAGCCAGATGACCATAGAATCGAAAGAGAATGAATGTCCGACCAACGCGGCGTTGGGGTAGTCCCTGGGCCTGCTGCCCCAGCAGGATTCCAGACCGATTGCTACGAGATCCCCTCCAACCCTGATGGACGGATCTGCCTTGCTCCCCAAACGACGTTCGGCCTCCATCGCAGCGGATGGACCGGTGCGATGGACGCGTTGATCCCCGAGCACAGCGCAAAGGGAGTCATCTTCGAGGGATTCCTGGATCGCCTGTTCGACCCTCACTGGCCTCACCCCATGGGGCCAACGCTGCCGCTGACCAAGCCGTGGACAGGCGTTTTTCATAATCCGCCGGGAACCGATGGTTGGCACAGTTCATCTGGAAGCCCACAAACCCTGATCGCATCGGATCCGTTTCGTGCCAGCCTGCCTGCATGCCGTGGTCTGTTCACACTGTCGGATTACTTGTCCGAGTTTCTGCGAAAGGAAACCGGGCTCCCCACATCCACACTGCGGCTGCCGACCGAGATTCCTGAACGTCTTTTCAGCATGGATGACTTTGCAAACGCCACCGAGAAGAAGATTGTGATGGTGGGGTGGTGGTTGCGCAAACTTGCCTCGATCTATTTCCTGCCCCTTGATCGTGCAAGCGGCTTTCAAAAGTTTCGACTGATCAACAACCCATCTTTTGAAACGGAACAGGAGAGCTTGCTGAAACAGGAATTTGTGAAGCAATCGATGGCGCTGCGACAACCTTTGATGCCAGCGTATCGGGACAATACCCATTCGCTGCAGCGACAGAACGATGCGGATTACGACCAACTGCTGTCCACCAGCATTGTGTTTCTGGACCTGTACGATTCATCCGCCAACAACGCGGTGGTTGAATGCATCGCCCGCGGGACGCCGGTGTTGATCAACCGGATTCCGCCGGTCGAAGAATACCTTGGTGCAGACTATCCATTCTATTTCCAATCTCTCGATGAAGCCGCGGCGAAGACACAGGACCTGTCTCTTGTCGCCGCGACCCATGAATATTTGCTGCAATGCCCCATGCGGAAAAAGCTCGCGACGTCTGTGTTCTTGGACGACTTGCGAAACAGCGAAGTCTATCAACATCTGCTTGTTTCTAGCGACGAATTGCACCGTGGCTAAACCATCCACCCCTAGCGTCAATCGCCGTGTCCTGATCGACGGCACGAAGCTGGCCGATTCGCGGCCCGATGGCATTCGCCGGTATGTGTCCGGGTTGTTGGGCGCGATGGTTCCGGTCGCCGCCCAGCATGAAGACTGGGCGGTGGATGTCCACCTTGGTTCGCGGATCATTCCGATCTCTGAAATTGGCCCTTGGCTGGACGTTCGAAAAAAGGCTCCAGAAACCGTCTTGCAGTTCTTTCGGCAACGGGTCGACGGGCTTCGCGTGCAGGTGCAAAGGATGACGACTCATTACGACGTTGTGCATTTGACCATGCCCAATACGTTTTGCGCGTTCCGCGGATTCAAGGGACGGCGACTGGTGACGGTTCATGACCTTTCGCATTTGGCATGCCCCCAGTGGCAGACAACCACCAATAGCGAAAGCCTGGAACGGGGACTGCAAGACGCTGTCCAAAGAGACGCTCGCTTCACCACCGTTTCCGATTTTGTGCGAAAGGAACTGGCCACACGTTGTGGGATTTCCAGCGCCCACGAAACCGGCGCGGGTTGCGATCGTTCGCGGTTTCACTCGCGACATTCCGTGGATGCCAAACGCGCGGTCCGAACCAAGTATTCGTTGCCTGATGCTCCCTTCCTGCTTTCGGTCGGCACGCTGGAGCCCCGGAAAAACCTGCTGGGTACGGTGCGGGCCTATCGCCAACTGTTGGAATCCAACCCGCAAACGACTATCGATCTGGTCATTGTCGGGCATTACGGATGGGGCGACCTCAGCGACGTGCACGATGCCGCCAAAGGTTGCGATCGGATCCACTGGATCGGTGGTGTTCCCGACGATGACCTGCCGCTGATCTACGCACAGGCCGAAGCGCTTTCGTATGTATCGCACTACGAAGGATTCGGATTGCCAGCGCTCGAATCGATGAACTGTGGCGTGCCGGTGGTCTACGGTTCGGGCACAGCGGTTGCTGAGGTCGTCGCCGATGCGGGTTGGGCGGCAGACCCCAACAGCACCGAACAGATCTTCCATTGCTTTCGCGAAGTTGCAACGCGGCCGGACATTCGCCAAGAACGATCCGACAGGGCGATTCGGAGGTCCGAGCAGTTTGGATGGTCGCGCGTTGCCGAAGCAATGTGGGATCAGTACACTGCCGTCGCGGAGTGCCGAGTCGCTCGGCTAGCAGGTTAACGGCTTAGCGGCTTAACGGGGGGCTACGAATCAGACGCCATGAGCATCCCGAAAATCCTGCATCAAACGTGGAAAGACGACAACGTTCCCGAACACTTTGCCGAATGTGTCCAGTCGTGGAAGACCCACCATCCCGATTGGCAGTATCGACTGTGGACGGACCAAGACAATCGCCAGTTGATCGCTGACCGGTACCACTGGTTTTTGGAAACGTACGATCGCTATCCCAAGGCGATCCAGCGGGCGGACGCAATTCGCTATTTCATTCTTCACCGGTTCGGAGGAATGTACGTCGACCTGGATTTCATGTGCTGCAAACCACTGACCCCGCTGCTGGAAGGGCAAGCCTGCGTTGTCGGGCGGGAACCGGTCCAGCATTGTCGCCACCACCGGGTCACCAACTTGCTATGCAACGCGTTGATGTCCGCCGTGCCGGGCCATGCGTTTTTTGAAGATGTGATCCAGCGGTTGCCGGAGTTCATCGGTCACGTCGAAAACAAAGAACCGATCCTTAGCAGCACCGGCCCGATCATGATGTCGCGAGTCTTCGAGGACTTTGCTGCACCCGATTCGGTGACCGTGGTTCCCTCGCGATACCTGTATCCGCTGACCCTGCATCAGGCGGCCCAATATCGGTTGGCCGGATGCACCGGCGTTGACCTTTCCAGTGCGTTTGCGATCCACCTTTTCTATGGCACCTGGTGGAAGACCGATGCATGGGACCGCAAGTGGCGCGGCTACTACAAGGCGAAGTCTCTGCTGCAGCAGTGCGGGCGCAGCCTCTGGCGACGCAGCTCGGCTTAGCCGGAACAGCCCATGCCGCCGGCAATCCCACGCAGCACGCTATTCACCGTCACGCGATCGACGTGACCCGCCGACAAGCCCTGCGCCACGCCACCACCAACGCCCGATCACGCTGCGGCAGATTTCGACCGGATCGGCAGTGCTAGCAAATCAAAGAATGCTAGCTATCACTCCACACCTGGAATGGGCGATCAAATCGCCAGGAATCTGGCTCCGGCGCCGCAAATCCTGGAGCCTGGGCGGACTGCGAGTCGATTAGTTCTCAATTGCGACAGCAAAAACACCTCGCTATCTCGAGTGGCGGCGCTCACGCCCACTTAGCCGGCGATTTGCTCCTCGCGATTCGTGTTTCCCGCATCATGACTGAGCCACCCATCACGTCACATCGATGAAACTGTTCCTGATCCTGATTCGATCATCCTGGGTATCCGGCCTTGTGTCTGGATTACTGGGTGCGCTAAGCGGCATGGCGAATCTCGGATTGATCATGTTGATTCATCGTGCGTTGACGGACGATCCATCCGATTCGCAGTGGCTGCCCTATTTATTCGCGGGCGCCTGCGTGTTGGTGCTGATCACTCAAGTGACGGCCAAGCATCTGCTAGTTCAGCTGTCACAGGCCACGGCCGCTCGGCTGCGATATGAACTGTGCACCAAGATCATCGCCGCTCCGTTGCCAACATTGGAATCAGTGGGGTCGCACCGATTGTTGGCAGCTTTGATCGACGACGTGAACTCGATCACATCCGCCCTGTCTGCGTTCCCGGCCGCATGTGCCAATGCGATGGTGTTGGTTTGTGGACTGGTGTATTTGGCGACCCTGTCGGTTCCGCTTGCAGGCGGGACGATCTTGATGGCCAGCATCGGCGTGTTCAGTTTTATGACCGGGCTTCGGTTCGCCAATCGCCACTTGCGACAAGCTCGCGAAGACCAAGACGAAGTGGTCAAGCAGTTGCGAGCGATGATCGACGGCATCAAGGAACTGAAAGGCAACAACATGCGATGCCTAGACTTTGTCTATGACGTGTTGCTGCCGGCCGATACCAAAATGCGTCACAGCCTGATCATCGGATCGAATATTCAGGGCTTTGCCCACAGTTGGGGACGTCTGTTCCTGTTTATCGGCATCGGGTTGTTGCTGTTTGCCTGGCCACAGATCGCGACCGTTTCGACGGCCACGCTGACCGGATACGTCCTGACGATCCTGTACCTAACGTACCCATTGGACGGGATCCTGGGTTGGTTACCAGCGATGAATTCGGCGTCGATCGCCGTGGCCAAGATCGAGACCCTGGGCCTGATGATCGACCAGCCCGAACACCAGACATCGCTGTCGGCCCCCGCCCGATTCCGTTCGCTTGAAATGCACGGCGTCACCTACCAATACGATTCCAAGGATGACAATTGCTTCGCGCTGGGGCCAGTCGATTTGACGCTATCGCCAGGTGAGACCCTCTTCATCGCCGGCGGCAACGGCAGCGGAAAAACGACGCTCGCAAAACTATTGACCGGGCTGTACGTTCCCGATGCTGGCCGCGTTCAGTGGAACGGCAACGACGTGACCGACAAAGAACGTGCAGACTACCGCCAACTCTTTTCGACGGTTTTCGTGGAAGGGCATCTTTTTGACCGGTTGCTTGGGATCGACGCAACACCTGGCAAACTGCAACACTGGCTTTCCATCTTGGGCATGGAAGACAAGGTCAACGTTCAAACCGGCCGACTGTTGACCGGCGAGCTTTCACGGGGCCAGCACAAACGCTTGGCACTTCTGGTAGCGGCCCTGGACGACCGTCCCATCTTTGTGTTCGACGAATGGGCTGCCGAACAGGATCCGGGATTCAAAGACATTTTCTATCAGCAGATTCTTCCCGAGCTTCACCGCAGTGGCAAAACCGTTGTCGCGATCACGCACGACGATCGTTACTTTTCGGTGGCCAGCCGTGTGCTGAAGGTAGCCGATGGTCGACTGAACTTGGTCGCCGATCTGCAATCCACACCGCGGCGCGCAGCATGATCCGTCATGACGCAGCAATGCGGGCAATGGCAGGGCGTGGATCGCGCGATCCATCCCCAACGTCCATCCACTCCGCTAAACCAGGGCTGCAACATTGATCGAACTCAATGGGCTGCGCAAAAACTATCGAGTCGGCGACCACGACTTGGCGGTGCTGAAGGGCATCACGCTGAACATCGAATCGGGCGAATACGTGGCGTTGATGGGTTCGTCGGGCTCCGGCAAGACGACCTTGATGAACCTGTTGGGCAGCCTGGACCATCCGACGGACGGGGTCTATCGCTTGGCAGGGATCGATGTTTCGAGTCTGACGCCGATGGAACTTGCGGCGTTTCGGAGCCAGCATATCGGGTTCGTCTTTCAGAACTTCAACCTGCTGCCACGCGCGACCGCGCTCGACAACGTGCTGTTGCCGACCATTTATGCATCGGACGGTCGGTCCCGGCGTGAATGCGTCGAAGACGCGACGCGATTGCTAGAGTCCGTTGGTTTGGCCGGGCGACTGGACCATATGCCCAATCAATTGTCGGGCGGCGAACGACAGCGAATTGCGATCGCACGTGCGTTGATGAACCGCCCCAAACTATTGCTCGCTGACGAGCCGACGGGAAACCTGGACACTGTCACCGAGCAGGAAATCTTGGCGTTGTTTCGGCAGCTGAATCAAGAACACGGCATCACGCTGGTCGTGGTGACCCATGACGCGGAAGTCGCTCACGAAGCAGACCGTGTCGTGCGGATGAAGGATGGTTTGGTTTCCGAAGACGTGCGACAACGCGAATCGATCGTCGATCGACCTAGCCATGCAAACGCCCAAACAGCGACCTTTCGCGAACAGACTCCCGTATGGCCGCTGGCCGCCAGCTGGAACGCGGTGATGGTTGCCGTCATGGCACTGCGCCGCAACAAGCTGCGCACGTTCCTTACGATGCTGGGCGTCATTATCGGCGTCGCATCGGTGATCTCGACGATGGAACTGAGCGCGGGCGCGGCGACCGCAATCGAAGAAACAGTCGCCAGCATGGGCGCCAGCATGCTGACGATCAGCCCGGGCAAAGCATCTAGCACCAGCGGACGCCAACGTTCCATCGAAATCATCCCCGATGATGTGGTGGCGGTTTCCAGACAATGTTCGGCGGTCAAGGTCGCGGCTCCGCTGATCTATTCGCAGGTCCAACTGGTACGTCGAAATCGACGCTGGAGCCCCAACCTTGCCCTGGGCACAACCCCGCAATACTTAGAAGCCAGGAACTGGGACCAGCTGGAAATGGGGACACCGTTCACCGAGGCGCAGGTCCTGGATGCTTCCAAGGTCTGCATCCTGGGCAAGACCGTCGCTCGCGAATTGTTCGACAGCGAGTACCCGATTGGCGAGGAAGTTCGTGTCAACGGAGTTCCGCTGCGCGTCGTGGGGGTGCTGACTGAAAAGGGCGGTGACGTGATCGGAAACGACCAAGACGACATCATCATCGGGCCCTGGACGACGTTCAAACTTCGCGTCAACAGCAGCCCGGGCGGCGCGGCCAAGCTAAGCACCTTTGCAGACCTGATGCCGCCGATGCAACTCGCATCGATGAAGCGGTCAACGCAGCGCGAAGAGATCCATCAGATCTATGTCGAAGCGATATCCCCCGACCATGTCGAACTGGCACGCCAACAGATCACTCGGGTGCTCTCTCGCCGACACAATGTCGATCCCGCCGGTGCCTACCGCATCAATGACATCACCGAAGTGTCACGGGTGGTCGGGCAAGTCGTTGGTGGTGTGTCCGCCCTAGGGCTGGTGATCGCCGGTGTTTCGTTGATGGTCGGTGGCGTCGGGATCATGAACATCATGCTGGTCTCGGTCACCGAACGAACCCGAGAAATCGGTCTGCGGATGGCGGTCGGCGCCGATCGCAGCGCGATCCTCCGTCAATTTCTGATCGAGGCGACAGTGCTGTGCATGGTCGGCGGATTCGTGGGTATTTTCGCAGGCCACATGTGGTCGTCGCTGGTTGCCCAGGTGATTGGCTGGCCGACCACGATGTCGATCTGGGCACCGATCATTGCCGTTTCCGTTGCCGCGACCGTGGGGATCGTTTTCGGATACTACCCGGCCCGAACCGCATCGCGGTTGAACCCGATCGATGCCCTGCGTTACGAGTAACCACCGGCGGCGAACTGAAGAGCATAGCGACCCCAACACCCGCGAGTGGCCGCTCGCTGGTTGGCTGTTCGCTGGTAGGACGATTCGCTAGTAGGACGTTCGCTGGCTAGCCGCATCCGGGGCGATCCAGCTACGCGAACGCGACTTCCGAAAACAGCGTTCGGCACATGTCCACCGCGTCGCGAAACACTGTCGCAGTGCACGCGTTGCCGCTGAGATATCGGCGGATCTCGGTCGGGCAAAGGTCCTGCTCGGTCGTCAGCTTTGCAAGAACGTTGGCGTTGGCGCGAATCGTGGGCGTGTGAGGGCAGGGCAGTCCATGAGCAACTTCGAATCGAGCGGACCCATGTCGCCGGGCCACTCGCCACTGACCGCCACCCGGGCCAAGAATATCCAGGCCCAGATGAGCATGCGTCTGCACTTGGCAGGCCTCGTCGGGTTCCTGACGCATCGATGCAACGGTCGCATCTCGCAAGAAATCAACCAGTGGGCTAGGTGAATTGACACCTCGATCGCGTCGTTTGCCCCACCGGTCTGCCAAGCCAAATGCCATGTATCGGTGAATGACGGTTTCGTCAATTTCTGGACAAGGGAGATCCGAAGTGAACTTCAGCAGGTTCGAATTGTCGAACTTCGGGTCTGTCGAATTGTACGATTCGTAAAGCGAGACTCCCGAAAAATAGTTCCGTTCGAAACCATTCAGTTCGTCGCCCGGTACGTTGTCATCCCCGCGAAATTCGACCCCATCGGAGTTGAAATAAGAGCAGCAGCAATCAATGATCTTTCGCGGCGTCAGGTGGATTCGCGGCGTCAGATGGTAGGTCTGCCCGTGAGCCTCGGGCGTGTCCAGCAACCTGGAAACCACGTTGGCAACCCAATCGATGGGCACAACGTTGCGACGTTCCTGGCCCGTCATCGGAAGGCGAATGGGAGTGTGACGAACACCGTTTTCGTCAGGCTCGACCATCGGCACCAACAGCGACATCAATCGCAGATAAGTATGCAGCCCGTGGTAACTGGTGGTGTATCCGGTCTGGCAGTCGCCCGAAATGACCGCTGGCCGATAAACCGTCAGCTGATCCAAATGGGGTGCTGCCCGAACGGCATGCTCGGCTTCAAACTTGCTTCGCTCATAGTCATTGCGAAAGTCCTGCCCAACATCCAAATCCGATTCGCGGACCAAGTCGGTTCGGTTGCCGCAGACGTACGCGGTCGAGAAGTAATGGAAGTCGCGGATACCGGTCGTGCGACAGAACGCGAGAACGTTTTTCGTACCACCCAGGTTGGTTTTCCAAGGATCCTCGGCTCGATCGGCCCCCTGAAACTTCAGCACCGCCGCACCGTGAACCATTCGTGCGCAATTGTTGCGGACCCAATCGGTCGCACCAGCGCTAAGCCCAAGATTGGGCTGGACGATATCGCCTTCTAGACAGACAGGACGAGGCAGTTCGCGCCCAAGTTCCGCTTCGAATCGCTGCAGAATCGCTTCGACCCGCTCATACGCCGTCTGCTTTTTGCTGCGTCTGACAATCACTGCAATGCGTTTGCCAGCTGCCATCGCATTGCGAATCATGTACTGCCCGACAAGACCAGTCCCACTGGTCATCAGAGTGTATTGTTGGTTTCCATTCACCATGAAGAACAAACGAGTCGGGTAGCCACAAGGGCCGAAAAAGAACAGACAGACGGGGGGCAGCGGTCGCGGATCATTGTAATATTCGCGATGAACAAGGTGCAAGCCACGCTGTCCTAATTCACGGCGATCCGTCACCACATTCGTGCATGCCGAGTGAGCGATCACCGGTTTCGAACCGACAATCCTTGATTCGATCGGGGGTCAGTCGATCGTTGATGACGGCAAGCTGCTAGGCAGACGGTTGACTCTGGGCAAGATAGAAGCTCGTAGCGGCGACTTGCCACGCCGTAGGTCCAACGGGGGAACCGGCACTTCGGGCCGCATCTGACTTGATAAGATCAGAAAAACGAAAACTTCTTGGGGGAGTGTCTCGATGCGATCCAGTTTGGCCTTACTGATCCTCGGCTGCCTGTGCAGTTGGCTCGATTTCGCCGCCGCGGCCGATCCACCGCATGTCCTGTGCATCATGACGGATGACCTGGGGTGGCAAGACCTGCACTGCCAGGGAAACCCAGTGCTGCAAACGCCTCACATTGATGGCTTGGCCAAGGACGGAGTTCGGTTCACCAACGCCTATGCCGCATCGCCGGTCTGTTCCCCGACGCGGGCAGCGATGATGACGGGTCTTGCCCCCGCGCGGTTGCACATCACCCAGCACGGCCCCGACGGGCAGCAGTTCTGGCCCAAGGATCGACGGGTCCAACCTCCGCCAAGCAAACATGAACTTTGGCACGAAACCACCACGTTGGCAGAGCGTCTGAAGACGGCGGGATACGCCACCGGATTTTTCGGCAAGTGGCACTTGGGCGGAGACGAAAAGTACTGGCCGATGCAACACGGCTTTGACGTGAACGTGGGCGGTTGTGGATTCGGTGGGCCGCCAACCTATTTTGATCCCTATCGAATCCCCACACTGCCACCACGCGAAACAGGCGAGTACCTGACCGATCGCTTGGCGGATGAAACCATTGCGTTTTTGCACAGCGCCAAAGACCAACCGATGTTCATCTGCCTTTGGACTTACAACCCACACTATCCGTTCGAGGCACCGGACGAACTGACCGCTCACTACCAGGGCAAGCAAGGCCCGGGTTTGAAAAACCCGATCTACGGCGGCCAGATCGAAGCCACCGACCGCGCCATCGGACGCGTGCTGCAGGAACTGGAATCGCTGGGGATCGCCGAACAAACGCTGGTGATTTTCACCAGCGATAACGGTGGTTGGTCCGGCGCCACTGACAATCGGCCACTGCGTGAAGGAAAAGGCTATCTGTACGAAGGTGGCCTGCGTGTGCCATTGATCGTTCGCTGGCCCGGGGTGACCAAGGCGGGAACCGTGAACCCAACGCCTGTGGTCAGCATGGACCTGACCGCGACGATGCTGGACGCCGCCGCAGTGAGGCTCGCCGAGAACGAATCGCTGGATGGCGAATCATTGCGGCCTCTGTTCGCCGGCGGCAAGCTGAAGCGGGACGCGTTGTATTTTCACTATCCGCACTTCGCTTTCCACAAGGCGAATCGCCCCGGCTCTGCCATTCGCAGTGGCCAGCACAAACTGATCTATCGGTACGACGATGATTCGGTGCAACTGTTTGATCTGGACCACGATCTGGGCGAGACCACGGATCTCGCAGATATCCATCCAGACGTCGCCGGGAACTTGAAAGACCGCCTGACAGACTGGCTTCAAACTACCGATGCCGGATTGCCAGTCCAACGAAAATAACGCAGCGAGTTTCCGTCGCCGATGATAGCCACCGGGTGCATCGCATTTGCGGACTCCGGAGGCAACTTGGTCAGCTGCCCTGTTCGATGTCCGAAAGTTCGATTTTCTAGATGGGCTTCGAAAAGTCCAGCTATGGCGTCGAATCCGAAAGCGAGAGTCGCAATGGACAACGATGCACGAGGCGTACCGCTTTGCTACGCTTGTTCGACTCTTCCTTGCATCCGAATTGCCCCCATACTTTCACGAATAGCCAACAACATGCGACACATCGATGATCTGAAACGCTTCATCTTTCGGGCGATCGTTTCTGCGACTTCCGTCCTAGCGGCGTGCGTGATCACTCATGCACAATCGTCGTCTCAGCAGCCATCCGACGACTCCGATCCGCTAATGGCTTACGTCGGCACATTCAGTTCACCGCTGGGCGATGTGCTGCCCACGCAGGTCGATCTTCCACCTGGCAACGGGAAGGGGATTCATATTTTCCAGGTTGATCGCACCACCGGCGGCATGACCGCGACGGGCGTTTACCCCATGGGCACCAGCCCCAGCTGCGTCGTTCTCAATGCAGCCGGCACGCGATTGTATTCCAGCAACGAAACCGATCGTGTTGGCGGTCGCAAGGAAGGTTCCGTCAGCTCGTTTGCGATCGACCCCAACGATGGCCAACTGCGTTTGCTCAATACCGTTTCCTCCGGCGGCGACGGCCCGACTTATGTCAGCGTCCATCCCTCTGGCAAGTTCCTGTTGGTGGCAAACTACTTTGGTGGTTCGGTCGCTGTTCTTCCCATTGCGGCTGATGGCCGACTCGAAGATGCGTCGGATGTCAAAAACGATGCGGGCACGATCGGACCGACGACATCTGCCAACGCTCCCGAAGGCAGTTTCGCCTTCAGCGGTCATGACCGCACTCACGCCCATATGATCCAGTCCGATCCATCGGGGCGTCACGTTTTACACGTCGACTTGGGATTGGACAAAATTTACGTTTGGAAATTTGACGAAAGCAACGGAACGTTGACGGCGAATGACCCACCCAGCGTATCGTTGCCTCCCGGTGATGGACCGCGTCATTTTCACTTTCATCCCAACGGTCACTGGCTGTACAGCATCCAAGAAGAAGGATCTACGATCGCGCGGTTTCAGTACGATCCCGAGACTGGGCGTTTAACGCATCAAGAAACCGTTTCCTCACTGCCGCCCGGATTCGCAGGCAGTAATTTCTGTTCCGAGATATTGGTTTCCGATGACGGACGTTTTGTCTATGGCGGCAACCGCTTGCACGACAGCATTGGGATTTTCGCTGTCAGCGAATCTGGCAAACTGACGCAGGTCGGCAACCAGTGGACTCGCGGCAATTACCCGCGCAGTTTCAACTTCGACCCCAGCGGGCGGTTTCTATACAGCTGCAACCAGCGTGCTGATAACATCGCCGTATTCCAAGTCAACAAGGAAACCGGCGGGCTGACCTTCACGGGCCAATACACCCCGGTTGGAAATCCATCCAGCATCGTGTTCTTGGATCTGCAGAAGTAAGTAGGAATTCATTCCTTACATCGACTCTGTGATGACTCGCATCACGTTGCCACCGATGACTTTGCGAATCACTTCATCGCTATGCCCTCGCTGCACCAAACCAACCGTGTAGAGGGGCCAATTGGTCCAAGCGATGCTTTCGTTCATTTCACGAGTCGTCTTAAAGTTGTCCGATGGCCAAAGCATACGAAATTCTTCTCGTTGCTTTGGCTGTTTGGGAACCTTGGCGTTTTGAGTCCCCGACGACTGCGATTGATAGGAAACATCCGTGCCGATCGCGACCGCATCCGGCCCAAACTTTTCGATGGCATAGTCGACGTGATCAAGCAACGCCTGGATGTCCCCACTGCCGCCCAGGTATCTGGGGATACAGCACATCCCGACGTAGCCGCCCGAGTCGACGATGGCCTTGATCACGTTGTCGGGCTTGCTACGAAAATGACGATAAACGCCTGCGCAGGTCGAATGGCTGGCCACGACAGGCCGCGACGAAGCCTTGGCTGCTTCTAGACTTGTTTTCCAACCGCTGTGCGCACAATCCGGGATGACACCGACGCGGTTCATCTCTGCGATCGCCTTGTTACCAAAATCGCTTAACCCCGCATCGGTCTTCTCGCCACATCCGTCACCGATCATGTTGCGGCGCTGATACGTCAAATGCATCATCCGAATCCCCAACTGATAGAACACACGGACAAACTGCAGTTCGTCCGCAACGGACACCCACTGCTGCGTTAATGGGACCCCGTTGCCGGTCAAGTAATAGCAGTGACGGTTTTCGCGTTTCGCAGTCACGATGTCATTGGGCGCAGCGGCTTTGAACACAAACCCACGCATCAGGTCCGTCGTGTAGGTATGCCGCGCCAATCGTTTGATCAACCGCAGCGGGTCCTGGCCTTCTTCGCCTGCGTTATTGAAAACACACGTCACGCCGGAGGCACGCCATGCGTCGCGAAACTCCTGCTGTTCGACCTGATCGGTCACAAAACGCGTCATCGTCATTTCTTCTCGCAGATCTTTCAGTTCCGCGCCAGACGCGCCCGCTTGAACCGCAGCGGCCAGTGCGTCTCCGTCGACCGAAGCACGCGGACCAAACCCATAGGCGTCAAAGACAATCGATTCAGCATGCAACTTCAGCCCGCGATCCAGTTCGGCCTTCGAAGGTTTCAAAATACTGAGCGCCGTATCGCGTGACTTCTGGATCTTGGGATTCGAACGGGACGTCAACGCCTGTACCGGACCGTTGCTGTTGTCATCCTGTGCAAATGCACGACGCGCCCCCGGTGATACGGCAGACAGCGACAAGGCAGAGACAGCCCCCAACGAGTGAGCGAATTGGCGGCGACTAAGCATAGAAATGGATCCTGAATGGGCGCGTCGATTGATCGTGATTTCGATCCACGGTGATCGCGGTGTACGGTGGTCCACGGCAGACACCATGGTTCCGCGATGATTGCGAGCATACTCGCCCCCCAAGCCCAGGAAAACACATAGCGGGGTATTCACCCCCATCTCGGGCGTGCAGTTCGTGTAGAATATCGATCCCGCCTACGACTGCCTGCCCACCCTAAAACCTGCCGCACAGGGTCATCGCCCATGCTTAAGCCACTCTACGGATTGGATCGCCGAGGATTACTGCGTGCCGCTGCGGCGGGCGTCGTCGGAGCCTCACTGCCCAAAGCGGTCTCCTTGGGCGGTCAGCCGATGGGCGACAGACCGGTGGGATTCGGGAAAGCCAAGTCGGTGCTAATCGTGATGCTTAGCGGTGGCCCCAGCCAGTTGGACATGCTTGATCCCAAGCCAGACGCGCCGGCGGAAGTCCGCGGTGAGTTCACGCCGATCTCGACCACCATCCCGGGCGTAAAGGTTTGCGAGCACCTGCCGAAACTTGCCAAACAAACCGATCGTTGGGCCATCGTTCGGACACTGGCGCATCGCGAACACAACCATTTGCTGGCGACCCATGTGGCGTTGACCGGCCGCCCGACACCCTTGCCACGCGGTGGATCGGATTTAGATCGCGTCGAAACTCGCAACGATTTCCCCAACTATGCGTCCGCGCTCGACTTCGTCCGACCGCGCAACGACGGCATGCCGTCGGGCGTCTCGTTGCCGAATTATATGATCGAAGGCCCGCTCACTTGGCCCGGCCAGCATTCAGGTTTCTTGGGTGCGAAACACGATCCATGGCAAATCAACGGCGATCCGAACGATCCAAATTTTCGGATGCAAGCGCTCACGATGCGAGACGGCGTGTCGACCGGACGCCTGCAATCGCGCCGGCAACTGTTGGACCAAATGAATCATGGCCGCGGCAGCTTGACCGGTGACGAGACAGAATCGCTTCGCGATCAGCAAAAACTGGCTTTCGGGTTGCTTACATCCGGAAAACTGACGCAGGCATTCGAAATCAATCGCGAGTCGGACGAAACCCGAGATCGCTACGGTCGCAATAAGTTCGGTCAATCGTTGCTGCTGTCCAAACGCATGATCGAAGCTGGCGTGCCCGTCGTCCAAGCAACCATGGGGATCGTGCAAACCTGGGACACACACTTTGACAATTGGGGCAGGCTGAAGAACAAACTGCTTCCCCAGCTGGATCAAGGTCTCGAAGCGTTGACCGATGATCTTGCGGCCAGCGGTCTTTTGGATGACACATTGTTGATCGTCATGGGTGAATTCGGACGCACTCCGAAGGTGACCACACTGCCGGGACAAACCATTCCCGGCCGCGATCATTGGGCTCACGCGTATTCCGGTTTATTCGCTGGGGCGGGGATCCAGGGCGGCCAAGTGATCGGCCAAACCGATGCCCAAGCCGCCTATCCGGTGACAAATTCGTGGTCACCGGCGGACATCTGCAGCACGATCTTCAATGCCCTTGGCGTTGACGCCGGCGCCACCATCGATGATCCGCTGGATCGACCACACCATCTTCTGAACGGGAAGGTCATCTCGAATCTGTATACGGGAGCGACCGCATGATCCCCAAGTCGCGACTCCCCACGTCATGTGCACAGCAACACACAGGACATTCACGTCGCAGTGCATTGCAAGCCGGTGCGATTGGGATCCTTGGACTCGGCATGAACCATCTGGCTGGGCTGCGTCAGGCGACTGCATCGGAGGGCAGTCGGCCCAGTGGAAAAGCCAAATCGTGCATCTTCATATTTTTGTCGGGCGGACTGTCCCAGCACGATAGTTTTGACATGAAGCCCAACGCGCCGGACAACATTCGCGGTGAATTCAAGCCGATCGCAACCAAGACGCCAGGCCTGCAAATTTGCGAACACCTGCCCAAACTCGCTCAACGAAGCCACTTGTGGTCGCTATGCCGTTCGCTCACACACGGGTCCAACGAGCATTCTGCGGCCCATCACATCATGTTGACGGGACATTCCGATTTGCCCACGGGGTTCAGCCCGAACAACCCTAGCCGATCCGATCATGCGTCGATTGCAGCCATCGCTGGCTACGCGATGCGGTCGAAACAGCAAAACAATTTGCCTCCATCGGTCGTGTTGCCCGAACGACTGGTACACAGCAGCGGACGCGTGATCCCCGGTCAACACGCCGGTGCGATGGGTCCGCAACACGATCCATGGATGATCGAAGCGTCTCCGTTTCACAACACATCGTACGGCGCGTTCCCAGAATACGGATTCGACCACCAGGATCGTGGCAAGCCGGACAGTCGGCTGTTCCAAGCACCACAGCTTTCGCTGCCCGACGGACTCGGCATGCAAAGCGTTCACGGTCGATTGGCATTGCTTGATTCCCTGAACCGTCAACGAGAAAACCTGGCATCGTACGCCCAAGTAGAAAACTTCGACCGACTGCGGCAAGGCGCCGTTTCTCTGCTGACCGAATCCGCGGTCCACCAAGCGTTGGACGTTACTCATGCAGACGACAAACATCTTGATCGCTACGGGCGCAACTCCTTTGGCTGGTCGCTGCTGATGGCGCGGCGACTTGTCGGCGCTGGGGTCAGCCTGGTGCAAGTGAATCTTGGCAATGACGAAACATGGGATACGCACGGCAATGCGTTCCCGCATCTGAAGAACAATCTATTTCCGCCCACGGACCAAGCCCTATCGGCTTTGCTGGACGATTTGAATTCGACCGGCGAATTGGACGAGACGCTGGTCGTGGTAGCGGGCGAGTTTGGTCGCGCCCCCCAGATCACATGGTTGGAAAAACACTACAAGTTGCCAGGCCGTGACCACTGGGGCGCCGTGCAATCGGTGTTATTCGCCGGCGGAGGAATTCGCGGCGGCAACGTGATCGGCAAGTCCGACGCCCAAGGCGCGTATCCGGCCCAGCAACCGGTGAAGCCCGAAAACTTCGCAGCGACCCTCTACGACGCGATGGGAATCCCCGCCACCGCAGCATGGCATGACGCCGAAAATCGTCCTCACCACATTTACAGCGGCGAGCCCATCGCCGGTCTGTTCTAGCAACCGACCGTCGACGGTTTCACCGGTGCCCAATCCCGCCTCCCCGCCGATCTCTCCCGCCTCCCCGCCGATCTCTCCCGCCCCTCCCGCCAACCTCTCCCACCAAGCCAACCATGTCATTTCGTGCCCCCAGCAGACCATCGGGCTGCCGCGATTTCCGACGATCCAATCGCATCAGCCGCCGTCAGGTGCTGCAGGCGGGATCTCTGTCGGCGCTCGGTCTCGGTTTGGGGGACCTGGAATCGCGGCTAGCCCTTGCGCAACAAAGCGGTGACATCTTGCCGACTCGGCGTGCGAAGGCATGCATCTTTCTGTTCATGTGGGGCGGCCCATCTCAGCTGGATACGTTTGACCTGAAGCCCGATGCACCGTCGGAAGTTCGCGGCAGCTTTCGTCCCATATCGACCAAGGTGCCCGGAACTCAAATCTGCGAGCACTTTACCGGTTTGGCATCGATGACCGACAAGGTTGCGATCATTCGCTCGCTGACGCACGACGATCCTGCTCACCTATCCAGCGGTCATGCGACTTTGACGGGCCAACCGGCACCGGTGTTGAAGAGCGATGCGGATCCGCCGAGCGCCAAGGACTCGCCCCACTTGGGCGCGCTGGTATCGAAACTTCGGCCCACGACGAATGGTCTGCCGCCCTTCGTTGCCATGCCCTGGAAAGCCTATCATCCGGCCGCGCCCGGTGGCGAAGCCCCGGGGCAACACGGCGGTTGGCTGGGATCGGCGTACGACGGCATGCTGCTCCATGGCGATCTGAATGATCCGAATTGGCACCCGCAAGGCCTGTCCCTGCCGGCGGACATCGGCATCGGCCGCTTGGAATCACGACTGGAACTGCTGAAGACGATGGATGCCCAACGCGCGATGTTGCATCGTTCGTTAGGCGCATCATCCTACGGCAACCACCAATCTCGCGCGATGGAGATGATCGGGTCCAGCAGCGTGCGATCGGCGTTTGACTTGACTCGGGAAAGCGACGCGACTCGTAAACGCTATGGCCGAAACGTGCACGGCCAGTGCGTGTTGATGGCCCGACGACTGGTCGAACACGGTGTTCCGCTAGTGTCTGTGAATTGGCACAACGACGGAAAGAATTTCTGGGACACGCACGGCGACAATTTCAATCGCTTGAAGAACGACCTGATTCCGCCAGCCGACCAAGCGCTTTCGGCACTTTTGACGGACTTGGAAGATCGCGGATTGCTGGATGAAACCATCGTTGCCTGGGTAGGCGAATTTGGCCGCAAGCCGCAGATCACTGCTGCGAATGCCGGGCGTGAACACTGGCCATTCTGTTACAGCGGGCTCTTAGCGGGCGGCGGAATTCGCCCCGGGATGGTCTACGGATCCAGCGATCAACACGGTGCCTACCCTGCATCCGATCCTGTCACGCCACAGGATTTCGCTACCACCATCCTGCATGCGATGGGACTGCCCACACAAACCGCTTTGCTCGACCGACAACAGCGACCCCACCGAATCACTTCAGGGAGAGTTTTACATGATTTACTTGTATGACATTATCCGGAATGGCACCGGCACCCCTGAATCCAATCGAATGAATCTTATGCGAAATCGCACACTCACCATCTGCTTTGCCGGCCTCGGATGGCTGTGCTTGTCGCTTCCCGTCACCGCCCAGACGATCACTTCGGTGCAACCGCGAACCGCCGGGCCGGGACAGACGATCCCGCTGCGGATTCAAGGCACCGATCTGAATGAATCGCTGCGTTTGGTTTCCAGTGATCCATCGGTGGACTGGAAAATCGAGAAAGTTGAACCCACCGCAGCCACGGTTCAACTGACGCTTTCCGAAACGGTGCCGCTTGGTCCCACCCGTCTTTGGCTGACGACAGCAACAGGCAAGATTCATTCACACACATTGTTTGTCGATGATTTGGATGCGGTCACGGACAACGGCAACAATCATTCCAAGGAAACAGCACAGCCGATTGCCAATCGATCAACCATCGCCGGGGTTTGCGATGCATCGAAAAGCGATTTCTATCGCGTTCATGCCACCGCGGGGGAGCGGATTGCGATCGAAGTTCACACGCAAGCTCTGCGATCTACGATGGACCCGGTGCTGCGACTGTTCAATGCGGATGGCGAAACGCTGATCCAAGCGGACGATACTTCCGTCGGTCCAGATTGCCGGTTCAGCTACGAAGTGGCCGCCGAGGGTGACTACTGGATCGAAATTCACGACAGTCGCAACTCCGCCGGTGGCGCACCCTACCAATTACGGGTCGGCGACTTCCCGATCATTCATCAGTCTTTCCCACTGGTTGTACGCAGTGGCGAAAAATCCGAGGTCGGGTTCACGGGCCCCGATGGACAACGTTTGGGTTCGCGTCAAATCGAGTTCCCCGCCACAGATCGGGGGCCGATTCAGATGGGGGTCCAATTCGACGATGGGCAATCATCCAGCTGGGTACCAATCGATCGCAGTCCACACCCGCAATTCATGGAAGCCGAATCGACCGATGCCCTGACGCTACCGATCGGCATCAACGGTCGACTGGAACAACCCCGCGAAGTCGATCGCTATCTGGTACGCGGTACGAAAGGGCAAGTCGTCCGATTTGCGGCTAAAACGCGCAGTCTGGGCAGTCCCACGCTACTGCAGATGCAGCTATTCAGTGCCGCGGATTCGAAGATCGCTGAAACGAAAGTCACCGATGCGGATGAATGGAGCTTCGATGCGACTTTTCCCGAAGACGGCGACTATCGACTGGAAGTGACGGATCTGCTCAAACGCGGGGGAGAATCATTCGCGTACTTCGTTGATTGCACACCGGCCGGAACGTTTACCGTTGCGATGAAGCCCGATGCCAAGACGCGAGAGGAATTCATGCTGGAACCTGGGCACGGCGCGTGTGCACTGGACCTGCAGGTTTCGCGGTTTGGATTCGATGGCGAGATCGACCTGACGTTGACGAACCCCGAACTTGGGTTGCGAATTCTAAACCCTCGTATCCCCGCCAAAGCCACCACAGCAAAGATCTACATCACGGCAGATGACCACTGGAACGCCGCCAGCCTAGGTGTGCTGCGAATCATCGCGACCGCCGTCGGCAATCCCAACCAAAGCTGTCTGGTGAATAGCCACGCCCTACGACGCGTCAAAGAACCATTCGTGCTGGCACCCGCCACGCAGGCCGACGGCGCGATTGTTTTGGCCGCGACCGCGACAACGGATGCACCGTTCACGATGGAACCAACATCCCCCGTGCAGTTTGCCCGCCCCGTCCGTTCGCACTCCGCAGCGCTGAAGCCCAAGCGAATCAATGACAAGTTCAAATCAGCCGTCGACCTGCTGCCAAGTGCCTTGCCGTCTGGCTGGAACGCGACGACCAAGGTCGATAAAGAAGCGTACTCGGTCACCCTGACCCGAAACGACCAAGCCACCGACGAACCTGAACGGTTGCCGCTGCTGGTCTATGGTGAATTGGATGGACATGGCCGCGTCGAAACGTACAACCTGCCCATCCAGTGGATTGATCCGGTTCGCGTCACCGCCCAGTTCGCGGAACCTTTTGTCCGGGGTGGCCGCGTCCGTGCCGAAATCCGTCTGCGCCGTGAAGGTGGCGATCCGCAGCCCGTCACTCTCACGCTGACAAACTTGCCATGTGGCATCACCGGTCCCGAGTCGATCGCGATCGCGGCCGACCAGACGCAGGCGACATTCGAACTACAAATCGCCGGCGACGCGGACCTGGCTGCCGATCGTGAGCTAACGCTGAACGCAAACAGCAAATTCACAGGGCAGGACTTCACCGTCACATCGACGCATCCGCTGCCTGTGATCCTGGACAGTCCTGCAAACCTGACGGTCTACCCAAGTGAAATTGCGTTAGCGGATTCACGGGCCAGACAACAACTGGCGATCACCGGGACCAACCAGCAAGACATGCCACGGGATTGGTCTCGTCATGCACGCCTGACCTCGTCGGACCCCAAAATCGCGGAAGTAAGGGACGGAGTCGTGTATCCGATCGCCGATGGACAGACCGAGGTGATGGTCCAAGTCGGCAGCATTCAACAAGCGATCCCCGTGCGAGTTTCCAACATGGCGACGCCGCGTCAGATCGAATTCGAATCCGAGGTCTTGGTCGCGTTGTCCAAACAGGGCTGCAATTCGGGAGCATGCCATGGTTCGCCAAGCGGCAAGGGAGGCTTCCGGTTGTCGCTGCGAGCCTTCGATAAAAAGCTTGATCAATTGACTTTGATTCGCGAAGACTTCGGCCGCCGCACCAACGTCCTTGATCCCGATCAAAGCCTGCTGTTGCTGAAACCACTGATGAACCTCGCACATGGCGGCGGCAAACAGTTGCACCAAGACAACGCGGCCTATCCGATCTTGCGTGACTGGATTGCCGGTGGTGCCAAGGCCGATCCCGAAGGCATCGCACGCATCACCAAACTGGAAGTCTATCCCAGTCAGAAACAGATCTTGGCCATCAAAGATGGTGGCCAACAATTGGCCGTTACGGCGAAGTTTTCCGACGGACGCGAACGTGACGTGACTCATTTGGTCGCCTATGAAACATCCGACACATCGGTTGCGACCGTGGACGCCAACGGATTTGTGACGCCACATGATCGCGGTGAAGTTGCGATCTTGGTGCGGTTACTGGAATACATCGAATCCGTACCGCTGATGTTCGTCGACGACTTACCCAATTTCCAGTGGGAATCCCCCACGCCGAACAACTACGTTGACCAGTTGGTCAATGCGAAGCTGCAGCAACTGCAATACTTACCCGCAGACACATGCAGCGACGATGAATTCCTGCGTCGGGTCAGTTTGGACCTGATCGGAATCCTACCGACCATCGACGAAACGACCGCATTCCTAGCCGACACCGCCCCGAACAAACGCCAACGTCTCGTCGACACGCTGCTTCAGCGAGAAGAGTACGCCAAGTTTTGGGCGTTGAAGTGGGGCGACCTGCTGAAGATGACCAGCAAGTTGGTCGGCGACGAAGGGGTCTACAAATACCATCGATGGGTCGAACAGTCGCTGCACGAGAACATGCCGTATGACGAATTTGCACAGCAGTTGCTGACCGGAGCCGGCAGCACGTTGGCCAATCCGCCGGCGAACTTCTATCGCACATCGACCGACATGAACGAGTGCGTCGAAACGATCTCGCAAGTCTTCCTGGGTGCCCGACTGCAGTGTGCGAAGTGCCACAACCATCCGTTCGAACGTTGGACCCAGGACAACTACTACGGCCTTGGCGCCTTTTTCAATCGTGTCCAACGACGGAAGACCGATCGTCCAGGTGAGATGTTCGTCTATACCAGCTTTGCCGGCGACGTGACCCAACCGCGAACCGGTCAAGTGATGGATCCTTGGTTGCCGCAGGTGGGCAGCATCCAATCGCCGAACGACACCGACCGACGCACCGCGTTCGCGGAATGGTTGGTGAATCCCGACAACCCGTATTTTGCCAGGATCGAAGCCAATCGCATCTGGAGCCAACTATTTGCGCGAGGCATCGTCGACCCGATCGATGATTTCCGAGACTCGAACCCTCCATCCAACGCAACGCTGCTGGACGCGTTGGCGAAAGATTTTGTGGGAAGCGGTTATGACCGGAAACACCTGTTGCGAGTCATCCTGAACAGCCGCACCTACCAGGCAAGCTACCGAACGACGGAGTTCAATCAAGAAGATTCGAAGTACTTCTCGCATCAAGAACCGCGCTTATTGGGTGCCGAACAATTGCTGGATGCGATCAACCGCACCTTAGCAATCGACCAGACCTTCGGCAGCTTGCCTGCGGGAACGCTGGCTACGCACCTGCCGGCCCCGGACGTCGTGAAAGTCGACTTTTTGAAAGTGTTTGGGCAACCCGAGCGAAGTACCGTCTGTGCATGCGAACGAGCCGATGATTCCACACTGGGGATGGCCATCGAACTGTTCAACGGTCCCATGATTCATAAAAAGTTGCAACTCGCCAACAATCGATTCCGCAAATCATTAGCGGCAGGGAAGTCGGTCGAAGAAGTTGTGAAGGAAGTCTACTTGGCCGCCGTTTGTCGCCCACCATCCGAAATCGAATTGAAGTCTGCATTGGATCATTGCAAAAAGAATTCAGATCCAGTCGTCGGAGTCGAAGACGTGTGCTGGGCACTGTTCAACACCGACGAATTCCTATTCCAACACTAGCTTCAACCGTCGCGAAGCGACGACAAGAGCGCTACCAATGTCGAGCCACTACGGAATCCTGCTGCATGTCATTTTCCCGCCCAAATTTGAAAGCCTTAGCAACGAGCAGCGAAAATTACAGGGGAAGTTTCAATGGCAACGTGGGCACGGCGCATTTTCAGCAATTTTCCAAAAAGGAGATCGTTCATTGAAAGATTTATCATTCCTGGGACTTGCGTCCCGAGCTATCGGATGTCGTCGCTTCGCGACTGGTTCGCTGCTTGGGTTGGCGGTACTTTGCGCACCCGCATCAGGGGACGATGCAGCGACGGTCAGCTTTCGCAGCGACATCGCTCCGATCCTACTAGAGAGTTGCCTTGCTTGTCACGGACCGAAGAAGGCCGAGGGAGGCTATCGCGTCGATACTTACGACGAGTTGCTGAAAGCGGGCGATTCGGGTGAACTGCCGATTGCTGCTTCGCTCGATCATGTCAGCGAGTTGGTTCGCCGCATCATCAGCGATGACGAATCGGAACGAATGCCAGCTGAAAACGATGCTCTGCCCCCGGCGCAGGTTCAGTTGATCAAAACGTGGGTTGCCGCGGGCGGCAAGTTCGATGGCAAGGACTCTGGTCTGTCGCTGTCACTTGTCATGCCACCGGTTCGATACGCTGACCCACCAGAAGTCTACAGCCAAGCGGTTCCGATCACAGCAACAACGTTCTCGCCCGACGGCAAGCAGATCGTCACCAGCGGCTATCACGAGCTTGCGATCTGGAATACCGAGGACGCGACGCTGGTTCGACGGATCCAGAACATCGGTCAACGGGTGTTCGCCTTGGCGTTTTCATCGGACGGGCAAACACTGGCCGTCGGTTGCGGCCAACCCGGGCGAAGCGGCGAGGTGCGATTGGTGGATTTCAACTCGGGTGACGTCAAAGAAGTCATCGCACGAACAAACGATGTCGTCCTGGATCTGGCTTATCGGCCCGGAACGAATGATTTAGCCATCGCGTCGGCCGATAGTACGATCCGCATCATCAATACCGAAACGCTGAAAGAGATCCGTGCCTTTGCCAGTCATGCGGATTGGGTGACGGCCGTTGCCTGGAGCGATGACGGCACGCGTCTGGCTTCTGCCAGCCGGGACAAATCCGTCAAGGTGTACGACGGAACAACAGGCGACCTACTGTCAAGCTACTTGGGGCACGGAGCGGCTGTGCGAGGCGTTTCGATCCTCGCGGACAGCAAGCAGGTCGTTTCAGTCGGCGCGGACAACAAACTGCATCGCTGGAACATCGAAGGCGCCAAGAAGGTGGCAGAGGTCGGCACCGGTGGCGAAGGTTCCAAAATCGTCCGCAGCGGAACCAATCTTTGGGTACCCTGTTCCGACAAACGTCTGCTGCAAATTGACTTGACCAGCAACAAGATCTCGCAACAGTACAGCGGTCACAGCGATTGGGTGCTAACCGCATGCTTCCAGCCATCAACGACGACGGACGGCGAAGAAAGTCATTCGATCGCCAGCGGTTCCTTCGATGGGGAAGTCCGACTGTGGAACATTGCCGACGCCGCGGTCATTCGCCAGTGGGTCGCCAAACCCTAGCGGACTGCGGATGCCGATTTAGCTGAACAGCTCGCGGATTGGCCGGCCCTCATCCAGCAGATTGTAAGGACGCCCTTGATCGTCCTCGGCCCGCAGATCGTCAATGCCAGCGGCGTGGTAAACCGTCTTGGCAATGTCGGCGGGGGTCAGCGGATGATCCGACGGAAACTCCCCCAATCGATCGCTCTTTCCGTAGGTCTGGCCGCCTTGGATGCCACCGCCAGCCATCAGCACGCTTTGGCAATGTGTCCAGTGATCTCGACCAGCACCCGCGACCCCGCCAGATCGCGGATCGCCAATCTTGGGAGTCCGCCCCATTTCACTGTTCACGACCAACAAGGTTTGGTCCAACAGACCACGTTGGTCCAGGTCTTCGATCAGCGCAGAGAACGCTCGATCGAATTCCGGCAACAGATGATTCTTCAAACAATCAAAGTTGTTGCCGTGCGTGTCCCAGCCTCCCGCACTTTTGCACTGGCCCTTGATCGCTTCATTCTCTTTCCAAAACACGGTCACAAACGGCGTTTCAGCCTCGACAAGCCGGCGGGCCAGCAACAAGCTCATCGCATTGACGCCCGTCCCGTATCGCGTGCGAGTGGCTTCACTTTCGCTCTCGAGATCAAACACCTTGGTGGCGTTGGACGACAGCAATAGATCCAGCGTTCGCTGCTGGTGTTTCTTCCAAGTTTGCTCGACCGCCGAGTTTTCGAAATGACTACGAGCAACATCCAATTGTTTCAGCAATTGCTGTCGGGATCGCAAATGATCAGCCGTCACGTCCCCTGAAAGCACCAGCGACGGCACTTGAAATTTCAGTGGTTCGTCGACCGTGCCTTGGACGTACAGCGGATCAAACTCGACACCTAACCGAGCGGCAAATTGCCCAGGGCGCGTATACGGCAATTTGCTTGGCTTGTGGGGCAGTGTGATCGCACTGGGCAACCCCTGCTGGCTCGGTCGTCGGGCTCCAACAACCGATCCCATGAACGGCCAATCGTCGGCATAGGGACGCCGATCGTTGCCTTGCGTTTTGAAGGTGGTGTCCGGGACATGACCGGTCAAATTGTAGTAGTACCCGGCGTGATGATCATTCGTATTGACCGTTCCACAAACCGACCGAATCACCGCCAAATGATGCGTTTGCTTTGCAAGTAGCGGCATATGCTCGCAGCAATGAATCCCGGGTGCTGAAGTCGAGATCGGCTGAAAGGGTCCGCGATACTCCGCCGGTGCGTCGGGTTTCATGTCCCAGGTGTCGACGTGCGAAGCACCACCACACAGGAAGAACAGAATCACCGACTTGGCCCGTCCGCCACTGCCCGCCTTGGCCGCGTCTGGCGCCGCTGCGAACCCATTCGACAGGACCTTCGATGGCGTGCCAAAATGAAGCCCAGCGAACCCGCTTGCCGACGCAACCATGAACGCGCGACGATTTTTAGCATTGGTCATAGAGCGACTACCTACAAAAGCGAAACTCTTTTCATCTCATTCAACAGCAATTGCCGCACGCCCAACGGGACATACGACATCGCGACTACTCGTTGCTGGGCGAGTACTGCACCTGCTGTTTCCCCGACTTGTCGATCAGGGATGCGACACCGCCAGCGCCGCCGACGACAAACCGGCTGCCGTCCCGGTTGGAATCGATTGCGTACAGGTATCCGCCAACGACCTGGGCGTTGGTTTCTCTGGATCCGTTGTCCGTTCGATAGATCCGGAAGTGGCTATCACCACAGGCCACACCGATGCGATCATCACGCCCGACAAAAACCAGTCCAGTGACGTCCGTTTTGAATCCACTGATTGTTCGCGTGGCCTGCCCTGAATCGACACTCCAAATCTTGACCGACGCATCGGCTGATCCTGTTGCCAATTGTCGGCGATTGATATTCCAGGCGATGGAAGTGACGTGATGGGTGTGCCCTTCCAAGGTCTTGATCAGCTTTCCGGATTCAACATCCCACAGCTTGACCATCTGGTCGGCGGCTCCGGTAGCCAGCGTCTTTCCATCAGGTGAAAAGCGAACACATAGAACCGTGTCGGCATGCGGTTTCGAAATCTTTCGCACCAATGATCCATCGTTTGCGTTCCAGATCATCAATTCACCGCTTCGCGATGGCTCGCCGCCGCCGCTGGCCAGCAAGTTGCCCGATGGATCAACGTCAACACAAAGCACACGATCAGCAAACGGACTGGGGCCATTCGACGAACCAATCGTCTTGCGAAGTTGCATCAAGCGGGGCGAACTTGCCAACGCGTGTGTCTTTCCGCTGGCATCACGAACCAGGACACAACGATCGCCGCTGGCGACCAACTGCCCACCGGAGGGCATGTCCGGCAACTCTGCCAACCAGTCTCCGGCGCCCGACCAAAGACTCCATGGACCGTGCGTCTGGCCATCCGAGCTGGCCGCTTGTGTCAAAATCCGAGTTCCCGCTGCCATCACGGCGAACGTTTGGCCGGTGGCTCGCGATTGATCCAGCAAAGTTTTCGAAGCAGCCTCATCCGAATTTCGTTTTTCTTGTTCCGCTTTGGCTCCAGCCAGGGCTTCCTGCTGCCGCTGTCGCAGGGCGGTCAAATCTTTCAAACGCTTTTCGCCACGGCTCTTGATTCCTTCGGCCGACTGCAGCGCCGCGGCGGCATTGGAAAGTTCGCTGTCCTTGGTCGTCTTGGCTTGATCGGCTTTGGTAACCGCATCTGCTGCGGCTTTGACCGCAGCTTCCAACGTTTTTGCATCAGCAATGCCAGCCAATTGCTTCACGGCATCCGCGTGCTCTTGTTTCGCTTTCGCTAGCTGAGTTTCCAGATCCGAGACTTTCGCGGCCAGTTGTTTGACCGACTCGGCGATTTCGTCTCGTTTCTGATTTCCGGTTTGCTGTGCAGATTTCGCTTCGGCAAGTTTGGCAGCCGCCGCCTGGGCCGCCTTTTGGGCTTCGACAGCACCAGCCGTTTTCTCGTCTCGCAGTTTTGTTTTGGTTTCGATTTCTTTGGCCGACGTTTCTAAATTCTTCTCTTCCGCCGCCACGTCTTTCTCGACCTGTTTGACCTCTTTGTCGTGGGTGGCGACCAAAGTTTCCGATACCAGCGTCTGCCAGTTGTCGCTTGCCCATCGGGCTTCTGCGACCGGATCCAATTCGGCCACTTCAACCATGCTTTTATCAGCGATGCTGTATTGCCCCAAAGATCCCGAGGCAGTTGTGATCCACAATTTATCGCCGGTCGGTGTGAGCGAAGCGGACAGGGCGGGTGCGGGCAATTTCCCGGCATCGTCAAAGACGCTGCTGGTTTCATTCCAAATGGCAACCTTGCCTGAGACATCGATCGCGACCACAGGACCGGTCTGTGGCGTGGCGGCATAGATCCCCAGCACCGATTGATCAGAAACCTTGTGCGCCGTTTTCGTCCAAGCGGATCCATCACGTTTCCAGAAATCGACATTCCCAACGGCGTCCGCAGTCATCAACTGATCCGGGCCACGCCAGAGCATGGACGTGATCCGATCGGTCGCATCGGCGACTGCGGAATTCTCGCTATCGATGCGAACGATACGGATCGTGTTGCCCCACCCGATCGCGGCCTGATGACCATCCGCCCCCACAGCAACGTGAACCTGGGGTGGATCGTCGCTACCAAATTCGTCGGGAACGCCGAAGCTTTTCATCCATAGCCATCGATCCTTGCCGACTTCCGCCACACTCAATTTGCCTCGCCGCGACAGCACCGCAAGATGACTGCCGCTGGTATTCATCGCTGTCGCCAGAACATCGTCCGCATCGATCGCGGGAATCGAGGTAGATTCGAACGGCGACATTTCCCAAAACTTGACGTTTCGATATCCGGCCGAAACAAGATGGCGACCCGAGGGGTCCAGAAACAGATCCTGGACAAAATCGTCGTGAGCAGGTTTCCGTTGATCGTCGGCGCCCGTTCCCAACGTCTCGATGGACTGGCCAGACTTCGCACCGAACAACCGAATCTGGTTTCCGAAACCAACCGCCGACAACCTTCCGTCCGCTGTCATTGCCGAACCGTAGACGGTCTGCAGCATCGATGGCAGCGGTTGCCACGATCGCTTGATCGGATCACTGGCCCCCTGATCGACGACGGCACCGGATTGGATCCAACGGCGCAGCAGCGCCAGTTCGACCGGGTTCATTGCGGAAGCAGAAACATCGTTGTCCTGCGGCGGCATCACCGGATCGTCGGTGTGAGACGCCAGCAAGAACAGCAGACTGGCCTCTGGTTTCCCCGGGACCAAAACATCATCAACGTCCGATGACTTCATCTTGGCCACCGATTCAAGATTCACGCCGCCTTCTTCGTTGCTGGCGTTATGACAGGCCACACAATTCTTTTTCAGGACCGGCGCAACGTCCCGGCTGAAAATCACCTCGTGATCTTGCGGCAGTTCATCGATCGGCAGACCGTCTGCTTTCGCCAACGATTGAAAGCCGAAGGCCAGCATGACAACCAACGTCTTTGTTGTCGGACGGATCATGATTTTGCTTTTTCAGTCGGAACGGGCGGGACAGTGATCCAGAACTCGGTGACGGGAATGGATGGTCGCAATGGGAAGGTTGCGTCCACGGTACGTTTGGACGGTTTGTCTTCGGCATCCAAGACGGTTCCGACGATCCGAAACCTGCTGTGACCGATCGCGTTGTCGGTTCCCCCGTCCGCATCAGCTTCCGCGGCGACCAATTTCAATGTCACCGACTTGGACGTGCCACCCTTGGGTTCCGAAATCACCGCTTCGGATTCGATTCCCGCGGGAAGGTCCAACGCGATGACCTGTACTTTTTCATTGAAACCGGCGATGCGATTCACCGAGACCGCGATTTCGAGCGGCTTGTCTCGCGTCACCGCAAAATGGTCATCCGCGATTGAAAGGTGACATTGCGGATCCGCCGGATGAATGGACAGCTGATAAAAGTGCCGTGGACCAAAGCCGCTTAACATTTCCGAGATAGCAACATCGACCATCCCATCTTCAGCGACGGTAAAGTCGACTCCCGCGTCATAGCGGCCGGAGGAAACGTCATCGTTGCTGGCCAGAAGTTTCCCCGACTTTTGGTCGCTGATCGTCAGCTTTGAATCGAGTAGGAACCCGTCGGTCTTTGACCGCACTTCCGCACGGTACTTGGTGCCTTTGTTGGCGGCAAAGGCGTAGTGGTGCGTTTCGTCGGGTTCGCGAAGGTGCCCGAACAGCAGTGCCGGCAGCGTTCCATCAAAATCGCCACCGGGCAAAACACGATGGACACCATCGTCGGCCGGCGAAAGCCACGACCATCCCAGCGCCCCTGGAACGATCGCGATCGGCGGTCCGACCGCTTTCGTTTCGGTTGACTCCGACTGGACCAATGTGGCAGTGGCAGGATCGTCCAGGTTGTATCCAAACGCGACGATCTTTTCACCGTCGCTGGCCACATGATCCACAAACGGGCCAGTGGTCACGTCTAGCGAGTAAACGAAGGCAGCCGAACCTCCGTACCCAATCGTGCTGTTGGGTGTCTCGGGAAACGCAAAGATGCGAATCAAGCAGTCTTGATCGGCGTCCGCGGCGAAGACGATTTGCGGATCCAATCCTCGAACGTCATCGGACTGGGCCAGCACGTTTCCGCGAAGATCGGTCAATTGCAGAACCGAATCCATGGGAGACTTCAGCACCTGATTGGCCGTTGCCGAAACCACCAACGTTTGGCCGGACTTGATCGACACACGATAGGCATCGCTATCACCTCCCTTGGCCAGCCGCCCTGCGACGATGGTCGGAACCGCGATTACGTTCGCTTGCGATCGCTGATCGTTGGGTTCGGCCTCTATAAAAACCGTGTCTGCCGAAACGACAAGAGGGACCAATGCTGTTGCCGACTGATCATCGAAGAACCGAATCCAAGCAACGCTAGGCGTCGCGTCGCCGGCGACCTTGACCGTCATCTTCCCAGACTCTTTTTCCGTCGTGACGGAAACGTGCGGGGAGTCGCAATCAATGCGGGGTGGCCATTTCGGAAAGGTCCCCTCGGCGGTGACAGGCGTCTGTGCGCCCGCCGCAACCACCGGCGGAAACAGACGATCTAGCTTGATCTGCGAATGAGCCAGATGTGGTAAGCCACACCACAGAACCAGTCCCCAGGACAGACGATGGCCCAGGATTCGGAACACCGCACAGCGACACGTATCGATAGAACGATCCGCTGTATCGCGGTAGATGGCTTTCGATACGATGGTCACTAGTATTCCGTCGCTGCTTGGTTCAGAAGTGGGGGGGGATTAGACAAGTCCACGCGTCCCTGGGGGTGGGCGAATCGAGACGACTCGTTGCTTTATCCACGCCAGGCGATATGAAAGTTCAGTCGACGCGCAGGACTAGCTCATCAGCTCGTCAATCGGGGTCGCGTCACTGACCAAGTGAGTCGGGCGTCCCTGTCCGGTGTACATCATCTGGTCAGGATCGATCCCTAGTTTCCGGTAGATCGTCGACACGAAGTTCTCTGGTGATAGAACTCGTTCGACCGCTGCATACCCTTGGCGGTCAGTAGCCCCGATGACTTGCCCACCACGCGTTTGCCCACCGGCAAACACGACGCTCATTGCGTTGGACCAATGGTCACGTCCACCGCGTTCGTTGATCTTTGGCGTCCGGCCGAATTCCCCCAGAACAACGACCAAGGTGCGTTCCAACATTCCCTGCTGTTTCAAGTCAGCGATCAGTGCAGCGACGGTCGCTTCGAACGGCGGCAACTTCGTATCCAGCGACTTAAAAATATCGACGTGATGGTCCCAACCACCGCTGTAAAGCGTGACGAAGGGGACTCCGGCGCCGACCAATCGCCTTGCCAATAGAGCCTGCTGGCCAAACGAATTCCGCCCATAGGCATCGCGAACAGCATCGGATTCTTTGTGGATATCGAACGCAGCCTGTGCTTCTTTGCTGCTGATGATCTGCAGACTTTGCTGATAAAATTCGTCGACCGCCAACGTGGGGTCAGCGACTGCCGCGTTGTTGAACCGCAGCATCGTATCGATGCGACTGCGGATCTCTTGCCGCGAACTGAACCGCCCATCGGTCAGGCCGCTGGGAATCGTGACATCACGGACGCGAAATCCAGAGTTGTTCGGATTGTCGGGAACCACAAAGGGTGCATACTTGCTGCCCAAGAAATTGGGCCCGCCGGAACGCGACATGCGAGGCAACGAGAAGTAGGCAGGGATCCCGTGTGGAGCACCGATTTCTTTCGAAACAACGCTTCCCAGGCTGGGGTGGAAACTGACGAACGCACCACAGCCAACCGGAATCCGCGGCGGGGCACCGGTCATCATGTAGTGATTTCCAGCGCCATGGTTTCCCTGGTCATGTCGAATCGACCGGACGACTGCCAAGTCATCGCTGATCGCCGCCATCTTTTCCATTGGCTGGGCGAATTGGATTCCCGGCGTCTGGGTCGCGATCGGTTGATAGATGCCACGAATTTCCACGGGAGCGTCGGGTTTCGGATCAAACGTTTCGTAGTGACTCGGCCCCCCATCCATCCAGACCAAGATACAAGCATCGGCCTGAGCATGACGCTTGGGGGAAGCCGAGCTTTCCGATGCTCTTGCCTTCGCCCCCAATGCGCCAGAGAGCCCTCCGGCGACCAGTCCACCAAGGCCCAATTTCAGACCGTCGCGGCGCGTCAGTCCTTCGCAGTTTGTCCAGTGTTTAGCCATGGCTCATCAGTTTTGAATAATAAACTCAGGCGAATTCATCATCGCCCACATCAAGTCTTCAACAGCAGTTCGCCGATTCTCACCAGCATCCGTAATCAGAGATTCGCAGTAACGTTGCTCGTCGGCATTTGGCGTTCTGGAAAAGATCGCCAAGTACAACTCGGATACGAGATCCGCCGCAGACTGGTCGCTTTTCGCCAACCGTGCCGCACGGCTTGAATCGCTGCGAATGCGTCCATCGATCTGGGTCGAGTTCATCAGGTGCAACGTTTGCGTGACCGACGAATCCGGAATCCGCTCGCATGGCGGATCCTGGTTTTCGTCCGGTCTGCCAAACGTATCCAGGAACACCGATTCGATCCGGTGGGTCCATACCTGGTTGGATCGCGACTGCGGTGCCAGCGCCGAAAACGATTCAGACGTTTCCGTAACGTCCGCCACAGCATCGGCGAGCACTTCGGCACGCAACCGATGCCGGTAGTGACGCGAATAGTTCAGCCGATCACTCGCATTGGTTTCGTTGGGCACCGAACTGAGCGAGTAGACGTTGGATAGGACGATCGACTTGATCAGATCTTTCTGGTTGTAGCCGGATTCTTGGAAGTGCACTGCCAACGCATCCAGCAATGCCGGATTGCTGGGCGGATTCGTGCTGCGCAGATCGTCTACCGGGTCGACGATGCCCCGGCCCATCAGGTGCGCCCACAAACGGTTGACGTGGACTTTGGCGAAATAGTCGTTCTGGGGGGACGTCATCCAGGTGGCTAGCGCGTCACGCGGATCTGTCCCCTCGGGCACGTCAGCCTTTCCAAACAGAGGCGACGGGGCCAGCACTTCGTCGGTCACCGGATGTTTGACGTCGCCCTTGGTCGAAACGAAAACGATTTCCTCGCCACCGGAGATTGGCGGTGACAATCCTGTTCCTTTGCGGCCAACTTTTCCGAAGTAGGCGGCGAAGGAGTAAAAGTCGTGCTGACTCCACTTTTCAAAAGGATGGTGGTGGCACTTGGCACATTCCAATCGGACGCCCAGAAACAGTTGGCTGACCAACGTGGCGACTTCGTCCGGACTGCGTCGATCGCGAAACAACGTCGACGCACCGTTTTGCCATGTACTGCCCTTCGCCGTGATCAGCCGACGTGCAAATTCGTCATAGGAAACGTCTTCACGAAACTGTTGGCGAATCCAATTGTCATAGTTCAAAACCGCCTTGATTCCGACCCGATATGGATTGGGACGCAACAGGTCGGCCCATTGATTGGCCCAGTGATCGATGTACTCGGGTTGATTCAGCAGGTGATCGACCAACTGTTCACGCTTCGCTGGATCCGAGGACCGCAGAAACTGGTCGGCCTCTTCGACGGTCGGGACCCGCCCGATGACGTCGGTGTAAACACGGCGCAGAAATATCGACTCGCTGGCCGGATCCGATAATTGGATTTGAAGCTGGTTCAGTTTGTCGTAGACCAAGTCATCGATGAAGTTCGCACGTGGCTGTTGGTCGTAATATCCGTCGGGCAGCGACGCCGTGCGTGGGATACTGACGTTTGCCACACGAATGTGATTCATGTAGCGAGCCATCACCGCCGTTTCGCCTGGAATCGGACCAGCCACAAGTTTCCCCGAATCGTCGACCGATACGACCGCCGAATCGTTGGCCAGGTAACCCGTTAACGAAGTGACGTCACGGGTGCTGCCGTCGCTGTAGTGGGCGACGACTGAAAGTTGATCGACTTCTGCGGGCTTCAACAGGAACTCTGTCTTGGCGATTTCAACGGAAGTCACCGACGGCTCGTCATCCACACGTCGCGGTGCCCCTTGGCGGATCCAGGCCACCAAGGTCGCATAGGAATCCGAGCCGACCTCGATCTTCCGGCCGCCACCATGCGGTAGTTGGGCGGTTGCCTTTTGGATCAAAAGACTGGATTCGGGCGACCGGATCGTCAGCCGACGGCCGCGAGCCTGTCGAACAATCGACGCGTAATCAAAGTCCGAATCAAAACCTAGTAGCGACAGCTGGAACCCGTTCTGACCACGTTGTTTGCCGTGGCAGGCACCGGCGTTGCACCCTTGGGCAGCCAGGATCGGCTGGACGTCCAATTCAAAACTGACAGGCAGTTCGGAATCGGTTGGCCGATCCACTGCTGTCTGATCGGCCAGAACACTGCCTGGCAAGACAGCGGTTTGACAAACGATCCCTAGCAACACCAACGCGACAGCGATGGGAACGGACGACAACCTAGCAAACAGGCGATCAGACATGGCGGGCAGGGAGGTGGGGTGGGATCTGGGGAGGGACCCTCAGTATAAACCATCGCAGTACCCCGTTGGCCAACAACTTTGACCGGTTTTCAGACCCCCCACTCTCACCATACCCGCTGCGGAAACGATCACTTTGCCCGCGAATTGGCGGCATTCGGTGCCCCGCTGATCGACTACTTCTGGTCGGCAGCCTGATCGGCGGTCTGAGCAGGTTGGAAGTCACGAACCCAGATATTGCGAAACCGAACCGGCGATCCATGGTCCTGAATCGTGATCGGTCCTCGGGCCGGATGCGCGTTATATTCCGGTGGACGGGTGAAGGGAGTATCGCCCTGGACTTCGAAGTGGTTCAGGATCAACACCCCGTTGTGCATCGCTGTGATGTACGCCGGCGACAGCAACTTTCCGTCATCATCGAATCGCGGTGCAGTCCAGAAGATGTCATAAGTGTTCCATTGTCCCGGTGGACGCATCGCGTTGACCGCGGGCGGAGTTTGCTTGTAGATCGCACCGGCCTGACCGTCAAAATAGGTTTCGCTTTGATAGGAATCGAGCACTTGAATCTCGTAGATCCCCATCAGGAAGATGCCGCTATTGCCGCGTGATTGACCCTTTCGGTCACCAGGCTCCGGCGCTGACCATTCGATATGAACTTGGCAATCACCGAACGTTTCTTTGCTGATGACAAAGCCTTTCCCGACAACCAACGCGCCGTCTTCGACTTTCCAATTCTCGCCGTTCTTCCAGTTTTGGATATCTTCGGGTTCGCGAAACAGAACGACCGCGTCGGATGGCGGATCACTCGCTGTGTCGCCAGGGGTGACCACCTTGGGCTCTTGCCAATCAATGCCCGACAGGTATTCATCGGCGACTGCGAATGAAAGTGGTGTCATCGCTACGGTGGCGAGCAAGACCGATTGAAGAAGATGTTTCATAGCTTTCCTTTTCGTGATGGATAAATTGGGAACGGCTGCCCGCCTGTCAAATTCGTCAAGACAAGCTGGAAGCCCACCGATTGCGGCGTCACTACTGTATCAAAGTGCCCCAGCCAAATTCGAATCCGCAAAACACGAACCGCAGGCCGGAGGCGCGTCGCTGGTGTGATTCGTCTTGGAACGCTGTCTTGGACGCTTCGTGGGGGAACCCTCTATCGAGTGTCCGCGTCCACCAATCCTAGATCACCCGAATGCTTGTTCAAGGCGCGTTCCTGACCTCGGTTTCATCGAGCGACGGATGGGAAATATATGCCGTGGAGGACGAGGCCACGAGTCCGTCCAGACAACGATCGAACCTGCGTCGCAGTGGGATTCGCCAGAATTCCCGACCGTCGGGTTGGCGGGGGAGGGGAATTTTGGCGATTCCCACTACTGGATTCCCAACACATATCGATCATGCGTTGCATACCGGGCATGGAAGGGAGGCGTACCGGCCACAGCTAGGTCGGATCGTCTTCGGTGACCATGACCTTTTCCAAAATGATTCGTGACGGCTTCAGCATCGCGAATTTCGATCCGGGGATCGGCTGGATGCCGGATTTCGTCGCTCCCTGCTGCATGTCTCTGTCCCAGAACAGATGCGTGTACCCAAGTTCTTGACCGGCTTCGTCATAGAACGTCACAATCACTTTGCCTGAGATTGGACCGTAACCGGTCCCCTGGCACAGGAACGAATATCGAGATTCATCATCAACGGGAAAGAATGAACTTCGAGAATCGCTGCCACACTTCATGACCGTGCGATTGTCCGGACGCTTGAACAGACGTCCCTCCGAATTCGGACGCCAACCACCGGCATTGAATTGGCCATACCGAAAGTCCGGGTTGCAGTTGACGGTGCCTTCGGTGGTTTCCGGTTCCAGTTTCAGACTCTGGACATACAGCGTTCGCTTTCGCGGCGTCAGACTCAGTCGCAGCGTGTCTGCGTTCGGCGGTGCGTAGAACACGAAAACGCAATCGCGAAATTCGCCAGACACGATCGCGATCCCCGACGTATCGACCGCAGTGGACCCGTACAACAGGAAGGTGGTTTTGTTTCCCGAACTGTCGAAGAAATCCAACTCGCATTCGGCAAAGCTGCGGCCTCCGTTCTTCGACATAATCTCTGCGATGCGATCGTTGGTTTCGATCGTATCGCTGTCATCTACCGCCGCACGGAGGGTCAGCTTGTATTTCGTTGGCGATTCCACCGCGATCGGCTTCAGGGCCTGGGTTGCCACACCGGCATCGACGATCAGGCAGCTTTGATCTCGCGCCGTCCCCCACGTGACCCCATCGGTCAGCGGTTCAAACTGCGTGACATCGCGACTCTGGTTGAACGTGATGTCCAGCAGACTTTGGGCGTTGGCCGATGTCACCGCCAACAGCAACCACAATCCGGCGAGAACGTTGACAGGGGTCATCTAATAATGGTCTCGAGTGGTTCAGTGGATTGGGACTGACGCTGTCGATCCGAGCGACTCCGAAGGGCGCTCACTGATCTAGGTTCATTGGGCTGCGCAGCAGAGTGTGATCATGGAAGATGCTTCGCCCATTCAAGGTGCTCTCTTCGCGCTGCGGAGTATGCGGGCTGAACACACGGCAAAACTTGCCGTCCAAATCGACGGATTCCGAATCCACACCAATGTCAGCAAGCGGCACGGCAAGCAGAGCGGACCATCGGCCATTGCCGGCAACGTAGCGAACCCGAGTCTTGTTGGACCAGTCACGATTCGTGTCCCAGTTCTTCAGCGAATAGGTGCCACCGTCTGCTCCCAACGCAAAGTAATAAGTGTCGGAACCAGAACGCAAAACGATCTCCACCCGGTCGTCGGCGGGGAAGACATCGGTTTGCGATGGTGGTGCGGTCGCCTTCGCAGCGTCGTCGAAAGCATCCATTTTGAAGTACAGGCTATCCTGGTCTCGCATCATCGCAACGGTTGTTTTGTGAAGGGGAGAATGATCCTGCGGAACTGGCCGCCAGTTCGCGACAGGCTTGAAGTCGCTGACTTGGTGAGCCTTGTACCAATGCGGCGATTCGTACTGATTCCATTGCTGAGTCGATTCTGCAACCAACGGAACAGGCAATCGGTTCAGTTCAGCCGCCAACATGTCGAACTTGGCGAGCGTCCGTTCGATCAGCTTGATCGATCGCCGATCCGTGGCGACATTCTTTGCGTCCAACAGCAAACGTCGTGCGTCTTTTTCGATGCCCGGATCGACGATGAACTTCTGAAACAGTTCCGTCGATGCGGTGTGGCAGTTCACGGGCGTTGGATTCGATGCATCATGCCAGGAATCGCTGATCAACTGATAGAACTGGATCATCTGGGGCGCCGCATCGCGGTAAGTCCGCGTGATGTACTGTTCACGCAGATCCGCCGGATCCAGAGTGGGGTCCCACTGCAGTTTCGCGATGATCCATTTTTCGACGCCGTCCACATCCCAGCTGTTCAGATCGCCGCTACCATCGGCCGGGAACCCTTCGTTGTGTGCGTGGATCCCGCCCATTTCGGCAAGCGCCCGGTAGTCGGGGCCTGCGGTATCGGCCAACGCATTGAATCCGCTGGCATAGTAGTATCCAAAGTAGCCAAACCGCACTTCCTGCTGTTCCCCCCATTGCTGCATGCGTCGCTTCCAAACGCTGCCGCGTTCACTCTTCTGTTCCATGATCGGATAGCGTTCGTCCTTGGTCGGATACGCTGCAAAGTGGGGCACGATCGCGGGGTGCAGCTGAACCTTGGGTGGCTCGGACGCAAAAATGTAGGCGTGCGTGTGCAGTTTCAGCGTCGGATTGTCTTCGACCAGGTTCGCCGCCATCTTGTTCAACATCATGTAGTTGCGAGTCGAAAAGAACAGTTGGTCCTTCACACTGTTGGTCGACGTGGCGGCCAGTTCCGTACCGTCGGCCAGTTCAATCGGCTTCATGCATTCGTCACAGTTGCAGACTTCCCAGTTATCACCAATGCGCGAGATCAGGAATTCGAGCGGCATGCCAGGCACACTGTCGATCATTTCTCGGGCGGCGTCGGCCATGATGCGAGGGACGCTCGGATGGGTGTAGCACGGTTGCCGCCACTTGTTTCGTAGTCGATTGCCGTTGACCAGCGGATACAACGTCTCGTCTTCTTGCTCCAACCCCATGAACGACCAGATGTACCCGCCACCGGCGCCAATGGTGGCTCCCGATCGCCACTGCAACCAGGGAAAACCTTTGCCCAGTTTGATCGGCGAATTGCCACCGTTACGGCCAATCCATTGATGACTGAGCACCGGATTCGGATCGCCACCGGCGAAGTTCATTTCGCGTATTTCGAAGGCGGGACGAGACCGAAAGTCAGTGTCCCTGAAATCGATGTTGGCCTGTTTCGAAAAGATCGCAACGAAGTCCGGATGCGGACGCGGCCAGATGATGTCCGTGTTCTTTTCAAGCAGCGCGTAGACCCCAAATAACGTGCCGCGTGGATGGCTGCCAAAGACATGAATATTGTCGCCGTCACGACGCACCGCGTAACCGTCGGAATCGGCCAAGAACTTCAAATCATCGGCGTACGGCGTTGCCCATTCGGCGCCCAACAGGATCTTGGTGTTCGCACGGTCAGATGGTTTCGCCAGCAGAGGAATCCGCTTGCCGGTGATCTGTCGAATCCAGTGCTGCAGTTCTTGCGCGGCGTACCGCTGCCTGGCATCACACCCGCCGCTAAGAATGATCTCGCCCGGAAACACCGGACTGTCGGTCGGCGCAGCGACTGATGCGGACGCACCCTCATCGACCCCATCTTCATCGACCCCATCTTCATCAACACGACGCAGCGCCACCGAAGTGATCGTTTTGGTGCGGTAGGCCGGAATATGGTCAAAACTGGTTTGATAAAGCAGCCGTAGGTAGCGTGCCGTTTCCGGCGTCCTGAATTCGGCATGCCTGTTGTACCGGTTGGGCGGCAACAGGTGCATGTCATCGTCGTATGCCAGCACATAGGACGGCATCGTCGAACCGCGTTCAAATCGGTACAGCGATCCGCCGTCGACAGGCAACCGGTCGGTGATTGCGAAACCGTTGTGTTGGACGATCATCGCGGTCTTGCCGTCCACCTGTTCAATGACGGTGTTGTTGTGTTCGGACCATCCCGAATAGTTGCCCTGGCCCTCGCCGAAGTCGCCGTTGACCAACAACCCATCAGGAACGATCGGATCCAGCCTCACATCGCTAACCTGCGGTAGCTCGCCGCTGTAGCGGATCGAAAACTCCACGGCCTGGGCATCGGGCGGCGTTCGAAAGGCGCGCGTGTATGTCGACTGTCCCGAAACAAGGTTCTGCCACTCAGCCTCGTAGCATCCCGCGTGGGGAACGTCGCCACGTTGGTCGAACGAACGGATCACCCATCTCGCCTGCTGGTCACCGGCGTCGGCTTGGAAAACCAGTCGATAACAAGTGGCGGGATCGACCGGCAAACGAGCGATAACGACCTCGCCTGCGTCCGCCGCGGCGCCGGCGAGAAGGAACAGCAACAAGACAGCCCCCAGCGATTGACCCACACTCGGTTCCAGCCTCACCGATCGGACCAGGGCTTGGCCCCGACCGGCGCTTCGTGTCCAAAGTCTGGCGACTTTGGCGACGGGTGACCCCGTGGCAAAGTGTCGGGGCGCGGAAGCGGTTGTCATGTGGGCAGGCGAGCGGTAGGAGGCGGGAGGTAAGAATCCGGAGAGCGAATCGGTCATTCGGTGGATTGCTGCGTTGGATCTTCTGTTTGCAGAAACTTCGCGATGCCTTTCATTAGACCGGCACCGACGGATTCGTAACCGGCGATCGTACTGTTGGGGGTATCCCATGGCGTTTCGAGACAGACCGACACCGCTTGGTCATCGCTGTGCTGCGACACCCAAGTCCCCGAGATTTTTTGCCAGTTCGGATCGTAGCGAGGGCCGGTCGAACGGGTCTTGCGAGTCATCGGAATTTGTCCGTCATAGACGTCGCAAATCAGATCAAGAAATTCACTGCGCCGGGCGAGTTCAGCCGGGCCGACCACCTCGGGGGGAGGCACAAAGAAAAACGCTTCCTTGTCGTTCGGCCCAGGATTGTGAAGATCGACAAAGACGGCCAGCCGAGCGTCGGTTCCCCACGCACCGATTCGCTGCTGCGCCGCTGCCACCTCGGGATAGTGAGGCTGATCGGACCAGTCGCGATTGTGATCGTTCGGCAGAGCCCCTTTGCCGCCGTCGCCTGTCGAAACGCGATCCACATCCATGATGGGAACCACATAAACGACCGCGTTGTCGCGAATCCATTGGGCGTCTTCCGAGTCGCCCACAAGCCACTGGCCGATCCCACGCGCGACCCAACTTGAACCGCTTTCCCAAGCATGTTGGCGTGCCTGCAACCAGACGACCGGTCGCAACTGGCGATCGGGATCACCGTCACCGCCAATGCGGATTCCATGGACCACACGCCCCTCGCGTGTTTTGGAAAGCCGGAACGAGTGGACGAAATCGTATTGGTTGGCAATGCCTTGGATCCATTGGTTGATCATGCCGGTTGTCGCCGGCGGCCCCCAGGCAACCCACAGTTCGTTGCCGGGTGAGGTCAATTCGTAGGTCATGGCCGAATCGCTGAGGTTCCCGGGACGCGACTGCCGCCACTTCTTTCCATCAACCGACCATGCCGCTTGCGAAGGCTGCGACCAGTACGCGGGTATCGGCTTTCCTCCGGCACGCCGCCGTTCGGCCGCAACACGATCGGAGGCCTGCAACGTCAACGTCAGCGTCTGACCGGGGGACAATCCTGTGACGCGAAAGTACCACCACGCAGGCCAGCCGCGCGCGGGATCACCGCCCGGCATGAAGGTGATGGTCGATCGTTCTTGATCGATTGCAACAACCGTTGCGGAACCGCCTTCGAAGTCCGTGTCCACGACCAGCGGGGCGGCGCCGGCTGCCTGGCACGGACTCGGCAACGACGCACCGGCGAACAGCAAAGCGATGATCAGTCGGTATTTCATAAGTACTTATCCTGTTTGCAGCATGGCTATTGGATCTGAACATCTGCCAAATAGATGGCAGTGATCACCTTCCCACCTGCGTCCGTTTCGTGGCTGGAATACCACGATACCAAACCGTGCCGGTCGTCAATCGCGATGAATCCCGGATACGAATTGTCACCACCGCTAGGCAGTTCCGCGATGGGTTCCAGTTCGTCATCGATTAGCCAGTAGAGTGCGGTCTTCGGTCCGGCGCCGGTATTCCTTCGCCCGCCGACCAACAACCGATCGCCCCACGATTCCAGCATCGGTCCGCCAACAAAAAGAGGCAACGGCTTGCGATCCCACGTCAGGTACGGTGGTCGCGAACGGGCTAGTTGTGAAGCCGGTCCGTTCTGGCGACTGAGTGCCAAAATGGTTTTGTCAGGCAGTATCTGAAATGCGGTTTCGTTTCCTGATTCGGGTTGAAATAGCGATCGAAATTTCCAGTTCAAACCATCCGTGCTTTCCAACAGCGTCCCTTCCAAAATCGAAGCGCCACCCGCACCGGATTCGGCTTCGCTGTAGCCCCGTTTGCGACGACCACAAAGGTACGCGGTTTCACCATCCGTCACCGCTCGCCAAATGTAGTGCCCGTACGTCCCTTCCATTTGCTGCGGTTCGCTCCACGATTTGCCATCGTCCGTCGAAACGGCAAAACCAAGCTGCTTGTTGATGTCGTAGTCCTCGCGATCCAGCTTGCCCTCTCCACTGAACCAGGTACCGGTGAAGATGAACAGCTTTCCCTTGAAGGCCAAGAAGTGTGGATCGCGGGTGTCACGCAGCGGGACGGAAAACTGATGAACGGTGTCCCACGTTTTCGCATCATCGCTACGAAGAACGATGATCGATGACGAGGAATGCACCATATGGCCGTCAGGGCAACTTCGAAACGCAAGCCAATACTGGCCCTGCCAACGAATCATATCGGTAAATGCATTGTGCTGACCGTTGTCAAACACACGGCGAACATTGGTCACATCGATCGCAGGAACAGAGTCCTCGGCACGAACATTCGCCGACAAGAAAGCAAGGCTCCCAACCGTCAGCAAAGCGATCAAGCGGAAAACACGGCAAGCAAAGAAATGAAACATAGGGCGATGGATCTCGCAGGTAAAAGGCAGAACTTTAGACACACGCACCGGAGCCGCACAACACAACACGCTTTGCGATTCAGAATTCCCATCGATACACGTCGTTTCCATCGGCGGTGGTGATTCGAAGATTCGACAAGACGATCTGGCCTTCGCCTTTGGCAGGATCGATGCGTACACCGACGACGGGGCTCTGGGCTGACCACTGAACGCGATATTGATGATCGTTGCCGTCGTGCTGCACCGAAAACGGCTTGCTGCGGACAGCGGCAAACGGTGGAGTGACGCCTGCTTCAGCCCAGAAGACCTGACCATCGCCCGAGGCTGTCGACTTCATCGTGAACTGCAGGACCAGATCTTTGTCGGCGACCGAATCGGGCAGGGTAAAACTGAGGTAGGGATCGCGTCCGTCGCTGGAAACGACCAACGCATGGGCTTTCAGCGAAAGCTGGCAGGTGCCCCCCGGCAACCAGCCCGCGACCGGTTTTGCATTCCTTGGTCGCTGCTTTTTGTTCCCCCCGCTTCCCTTCAAAGCTGCCTTGCCGATCAAATCGCGTTGGTACTTTGCGGGATTGAATTTCGGATTGACAGCGGGAAGGACCGCCCCGGTGTCTGAAAGAAAGGCATCGATCAACTGGTCTAGTTGCGCCACTCGGTCCGGGAATTCCGACGCCAGGTTCTGCTGTTCACCGATATCGTCTTTCAGATGGAACAACTTGAAATCGTGCGTACCGTCATCCCCACCGTGGAAGACACGAATCAACTTCCAATCGCCGGCATGGACACTGACCGCCGGCGGCAACCATTCCGGGATATGGGGCGAGTGCGGGAAGTACGTGAAGATCGCGTCACGCTCAAGCGCCCCCCCCTCCAACGCGGGCACGATGCTGATGCCGTCGAACGCTTGGTTCGGCTGGGCTTCGATGTCCAATAGTTCCAACAAAGTCGGATAGAAGTCGCTGGACTGGATCACTTCGTCGCTGCGAGATCCGGGTTGGACGCGTCCTGGATCAACAACGATCGCAGGACCGCGAACGCCGCCTTCGTACATCGTTGCTTTGCCGCCGCGAAGCGGTGCGTTGCTGGTCGCCGAGGTTCCATCGACCTCGTTGTACATGTTGCCACCGTTGTCCGAGGCGAACACGATGATCGTGTTGTCGGCAATCCCCAAACGATCCAGGGTATCCAGCAAAACTCCGACCGCATCATCCATGCTTTCGATCATCGCCGCATACGTTGGACTGCGTTGGGAATCATTGGCATCGACCAGTGGACGATACTTGTCGATCAGTGACTTCTTGGCGTCGAAGGGAGCATGCACGCTGAACATCCAGTAGTTCAGAAAGAAGGGCTCGTCACGATGCTGGTCCAAAAACGCAACCGCTTCCTTCGCCATCCGGTCTTCGAGGTGTTGATCGGGAATGTCGGGATCGTGATCAAAATCTTTGAACGCCCAGGGCGCCACGTAGCTACCCGCAGGACCAGGACCGGGGTGATGGGGAACGTCGACGTCGAAGCCATGTTCCAGCGGCGAGTAGGGTTCAGCCCCCAGGTGCCATTTCCCAAAGTGGCCGGTCGCGTAACCGTGGTCGCGGAACATTTCGGCGAGCGTGTAGTAATCCGTTTTCAGTCGCGTCACCGGGTTGGGAATGGTTGCCTTTTGATTTGCAGGTCCGGATTCGGTTGCGGCCGCAGACAACCGAACCAATGGCAAATGGCAATTCGGCGTCGTGATCCCGTGCCTAGCTGGACTGAGTCCGGTAAGAATGCTGGCCCTCGTCGGCGAGCATAACGGACTGTCCGAATACGCTCGCGTGAACGTCATTCCGCGTGCCGCCAATCGTTCGATGTTCGGCGTCTTGTAGAACGATGTCGTGCCGAACAGGGTCGTGTCGCTCCAGCCAAGGTCATCGGCCAGAATGAACACCACATTGGGCTTGGTTTCTGCACGCGCCGGTGCTGTCAGTGCCCCCGGCGTTAGGATGCAAACAAAAATCGCCAGCCGCTGGCACACCGCAAGTCCAGCGTGGCAGGTGGAATCAGTCAGGATGTTCACGAACAATCGGGTCCTTCGAAGAAGCGGAAAGTACCGGCTTTCTGCCGACCAATCTGCGTTCCTCTCTGGAACATCACAAAACGGCATCCGGTGACACCAGGATAAACGGTGGAATCACCGCGTGAGTCCATTGGGCCGTGGCATTTGCAAAATTCGCTGACAGCAACAACGACCGCCCCGCAGCCGGGGTGGGTCAAAATTCGAATAGAAGGGATCGCGATGGGCGTCCGCAGAGACAACTTTACCTGGCAAAGATCGCCTGCAGAAACTCCTCGCCCGTTTGCGTGTCGTACTCATCGATGATCCGGACGATCCGACGGCACGCTAGATCTTTTAGGGGACCATTCGGCCCAAGGCGGGAAGCAGGTCCTGGTACAAATCGTCACCGGGATGATGCCCACTGGAATCGTATCGCAGCACGAACTGTTCATCGATCAAGTGGAAGCCTGGGATCTTTTCGTAGGTTTCGATCCCCAACATCGACGCGTCGCCTCGCAACACGATCGTTTTTTCCGTTCGTTTCATCTGGAAGTGCTTTGCCCATCCGGCGACCTCGGCTTGGCTAGGGCTAGACATCGACTTGCCGTACAGCAGCAGCTGCACAAACACGACGTCGTCTTTGCCCAAATCGACGCCCGCAAATCGATCGGCGTAATGGTGGATCGATTCCAAGTTTGGTTGCACAGCCACACCAGCGAAGCCGCCGAATTCTTGACCACCGGCAAACGCTTGGCAACCTTTGCATGGCACGGCGGCAAGTTCCAACAGGATCACTTTGCCGGCAAAATCACTGAGCCGAACCGTTTGCCCGTCTTGGTCCGCGAGGATCAGATCGGGATATCGTTGGCCCTTCTGTGGCGGCCAATCTCCAATCACCACCGGTTCAGCGTTCCGGATGCCTGTCCACGCGACGCTGTGGACGGGCAGTTGATTGATCACATCATCAAGGATCGGCATCGGTGAATTGCTGGTCATCAAAAACGCTGCGATCGCGACGGGCGTCGCCAACAAAAGGGCGACCATCAGACGGACGATCAAGTGGTAGGGGCGGGCCATGGGGAACCTTACGGGTCGGCGGGAGGATGCGATGAACTCTACGCCCACCCCGCCCGTGGTCGGGTTCGCACGAATGGCAGATCCCAATTGCGGCGAACCAGCGCTACGATATTCCTAATTACGCGGGTTTTGATATCAGCCGGATTGGACCGATTGAGATGGAACCCGCCATTTCGAAGAATGCTTCGCCGGAATCGCGATGCTAGACTTGGGTTCCTGCGAATTGCCCCTGCACCACCTGATTCGACATCGTCATGCCAAAGCCACCTATCTGCTCTGCGATCGCTGCCACCATCTTTGTTTTTGTTAGCACCGTCTTCCTAGCGAGCGTGGGGGGCGCGAAGGAACCGCTGACCGATGGCGAGCAGTCGGTCGTGATGAAAGATCTGGACCCGTACCTGATCGAAGCGTTCTATGGTGCCGACGCAAACGGGCGAACAGGCCGATTGGGTGCCGAGGGATCGATCGCAGACCTGCTTGCCGAACCCAAATTCATCGACTTGATACAGAAGCACGACTTGAAGCTCTTCAGCGGTCCGATGCTGGGTGACATCAAACCGACATCTGCCAAGTTCTGGGTTCGCACGGCAGGCAGCGCCACGGTCCAAATCCTAGTGGGCGAACTGGCATCGGAAACGATCCGCACGACCGCCGACGACGACTTCACAGCCGTCATGATCGTCGACGGTTTGAAACCGTTCAGCGACTATTCCTATGCGGTCAAGATCGATGACCAAACGATCCAACGCGACACGTTTCAATTGCGCACCGCCCCGCAACCGGGCCAGAAAGTCAACTTCCATGTGACCTTTGGATCGGGATCCCGCTACGTCCCGACGAACGAATACGCCTGGGACAACATGGCTAGCAGTCGGCCGTTGGCGTACTTGGGTCTGGGTGACAATGTCTACATCGACGTGGTCGATCGTCGTGGTGCCCAGCGAATGTTTTACTATCGCCGGTGCCTTAGCCCGGCTTATCGCGACCTGATCAGTCGTGTCGGCATGTACGCGGTCTGGGACGACCATGACATGGCGATGAACGATTCCTCCGGCGGCGCGGGCTTGAACAAGCCTTGGAAAGTTCCCAACTGGAACGTCTTCAAACAGAACTGGAACAACCCCGGCTACGGTGGCGGCAAAGCGGTCCCCGGCACCTGGCATTCGTTCTCCCTTGGCGACGTCGACTTTTTCATGACCGACGGGCGTTTCTACCGCGACAAAAAAGATAAGACCATGCTGGGGCCAGAGCAGAAGGAATGGTTGCTAAAAAGTCTGGCGGCGTCCAAAGGAAAATTCAAAGTCATTGCATCGGGAACCATGTGGTCGGACGGTGCCGACAAGGGCGGCAAAGACTCTTGGGCCGGCCCATGGGCGAAAGCTGAACGCGATGAAATCTTTGACCTGATCAACGACCAGAAGATCGACGGAGTGATCTTGATCTCGGGCGACCGGCATCGATCCGACATTTGGAAAATCGAGCGGCCCAATGGATACCCGTTGTACGAGTTCGTTTCGGCAAAGGTCACCAATCAACACACACACGAAACGATGCCCGCCGCGGAGTGGTCCTACAACGAAGGCAATTTCTGGGGCCAACTCAGCTTTGACCTGCGGAAGTCCGACCCCACGATGACATTCAAGTGCGTCGACATCAGCGGCAAGGTGGTGAAAGAATTCCCGCTGAAGTTGAGCGAACTGAGCCACGATTGAACGATTGGCGAACGGTGCCCCTGATCACCGGCACCCTGAACGCTGGCACCCTGATCACGGGTATCTAGATCACGGGCATTTCCATCGAGTCGATGGCGTCTCGGATGATGTTTGCGCTGGCGTTCAGCAATTGATGTTCGCTGTCGTTCAGCATCAAAGGAATCGACGCTAGCACTCCCTTGCCACCTAGCAGATGTGGCATCGAGATCGTGACATCGGAAACTCCGGCAACGTCTTCGATTCGCGAGCAAACTGTCAAAATCGAGCGTTGGTCGTGCAACAGGACGTCAACGATCCGGGCCAGAGCACTGCCGATTCCATAGTAGGTCGCTCCTTTGCCTTCGATGATTTGATAGGCGGCGCGGCGCACCTGTTCATCAATGCTGGCTCGCTGACCGGCGTCCAATCCAATCCCGCGGACTTCACTGAACTCCGTCAGCGACAATCCTGCGATCGTGGCCAGGGACCATGTCAGGACTTCCGAATCGCCATGTTCGCCAATGACATGAGCATGCACATGGCGTGAATCGACGCCGAACTGCTTTCCAACCAAACTGCGAAACCTTGCCGTATCAAGCGTGGTTCCAGAGCCAATCACGCGACTGATCGGTACTCCCATCTGCATTGCGATTTCACCAGCAACATGCGTCATGATGTCGACCGGGTTGGTCGCAACCAACAGAATCGCATCGGGGGCATTCTGGATAATCTGAGGGATGCAGTCTCGGAACACGTCGGCGTTTCGTTGCAGCAAATGCAATCGATTTTCGCCTGGTTTTTGGCCGACCCCGGCGGCAATGATCACCACGCGGCTATCGGCCAGGTCCGCGTAGTCACCGGCGCGGACGGTCAATGGGTGCGAGAACGGAACCGCATGCGTGATGTCGTTCGCCTCGGCGATCGCACGTTCCTTTTGTTGATCCACCAACACGATCTCGCGACCGATCCCCTGCATCACAAGCGCGTAGGCTGCGGTCGATCCGACAAATCCACATCCGACAATGCTAACTTTCATGTTCGATCTTTCTTGGGTCTGAAAAGGATGAACGCTCCGTGACGCCGCTGGCCGGTATTCGCCGAATGCCGTCTCTGTCTTGGCATATCCAATGGCCATGCGGAATCCCCCCGCACGACGCATTCATCCAGCTTTCGATCGATCACGAATCCCGATCGGCCGCACAACTGTTTCAGGCCTACCATTCTGAAACCGCCTAGCGGTCCTCGCGGCAACGTCCCGATGGTATTGAGGAATGATAACGATGTCGGAATCTAGCAGGTTGGTGCCTGCTACCGGAATAATCGGTAATTGATAAAGCGGACTGGCAAGGAGGCCAAGGTGACGCCATCGTTAAGAATGTGGGCTTTGACGGTGTTCGCAGCCGCGGGCAACCTGGCAATGGCTCAGGAACTGGTTCCAGTCGACGTGGTCAGTCCGCCGGGTATCCAGAAAGAAACTGGGCAAGCCGGTAGCGATTTGGATGCTGATGCGGACTTGGACATTCCCGATGGGGATGAAGACGAACTGGATTCGTTGCTGGATCTGGTGGATGACGACGTCAGCAAACTATCCAGCGTCAACGTCAGTCGCCAGGCGACCATGGCGCCGGCTTTGAACACAGAAGTCACGACGGTCAGCCGGCAAAAGAGCACGATTGGTCGATCGCCGGCGGCTGTCTTTGTCATTTCCAACGAAATGATCCGCCACTCGGGTGCTCGCACGATTCCCGACGTGCTGCGAATGGCTCCCGGAGTGCAGGTTTCTCAGATTGACGCCAGCGAATGGGCAGTCAGCATTCGAGGATCGAACGGTCGATTCGCAAACAAGCTGCTCGTTCAGATCGACGGCCGAACGGTCTACACCCCGTTGTTCGGAGGCACCTTCTGGGACGTCCAGGACTTACTTTTCGAAGACATCGAACGAATCGAAGTGGTTCGCGGCCCCGGTGCAGCAGTCTGGGGTGCGAACGCGGTCAACGGGGTGATCAACATCATCACCAAGAACGCAAAAGATACTCACGGGACCTTCGTCGAAGCGGGTGCCGGGACCGAGCAAAACGGTTTTACGAGCGCCCGGCATGGATGGCGAACAGCAAACGGCGTCGACATGCGTGTCTATGGCAAGTGGTTTGACCGCGACGAAGCCACGCTGCCGGATAGCGATGCCCACGATGATTGGAGGATGGCACGCGGTGGCTTCCGCGCCGACTGGAAACCTGATCACACTTCGCACCTGACGTTCCAGGGTGACGCCTATGGAGGTGAATCCGGAAGAGAAAGCCTCGTACCTACGCCGGCCCCCGTCTATACGCGAACCGTAATCGAAGACACGGATCTTTCGGGGTTCAATGGATTGCTCCGATACTCGCAAACTTTAAATGATGACAACGAATGGTCGATCCAAGCCTATTTCGACCATACGTACCGCCAGTTTCAGCAATTGAAATTCGGGGAAAAACGAGACAGCGTGGACATCGACTTTCAGCACCAGTTCAAGGCGTTTGACGATCACTCGTTCGTCTGGGGTGCGAGCTACCGCAATTCACGTGACCACATCTACGACTCGCCATTCTTCCTGACGTTTGACCCGGATGACCGCACCGTCGACCAGCTCAACTATTTCGTACAGGATGAAATCACGCTAATCGACGACGCATTGTACTTCACCACCGGTGCGAAGTTCACACACAGCGACTACACACCGTTCGAGTTTCAGCCAACCGCCCGGATCCTGTGGACCCCCAACGAACGGCAATCCATATGGGCGTCGTATTCTCGTGCCGTTCGATCTCCCACACGTGTTGGGATCGACGTCAGTTTGACGATGCTGCCCGGACCATCGGCGCCAACCGCGTTCCCTCTATTCTTGGGAAACCGCAAATTTGCTTCCGAAAACATGGACGCTTGGGAAATTGGAATGCGAGCTCAGCCCACCCAGGCATTTTCGTGGGACGCGGCCGCGTTCTACTTTGATTACGACGATTTGCAGGCCGTATCGGTCGGGGCACCCTACTTTAGTTTGGGCCCTCCGGCAGCAGTCTACGTTCCGCTGACCATCACGAACTCTGGCCAAGGACGCAGCTACGGATTCGAATTGGGTGCGAATTACGCACTCAGCGAAGACTGGCGATTGTACGGTGCTTACACGTTCCTACGTGAGCAACTGACGACGGCAAGCACTAACGTCGGCGGCAGCCCGGACAATCAGATTTACCTGCAATCATCGTTCAATCTGACCAGACATACCGATTTGGACGTCATGTGGCGGTACTCCGATAGTCTGCCCCTGCAATCGACGCCTAGCTACAACACCATGGACGTGCGATACGCATGGCGGCCCAGCCGTGATTGGGAAGTGGCATTGGTTGGACGCAACTTACTGCAACCTGACCATAAAGAGGTCGGGAATGACGGTTTTACCGGTAATGTGTCCACCAACATCCAGCGTGAATTCTACGCTGCGATCAGTCTTTGGTATTAAACCGCTAAATACCTGCTAGTCAAGCGTTTTGGAACACTCGCTCGAATCGTGTCCTACCATTCAAGCATGGCATATTGCCTTCTCGAAACACCCTATTAACCTCCACCGGACCTCCCCAATGCAAAGGGACCAAGACGAATGCCATTCGTTTGTCCCTGCGCCCGGTGCAGTGTTTGTGATGATTGCATTGATTGTCGGGCCCATCCCTTGCTTTGGCCAAACGATCACTCCGGCTCACACACCGACTAGCAACTCGCTAACCACGTCGACCGTGCAAACGGCAAAAGAAAGCAACATCAAAGCGGTGTACCTGTACAGCTTTGGTCGATTCACGACCTGGCCGACTAGCGATTCGAATGCCGTCGACCAATTCACCATCGGCGTGGTCGGCCCCACCGGCGTTCACAGCAGCCTGGAAAAGATCGCGGCCAAACGCACGATTCAAGAGATGCCGATTCAGATTCGGCACTATGTCTCGGCCAGCGAGGTGACCGCCGGCGATTGCCAACTGCTGTTCGTCACCCAATCCATTCCAGCGGCCGATGCAGCCACGCTAGCCGCAAGGCTTCGTGAGACCCCCGTGCTGATCGCTACCGAAACGGGCGATTGCCCCGTTGGGACCGTGGTCAATTTCGTTCCCGAAGGCAGTTCAATCCACTTCGAGATTGATATCGAAGAGGCCAAGCGTAAACGACTGGCCATGGACGCCCGGTTGCTTCGCCAAGGCAAACCGATGCCGAGCAGCACCCCCAATCAAGGTCCTTAGACGTCCGTGATGACTCCACACAACGGTTCCAGCATGCCAACTTGCACGCATCCACTGCAAACGCTGCGCAATGCGTCGATCAAAACCAAGCTGCTGCTATTGGCGACGACATCCGTCGCGATGGCGCTGTTGATGGCGTTCGCGGGAATGGCGGTGAACGACATCCGGTTCATTCGCAGTTCGAAAGTCGATCAGCTTGAATCCCAAGCAAAGATGTTGGCGTTCAACTCCGTTGGCGTGTTGACGTTTCAAGACGAATCGGCAACACGAGAGCTGCTGCGTTCGATGGAGATGTATCCCACGGTCGAATACGCTTGCATCTACGACGAAACGGGACGGGTCTTTGCCGAGTATCGTGCTAACGAACTATCCGATGCACGGGCACGAGAGATCCAAACTTCGGGAAACCAAATCACCGACGCCGGCGTCGAAGTTCTGCACACCATATCCGATGCCGGCGAAGACATCGGTTCGGTCTATCTGTTTGCAAACATGTCGGATCTGCAGGCACACGTGCAAAGCTATCTGATGCTGTGCGGCGGATTGCTGGTTGGATCGTTGGTGGTCGCAGGGCTGTTTGCATCCCAGATGCAACGCCTGATATCCAGCCCGATCCGAGAATTGGCCCTGGCAGCGAATCGTGTCAAACGGGAACGCGACTTTACGATTCGTGTCCAACCGGCAGCAAGCGATGAACTGGGCCAACTCGGGGGCGCGTTCAACGCCATGCTGGACGAAATCCAACATTCCAAGGCCGCCTTGCAAGCCGCCAATGACGAACTGGAAGACCGCGTTGAACAGCGTACTGCCGAACTGACCGAAGAGATTACACAACGCCAATCCGCCCAAGAAGCACTGCAAGTTGCCTGCACTGCGGCCGAAGCGGCAAGCCGTGCCAAGAGTGAATTCCTGGCGAACATGAGCCACGAGATTCGCACTCCGCTGAACGGCATCCTCGGCTTCACCGAACTGCTGACCAACAAATCGGACGGTAACGATCCTCGCAAACGCAAAGAGTATCTTGAAACCATCTCTGCCAGCGGCACCCACCTACTGGGGCTAATCAATGACATCTTGGACCTATCGAAAATCGAAGCTGGCCAGCTAGAAGTCGAACTGTCGCCGTGTTCGCCCCATGACGTCATCAACCAAGTGGTCAGCGTTCTGCGCGCTAGAGCGCAACAGAAAGGGCTGAAGCTAAACTGCGCCTGGTCTAGCCGTGTGCCTGAATCGATCGTGACCGATGGCGGCCGACTGCGGCAATTGCTGATGAACTTGGTTGGCAACGCCATCAAATTCACCAAACAGGGCAACGTCACCATCGACGCCGAACTGGACCACTTTTGCGAGATGCTAACGATCCGCGTGACGGATACCGGAATCGGGATCCCCGAAGACAAGCAGGCCGATATTTTCAGTCCGTTCGTGCAGGCCGACAACTCGGTAACCCGCCGCTACGGTGGCACAGGACTGGGACTGGCGATTTCAAAGCGTCTTTCGGCGGCTCTGGGCGGTGACCTAAGAGTCGAAAGCAGCGAGGGCAACGGCAGCGTTTTCATTCTGAATGTGAAAACCGGGCCGCTGAACTCTGTCGCACTGCTGGACGCTCCCCCCGCCGACGCGCTGATGGGAACAACCACCCACCATTTCGATCAAGAAATTGACCTGCCCAAATCAAACATCCTGTTGGTAGAAGACGGCGAAATCAATCGCAAACTTGTTCGCATCATGCTAGAGGAAGCAGGTGCAACCGTGACCACCGCCGAAAATGGCTGGGTCGCGGTCAATGCAACATCGAAGGCAACATTCGACCTGATCCTAATGGACATGCAAATGCCGGTGATGGACGGCTACACCGCAGCGACCCGCATGCGAAGCGATGGCCTGAGCACCCCGATCATCGCCCTAACGGCTCACGCCATGAAGGGTGATGAAGAGAAATGCCTGAACGCTGGATGCACAGCCTATTTGACCAAGCCCATTCAGAAGGCCGTGTTGCTAGGCGAGGTTTTGGATCACTTGACGCGCGCCGGTATCGCGAAGGTTGCCCCTACCGAAACCCTGGGTGGTCTCACCGAAGCATCCCCCGAACCACCATCCGGATTGAAATCGACATTGCCACTGGACAACGTCGTCTATCGCGAGATCGTCGAAGAGTTTGTTGAGTTTTTGCAACATCACGTGGCCGAGATGCAGTCGGCGTATGCGAGCGAAAACTTTGAATCCTTGGCCAAACTTGCCCACGCTCTGAAAGGTGCCGGGGGCACAGCCGGGTTCGATGTACTCACTGCCCCCTCGGCCAAGCTACAGAAATCAACCAACGACATCGATCCAAGTGAAATCGAAGCAACGCTCGCAGAACTAGCAGATCTGTCTCGCCGCATTCACGAAACGCCTCAGCGTGCATAAGCAGATTAGCAACGAGCGATCCATAAGTGTCGCGATGAAAGTCATCTCGCCCCCGCCGCGCAGCGGTTTGCAGGGGAGAGAGTTAGAGAGGGGGGGAGGAGAAAGAAACGACACTTATGGATCGCTCGTTGTTTAGTCCGGATCAATTCTGGGAAATGTGCCGCTGCCTACAGCACGGCGACCTATGTTCCAGATACACAGCCTGTCATCACCGCCTCCGATAGAACCTTTCGGCCATGCCTCTTGCGATAGCCAGTTCAGATCTCACGACCGAAGGCAATTCCACTACGGGTCGAAATCATTCAAACAACCTGGCAAGTTCAATTCATTCGGCGAAGATCATGATCGTCGATGATATCGCGGTCAATGTGCGCGTTGCTCAAGCTCATTTGGAATCTGCCGGTTATACCAATTTTGTCACCCTTAGCGATTCCACCGAAGCCATGGAACGCATCCAAGACGATGCACCGGATGTGATCCTGTTGGACATCATGATGCCGGACATCAGCGGCTTGGAAATTCTGCAGCAACTTCGCAGCCAAGAATCCACCGCTCGATTGCCAGTTTTGATTCTGACCGGTGCTGAAAGTCGTGAACTGAAGCACGAAGCGTTGCAGCTTGGAGCGACCGACTTTCTTAGCAAGCCAATCGACATCGAAGAACTTTTGCCACGCGTGCGAAATAGCTTGGTCATCAAGGGCTACGAAGATGACTTAAAAACACAAGTCATGCAGCGAACAGCGGAACTGGAACAGGCCCAGACTGAATTGATTCATTGCTTGGCCCGCGCCGCCGAATCGCGAGACAACGATACCGGCGCCCATGTGATTCGAGTCGGAAAATACGCCGGCCTGATCGGCGACGAACTGGGCATGGACCAATCCGAAGTATCACGTTTGATGCAGGCAGCCACGCTTCACGACGTGGGCAAGATTGGAATCCGCGACGAGATTCTGCAGAAACCCGGGAAACTGACCCCCGAGGAAATGATCGAAATGCAGCGACACTGCGGTCTCGGACGACGCGTCCTGGAACGAGTCCCTGGATTCGACGACTTCTTCGTACAAGACCACACGTCGATCGGCGATCAGATCATGCGGGCCTGCAGTTCACCGACGATCCAGATGGCACGGACGATCGCCCTGACTCATCACGAACGATGGGATGGCAGCGGGTACCCGCTTGGCCTGTCCGGTGAATCGATTCCCTTGGAAGGTCGGATCACCGCGGTCGCCGATGTCTTCGACGCCGTCAGCAGTCGCCGCAGCTACAAGGATCCGTTCTCGCTGGACGAATCGCTAGCGATCATTGACGAAGGAAGTGGATCTCACTTCGACCCAGCCGTCACAGCGGCCTTTCTGAGACGAGTCCAAGATATTGTCAAAATTCAAATCCAGCACGCCGACGTTGCCTAGTTCGCCACACAAACTCACCGCAGTTTGAGCCGTACCATGACCATTTCCATCGATCCAGTCGAGCGACCTCGCGTCCTTGTCGTTGACGATCACTTCACGACCAGAAAACTGATGACGGCCTGGCTAGAAATGTCAGGCTACACGGTGGTCCAGGCGGAAGATGGCGGCTGCGCCTGGGATAGCGCAAAGACCAATTGCCCGCCCATCGTGGTCACCGACTGGAACATGCCCAACATGTCGGGCCTAGAACTTTGCCGTTCCATTCGCCAACAACATGGCAACGACGACATCTACGTCCTGATCGCGACGGCTCGCGACACCGGCGATGATTTGTCGGCTGCGATGGAAGCCGGCGCCAACGACTTCCTATCCAAACCAATCCGCGAAGAAGAGTTTCTGGCCCGCATCCGCAGCGCCGAAATCGCGTTGAATCGGTTGCAAGAGAAAACGGCGCTGGCCGAATTGGATTCGTTGACCGGACTGTTGAACCAACGTTCGTTTAAACAGCGAGCGCAGCGGTCCTGCGAAATATCGATCGCCGCCGGCAATCCGGTGTCATGCATTTTGTTGGACATCGATCACTTCAAGCAGTTCAACGACCAGTATGGGCATGCCACCGGCGACGAGGTGCTAAGAATTGTCTCCGATGTGATCTCGGAACATGTCCGCCAAACCGACCACGCCTGTCGCTTAGGTGGCGACGAATTTGCGGTCTTGCTTCACAATGTATCCGAACAAGATGCCATGAAGTTTGCGAATCGCATTCGCAAACAGATTGCACTGCAGTCATGCAATGGTGGGAACCAGTCGTTGCGTGTGCGAACCACACTGGGTGTCGCGACGACAAATAGTGGCGACTTGGCCATCAGCAGCCTGATTGAACAGGCCGATTCTGCGTTGCTTGCCGCAAAGGTTGCCGGACGGGACCGTGCTTTAAGTACCAGCGACCTGCAACGCAATGAACAGGGAAAGCTGGGCCAGCAAAGCACATTGGTCGACCGACTGCGCGAAATTCATGCCGACGAGGTCATGACAAAGACCATCGGAGTGTTCCGTGACTCGGAATCACTGGACGATGCGAGGGAACTGTTCTTAAAGTCAGGAATCGACTGCGCGTGTGTGGTCAATGTGCAATCCGAACTGGTTGGCATGGTCAGCGAACGCGACTTCATGAACACGCTGACAACGCAGAACACCAGCAAAAATCCGTTGTCCAGTGTGATGAATAACAACATCACGCGATTCCCGCCTAGGACATCCCTTGCCGTCGTGTGGGACTCACTTCAACGCAATCCCATGCTTCGCGCCGTGATTGTCGACAACAATGGGTTCCCGCTTGGCTTGGTGACCCGCCGGGCGGTGTTGGAAGCGGTGCATCGTCTGGTTCAAACGATCGACAGCGACAAGTAGCGGGCGCACCGGATCCAGGGACAGGGCAAGCGGTAGATCGATCGCCTACTGAACTTGTTTTCGATACTCGCGTGGCGAGATCCCAAGCGTGTTTCGGAATTGACGACTGAAATAGTTGCTATCGGCAAAACCGACTTCGAAAGCGATCTCGGTAATGGTTTGATCGGTGCTGCGCAACAGCCGACTTGCTTCTCGGATACGCAGATCAATCAAGTACTTGATGGGCGGGGTGCCCATGGTTTCTTCGAACGTGCGGATGAAGTTGCGTCGCGACATCCCAGAGATGTCAACCAATTCGTCCAGCGTGATCGGATGCGAAAATTTGCGTCGGATATGCGAGATCGACTCAGCGATACGAAGCAGTTTCTTGCTCTCGGGGTTTCGCGTTCGGCTGTAACAGCGAGACAAGAAAGTTACCAACTGCAGCATCGATGCCGTTGCCATCACGCCGAAACCTGGGCCGCGATCGGCAAGCTCTGCTTCCAACCCGTCGATCAACCGCAGCGTTTCGACCATCTGAACAGGGCTCAGTTGAAGCCGGCTGGTAAATTGATGTCGCTTACGCCAAGCCGGTTCCAGAGTGAATAGAGCGTGATAGCCGGTCAACGACTGCAGATCCGCAATCGACATGGGCAGCTCGGTCGGATCAAACAGGATGTTGATCAGACTTAGCTGGTCCATATTCAAATAGTCATGCGGACGGTCGCCACCGATCACAAAGGTATCGCCCACCGAAAGTTCGTAGCTGTCTTCGCCCGTGATGTGCATTCCTTTGCCGCCGGTGATGATGACGATCTCTGCAAACTCGTGGCAATGCAAACCGAACGGTTGCTGGGGATCCCGGCGTTCCACGACGATCGGAAATCCGTCTTGGTGGAACCAGTCCTGCTTCTTCAGTTTTCGCATCATTTCGCGGGCAAGACTCGGGTGCTTTGACCACGATAGCGGGGTCGGATAGGCGACGACGACAGCATCCATGCTCTGGCGTTATTGTGCTAATCCCGGGCACGATCGTCAAGGTTTAGCCCCCCGTGACCCATTACATTGGGGACACCAAAGCGACATCAGGCCGCTCGACCACCCCCCTGGCCCCCCTTAACCCAGACCTGCGACCATGAACAACCCGGGCAATATCGAGGCTAGTTTCCAGCTTGCTGTGCAGCAGTACGAAGCCATGGGTGTCGATGTCGATGCGGCACTCGACCGGATGCGCAGCGTTGAAATATCGGTCCATTGCTGGCAGGGGGATGATGTTTCGGGGTTTGAAGGCGATGGGGGATCGCTCGGAAACGGACTTGCCGTCACGGGCAATTATCCCGGCCGCGCCCGAAACCCCGACGAACTACGCAGCGATCTGGAAATGGCCTATTCGCTGATTCCCGGTAAACATCGGCTGAACCTGCATGCGATGTACGGCGAGTTCAATGGCCCAGTTGACCGAGATGCCATCGGCGTTGAACACTTCCAGGGTTGGATGGATTGGTCACGCGACCAGAAGATCAGCCTGGATTTCAACCCGAGCTATTTCTCGCATCCCAAAGCGTCCGATGGATTCACGCTTGCGTCAGCCGATTCGGGGATTCGTCAGTTCTGGATCGATCATGGGATTGCCTGCCGCAACATTGCTGCAGCGATGGGTGCAGCCCAGGGCAACCCGTGCATCAATAATTTTTGGGTGCCGGACGGTTACAAAGATACCCCGGCAAGTCGCCAAGCGCCGCGCCAGCGCCTAGCCGATTCGCTGGACAAGATTTTCGCGGAACCATTGCCACGTGACCAAACACTCGATGCGGTCGAATGCAAACTGTTTGGCATCGGCAGCGAAAGCTACGTGGTGGGATCGCACGAGTTCTACATGGGCTACGCAATCTCGCGTAATAAAGTCCTGTGCTTGGATGCCGGACACTTCCATCCGACCGAAGTGATCTCGGACAAGATTTCGTCCGCACTGATGTACGTCCCCGAATTGCTGCTTCACGTTAGCCGAGGCGTCCGCTGGGACAGTGACCATGTCGTCACCTACAGCGACGAACTGCAATCGATCATGCAAGAGATTGTCCGCGGCGACTATCTTGATCGAGTGCACATTGGATTGGACTTTTTCGATGCCAGCATCCACCGGGTTGCCGCATGGGCTATCGGAACTCGCAATGCACTGAAGGCGATGATGGCGGCACTGCTTGAACCCGTCGACAAGATCCAGCAACTTGAACGCGACGGTGACCTGACCGCTCGGTTGGCCTTGATGGAAGAACAAAAAACGATGCCGCTGGGTGCCGTCTGGAACCACTATTGCCAAACCGCGGGCGTTCCGGTCGGTGCCGACTGGTTGCAGAACGTCCGTGACTACGAAAACAACGTCACGTCGCGGCGAAGCGATCACCCTGTGGCACTGTAAGAACGAACGTTTGGTTCGACCGCATCCGCCGTCGGCCTGCGAAAGCGGGTTCCGATCGTGCGAGAAACAACCTTTCCATTTCGAGTACGTTGATGAGCGAAGAAGCTTCGAGTTCAGGCGGAGAATTTGAACGCGATCCGGTGCCGGATTCGGCGCTGCTGGGCAGCGGCAAGTTCTGGGGCATGTATGCTGGCGAGCATGCGGCGGGCACGGAATTCATGATCGGCCCCCTATTCTTGGCGGCCGGGGCCAGCTTGTCCGACCTGCTGCTTGGATTGCTGCTTGGCAATCTCCTTGCAGTGTTGACCTGGCGATTCCTGGTCGTCCCCATCGCGATGGCGAAACGGTTCACGCTGTACTATCAACTCGAACGCATCGCGGGCGGATCATTGGTCAAGTTCTACAACTTGGTCAATGGACTGCTTTTCTGTTTTCTGGCTGGGGCAATGATCACCGTTTCGGCCTCTGCCGTCGGCGTGCCCTTTGACATCACGTTTGATGTCCCCAGCAACATGCTTGGGCTCAGCAACTTGTCCTTTACCGGCTTGGTCGCGATCGTTGGCGTTGTCATCGCGGTTGTTGCGGCGGGCGGCTATGGACGCGTCGCTCGGTTTGCCAACATCGCAGCACCCTGGATGATCGGCGTCTTTGCTGCGTGCGGAATCGTTTCGCTGGCACAGATGAACGCAACCAGCTTTGCAGCGATATCCGAAGGCGTATTTTGGAGCGACGCGATCGCGTTTGTGCAGGAAAAGAACGGACCGCAGACGTTCAGTTTCTGGCAGATCGTTGTATTTGCCTGGCTGTGCAACGGGGCAATGCACTTTGGCATGGCCGACTTGACGATTTTCCGATTCGCGCGAAGCAAATCCTCGGGATGGGCGCCTGCGATCGGCATGTTCCTGGGGCACTACATGGCCTGGATCGCCGCCGCATTGCTACTGGCTGCCCTGATCAAACTGCAACCGGCAATGGCACTGGGCAGCGACGGCAAGGTGACGGCCAACCCAGGGATGTTGGCGTTCGAATCGCTTGGATGGGCTGGCATCATCTGTGTGGTGATCGCGGGCTGGACGACGGCGAACCCGACCATCTATCGCGCGGGATTAGCTTTCCAGGGCGTGATCCCCAGCAGTTCGCGGACAGCGATGACCTTGGTCGCCGGCGGCGTGGCAACGATTGCCGGTGCGTTCCCGAACCTATCTGCCCAACTGCTCGGCTTCGTCGGAACTTACGGAACCGTGCTGGGCCCGATGGGGGCGGTCATCTTTGTGGACTTTTACCTGATGAAGAAGTACGGCCTGCAAGACGAGTACGCGCAGCGAAGTGGATCGAAGATCAACCCAGCCGTGATGATCGCGTGGTTGCTGCCGGTCGCGGTAGGACTGTACCTGATCATCGTCGAAGGACTGTTTGCTGCCTACGCCGTGATCCCATGCTGGATCGCCTGCGGCGTCCTCTATCTGGTGCTTAGCAAGTGGATGCAAAAGCCCAGCGATCAACCAGCAACCGCCTAACCCAACCAACGAACGAAATCCCCATGAACATCATCGCCAAAATCGTATCCCTGATCGCGTTGGGCTGTGTCATCGTCCCCTGCCTGCTGTATTTCGCCGGATCCATCGGACTCGACACGGTGAAGTGGACCGCGCTCTTGGGCACCATCGGGTGGTTCATCGCCACGCCAATATGGATGAGCCGAGAAACACGCGTCGATGCCGATCAAGTCGAAATTTAGAACAGCATCGGTTTCGAACGGGCGCTTACGCAAAACGCCGATCCTCCCCCCCCCCACCAATTCACACCCAGGTTTTTCGCATGAGATTCCTTTTGTGCCTGCCGCTGATTGCAACGTTTCTGATTCTAGATGTCAGCGATGCGCAACAGCCATCCGTTGCCTCGGAACCAAGCCAAGCGAGCGACGCAGGCGGCGAGGCGGGTTTCCAAGCCATGATCAGCCGTGGCTATCAACCGCTGTTCAACGGCAAGGACCTAGCCGGGTGGCGGAATCCCTATCCGCACGGCGAAGCACGGGTTGTCGACGGCGAGATTCATCTGCTGGCAGACGACAAGTTTTTCTTGGTCACCGAGAAAAAGTACGATGACTTTCGCTTGTGCGTCGACATCCACCTGCCCGATGGCCCTGCCAACTCGGGTGTGATGTTCCGCTGTCGCGTCGATGATGAAGCTGCCAAAAAGAAGGTCTACGGGTACCAAGCCGAATGCGACGGATCGGATCGACGCTGGTCCGGTGGCCTGTTCGACGAGGCACGGCGAGGATGGATCTGGCCTAGCACCAAAGGACGTTCACGCGACCAGTTCCTAGTACACGAAGAAGAATCCAAAGCAGCGTTTGCCGATCCCAAGATCGCCAATGCACTCAATCGCAATGGTTGGAATCGATTCGAAGTCACTTGCATCGGTGACCGGATCCGTATCGAAGTCAATGGAATCACCACGGTCACTTTCCATGACACCACGGATGCATCGGGATACATCGGGATCCAGCATCATGGCGAAGACGGACAAACCTATCGTTTCCGAAACCTGTTCATCAAAGAACTTCCGAACGTGCCGGCCCAGGAGACCGTTTCGATCGTCGAACAAGAACCCATCTCGGTCCAAAAAATCGACGACAAAACCATGCTTGTCGATTTTGGCAAAGTCGCGTTTGGGAATATCGCATTGCGAGTGCCCCCATTGGGATCAGGGTCAGGCAAGATTCACTTCGGCGAGAAGCTCCAAGATGGTCGAATCGACCGGCATCCGCCCGGCACCGTTCGTTATGGCGTCAGCGGATTTCGCAAAGGCACTGGCGAAATGGGGACCTGGATCATCGCCGCTGCCGCGGACGCTCGGAACACCGAACAAACCAATCCGATGGGGGTTCACCCGCCCGCCGTGCTGACGCCCAAAACCTGGTTGCCGGTGATGCCGTTTCGATGGGTCGAAATGGAAGGCTGGGAAGGCGAATTCAAACCCGAATACATCCATCGGCGAGCTGCCTTTGCATCCGACTGGAACGACGATGCGAGTTCGTTCCAATGTTCGGACCCACTGTTGAACCAAATTTGGGACCTCTGCAAGTACAGCATCAAAGCGACAACCTTCGCCGGTGTGTACGTCGACGGTGATCGCGAACGCATTCCCTACGAAGCCGATGCGTACCTGAATCAACTAAGCCACTACGCCACCGACGACAACGTCACGATGGCTGCAAATTCGTTCGACTGGCTGATCGAAAATGGAACCTGGCCCAGCGAATGGGCGCCCCACATGGTGTTCATGGCGCATGCCCAGTGGATGTATTCGGGCGACAACGACTGGATCGCACAACGTTACGAATTGCTAAAATCGAAAACGCTGATGCATCGCTGTGGCAAAGATGGATTGGTCCGCAGCGACCAGATGGATCGCCGGAAGCATGACATTGTGGATTGGCCACCGGTCGAACGTGACGCGTTCGTGTTCACCGAGATCAACACCGTGGTCAACGCGTTCCACATCAAGGCGATCGAGCGGATGGCCCAACTGGCGCGTGCGATCGGAAAAGGCGATGACGCAGACGCGTTTGAAGCTCACGCAAAGCTGGCAACCGCTTCCTTCCAAGAGGCCCTTTTCGACGACACCCAAGGCGTTTATCGCGATGGGGTTGGCACCAATCACAGCAGCATCCACGCCAACTTCCTTCCGCTGGCGTTTGGGATCGTTCCCGCCAACAAGATCGCCGGTGTGACCGAATGGCTCGAACAACAAGACATGCGGTGCAGCCCTTATGCGGCCCAATATTTCATGGATGGACTGTTCCGTAGCGGCAGCGGCAGCGGCAAAAAGGCGATCGCATTGATGATCGCCGATGGTGATCGCAGCTGGAAACATATGGTGAACAGTGGGACCACGATCACCTGGGAAGCATGGGACATGAAATACAAGCCGAACCAAGACTGGAACCACGCCTGGGGCGCCGCACCGGCGAACCTATTCCCTCGTTACATCTTGGGTGCCCAACCGACATCCCCGGGCTGGACCACCGTCACCATCCGCCCCTGTCCCAGTGGCCTGAAACAAGCCGAAGGCAAAATCCCAACACCGCGTGGACCGATCCTAATCGATTGGACAAACGATTCGAACTTTGCGATGTCGCTTGCCCTGCCCGATGGCATGTCGGCGTCTGTTGAATTGCCAGCGACGGACCAAAGCAATGGCGTATGGGTCAATGGTAAATCCATCGACGCCACCCAATCCGGCAACCGCTGGGTCCTGAAAGACATGGTCCGTGGCACCGTTACTGTCGAAGTCCGGTAACGCGCTGCGTTTGCAAAAAAACGCAGACGAGATCTGCTACACACGACCGATTCCCGACCGAACATCCACCCTGCAATCCCACCCACATGACGACGTCCCCCATGACAACCAATCCTGCGATTCATCGCCTGCTGTACTGTCTGTTTCTTTTGATTCCGGCGGTTGCTTCGGCAGAAGCCCCCTACGAATCGATGTTCAACGGAGACAACCTATCCGGATGGGCCGGCAATGACGGGTTCTGGTCGGTGAAGGACGGCGTGATTGTTGGCCAAACCACGAAAGAGAATCCTACCGAAGGCAACACATTCTTGGTGTGGCAAGGCGGCCAAGTCGGCGACTTTGTGTTCAAGACCCAGGTCCGATTCGAAGGGAACAACACCGGTGTCCAATACCGCAGCGAGTTGATTGATCCCGAAAAGTTCGTTGTGAAAGGGTACCAAGCCGACCTGCACGAATCGCCCGAATTCTTCGGGATGCTGTATGCCGAAAAATGGCGAGGGATCGTTGCCAAACGATTCCAACGAGTTGTCGTGGGCGCCGACGGCAAGCCAAACGTTGTCGGGCAGGTGGGCGATCGAGACCAACCATTGGTGGACTCGCAGTGGAACGAGTTGACAATCGTCGCGGTCGGCAACCGCCAAATCCATCAGGTCAACGGGATCACGACGATGGATTTGACGGACGACCATCCCGAAGCGCGTCGCGAGGGGATCTTGGCATTGCAACTGCATGCCGGTGCCCCCATGAAAGTCGAATTCAAAGATATCCGGATTCGTCACTTAGCGAACGAAGACGCTAGGACAACCATCAACGCGGCGATCCAGAATCAAAAGAAAGCGCCTGCCAAAGCCACCCGCCCCAAAGTTGGCAAGACCAAAGCCAAAGCGGAATCGGCACTGGATTGGGTGTCGGAGGCTCCATCTGCCCATTGGATTTGGCGTCAAGACCAACCCACGGCGAACGACCCCATCTACCTTCGTCACCAATTCAAGATCGGTGATTCCAATGAATCCCCATCCGTGAAATCGGCTCGGCTGTATTTCACATGCGATAACGGAGCCTCGGTTTGGATCAACGGAAAATCAGCGGGGCGGTGCAGCGACTGGATGTATCCGGTGACCATGCTGGACGCCGAAAAACTGCTTCAGGAAGGTGAGAACCAAATTGCGGTCAAAGCAGCCAACCGTGGCGGCACCGCTGCATTCGTGCTGAAGCTTGAAATCGAGACCACCGATGGCAAGAAACACCAGATCGTCAGCACGCCGAACTGGAAACTATCAGACCGTGAAACCGACGGTTGGCAACAATCCAGTTTCAACGATTCCGACTGGAATCTGGCGGTCATTGACAAGGGTAAGTTTGACGTTGGCCCTTGGAACAAACCCGGCATCACGTCGCCGGATGCTGGACGCGGCAAAGGCAAGGTCGATTCGCTGAGCGTGGACACGATCAAAGTCGCTGATGGGTTCAAAGTGGAACTGGTCTACCGGGTGCCCAAGTCGGAACAAGGAAGTTGGGTGTCGCTGACCACCGATGACCAAGGCCGATTTTATGCCAGCGATCAAGGCGACGCGGGTCTGTATCGATTGACCGTGACCGACGCAAAGCAGACCGCCGCGGACGCCAAACCAAACGTCAAAGTAGAAAAGATGCCAGTCAACGTTTCCGGTGCCCAGGGAATGGTGTGGCACGATGGTGCGTTGTACTTCAATCGCGCCAGCACGCCGCTGTACCGATTGACCGATTCCACGGGTGATGGATTGTTGGACCATGCCGACGAACTAACGGGATCCCAAGGCGGTGGCGAACACGGTAACCATGCGGTGATCGCGTACGGTGACGGAAAGCACCTGTACGTCGATGCCGGCAACCACACGAACCTTCCGGATGCATCCCAAATCTCCGGATCGCGGGTACCGACTTGGGACGAAGACCTGTTGCTGCCACGCGAATGGGACGCCAACGGACACGCCCGCGGCCGGCTGGCCCCGGGTGGGTGGATCACGAAGTTCGATCCCGAAACCAAAACACACGAAGTCGTTTCCATCGGCTATCGCAACCAATACGACATCACGCTGAACCGTGCGGGCGATCTGTTCACCTACGACGCGGACATGGAATGGGACCTGGGATCACCTTGGTATCGTCCCACGCGAATCAATCATGCCGTCAGCGGTTCGGATTACGGTTGGCGCAGCGGTTCGGGCAAATGGCCAGAGTACTACGAGGACAGTCTTCCCGCGGTACTGAACATCGGTCCGGGCAGCCCGACGGGCGTGGTCAGTGGCCAGGGGACAAAGTTCCCGGCAAAGTACCAAGACGCGATCTTCGCACTCGATTGGACCTTTGGCACCATCTACACAATCCACCTGACGCCGGACGGTGCAGGTTGGCGTGGACAGCAAGAAACGATTTGTCACGGATCGCCGCTGCCAGTCACCGACGCGATTGTCGGGCACGACGGAAATCTGTATTTCACGACCGGCGGTCGTGGCACGGATTCGGCTCTGTTTCGCATCATCTACGTTGGCGATGAATCAACCCAGCCCGTTGCTGGCGAACTGGCTGGCGAAGACGCTAGACAGCTTCGTCGTCGACTGGAAAAGTTCCATGGCCACGAAGATGCCAGTGCGGTCGCTGCCGCATGGCCGCACCTGTCCAGCAGTGATCGTTGGCTGCGACACGCAGCACGCATCGCGATTGAATCTCAACCGGTTGAACAATGGGCCGAACGAGTCAGCACGGAACCGAACCGCCAGGCTCGCATCACCGCCACCGTGGCATTGGCTCGCAGCGGGAACCCATCGCATCAGGCAGCTCTGTTGGCGGCACTTCTAGACTTGGACCTAGCCGAACTGGACGACGCTCAGCTACTCGGTTTGCTTCGCGCTTATGCACTCACCTTCATTCGCTTGGGCGAACCCAACGCGGGCCAACGCGAACAGGTGATCGCAGCGCTCGATGCCCATTTCCCGCACGCCAACAAAGACGTGAACACGGAACTGATCCGAGTGCTGGTGTACCTGAACGCCCCGGGCGTGATCGAAAAGACCATCCAATTGATGGCTGACGCCGATTCGGCACCGCCTGCATGGGCCGCAAACATTGATTTCACGAGCAACCCACGGTATGGATCAGGCATCCAAAAGATGTTGGCCAACCAACCGCCGTCGCACGAGATCAACTACGCGTTCATGCTTCGCAATCTGCGTGATGGCTGGACCATGGATCAGCTTCGCAGCTACATCCAGTTCATCAACAAGGCCGCCGAATTCAGTGGCGGCAATAGCTACGGGAAATTCCTGGCGAACCTGCGAGACGAAGTGCTGGGGATTCTGAACAACGACCAACGGGCTCAACTGGCAGACATCAGCGGCGAAGACTTCAACCCCGTTCCCGATTTCAAGATCACCGCGCCCCAGGGACCGGGAAAGAAATGGACTCAGGCCGACGCCAGTCAACACATCGGATCCAAGCAACTGCGGGCAGCCGATTTCCAGAGCGGACGAAATCTGTTCCACGCCGCCCAGTGTGCCAGCTGTCACCGATTCGATGGTTTGGGCGGCGACGTCGGCCCCGACCTGACGACGGTGAAGAACAAGTTCGACGCCAACTACCTGTTGGAATCGATCATCCAGCCCAGCAAGGTGATCAGCGATCAATACAGTTCCAAAGCGGTGCTGCTGGCCGACGGCCGGCTGCTAACCGGATTGGTCATCGACAACGGCGACACGCTGGATATCTATCCACCGGCCAAGACCAGCGAAGAACTGAAACCGATCACCGTTGATGCCGACGACATCGAACTGATCCGCGAGTCGCCGATTTCGCAGATGCCACAGGAAATGCTGGATACGCTTAGCGGAAACGAAGTACGCGACTTGATCGCCTATCTGCTATCCGGCGGAGATCCCGCCGCCAAGGTTTATGGCAAATGAGCCTCGCGGTGATCAGCCAGTCCGTCCGTCAAGCGATGATTTCCTTGACAACACGACTGGGTTCGACCCCGGTTAGTTTTTGATCAAGGCCTTGGAACGGAAAGGTCAGCTGCCGGTGGTCCACACCCAATTGGTGCAACATCGTTGCATGCAGATCGCGTACATGGACCGGATCGGAAACCACGTTGTAGCTGAATTCATCGGTCGTGCCGTAACGCATGCCGCCTTTGATTCCGCCACCGGCAAGCAACGCCGTAAAACAGCGTGGGTGATGGTCGCGTCCATAGGTTTCGGCGTCCAGTTTGCCCTGGCAGTAGACCGTCCGCCCGAACTCACCGGCAAACACCACCAACGTGTCCTCCAGCAGGCCACGCTGTTCTAGATCGCGAAGCAAACCCGCCGTCGGCTGGTCCACATCCTGGCACTGGCCTCGCAAGTTTTCGGGCAACCGCGAGTGGTGATCCCAGCCGCGGTGGAACAACTGGATGAAGCGAACATCGCGTTCGGCCATCCGCCGCGCCAGCAGACAATTCCGAGCGTAGGATCCTGGCTGGGTGACCTCTGGACCGTACAGGTCCAACGTTTCCTGGGACTCGTCCGCGATGTCCGTCAATTCGGGCACCGACGTTTGCATGCGAAAAGCCATCTCTTGCTGGGCGATCGTGGTTTCGATCTCCGGATCACCAATTTCGGCAAAGTGTTTCTGATTGAACTGGTCCAACGAATCCAGCATTCGCCGACGAACCCCCGCATCCACTCCGGTTGGATTGGACAGGAACAAGACCGGATCGCCCGAGGTCTGAAAACTAGTCCCTTGATGTTTCGATGGCAGGAACCCGCTTCCCCAAAGACGCGAATACAGTGCTTGCACATTGACTTTTCCGCTCCAATGAGCCGATGGCATGACCACATAGTCCGGCAGGTCTTTGTTCAACGTGCCCAGTCCATAGCTGAGCCATGCGCCCATGCTGGGTTTGCCCGGGATCTCCGACCCGGTACAGAACGAAGTCTTTCCCGGATCGTGGTTGATCGCGTCGGTGTTCATCGAATCAATGAAGCACAGCTTGTCGACCTGAGTGGACATTTGGGGCAACAACTCGCTCATCCATAGCCCACTCTGTCCCTTCTGTTCAAACTTGAACGGGCTCGGCATCACCAATTGTTCTTTGCCACGAGTCATCGCGGTGACGCGTTGCCCCATGCTGACCGACGGTGGCAGCGCTTGGTTAAAATGCTTTTGAAGATCGGGTTTGTAATCAAACAGGTCAAGCTGGCTGGGTGCACCGGCCATGAACAGAAAAATGACACGTTTCGCTTTCGGTGGAACGTGGCATCCAGGCGGCAGATCATCCGTGGTGCCGTGGGCCGATCCCGCTGGGGACGCAGATGCGATCCGCGGTCCGGTCACCAACGATGCCATCGCGGCCGTCCCCAACCCCATTCCACTATTGGCTAGGAACCGACGACGATTCACCAGCGTTTCGTACGCATTCAAAGGATGGACCATTCTAGTTTTTCGTCTTCGTGATATCGAGGTTGTAGAGCGTACTGCACAGAACCGTCCAAGCGGCAAGTTCCGTCTTTTCCTGCTGGGAATCCAACGTCAAATCGCGACACAGATCGTTGGCCATGCCGGGATCCTGCTGATAGCGGATCACGAGATCATCCAATAGCGAATTTGCGATTTTCTGTTCGTCCGCATCAGGCAATTTTCCGGTCACCGTTTCCCATGCGAACCGCAACCGCTGATCGACGGGCTGTGCCAGAACCGATTGCGCCAAGCGACGTGACGCCATCAAGTATTCGCTTTCATTCAGCAACAACAGTGCCTGCGATGGAGTGTTGGTCCGTTCGCGTCGTGCGATACAAGCGTCGCGAATGGGCGCGTTCAGGATCGTCATCTGGGGCGGCGGCATCGCACGTTTCCAGAACGTATAGACACTGCGTCGGTAGATGGCGTCACCCGAATCCGGCTTGAACGTTTCCCCGATCATGGAAACCGCTTTCCACAAACCATCGGGCTGGGGTGGCTTCACACTGGGGCCGTGCATTTCGGTCGACAGCGATCCGCTGGTTGCCAATATCTGGTCGCGGATCATTTCAGCATCCAATCGATAGCGTGACCCGCGTGCAAGCATCCGGTTCTCGGGGTCGGCCTTAAAGACGTCCGGCGTTGCAGTGGAGGACTGTCGATAGGTTTTCGACATCGCAATCTGTTGAACCAGCGACTTGACGTCCCAGCCCGATTCGACGAACGATACCGCCAATTCGTCCAGCAAGTCCGGGTGTCTGGGCACATCGCCTTGGTTGCCAAAATCTTCGGCCGTCTTGATCAGGCCGACACCAAAGAACGACTGCCAAAAACGATTGACGGCGACGCGAGCGGTCAACGGGTTGTCGGCCGCCACGAACCACTCGGCCAGGTCCATCCGCGATGCGACTTCGGACGACTTCACCAGCGGTGGCAGGAATCCGGGAGTGCCCCGCTGGACCACTTCGCCGGGTGCATCGTACTGGCCGCGAACCAACACAAACGTTTCACGCACATCCGGACGTTCCCTCATCACCATCGCTTTTGGAACGGTCGTTTCGATCGATTTGCGTCGCTTATCCAGATTACGAATCTGTTTCTCGATCTCTGCCGGGCTCTGCGTTTGCTGGTCCGATTGATCCGGTGTGGACGATTCCGCCGCGGCTGCCTTTGCGATCCGAAGTTGATCATTCAGTTTGGCGATCTGGTCATCCAATTGCTGCAGGTCAGCATCTTGCTGGGGCGTCGGGAATCGAGCGTAGGGTTCCTGCAAACCGTCGACGGTCTGACGCGGATTGGTCTCTGGCGCCGAGTCGATATTGTTAAAGAAGGCATACAGAGAAAAGAAGTCTTTCTGGGTGATGGGATCAAACTTGTGGTCGTGGCACTGGGCACATTGCACCGTCAGTCCCATGAACGCGGTCCCCACAGCGGTCACACGGTCCAACACGTTCTTCACGTGGCTTTCTTCGGGAAGCGCGGTCCCCTTGTCGATGATCAGGTGCAATCGATTGAACCCGGACGCGATCAACTGATCCTTGGTCGGTTCGGGGTACAGGTCGCCAGCGATTTGATAACGCACAAAGTCGTCATAGCTTAGATTCTGGTTGAACGCTGCAATCACCCAGTCACGATACGCCACGTGATTGCGATAGAAATCTTTGTGCATCCCGTTGGTGTCCGCGAACCGAACCAAGTCCAACCAATAGCGAGCCATGTGTTCGCCGTACTGAGGCCGGTCGATCAATTCGGTGACCAGATGTTCCCAGGCGGCTTCGGCGTCTTTCGAATACGCATCAACGAAGCGATGCACCTCATCGCGGGTGGGGGGAAGCCCAGTCAGGTCGAACGTCACTCGTCGAATCAATGTCCTCGGATCCGCTTCGGGGGCAGGCGAGCGGCCTTCGGATTCAAGTTTGCGGATGACAAATCGATCGATCGCCTGGTCGCTCCATTGTTCGTCTGCGACCTCCGGCGTCGCTGGTCGGGTTGGCGGCACGAACGCCCAGTAGTCCTCGTAGTCGGATCCCGATTCGATCCAACGTTGGATCAACTGCTGTTCCTGCTTGGACAACGGTTTCAAATGCGAATCCACGGGCGGCATCCGCAGGGACTCGTCATCGGTGGTGATCCGATTCCACAGTTCGCTATCGTCGATCGAACCAGGCTGAATCACGAAACCGATCGCCCCTTCGTCACCGTGTGCTTGGTCCAACCGCAGGCCTGCTTCGCGCGATTCGGCATCGGGGCCGTGGCAAGCGAAACAGCGTGACGACAGCAACGGACGAATGTCTTGATTGAACGATACATCGACCGTTGCCGATGGCGTTGTTGGATCCTCGGCCGGCATCGCCACGGCGACTCCCGAACCAATCGTCGCATAAGCGGCCATCCGAAGAACGGGCCAGAGGAAAGTCCGCATCAGGTCCTGTGGGGGTAACATTCGCGGCATCTAACATCCTGACCAAAAATCATGTTCAAAAACAGGGTCGCTCGCCCCCGACACAGGGCAAAGCGATGTGGTCGGCGACAGTAAATACTTTACATTGAACCGTTGCCAGTGACCAACCATTGCGATTGGGGCAGGACGCTTTAGTGCCGGATTGCCGGATCCATCTGCGGGGATGGGTTGGCGTTTGCGCGAATCCCATTGGATCGTCAGTTTCCCCCACGATTCCTGCAATGAAATGACGCAGTCGTGGGATTCGGATGCAGGCTGTGCGCCGCTGTGGAATACCAACCTAGGAATAACCGAACAATGATCCGTTTGAAACTTTGCAGCAATCTTGGACTGATCGCATGTTGGATCGGCCTCGCCGTGCACGTGAAAGCCGAGCAAACGCAGCGTCCACCGGACATCGTCGTCTATTTGGCCGACGACCTTTCTGCCGCCGATCTATCCATCCACGGCGGGACTAACATCCAGACCCCAGCGATCGATCGGCTGGCTGCCGATGGGATGATCTTCAACCGGGCGTTTGTCGCCAGCCCCTCTTGTGCCCCCAGTCGCGCGGCGTTGCTGACCGGATTGATGCCCGCTCGCAATGGAGCCGAAGAAAACCATAGCTACCCCGATGATTCGATCTTTCGCCTGCCAACCATCCTGAATCAGATCGGGTACCAGACCGCGGCGTTCGGCAAAGTGGCTCACCAGCGAAGCGCCCCGGACTATCACTTCGAAACTCATGACTCGAAAAAGGAGATTCCCGAACTCCGAAAGAGCGTCAAGAAGTTCTTGGAAAACCGCACCGACCAGCGACCATTGGCCCTGTTTGTCGGCGTCTCTGATCCACACGTGCCGTGGCCCATCCAGACCACGGTCGATGCAAATGCGATGACGGTTCCGCCGCGTCTATTGGATACTCCGCGTACGCGATTCCAACGGGCGCGGTACCTGCAGGAAGTCAAAGACCTGGACGCCTACCTGGGCGACCTTCGTCAGTTGACGGACAAACACATGTCCAAAGACAAACTGTTCGTGTTCAGCAGCGACCACGGTGCCCAGTTTCCCTTTGGCAAGTGGACGCTCTATGACGAAGGAATCCATGTTCCGTTGATCGTCGCGTGGGAAGGAAAGATCCAAGCCGGCACCCGAACCAACGCGATGGTCAGCTGGGTCGATATTTTGCCGACGTTGATCGAGATAGGCGGCGGGCGTGTCCCTGAAAACCTGGACGGACGGTCCTTTGCCGCGGTGCTTCGAGGCGAAACCGATTCGCATCGCGAACGCATCTTCACCACTCACAGCGGCGACCGAATGATGAACGTCTTTCTAAGCCGTTCGATCCGCACCGATCGCTATAAGTTAATCTACAACCCGCACCTCGAATTCGCATTCACGACCCACATTGATTTGTTGCTGCGAGAAACATCGGGGGACTATTTCAAGCAATGGACCGAACTGGCCAAATCGGACAAGCACGCCGCAGAAGTCGTCGCCAGCTACTATGGCCGGCCAAAGTACGAACTATTCGATTTGCAATCGGATCCGAACGAGCAAACGAATCTGGCCGGACAACCCAACCTAGGCTCAACCGAATCGGAACTGCAGTCGCAGCTGAATGATTGGATGCAGCAGCAAGGCGATCAATTTACCGTTTTTCACGATCCGTTGATGCTGGATGCACCGGAAACCTGGGTCCCGCGAAAACCGTAGCGGAAGTCGTCAACGGCTTGTCGATCCCGTTAGCCGTCTAGGCGCTAGCCTCGGTTCCGTCGCCAAGGAACCGGGGCTAGCGGGCTGTTGATTTAGTAACCCGCTGCGCGAGCGAGGGATTCGACGTGATCCCTCGCTCACGCAGCGGGTTATGATTTGCACGTTCAGTTCAGGAAAACGACTTAATCAGCAGGCCGCTAGCGCCCAAACGGCTAACATTCAAAGTGGAAACTGGATTCATTCAGCAGGCCGCGAATCAACATCACGAATCAGAGAGAACGTTTAGATGATACAGCTTTGTTCGATTGGCCGATGGGCCACACTGGTCTTGATCGCTTTGACTTGCCAGGTCACCACCGCCACGCAACCGAATGTCGTGTTCCTATTAAGCGACGACCAAGCCTGGAACGACTACGGGTTCATGGGACACCCGCACATCCAGACGCCGAACCTGGACGAACTGGCCAAGGCGGGATTGGTGTACGAACGCGGCTATGTGACCGCTCCGCTGTGCCGCCCGTCTCTGGCTAGTCTGGCGACCGGACTGTACCCGCACCAAACACGCATCCGCGGAAACGACCCGGTCATGCCAGCGGGAACCAACCGAAACAACAACAAACAGCGATGGGCTCAAATGCGGGCCCGCATGACGGCTCCCATGGCGCACCATCCATCGTTCATCAAAACATTGAAAGCGAATGGATACGCCACTTTGCAGACCGGAAAATGGTGGGAAGGCAATCCGCTGGACCATGGCTTCTCGGATGCAATGACCCATGGCGATGTTGCCCGCGGCGGACGGCACGGCGACGTAGGTCTCAAGATCGGCCGCGAAACCATGCAGCCCATCTACGATTTCGTCGACAAGGCAACCGCCAGTCAACAACCGTTCTTTCTTTGGTACGGAGTCTTCCTGCCGCACTCGCCTCACAACGCCCCACAACATCTGTTCGAAAAGTACCGGGATCTGGCGCCCAATGATTCGACCGCATGGTACTGGGCCAATGTCGAATGGCTGGACCAAACATGTGGACAGATCGTCGACCATTTGAAACAGCAGGGGATCTACGAAAACACGATCTTTGTCTACACCTGCGACAACGGGTGGGTGCCCGATCCCGACAAACGCAACCGCTACGTTCGATCGAAACGCGATCCTGTCGAAGCGGGCATTCGCACGCCGATCTTCATCACTCACCCCAAGACCATCGCGGCCAAGCGTGACACGGACGCGTTGGCCAGCAATATCGATATCGCGCCGACCATTCTGCGGGCTTGCGGGATCGATCCGCCGGCCGAGATGACCGGGCTGGATCTACGCGACCAAAACCAGTTGAAAGCTCGCAACCGCGTGTTTGTCGATGCCTATGACCATGACAGCGATTTGGATCAGCTGGATGATCTGGATAGCGGACTACGCGCTCGGGTAGTGATCGACGGATGGGACAAACTGATTGCATCGCCCAACGGAAACGAGCTCTATGATCTGAAGCGGGACCCCGATGACCGCAACGATTTGTCATCGACAAACTCGCAGACCGTCGACAAGCTGATGGGCTTGATCGATCAATGGCTAATACGGACGGAACCTGCGGTCCCCATTCGCTAACGATCGCTGCGTGGGAATCGCAGGGCACTCAGAAACCCACAGGAAATATCTGTCGCGGTGCACGGGGCCACCGACACGTCCGGACAACGATCGGATCGGCGTCGTTGTGGGATTCGCAGCATCCCACGACCTTCTGGTTGGCCAGAAGGTGGGAAGTTTTGGAGAATCCCACGGCTGCCGTCCGTCAGCGTCCGATCCCATGCTGGCCAGACCCGTCATTCCGCAGGTCAGATGCCAACCATGCAATGGATGCGGATGGCACCTGCGACCACATCAAACTGAACGGGTTGGTCGTCAAAGACCTCGCCGTCCAACGTGAACCTCATGGTCGGTGATGACTGCAGCTGCAATGAACGCACTTGGCGAAAGATGATCTGTTCGCTATCCAGAAAGTCACCCATTAAGTTCTTGGTCACGATTTCGACCATATCACCGACCGTGCCATCACGGATGATGATCACATCGAACAAACCGTCGGTCGGTGACGCGAGCGGTGCAACCTCGATTCGCCCTGCGTTGGTCTTGCCGTTGGCAACCAAGACAGCCCAGCAATCCAGCGAAGTGAACTTTTCATCGTCACAGGTCGCGTCGATTCGAAAGGTGTGCATGTCGGGCAGCACGTCCACCGCACCGCGGATATAGCTGAGCGAACCCCATCGCGCCTTCACTTCGTCCGTCATCGCTTCGCTAACGCGGACACAGTTGCCCCCGGCAGCCATGTTTGCGTAATAGCGTGGGGCCCCGGTTCCGCTGATACGCACGATATCCACAGGACATGCCGGATGATCAACCAGACTGGCAGCCTCGGCGATATCGTCGGGAATGTTCAACGTGCCGGCGAAATCGTTTGCCGTCCCCAACGGGATGATGGCCAAGGTGGGCCTTGCATGGGCGTCCACTGCCATCAACGCATTGACGATCGCGTTGACCGTCCCATCACCGCCCACGGCAACGACCGACTCACACCCGTTGGCCACGGCCTCTTTGACAGCGGCGGACAGGTCGGATGTTTCTGCCAGATCGATCCAATGGTTCGATTGGCTCCCCATCGCTTGTCGCACTTGACCGACTTCTGCGGAACGACCGGAACCAGAATTCCAAAATACAGTTTTGCAGTTCACTTCATTTAACCTTGAAAGACCAACGGGCCGATTCGGCATCCACGAAGACTCCAATGCGCATCAATCATCTGCCCCCATCACAATCACGACGCAGAACTGACTCCTGTCTGGACGTTATCAGGGTCTAGCATGTGATCGCCGCCCTGTTGTTCGTCGGACCAAACCGTCACTTCCGTGCTTTGCGCATCACCGCGTATCGTTGCAAAGGCAACGTCTGCGGCGTCGCGTCCGGTTCCGATGCGAACAAATCCGCCAACGGGTGCCAACCGAGTGGCATCAAACAGGAACCAACGCCCATCCAAATAGGCTTCGAAAAATCCGTGAAAATCCGGTGGCTGAAGTCTGACGGCGTATCCGGAAACGTAGCGAGCGGGGATACCGCAAGCACGACACATGCTGATCGCTAGATGCGCGTAATCGCGGCAGACACCGGTCCGCTGAATCAAAACGTCACAGGCAGTCGTCAACGGGCCCGTGCTGCCCGGCGTGTAGGTCAGATGGTCGAAAGTCCAGTTGCAAATCGCCGTCACTCGCGAATAACCGGGGACCAACTGCCCAAATTCTTCACCGGCGAATCGAAGCAGCTTGTCCGATTCGCAGTAGCGACTGGGATTCAAATACGTCAGCACGTCGGCGGGAAGATTCTCGTAGTTGACCTCGCATACATCGGTCGAGTCGACTTCGTTGGCATGCAGTTCCACCGTCGCACGGTAATCGATCGTCAGGTCACCCGGGTTCGCCGTCATCCGCAAATAGCGATTGCCAAGCGGTCCTACCGCACACTCTTCGATCTTGTGAAATGGACTGACTTCAATCGATTCATTTGTTGTCGACTGGAACGTATTCTGAGTTACCGAAATGTTGAACAGGAAAGTGGTTTCGGATTGAACGGTGTAGCGAAGGCGGCACCCAACGTGGATCTGGTTCATGGATTCGCTTGTGGGGATGGTGCAGAGACCGTTTCGGCGAGCAGTTCGCTGATCTGGTCCGATAGTTTTTTGAAATTGACCGGTTTGGAATGAAACGCATCACAACCGGCGGCAAGAGATCGAGCTTCGTCCCCCGGTAATGCATGCGCGGTCAACGCAATCACCGGGATACGTTTGTCCGGATCAGCGGCGCGAATCTGGCGTGTTGCCTCGTGCCCGTCAAGCTCCGGCATATTCACATCCATCAAGATCAGTGACGGTGCAGCCTGGGCGGTCGCCAACACGGCTTCCAAACCATTGTTGGCCGTCACCACGGCATAGCCATGGTCCTGCAAAAACCGAGTCATCATGTCTCGGATGTCTTCGTTATCGTCGACCAAAAGTATCGTGGGCATCCTGTTCCTTTTCAAACAGATTGTTGTTCGTTGGTTGATCCAGGCACCGGCGCTGAATCAGAATTTGCCAGACTGGATGAATCGATACTGGGCGAATGGTGAAGCCGCAGAATGGATTGAATTTTTGACTGAGTTTGCGAATACGTCGTCGTCATGCTGCTGGCGCCGGCCTTGCGAAACCGCACGAACAGCTTGTTGTAGTTCTTAAATTTGCCCAGGCACGCAACCACCACAGGCCCAGTGTACCCTTCGCTGCGGATCGCCTTGCACATATAGCGTGCCTGTGCAAACCCGCCCTTGGGCAACACGACAATGACCACAACCACAGGCGCCATCGCGATGATTTGCCGACCGATATCGGGCGGCAAGACCTCATCACCAATGCTACGCAGGTCATGCTCGGTCCGGCCACCGGTACGAATCAGATTCAATACCAACGCCTCGCTGAAGTGATGCGACATGCACCCGGCAACCACTGGCAATCCATCAACTTCGTTCAGATCGCCATCATCCGCGTCGTCGAAACGGTCGTTCAATTCAGCGATCAACCCACCGATCATGGCGAACAAGCGGCTGGCGTCCGCATCCGTCAAATGATCCGCATCATGATCCGACCGAATGCGTTTCAGCACTGGGACCAGAACTCGATCGCAGGTCGAATCCAAATCTTTCTGATCCAGATGATGAAACAGAATCTCCCTGGCATGGTGTTCATCGCTGGCCAGCAAACGTTGATACAGACGCATCGAAGTCGGAATTTCGACCTCTTCGCCTAACAACGTCGCCAGAATTTTGAACCGCGGCACATAACGCCCCAAGACGACCAAGCAAACCGTCAACGGCGTCGAGAGCAACAAACCGACGGGCCCCCACAGCCATCCCCAAAAGACCGCCGCGACGATCACCGCGACCGCAGAAATCCCTGTGCTAGCACCGTACAGCCAGGGCTCCAGAATATTGTTGCTAAGCAGTTCCATGGTGATGATCAACACCAAAACGGCAACGAACACACTGTATCCAGGAAACACGGACAACGCGATCGCCAAGGGGAACACGGCGGACACCGTCGGGCCGATGTAGGGAACGAATCGCAGACACGTCGCCAACACTCCCCATAGCACCGCGTTGGGGAATTCACCGTCCGCAGTCAAACTGTTGCCGATGATCACCAATCCGATCGTCAGAACAAACCCGTACGAAGTGTTGACGATTGTTTGCGCGATCAGATAGCGACTGATCCGGCCGGCCGCTTCGTCCAAGGCCTCTGTCGTGGTGACGTAGTTGCCATGGCTAACGACCGCGATGATGCGATCGCGTAGATCCTCTCGATGAATCAGCATAAAAATTGCGAAGACACTGACCAAACCGGCGGTGGCCAACGGTCCCAATACGGTCCCGGCTGACGATGCCCAGGATGCGAGGGGCAGGGCATCGGGCACCTGACGAACGAACAACGGCCGCCGAGTTGATGTCCCGTCGTTGGGCAATTTTTCCGGACTGGCCTTCATCGCTGGAAAGACCTTGTCGGTCAACTGCTGCATCAAGGTCAGTTCGACGTCGCCTTCGCCCTGGTCATCGGCCTGCAATTCCGGTGCTGCTTCTTGTTCGATCGCCTTGGTGACTTCGTCCGCCAAGTCATCCAGCGACCCGCCGACGCCGGTCGTCATCCCGGCAACACTGCGAGCCTTCGAAACCAATTCGTCTTTGTGCTTCGGCAGGTCACCGACCAGCGTGGTCAGTTCGCGACCAAGCAGCGTAAAGCCGGCGGCAAGCAACAAAAACGCGAGCGCCGCGGTCGTCACCACCGCCATGACGTTGGGGACTCCCATTCGCCGCAACCGGCTGACGATCGGGCTTAGCAAGAACGACAACAGCAGGCCCAGCGCCAATGGAATGAACACGTCACGGGCAAAGAACAACGCCGCAACCGTCAGCACAACCGCCAATTGTTGGGCGACTGCCGAGATAGTCGCAAGGTCGGACTTCGTTGTGGTCATTCAGGGCGTCGCCATTGGATTTAGAGAAAAGACGGTGCGGTTCGCCGCCTTCGGACACCCCCTGGGTTGTGGGCGCGTCTGGTATCGATTGACTGAACGCAAACCCCGTGCCGCGGTGCATGGATCCGTGATGGATCACGGGTCCTCGTCACGGGTCCATCGCCACAGTGACGTCGATTTCGAAGTCATCCTTGATCGGGGACGACCTTGCCGCAGCAACTTGCTTTCTCTACTGATCCAATGAATGCACTTGCAGATCATCGAAATCAGGCGAAGTCGTTTTTGCGCCAATATTCAGCTTTCGCTTGGTAGGGTGCGAGATTCCAGGGCTGCGCAGTTCCCCCATTTCTTTGCCGTCGACAAACAGCGTTAGCAAATCGCCTTGCGTGCGGATCGCCACGTCGTACCATTGGCCGAGCCTGGATTCGAAAGGGATCGAAACCTGCGTCGCAGCCATCAGACGTTTTTTTCCAGGGCTCTGGGGCGTGTCCTTGAACTTTTCACGAACCTCCAGGTTCATCGTGCCAGTCTTCGAATCCTGGATCTGGATCGCCTTTCGGGACAGCTTGACGATCACCAGGTGACCGGAGTGGACCGTTTTGCACTTGGGGTCGTTGAAGTCGAACGACAACGTATCCGCCGGTTCGTTCATGCGGTATCGAAAGCTCGCGACGCAATCCTGGAACGCGGGTTCGATGTCATGGAAGATCGTGACCGCATGCCCAGCCCCCGGCGCGGTCACGATTCGGATGGATCCATCGTCCAGAAACGCCTGCTTTTGACCATCCGCCCGCCAAGGACTGTTCGATGTCCAGCCGTTTCCCATGGCGTCTTCATCGGATGAACCATCGTCGCGATTGAAATCGTCCGCAAACAAGAGTTTGCCCTTCGATTTCAGATCACCAACCTGGTCGGCCATCACCGGATTCGCCGCGGACAGGGCAACGCAAGCCAATAGAAACGCCAATCGATAGCAAAGATTTTGACTCACGATGATCCTCGAACTTGTTCCAACGGATACAGAAAGTTGCGTCCCGACGTTTCGGGGCGCACGAATTGCTGCTTCGACTGATTCGTGTCAGTTTGATCGGTGACCCAGTCGTCAAACGACTTTAGTTGCCAGAGCCTTCCAGAGGTAGGAGCAGAAAATGCGGATATTGATTGTGATCGCTGTGTTGTTACTGATTTTCGCTGCGGTCGGGTGGATCCAGTTCAGTTCACCGGACGGGGATCCAACGATCCGCGTCGACGCTGACAAGGTTCGGCAAGATACGTCCACGATCGTCGAAAAATCGAAACAGGCCGCCGACAGCGCTGCGAAAAACATCGACCGAGCGTCCGAGCAAATTGACGCCAGGATCGACCGTGGCCCCAGCGAAGCAGACCAACCCGCCCCCGAAGTCAAAGTGACCGTCCCCGAGTAGCTGACAGGCTTCGCCGCGGGCGACCCACGCAGATCGCACACGCAGGGTGTGCCAAAGGACACATGCGGCTGAAACGGAAACGGCAAGCCGGACCGGCGAAAGACCGATCCATCGCAAATCGCTCGGCAAGGTTTTGATCGGCCTGTTGCCGAACCGGTGCGAACCCGGTGGCCTATCGAGCGGTTGGGAACAGGTGAGCCGGCTAGCTTAAAAGCATGTGTCGACGATTCCACCGTCACAACGCAGAGCAGCCCCCGTGGTAGCCGCCGCTTGCTCGCTGCACACATACGCGACTAACGCAGCGACTTCATCTGTCGTGGCGAACCGCTGGATCAACGATGCTGGCCGCGCTTCTTGAAAGAATGCTTTCTTGGTTTCATCGATCGACTTATCCCCGGCAATATCCTCCACAAACTGCTCGACTCCTTCGCTCCAAGTTGGCCCTGGCAGCACGCTATTGACGGTCACCCCCGTCGCCTTCATCGCTTTGGCCAAGCCGCGTGAGATCGAAAGCTGTGCGGATTTGGTCATTCCATATTGAATCATTTCGACAGGGATGCTGACGCCCGATTCGCTGCTGATGAACACGATCCGTCCCCAGCCTCGCTGTTTCATCGAATTGCAGACGCCCCGTGACAGACGAACGCCGCTCAGCACGTTGATTTCATAGAAACGCATCCAATCCGAATCCGTGATCTGTTCGAACGGTTTGGGTTCGAAGATGCCAGCGTTGTTGATCAGAATTTCAATCTCACCCTGCCGCTTGGCCTCGGCCAACAGATGGTTGCAACCATCGGCGGTTCCCACGTCGGCAGGGATGCCGATCGCACGATCGCCTGCGTCTAAGTGGCTGAGTGCCTTGTCGACCGATTGCTGGCTGCGGCCATTGACGATCACCCGAGCACCTTCGCGAAGGAGTGTTTCTGCAATCGAACGACCGATACCGGACGTGGATCCGGTCACGAGAGCCAGCTTGTTGTCCAGTTTCAAATCCATCGCACAGTGCTCACACAAAAAAGTAGGAACTAGTCATCGGTTGTCGGCGTTACTGCCATGGTACGTCAGTCAGAAACCCGACGCGATTCCCCCAACAGAACACGATCGTGCGATAGCAAATTGGGGCTCCCGAGCGTGCCCCCGGTGAACCTTGCATCAGCAAGAAGTCCGGATCTCTACAGCCGGTCGTTTCACGCATCTTCGCGTGACGGCGTCCCGGCATTCAAGAACAGACAGCGTGGCCGAGTGCCAGATCCTAGGGAGATGGGCGGCGGACATCGCAGTCCGGCTTCGCAGCGAATGGATCGAATGCTATGACAACCACATCGCAGAGATCAACGCCGCGAGGGACTTCCGCGGAAGTGAGATCGCGGTGATTATTCGTCGACGTCGACGGTGATGCTACCGTCGTCAACATCCCGGTCGACCTGCACGCCGCCACCAGGGGTGTCCACATCCAAAATGGTTTCTTTGCGGTCGCAACCGAGCAAGACAAACCCGACGGCCATTGCCATCGTCAGCAAAAACAAATGAGCAACTTCTTGAATCGATTTCATCGTATCGCCTTCCGAATGACTGTTTGTTCCGCCATCGATTTGACCTGACAACAACAGACCCAACCTGGCGACGACGAGTAACAAGTGACCATAATCCGCCCGCTAGCTGCGTCGTCCAATGATCGGGACGCCGCAATCAAGCGGGAAAAAAGAATCGCAAATGCACACAACCGGGCGATCCATCAGAGTCGGGCGGTTAAATGCTGCGTCGAAGTGAACCGAACCGGCCCACTCGCATACGCTTGCCTTCGCTAGAACGTTATTTGTTCTTGTACATGTCACGAAGATCGCGGACCTTGTCGTGTCCAGCCTTCACCTTGACGTACTGGGCAGTCAAAACGTCGTTCATCGCGCTGCCAGCGGTTTCTTTGAGCGCGTCCTCGTAGGCAGCCTTCATGTGATCTTCGCCGCGTTCCGCTTCGATCAGAATCACGTATGGATCGCCACCGTTGAGCTTTCCACGGATGTTGATCCAGATTCGGTGCGTCTTGGCCGCGACGCTGCCGTCGTCTTCCGCTTCTTCGCCATTGAATGAAACGTACTGCTGCAGTTCGCTTGCCATCGCGCTGCGATCGTCGCCCATTGCACGGAACAGGCTAGCGACCTTTGGATCGCTCAGTTCTTCGGCCGATTCGTGGAAACCATTGTAGGAATCAATGTTGGCTCGAATCAGTTTCTGAAGGTTGCTGATCGTCGAGTCGCTCAGACTGGTTTTAGTTTCAAGTGTCATGGGTCTATCCTGAGTTGAAGGAGTGTCGCTGGAATGGCAGCCGCGCCGAATCGAATATGGCGGCTTGCCGGCGATTGGAACTTCTATCGGACAAACGCAAATGGCGGGCCGTAAATAAATCCCAACACCAAATCACGTGAATCGGTTGCTTCCAACGGCTTGAACCCAACAGTGCGACGATTGTGATGAACGCAAAACGTCCGGAGCGCACGCTGATCAGTCATTCGCCCGTGAATCGGGGAACCTTTGCCCCCGCCGATTGATCTGACAATCGCCGCGACAACCACGCGTCGACGGGATCAGCGGACCGATCTAAAACCCTTTCGCGACTCTCTCGGATTGACCGGACACCGCTCACCGAAGTTAAATTGATCAAATAAGCATTGGCAGGGTTCAGGGGATCCACGTGACGATCCATGCCGACTGACGAACCTCGGCGTTTCCTGTCCTTTCCACACCCGTCAACCATAGGATTTCAGCACGACCCGGCAATGAGCTCCTACCCGAGAGCGGCGAGACGCTAGCGGCCCGCCAATGCAATCACCCAGTGGACAAGTTGTCAGACGGTTCGATCGACTAAAGTTGGGGGCAGCTGCAAGCTTGGGACGCCCCCCCGATGCGACAGTGAACTCAGACACAGTGCACTCAGACACAGTGTTCTCCGAACGAGAAATCGAGTGAACGAAACTCCAATGACGGATCAGACGAAGATTCGACGCGGCTTGGTCGAACCGCTCTCGATTGCGCTGGTGATCATCGCATTGGTCATCAGCGGTGTGATCGCGCTGCGGAATTTCAGAGAGTTGCAGGAAAACCGCTTGCTGGTACGACACACCAACCAAGTGTTGGCATCTTTGCGTGAAACGGTTGCTGCGGTGATGGACGCCGAAAGCAGGCAGCGAGGGTTTCTGATCACGGGCGACACCACCTATCTGACACCTTTTGACGAAGCGGTGCGTCAGGCCAACGAATCACTCGACAAGCTAAGGTCGCTGACATCGGACAACCCACGCCAGGCCGTTGAGGTGCCTTTGTTGCGAGCATTGGTTCAAGAACGGATCAATGAACTTCGACACGTATTGAGAGTCCGCGCCGAAGAAGGAAGCCAGGCGGCCGAGGGTGCCATCGCAGCCGACGCAGGAAACAAAACGATGGACCGCATTCGGGCCAAGGCCGATTGGATGCGGGAAATCGAAAGCGAGGTGCTGTTCATTCGCGAGGACTTCGCAGCAAGATCCTATCTCAGCGGTCGCACCAATATCATCACATCGACCGCGATCGGATTGATTCTTGTCGGCAGCGTGCTGTACTTGCTAGAACGCAATCGACGCAAAGCAGAACGGTCCGCTAGCCAGCTTCGCATAATCCGCGAACGACTGGAACTGGCTTTGGATGCCGGTGGGATGGGGTCATGGAATATCGATCCAGAGACCGAGACCCTGATCAGTGACCAGCGATTCCAATCCATTTTCACCGGTCAGATCGGCGAGATCACGTACGAGGAAGCGTTCGACCACATTCATCCCGACGATCGTGCAGCGGTCCAGGCCGCGGTTGCCGCGTCAACCAACGCCGTTCACCCTGCGCCCTATTCGACGGAGTATCGCATCGTGCAGTCCGACGGGACCGTGCGATGGGTGCGAGCCGAGGGGGCAGCTAGTTTTTCCGGCACCGGCAAGCACCGTAAACTCAGCAGCTTTGACGGGACAGTCACCGACATCACCGACCGCAAACGTCAAGAACAACGCTTGCTAGAGAGCGAACAGGCGGCGAATGCTGCGAACCAGTCCAAGAGCGAGTTCTTGGCCAACATGTCGCACGAAATCCGCACGCCGATGGCGGCGATCCTCGGCTATGCCGACGTGCTGCTGGGGCATCTGAAGAACCCCGACAACCGCAACTGCGTGCTGGTCATGAAACGCAATGGCCAACACCTGCTGGAACTGATCAACGACATCTTAGATCTATCGCGGATCGAAGCAGGAAAACTGGACATCGATCTCGAATCGGTCAGCCTGCCACAACTGATCGCCGACGTGCAATCACTGATGCATGTTCGCGCAGAAGAAAAGAAACTCGAATTCCGTGCCGAATTCAATACCAAGGTTCCCGAACAGATTCACACCGACCCGACTCGTTTACGCCAGGTGCTGATCAATCTAATCGGGAACGCGATCAAGTTTACCGACGAGGGCAGCGTGGTGCTGTCGGTCGGGTCGCGTGGCGACCGTGCTTTACAGATTTCGGTACGCGACACGGGCATCGGGATGAGCGATGAACAGCAAGAAAGATTGTTCAAGCCGTTTTCCCAAGGTGATACCTCGGTTACCCGATCCTATGGCGGCAGCGGGCTTGGACTGGCCATCAGCAAACGCTTGGTCGGGATGCTCGGTGGCGCCATCGAAATGGAAAGCAAGATCGATGTCGGTTCCACGTTCACTGTTACTTTGCCGATCGAAGTCGACGCCCAAGTTCAATGGGTTCAACCCGACCTGATCTCGCGTCGCAGCGAAATCGACGACGCCCCCACGAGAAAACGAAAGCTGACCTGTCGCGTACTGGTCGTGGACGATCGCCGTGACGTACGACACATCAGCCAGCATTTCCTAGAAAAAGCCGGTGCAACGGTCAGTACTGCCGAAGACGGACAACAAGGGATGGACAAGGCCATCGAAGCTCGCGGCGCCGAGCAACCGTTTGATCTGATCGTGATGGACATGCAGATGCCAAACGTGGATGGCCTACAAGCGACGGCCCAACTGCGGTCCGAAGGCATCGAATGGCCCATCATCGCGTTGACGGCGGATGCAATGAAAGGAGACCGGGATCGATGCCTTGATGGTGGCTGTGACGACTATCTGTCGAAACCCATCGATCACGAAAAGCTTGTTGACATGGTCGGCCGTTACACCCAAGACATCAGCCCCGAACAATTGCGGGACCAACGCAAACGACGAATGTCCACTTTGCGATCCAACCTGGGTGACACCACGGTCGAATAGCAAAACGGTTCCACGCACGCCGAGTCGGCCCGGGGTACCGGTGGATGGATGATTGAGTGTTTACGCCGGCCAGGATCGGCGATCACGTTCTAGACTTTGCCAGTCGAAAAAGGGATCCGACCGGGTGAACTTGCCATACAATGAATCGACATTGAAGTATCGCGAGCCCACCCACCGACGCCCTCAGGCAACCATCCGATGAATCATCCCCAATCAAACCATCGACGACGATCGTTCCTGAAATCCGCTAGTGCAGCTAGCATCACCCTGTCGCTGGCCGAATTCAGTTTCCTGGGCCGTCTGCCCAGCGTGTCGGCGGCCGAATCTCAGTTGCCCACCACCGCGGTGCAGTTTTCGGAAGACATCGAACCGCTGGTGCGATTGCTGGAAGACACACCGCGTCAGAAGGTGATCGAAACGTTTGCTGAAAAGATTCTTTCGGGCACCAGTTACCGCCAAGTGTTGGCAGCACTCCTATTGGCAGGCGTCCGCAACGTCCAACCTCGCCCCAGCGTTGGATTCAAGTTCCACGCGGTTTTGGTGGTCAATTCGGCACACTTGGCCAGCCAAAGTGCCCCGCCGTCGGACCGCTGGTTGCCAATTTTCTGGGCACTGGATTACTTCAAGTCATCGCAAGCCCGCGATCAACAAGAGGGTGACTGGACGATGTCGGCGGTCGACCAATCCAAACTACCGCCGCCTCATCAAGCCAAACAAGCATTCCGTGAAGCGATGGAGTCTTGGGACGTCGAGGCGGCCGACGTTGCGATCGTTTCGCTGTGCCAATCAGCATCGGCGACCGAAGTCTTTGACTTGCTAGCCCACTACGGCTGTCGCGACTACCGCAGCATCGGACACAAATCGATCTACGTCGCCAACGCCTATCGGACGTTGCAGTGCATCGGGTGGCGTTACGCGGAACCCGTGCTCCGTTCGCTCGCGTACGCAATCTTAAATCACCATGGCGAGCCGAATCCATCGACCAGCGACCTAGGCCCTGACGCGGCTTGGCGGATGACTCAGCAAACACTGCCGCAACTCGACAAGGGCTGGAAGTTTGGCCGAGTTGATTCGGGCGCGACGCTGTCTTTGCTGGACACACTGCGCAGTGCGACACCTAGCGATGCCGTCGAAGCCACCGCCGAAATGCTTTCCAGCGGAATCGCACCGCAGTCGATCATCGATGCGCTATATCTGTCGTCCGGCGAAATGCTAGGCCAGCAACCTGGCATCGTCACGTTGCACTCAGCCACGACCACCAATGCGATGCAGTACGCCTTCCGCACCGCGTACCGAGACAGAACGCGGCAAGAACTGCTGCTGCAAAACGCCGCTTTCATCCCGTACTTTCGGCAGTCCATGCAGGGACGCGAGAAGGTTGCAGCCCAAACCATCAACCTAGGCAGCAGCGAATCATCCGATCAGGCCAGCGGTGACGCGACGGATACGAGCGTCGACAAATTGTTTCAAACGGTATCCGAAAACCGCGGAAAAGCGTCGGCGGCGATGCTCGGCTATCTCGATTCGGGTGCACCACCCGAAGCCTTGATCGATGCCGCACGACGATTAGTGTTTCTGAAGGGCAATGATTCGCACGACTACAAATTCAGCTCTGCAGTGCTGGAAGACTACTACGCGGTTTCCCCTGATTTCCGCAACGCGTTTCTTGCCAGCAGCGCGTACCTGCTGCCTGGCAGTCAAGACAAGAACAACGGACTTGTCGATCGTGTTCGCGAAGCCATCTTGTAGTCGACACCGATGACGCAAAACGGTTCACTGCAAGACCCGAAACCGGATAGCGAGCCATGCTTAGCCATCATCGGCGACGAAGATTTCCCCCTTCGGCGCAAGTCTGCCCCCTCTCTCGCCCCCAAGGCGCACAGATGCAAAAGTCGAATCTTTCCTTGACCATCCTGATCGGCTTGCTTTGCATGACCTCAGGTGGCCGCTTGCCGGGGCAGGAATCGACGGACGCTGATCCGCAGCAAGCCGACAAGATCAGGAATGTGCTGCTGATCGTATCGGATGACCTGCGGGCCAGCACACTGGGTTGTTATGGCGACCAGATCACACGCACGCCCAACCTAGATCGGCTGGCCGCAAACGGAATGGTGTTCGACCGCGTCTATTGCCAAGGAACCTGGTGCGCTCCGTCACGACGATCCTTCATGCGTTCCCGGTATGTCGACGTTAACTGCCCCACGCTTGGCGAAACCCTGATCGACGCCGGCATCCCCAGCGTCCGCGTCGGCAAGATTTTTCACATGCGTGTCCCGGGTGACATCGTCGATGGAACCGATGGCGAGGACATTGCCCAGTGCTGGACCCAGCGATTCAATTCACAAGGCGACGAAGCACACACCGTCGGCGACTATGCCTGTTTGAACCAAAACATCTTCACGACGGCGATGGAAGGCAGGCAGGGCGCCCGCACCGCTCACCGCGCCTTCGTGACCGTCCAGGTCGACGGCGACGCTTCGGACCAACCCGATTCCAAATCCGCGTCCAAGGCAACCCAACTGCTGAATCAGTACAAAGACCAGCCGTTCTTTTTGGCGGTCGGATTGATCCGGCCGCATTACCCGATGGTCGCTCCCCAAGCCATGTTCGGGCACTACCCGCCCGAAGCAATGGAATTGCCCAGCACTTGGAACCAAGACATCGGCGACAGCGGTATTCCACCGGCGGGACTCGCCAGCGGCCGTTCCGCCCAGAATGGCATTGGTCGCTTCCCGATCAACCAAAAACGCATGTGGTCCGGGTATCGAGCCAGCGTTGAATTCATGGATGCCCAAGTCGGCCGCATCCTGGATTCGCTGGACGAACTGGGGCTCAGTGAATCGACGGCGGTGATCTTCACCAGCGACCACGGCTATCACCTAGGCGATCACACGTTTTGGCAGAAAAGCAACTTGCACGAACACGTCGCCAGGGTGCCGCTGATCATTCGACCAGGAACCCCGCCATCCACGTCACAAGCCCAAGCGAGTCGCTCTCCCGAAGCTGCCGGGGGCCGAAGATCGGAATCGCTGGTCGAACTGGTGGACCTGTACCCGACGATTTGCGATTGGCTGTCAGTCGACACACCCGATGATTGCCAAGGCACCAGCCTGTTGCCAATCTTGGCCGATCCATCCAGCAAGATCCGCGAGGCAGCGATCACCGTGGGCGGAAAAAACAAAACACGCAACTTTCTGTACCGAACAAAACGCTGGGCGCTGATGTCGTACCACGATGGAACATCCGAACTTTACGACATGCCACAGGATCCCGAACAGCGGAACAATCTATCCGGTGATCCTCATCACGCGGCTACAAAGAACTCGCTGCAGCAAAGACTCGACGCAGTGATTGCCGAGCGTGGCTTAAGCCTGCCGTCGCGATAGCCAGTCAACGCGAACGCTGCGAGAAACGGAGAAAAGATACACGACGGAGAAAAGGTACACGGACTCTTTTCCCTGTTTCGATTGACGTAGGTGGGCGCACGCGAGGAGCGAGAAAGACGTTTCTAACCACGAATCACACAAATGACACGAATAGGAAACCACGGCCGATCTTGATTATTCGTGTCATTCGTGTGATTCGTGGTTCCCTGTTTACTGCTCTCGACAAAGACCAACCGGCGGAACGTCAATCAACGAACGCAAAATGGTACGGAACGCAAAAAGGTACGCGGACTCTTTTCCCTGTTTCGATTGGCGTAGGTGGGCGCACGCGAGGAGCGAGGAAGACGTTTCTAACCACGAATCACACAAATGACACGAATAGGAAACCGCGACGGGCCTTGCTTATTCGTGTGATTCGTGGTTCCCTGTTTATTGCTCTCGGCAAAGACCGACCGGCGGAACGTCAATCAACGGAAGTTTGCCGCGCATCGCTGCTATCGAAAACCAGCATGCAACAGGCGGTGGATGTGTGCCGGAACTGCAGTAGTGAAACAAACCGCGAGTCCCTGCACTCACGTTGACAGGATGGTCCCGTTGTGTCGTTCGTTGCGATAGCGATTCCCCCGAGCGACCGCTTATCGATCGTTCCAGTCTACGCCGTCGGCCATCACGCTGGCGTTGATCTCCAGCAGCTTCTTTTTCAATCGCTGCAGCCTCTCGGGCATTTGAGTCGCCAGATCATGCTGTTGCCCGGGATCGTTCCGCAGATCGAACAATTGAAAATCACGATAGCCACCTGATCGGATCGTCGGGATCCACGATTCCTGGAACATGTTGTCGGTCGACAATTCGTAGTCCGGTTGTGCGACCAATGAAAAATCGCCATCACGCATCGCCACGACCGGACGCGATTTCTGCAAATGCCAAAACAGTGGTTGGTGCCGAACGAAATCATCGGGCCTTCCCATCAGCAGCGCTGAGATGTCCGATCCATCCAGATGACGATCCTTTGGCGGATCGATGTTCAACAAGCCACAGATCGTGGGCAGAACATCGACCAGGCCAGCAGGTGCATCAGACACTCCCCCTTCGACCACTTTGCCTGGCCAGGAAAAGATCCCAGGAACGCGAATTCCACCTTCCCAATTCAATCCTTTTCGGCCACGCAAATCACCGGTGCGTTCGTCAAGATAGCTTCCATTGTCGGAAGCGTAGATGAACAGAGTGTTGTCGTAATCGCCACTTTCTTTCAACGCTGCCAACAAGCGACCAACGGCTCGATCGGTATTGTCGACCGTGCCCGAGTAGATCGCTTGCTTTTCGCCGACCTTGCCATACTGCGTCACGAGGTCGTCGGGTGCAGCGATCTTTTGGTGCGGTTCATGGAACCAGACATTCATGAAAAATGGCTTGTCAGAAACACGATGTTCCTGCAACCAACCGATCGCTTCGTCGGCAACAATCTGACACGAATAGCCTTCGATTTTCCCCACGGACTGACCATTGCGAATGAAATTGGTCGGGTTGTGATGACTTGGAATCGCGTTGTTGTCAGTGGCGAACCAGTATTCGAACCCATGCTGGTCCGGTGCGGGCTTGTCGTGCAAATCGGTCGGCAACCCAAGATGCCACTTGCCGAAGTGAGCGGTCGAATAGCCTGCCTGACCTAGGCATTCAGCGATCGTGACTTCACGCCGCAGCAGGTGCGACTTCTGAGTGTCATTGTGAATCCAGCTGTAGACGCCCGCACGAATATGGTGCCGACCGGTCAACAACGTTGCTCGCGACGGAGAACAAACCGCGCAGCCGGAATAGAAATTCGTGAAACGCATCCCCTTCGCCGCCAAACCGTCTAGGTTGGGTGTTTGAACGGGTCCGTCATAGCATCCAATGTCCTTGTATCCCAAGTCGTCGGACAACAGCATGACGACGTTCGGCCGATCCGCCGCAGCGACGGCGCATGCCATCAGGAGGACAAACAAAAGGCAAGTGGCATGTCGCATAGGAGATCGATCCGAAGGAGAAAGGTTGCAGACACGAAAACGCGGCATCCCCCAGACGCAGCATCCAGACGCAGCATCCACACGCTGAGGTCCGGAGCTAGAGCCAGCCAAGCTTTCGAAACCACTGATACAGTATCAGGCACGACACCAACATGATGCCTAGCGAGACCGGGTAACCCCACACCCACTGAGTCTCTGGCATGTACTTGAAGTTCATGCCATACAGTCCCGCAATCATCGTCGGCACAGCCAACATCGCCGCCCAAGCCGCCAAACGTTTGGTGTCATCGTTTTGCCCCACGGAGATCAGCGCCAAGTTGCTTTCCAGAGCCGTCTGCGACAACTGCTGCAGACTATCAATCAGGTCCGCAATTCGGACCACGTGGTCATGAACATCTTGGAAATAGGGCCGCGCATCGTCCGAGATCAGTTGCGAATTGGATCGCGCTAAACGCGAAGACACTTCGATCAACGGTGAAATCGCTTGCTTGATGGCTAGCAGGTCACGACGCAGGTGGTAGATCCTAGCCGTGACGCTGCGCATGAGCTTGCCGCTGAAGATCTGGACCTCCAACTCGTCCAACTCTGCTTCCAAGGCGTCGATCACGGGGAAGTACTGGTCCACAATGAAATCCATCACTGCGTGCAGTACAAAGCCTTCGCCTTTGGCCAATAGGTTCGGCGTTGATTCGCACCGCGCCCTGACTCCGACATGGGAATGAGGAGATCCGTGGCGTACGGTGACCACGTAACGAGGCCCAAGAAAGACATGCGTCTCGCCAAATTCGATCCGCTGGTTTTCACGATCCGACAGCTTCACTGTGCGAATGATCACAAAGACACAATCGTCGTAGACTTCCAACTTGGGACGTTGGTGAGCATTGTGGGCATCTTCGACGGCCAAATCATGCAGACCGAAAGCCTGCTGGATATGCAGCAGGACTTTCTCTGTTGGTTCATGAAGGCCGACCCACAGAAAACGATCGGAGTGTTTCCAAGCATCGCCCAAGTCTGCGATCGGTATGTCCGCAACGCGCACGCCATTGCTGTAGGCGGCCGAGTTGATCACCGAACGATGCGGACGATTGCCGGATCCGTCATTGGGCTCGGATGTCATATTGCACTACTGCTGTCGAGGGCATTCACTGGGCAGATTTCTTTTTGTTTTTGGGCTTTGCCTTGGGGCTTCCCTTGGGATCCAAATTCAGGTCTAGCATCGTTGGGTTGACTTGGGAAACAACACCGTCGGCAGGCACGTCCACCTTGGCAACCCACAACAACGCATTCAGGACAACCTTGCGGAAGTCGTCGCCGGCCCAATTGTCGTGGAAGTGACCACCGGTGAACCCAAATCCGCGACCGCCGTCCGCCCGCTCGACAGCCCACATCATGGCTTCGGCACGACCGGCGGACGCTTGGATGTGTGCATAAGGTCCTTGGGGATAAACATAGGGCCCATCACGGACATCGTCCGACGGTGTCGCCAGCAGGATCGGCTGGAACTTGATGCCATCGGTCTGCTTGGGTTCATTGCCGACGATGTCCGAAACAAAACGCATGTTGAAATACCATTCGTCCAGCGCCTTGAACGGCTTGACCCCATTGGTGATCGGGTGGTCGGGGAACACCGCAAAGGTCGGCTCCCAAATTGGATTGCACGAGAAAGCGTTTTCGTAGTGCCCACCGACCCAACGCTGCATTTCGGCGCCAGCTTGGTCAGCGATCACTTCCACGCCATAGTGCATGAACCCCACACCAACACCGTTTGCAGTCCACTGGTCGATCAACTTCAAGCGGCGACCATCTTCCTGCACGATCTCGTGCCTTCCGCCGCCATCCATGTAGAAAACAACTGCGTCGACGTCGTCAAAGATCGACTCATCCTTGGGCCATCCGTTCAAAACCGGTTCGACTTGCAAATCGTCGACCGATTCCAAGCACTTGACCAGCAACTGAACGCCCGCATTGAACTCATGCATCCGTGGCGGGTGCGACGGCTTGCCAGCGACGATGACAAGCTTCTTTGTCTCGGCGCCGCAAGCACCGACGCTCGTGAAAAAGCAGCTCAACAGGAATGCAACGGCGGACGCCGACAATAGAAATGTTTTGTTCAAAGCTTGGTCTCGTGGTGGTAAGGCGGGCCGGATGCGGGGAACCGTCGCGGATGATCCGTGACGTGTCAATCAACGGGTTTCAGCGAGGATGTCCGGGGATGGATTCCGGAAATCCCAAAGTCGCTGCTGCGTGCCCGCCATGGTTCGGGGGCAAGTGAAATACCGGGCCCGGATTATAGCCCGAATTCGTGACAGGAGTCGTCCGGCATCGGATTGCCGAATCACTGGCCCCCAGGGGGGATCCCCCATCGCGGCGGCGACGTAGCACTGCGGCACTCGTCACTGCTGCACTCGTCACTGCGGCTCTCGTCACTGCGGCTCTCGTCACTGCGGCCTTTATCACTGCGGCGATGCTGGCGACCGACGGACCGCGTGCAATTGGTCGACGGCAAGTTCGCCCAATTCTTGCGTTTCGCCATCTGGCCACCGCACGGTGACGCCCTTGACCGATTCGCGTTTGCCCAGCCCGAATGTCAACGGCAGTTCGACCTGCGACAAGTAGCTTCGCGTCGGCATCACTTGCTGCGACACAGCGGCGTCGCCCAGATCAACATCAACCCAGGCTCCGATCGCGTCGCGTGAGCATTTCACACCGTCGCCAACCAATTTGATCCGCAGCCAATGGTGATCGAGTGATTGATCGTTGCGTAGCAGTCGAGGCTTCTGTCCCGCCGTCGTGATCAGAACATCCAGATCGCCGTCGTTGTCGATGTCTGCATAAGATGCCCCGCGCCCCACCATCGGCCGAAACAGGTCCGCACCGACCTGCGACTCATTCGCCTGCACAAACTCGGTTGCACTTTGCGGTCCCGCGTTCCAAAACAGTTGCGGCGGCTGTTCGTAATGCTGACTTGGTTGCACACGGTTGATGTCATCCTCCAAGTGACCGTTGGCACAAAACAAGTCGCTACGACCGTCCAGGTCATAGTCAAAATAGAACAAACCGAACGTCAACACCGATCGCGTGCTTGGCCCCAGCCCCGTCGTGACCGCCTCGTCGTAGAACTGCATCTGCCCCGCCTTGGAAACGTACAGTGCCGTCATCTCGTTGGAAAAGTTCCCGATAGCCACTGCGATCGATCTGCGATCACGGAACGAAGCGACGTCGATGCCCATCGCACCTCTGGCATTTCCGGTGGCGTCAAAGGCGATGCCCGTCAACGTGCCAACGTCATGGAAGTGATTCTTGCCGTCGTTGCTGAGCAAAACATTTTGGACGGTATCGTTCGACACGACGACATCAAGGGCGCCGTTGTTGTCGAAATCACAAAACGTAAGCCCCAACGATTTGGACCGCGGTACGCTGGTGGCATCGTTGCGAATCTGGATCCCGGACTGCTCGGACACGTCGGTGAACGCCCCGTCGCCATCATTGCGATACAGATTGGAAAACGTGCCTTCAAAGTTCTGAGGCCTCCCGTAGGCTCGTCCACCACCGACCAACTGAAAACCTTGCCCCTGGTCATACTCGCGACTCCAACCGACATAGTTGCAGACAAACAAATCAATGTCGCCATCGTTGTCGTAGTCAAACCATCCCGCACTGGTGCTCCAGCTATCGTCCGATCCAGCGACCCCCGACACATCCGTGACATCGACAAATTTCCCGTCACCCGCATTTCGGAACAGACGGTTTTGGCCAACAGCCGACATGAACACATCGACCAGCCCGTCGTTGTCGAAGTCGCCGACCGCCGCACCCATGCCGTACAATTCGACATCCAGCCCGGATCCCTCGGTGACGTCGATGAACTTGCCGTCATCGTTCCGATACAGCGAGGAAGTTTGCCGGCGATCGCTGGCGTTGTCCCACGGCCAGTCGGCCGAACTGACAAGCAGCAAATCTTGATCGCCGTCGTCATCAAAGTCAAAAAACGCGCAGCCACCGCCCATCGTCTCGGGAAGCAGCTTGTCACCGTTTGCACCGTTGTTGTGGACAAATGAAATTCCGGCATCGTCCGTGATGTCGGTGAACCGAACGGTGGGCGGATTGATCTTGGGGGCCTCGCGAATTTCCACCGTGGCTAGCTCGGATTTCCGAACCGGCGGCGTGGACCGGGGCCGTGACATCCAATAGGCCACGCCGCAACCGATCGCGACGATCACGGCGATCCCCAGCAACGACCCGCGCAGAGCACGGCTGATCGCTGCGTCGTCGCGTTCGACTTCTTCGTTGTCGACGGCCGCGGAATCCGCCTCTGTTTTCTTACGCTTATTACTCATCGCTGATTCACCGTTTTCTGTTGAAGTTGTTCTTCACGCTGTAGCGAGTACTTCACGACCGCCTCGGCGGCGTGATCGGCGGCGGGATACTTTTCACGAGCCAGCCGAATCGCTCGACCCTTGGCGTTGTCGTCGGGCTTGTAACGCATGTGCAACGACTGATGCTTGGACGCCAATTCTTGCTCGCCGACCGTTTCGTACAGACGGTGCAGGTTGAAGTGCGCCGTCACATTCTCTGGATCGATCGTCAACGTCTTTTGAAACTGCTGTATCGCCGCGTCAAAATACTCGCGTCCCTGGTCCGCTTGATCTTGCCGAATACGAACCGCCCCCAAGTCGAACAAGTTGCGTCCGCGGGCATTGATGACTTCGATGTCGATGCTGAAGTCGAACCCACGACTGCGAGTTTCTTCGGTACTGTCTTCCAAGACGCTGCGGAAGTTCTGTTCCGCTTCCTCCAGCCGACCTTGTTGCGAATTGATCACACCCGAGAGCCAAGCCCACGTCCAGCGCGGGAATCCCTCGGTTTCACGATACTGGTCGGCTCGGTTGAGCGCTGCGACGGCTTCGTCCACACGGCCCTCGGCGTTTAGCACGCGAGTCAGGTTCAGCGGTCCGTCATAGCGATCCAGCTTCTCCACTTCCTTGAACGCTTCCTCCGCCTGACGCAGTTCCGCCTTCCCTTTCAACAACAACCCGATTCCGTAGTCGTTCCATCGCTGCCAAGTCGGGATGTCCGGAGTCGGGTTCTCTACCGAAACGCTGGATCCCGCGACCGGAAAGATGACGGTGTCCGTCGCCATCGTCGTGATCGGCAGCTCGTTGATGTAGTCCTGGCCGAATTCATGCCCCCGAATCAACTGACCGAGTTTCTCGTTCTGTTTGGCGACGAAATCCATGAATTGCGTGTCGAACTTTCGATACTGCAGCTTCACTTCGACCTTCACCGGATCGGTGACGTCCTCGGGGATCTCCATTTCGTAGTGAACCGTCTGGGCTGCCCCCGGCGGGATCTGATGGTCATACAGCGGCGTAAAGATGTCTTCGGGATTGCGTCGATCAATCCGATTGCCATCCTTGTCCAGCATGAACACGTTGATGAAGTGAGACCAAGGATCCACTTCGTTCCGTTTGCTGGCGTCTCTCGCACCGCTGCGACCGATGACTCGATCGCCACTGGTCACGGTGACTTCCAGCCAAATCTCGTTGGAATCGACAGTTCCCTGCGAGAACAGGTGCCCCAGTTTCAACGTCCGTACGACTGTTTCCAGAAGCACTTTTTGGCCCGGTTTCAGCGCTGGCACGATCGGTCGAAGGGGTGCGGTCAGCGCTCCGTCGATCTCGCCACCGTCGCGGATACCGAACAGATCCACTCGCATGATGTCTTTCAGATATTCCTGATGCGCTTCGATGATGACATCACGATCACGCAGCCACGCCATGCCGGTGTTTGCGGATGGAAACAGGTGGTCGTGGACACTTAGCTGTGGATCGTCGCCAATGATCTTGGCCCCGAAATCATTCGATGCAACCGCCGGCATGTGACACTGGTTGCAATTATCCACCGCCTTGGGTGGATAATAGAAACTGCGTGCACCGTGGCCCGAAACACCGCTGAACAGATACGAGTCGTAGTGGTTCTGGCCTCGCAAGAATTCCTTGTAGTGGTTCAACGTCTTGGGCAGGTGAACCTTGTGGCAGGACGAACAGAACTCGGCTTCTTTGTGAAACGGTTTCAGAAATGTCTTTTTGTGAAAAGAGGGCTTGGCTTTGACAAGCTGGTTATTGACCCACTGCAGCGCCGCGTTTTCGCTGTTCGCGAACGGGTAGTGCAAGGGTTCTTCGATCGTGTAGTCGGCGTTGCCGCGAACGCTGTTGATATTCGTGATCGCGTGACAGACCGTGCAAGTGATCCCCGCGTTGGCCGTTTTGTGACTAAGCATGTCAAAGTTGGGGTCATCAAACGCACCGGAGAAAAACGGGACAGGGTCGTGGCAACCGGCGCACCACCTGGATGCTTGCACCGAACCGTCTCGTTGCAAGGAAAGTTCGCGAGTCTTGCTGACGCTGGCCAAATAGGGTGGGTTATTGAACGAACTGAACCGGTGAACGCTATCGCTCCACTGTGCATGCACGTCGGCATGACACTTGATGCAGTAGTCATCGTTCATCATCGCATCGGCGGGGATGAAGTTGCCCGACGCGGTGCGTGCAAACGATGGCTCGAAATACTTCACGCCTGAATCGGGACCGACGGCGTTCCATTGACGGGGATCTTGAAGCTGCACGATGACCATCGCTGCGATCGACAATCCGGCCAGCCCCGCAAAGCTGCCGCCGATCCGCCACTTGATCCGTGGTCCAACCAACCGGTGCAGCCAATACAGCCAAATGACGACCAATGGACAAGCAACGTGCAGCCAATAGACCGTGCTTCGCGCCAGCGGTTGCCGCAGATCGAAACCGCCCACCCGAACCAGCAAAATGCCGGACACCAGGATCAGCAGACTGGCCACAAACAACGCGTACCCGACACGAACCGCTCGGCGGTTGCGGCGATCCTTGGTGTTCCACATGTGGACGAAACCGAAGACAACCACCGGCAAAATCAACAGCAAACCCATCACCAGGTGCGCCAGAAACATGTACTGGTAGAAGTAGTCTTGATAGGTGGCGCCGTTAAACCATTCTGCGAACGTGATCACAGACAGGTAGCCAGAATTGGCGAACAACAAGGCAACGAGAACAAATATCAGATAAAGAAGCTTGCGAAGACGTGGCCCAACGGCGCGAACGTATTTCTTCTTTGGCTTCGCTGCGGCCGCAACCGGCGCAGCGTCACCCAGTGGAATGGAAGACATGGGGAGGGATTACCTAGCGAATGAATGAAATCGTCTTGAACCGCGTCGCGCAACGGCGATGTGGTTCACTTCAGCCTCGCTGCGGACCTGCGCAGCGTGGGCCGAATTTCAGACATGCGAATGCTCGACGAACCGTTGGTTTACGAGCAGACGCAGCGAGGGTACGGAAAGATAAAATCCATGGTCGCTCGATCCAACCAAGGGACGGCGCACGGAATTTCAACGATACCCAGTTCGCTAGATGCTCGGAGGGCGAAAGATTTCGTCGATGCATGCCTGCGGGGCGGGCCGCGGTTCGTCGCTAGCGACAAACCCCAGCGGAATCAACGATTCGAACTGACCATTTCGCAGCCACGCGGCCTCGATGTGTTGCCGTTCAACACTGGGCAGGGGTGTGGCCGGGATCGGACCAGCCGGTGACTTTCCACAATTGGGTCCGCTGCATGGAACGGCGGGATTGGCCGGCAGCGACGCCAAATCGCTTTCTGCGGAAGCGGAGGGAGAGGGCACCGCAGAGTCACCGGAATGCTGTAACCAATCACCGCAGCTTCCCCATGACGACGGCGCTAAAACGCCGCCCATCAGCGAGAAAAACAGGACGATTGACAAGATTCGAGACATCAGCGAACCACGCGCAGCGGTTGAGGAACTGCCAATACAATAGCCAGAGGGGGGCACCATCGTCAATCATTTGGTCATCGGGAGCCGTGACGCCCGGGCGACGTCACCATGAACGCCAGCCCGCCCCCCCGGATGTGCCGATTGGGGGGGGTGACTGGCGAATGACTGCTCCGCTAGCGAAAGTCAGCCGCGTCGATGTTGTGCCGTTTCAACAACTTGTTCATGCCTTGGCGTGACAGACCGGCTTGGCGGGCGGCGCTGGCGATCACACCTTCGTGCTTTTCCAGCAACCTGGTCAGGTAAGCCCGATCGGCGCTGTCCAAGGCTTCGTCCCGCGATACTTCGGCCATATCGGATACGTCTCCGTTTGCACCGACCGTCGGCTCTCTTAACAACTGTGGTAAGTCATCCGGCCGGATCATGTCGCCTCGCGCCAATGCAATCGCACGCTCGATCACATTTCGCATCTCGCGGATATTGCCGGGCCACGTGTAGCGGCGGAAACAGTCGAGGGTTTCTTCGCTGAATCCGCTGATCGTTGAATCGGAAGGCCGCAAGTTTCGCAGAAACGATTCGGCCAACAGAATCACATCCTCGCCACGCTCGCGAAGCGGTGGCAGGTCGATGTGGATGACGGCCAGACGATAAAACAGATCCTGGCGGAAGGTGCCCTTGTCGACTTCGGCTTGTAGATCGCGATTGGTCGCGCAGACAAAGCGTGTGTCAATCTTGACGGGCTTGTTGTCACCGACCGGCGTGAACGTTTGCTCCTGGATCACACGCAGCAGTTTGGCTTGGGATGCCGCCGGCAGTTCGCCCATTTCGTCGAAGAACGCAGTCCCCCCGTCACAGGCCCTCAACAATCCGGCCTGATCGTTCACCGCGCCGGTGAACGATCCCTTGATATGCCCGAACAGCACGGATTCGAACAGCGACTCGGGAATCGCCGTGCAGTCGATGACTTGGATCGCATGATCGCGACGTGGACTTCGTTGATGGATCGCATTGGCGATCACTTCTTTGCCGGTACCACTTTCCCCGGTGATCAGCACGTTGGTATTGCTAGACGCCACCCGGTCCACGACATCCAACACTTCCAACATGGCCGGACTGTTGCAGATGATTTCCGGAAATTTGGTGTTCGCGGCGATGCTTGGCACGGCTGCCGCATCCCCCGTGGGTGGGCTAGCAGAGTGACGCAGGGCCCGCTGCACGGCGGCCAACAGTTCTTCGAACTTGACGGGCTTTAGCAGATAGTCGGCGATGCCCAATCGAACGCTATCGATCGCTGATGATATGGATGGGACGCCTGTGACCACGATCATGGGGACGTGCGAGTATTTCGTTCGCCCCTCTTTCAACAGTTCGCGTTTCAGGTTGCCGGGCATGTTCAGGTCCGACAAAATCAAATCGAACGAATGTTCGCTCAGCAGGCTAATCGCATCGTCAGCATCCTCCACACACATGCACTCATAACCTTCGTCTCGCAACAGTTCGGCGGTTGTGTTGCGGTACAGCGGTTCATCGTCGGCGATCAAGATGCGTTGTGGTTTGTTCATGAACGCAATCATATCGAAATCGCAACTTGGGGTAAGCTTCCATCGACTAATCGAGTTGCCGCGGAAGCCGGACGACGAACGTGGTGCCGATGTTCGGATCGCTTGTCACATCGATCGTTCCCTTCATCGCTTCGATGATCCCGCTTGAAACCGGCAACCCCAGCCCCATCCCTTGCCCGATCTCTTCGGACTTGGTGCTAAAGAAAGGATCGAAAATTTTGCCGATCACCGATTCGGGAATGCCGCTTCCGTGATCAGTCACTGTGATGCTGAGGGCAGCGGAATTCGTGTGGATGGCGACGGAGACTGTCTGGCCAGGCAACGACGCCTGAATGGCATTTCGAACCAGGTTCAGCAGGACCTGTTTCAGTTCCCCGGATCGCAAGGATACTTCGTCACCGCCAAGGGCTCCCGACGGCTGCAACGAACTGGAATCTGCCTCCAAGTCGACTCTCTTTTTCCGTGCCATCGGACGCGAAAGAGTGATGACCTCGGCAACCAACTTTTTGATTGAAAACCGAGTCACCGTCTGCTGGCTCGGACGATACAGTTGGTACATCTGATGAGTGATGCCGCTGATCCGCTGGATCTCGCAATCAATCAATTCCAGTTTGTCGTAGTGTTTGACGTTGTGGGGAAGGTGACGCTTCAGCAACGTAAAGGCGTTCCGTATGCCAGCCAGGGGATTGTTGATTTCGTGAGCGACGCCGGCCGCCAGTTCACCGAGTGCGGCCAGCTTCTCGACCTTCAGTCGGTGTTTTTCAAGTTTGGCAATTTGCCCGGTGCGTTCCTGGACCAACTGTTCCAGGTGATCGTTCTGCAAACGCAACTGCTCTCTCAATTGTCGCGTTTCCGAAATGTCGCGGACGCTGGCTCGAAACCCAAGCGGATGGCCCGCAGCATCGATCATCGGTTGCCAAGATACGGCACACCAGCAATGGCATCCATCACGATCCATTGCGCGAAATTCGACATTGTTTGCGGTGCTGCCCGCGCGCCCTTCCTTGACACACCGAGCAATTTTGCCCCGATCCTCTGGTGCCACCAAGGGCAACGGATAGTCGCTCATCGCCCGGCATTCCTGGGGCGTGTAACCCGTGAATCGTTCGACCGCGGCGTTGACCCAAAGAACCTGCCCATCGGCGGACAACCAGCTTTCCCAGTCGTAGGTACAGTCAGCGATCAGGCGAAAGAAATGCTCTGGAATCCGCTGGCCACGCTTGGGCGTCGTTTCGCACGCAGGTTTGTTGTTGCTCATTCGATCGGACCAACACCGTGGGATCAGAATCGGATCAACCCTGCCGTCGACCTGCTGCCGGTTCGCAGCTAGCCAACGGCCGCTGATTTGCCGATCCGTACGCTCGCAACGACCAAGCCCGAGGCGAACAGCGGTGGGGGCTGTCGCCCCGAACCGCAAGCTGCCCGATTGCTCGGCTCCAAGCTTGCGCATCCAAAGGTTGACGCGAATCGGTTGATCGCAAATTCGCTGCGTTCCGCCCCGCTAACTGCTAACGTTTGCTGTCCGTCCGTCCTGGCTATGTCGGTTCATCGTTTCCGAATGATCCGACGACTTCGCGGAACCGGTTGCTGCGGATGCGGGCACAGCAGGTGAATTGCTGCGCACCGGAAATTTCGGAACAACGACGGTGTAGTTGAGACCATGGTTGGTTTCGATCTTTACCGCGACGGTCGACATCTCAGCTGCCACGACAATCTCCAAATCAGTGCAAGGAAGTTACGGAAGGCTTCAGTCATGATGCTTATGCAAACGCTGTACCGACCTTGCTGCAGGAGCGTCCCAAGGACTCGCACAAGACCTGCCAATCGGGTCGCCTGAGTCCTGCGTGGATGTGGGGCGACTGCGCAGACCGGCAAATCATGGCGATTTGGGTGGCAGGTGATCGGCAACACCGCCGGTGCTGCCCCCATGCCGATCGTGAGTTTCGCGGCCGGCGTGATGAAAGTTTCGATCCCTGTTTCCGCGACCGACAAGCCAGGTTGTCGCCAGCGTCAGCCCGAGTCGACACTGCGGTGGTGTAAATCGGACGACACCCCTGTGCTCATTCGGTGGGTCAATGGCGATCATTCGCCACTGGACCTACACTCCCAGCACAGAATCGATAAACAACTGGAACGACCGACGGGATTTCGTGATGCTGGAAGCCGCTGTTTTTGACATGGATGGGTTGATGATCGACTCACAGCCGTACTGGCAAACCGCACAGTTGGAAGTGCTTCCAACGCTTGGGGTTGCGATGACGCGGCAGGACACGATCGAGACAACTGGATCGCGAATCGACGAGATTGTGCAGGCGTGCTACGAACGATCCCCGTGGGAATCAGTGACCCAAAAAGAAGTCTGTGACCGGATCGTCAATCGAGTGATTCAGTTGGTTCAGCAGCACAAACCGGCGATGCCGGGATTGCGACATGCGATCGATGTTTGCCAACAACAGGGCCTGAAATTGGCCCTCGCTTCGTCTTCTCCGCTGAGCCTGATTTCGGCAACCATCGATGCGCTGCAACTGCAAGGCGTATTCAGCGCAAAGATGTCAGCAGCCGATCTGCGGTACGCCAAACCGCACCCCGAGGTCTACCTGAATGCTTGCGACGCATTGGGGGTTCGGCCAACAAACGCGATCGCGTTCGAAGATTCGCTGATCGGGCTGCTAGCCGCGAAAGCCGCACAGATGAAAACGATAGTGGTTCCAGAACCGTCGGCGGCCAAAGATCCACGATTCGTCATCGCGGATCGGCAACTCGCGTCCCTGGAAGAATTAACGCAGCCGATGCTAACGTCCATCTGATTGGAATCACTGCGTCATCCGGCCAAGCGTTAGGCCCGCTAGCCGCCGATTGATTTTGACGCACTGGCGACGGCAACCGGCAGTCACCGGTCGTTCGCCCTGCATCGGTACAAAACAATGGATGCGTGATTGGGTCATGCATCACCGAGGACGCGGAACACCATGCCGTCGATCTGCTGGTCCGTCATGATCTGGCATGCCAACCGACTCGATGCCAGTTGGTTGGACAGGTTGCCCAACGTGGTCGCTTCGTCTCGGCCCTTCGGTTCGTCCAGATTGCCAGAGACGATTTCAAGATGGCAGGTCCCGCACCACGCTCGCCCCTTGCAATCGCCAATGTTCTCGTACAGTTCGTTGACGATCAATTCCATCAGATTGTTGTAGGCATGTCGCCGGAACGAAACCACGTGCTTCTCGCCATTGATCAGAATGACCGTGATCGAATAGTCCCCATCGGTCAGCGGTGATTCTGGCATGGACGACGCTTCGTTGATCAGGGGAATCGAAGAGTGGGTGTCGGCATCATGATCGAGCCGGTTAGGCACGTGCACGGGGTCAGTTCGGCACGTGCACGGTCAGTTTGGCGAGTGCACGGGGTCAGTTCGGCGCGTGCACCTGCACGGGGGTCGATCGGCGTCATCGAGAACTTCGTGGGGTCCGATCGTTTGCCCCCGATCGCGTGGACGGGAACACGCATGTGCACGCACCTGACCGACGGCCTACGGATCAGATCAACCCCAACGACTGCATTGCATCCGCGACCCGGATGAACGCTTCGATGTTCGCACCTTGCGCGTAGTTACCGGGAACTCCGAATTCATCGGCGGTTTCCAAGCAACGATCGTGAATGTCTTTCATGATATTGGCAAGTTTCTTCTCGGTATAGTCAAACGACCAAGCATCACGCGATGCGTTTTGCTGCATCTCCAGCGCGCTGGTCGCGACCCCACCCGCGTTGGCTGCTTTGCCCGGGGCGTAGGCGATCTTGGCTTTGACGAATTTCTCGACGCCCTCGGGCGTTGTCGGCATATTGGCTCCCTCGGCAACCGCCATGCATCCGTTTTTCAACAGCGCCTCTGCATCTTTGCCCGTCAGCTCGTTTTGCGTGGCACAGGGCAGGGCCACATCGCATTTGATTTCCCAGAGTTTTCCACCGCCCTGGTAGCGGGCTTGTTTTCGATATCGAACATACGTTTCGATCGGCAAGCGATCGACTTCCTTGACTCGTTTCAGCGTCGGCAGATCGATGCCCTCCTCGTCATAAACCACTCCTTTGGAATCGGAACACGCGACGACCTTGCCGCCCAATTGTGTCACCTTCTCGATCGCGTAGATCGCGACGTTCCCGGATCCCGACACCAGACAGGTCTTGCCCTCTAGCGATTCACCACGTGCTGCCAGCATTTCTTGAACGAAGTAACCCAATCCGTATCCGGTGGCCTCGGCGCGAACCAAGGCGCCGCCATAGCTGAGCCCCTTGCCGGTCAAGACACCCGATTCGTAGCGGTTGCTGATGCGTTTGTATTGCCCGAACAGATATCCAATCTCGCGGCGACCGACGCCCACGTCACCGGCCGGCACATCCGTGTATTCACCCAGGTGCCGCGAAAGTTCGGTCATGAAACTTTGACAGAACCGCATCACTTCATCGTCGCTGCGGCCCTTCGGATCAAAGTCACTGCCGCCTTTGCCGCCGCCGATCGGCATCCCGGTCAACGCATTCTTGAATATCTGTTCAAACCCCAAGAACTTGACAATCGACAAGTTGACCGAAGGATGGAATCGAAGCCCACCCTTGAAGGGGCCCAACGCGCTGTTGAACTGGACGCGGAAACCACGATTGATGTGGACCTCGCCGCGATCATCCTGCCATGGCACGCGAAAGATCACCTGCCGTTCGGGTTCACAAATTCGTTCGATGATTTTCTGCTCAGTGAACTTCGGATACTTGGCCAACACCGTTCCGATGGAACCTAAAACCTCTTTGACCGCCTGGATGAATTCTGGTTCACCGAGGTTACGTTGCTGAATGTTCCATAGTGTCGACGCTAGTTTGTCTTCCATCGTTTGCTTCAGTGCGGGGGCATGGGATTTGGGGGAAACCGAGGACGCTGAGAAGCGGTCCGTTCGTTGCAGGGGGGCCAAACGCATCTGTTGTGCCGCCGTTGATCGACGCCGTTTTCATCGTCAAATCACGAATAACCTGGTCGATTTCCCCAATCCCAAGAGGGGTGGCGCGTCAACTGCAGTTGGCGCATCCGCAACCCCAGTTGCCACCCAAGACGGGGCTGCATGGACAAGCGATGACGTGTCGGTAGGATACGTGACGCAAAAACCGCAATCTCTCATCGACATTGTCCATCTCGTGTGGACGGTTCGGCATCGAAAATCATGGTCACACCGAGTCCCCCCATCACGGCGACCGAATCCTCCTCTGTTCGATCCGTCGATGGCCAGTCGCGCGCAGCGAACCTGCTGCTGATCACAGGCATCCTGCTGGTCGCCGTCAATCTGCGTCCCGCGCTAGCCAGTGTCGGACCGCTGGTGGAAGACATCCGGCAAACGACGGGGTTGTCCAATGCTTGGCTGGGCCTGTTGACGACGTTGCCACTGATCGCATTCGGTGTCATCTCGACCTTGACGCCGCTATTTACGCGGCGTTTCGGGATCGGCGGAACGTTGCTGGGGGCGATGGCACTGTTGGCTTTCGGGACCGCGATGCGTTCGATCCCATGGCTGCCGGCGCTGTACTTCGGGACGCTTCTGTTGGGGATCGCGATCGCGTTTGGGAACGTGTTGCTGCCAAGTCTGACGAAACGAAACTTCGCATCCCGATCGGGTTTCATCACCAGCCTCTATTCGGCTGGGATGGCACTGGGGGCTTCGCTGGCCGCAGGCGTCAGCATCCCGTTGGCCAACGACCTGAATCTCGGTTGGCGAGGAACCCTTGGCGTGTGGGCGATCCCAGCCATGATTGCCTTCGTCGTTTGGCTGCCACAAGCCAGCCGGCTGAAAAAGTCAGAACCGGGGCGCAGCTTTCAGGCGGCGATGAAACACCTTGGCAGATCGAAATTGGCCTGGCAGGTGGCGCTGTTCATGGGACTGCAATCGCTGACGTTCTATGTCGTGTTGGCGTGGTTGCCCGCCATTCTGATCAGCCGAGGATGTGACGCTTCCTATGCCGGTTGGATGCTGTCCCTGTCACAAGCGATGGGCATTGTCGGATCGTTGATTGTCCCAACGCTTGCGGGAAGGACGGCCGATCAACGAGTCTTTGTCTTGCTGATGGCGTTGATCGAATCGATTGGGCTTGCCGGGCTATGGCTGGATCCGCAGGGATGGATCGTGTTGTGGGTTTCGATGATCGGATTCATCTTGGGTGGATCCTTCGGGTTGGCCCTGTTATTCATCGTCCTGCGATCCAAAGACACTCAATCCGCTACCGAACTTTCAGGGATGGCTCAGTCGATTGGCTATCTGGTCGCCGCGACGGGCCCCATGATCTTTGGCGGCCTGTTCGACTTCAGCGGTACCTGGTTCTATTCTTTCGTGCTACTGTTCGTCGTCGGAGTGCTGAAGTTGGCGATGGGGTTGGGGGCTGGTGCGGCCAGGACGCTGGATTGATACGCGCCGACGCAACCGGCACCCCAAGGCGGATGGTTCGGCGGTCGCAGGGTCACTGACCTTTCGGTCCAGCTTGCGAGTTTTCATCCAGTACGGTTGCGGGACGCACAAACGAAATGCCTTGGTCGTTGCTGGTGTCAATCATCACGGTTTCCACCACCGGATGAGTCACCGGCCGTCCGCTTTGCCAGTGGACGATAAAACTTGCGCCGCTGCCGCCGGACTTGTCGCTTTGTTCGATCACGAACTCTGTCGACGCCAACGGCCCTAGCTTCAAAGGGCTTTTCAGCATCGATCGCTTCTCGTTACCGCTTGTGTCGTAATACTTGACCGACGATACGACAATTTCGTTTTCACGATCCGTGTTGCGAATGCTCAACGTTACCGTCAGCAACCGCGGCTTGTTGTCTTGATGGTAAATGTGCGAATAGGCGGGGACGTACAACGTTTGCCCCATCACCGGATGCCACGGCAAAGTATCGATATCCATCCTCGCTTCGTCACGCATACTCGGCTCGTAAAGATTCAGATCCTCTTCCAACGACTTGAACCGAAACTCCATCAAGATCCCCAACACGAGTGCCGGCGCGACCACAAGCAGCAGCACGATCAGCTTCAATTGCCGAGCGAGCTTCTGGGCGCGTTCTTCAGTCATTTCGGTCATGGGTCGCTTTCAAGCTGGGACGTGATTCAAAAACGATCATTCCGCGCACACCGATCCGCGCTGGTTTGACACGGTTTGTCCGACGGGAACCGTCCAGCCTATTGGCAACCGCAACTGCAAGCGATAGGCCTTGCACGGCAAACGTCATTTATCGCCGCCGCATTTCGATTCCGCGTCCGGCACCGCAGGCCACGCAGCATTCCCACGCCCATCGTATTCGGGGGAGAGGAGGGCGGGAAAGCGATCGAGTGAGCCGCGACGCGTGAGCGGCCGGGAATTGCCCAATCGCCTATTGCCCCATCCCAATCGCCCGCGGCCGTCACCGCCAGCGGGTCACGGGTTCCAGAGAACGCCGGCCAGCGAGTGGTCGGATACGACTGCTGGCCGACGTGGAACCGTTTCTCTTGCTGACATCATCGGTCAGTCACGGATCACTGCCTGGCAATCTGCGGACGTCGCGTCCGGTGCCGCGTTTGCAGACGCGGCGAAGTGATTGCCAGATCCGCCAGCTATTCGGTGGCGATCTCTACCGCCGCATCACCGATCTGCCGGAAACCTGCTCGTCCTCGTCGCCGCTGCGAACCACGACGCTTCAATTTGGTTAGCACCATTCGTCGTGCGCGTCGCGCAGCCGAGGCAACCGCTGCCATCACCTTCTGATGCTTCGCGGTCACGTTGATCGGACCAACACCCGGCATCGTCAAGTTCACTCGACACACCTTGTCGACACCGCCTCGCGGACCATTCTCGTCCGTCACCAGCACCGACACCTGCGTGATGTTGGGCGAGAACCTGGCCAAAGTATTTTGCAGGACGCGGCTGATCGAGCCACGAGCGTCCGAACCGAGACGGTCAATCGATGAAGTAACAGAAACCTGCATAGAAGACTCTCCGGAGAAAAAGTAAACTGAGGGGAGAACTCGTTGAGACGGAGCGTTCGCAAGACGAACAATTCATCGGTGAAGATCAATGGAAACCTCACCCATGACTTGCATGAAATGGATGCTGCAAGGGCCATGCCGTCTGTGGCAGCCAACCGCGGAAGGAAAGCCGGTTGCCACGCCGATTTACCTTGTTTTCATGCTTCTTGATCTCTCTGTGCATCATAGAATCACCGTCAACTAGGGACCGCGTCCGTCAACCACCGTTGACGCAATAGCGGACAGTCGAACCCGCCACAAAATCGTTTCACCGCGTGGGCAACGCCCCGTGCGTCCACATCCCAAAACGCGTGGCCCGATGGGCACACGGTTAAACGACAGCGGATAGTCGAACCCGCCACAAATTCGTTTCACCGCGTGGGCAACGCCCCGTGCGTCCACATCCCGAAACGCGTGGCCCGATGAGGCTGTGAATAATTGAGTTTTGGCTTGTTGGATTTCTGCATGGGGCTAAATTATTTGCATGAAAATTCCAACCGATGCTCAGCAGCGTGGTTCCGCTCGCACCCACCGCCCCGAACGCAGCCAAGTTGAGATGCGGTTCTATTCGCTTGACCAGATGGTGGCCCGCGAGCACCGCGTTCGTTTGGTATGGCAGTACTGCGAATCGCTCGACCTCGGACCGCTTTACGAGAAGATTAAATCGAAAGTAGATGGTCGTGGTCGCACCCCGATCGATCCGCGAATCCTCTTCGCCCTGTGGTTCTACGCAACGCTCGAAGGGATCAGTAGCGCCCGCCGTTTGAGCGATTTGACCACCCGCGACTTCCACTACCTGTGGATCTGCGGCGATGTCACGGTTAATCATCACACCCTGAGCGACTTTCGCAGCGGCAACGCCGAGTATCTCGAGAAGTTGCTTAGCGACTCGATCGCCGTGCTGCTGAGCGAAAAACTGATCACGTTGGATACCATCGGGCAGGATGGCATGCGGGTGCGTGCCTCGGCCGGCAGCAGTTCGTTTCGGTCCGAATCGACGCTCCAACAGATGCAAGAGGTTGCCGAAGACTATGTAAAGGAACTCGCCGAGCGATCCGACGAGGAAGCTGCCGCGGCAACTCGGGCCGAACAGGCCGCCCGCAAGCGTGCTGCCGACGAACGACTCGAGCGTATCAAGGCGGCTCAAGAGAACCTCAAAGAACTTGAGCGACGTCGTAAAGAGAAACGATCACGCAAAAGCAAGTCGACCCCACGAGCCTCCACAACGGACCCCGAAGCGGCGCGGATGAAGATGGGAGACGGCGGTTTTCGCCCCGCCTATAACGTCCAATTCGCCAGCGACGGCGACTCTCGAATTGTCGTCGGCGTGAGCGTTGACAATCAGGGCAGCGATCAAGGTGAGATGCTTCCGATGTACGAGTCGATCTGCCGCACCTATGGGGTGACGCCGGCACACTACTTGGTCGACGGCGGGTTCACCAAAGCGAGCGATATCGAAGCGATGGACGCTGCGGGGACGGAGGTTTACGGTCCACTGAAGGACATCAAAAGACAAGTCGCTAACGGCAAGGATCCCCATGCGAGCAAGCCGGGCGATAGCGACGCGATGGCGAGGTATCGAAAGAGGATGGGGACACCCGAGGCGCAGGAGATGTTGAGACGACGTCCATCGATAGCTGAATTTCCCAACGCGGAATGTCGTAATCGCGGTCTTCATCAGTTCCGGGTTCGTGGCCAGAAGAAAGCAATGGCCCAAACGCTTTGGCACGTGCTGGTGAACAACTTCAATCGATTGAACAACCTAGGATTTTTACAAACACTGATGAGGCAATCCTGTACTGCGACGCCTTGAGGTTGGCCTCCGGTCTCCAATCGTTGGACGCATCGCGTCCAACGAAGCTTCAAAGCGATCCACCAAGACAAAAGAACCACCGAAGCTTCAACCTGAAACTTTGACGACGACCGGCAATCCAAAATTTTTGAAAAACCACTTCAAAAACACGGCGTCAAGCCACAACCGGCCAATTATTCACAGTCTCGATGGGCACACGGTTAAACGACAGTGGACAGTCGAACCCACTACAAAATCGTTTAACCGCGTGGGCAACGCCCCGTGCGTCCACAACCCGAAACGCGTGGCCCGATGGGCACACGGTTAAACGACAGCGGATAGTCGAACCCGCCACAAATTCGTTTCACCGCGTGGGCAACGCCCCGTGCGTCCACATCCCCAAACGCGTGGCCCGACGGGCACACGGTTAAACGACAGCGGATAGTCGAACCCGCCACAAATTCGTTTCACCGCGTGGGCAACGCCCCGTGCGTCCACATCCCCAAACGCGTGGCCCGACGGGCACACGGTTAAACGACAGCGGATAGTCGAACCCGCCCCAGAATCGTTTCACCGCGTGGGCAACGCCCCGTGCGTCCACAACCCAAAACGCGGGGCCTGATGGACACACGGTTAATCGACAGCGGACGACAGCGGTCGATGGGGTTCGGACGCTGTTGTTGCGGCTGCCACTTGTTCAGCCGGTGATCAGCTTCAACAGGTCGCCGATATTGCGATGCGCTTCGATGGGGTGCCGCAGCGGTTGGTCTGTCAGGACTTCGTAGTGGTTCTTTCGCCCCACCTTCTCGCGGCGAATGAAGCCTTCCTCCTCTAGATCCTGCACAATCCGCTGCACCGCCCGCTCGGTGATCCCGACCTGGACGGCGACTTCCCGTAGCACCAGATCCGGCTGAGCGTTCAAGACGATCAGGACATGTGCGTGATTGGTCAAGAAAGTCCATCGAGCCGGTGGGCGGCCCTCGGCGGGCGCCGGCGGAGTCGTGCGGGGGAGGGAATCCTGGTTTCGCATTGCCCTTTTTGCTGCCACTGCTGATCTCCCGTCCGAGCCCCGGACCCCTTGAACCAAATGCCGGCCGAAGCGATTTCGATGTCGTCCGGCGAAGCGAACGATTGTAGCACTGAAAAACACGAATTTATTTTCGCGACTCGAATTTCCATAAAAAAAGCCGCAAATGACGGCTTCCTTCACGATTCGGAGCCCTCACGGCGCCCAAATCGTCTCATCCAGAGCCTGCAAAAGGACGAAACTCAATTGACGACACATATGTCGTGCTTTAGATTTCGCGTCTCCTACTTCTCACCTGCGGAGGTTTCGATGATGCTTACTTGGTTGGATTTCCTGCCCGCTGTGATCCCGATGCTGCTTGTTGCAGCGGTCTTGGTGCCCGATTCGGTCGCCAGGCGTGCGGTCGCCCGATTCCGCCACGTCATCACCGTGGCAGTTGCCTGCCAGTTCGCGATCGCGATGTCTCTGCTGGTGCTGAGTGTTCTGGACCGTCCGCTGCCGGGCGGGTCAGACGTCCCATGGATTAAATCGTTCCAACCGTCACCCACGATCCTGATGGACGGGCTTTCGGCAATGATGCTGGCGTTGATCAGCTTCGTTGGCTGGGTCACTTGCCAATACTCGATTCGATACCTCGACGGCGAATCGAACCAAAGTCGTTACTTCCGCTGGGCAGCCTTCACCATTGGATCGGTCAGCCTAATGGTTCTCTCGGGCCATCTGATCATTCTGGTGATGGGATGGATCGCGACCAACTTAGGACTGCATCAACTGTTGGTATTGAATCAGGATCGCGAAGGGGCACGCCGCGCTGCCTGGACAAAGTTTGCATTGAATCGGGTTGGCGACGCCGCCCTGATCACTGCGGTGGTTTTGTTGTACCAACAGTTTGGAACGTTCGGGCTGGTCGAAATTTTCGAATCGGCACGATCGATGGCCAGCGGTTCGATTCCAATCCCGACGGCAATGCATGCGGTGTGCGGATTGTTGGTTGTGACGGCGGTGACCCAATCGGTTCAGTTCCCGTTCCACACCTGGCTACCTGAAACGATGGAATCCCCCACGCCTGTATCGGCTTTGATGCACGCGGGGATCGTGAACGCGGGCGGATACCTAATCATACGATTCGGGCATGTCTTCGCACTATCGCCGGCGGCCCTTTACTCGTTGGTGGCGATTGGGACGATGACAGCATGTTTGGGCGTCGTGGTGATGATGACTCAAACCAGTGTCAAAAAGTCACTGGCGTATTCGACCATCGCTCAGATGGGATTCATGATGCTGCAAATCGGCTTGGGTGCCTACGTCGCGGCAACGCTCCATCTGGTCGCCCACTCGCTTTATAAAGCCAATGCGTTCCTGCGATCCGGCAGCGTGTTGCGAGATCAACAGGCAACACTGGGTTCGCATGATGTTCCACAACCGGTCGCTTGGCCCCAGGTTGCTTTGGCCGCAACGTTGTGTTGCACGATGTTAGCGATCACATGGACGTTGTTCGGAATCTCGGTCTTGGAAAAGCCGGGCGGCTTGGTCCTGGGCGGCATTCTTTGCTTGGCATTGTCACAGTGGGTCAGCGAAGCAATGGGAACCGGGGAACGCAAACTGGTGCTTCTATCCATCGTGATGGCTGGCGTGATGTGCGTGCTATACGCGGCCGGTTTTGCTGCGGTCGGTCACTTGATCGCCGGAGCGGTCCCCACCGTACCGCTTCATCTTGGAAACGCGATCGCGATGGCAGCGGTCGCGATTCCCTTCCTGGGGATCTTTGCCTTGCAGCGTTCAGTGACCTCGGCGAATCCACCTGCATGGCTGAAGCCCGCCTACGTGCACGCATCCAACGGCTTCTACGTCGAACAAATCGTCCGCCGCCTGTCTCGCTCCTTCGCATCCACCTAACCCACGGCGTCCAGTATTCTCCGCGTCCAGTGCCTTCCCCAACCATCCAAGTCCGAGACACACCATGAAATCCATCACCCCAAAGCAAGCTGGTCACCCCCCCTTGTCGGTCTTCATGCCAGCCTCTTATGACGAACCTCATGTCCATCGACAGTTCGAACAATTGTTGGCACAGGTGACCGAAGTGGTCGCCCCGGTATGGCCGCTAAAAGATCTGATCGCCGTCAATCCCTACGCCGGTCTGACCGAACGTCCGTTTTCCGAAGCAGGCGATTACCTGCGAACCTTCTCGCAGTGCGAACTACTGCCATCGATGGCTCACTTCGCAAGCGAGTATCATCGGGGGGCGATCGATCAACGTCACATCGAATCCGCCTTGGGCGAACGAGCCGGTGTCACGGCACAGTCGGTGACCGTCGCCCAAGTGATGGACCTTCTGCAGAGCGATCATCCATCAACTTCCGCCGAAATCGATGCTTTGAATCCACCGGCGAAGCTTCCACGTGTCAGCACGTTGACGGCACACCTCAGCGCGTCCGGCGATATCGATTGGAGCGCCACGGTTTGTGAAGAGATCGGAAAGTTCTGTGCGTCCTATTACCAAGAGGATCATTCCGCCTGGGGCAATCCATGGAAGGATCAACCGCTGTACCAAGCTTGGCGAAGTGCCGCACAAATTGACCGTGGCATCGAACTGCTAGGGTTGGACGGATTCCGCAAATTCGTAAGCGACCTGCCGCATACGGTCGACGCAACCATTCTTCATCTGCTGCAGCGTCTCGATCTTCCCGAATCACTTTGGGAAACCTACTTGCTCGCTCATGCGTTCTCGATTCCCGGATGGAGCGGCTGGACAAAATTCCAAGACATGCAAGACGAATCGATCGAATCGCATGACTTCCGAGGCCTGTTGGCGATCGCACTTGCCTACGATGTGGCGATCAGCGAAACCTTTGACTTTCATATCGATTGGCATTCACTGCTGCGTCACCCAAGCCCGTCACAGACCACTGCAGATCCCGAATCCAGGGCGATTCGAAGCGTGCTACTACTTGCATCGGAGATCGCATTCCGAGATCAGTTGCTAAGCCGACTGAAGCCGTCGACACACACCAGCACCGGTAGGCTTTCCAGCGATTTGGCCGTGGATGGTTTGCCAGCGGGCGAATTGCCGCAGCCAACGCTGCACGCTCACGGGGCAACGAAACTAGCCCAGATCGCTTTCTGTATCGACGTGCGATCGGAACGAGTTCGACGCCACATCGAAGTCGAATCTAATCAGGTCGAAACGCTTGGCTTTGCCGGGTTCTTTGGACTGCCATTCGAATACGTTCCCTTGGGACAAGAATCCGGCAACGTGCATGCCCCCGTCCTGCTGAAGCCAAAGTTTCAGTTAAAGGAAAAACTAGCGGGCTGTGTCGACGAATCGGGACACGATCATTCGCAGGCGGTGGGGAGACGCCAAAGCGTGCGAACATGGCGAAAGCTATGGAAACGTTTCCAATCCTCGGCGGTCGGTTGCTTCTCGTTTGTTGAAACGATGGGACTATTGGATGCGTTGGAACTCGCAGCCCGACTTGGCGGGCGCAGTCTGAAGACGTCGACCCCCGAAACCGATGGCATCGGCGGACACGGACTGCAGTTCAGCTTGTCTCATCTTCAGGACCAGAACGTTACCACGGATCAACAGGCCGATTTCGCCGCAGGCCTGCTGACGGGGATGGGGCTGACCGACAACTTTGCTTCGCTGGTGGCCTTTTGCGGGCACGGCAGCCAAACGGACAACAACCCGTTGGCGGCTGGCTTGGATTGTGGTGCATGCGGCGGACATTCGGGCGCACCGAATGCTCGATTGGCAGCCATGCTGTTGAACGACCGAAGTGTCCGAGCGCGATTGAGCGAACGCGGAATCGAGATCCCGGCCGACACCCATTTCATGGCTGGGTGGCACAACACGACCACGGACCAGATCGAGTGGCTGGACCTGGAATCGGTCCCCGCGTCGCACCAGTCGCGTGTCGCGGACCTGCAATCGATCACAGACGTCGCCGGCGAATTCACTCGACAAGAACGCCAGAGCAGCGTTGGCGAAGCGTCGTCGGACGCTGTCATCGCACGAGCGTCGGATTGGTCGCAAACGCGTCCCGAGTGGGGTTTGGCGGGGAACGCAGCGATGATCATCGGCCCACGCTGCCTGACGAAGAATGCAGATTTGGACGGACGAGTTTTTCTGCACAGCTATGACTGCGATTCGGACCTGAACGGGGATGTTCTGGAAGCGATCATGACCGCACCGATGGTCGTCGCCCATTGGATCAACATGCAGTACTACGCATCGTCGGTCGACAATCGTCACTTCGGCAGTGGAAACAAGACCATCCACAACGTGGTGGGACGATTCGGCGTGTTTTCAGGAAACGGTGGCGACCTGCAATCGGGATTGCCCGAACAGTCGCTCCGCTGTGGGGACCAAGTCCAACACATCCCGCTGCGATTGCAAGCCGTGATCGTCGCGCCGCGTGCGGCGATTGACAAGGTCATCGACAAACATGCCCAGGTCCGGGATCGATTGCAAAACGCGTGGGTGCACCTGATCGCAATCGAGGGCGACCATCGCTATCGATACCAAGAAAACGGAGATTGGGTTCAGTTGCATCAGGACTTGCCAAAATCGATGGATTGGCTTGATCCGCAACCAGAAGTCTGCGGGTCACTGGTTTAACCGGCCCCGACGCGGGCAATGCAGTGAAGCACCTGGCATGCGGAAGTCGCCAAGACGTTTGGTGATCCCACAACCCTAGGAGGAAACGGTTGACGGTTAATCGATTGAGTGAGCCGTAATCGCGTGAGCGGCCGGGAATCCCCCCAATGCCCGCGGCCTCACGGCCAGCGGCTCACCATTGCCGTTGGAAGTTCGACTTAATCAACGAAACTCTTGACGAGTTCCGCTACGAGAAACCGCCCCAAATGTGGGGAATGAACGCTTCACAGCTTTGCGCTGCGGGGCCAGGCTGGCACTTCACCGGCAAGATCCAAGCCATTGTCGCGACGGGATGCACTGCCAAACGGCATTGGCATGACAGGATGCAGTACCGCATGATGCGGCAAAAATCATAGACCCTTCTTTGCGGTTATATGCGAAGATTACTGACCTATTCCATTTTCAACATTCGTTCTTCGATAACTTTAGTCTGACGCGTATGGACCCAACTCATCACACCGACTCGGTCGCCCCTGACGATCAATCGGTTCTTCGGGCACTGACACGGGTCGGGCAAAGCCTGAATGTTCCGATCGATTTGGCGGATGTTCTTTCGAATGATTCGATGCCGACCGGCGAAGATTCATTGTGGGTGCTGCAGACGAGCGCCACCCAGGCGGGCATCGTGCTGGACGAAACGCACCTGGAATCGGGAAAGGAGGCTTTTGGTTTTCTTAGCGAAGGGCACCCGGTCGTGCTTGCCTATGACGACGGTACGCTGCGTGTCTTAGAAAAAGCGAATTGGCGTTCGGTCGAGATGTTCACGACCAGCGAGCAAGTCAATTCGAAAGTGATCAGCCGCCGACAACTTACCAAGCTATTTTCGTCTTCAGACCAACCGCGGATGCTGATCGCCCGCAAACAGTTCGAGTGCGAATCGATCTCTGCCAGTTCGCCGGGGCACTCTGGCGATCACGCACATCCCACCCCGCTGCGACGATTCATCGGATTGTTATCGCTAGACCGGGGCGATGTCGGGATGGTCGTGTTGTTCGCATTGGTCGCAGGCGTGCTGACACTGGCGACACCTTTGGCGGTCGAATCTTTGGTCAATGTGGTTAGCTGGGGGACTCAGTTTCAACCGTTGATCATTTTGGGATTGATGTTGTTGACCTGTCTTAGCATCGCCGGCGTGCTCCGCGTGCTGCAGACCGTGGTGGTGGAAATCATCCAACGTCGCCAGTTCGTGCGGATCGCAAGCGACCTGGCCCACCGGTTCCCGCGTGCCAACCAGGCCCATCTCGAAAGCGAATATCCGCGTGAGCTTGCCAATCGTTTTTTCGACATCATGACGATCCAGAAAGCAACCGCGGTGTTGTTGCTAGACGGGGTTTCGATTGTTCTGACGACCGTCTTGGGGATGATCGTACTGGCGTTCTATCACCCGTTCCTGTTGGGTTTCGACGTCGTCCTGGTGATTTCGATGGTGTCGATCATTTGGGTGTTGGGTCGAGGTGGCATTCGCACATCGATCGAAGAATCGGTGGCCAAGTACCGGGTCGCACACTGGTTGCAAGACGTGATCGCGCAACCATCGATATTCAAGACCAGCGGTGGCGAGGTCTTGGCGATCCAACGAACCGACCGTTTGACCGCGGATTACATCGCCGCCCGCCAGCGGCAATTCCGCGTCGTCATCCGTCAGGTTGGTTTTGCAATGGTGGTCCAAGTGGTGGCTTCGACTGCTTTGTTGGCCCTTGGCGGATGGTTGGTCATTGGTGGTGCATTGACCCTTGGCCAATTGGTCGCCAGCGAATTGATCGTGACGGTTGTCGTGGGCGCATTTGCCAAAGCGGGGAAGTCGCTGGAAAAGTTCTATGACTTGATGGCGGGCATCGACAAAGTTGGGCACCTGATCGATATCCCGGCCGACCAGAAGATCGAGATCGGAGCGGTCGACGAAGGGCCGGCAGCGGTTTCGTGGTCCAACCTGTCCTTTCGCGGAACCGGATGGAGTTCCAAGATTCCCTCGGCCACGATCCGACCTGGCGATCGTGTCGCCATCACCGGCGATGACGTCAGCGGCCGGTCCTATCTGGCCCGCGCCGTCGCTGGTTTGACAGATCCGCGAGAGGGATTGATCCAGATCTGTGGAATCGAAGCCGCTCAGGCAGCCACCTCTGGAATGGGAAAATTGGTGGCCTATGCCGGGATGCGAGACATCTTTCATGGGACCGTTCGTGAAAACATTGACTTGGGACGTCGCGGGATCGGCCAACACCGGGTTCGCCAAGTGGTCGCCCAAGTTGGCTTGACCGCCACGATCGAGCAGTTGGAAAACGGCTTGCAAACGACATTGCAAACCGGTGGCCACCCGCTTTGCGACGAGCAGATTGTCCGCTTGCTGGTGGCACGTGCGTTGGCCGTTCGCCCCAAGTTGCTAGTCATCGACGGTTTGCTGGACGACCTAGATCCATCGACGCGCGATTCGCTGTGGCAACACATTGCGGCGGTGCCCGACGAGTGGACTCTGCTGGTGTTTACCAATCGAAGCGATGTTGCCGATCTCTGCGACCAGACCTTGTTCCTGCGCCAGCAGTCATCGGCCGATACGAATTCATCTGACAATCCAACATCCGACCCGAAAGCCAACTCATGATTTCCGTCTTTCCATCGTCCGATGATTTTGCGTCGATGCAACTGGTCCGCACCGGCAACTGGATCCGCTTTGTCGGTCGGCTAACCCTGCTGGGATTATTCCTATCGATCATTGCGATGTTGTTCTTGCCGTGGCAACAAACCGCCAGCGGTGTGGGAACGGTGGTGGCCGTGGATCCGCAGAACCGCCCGCAACCTGTCCGCAGTCCATCGAAGGGGGTGGTGGAGTACGTCAAACCGGGACTGCGTGAGGGGAGCTACGTCGAAAAGGACGAACTGTTGCTGCGTCTATCACCGTTTTCGGTGGACGGAGTGTCACAGATCGATACGCAAATCATTGCGATTGAATCCAAGGAAGCGGCAGCCTGGTCCGGGCTGGAGGTGGCCAAGCAAGCCGTCATGCTTCAAGAAAGCGGTGGCAAAAGTCTGACCGAATCGCTGAAACAGGATCTGGAGGCTGCCAAACAAAAATGGGAACAATCCAGGAACGAAGTCTCTTCGCTGGAAGCTGAACTGCAGGACAAACGCAACCAATTGCGAATCGCCGAAGACGTTGCCGACAAAGGCTTGGTGTCCCGCGAGGAACTGTTCAGCAAACGACAGTCGGTCGAATCCCAAATCGCAAAAGTCCAGAAAGCACAGAACGCGGTCCACGAGTTATCGGCGGCGCTGATATCCAAAGAAGAAGAGATCGAATCGAAACTTCAAGACATCGCTATCAAGAACCGAAGTGCCGAACAAAAGGTGCTCGAATCGATGCAGAAGATCAACACGATCGAAAAAGAGGTTTTGGACCTACGCAATAAACGCGGCGAACTCGATCGGCTAGAGGTGCGTGCGCCGCGATCCGGCCGAATCCAGGAATGGTATGGCGTCGAAGGCAGCGACACGATCAAGGAAGGCGACCAGTTGTTTGTGATCGTGCCGGACACAGAAGTCCTGGCAGTGGAGATGAAGGTGAGTGGCAATGACATGCCGCTGATCCGAGAAGGGGCCCAGGTGCGGCTGCAGTTCGAAGGCTGGCCGGCCGTCCAATTTGTCGGATGGCCATCGGTCGCCGTCGGCACTTTTGGCGGAAAAGTCAACCGAGTTTTCCCGACCGACGACGGGAGAGGCAACTTTCGGGTGCTGGTGACCCCGGAAAATCATTTTGATCGGGAGAATGGTTGGCCGGATGACCGATACCTACGGCAGGGCGTCCGCGCAAACGGGTGGGTGCTGCTGAATCGTGTTCCTCTGGGCCAAGAGATATGGCGTCAATTGAACGGCTTCCCGCCGGTTGTCTCCCGGCAAGAGCCTTATCAACCCAAGGAAAAGTCCACCAAAGTCAAGTTGCCCAAGGCATGACCTTTCCATCCGACGCGAAACGAAGCCCACGGTTGATACCACCGCGGGGACTGTCGTCCATCGGCCTGCGGTCCCCGACTCTGCTGTTCGCTATTCTGCTGGTCCACATTCTGCTGGTCCACGTTGTCCTGTTTTCCGGTCGCACCCAGGCCGATGATCCATCGTCGGTTTCCGAGGGTGCGGTCGACACGATGACGTTTGCGCAGTTTTTGGCGATCACACAAGATGACCTGATCGATTCGTCGTCGGGCGCAACATCGGACGATCCTAGCGATCCCGATTCGTTGCCGGATCCGACGGGCTCCGCCCCAACCGGGTCGGCCGATCCAAACGCCGATCGTCCGCAAGCAGATTCCGATCGATACTCGGACGATGCGCTGATGCTTGCCGATGTCATCGCCAGTGTTTACAGGTCCTATCCAGAGATTCTACGCGCTCGCCAACAGGCTGGACTGACAAGCGGCGAGATGTTGTCGGCACGCGGCGCCTATGACACCAAGTTCTTGACGTACTCGCTTTCCGAGCCAACCGGGTTCTACGAAAACTACCGCAACGGCCTGAAACTGGCGCGCCAAAATTGGTGGGGTGGATATGTCGAAGCAGGCTATCGCATCGGACGCGGCTACTATCAACCCTGGTACAAAGAACGCCAAACCGATGACGCGGGCGAATTCAAACTGTCGATCGCACAACCGTTGTTGCAAGGCCGCGCCATCGACCCACAACGCGTGGCTGTTTTCCAAGCTGCATTGGCACAGCAATCCGTTGGCCCCGCCATTCAGCAAGCCCTGCTAGGTGTATCTCTAGAAGCGACGACGACCTATTGGCAGTGGGTCGCCTCGGGAGCGGCATTGCAAGCGCAGCGTGAACTGCTGCAACTAGCAGAAGAGCGCGGCCAGCAATACGAGGTCGGGGTGGAAGCAGGCAAGTTCGCCGAAATCGACCTGATTCTGAACCAGCAGTTGATCGCAGAACGATCGACCAAGGTGTTGGAAACCGAGCGTAAGTATCGCGAAACCAACTTCAAAATGGGCTTGTACCTGCGAGACGATTTGGGACGCCCGATCGTGCCTGACGATCAGTGGGTCCCACGACGCTTCCCCGACATTCAAGCTCCGCCGCCCAGCGACTTCCAAACGGACCTGGCCGCCGCATTGACGCGACGACCAGAACCACAAATCTTGCAGTATGAAATCCGTGGCATCCAACTCGATCGGCAACTCGCCAACAACCAAATGTTGCCGCGGTTCGAATTCATCGCCGAAGCATCGCAGGACATGGGCGAACCGGCGACGAAGTCGGATGATAAAGGTGAGTTCGAATTGGTGATCGGATTCACCAGCGAGGTCCCGATCCAACGACGCAAAGCACGCGGCAAAATCCAGTCGACGACGGCAAAGATCGCACAGACCAACGAAAAACTTCGCTTGGTTCGCGACAAGATCGGCGTCGAGCTGCGCACGGCTTACAACTCGCTGATGCTGTCCGGACAGATCGTCGATCAAGCCGAGGTTTCGTTGCGAACGGTCATCGAAACGCTGGATCGTTATCGGTTTGCCTTCGACCGAGGCAAGATCGACCTGATCTACCTGAACCTGCTGGAAACGAAAGCCAACGAGACCGAGATCAAGTTGATCGAAGCTCAACAGAATTGGTTCGCGGCGCTGGCACAGATGCAAATCGCACTGGGGTTGGATCCACTGGAACAGGCCATGACGGTGTCCTCCCTTCCGCCCAGCCAACTGCCCACCTCGCTGAATCTGCAGGACCCCAAAGATCAACCCGCCGAGGCGTTGCTGAAAGACTGGGGACTCCACGACCAAAAAGCACGCCAGCAAGCCGACTGATCCGCCGCCCACCGCGAAGGCATGCCCGGCTGCAGTATCGCTGCGTTCTGCACCGCAGTCCTGCGTGAACGCCCTCTTCGATCAGAGCTACCTTCATGTGATTTTGGTCACTGGACGTCTGCGGCCAAACCGATGGGGCAGCAAGCTTATAGCGTTCGGCGATCGCATCGCTGTCTAGAGATGCCGCGGTTGGCGAAATTCTTTGGCCAAATCCTCGCAAAACCAGCGATCGACTGATCGACGCAGGTCCCGGATTCCTGGTTGTTGGCCAAGCCCATCGGGGCATCCTTCTCAGCGATTTGTGGGCTATGGGTGAATAATTCCCGGTGGCCACTATCAAGCCGAGATCCTGTTCAACTTTGACTACAGCAACAACGTCGGTAACGTTGGATTCCTTGATCCGACCGAAGGCATCGCACGGCAGGCGGCCTTAGACACCGCGGGTCAATTGTTCTCGAACCTGTTTGGAAGCCATTTTTCCAACAGCGGAACGATTTCGTTTGCGGTCACCAGCACGAATGACACGGAATTAACGACGCTTGCGTCTGCGGGTTCGAACTTTGAAAAATCGCCAGGCACTTTTGGAGCCGGTGAAGTGATCCGAAACAAGCTGGTCTCTGGCTCTGACGTCAACGGAGCGAGTTTGGATGGGTATGTGGACGTGAATTGGGGCTACGCCTGGGAACTTGACCCGAATACACCAGCAGTTGCCCCGGGTGCAGGCCAAACGTTCGACTTCTACGCCGCGATGTTCCACGAATTTACACACGCACTGGGCTTCGGCAGCGAGATTTCAGGTACTCCCGCGGCAGACCGGTTTGATGAAGGCAGTACGGAATCGGGAACGCCAGGTAGCTGGTCGAAATGGGATGAGTTCTTAACGGACAAAAGCGGTGCTAAGCTGATCGATCCAAACACCCAGATAGTCGACGCGACCGCATTCGCGAATGCACAGACCGACGGCGGCCTGTTCGCAGGCCCCAACGCCTTTCTGGCTTTCGGATCCCAACCGAACCTGTTTGACGACCCAGACCAAAGCCATCTGGATGAAGCGACATTTTCGATGCCCACGAAGGACATGAACTTCATGATGAAACCCAATCGTGACTACGGCCCGCAAGAAGCCCGAACATGGAGCAGCCTTGAAATCGGCATCCTGACGGATCTTGGCTATTCGCGAGTGAGTGCGGTCCCCGAGCCGAGCACGTTCGCGGTGATCTTGGTCGGCATCCTGGCTGTCGAAACACGTCGTCGACGACGCGTACAAGTGGCAAGCTAGTTCGTAGCCGGTTGCAGCGTGATGCAAGGTGTTCTGTTGACCGCGGTACGTCGGATTGCTCGGCCATCGCGGTGCACACCTGCCCTAACCACGACTTGCAGCTGAAACACAACCATGCTGGTCGGTAGCCGCCGACGGCACGGCAAGACGCTGGATCGCAAAGACTGCTGCACCTCCCCTCAGCACTCCTTTCAACACTAGCGGGGCCGCTTGGCTATTTGGCCCAAGCGGCTTCGATCAAACTCGCTCTCCAGCGAAACGGCGTGCGATCCGTAGTTGCCCGCCCCGCACCCTCGTGAAAGTCGAACAGCGCGACCGTCGATTCCAAACTCGTTAGGTCTTCGATCGTCTGCGCCGGCCGGGGCAACGGTGACTTGGAAAGGCGAATGCGGCGCAGGTCCCCTGCGAAAAACCGCCCATTGCTTTCCCCCGGAAACAGATCCCTGGGAACACCACCAAAACACAGAACCGGATCGCTGGATTGAATCCGATACTCTAGCGGCCGGGTGCTGATCGGTTCCCCGTCTAACCAAAGTTTCAAATCCGTCCCTCGCCGCTGCGCCGCAACAACGCTGGTCTTGCCGAACACGATTTGCTGATTAGAAACCACCAGAGTCGATTCACCGTCACGCAGCGATGCAACGCCCCATTTTTGTCCGTTTGCGGTGAACAAGATCAAGCTTTCGGAACCTGTCCAGGTAACGATATTCGCAGGCACTGCCCCCATGCGTGGTGTCACCACGACTTCGATCATCGCGTCATCGCCGACGGGAACATCAAATTCGGGAACGATTGCGTAACTGCCGCGGCCATTGAAACGGACTGCCGATTCATCCCGATGGCCGGCCGTCCAGGCAGACGGCGACTGCGGTGCAACCCACCACCCCCCCAACCCGATCACCCCACAGGCTGCGACAGCCACGGACAGACGACGTGCAAGTCGTCCGCGGCGACCTGCACTGCGTGATCGATCTGGATCCGATCCGGCAGCGTGGTAACCCGACAGTTCGCTGACGACGTCGGCCATCGAAGCCGGTCGGTTGGCCGGATCTTTGTCCATCATGCGATGAACAAGTCGACTGATTCGGTCGGAGACGCGGGCCGCAGACGAGAGGTCCGATAGAGCAGGCGTTGGCGAATCGGCGTGCTTCAAGATCACATCGATCGGTGAATCGCCCGTGTAGGGAAGACGCCCACTGATCAGAAAGAAAAGCGTACATCCAAGGCTATAGATGTCGCTGGAGACGCCTGCTTGTTGCGGTGACCGAGCCTGTTCCGGCGCAAGAAACTCTGCGGTGCCCATCATGTGATGCGACTGCGTCAGCGGATCGGTTGACGAATCGCGATCCCGTTCCCAATCCAGTCGAGCGATTCCCAGGTCAAGGATTTTGACTTGCCCATCCGATCCGATCACAAGATTGCTAGGCTTTACATCTCGGTGAATCACGCCCGCATCGTGTGCGTATCCCAAACCCTGCGCCGCTTGAATTCCAATCTCGATGACTTCGGATTCAGGCAACGGCCCGCGTGCACGAACCGCGGCCGAAAGGGTTGCCCCTTCGACCCATTCGGTTACCAGGCACCATTCACCGTCGACGTCTCGCGCATCAAAAGCGGTGACGATATTTGGATGCGACAACGATGCCAGCGACTGAACCTCGCGTTTGAATCGTTTTCGTGCCACCGGATCTTGATAGACATGCCGCTGCATCAACTTGATCGCAACCTGACGCCCCATCAGGCTGTGCCGGGCCCGATAGACTTGCCCCATACCGCCGCTGCCGGCCAACTTCTCGATCACATAGTCGCCAATGCGGTGGCCGGGTTCAAACCGGTTCCCGGCAACCTGATCCGCAACGGTCCCATCGATAAGAGTGTCCACCAAAGATTTCGCCAGGGACGGAAATTCATCTTCATAGCCGCCCCGCTGAACCGGCAACCCAAACCTACGTCGGTACTGGATATCAAGTGCGACCAGTTCTTCGACCAACGTCCTAGCCACGTCCGGATCGCTGCGATCGACGGTATTCCAAAACTGCGACAGCGAAGCCGCGCGTGTCTGTTGCCACAGTTGTTCAAACTGGTCGCAGTAACGATTGACGACCATCATCTGTTCAGGCAACAAAGAATCGAATGCCGAAGGTGTTGGGTCAGTCACGATGGAACCGTGCCTCCCAGATCGCTTGGATGGTTTTCAACTTGCGTTGGACCGTGCGCGGCGAACAGCCCAACAATTCTGCAATCTCGCCCGCCGAGTTCCCTTCGATGCTTCGGATGGCAATGATCTGCAAATCATCGTCTTGCGTTTGCCGCAAGCAATCCAGCAGGCTATCGAACGTCTCCGATGCGGCCGCTAGGTTTGCCGGCGACGGTTCGCAGCTGCGCAGTTGCTCGATCGCCGGTTGGGTTCCACCACCGGCCGGGCTGCCGGGTGGATTCCGCTTGATCCGATTCTCGTATCGAATTTGGTCGACGGCTTTGTTCAGAGTGATCGTGACCAGCAGCGGCCATAGATTGACATCGTCTGGATCAATCGAAATGCGACCGGAGCGTACGCCGAGACAAAAACTTTTGAACGCGCTAAGGGCAACGTCTTCTTCGTCTCGACCTGCGGTGGAAGCGCCGACCAAGCGTTGCCGAGCCAATCGCACCATCCGTTGAAAGTACAGATCCCAAAGTTGGGACGTGAACTCGGGATCACCTTTTCGCAGCTTGGCATGCCAATCCGAAAATGCGAGATCGTCGAGGTTCGGATCGTTCGCGAAGGCATCCGCCACGGTCGTATCCGTCAATCCGGGATTCGAAAAAGGTTGCCAACGATCACGCCCAAACAACGCCAATAAGCCACAACAACTCGGTGCCAGGACCGTGGCAGCCCAAAGTGCCCGATCAGTGTTCCCTCGTCCTGCAGCATCACCCAAGTGTAGTTTGATGCGTCCGGCCGATGTAGCAAACGGTTGCCATAGACCGCTATTTGCCGGTGGAAACTGCGATCCAGCGGACCCCAATTGCATTCACACCCGAGGCGAACGACAAAATTCGACATTTTTGTCGCGATCGCGATCCTTTGGCGAGAGACCTTTTGCGACGGCAATTTTGGTCCCTTCTAGCCTAACAACACTGCGTCCCCCACATGAAGCGTCTATTCCAACTCTTGTTGACCGTGCCCGCAATCATGGCCTCGTTGGCGTCCCCCAGCGATGCCGATCTGGTCACCGTCATCAACCCCAGCTTCGAAGACATTCGTGGCGAGAACTTCACCAATGGATTCACCTTTGGTCCGCTCGGCGGTTGGGACCTTTACGATCCCAATGGAATCACCAACGGCGGCGCTGGCAACACCTATTTCGTCGGCACGCTGACACCGGCCGCCAATTCCCCCTTCTTCCCATCCGGCGCGGCCGATGGGCAAAGGGTCGGCATTGCGTTCAACTTCGCCGGCAGCGGTGGGCAGGGCGAATACGGCATGCAGCAAACCTTGGCCGCCACGCTTCAGCCGAACACGGCCTATTCGCTGGACGTTGAAATCGGGAACATCGCTTCGGGCACCTCCTTCGACCTGAGCGGTTTTCCCGGCTACCGCGTCGATCTGTTGGCAGGCGGCGTTGTGGTTGCCCAGGACAACAATTCACTGAACGGCTTGATCGCCGAGGGCGACTTTGAAACAAGCAACATTTCGTTTGCGACAACGGCCTCCCATGCCCAGCTAGGCCAGGCACTTCAAATCAGGCTCGTGAACCTAAACCAGATCGACGCCGCGTTCCCAACCGCAGACCTTGAAGTGGATTTCGACTTCATCCGACTCCGTGCAACCGCAGTGCCCGAACCATCTAGCCTAGCCGCACTGCTGATCGGAATCGGGATGGTCGCAAGGCGTCGATGGCGTCGCGGGGACCGTTGTTCGGCCCCATAGTTCGGCCCCATCGTTCGGACGACTGCTTGAACCGCCGTTGGGAAAACCGCGTGGACGAATCGGCCGGTTAGCCGAGTCCGGGAACGTTCCATCCATCGCGATAGGTTCGCGAGACCAACGCCGTGGCTTCTGGGCTGTTGGTGAATGTTTGGCGATCGCGGTCCCAGTGAAGCCAATCGTTGCCAACTCGGTCCGCCATCGCGCCGACCAAGACTGACTCGGTCAGCGGCCCTCCGTGGCTAAAGTCGCCACATGCCTTGCGACCTTCGACGACGGCATTCACCCAATCATGGTAGTGATCTTGCTTGGCCAATTGGCTTTGGTTCTTGTCGGCGGGAAACTTCGATTCGGGCAACACCACCGGCATCCCGCGGCGATAGTTCTTGAAAATTGTTCCTGTTTCGCCAATCCAACAGGTCCCCGATTCCGGCAACACATCGACTCCCGACGGCAGAGGGATTCGGCTGACGTCCGGTCGCATCTCGCCGTCATGCCACGTCAACTTAACGGTATCGGCAGCGGTGATATCGCTTCCGGGGAACACGAGTTCCACCTTCCTCTGTTTCCCCCACAACGGTCCGGTCGTGGTCGGTGACAACTGACGCACGCGCAGCGGCGCGGTCAATTTCAACGCGTCAAAGCTGATGTCAAAATGGTGGCATCCCATGTCGCCCATCTCGCCGACACCAAACCCATACCAGGCACGCCATGTCTGCGGATGATAGGTGTTGGCGAAATAGGGCCGAGGCGTTTGCACACCCAACCAGAGGTCCCAATTCAAGCTTGCTGGGACCGCGTCACCCGAACCGCTGATGTCGGTATTCTTGGGCCACCAACCTAGTTTCTTGTTCTCCCACAGGATCACTTCCTTGATCTTGCCGATGACGCCACTGCGAATCAGTTCGACCGTGTGCCGACTCTCGATACTCGAACGACCTTGATTGCCTAACTGAGTGACGACACCTGCCGCGGCCGCCTCCTGAGTGATCACACGGCATTCGTGCAAGGTACTGGCCATCGGTTTTTGCAAGTACATATGTTTCTTTGCACGGATGGCGGTGACCGCCGGCGCGGCGTGCATGTGATCGGGCGTGCCGATGGTCACGGCATCAAATTTGTCAGCATGTTCGGCCAACAACTCGCGCCAATCTTGGTGCACAGACGCATCGCGATGCTTCGCCGACGCAGCCGCCAAGTAGTTCGAATCAACATCACACAGCGCAGTAATCTGCACCTTGGGGTGGGACGCGACGCTCTCCATCGTTCGCTGGCCCATGCCGCCGACACCTATACAGGCAACTTGCAATTTCGAATTCAGCGACTCGCTGCGAACGATCGCAGGGCAACCGATGACTGCCACCGAAGCTGCGGTAGCGTTTCGTAAAAGCTGGCGCCGGGATAGTGAACGGCTAGGGGTGTCGGAGGTTGCCAAATTCTTCATGACGTATTCCCAAAGGCGGGATGGAAGGGGAGGGCGGGGAGGGAGTTAGCAGGAGGGCAGGGGAGGGAGAGCGGGATAATGCGGCGGGATCACAGTTTGCTTGGATCCACCACCGCGTGTTTGACGCCTTCCCGGTTATAGGTATAGACGATATTCAGAAGCCCATCTTTGGTTTGGATGATGGCCGGGTAACTATACTCGCCAAAGTGACGCCGACGGTTCACGTCGGTGGGATGGGGGCCCGTTTCATTTTCGAGCGTCAGAACGGGTTTCCATGTTTTGCCGTCCGACGAAATCGCCAAATTCAGAATCCGGCGAGGCTTCAGAACGGGGCCGTTCTTCGGCTGCCCAGCGCCGTCGCTATGGTTGTAGATCAACACCTGACGCCCATCTTTCAGGGTCACCGCATCGGTGCCGGAATTAGGATTGGGCAGCTCGGTGGCGGTCAGCGCGCCCCACGTTTTCCCGCCATCCTTGGACCAGCTTTGGACGATGCATTTTTCTTGGCTGCGACATAGGATCTGCATTCGGTTGTCGGGGTAGGTCAACAGACTTGGTTGAATCGCATGAAAGTTTTCGCCGGTCTGAATCGGCCCGATGACTTCCCACGTCTTGCCCAGATCCTTGGTGACTTCGAAGTGCACCCGCCAATGGGAAGATCCGTCCGGGTAATCGATCTCGGTACTGGATGGGCAAAGGATGGTGCCATCGGCAAGTTGAATGGGCTTATTCTTGACCGGTCCGATCAAGTGCCCGATCGTGTGGGCTTCGCCAAGCTTGGTAGGCCAGGACCAAGTCTTGCCGCCGTCATCCGAAGTCGTCAGCATGCCCCACCACTTCCGCGGGTGCGGACCGACTTTATAGAAGAGCATCAGCGGGCCCTTGGCAGGTTGAAACAGCACCGGGTTCCAAGCCGGATAGCGAAGCGTCGACGACTGAACCCCGTTAACAACCTCGACCGGATCCGTCCACGTGCCGTCTTCCAGACGCGAGACGCGAATGCCCACGTCGGGATCACGCTCTCGAGTGCCCGCGAACCAAGCGGCAACCAACCCAGTAGGTGTCTCGGCGATCGTGGACGCGTGACTTTCTTTCGTGGGCTTGTCCGCAAGGTCAAAGATCTGCTGCGAAGAAACCAGCGCGCCTTGGCCGACCACCGCAACATCGGGAACGTCAGCGGCTCGGATCGAAACAGTGACGACAACCGAAAACAAGAACGCGAGTAGTTTGTTCATGAGCCGCTTGGGATATTGCACAGATGCGAAATCGCGACGAATCGGTCTAGCCGTTTGCGGCTGCCGGTCGGGTTGCTAGGTGGGTCGTGCAGGGCAGGGTGAATTTCATGGATGACTTCCCAACCTAGCCTCGCCAGATACCGAAAACAAGCCAAACCGACGCAGGCTTGCAAAGCGAAAACTCCGACGGCACTCGCTTGCCAAGCGAACACTACCGTCAACTTGCGTTGACACCACCACGCCAAACCCGTGTGCCAGCTTCAAAATCCAAAATCCGAATCCAACCCCATTCCCCCCCCAGCGTCAAGTTCGCATCGACCGAACCGCTGAATCGACGACTCCAACAAGACGCCCCCGCCAAGACATATCGAGCGCCCGTTGAATGGGTGAATCATATCGAAGCCAACAGCACGTCTCGTCGCCGAACGAGGGCAATCAGCCAATCCTGCCCACCTCTGCGCACAGTTGCCCACTACTGCTCACTCGGTCCGCCGGCTCGCCTTGAACGCGACCGGATCACCGCACCGTTTGCGAAACCACTCACGTGGCTCGGAACAGTCCCGAATGGGATTCGTTCGGACAGTTCAGATTTGCCGTTCCAAGGCAGATTTTGGAACGGCATTTGCATCAAGTCCTAGTCCCCACTCTCCAACAGAATACACAATCATGAATACCCAAATAATCAGCGAATTCGGCACACTCGAGGTCGGTGACAGTTTTACCAGCGAAGGTGAAACGTATACCAAAGTTGATCGCACTTTCGCGTCCAGCGGCGATAACAAAAAGTTTCGCTTCTACACCGACGACAAGGTGGTCCCTCAGCAATCGAGCGGAACCAGCGCCAGCTAGTTAGCGAACACGCAGCCGGCCGCATCGCGGCTCAAAACCGGAGCGGCACAGATCCCTTCCCCGGTGCCCAGCAGCCCCACTCGGGCGGCTCGCTCGCTTCATCCGCCGCCGATCCCCGTCGTGCTTGCGGATCATTCTACCGGTCACCAAACCCGGCCCGGCAAAGGGCAGACAGCAGTTCCCTCTCTTTGCCCCACGCTCGACCCACCGATGGTCGCCACCGCTCCCCCGATCGGTGCATTCTCACCGGCACTGAATGTGTCAAACGAAGCATTATCGGCGATGACCGTAGTCTGCTTGCTGATTTCAGTTCCCAATCCTGAATCGCTGCTGCAAGAACCGTTGGTTCAACGAACCGTTCTTTAGCGCAGGTCAACCTTCCCCAGCAGGCTGCCTCTCGGCTCGCAGGCGCTAGCCTTGCTTAGCCCCATTGATCATGCCCGCTCAATCCAGCGACCGCTTTTCAGCAACGGACTAGGATCAGAGCGATCTACGGGGCCGAAGACGCGCGACGCACCCCCCCCCCCTTTTTTTTTGGGGGGGGGTGGGGGGGGAAGAGCCGAAAATTTCTCGAGTTTTCTTCGTAAAACCGATTCGATTGGTGGAGTGTAATTGGCATGGACGAAGAAACTGCGGACCAACATGAGATATTCCTGACGCTGTTCACGGCGAATGAAGCGGCAATTCGTGCCTTCGTGCGCCGACTGGTGCCGACGCGGCAGGACACCGAAGACGTGATGCAGGGGATCGCACTTGTCCTGTGGCGGAAATTTCACGAACTGGACGATCGCAAAAGCTTTCGCAGGTGGGCGTTTGGCGTCGCTCGATATGAATCGCTCGCATGGCTACGTGACAAGTGTCGTGACCGACATGTGCTTTCCGAAGATGTCCTTGACTTGGTGGCCGATGAGTCCACCCGGTGTGAAGCTTGGCTGCAGGCTCAGCGTCATGCGTTGGACGAATGCCTTGAAAAGCTACCGCAACCGCAGCGAGGACTGGTGCTAGCGGCTTATGCGCCGCAAGCCGAGATCCAGCGTGTTGCGAAGCAGAGCGGTCGAACGGTCGGCGCGTTCTATCAATGGTTGCACCGAATCCGTCTGCAACTATTGGAATGCACGCGGCGGACTCTTCAATCGGAGGGCTGTCATGAATAGCTCGCCAGACCAGCAAGCGCTGATTGCCGACTACGCAGCCGGAGTCATTGACGCCGATGACTTCCGCAAGCTTGAACGAACACTTCGCAGCGATGCAGAATTCCGACGTGACTTCATGGAGTACATGAATCTGGATTCAGCGATATCCGACCGTGCCGCTCTTTCGGATGCGGAATTCGATGCGATGAACTGCGATCCGTCGGCGTCCAACGAAACCGTCGCCCCCACTCGGCGACCCAATCGGCGACCCACTTGGCGATACTTTGGCGTCATCGTGGGGATCGCCGCGGTCATGCTTCTGATCGCGGGAACGGCCTGGTTCCTACCAACCACCGAATCCGATATTCCGATGGCGTCGGTCACTGCGGAAGTCACGTCACTCGACGCGGCCAGGTTGGCTGATTTCGATCAGGATGTCCGTGTTGGCGATCGGATCCATCTGAATCGAATCCGGCTGGAAGCGGGAACAATGCAGGTTCGATTGGACAGCGGCGTTGTCCTCGACTTGTTCGCTCCGCTGGACGGAACACTTCAGTCGTCGATGCGGTTGCAGTTGGCACGCGGACGGCTGAATGCGGATGTTGGCGAATCGGGCCAAGGCTTTATGATCCTGACCGACCATGGCCAGATCATCGATCTTGGCACTCGCTTTGGCGTCGATGTTTCTGACGACGAAGCGAGCGTCGCGGTCTTTGATGGCGAAGTGAAAGTCGAATCGGGTGGTTCGGCCAACACAGCCCGTTCGCTACGAGTCTACGAAGGTGAAGGCGTCCGGCTCGGCAAAGGTCGCCGACCGCGTCGACTTTCCGCCGTCTGGTTGTCACAGGGACGATTCGGCTTTTCCGCAAGCAACGCCTCTTCGATTGTGTCAGACATTACCGACAATGCGGTGACCGATGGGTTTCACCGTTTCTACGGAATCATTGCCGGCGGAATGCGTGAAGGAACCATCGCCTACACGACGCATGCTTCCACTCCGCGCCCCGACATCGTTTGGCGAGCCGCCGAAGGCGAAGAGTTTCCTTCCGAGTTGCTCGGCGCGGACGTCGTATGCCCGTTCCATATCGATCGGCAAGAACAGTCGCTGACCATTTCGTTGCAGCTTGCCGGCCCCGCAGACGTTTACGTCATGCATGACCTGCGCAGGAATCCATCTGTTTGGCTAAAGAACGGTTTCCAAGAAACCAGCTTGACGCTTCGCAGCGGACCTTGGCGTCCAGTCAGCCCATTGGCTCAGGGCATCAAGCCAAACCGCGAGGGTGACATCTACGTTCAGTACTCGGTCTGGAAGAAGCGTGTCGATGCCGCTGGCCAAGTGGAACTCGGTCCACCACAAACCGATGGTGACCAAGGAAACAAGGCGATGTACGGCATCGCCGTCAAAGCCATCTCCGATGGCTGATGGACATGCAAGTCCAGTGCGTTGAACGTCGCGGAAAGTCGGCCCCATTCGGCCTGGGCCCCGATTCCATCGAAACTTCGCACCATCCACTTCGACTAGGCTTTCATCGTTTCCAATCGATCGCAGCGACTGGCCGGAAGCCAACCCCACTTTTATCCCGTCCCTATCCCATATCGTCTTTCATCCCTTCATCTGGATCACGAATGTCCCGCCCGCTTTTCTGTTTGACCTGCCTGATTTTTGCGTTGGTGACTTCACCGGCATTCGCACAAACCGCGACCTTGCAGGAAACCTTTGAATCGGTCGACGCAAACCGGATCGCACAAGAAGCTCGGCTGCGTGGCGATCCGCAACGCGGGGCAATCGTCTTCCATGCCTCCGCAGCCGCATGTGCGAAGTGTCATGCGACGGGCCAGGGGCAGTCGCCGCTTGGACCTGACCTGACACGATTGGGAGACAAGATGACCGACGTCGAGCTGATCGAATCGCTGCTTTATCCGTCCAAGTCGATTCGCGAAGGCTACCAAGTCGTGCTTTTGCTGACAGTCGATGGTGAAGTTCGATCAGGGATGATGGTATCGGAAGACGACGACAACATTGTGCTCCGCGACGCCGCAAATCTGCAGGCGACTATCTCGGTCGCGAAAGATGACATCGACGCCCGCAGTCGTTCCAACGTGTCGATGATGCCCGAGGGCTTGGTGGCAACGCTGAAGTCTCCGCGTCAGTTCCTCGATTTGGTCAGCTACCTGATTGCGATTCACGAAGGTGGTCGTGACCGAGCCGACGAATTGAAGCCAACAGCCGAGCAATTGATCCCCAAAGACGACACCATCAACCTGAATCATGCACAGATCATTCGGCGGGCGGAAAATGGAAAGCTGAAACGCGGCAAACAGATTTACGAATCGACGTGCTATCAGTGTCACGGCAAAGATGGAAACACGCCATCCTTGGCGACCGCGCGAGCGTTCGGTACCCAGAAACTGAAATTCGGGGCCGACCCGCACAGCATGTTCAAGACGCTTTCCCATGGCAACGGATTGATGGCTGCCGCTTCGGCTCTGTCGCCGCGAGAACGCTACGAAGTCGTGGCCTACATTCGCCAGCAGTTCATGAAGGACTCCAACCCGGACTACTTTCCGATCACACCGAAATACCTCAGTTCGCTGCCCAAGGGTACGGACATGGGCGATTTCAAGCTTGATCCCGATCGCGATTACGGCCCGGCGCTGGCATCGCAACTAGGCCGCGACGTCAACAGTGCGCTGACGATCAAGTTGGACAACATCTCCATCGCCTACGATTTGCATACGATGGACCAAGCCGCGATTTGGTCGGGCGGCTTTCTGGATGTGGATCAAACTCAACACAAACGCGGCCGAGGTGAAGGGTATCCCGAACCGCGAGGCGAGATGATCGCGGCGTTGGATCTTTGGCAATGGGGACACGATGGATCGCTGGACTATCCGAAAACGGATCTGTTGCCGCGTGGTCCGCTGCCACAGGGTTGGCTGGACTACCACGGCCACTTTCTCTGCGGCGATCAAATCGTATTGAATTACTCCATCGATGGCCGCCAGATTCTTGAAGTGCCATCCGCGATACCGAATCAAACGGCAATCCGACACACGCTGACAATTCAGGGCGGGAAGGGCTTGCTGCTGGCAGTCGGAAAATCGGGCCCTGGTCGCGTCCGTCCCATTTTGCGGGGCGACGTTGATGAAGTGACGCTTTCTTTGGATGACCAGCAACGATGGGTCGTGAAGATTCCCGCAGGTGAAACAACACGCGTGATCGACATCGTTCGATTCGGGGATGCTGCTGCCGACGCAAAGGATCCAGCACTCTCGGCGATCGATCCCGCCGCGATGACCGAAGGTGGCGACCTGCGCTGGCCAGAAGTCTTTGAAACGATCGGCTACCGTGGTTTTCAATCCGGTGCTTACGAAGTCGACACCATTTCGATCCCGCAGTCGACACCCTGGAATACATGGTTCCGCACGTCAGCGATCGATTTCTTTCCCGATGGCCGAATGGCGGTGGCAACGGTCGGCGGTGACGTGTGGATCGTGTCCGGCATCGACGACGACTTGCTGAATGTGCGTTGGAAACGGTTCGCGGGCGGCATGTTCGAACCCTTTGGAATCAAAGTGGTCGACGGGCTGGTTTACGTGAATTGCCGAGACCGACTGACGCGACTGCACGACACCAACCAGGATGGCGAGGCGGACTTCTATGAAAGTTTCAGCGCCGACACCGACGTTTCGACGTTCTTCCATTCGTTCAACTTCGATCTGCAGACGGACGCGGAAGGCAACTTCTACTACGCCAAAAGCGGTCAGTACACGGATTACAAATTGCCAGGGGCGATCGTCAAGGTTTCCGCCGATGGAAAAAGCCGCGAGGTGATCTGCACCGGACTGCGAACGCCCAATGGAATGGGAATTCTGCCCGATGGTCGGCTGACGGTCAGCGACAACCAGGGCACGTGGATGCCAGCGTCGAAGATCAATCTCGTCAAACGGGGTGGCTTTTATGGTTACGTGCAGAACAAAGGTGGCGGTGCATGGGCGCCGGACGGTGGAAAGATCGATCACCGAAAAGTGGTTCCGCCAAAGACCTTCGACCCGCCGCTGATCTGGATGCCGCAGGAGGTCGACAATTCATCGGGCGGCCAAGTCTTCGTGGAAGACCAGCGGTTTGGTCCATTGGCGGGTCGATTGCTGCACACCAGTTTTGGCCAGGGGCATTTGTTCTATCTGATGACGCAGGAAGTGGACGGTTTGGCGCAAGCCGCCCTGGTTCGGTTCCCGCACGACTTTGGTACCGGCATCATGCGAGGACGCGTCAACCCCGTCGATGGACAACTGTATGTGACGGGGCTGAATGGATGGAACGACAACGGACGTGGCGACCTTGCCGATGGCGGCATCTATCGCGTTCGCCACACCGGCAAGCCCATTCGCATGATCACGCACTGCGAAGTACATCCCGGCGAACTTCGACTCCGATTCAACTTCCCACTGAATCACGCTGCATCGACTGGCGCATCTGCGTACGTGGCCGAGCAATGGAACTACAAGTGGACCGAGAATTACGGTTCCGACTTCTATCATCCCGAAACGGGTGAAGTTGGAAAACAAGACCTGCCGATCGAATCGGTTTCCATCAGCGAGGATGGCAAAACGCTGTCATTGTGGACACCCAATTTGCGTCCCGTCGATCAATTGCACTTGCATATGGAAGTGCAGGACTCAAGCGGCAATCCCTTCAACGAAGACGTCTACTGGACAATCCACGGTATCCCGAACGATTGACCCATCGGAATCTTTGCAAAACGCATCCCAACGTAGGATAGGCTTCCAGCGATGTCAGATCACTCACACCAACAGGCTGCCACGTGAACCGATTCATCACCTTCTGCATCCCTCTGGTTTGGCTCTCAGCGACGCTTGCCAACGCGGCAGATTCTCGACCCAACATCATCGTGTTCTACACGGATGATCACGGCCACGCGGATCTGTCGTGCCAAGGAGTTCTTGACGACATCAAGACGCCCAATGTGGATGCATTGGCAAGGATTGGTGTGCTGGCCCGGCATGGCTACAGCACGGCGCCGCAGTGCGTGCCGTCGCGAGCCGGATTGATGATCGGAAAGTTCCAATCGAAGTTCGGCGTCGAAGCCAACGGAAAAACGTTGCAGGGATTCGATCGCGAGTTGACGATTGCCGAACGTCTGCAGGATGCGGGGTACGTGACCGCGCAGTTCGGCAAATGGCACCTTGGCCCAGGGCCCAAGATCACCGAGCACGGATTCAAGCACGTGTTCAACCAAAACTCCGCCGCCCCCTTTGCCGCCAACATCGGTCTTGATGGCAGCGATCGCGAGATGTCGAACTTGCATCCCCAGATGTATCACGTCGATGGATGCAGCCGAGCTGCGGCCTCGCTGATCGAACGATACAAGGACGATCCCTTCTTTCTGTATGTCGCGTACCGTGCCCCCCACGTCCCGTTGGACGCGCCGCCAAAGTACCTGAATCGATTCCCGGGCAAGATGCCCGAGCGACGTCGGCAAGCATTGGCAATGCTGTCCGCAGTGGACGATGGTGTCGGACGGATTACCGAGACGCTGGCCGAAAACAATCTGACCGAAAAGACACTGATCTTCTACATCGGCGACAACGGCGCACCACTGAAGATTCACAAGCGTGATGCTCCCGGTGGAGGTCCTGGTTGGGACGGTTCTTTGAACGACCCGCTCAACGGTGAAAAAGGGATGCTCTCCGAAGGCGGCATGCACGTCCCGTTTGTGATCGCTTGGCCCGGAACGATTCCCGCCGGGCAAGTGTTCGATCACCCGGTCAGCGCTCTGGACGTGGCGGCAACGGCTGCGGATTTAGCGAAAATCGAATCGAAACCGGGGGACTTCGACGGCGTCAACTTGATTCCGTATCTCACCGGGAAAACGAACGAACCACCGCGTGTATTTCTCGCCTGGCGTTGGGTTGCCCAATCGGCCATTCGCGAAGGCGATTGGAAGCTGCTTCGCGGCGGTGACCGCGAGTATTTGTACAACCTAAAGAATGATCTCGAAGAGCAACACGACCTCGCGGGTGATCACCCAGAGATTGCCGATCGTTTACGCGAAAAGCTATCGGGTTGGGCCAGCCAGCTCGATCCGCCCGGCCTGGCCAACGGCGAGATGTCCAAAGCGGCCACTGACTACTTCGATTTCTATCTCGACGGCAAACCGGCGACACCGCTGCCTGAAAAATTCATCCCGAAAACCGATTCGGCAAGTTCCCAATCCGGATCCAAGAAGTCAGCGTCTGCATGGATCGTCCGCAACGGCAAAATGGATGTCACTAGCGAGGGTTTGCAGATCGCCCCGCAAACGCTGGGCACGAAGCAAACACCGTTCATCACTCGAAATGGTTTGCGTTTGGCCGGCCCGGTTTCCGTCAACATGGTTGTCAAAACGGCAACGTCCGGTGCGATCGGCCTCTGCTGGCGAAACTCAGCCGACAAGGGTTTCGTCGCGGCCAAGCGAATCAATGTTGGCGTCGAGAAATCGGGCCAGTGGCAAACGATCCAAACCAGTCTGCCCGGTGATTCGCCAATCATTCACGTCCGCGTCCACCTTCCCGCCGGCACCACGTCGATCAAGTCCATCGAACTGAAACCCGCCCACGGGAAAACCGTGACTCTAACGCAATAGCGGGGGCAGTCGCATTGGAAGCGTCTCTTCGCCTGCCTACCCCTGAAAACCGCTCCCTCGAACCTACGTCTAGCTATCAGGTTGGATCTCTTTATGAATACCCGCTCTCGCACCTGCTTTCCGTGGAAGCTTGCTGCACAATGTCCTGTGCCATCCATCGCCCTCGCCATGGTGCTGCTGTGCGGGTCGACATCCTTGGCCGCGAAGCCGAACTTTGTGATCACCATCGCCGATGATCACGGCGTGCATCATTCGTCGGTGTATGGATCCAGCGAGTTCCAAACGCCCAACCTTCAACAAATGGCGGAAGAGGGGATTCGATTCGACAACGCCTATGTCGCATCGCCAGCCTGTGCGCCCAGTCGCGCGGCACTTTTCACGGGTCGAATGCCCTACAGCAACGGCGTCGTTGGTAACCACGAGATCGATCTCAAACCCGGTGTCGTTTCGCTGTTACCGACACTGTTGGAACAAGGGTACGAAGTCGTCTTCCATGGCAAGGTTGGGCACGCCGGCAGGAAGCACTTCGGCCAATACGTGCCCGACGGTGTCAAGATTCTCGGCGGCGGCGGTTTGCAACAAACGATGACGCTGGATCAGGTGGAAACGTTTCTGCAGCAACGCCCTGAAGACGCTGCACCGCTGGCCCTATTCCTTGGCTGGACAGACACGCACACCGCGTGGCCGCCCAAAGAGGAGGCCAGAATCGCTCCCGAAGACGTCGTCATTCCGCCCAAGATCTTCGACACGCCCGAAGCCAGGGTGGAAATGACACGATACGTCGAAGGAGCCGAAGATATCGACCGCCGCGTCGGCCAAACTCGACAACTGATCGCCCAACACCTGGACGTGGATAACACCCTGGTCGTTTACACCTCGGACCATGGGATGCCGTGGCCGTTCGCGAAATGGTCTCTCTACGAAACCGGAATCCGCACCCCTTTGATTGCGGTTTGGCCCGGCAAGATCCAGCCCAGTTCGTCGACCGATGCGATGGTCAGTTGGATTGATCTGATGCCGACACTGATCGACTTGGCCGGGGGAACATCGCCCCCTGGCATCGACGGACGGTCGTTCGCCAAGGTGTTGTTTGGCGAAACCGACAAACATCGCGACGTGATCTTCGCAACGCACAAAGGCGACAACGAAAAGAACGTCTACCCGATTCGCAGCGTCCGGGTGGGCAAATGGAAATACATCCGCAACCTGCACCCGGAATTCGCCTACACCACCCACACCGACGTGTGGGCCAAGGAATCCCCGCGTGACCCCAAGCACTGGGCGCACGCCGGCCACCACTGGCAATCGTACATCGAGGCAGCAAAGACGGACCCCGAGGCGGCCGCGTTCCTGCATGACTATCACAGCAGTCCTGCCGAAGAGCTTTATCAAATTGAACAGGACCCGTACGAACAGAACAACCTTGCGGGATCGCCTGACCATGCAGCGAAGCTAGCCGAATTGCGAGCGATGGTTACCAAGCGAATGGAAGAAGTCGGCGATGACGAATCGCTCAGCGGACCGCCACAGTTACTGAAAGACTTCGCACTGCCACCCACGGCAGGTGACAAGATATTTGACGAGGTTGACGGAACAGTCATCATCGAAATGGAAAGTACACAGTCGCCGCTGGGCAATTGGAAAAAGCGTACGACGCTGGATCCATTCACCGGCAGCGGCTACCTGGAATTCATGGGCAACAACCCCGGCGTGGGTGCTCCCGATTCACCGCTGAACTACGACTTTCAAATCAACACGCCGGGTGACTATTGGATCTCGATCCGGTCCCACAAACGATTGACGGCCGACGATGGAGTCACCGCACGTAGTGACATGTGCAATGACTGTTACGTTCGTGTCGAGGGAGATTACGTATCCGCGGACCCGACACTGCCGTTGGAATGGCTGCAAAAGGACACGAAGTTCTGGGGGAATGCGGCCGACTTGAACTGGAAAAACTGGTCCAGCAAGGTTGTCGGTGACCACGACATGATCAAAACAGTGCGATACAGGTTTCAGGCGGGCAAGCAATACCGACTGGTTGTATCCGGACGGGCACAGCGTTTCAGTCTGGATCGGATTGTCATCACTCGCATAGGAGATCAGCGATTCAACGAGTCGGGCAACGAATCTCGACTGGTGACGACCTGGCAGCAGGCGGAAGTTCAGGAAGTGGGGCAAGACAAATTTGCCGTGTGGCAACCGTTGTCCATCTCTTTCGATGGTCCCAGGGCATCGGAAACCGACGATTCCCCCAACCCGTTTCTCGACTATCGACTGCAGGTTCAGTTCGTTGGGCCATCGGGACAAACCTATGAGGTACCCGGCTACTTCGACGGCGATGGAAACGGAGGCAAATCGGGGAACCAGTGGACCGTCAAATTCACTCCGGATGAACAAGGCGTATGGAACTACCAAGCCTCGCTAAGAAGCGGACCCGATGTCGCCGTCTCGTTGATGGACGCCCCGGGTCAGGCCGCGAACCTAAAGCATGCTAGCGGAACGTTGACCGTGCAGCCGCGGGATGATTCGGCATCCGGATTTTCAAAGTGGGGCCGATTGGAATACGTCGGTGGTCACTACCTAAAGTTCCGGGACGGCCCGTATTGGATTCGCGGCGGCGTGGACAGTCCAGAGAACTTCCTTGCCTATGCAGGGTTTGACAACACGCCCGCAAGCCACCGTTACGCCGATCATGCTTCGGATTGGCAAGACGGCGATCCAGACTGGAATGGCGGCAGCGGGAAGGCCATCATCGGTGCGATCAACAGCCTTGCCGACCAGCAGGTCAACAGCCTGTACTTTCTGACGATGAACATCGGTGGCGATGGCGGCGACGTGTGGCCGTGGTCGGGAAAGCCAGCACGCAAAGGCAGCCCAACGGACGACAACCGCCACTTCGATCTCAGCAAGCTACGGCAATGGGAAACCGTCTTTGCGCACGCACAGCGAAAAGGGATCCATTTGCACTTTGTATTCAATGAAGCGGAGGAGGCCAACAAGAAAGAGCTCGATGACGGTGAACTTGGTATCGAACGAAAGCTTTACTATCGCGAAATGGTCGCTCGATTCGGTCACCACAATGCGTTGAGCTGGAATCTGTGTGAGGAATACAATCTTGGTTTCGACCTCGGGCCCGAACGAGTTCGTTCGTTTGCCGACTATGTCGGTGCGGTTGATCCCTACGATCATCCCATCACCGTCCACTCCGCGCACGATCCATTGAAGGAGCTCGAGTTCACATTCGGCGACCCACGTTTTTCAATGACATCGATTCAACTGAATCAACGTCGGATCGATACTCTGGTCGAAGATTTCCGAACGGCAACCGCCGCCGCTGGTCGTCCATTGCCGATATCGATGGATGAGTTCACGCTAGACGTTGGACAGGATGCATCATGGAGACCGTTCGATCGTCCCGAGTTGCATCGCCGACAGAAGCTTTGGCCAACCTTGTTATCGGGAGGACAGATCGAATTCATCCTGGAGGACCTGCTGAAGACCGAGTCGTTCAAGACAGCCAATCGTCAAGCACTATGGAACAGTGTGGCGATCGCACGAACCTTCATGGAAGAACACCTGCCATTCTGGGAGATGTCACCGGCCGATGAATTGGTCGAAGGCGAATCGACTCTGAAGGTCGGGCTGGGTGCAGGAAAATCGTTTCCATTGAACGCTCAGGTCTTCTGCAAACCAGGTCACGTCTACGCGATCTACTATCCAACCGCATCGAAGACAGGGCAACTCGACTTGAGCAGCGATGACGGGAAGTTTCAAGCAAGGTGGTACAACCCCAGAACCGGTCAGTTTGAAGGAACCACTGCGATCCTGCACGCGGGAAATTGGATTCCGCTTCCCACTGCACCATCAGCACCAAATCAGGATTGGGTGCTGCTACTAACTATCGAAAACGATAAAAGAAGAAACGAACGATGAAAACGACTTGTCTGATAGCTTTGGCACTCGTCGTAGCGGCGTGGATCCCGCAGCCAACGGCACACGCCGAGAAGCCGAACGTGCTGTTCCTGATCGCCGATGACCTGAATACTGCCCTGAGTGGTTTTGGGCACAAACAGTGCAAAACGCCGAACCTCGACCGGCTCGCTCAGCGCGGTGTGAAGTTCGAGAACATGCACTGTCAGTACCCCGTTTGCGGTGCGTCGCGTGCGTCGATCATGTCCGGCCTGTATCCGTATTCGAATCTGACGCTGGCCAACGACGGCACATTGCGAGGCAGCATGCCCGAGGTGGTGACGCTGTCGCAGACTTTCCGTAGCAACGGCTATTACGCGGGACGAGTCAGCAAGATCTACCACATGCGGATCCCGTTCGAGATCATCGATGGAACCGCGGAAAGCGATGATCCCTTCTCATGGGACGAAGCGATCAACATCCAAGCTCTGGAACAAAACGCTCCCGGCGAACTGACGAACTGGTCCCCCAAAGACAAAGGGTCGCAGACCTTTGCCGGCGTGATCGCATCCGGCGGAGACAGCGACCACGCCGATGGAATGGCAGCAGATCGGGCCATCGAGATGCTTGAACAGATCAAAGACAAACCGTTCTTCCTGGCGGTGGGATTCGTGAGACCGCACGTGCCTCTTGTCGCGCCGAAAAAGTATTTCGACCAATACAACCGAGATGAAATGGAAGCACCGGTTGTGCCGGAAAATGATCTGGACGACGTGCCAGGCGTCATCCGCGGCTACAAAAGCAACAGCACCACGTACGGGGTGACGCCGGAACTGCACAAAGGGCTGCTGCAGGCCTACTACGCCAGCGTTTCTTACATGGACGCACAGGTCGGACGCGTCCTGGATGCACTGGAAGAAAAGGGCTTGGCAGAGAATACGATCGTCGTGTTCACCAGTGATCACGGCTACCTTTTGGGGCATCACCACAAGTTCCAAAAGCAACACCTGTTCGAAGAGGCCACGCGAGTGCCGTTGATCATCAGCGTGCCGTGGCTGAAAGATCAGCACGGGCGCGGCACGACAAAGATCACCGAACTGGTCGACCTCTATCCGACTCTGGCGGACCTGGCCGATTTGCCTGCTCCCGACGCCATCCAGGGAACCAGTTTGAAACCACTGCTACTGGACACCGAATCCCCTTCCTGGATGAAAGAGCTGGCATTCACGATCAGCCGCAGCGGCGGTGAATCCATTCGCACAGCCGACTGGCGTTTCACTCAGTGGGGCTTTGGCGAGAAAGGTTTGGAACTGTACGACCTGAAACAGGACCCGGGCGAATTCACAAACCTGGCAAAGGATCCGCAGTACGCCTCGGTGGTAAACATGCTGCGAGCGCAACTGATCGCAAAACGCGATGCAGCAGGCTTCAAGCAAAATCGGAACGCGATCATCGGCAAGCAAGGCAAGGGCGGATCCAAGGAGTAGACGTACGGGCCGGCAAACCCAAAGTGGTCGTCGGTGAATCGTTTCAGAGCGTCGTTTCGACGAGGCTCCCCGCTGATTGATTTTCCGATATTCGGGTTCGCGTCTTCCATCTTGTTCCTGGCAAATAGCCGAGGATGCCCAGAAGGATACCCACCAATCCGAGAACCATCGGAACGACTGCCCACGCAAAACCGATCCACTCCATCGTTTGCGGCGATGCCCCACTTGCCGCGGAACCCATCGTCACGAAGAAGATGCCCGAAGCAAATCCCAGGAACATTGCACTGCCAAAGAAAAACAGCAGGGTCCAAACGCAAGTGAAGAACACCTTCCTCACGAATGCCAGAACCGAACCTGGCCGCGATGCTGCATCGGCATCCACCGTCTGATTCGGCGTGACGTAGGGGTTGTTTTTCGATTCCATGCTTCTGGCTCCAAAGGCAGTCTGTGATCCAAACGTTAGCCGTCCGCGGACGCGGACGAAACACCGAACCCAACAAAATCCGGCTAAAGCAGGTACTACAAACGCAGCGTATCAAACTCACCCAATTCGCGGCGAACGCCCAGCACAAAACCCGCTGTATCCCCTCCGTTCGTAGTATCGCCTTTAGGCGGAATCAGGCCACAACCACGATCCTGCGGTCACGCAAAACAATAGCCGGATGGAAACCTCGTGACTTCAGTCACCGTGTTTCCTCCAGCGATGAAAGCTTCAATGGTGGGCGGCGACAGCAGTTTGCAGGGCAAGTGTCGCCATGCTGAGTGGGTAGCAGCTTTCGAACTCGGGACACCGTTGGCAGTCGTCCCATTGTTGAATATCGATCTCGGATTCCGTTCGAGCACGCATCATCCCTGCTGGTGGATCGATCCGCACAGAGAAAACTTTCCCGGCTTGTTCCCCGATGCCGACATGCTTGGGGAAGATCTTCCCCAAGCATGGCTTGTGTCGGACAGCACTCATCTCAACCGCTCCTGATCAAACGTGACTGGGAACTTTTTCATTGTCGGCGACGGAGCCTTCAGCAGGAAACCAACTTTTCGTCTGGAGACAAAACTTGACCAAGCCCAACATCAAGGGAACTTCGATCAACACGCCGACGACGGTCGCGAGAGCAGCCCCCGACGACAATCCGTACAACATGGTTGATGTTGCGATCGCCACTTCAAAATGATTCGACGCACCGATCATCGCCGTCGGAGCGGCAGATTCGTAGGTGAATCCCATCGCTTTGCTGATCCCGTACCCGAGAGCAAAGATCACCAAGGTTTGGATCGTTAACGGAATCGCGATCCACAGAATCGTGAGTGGGTTTTCAACAATCGTTTCGCCCTTGAATGAAAACAACAGCACGAGTGTTGCCAAAAGCGCGGTGATCGTGATAGGCGTTAGGTAACGCAAAAACTTGTCACGAAACCAAGCTTCTCCCTTGGTCGCGATCAACCATTTGCGCGAAAGGTAACCGGCCACCAAGGGCAGGGCGACATAAACACCGATCGACAATAGCAACGCTTGCCAGGGGACGGGTAGCTGGCCGACACCGAGCAGAAACCCACCCAAGACTCCGTACAGCACAAGCATTGTCAGCGAGTTGATCGCGACCATCACCAACGTGTGTCCGTCGTTGCCCTTCGCCAGAAACCCCCAAACCAGCACCATCGCCGTGCACGGTGCAATGCCTAACAGAATGCATCCGGCCAAGTAGCTTCGCCAGAGTGGAACCTGCAACATCTTCACGCCTTCGACCAAGACCACCTCGCCCGCACCGTAGGTTGCCCCGACCTCAAGATCGCTGCCCAATGGAGCTTTCACATAGTCAACAGCATCGGGACCGATGAAACCTAGAAAGAGTGTCCCCAGGAAGAAACTTGCGATCGCGTACATCGTGAAGGGCTTGATGGCCCAGTTGATAAACAGTGTCAAACCAACGGGCCGAATCGACTTACCGGCTTTGACCACTTCGCCGAAATCAATCTTGACCATGATCGGGTACATCATGAAGAACAGGCAGATGGCGATCGGGATAGAAATCACCGGAGCATCGTTTACATAAATCGCCATCCCATCGAGCGACCGTGCGATGCCGGGAGCGACCTTGCCCAAAGCAATCCCGGCAACGATGCAAAGCCCTACCCAGACGGTCAGGTAACGCTCAAAGAATCCAATGCCCTTCTCATCCGCTGGACAGGCTGGTGGTTGAGTCACTTTCCAATTCTCCTTCTTGGTGGTGATCGCTTATCGGCGATACACGCTAGGCGTGAGTAAAAAAAATCCGTCACCATCCAGCGACGAGTGTTTTGATTTGGTTGAGTTTGTCGGGGTCGATGCCGTCAGCAGACTTTTGCTCCATCGACTTTTGCTCCATCGACTTCACCCTGGAACACCCTGACTCCTTCCGAATCTTGCGATGCAGGGAAACGGTCGACAGAGCCAGCAGCAGACGATCCGCCAATCAGGGCGCGAGCCTGACCAGTGATCGCCCAGGCAAGCTTCGCAAACAGCTCGGCCTGAGGGGATCAGCCATCGGCTTCACCGGCGTCGAACCGCAGGGTTCCTTGGCGGGCCGTTTCACCACCGGACTCCTATATCGTCCATCCACGATAAACGATATCGGCAGCCTTGCAAACGGCCAATCAGTGAAAATGGCCCACCCCGCAGGAATCGTTCACCAACGCGATTGCTTGGGCGACGACCACGATTCGCTGGCTGCGCGGTTCGATGATCTACAAGCGATAGCGGCGTCGCGGTCGCCAATCGCTATTCCCTCTCGCGTTCCGCCGACGCTGATCTTGATGAGATTACGCAAGCGGCCAAGCAATCCAGATGCCACTCCGGAAGCTTTACACAACACGGTTCAGGTGCTGGCGGATCTCATTTTGCATGAGCTCAATGAACGACATCCCCAAACTCCCCAAACACCCCATTAGTTGACGCCGCCCCCCCCACCCGGTTTAATTACAGGACTGTGCTTGCCGCCAGGACGCAGCGATAGTGCTCCGGTGCGCACGCGATGGGAATTTCTACCCACAGTCTTCTCAAACGCCTGGCAGATTTAACAATGCGAATGTCAAACACGAGCAGCGTTTCCGCGTTGAACCAAGCTTTCATTTCGGTCATTGCAATTGTGATGCAGTTTGCGTTTGCTCCGGCTTCCCAGGGCGCGGTTTCCATCGAGTTCTCTGCACAGACCGATGGAGTGGGGACATCCTATCACTGGGCGTTCTACGACTTTTTTGATCCGGCAGATGGGATCCAGTCAGTCGACGTCAGCAGCCCGACGGGCGGAACCCTCGGAATGCCGTTCGACAATTACGTTGACTTCCGAAATGCGGTCACGGGTCAGTGGACGATTGAAGCCAGCTTTAACAACGGGAATCCTGACGCCGAATTGATGTTTGAAGTGACTGATTTGCCTGACGTCTTTCCGCTTATATCCCCAGTGATCCTTTCCCCCGGTGAAGGCGACACGGTCCAATCCGGTCAATCCTTTTTCCCGACGCTCGATCCAGCGACGGTTGGAACAGGCTTTTTAAGCCGCACGCGATTCAACTCACCCGACCTAACAGCAAGCTTTGAAACAGGCGGAACGTACAACGGTTTCCGTGCGACATTGAACGCAGGTGTCTCGGAGGCGGATTTCCGATTCGCGTATACAAATATCGAACAGGCCAGCGACCTGGCGTCGAATTTCAGTGGCGATGATACACTTTTAGAAGGGATCGACTATCTCTTCGGATCGGGAACTCGCACGGTGAACGTCACCGCTGTACCGGAACCAGGAACGGCATTGGCGATGTTGGCGATCGTGACGGCCGGCTTGATACGCCGCCAGCGTCGCTAGACGTACGAATGGCATCTCCGAATTCAGATCCATGATCTGCCATACCGTCCCGCGATCTGCTGGCGGATCGGATGACGTCGCGAATTTTGCCTGGGCTTGCCCAAGCTGCAACCTTCACAAGTCCGATCAGACAATCGTCACCGCATCTGATTCGCCAGAGCCGGTTGTCACGCCACGCGAGTTGGTGCTGCTGTGGACCTCTCTGGACGAAGCAATGCGGCAAGCGATACTGACGATCGCTCGACGATCCAAATTGTCGTGACGATGTCACGACAATTTGCCGTAGCATTCCGGCCATTACCGCACTAGATCAGCTGAATAGTTGTTTTGTGGTTGAGCTCGATCTTCGACATCTTCGCGTCGGCTGCTAGAATAGTGACTGCCGTATTCATCACTGCATTGGAAGTCTGAAATGTCGGAATCTGCTCAACAACTCATTTCGTCCGCTTTGCAGCTACCCGCATCTGACCGAGCGGAAGTTGTTGATGCGATTCTCGCAAGTCTTCAGCCGGGAATTGATGGCGATTCGGCAGCGGAGATTCAGGACGCGTGGACGCCCGAGATACGAAGCCGAATCGACGACATTGACTCTGGCCGTGTGAAAACGATTCCGTCCGCCGAAGCATGGAAGATGATTGATGGCGAAGCGGAACTTCCAGACTGAATTTCATCCGGAAGCGATCCGAGAAATTCGTGAGTCGATTCAGTGGTACCGCGACCGAAATGAGCAGGCTGCTGACGCGTTCCGTTCTTTGGTGCAGGCTGCTGAGTCTCTCATCGAGCGGTCACCGGAGTCTTGCGCTCCCTATCTTCACGAGACGCTCGGTTATCGGTTTCAAAAGTATCCGTTCGTTCTTGCGTATATTCTGCGAGAAGATCGAATCTACTTTGTAGCGCTCGCCCACACGCGGCGAAAGCCTGGATATTGGCGAGATCGCTTAGAGGATTAGCGACAGCCCGGGGCAGCACGAATGAATCTGAGTCGAACCGACGCTTCCGCAACCTATCGAGGATATCGCAATCAAGCACAGCATGTGCTTGCGCGGTTGCTTACTGATGAGAATTCGGACCGTCAGATATATCGTCCGGAGGGCTCAGAGGACCTGGCCATTTTTAATGCGCAGCAGCGTCTGATTGAGGCAGTCCAAGTAAAGGACTACTCAAGCGATCTCGCGCTCTCGCATTTCAAGCCATCTAGTCCAGTTGGATTCTTTGCTCGTTTCAAAGATAGGCAGTCAGAACATCCAGATTGAACAAGAAAAGGTTCCAGGACTGAATGGCACTTAATCCAATTAGGTCCTATGCCTGCCCAGGTTTGTATTCGCGTCTAGGTTTCTGCATGAGCTTGTATTTCTTCTGCCGCCGCTTGAGCAACCTTGGTTCGTAGCGGTCTGGTCGGTTGCCAACAGCATGCTGCAGGCAGCAGCGGTAGGCCACGTGCCGCGGCGGCGGAGCAGGAACGAAGAATTGGAGAGAGCGACGTTCCGCAAACGATCGTCGAAGCCGCTCGAAGGATGAACAAAGCTCGACGATCGTTTGCGGTACGTCGTGATCGGAGTCTCCATCGCCGTAAAAAATGCTCCAATGCGGAAACGGCTGCACGATGCGGCTCCCAAGCCGCATGACCGGCCTGCACGTACTCTACCTGGGAAACACTCAAGCACTCCGGTAGAGCGTCGCTTTCGTCGGAGCCGGGTCATTGCCGCTCAGAAGCGAAGCGGCGGCGATGGTCCGAGCGACAGAGAATGCGCAAGCGGTCGCTTTTGTTGGAGAGGGTTTGCAACCTGCCGTAATTACCGTTTCGCTATTGCTCCAACAAGAAACGACCGCATGCAATACCTCCCAATCAAATGACCTTGCCCCCCCGATCGCAGCGAGGCCGTTGCGCTTTGCGTATTCTCTCGCAACGGATGCCCCTTCGGTCGCTATCGTATTCCGCTCTAAGCTGCGATCGTTAGAATCTCACCATGAAACGTGAATACTATTCTGACTCAATAGCCAATTTCCTCACCACGGATCGTCACGCGATCCTCGGTGAATTGGTTAGCAACAGTGAATTCGCAGTCGAAAACACTCAGCGTGATGCTTGGCAATTTCAAATCGACTCGTTGAAAAAGTTGCTCGTGGGACAGAGCGGGACGATCTATTTGGAATACTCAATTCCACGAATGGGAAAAAGGGTCGATGTCCTGTTGTTGATCGGCAATGCGATTTTCGTCGTTGAATTCAAGGTCGGAGATACGCAGTATTGGTCGGGAGCGTTGAACCAGGTAACCGACTACGCCTTGGACCTCAAGAACTTCCATGATGCCAGCCACGATCGCTTTGTCGTACCAATCCTGGTTTCAACCAAAGCACCAGCAGTTCCAGTTCTGATTGAATCCACGCCTCGGCGAGACGGGCTGATTTCAACCATCAAGTCAAACGGATCTAACTTTGCGGCAATCATCCAAGATGTTCACACATTCGTTGATTCAGCGGAAACCGGGGAGCGAACGCAGATAGTATCCGCCGAGTGGGAAGACGGGCAGTATCTTCCCACTCCAACGATCATCGAGGCGGCGATGGCGTTGTACAACGGGCATTCGGTAGCAGAAATCTCGAGAAGTGACGCGAGTGGAGCCGAGTTGCATCGGACGACTGACGCGATTTCAACTGTCATTGAAAACGCCAAGTCAGGACACTACAAGGCTATTTGCTTCGTTACAGGCGTTCCCGGTGCCGGAAAGACGCTGATCGGCCTGAACATTGCGACTCGTCATTTAGATGACGAAAGCAACACGTACAGTGTTTTCTTGTCCGGCAATGGACCACTCGTACAGATTTTGCAGGAAGCACTTGCGCGGGATAAGGTCGCACGCGAGAAAGCGACTGGTCGTCGAATCACGAAGTCCGCCGCTCGCAGCGAGGTGAAGACCTTCATACAAAACGTTCATCACTATCGCGACGAGTATTTGAAGGATAGCCGGGCGCCCGCCGATCACGTCGCTTTGTTCGACGAAGCCCAACGTGCGTGGGACTTACAGCAAACCTCGAAGTTCATGAGGCAGAAAAAGAACCAGCCAAACTTCAATCAGTCAGAACCCGAATTTCTGATTTCTTGTATTGAACGCCACAAGGACTGGGGCGTCATTGTCTGTTTGGTTGGCGGCGGGCAAGAGATTAACACGGGCGAAGCCGGAATTGCTGAATGGGCCGAGGCGCTCAATCGTTCGTTCCCCGACTGGCACATTCACATTTCTGATCGCTTGACCGACAGCGAATATGGAGCAGGCGAAGTCCTGTCAAAACTCAAGTCTCGACGGAATGTGCATTACAATTCGGGGCTGCACCTTTCGGTATCTATGCGGTCTTTCCGTGCAGAGAACGTGTCGAGATTGGTCAAGGAAGTGCTGGATTTGGACACGATCAATGCGAACCGGACGTTGGATTCCGTTCGCGAACAATACCCGATCGTTTTGACGCGAGATTTGTCGAAGGCGAAGGAGTGGTTGCGGCAACAAGCTCGTGGATCAGAACGATATGGCATTGTCGTGTCATCACAAGCGAATCGTCTCAGACCGCTTGCGATTGACGTACGGATGCAACCCAACCCGATCCATTGGTTTCTTGCCGACAGCGGGGATGTGCGGTCGTCGTACTACCTGGAAGATGTCGCTACTGAGTTTGACATCCAAGGCCTCGAACTCGATTGGGCCTGCGTCACCTGGGATGCGGACTTTCGGCATGCTGATGTGCTGCCTCTCTTGAAATTGGAAATCTGCCAATGGTGAGCTATTTTCACTTGAGGAGATTTCACAATGACACGAAAACGACGCTCTTTCTCGGCTGCTGAAAAGGCTGCCGCCGTCCGCAAGCACCTTGTCGACAAAGTTCCTGTTTCCCAGATCGCCGACCAGATGCAGGTTCAACCGACGTTGATCCACAACTGGGTCAATGCCGTCATGAGCCAAGCTGAACGGGCTTTTGAAACGCCCCGCTCGACCAAGGCCGGCAAGGTGAAAACCGATCGCACGGTCATCGAACTGCGTGAGAAACTCATCGCTAAGAACGAGGTGATTTCCGAGTTGATGGAGGAGAACATCCGCTCAAAAAAAGACAATGGGGAACTCTGAAAGGTCGATGGGTTCCCCATGACACGCGAGACCAAATCGTCGACTACACCAAGTACTGGCACGAACGAACTGAGATCGGAATCGGTCAGCTCTTGCGATGGATCGAGCTGCCCACCAGCAAGTATCACAACTGGAAGCGACGTTACGGCAAGGTGAATGCCCACAACGGCAAAGTTCCCAGGGAATGGTGGCTGGAAGACTGGGAGAAGCAGGCGATCGTCGATTTTCACGACAAAAACCCGCTCGAAGGTTACCGAAGGCTGACGTTCATGATGCTCGATGAAGACGTGGTGGCGGTCGCTCCGTCGACGGTCTACCGCGTGCTCAAGGCCGCAGGCCGACTGGATCGAAAAAGCAACAAGGCATCGCAAAAAGGAAACGGATTCAAGCATCCGCTGAAAGCCCATGCGCACTGGCATGTCGACATTTCCTACATCAATGCTGGCGGGACGTTCTTCTACTTGATCACGATTCTCGATGGCTACAGCCGGTACATCGTGCATCATGAACTACGCGAGTCGATGACCGAACTGGACGTGGAAATCGTCTGCCAAGCGGCTTTGGAAAAACACCCCGGCGTGAAGCCTCGGATCATCAGCGACAACGGTCCTCAATTCGTCGCCGGTGACTTCAAGTCGTTCGTCCGTCACAGCGGGATGACGCATGTAAAAACCAGTCCGTACTATCCACAGAGCAACGGCAAGCTCGAGCGGTGGCACAAGTCGCTCAAGGTTGAAAGCATTCGTCCGAACTGTCCACGAAATGCCGCCGAAGCGATCAAGCTGATCTCGGAGTATGTCCATCACTACAACGAGGTCAGGCTTCACAGCGCGATCGGCTACGTTACGCCGGCTGACTTCCTGGCCGGATTGGCACCGGAAATTCACTCCGAACGAGACCGTAAACTCGAAGAAGCTCGGATGCGTCGGCGTTCGACGTCGCGCAGTAGTGACAGCGAACTTGCAGTTGCCGGATGATCAGACGAGAATGTCTACGCTTGGTCGGAGGATAGGGCTCTGCAGAGGTGCAACCTGAGCGCCGCATCAAGTGCGTAGACCGAAAGGCAGGCGGTTGTCGCCAGTCGATGACCGCCACCTTTCCCTTTCGGGATACGCCACAAAGCGAAAAACCTTCCACACTGGAGGCGTGGATCACGAGGCGGGAGGACGCCATCAAATTACGTTTCAAGCCATCGGTCGATTTCCAATTCCCGCTGAACCAGCACACTGACGATGGATGGATTTACCGTTCGTTTCGAGGAAACAAATGGCAAAAGATCAACAAAGCAGAACGTCAGTCATACCTGAAGAACGCGTATCGAGTGCTGTTAACGCGGGCAAGGCAGGGAATGGTAATCTGCGTTCCCGATGGCGATGCTAAAGATCCAACACGGGCGCCCGAGTTCTATGACTCGACCTATCAGTACCTGAAGTCGATCGGAATGGATGAGCTTTGATCGCTTGGCGTTCAGATTCTCATATCACCATCTTCTTGGTCACACGCAATCGCTAGGGCCGTTGCATTTCGCAAAAAGAACCATCCGTATTGCTTAGCCATTTTCACGAGTGCGTGGGCAGCGTCCGGTGTCCAGTCGTGAACGTCGATCAGCTTAGCCTCAATCAACTCCCAATTTGGATTTTGAGAGTCTGAAATCAAAGCCGAGTATTCATCAACGAGGTTCGTTAAACGAGAAGGTGCCGAGCCAGGCACGTCGTTCGGGTTGAATTCTTGCCCGCTTGGCTCCATGTTGGTCATCCTTAAATCTTCAATGCTGCTTCAGCAACTAGCAGTGACATTGGCGAGTTCACGAATCCGTCGCGACCACGATTCCAGGTCGTTTGTGATTTCTTCCATGATTCGACACACCGGACCGATCGGTTCGTTGATCCCTTGTTCCCAATCGCGAACCGCCCCCACGGAAACGCCAAGAAATTCAGCGAACACGGCCTGGCTCACTTGCAACGACTCTCTAACTGCTTTGACTTGCTCGCCGCTAAAGGTTGCTGGGCTTAAACTCAACTTCACTTTGCGAACAGTTAAGAACGTCGATAGATCATCGACGCTATCGACCGTTTCGAGTTTCTTGGCGAAGCGTTCGAGACGCTCCACCAGTTCGCTGCCGACTGTCTTTTCAGTTTTCTTGTTCATGTTCAACCTCGGGGTTTTTCACCGTGAGTTTTCCTCCAACCACTGGTCCGTGATCACAAGGTACTTCTTGATTCCAGCCTTTTCGCTCGCGGACAAATTGTCTTTTCGATTCTTCGGGTACGCCATCAACATCAAGACGATGTGGTACGCGGCGAAGTACGCGTAACACACGCGAACGCCGCCGCTCTTCCCCTGGTCGCTGCCTGCGATTGCGAATCGGACCTTTCGCAATCCACCCGTTCCCGCGATGATCGGCGGCCCTTCCGGATCACTCATGATGAGCATTTCAAGCGTCCACAGGCTCGACTCATCGTTGTCACTCGAGCAGATCGACTTCCAATCATCTTGGAACTCGTCGAGGTACACGAAATAGAAAAGTTCGTCGCCATCCACCTACCAAGTGTACGGCCAGGCCGCACAGAAAGCAAGATTAGTTTCGGATCGAACCGTGGATCCCCACAAGCAAGGCATCAGATTTTCTGTGTTCTACGCTTCTGGACGGGCTTTCGCGGTCGGGTTGAGCGGCACTTTGATTCTAATGGCAACGAGGGGATCCCAAACTGGATTTACGAGAACAAGAGACTTCCGCTAGACCTTGGAATAGTAGCGATGTCCGCGAAGACAAAAATGCATCGCAAAATCAGTGAATTGCGTGCGATCGCTGAGTTTAGTCCGGTGTTGAACTACAGCGGCACAGCATGATCGGGCTTGCGCGATTTACAGAAGGCTGCCAAACTTCGTGTTTCAGCCGGAGCATTTTTCCAGCTCGTGACCAAACGTGTCACGGCAGTGCCAGAAACTCGCACTTTCCCTTTTCGGGCAAAGTCACAAGCATGGAACCACCAAGTGAAGCAAACTGAGCGCATTGTCAAACCGCTGAAATGGCACGGGGGAAAGCACTATCTGGCGAAGCAGATAATCGAATTGATGCCGCAGCATCTCCACTACGTTGAACCGTTTTTCGGTGGTGGTTCTGTACTATTCGAGAAATCTGCTGATGGGATTTCCGAAGTAGTCAACGATGTGCATAAAGAGTTGACGAACTTCTGGCGTGTCCTCCAAGACGAGAAGGACTTTGCAAAGTTCACTAGGATCGTCGAAGCAGTGCCGTTCTCACAGGTGGAGTGGGAAGACGCTCACGAAACGGCTCGATCCTCGCTGAAAAGAGCTGTGAATTTCTTTGTTCGGTGTCGTCAATCGCGAGCGGGGAAATTTGACTCTTTCGCCACGCTGAGTCGCAATCGAACCCGCCGAAACATGAATGAGCAGGCGTCCTCGTGGCTGACTGCTGTCGAATCACTACCAGCAGTTGCAAGTCGCCTAAAGCGAGTTGTAATCATGTGCGATGAGGCGACAAAAGTCATTCGTTCTCAAGATGGAAAGAACACTCTGTTCTACCTCGATCCGCCGTACGTGCATGAAAGCCGGGTCACCACTTCAGACTACGACTTTGAAATGTCAACCGACCAACATGTGGAGCTTCTAGACACGATTGAGAGCTGTAGCGGAAGCGTTGTATTGTCTGGGTACCCGAATGATCTCTATGATTGCCGTTTGAAAAACTGGCGAACCGTAGACATTATCATCGACAACAAAGCATCGAGTGCCAAACAGAAGCCGCGGAAGACGGAACGCATCTGGATGAATTACTGAGAGAACCTATGACAACAAGCTTAAAAGATGCGGTAGAGAAATCGTTTTTAACCGTCCATGAGGGACGAAGTACAGACGATGTAGTCATTGAGCCCGTTTTGAACAAGGCGTTTCTTTCAGAATGCCAAAAGCTTGCACCCAATGCCTCAGACTTCGATGCAAACTGGCAACTGCTGAACCTTCGCAAAGCTTCATCGCTAGGAAAAGTAACCACCGATGTGCATCGTTTCTCTCACGGTGACTATCAGCATGCGTCACAAATCGCCGCTCGGCAGCTTGAGGACCGCTTTCAACTGACCGTGGACCGAATCTTATGTGATCCGGCGAAACGTGATGAGTTTGATGCTATCGCGAGCTCAGTAGCCGCAGACGTTCCGGTCTATCAGCTTCGGAAAGCAGCTCTCGGACTGAGGAAAGCTCGAAAGCTTCGACCCGAGCTAATCAAACGGATCGCCGACTGGGGTGTTGAGATACTTTCGTTCGAGGCGAAGCAGCTTACCGAGGACGGGGATTTAATACCGCGCAAGCCTGGAATCTACCTCTTTAGAGACAAAAGTGGCTATCTATACATCGGTGAAGCGAGTTCACTACGTTCTCGAGTTTCCAAACACTTGGATCACTCTGATCGCAAAGCTCTCGCTCGCCATTTCTGGGACACGGGCATTACCGAAGTCGTAGTAGAGCTTCATGCATTTGATGCACATTCCGACGCTCGGAAGACTGGACCGCGAAGAGCATATGAATCGGAGCTCATCGAAAAGCGGAACCCACGCTTCAATATTCGGCCTTGATTTTTCGTGAACAAAAGTGGCACGCACGTCCGAAACAATCTTGGATTGCCGCAGAATTTTTGCCGGGTGCTCCACGAAGCACGACGATGCACCGAGAGGAGCCGAGTGGCAAGCGGAACGATGGAGGTTGATTTCTCTTCAGTCCCGTTGCTGGACGGAGACGATCCTGTCAGTAGCATCCTGCTTGTCCTGACGACTGCGGTGCCGCGATTCCCTGCGTATCACGGCACGCCCCTTCCTTCGATCCCCTCAGAATCTCGGTGGCACGCGAATCGATTGAAGCACAGATGAGTGCACCGGGATCGGTAGCAGCTGTTGCGGCAGGATTGGGCGGCAAATTCGATGGACCCGATTTGCGCCAATCGCTGGCAAGCCGACGGCAGCGGTGTGCGGAGCGAGAAGTTGCCGAGGGGGGGCGGAGAATTTGTGACACCTCGGATTGGTGTCACTTTGGCATCAACGCAGAAAACACGGGAGCCTCCTGTGGGCTGTTTTCCTCGTGTTTTGCCGAGTGGGCGATACAGAACTCGAATCTGTGACCTCTGCCGTGTGAAAGCAGCTATCCAGGCCAGAAACCCCCGCTTTCACGACGAAAATGCGTCTTTCCGTCCTCCATCTGCTCCAATGGACACCGTCATTTCCGTGCGTTTAGGGTACGGAAAAGGGTAGGGACTACCGAGACACTTGGCTCCAGGGAGCCAGGTGCGACACGCGATGCAATAGGCCTGATACCGTGCCAAGGACGTGATCAGCCGCCTCTCGACCGTTGGCCGAGCTCGTTGCTGGTGATGTCCTTGTCAGCTGCGGTTCCTCCCTCGCGATGGTCTGCTCCGTAGCAGGAGACATCGTAGGGTTTCGTCTTTCCTGGGCTGACGTATTCGTACGGATGCCCCCACGGATCGGAAGGGACGAAGGTTAGAATCCCTTCGGCAAATTCGTCGCTGGGCTGTGACAGCACTGGCAGGCCCTCCTGGTTCTTGGGGTAGCGATCGTAGGTGGTGTAGAACGTTTCCAGGGCCTGGCAGATCTTGCTGATCTCCATCTTGGCGACGTTCTGTTTGCTGCGGATCAGGTAACTGCGAACGCTCATCGTTACGACACCCGACAGCAATCCAAGGATCACAATTACAACCATCAATTCGACCAGCGTGAACGCTGCACGACGGCAGCGAATGTGCCTACGCGATTGAGCGTGCGTGACGTTTCGCTGCTTCTTATTCTGCCAATACATTTCCGGCCTCTAGAATGGGGAGCACCGTCGCAAAAAGAATAAAGCCGACGATTACCGATAACACAAGAATCAGCAAGGGTTCAATCAAGGTCGTGATCCGAGTTGCGAGCACCCCCGCCTGACGATCGTAATCCATGCCAATTCGAAGCAGCATCCGATCTAGCTGACCACTTTGCTGCCCGAGCGAGAAAACCTGACCCATCGAGCGCGTGAATATTTTATGGCGATCAGTCGCATCGCGGAGGTCCTGGCCGAACCTCAAATCCCTCTGCATCTCGACGAGCGCGGTTCTTAACAAGCCATTGGTAGTTGATTTCTGAGCAATCTCCAAGGCATCGACCAACTCCACTCCCGAGCGCAATAGGCTGCTGACCACTAGCGACATCCGGCTTAACGCTTGCTTCTGAATCAATGTACCCAAAATCGGGGTCGCGAACGCTAGATCGCCGATCGCTTTTTGCCCACGCGGTGTTCGCCCTAGAAAAACGGCGACAAAACAAGCACTAATGACGCCCCCGACGATCCAAAATCCCCACTGGAGCAGCAAGTCGCTCATCCATTTCAGCACCAGTGTTGGCAGTGGTAACGGCCTGCCGATCTCAGTCAAGTTCTGCAGCAGCATCGGAACCACGACCGTCATCAAGAATATGGTCACACCTACGCTGACCAGCATCACGATCGCAGGATACAACAGTGCCGACAGGACGCGATCCTTCAGTTCGCCACTACGCTCTCGAAACTCAGCGACCTGCTCGCAAACCTCATCCAAATTTCCAGCGTGCTCACCAACACGAATCATGCCAACGGTCATCTCGTCAAAGACCTCCGCCTCGCGGCTCATCGCATCAGCCAGACTGCTTCCACTAGCAACCTGGTCTCGCACGGCGCGCATCGCATCACGAAATCCCCGCTTCGCCTGTGACGACACGGAATCAATCGCGTCCAACAGCGGCACCCCGACCTGCAATAGCGTCGCCAGTTCGCGAATCATCGCCGTCACTTGCGACCGGTAACGCGGTGACGACGACTTCCTCTGCGTGTTGGGAACCAACTTAGCTGCACCACGTTCCTCGACCGATTCGATGCGCAGCCCCAGTTCGCGAAGTTGCTCGCGAGCGTGCCGACCACTACCAGCCGAAATGGTTCCCCGTTTCCGGGATCCGCGTTGATCGATTGCGCGATAAGCATAGGTTCCCACAAAAATCTCCCGCAGCCCGTCGCCTTGCAAACCAGAAACAGTGACTTAAAGGGCTGTCCGCATCGTAACCCGTTCGATCTCTTCGAGGGTCGTTATCCCTGACTGGACTTTCTCAGCCCCACTTTCCCTCAGCAGCTTCATTCCTCGTGCGATAGCCGCCTCCCGAATCTGAGACGCGTGCGCCCGCTGCTGAATCAGATCACGAATCGAATCATCCAGCACAAGCAGCTCGTAGATGCCCTCGCGCCCTCGATACCCGGTCCCGCGACAATTTCTACAGTGCACCGCCAATTCAGCAACGCCTCTGCACTCGGTGCATACACGTCGCACCAACCGCTGTGCCAGCACCGCCAGCAGACTGCTGGAAACCAAATATGGCTCGATGCCAAGGTCAAGCATTCGAGTAACGGCACTTGCCGCATCGTTCGTGTGCAGCGTGCTGAACACAAGGTGTCCCGTTAGCGCCGACTGAACCGCCATCACAGCTGTTTCTTCATCCCGGATCTCGCCCAGCATGATGATGTCGGGGTCCTGCCGGAGTACGCTTCGCAGTCCGCTTGCGAAAGTCATCCCCTTTTTTGTGTTGATTTGCGTCTGACTAATTCCGTCCAGCTGGTATTCGATCGGGTCTTCCAGGGTAACTGCGTTCCGCGTCGAAGTGTCGAGTTGAGTTAGTGCGCCATATAGCGTTGTACTTTTCCCACTGCCCGTAGGACCTGTGACGAGCACGAGTCCGTGCTCGGCATGGATGACGTCGTTGAACCGCCCCAGTGTCGCTGCGTCCATCCCGATTTCGGCCAAAGAATAAAGCCGAGCACTCTTGTCCAGCAGCCGCACCACCACGCGTTCGCCATAGCTGGTTGGCATCGATGCGAGCCGCAGGTCGATAACACGATCACCGACACAAACAGTCGCCCGACCGTCTTGCGGCAGCCTCTTTTCCGCAATATTCATCTGGCCTGCCACCTTCAGCCGGCTAACCACCTCGTCTTGGATGGACTTCGGGATTTCGCGAACTTCAGTCAAAACGCCGTCGATTCGCATCCGCACGACCATGGAGTTTTCGAACGGCTGAAGATGGACATCCGACGCTCGCTGCTGGATCGCATCGAGCAGCAGGCTATTGACTAGCTGGACAACCGGACCCTGCGTGTCCGTTTCAAGCAAGTCGTCGCGACTGGCGGCATTTGAATTATCAAATAGCTCGTCCAAGCTAACCGCATCAGTCGATCGCGACGGGGACTCACTCGCTTTCGCCTCGTATGCGTTGTTGATCAGCTGCCTTAGAAAATCAGCATCAACAGCCTGGCGAAGGAGTGGCTGTCGAAGGATTCGGCCGACGTTGTCGGCGATCAGCGAAACTTGTTCGCCGCTATAGAGAAGACGAACTTGATTCTTTGAATTGACTGCGGCGATTGCTTGATGGCGACGGCAATACTCAATCGGAAATCGCTCCACGAAATCCACCAATGGCTGCCAATCTTGGTTGCTCTCAATTTCGCAGTCCGATGCAGTCAAGGCGACTTGCTGTTTGCCCTCGCTACTGTTTGCACCTGTATGCTTGGCTTGGCTGCTCATTGTGACTGATCTCGCACCACGAAATATATCGAGCCTTATCGCAGGAAATAGAAACGCAATGCGTTCAGCGACAGTTGAACCACTTTAACATTCATGAATCCGAGAATGTGATCCGGTCTGCACATCTTAATCTGGTGCATCGCAGAGATTCTCTCCAGAATTTTGTTGACACCACTGCGGGGCACCGCAATACTTCCCCCCCGCGGCAGATCAAGTGACGTGTCGCACGGCGAACCTAATCTTTTTTCTTTTTCACCCACGGGCACTAAGTGAACAAGTACGCAGTCAATGCGATCGTCAGTGGACTGCTTACGGTTCAGGCGTTACTGCTTGTTCACTCCGCCAAAGTGCATAGCCCAACCTGGGATGAAGTCGGACATTTGGCTGCTGGCATTTCTCATTGGGAACTGGGAAGGTTCGAACTCTACAGCGTTAATCCGCCACTCGTACGCACGATTGCTGCGGCCCCCGTTTATTTCTTTTCCGATCCGCAAATGGATTGGGATTACTACCGCAGTGACCCGTCGCTTCGCAGCGAGGTTTACCTCGGCAGGCGGATGATTGACTTGAAGGGCGAAGACTCCTTCCATGACTTCTTCATTGCTCGGCTTGCAGTAATACCGATCTCGCTAATCGGAGGCTGGCTTTGCTTTCTGTGGGCCAGAGATCTGTTCGGTGAAGTTTCCGGAATGATCGCATTAGCACTTTGGACCTTTTCACCCAATGTACTTGGCTATGGGAGTGTAATCACTCCTGATCTGCCGTCCGTTGTCGCGTTTGCAGGTTCTTGCTACGTTTTCTGGAGATGGAAGCGAGAAGGCGGTTGGACCTGGACGCTTACGCTCGGTTCTGCCATGGCGATTGCGATGCTAACGAAAAGCATCTGGTTGATACTGCCAGGAGTTTTTGCGTTATTGTGGACGACCGCACTCTTGTTCCAACGCAAATCGACAAGCGGAGCGTCGGTCGAGCCGGCAGACGGCTGGAAGGCCTCTATTGGCCAACTTGCGATGGCAACCGGCCTAGCAGTCTTATTGACAAATGGATTCTACGGCTTTGCTGGCAGCTTTCGCTCGCTTGGGTCGTTCGCGTTTGTGAGCACGACATTCTCTGGGCTAGAGGTCCGTGTCGACAAAAATCCCGATTGTGTCGACTGTGACCCGCGAATTATTACACCACCAAAAGGAAACCGATTCGCGCAATCTGCGTTGGGACGACTGCCAGTTCCATTGCCGTCCAACTACCTGCAAGGAATTGATATCCAAACCCGCGACTTCGAGCGCGGTCGATATGACCCAAGCTGGAAAAGCTATCTCCTCGGCGAATGGAAGCAGGGCGGATGGTGGTACTACTACATCGTTGGACTATTCGTAAAAGTTCCGCTTGCCGCTTGGATGATGCTGGCCGCAGGATCGGCAGTCGCGTGCCTATGGAGACCTGATCAAAACTCAAAATTCGGGATTGCCTGCTTGCTGCTTCCTGCACTGATTTTCTTTGTGATTGTCAGCACGAGCACTGGCTTGAACCGCTACGTGCGGTATGCCCTTCCCGTTCTGCCAGCGATCTTTGTGTGGGCTAGCCAGCTTGGGAGACTTATTGAGAAAGGTCGCTCGCTCGCAACACGCCGGTGGGCGACGGTCGTCACATCGGGTCTGGTGTGTTGGTTTGCAGTTACGTCGATTCGAAACGCCCCTGATCACCTTAGCTACTTCAGCCCGGTAGCCGGAGGCCCGTCGCGCGGCCACCTCGTGCTGTGCGACAGCAATATCGACTGGGGGCAGGACTTGATCCAGCTTCGCGATTGGCTTGATGCCAACCCGGACGCAAAGAAGGATTTGCGATTAGCGTACTTCGGATCTTATGACCCGGCGTCCATTGGGATTTCCTACACCGCACCAACTGCGCGTGATGCCAGCTCGTTTGCACGCCATGACTCGAGAGATTTAATTCCGGGCTTCTACGTAATTAGCAAGAACTATGTCATGGGGCATACCATGCCGATGCCAACTGGCTCAGCTCGGATGCACTTTCAGTTCATGAACCCAGCGGAACTGGCAAGATTTGCGGACGCCAGCGTATTCGATGAAATTGGACATTCAATGAACGTGTATTTTATTTCAGGAAGAATTAGCGCTGACGGTGTTGATCGAAATGAATCCAAGCGGGACGCCGCAACCGCCACGGCAAACGCTCATCGGCTTCTGACCCTCCTCACCTATGTTGAGAAGTTAACGAAATGAAAAATATTGCGAAGGGACATGCACAATCGAACCCTGCAAGTTTGGCACTACTGCTGCTACTGCTGGTGCCCATAATTGTAGCTGGAGCGTTTTTTGTCCTGCGTGAGCGAGTGGACACGCCCTATGCGACGAGCGAGACGTCCCCTTCCCTACGAAACTCAACGGTCCAAGTTGGAGGGATCAAACGCCCTCGTAGCGACATAGAAACAGGACAGCGTGCCTTGCAGGCCGGCAAAGACCTAAAGAGCAGCGGTTACGGCACAACTCCTCTGCGCGACCCCGACTTTAGCAGTGGAACCCGCGCCGCCTTTGACGCCCTAAGCAACAAGAATAGTCCTGAGCTTACTAGCCCTATGATTCCAGCCCCACCATTTGACGCCACTGAGTACCGGCGTCGCCCGGATCAGTATTTGGCGATATCTGTTCCCGGACGCGTCTGGCAATCGGCTCAGCCCGCTGAAGGCGTCCCTGTCATCGAGTCGCTGTCGAAGTCGTTGCAGCAAATCCAGCAAGGCGAAGCAGTGCGGCTAGAAGTGAAGGCGGTAGCGAACATGCCGGTGACGTTCACTTCGTTTGACCTTGGTGCTTTTGAAAATGGACTGGCAAGCGTTACCGTTGCGGCTGACGAAGACGGAATAGCGACAGCCACACTGACTGCGACACCGGGGTCGATCGCAAACATCAAAGTCCTTGCAGCCTCGCCAGAGGCATCGGGTCGCACCCGATTCATAGTCAATGTTGTCAAGTAGCATCCCATCTGGGAAATCAAAAATGAACCTTTGCCTTAGCGACAGACTCCCGAACTTGGAGACAGAGCAAATGAAGAACGCACGCCTTGCTTCAGTCGAACCTCGGCTACTTTCAATTGCCTTCGTTCTAACGGCTTCTTTCCTTTTCACGTCGATGGCGATGGGGACAGATGGGGGCAGTACGTCTCCAACTATCAGCGAATCTGAAGCGGACGACATCGCTTCGACTGATGTTCCTTTGATGTGCTGGAACAGTTCATTCGACCTTGATGGGTGCCAAGGCGAGGACGGTGAGCCTGGATCTGGCTGTGGATGCGGGGGAGAAGTGGAAGCACCAAACCAAGATGCGATTCCTGCGATTCCGGGGAATACCAGCAAATCGATGAGCAATGACGCCTACTTCAGCCACGGGCAGTCACGCGTTTTCAACGTGACCTATAACTACTTCCACAATGCAACAGATTATTCGGCTCCAGACGGATATTCGACATCAATAAAGCGATTTCATCGAAGCCGTGATCTTACGGAGGTCAGCAGCTTCGGGCCCGGCGTATTTTCAAGCTGTGACATTCGATTTCAATTCAATTCACTAGGCGGAATTAACACCAGCATTTTCAAAGCGTCGATTTTCGACCCCAGTGCTGCGTCAAGAGTAGAGTTTCGCTATCAACTCAATCTGGCCGAGGATGCTGTCTCGTTGATTCCAAGCGATCGCTCGCGATTCAAAAAAATTGAGATTTTGGATGACCAGCTCGCAGCCATCGAAGCTCCACTGCCTGGATACTACGACATTGATGCGGACGCGTTTGAATTTGCGGGTGCAGAGTTTGCGCGTGCAACGAGCTGGAATGGCGACATCTTTTTGTTTGAGTTGGTAGTCGCCGAAGCGTACCCGGGATTTGACCCCGCCGTTCACCATCCTCAGAATGGGCGACTTATCGAAGCTCACACTCGCGATGGCAATGGCTACACCATCAACTACAAAACATGGACTCAGCCGCAGATCGACGCGGCTCCCGACAGGCTGTGGCAAATCGATACAGTCGTAGACTCCCACGGCCAGACACTTACTTTCGACTACAACGCCCAACAGCAAAGCGGATTGTGGGCTGTGAGTCGCATCACGTTACCAAACAGCGACTACATCGATTACGGATACGCAGGCGGCTTTCTGAGCACAGTGGATTATCCGGACGGCACCCAGACGACCATTTCTTATGCTGCTGGGACTAACGGGCTGGTTGAAATGGATTTTGAGGACGTCGCAGCGGCACCAAAGCATCGTCGAAAGACTGTTTCGCTGACGGGATCGGTTGCGACAGTCAACGGTTCTGTCGTGCCGACGGCCGTGGGGCTCACACGCGTCGTAGTCAATGGCGAAGACGAGGTCACTTACCTCAACGGGGCAGGCGAGAGTAGTATCAAGGGAGTGATATACGAGGGTGGCGGTCGCTTGAAACAGACGGTCCAGAATCTTGACACCTTCGACTTTGCGCCAGAAATCTTTTACCAGGATGGTTGGTCAATTGCAGAAGAAATGGGGGAGATGACGCTTACAGGTCAGGCGGAACCCATTTTTCAGCTCGAGACCGGTATCTCGATGAAAACAGGCAACCCTGAGGCCTCACGTGATTCCCGTGGTGTCTTTCGCGAGTTCGAATACGACAGCAATGGCAGCTTGACTTTCATACATTACTCTGATGGGAGCACGTTTGAGGCTTTTTGCTATGACGGAGGCAACAACTTAATCCGCATGCGTGACCGCAATGGGAATGTGACGCGATACACCTACGATTCCGCCGGAAGGATGCTGACCAAAGCAGAGGGATTGGTTGACGGCGTTTCCAATCCTGGTGACGTTTACAGCAGCGTGTACAACCGTTGCCCGACGGATGACGTGCAAACTGCGGAGTATGCAGTTGAAACGTTCACGTACATCTCGCCAGGAAATGATGGTGAGGGACGTATCGAAAGCAAGACGGACCCTCTTGGGAATGTGACAAACTACGAGTACGACTCACTAGACCGGTTGAAGAAAATCATTCAGCCGACAGCATCGCTCGGCGGATCGCGCCCCGAAACGGCCTACGCATACAAGTCCGATGGGAGACTTGATACCGTCGTGGATCCAGCTGGCCATACGACTCAGTTCTTCTACGACAGCCGAGGACGTGAAATCAGCCGTCTCTACGATGACGGCACATCTGACCGAACAATCTACGGCGTTACAGGCGATTCTACTGGGCTGGTGGTAAAGCGAATCAACCGAGCCAAGGTGGTGTCCACATTCGAGTACGACAAAGCAGATCGGCTCGTAGAGGAAACCAAGGCGGCAGCGGTTATCGATGATTCCGATACTGAAGTTGCGACGTCAGACATTGCGATCGCGCAGACAATGGAATACCTGAACGGCACCGACTCTGTCGTTGCGGTGCGCCAAAGTGGCGACTTAACCGAATACCTGTACGATTCTCGTGGTCGCCGCATTGGCACCTTTGTGAATTCGAGCGACGGCGGCAAACAGGCCACTCAACTAGTGTTCCGCGATAACAAATTGCTCAGCCGCGAAGACTCATCGGGCAGAAAGACATTCCACGCCTACGACGCGACAGACGGACGCTTGATTCGAACGGTTACCGGCCTAACAGCCGAATTCTCGTTGGCAGACTACGCTGCTGTCAATTCACTGGTCCGCGATAGCGGCCCCAACGCCGATTACTTAATTAGCGACCGCGTCTATCGAGCGAATGGCACACTAGAGTGGAGCTACGATGGCCGTAATTCAGCGACCACCACTGAATACGACAGCCGAAATCGCGCAATCGCAGTGATTGCGGATGCCGACTACGATGACCGCAGTACGCTATCAACCCTGCCCACCGCGATGGAATTGCGCACTGAAACCGACTGCGACCTGGCATCGAACGTCACCGAAGTTCGCTCTCCGCGCTATTTTGACTCTGGCGACAGCGAGGGCTACCAGAAAGCCAAAGAGACCTGGACCTACAACGGAAGGGGTCTGACTGCGACTCACACCGAGGCGCCCGGCACCGCTGAAGCGGCGACTGAGTCGTTCGCTTACGACCTGCTGGGGCGCCGCATCGAGCGGACTGACTTTGCCGGGAAGGTTTGGAAAACCCATTACGAGGATTGCTGCGGCCAAGTGATGGCCAGCGAGAACCCCCTGGGCCATGGCTCGATCGTTCGCAAAGACGCTGTTGGGCGGACGATTCACCAGGTATCGATCGAAGACTACACGTCACACGTGGCGTCGCTTGATGATCCGGTCAACGCCAAGACACTTCGTGAGATGACAACAAAGTACGATGGCCGAGGCCGGCCGGTCGCCCGAACGACTTGGCTGGTTGCGAGAGGGACGGTCGATGCGACCGATCCACCGATCGCCGGACTGGGCGGTGTATCGGCAACGGACGGGTTGACCGAACAGTTCCTATACGATGACGACCTGACCGATGACGTTGGCCTGGACAGCAGTGGAGGAATGACGCTTCTGATCGGCAGTGATCCGGTGTCGCTCTCGGCGGCCCTCACCAAGCTCGCCGATACAGAAGCCAATGGTGGTGCGGGCGTTAGCTTCGATGCTGATGCAACCGGTTCGGCCCGCGTGACGATCAATCCGGAAGGGGAGGTGCGATACGCCATCTCCGACGCCGCCGGACGTAGCGTGATGAGCGGGGTGCTGAAAGCGAGCGACTCGTCACTGATCACATGGAACTGTAGTGTCCATGACGCAACCACCACGGTCAGCGGATTCGGCACGGTGCTGGTCTCCAAAAGTGTCAACGCGCTCGGCAAAGTGAGCCAGCGGCACACCGATGCGGCGGGCCGGACGATCCAAAGCCTTGATGCCCTCGGTAAAATCACCAGCTATGAGTTCGATGCAGCAGGAAACCAGCTGAAGGTGCGTGATCCGAACGGTGTTGGCCAGGATTGCACCTACGATGCACTGGGCCGAGACCTGAGCTGCACCGACACCAGCAGCGCCGTGGTCAGCAGCAGCTACGATACGGCGGGCAACAAGATCGCAGCAACGGACACCAAGAGCGAGACGACGACCTACGCGTTCGATGCTCGGGGTCGTCAGGTGATGCAAACCGACCGACTTGGCGGCGAGACCGAGTTCGCCTATTCGGCCACCGGCCAACTGCTCAGCCTGACAGATGCTCAGGATCAGGTGACCAGCTACACCTACGACGATGCTGGCACCAAACTGACCGAGACGTATCCCGACCACGTCCCCAGCAGCACGCCAGGGCAAACCGGCTACGGCATCGTCAGCTTCACGCCGGACGCGACTGGGCGGACGGAGGCCCGCATGGACCAGCAGGGTGATACCTGCACCTACGCCTACGACCTGGCCGGACGGTTGCTTGACAAGGTCTACGCGGCCAACGCTTCCGGGCCGCTTTCTGGCCAGGGGCATACCGACACGTTCACCTACGATGATGCCGGGCGGACCTTGACGGCGGTCAGTGGCCGATACGCGAACACCGTGACCTACACGTACGACGATGCGGGCAGAAAAGCGACCGAAGCCCTCACAATGGGTGGCCAAACCTACACGACCGCGACCGGTTACGACGCGGTTGGCCAAGTGTCCGGCTACACGTATCCCGACGGGACCGCGGTCGCCCGCACCTACAGCGACCGTGGCCAGTTGGCGACGATCGCATATGCAAGCACGACGGTGGATACCCGCACCTACGACGATGGTGGCCGGATGACGGGTTCTGCCTATAATAACGGAGTGAGCGCAACCCGAGCCTACAATACCGATAACACGCTCGCGTCGATTACCCACAGCGGCGCTGCGGTGGGGAACTACACCTACGGCTGGGATTCGAACAAGAACAAGACGTCTGAGGCAATCACTGGCACGCTATCCGGCTACGGGTTCGACGTGGGCTCCAGCGGCTACGATGACGAAGATCGCCTGGTCAACTGGGAGCGGGACGACAGCAGCCTCGACCAATCTTGGAACCTCAGCCTAGTAGGGGACTGGAACAGCTTTACCGAGAACGCCAGTTCTCAGGCACGCACCCACGGCCCAACGCACGAGATGCTGACTGTGGCTGGCCAAGCCGTGACGCATGACACCAAGGGGAACACAACGTCAATCCCGGCAGTGCTGCGTCCTGGCAGCGACCCACTGGCGATGAAGTGGGACTTCGAGAACAAACTGATCGGGGCGGATATCGACAACGACGCCACTGATGACGTGACGTACCAGTGGGATGCGCTCCTTCGGCGCGTCGGGCGTGACGATGGCACAACGGCCAGCATCTATGTGCAGAACGGGCAGCAAACGGTTGCCGATTACACCTCTGGTACGGCGGCTTCGAGCCCGACGTACAACTACGTCTACGCCAGCTATATCGACGAACCGGTGCTGCGTGGTGGCACCGGCGGGCTGCGGTACTACCATCGCAACCAACAATATAGCGTCACCGCTATGACTAACGGCGGCGGAACCGTCAGCGAACGCTACGCTTACGATGCGTACGGCACACCTACGACCACCGACGCCAGTGGCACTTCACTTACGACCAGTACCGAGAACAATCGCTATACCTACACGGGACGCGAGTACGACGAGGCGCTTGGGCTGTATCACTACCGCGCCCGCATGTACGACAGCGAGTCGGGCAGGTTCTGCTCCAGAGATCCGATTGGGCATGAGCTTTTAGATATTGTCAAGGATCGTCGCGTTAAAGAGTTTTTCCAAAACATAGATTGGTCCCTTGTCGACGATGATGTTTTTGAAAATTCAACATTTTTGAAAGTTGCTGAAGTTTACGGTGTGCATCGCGAAAGTCTCTCACTTGGTAATCCAGGGCAAGAGACTCCGTTGCAAAAGCACTCGTATGGTCTCTACGGATATGTTGAATCTAACCCAATAACGTGGGTCGATCCGTCTGGAAACTGGCCGCTTTGCTCTTGCGGATGCGTCCCAGCGGCTCCCGCGCCAGTACCTTTACCGCTACCGATGCCGTGGTGGTTGCCACCGGTAATGCCAGGAATCACTTTTTGCGGTGCTTTTTGTGGAAGCAACGGATTGTGCCCGCCGGCGATATGTTCAGTGATTCCGTGTGCGCGTGAATCAAATTGGATCTGGAGCAAATCAACGAACACCTGGACTCTTCTTGGTACCGGTGGAGGTTGTCAGATATGAATGAGGGTGTTAAGCCGCCAAATGCTTGGGGCTGGTCTTTTGTTTCGCGATGGTGGAGTTGTAGCTTAGGTTTCCTGCTTGCAATTCCTTGTCTATTCGTATTGGGCGCGTTCACAGCATCACTGCTTGACGTTGTGGGCGTGAACGTGACAAACCCGCTTCTTGGCATGCTTGGTGGCTTCATTTTACCAGCAGTGATAATTGGTTGCGTTTCAGCATTTGCCTTCCGGCGAAATCGTCAATCAAGGTTCTTGTCTGGCGTTTTTGCGGGTTCATTCGCGTTGGCATTGGTTAGCCTTTTGAATTCGATCTTTTTGCTGGTAAGTGTCGCTATCACGGGGGCTCCCGGTTTACTCTAAGGACCGGAGAAATCAAATGAGCTAGGTCTCATTGACGAGTGCTCCAGGCGATGCACCGAAGTGAAATGACGCTTGACGAGGCCGCCGCAAGGCGGCCTTTTCTGTTGGCCTCGGGGAACGGCTTCGCCGGGGTCAGGCCTTGTGTTCGGTGTTCAACCGTGGGCAAGAGAAAGGCGCCAGGTACCGAAAAGTCAAAATAGGCAAGTAACTTCCGATTGCATCGGAGCGAGGCGACGATAGGATTTCGTCGCAATCTTCGGCACGATGTCGCCACCCGGCAGACCGCCACTTTCCCGAGCGCAGCGAAGTAAGAGTGGACCGCGCACACTCGAGAATGACCAACGAGCGTAGCGCACGGCGACCTGGATGGTCGCCGCATGAACTAGCCCTGTCGCAGGATGCCGTCATCGTCCCAGTGATGCGCGAGCGAAGCGGGCCGGACGCGGTAGCAGGCAGGCGGAGCCGTGGAATACCATTCAAGTTGTAAGGCGGCGGCGAAGCGTTGACGTTCCGTGGGACAGTGAGGTACGAGCAAACGGACAAACGCGGGAGCGGCCCCCGCAACGATGGCCTCTCGAATCATGCCTCGCGGATCACGCACCTGCAGGCTGAACGATCCTCCAACAGGGAAAATCCCCGAGATGTCAGGGTCCGGCGTGCGAGGGGCGGAAAGTTGGCACGGCAAGCTCTCATTCCAATTGGCTTGTAGGTTCCCATCGGACGCATCGAATCCGCTACGATTGTTGCATGCCACTCAAGACTGTTCTGATCGTGCCTTGCTTCAATGAGGCAAGGCGTCTACCCGGCGAGAAATTCAGGGATTTTGCGCTGCATCATCCTGACTGCTCGTTCCTGTTCGTCAATGATGGCAGCACAGACCAGACCGAGGCGATGCTGGCAACGGTGTGCGATGGAGCTAGCCCCCAATTCGATTACATCAACTGCGGTCAGAATATGGGAAAAGGCGGCGCGGTGCATCACGGCTTTCTTGCCGCGAGCAAACGGTCTCCCAAATACATCGGATACTGGGATAGCGATTTGTCCGCGCCGCTGAACGAGCTCGATCGTATGATTGCGTTGATGGATGCTCAGCCAGCAACAACCTTGGTAATGGGCGCCCGCGAAAGATCAGCAACTGCAAATATCAGGCGGACACGCTTGCGATCGATTATTGGTCAAACGTTCCGGTGGCTTCGCAACCGATTGCTAGATACAGACCTGACGGACACTCAGTGTGGCGCGAAGCTGATGAGAGTTTGCCCACCTATTTGCTGTGCTTTACAAACGCCGTTTTTGACTCGTTGGCTATTCGATATCGAGATCATCATGCGGCTGCAGTCATCGGATCCTGAACCGCCAGAGATTGTGACAATGCCGCTCAATCAATGGGCCGACAGCGGTGGATCTCGTGTCACGTTTTGGGAAATGATTCGGATCGTCTTCGAGCTCGCATCGCTTGTTCGGATTCATCGCGTTAAAATCGTGGCACCCACTGGAACGCTTCGATCAGAATAGCGGTATTCGGGCACTCTTGTTTTGTTTTTTATCGGGCTGTTCGAAATGCGGGAACATAGTCATAGCATTGCTCGCATAGCCGGCCCTGCGATCGTCGTCTTGGTGGGTGCAATCTTGCGATTGGCCTACATTGCTGAACGGCCGATTTGGTTCGATGAAGCATTCACGTGGAAGCTGACCAATGACTTCGGTTGGTCCGAAATGCTAACCCGGGCTGCCGGCGATGTGCACCCGCCATTGTATTACATGCTGTCGCGGGCTTTCCAGGGATTGATTGGCGACTCCTTGTTTTCTCTTCGCTACCCCTCGTTCCTGTTTGGCACCGCGACAATCGGTTCGCTGATATGGCTTTCGAAGAAGACGTCAATGAATCATCCGATTGCCGACCGGATGCCATTAATTCTGTGGCCAGGAATCCTGCTTGCTTTGTTGGCTGTTCACGTGCGTTGGTCACAGGAAGCCAGGATGTACGCATTGATGGTGATGCTGAGCGTTGCATCGACCCATTGCCTGTGGAACTTCATTCGATCCGATGGGGATCGACGAGTGAGCGCGACGGGTTTCATGATCGCTTCGGTTTTGTTGATTTACACGCACAATTTTGGAGGGATTTTCTTTGCGAGCCAGCTTGGATACCTGTTTTACCGACTCCGGCAGGACGCTGGTCAGGAAAGCTGCGTTTCACTGAGGTGGATTGGGTTGTTCGCTGCGATACCAACGCTCGCTTACTTGCCTTGGCTACCGTCATTGCTGCATCAGATCGGCCAGGTCCGCAACGAATACTGGATTCCACCGCTGACGTTTGAACGCGTATCCTTGTTGTTTTCCGAACTGATTTTGTCCGAAGAGTACAACGCGACGACGCCGTTGATTTTTCGCGTGCTGCTGTCATTGCTATTCTTCGCCTCACTAGGGTACGCCATCATCCGCGGATCAGAGTTTGATCGATACTTGGTGGCAATGATCCTCGGGCCATATTTCATCGCGATCGCTATTTCGTTGGTCCTGACGCCGATTCTATGGCCACGTTATTTGCTGGCAAGTTTTGCGCTGTACCCCATTGTTCTGGTCAGCGTTCTTTACCGTCTGGTTGAGGCGAAAGCGGCGAACAGGGTGATGCTGCTGGTTGCGTTGGGGTTGTTGGTCGTGCTTTCCCGCCGCTCGCTCGACTTCCAATGGCGGCGGGGGATGCAGCCAGTCGCTGCTTCGATCATTGAACACAGCAAGCCGAGCCATCCGGTAGTGGTTGCTCGTTCGTACCTGTTGTTTGAAACCGAACATTGGCTCCGAAATCAGACTCCAAAACGCAGGGTGTTTGTGCTGGACAATGGCGAAGCGGTTCGTTTTGACGGCGGACTTCCGCTACTGAGAGACTCGGACGTGATCAGCCCCGAAACGCTTCGCGAGCGTACCGAGCGAGCTTGGCTGATAGACTCGACAGCCTGGAATGCACCGCTACTTGACTCCCCACCGCTCGGTTGGCGTTTCACTCGCCATCCGGCGATTGAAGGCTGGAGCCCCTACTCGGCGTGGGGACGAGTTCGATGCTGGGAAATCGTTCGAGAACACTCGTCGAAGTAGTCAACTTAACGATCCGCCCGTCACCCACCGATCCCAACGAACGAATGATGCTCGAGAGATTTAGAACAAGTCGTCTGCTGTGGTATCGAACGGTTGCGGTCGTTTGCATCGCAGTGCAGAGCATTTTTCTGATCTGGGGTGCGTGGAGGAACTCGCCAACGGCAGACGAGACCGGCCATCTTGTCGCCGGGGTAACCTACTGCAAGTACTGGGATTTTGACCTTTACAACGTCAATCCGCCGCTACCCAAGATCATCGCCGCCTTGCCGGTCGTGTTGATGGAACCCGCATTCGATGGGTCCAGCTGGGAGCGGAGCATCGGGGCTCGCCCAGAAGGAAAGCTGGGGCGTGATTTCGCGAGACTTAACAAAGACCGAATGCGGCAAATCTTCTTCGTCGCGAGAACGGCGATGCTGCCTTTCGCTTGGCTGGGGGCCCTGGGGTGCTACTGGCTTGGCCGTCGCTTCTATGGCGAGGAGGCCGGACTTTTCTCATTGGTGATGTGGTGTTTCTCTCCAACCCTTCTTGGACACGGGTGCCTAGTGACCAGCGATGTCGCCTCGGCATCAGTGCTGATCATATTCATCTGCGTGTGGGACTACTTTCGCGAGCGTCCCTGCCTGGAGACCGCAATGAACTTAGGATTTGCACTGGGTGTCGCCGCACTGTGCAAGTTTAGCTTGATTGTACTGATCCCGGCGATTGTGATCGTGGGGGTCGTCGATGCCTATTCTCGTGCACTGTCCACGCGAAAATCCTGTCTGTATTTCGTGGTCGGCGGGGTAGCACTGTGCCTGCTAAACTTTGGCTATCTTTGCATGGGCTCACTGGAGCCAATCGGCAACTATCAATTTGTGAGTGAGAAGCTTGTAAACGTCCAGAGCCATTTACCACATGGCTTTCTGGTTCCGCTGCCCCACGATCTCGTAGAAGGCGTTGACCTCCAAGCAGCTGACTTTGAACGCGGGTGGCATGCCTATCTGATGGGCGAAACCCGAAAAGGTGGATTCGCGACGTATTATCTCTGGGCAAGTCTATTCAAAGTCCCAACAACGACGCTCGTTTTGCTGGGACTTGCGCTGTTTTGCCGTTGGCCAAATCGTCGGGAACTTCCGCTACTGGTAATTCCGCTATTGTTAATCCTGATCGCCAGCAAGCCACCAACGTTGAACATCGGCATTCGCTACGTGATTCCGCTGCTGCCGCTGGCGTTCGTTCTAATGGGCCGTCTGACTCTTCGCACGCCCCGCGTTAAGTCAGCTGCAGTCGCCCTGATGCTGGCAACCGTTGTCATCGTGTGCCTGCAAGCTCCAAATTGGCTTGGCTTTTTCAGCTTAGCGAGCCGTATGGCAGGAAAACCCGAATTGCTACTAGCAGATTCCAATATCGACTGGGGACAAGATCTGTATGCGCTGAGCGACTGGTGGAAAGAACGAGAGGAAACCGAACCATTGAACCTGGCGTTCTGGGGACCGGTGGATCCAGAACTCGTTGGGATCCGACATCAGTTACCCCCTCAACAACGGGACCGTGCGGTGCCGATCAATCGAAGCCATCCGCAGATGGCTCGGTTAACGGCTGGCACTTACGTGATCAGCGTCAATTTTCTACATGCGTTCTCCCCGGCGGAATGGCAGGACAAAATCGGCTTCGCAGGCGCAGATCGTCCATCTCTAGAGTACTTTAGTCGGTTGGATCCGGTCGAAAAAATTGGGACATCGCTGTTTGTGTACGAACTTGACCAAGTAACTTGTGACCAATTCAATAAAGAGCTGGGCTTGATCGGACGTCGATAGGTTCAAATGGAGTGCAGCTCCCGCCAGTCCCACGCAGGCAACAGACAGCTCGACTCCCAAGTCATTGAACGAAAGAACTAGACGTCATGAGACTGCGGCCGAGATTTGCCAGGGGCTTCACACTGGTCGAACTTTCCATCGTGCTGGTTTTGGTGTCAATCCTGTCAGCAACAGCCGCGATGATGGTCCGATTGCCATTGGCCGAATCGCAGCGTCAGCACGGGATTTCGCAGGTGCGATCGATGGATGCGTTGGCGCGATTGCATGCACGCAGTGGCGACAAAATCGAGCTGGAGTTTGATCGTCAGGATCAGTCAGTTCGTGTGCTTAATCTCACGAAGCAGGAAACGATTTCACAAGTCTTGCTGGATAGTAATTCTCGCATTTTGAGCGTGGCTTTCGGCGACTCGCGTGCCAGTACAAGGTCAACCATAGCCTACGATCGCTTTGGCGTTTCCAAATCGTTTGCGGTCGCCTTGGGGCGACATGGCAGTGATCCGAAGTGGCTGCTGGTGCTGGGAATGACCGGTCAACAGTACATCGACGAATCAAAGGAGGCCGTCGATGCGATCATCCGCCGGGAACGGAATCACTCTGGTTGAGGTCATCGCTGGGCTAGCGTTGATGGGGACCCTGCTGACGACGGTTGTAATCAGCAGTTCACAGCATCTTCGTCAGTTGAAGGCTGCCGAGCGCAAACGCGAGTCTGTCGCGCGGCTGGATGACTTCTTGTCTAGCTGGTCGATCAGCAATTTCAGCCGAGATGGTGTTGGCGACGCGGTCCGGCGTTCGGGTCTCGCTGCGACGGGGGCATATGGGACTTACGGCGTGGATCGCACAGCGGGTCAAACGTCTGCACCATTTCAGGTCGATATACGAAAACATGCGTCGTCCGATTTCAAGTCAGGTGCAATCGTACGCCTTACCGTGTCGGTACCGAATGATGGCAACGCCCGCACTCGCACAGCATGGGCGGAAGTGCTGGTGCCCGAATGAGAATGGCGGGAAACACCTGGACAAGACGGCCTAATACGCGACCAGGGATGACGCTGATCGAATTGATGGTTGCGGCCGCATTGTCAGCATTGCTGCTGGTAGCTTTGATCGGTGTGCTGCGTGGACTGAGTATGCAAATGCGATTGGCAAACCGGATGGATCAACCGGTTTGGCCAAGCCGATTCGTTCAGTTTCTGCGCCGCGACCTGTTGGCAGCCGACGCTGTTTGGGAACGGTCAGGAATCGTCTGGATTCGCACGGACGCACCTGCCTATTCGTCAGCGGGTAACACTCCAAGTGATATCACCGGAATTCGAGATATCGGATACCGCTGTGGCATGCTGCAAAACGGAAGGCGAGTGCTGGAAAGAATTGATTCGGACCGAGTCGATGTTCTGGCATTCGAGCCTTCGCGAATCGTTGTTGAACGGCTCGATTCGCAAGGGAACCCTCAGCCGCTACCTCCTTCGCCAGGCCCGGTACCTGCACAGGTCCGCGTCTGGGTTTGGGAGAACTCTGCTGGTCCACCAAAAGTCCTCAAGGACTTGGTCATACGATGATCCGCTCCAAACGCAAACGCCGCTCACGAGACGGCTATCTGCTGGTCACGGTGATCGTCATGATTGCTGTGGCGTCATTGATGCTATCTCGAATGGCATCGACGAGTATGCGAGTCGCATCAGCAGCCATCGAAGAGGAGAAAGATCTTCGCAACCGCTGGGCCGTGACCAGCTTGCGCCGATTTTCATTAGACAATGCACACAAAATCCTTGGTGGCAAATCAAGGGCAACAGCTGCTTCGGGCGACGGCGCTGTGGCGAAGCCTTTCCTTTGGAAAAACGCTCGGCTTGGAGGGCAGACGTGGCGAGTGATCATTGGTGATGAATCGGCAAAACTGAATCTTGTTCACGCATCAAGGTCACTAGGTAAAGAGGCTGCAACGCGAATCATGGACGAGCTTGCCATGGACGGCGGATTGCTGAAGCCATCCAGTGACACCTTATCGGCGGACCAGTCCGGCGCAACACGCTGGGAGCACTGGCTTTTGGAAACGAGTGGAGCCCCTGCATCATCACCACGCCACATGGCAGTCGCTACACAGAGAATGACTCTTTGGGGCAGTGGGCGAGTGAACGTCCTGAGCAGCGAACGAGAGACCCTGGATGTGCTATGGCATCAATTGTTTGGCCGTGGTCTGCCACCAGCGTTCGACAGCATGCGAACTCAGTCGCTGTATTCCTCAAAAGAGCAGCTAATTCGATCACTGGCACTGCGAGAGTCACAGGCCCGGTTGGCGGAAGAATGGTTGGACATAGAGAGCGACTGTTTTTCAGTCTGGATTTTCTGCGAATCTGACCGTCGAGTTCCGTCATCGCTCTATGTAGACTGGGGGGACAGCCAGGCCGCGCAGGAGCATCGCGGACATGAGTACTAGAAGCACAGCGTTTTACCGACTTGCTCGTTAGGAGTTATCGTAGCGATGCCAGACCAACAAAAACGCTTACTGCTTTGGCTGGCCAGTGGACTGTTTTGCGCTGCAGGTGTCGCCACATTTGCGACGAGCCAATTGACCGAAATCGAACCAGATGACGTCAATCTGGATCTGAGTTCAGTCACTATCCGTCAGCCGAGCGAGCCATCGCCCATCAAGATCCGGCTCGGAGAAAAGAACTTTCGATATGTTTGGGGAAAGCCGCTACGTCGGCAACTTTCTGATCCCATTCCGACCGAACCGCCTCCGGCCCCCATCGCGGCGCCCCCCGCACCTATCGTTCGAGTGCGACTTGATGCTCGGCTGATTGCAACTCTTGTCGATGCCGATCCCGCCTATTCAGCAGCGTGGATCTCCTGCAAAGACAAAATGCAAAAAGTGACCATAGGGGACTCGATCAAGAACCATTCTGGCAGCCCCATTGTCACGGCGATCAAGGACCGGCTTGTCGAAATCGAGTTGACAGGTGAATCTCACCTATTGCACCTCGACGAAAATATCCTGCTTGCGTCTCGGTCGAACAGCGGAAGCTCGGAGGTTAAACATGGCAATTGAAACGATTGAATCGCCAATGGTGATCGCTGACTGCCAACAGGAAACGCTCCGTTCCAAAATGCTTCACAGCGAAAGCGAAGCCGGTGACCAATCATTATCAGAAGGCCCGCTTGCCGGTGCTGTGGTCATCGCGTTGCGAACGTCTGATTGCTTTGGTTTTTCCAAGACTGTATCGGAACGAAAGAGGCTGAAGAATCGAAAACAGATCGTCTATGAACTCGAAGAGTATTTGCCGATTGATGCCGACGATCTGTCAATCGCACGTGTCGAATCGCGTGGCGGACTGTTGATTGTGGCCACCGATTCGGAATCGATCAAACCGCTAGTAGCCCGCCTGGAGGCGACTGGAAAATACGTTGCATCCATCTCACCGATAGCGTTCCTAGCAGTTGCGTCGCTTCGGCGTCAGCTGTCACTTAAGACGGTTGACCACCTTGTCTGGCAATCAAGTGAAGGTCTCGACGTGATGGAACTTCATCAAGGCATTCCGATATCTTGGGAATGGCACGGTGACCATTTTGCTGTCGCCGATGGCAAGCTGAAGGAAATCGTCAGCGGCCAAACAACGGGCCGTATTGCTGTGATAGACGGCGACGACAATCTGGTAGAGACATTCGCGAATGCGGAAAGTTGCGTCTCGATTGAATTGAATCGCGAGCAAGCCGCGGAGGCCGAGTGCGCCCGGATCGCTTTAGGGTCGACAAGTCCTATCGCCGACCTTCGTGATGGGCCGCTCGCGTCTAGCAATCCACACCAACCTATTTCAAGGTCTCTCAAGACTTTCGTAGCGGTTTTGCTGGCATTTCAGATCTGCGTTGTGGGATCACTGTTTCTGCTGCGAAAACGCTACCAGCACCAGTCAGATGAGCACATCATTGCGTTAGAGCAAGCATTCCAGGAAACGTTTCCCGACGAAGCCATTCCGGTTGGCATTGTCGCCCGACTGGAGAGCGAACATCGAAGACTTGCTGGCACTCGGGGAGTAGCAGGCAGAAAATCCCCTGAGCTTCGATCTGCAATTCCGGTTACACACGCGTTCCTAGCTTCCATGCCTGAGCCTGCTGATTCCACCTTTGTCATTGATCGGCTGGAGTTCGCGTCCGCTGGCGTGCTGAACTTGTCCGGGACAGCTAAATCTTACGCCGATTTGGAGTTCTTTGCCGAAAGGCTTCGGATTGGGGGGCTCGCCGTTCCACCGGTCTCCGCAACTGCAACGAGCGGCGGCGTATCCCTTCGCTTCGATTTCATTCCGCACATCCGCAGCCAGCGTGAAGGTCAATGAGAAAGGACTTTCCAACTTTCATCTGGTTGATCATTGTCGAGTCAGCGTTATTCGTTGCGGTTCTTGTATCACTACTACAGCTGATGGACGCTGAGGCAGCGTTCAATGACAGCACTAATAACGAATTGAAATGCAATCGCTTGACATCCGATATCGCTGTATTGAGAGAGATGTCATCGGTTGCGGACGATCGACAATCAGGCACTGAACTGACCAACTCGCAAATTGTTCGCATGGCGGCAGATTGTGGAATGGCCGAGAATCAAGTGACCTCGATCCAACGGATGGATCCGATGAAGATTGAAGAAACCGATTACCAACGAGAGGACATTGCGATCGATTTCCGGTCGGTGACGATGCAGGAACTGATTCAGTTTGGCCTGACTGCTGAACTTGCTCGAGGGGCGTCGAAAGTGACGCAAATCAGGCTAAATCACCAACCCGCATTGCCGAGTGCCGCGAAAGCTAGCCTTGCAGGAACAAAGGCTCGTGAAACATGGAACGCCAACCTGATCTTGACTCAGCTGGTTTTCGCTGCGACAAGAACCACCGAGTAGCGGGGCCAGGAGGATCCTGGCGTCCGTTTGCCCAATCCTGTGGTTTAGCAGCACGTAACGCGGTCTCCTGTGGGAAGATTCACTCAACAAATCCGATGGGCTAGCGTTGCAGCGATCCTTTCCACGCCCCTGGTGGCAGGCTGCCACCGTTGGTTTCGCCCCCGAGCCACGACGGCGGTGTCCTACACGACGCAACCACCGTCAGATGGTGCGTTTGACGAACGGGCCAAGCACCTCAACAGCAAGGGGTTGCGGGCATTCGAGGCCGGACACCTCGTCAAGGCTGAACAGCTCTTTCGAGAAGCTTTGGATGCCGATGTCAGCTTCGGGCCAGCTCACAACAATCTTGGACAGATCTATCTTGCCCGGCATCAACTCTACCTTGCCGCATGGGAGTTTGAGTACGCAGCCAATCTAATGCCCGAACTGGCCGAACCGATCATCAACGAAGGCCTCGCTTACGAAACCGGCGAACACATTGATCGAGCCGCCGAATTCTATCAGGACGCGTACGACCGACATCCGCACCATCCGGTCGCAATAGCCAGCCTGGTGCGAGTTCGAATCAAGCAGGACGCTGATGCAGACGAGATCGGTTTCCTACTGGATGAGCTGATCATGCACGATGGCCGCCAGCCATGGGTCGAGTGGGCGAAGGAACTGCGGGCAACCAAGTATCGAAGCCAATGCGACACTTGCCCGCCTGAAGTTGCGATGGAGGTTGCAAAGGGGACCGCCAACTTCGAGTTTTTGGAAACCCCCAGAAATATGATCGATCTGCGGAATGAACTTATTCCGATGCAGGAATCACCTGGTATTGAGCTAGTGCCGACACCGATCGAAGACCTAGGATCGCCGAATTCAAGCATCTTGATCCCGCCGGTCAATGGAACGCCATCCGACGTAGATTTGTCATCCGATCTTGATCCCAATCGGCCCGTAAGAATTCCGTTCGAGACAACATTCCGAGCCGCTTCAGCGGTAGAAACCGTCTCGTTTGAACTCCCCAGCGAGTGGCAACCGTGATCAGCTTCCCAAACCAGCAAGAACATCGAAATGCGTGGTCAGGAATCCTGTTTCTCACAGCGCTGCTTGTCCTCGTGCTGTCGTTCAGCGATCAAGCGGTGGGCCAAGAAGCTGTCTTGCCGGCGACACGTCCGGCTGCCGAAGCGCCCATGCTTCGATTGTCGACCCAAGGCGAGGTGCCACTGACGGACTTTGTCGACTACGTGTCACAGCGACTCGGTATCCAAATCCTGTACGACAACTCGCTACGTCAAAAAAAAGTCAACCTGATCGCACCCGACCCGATCCCGGTTGGCAGTCTTTCAGAGATCCTTCAGAGCATCTTGATCAACGAGGGACTGGTCGTTACCGACGCCAACCAACAAGGGTTCCGAAGGATCACAACCAACGATCAGATCCCGCGTGTCGCCCGGCCAAGCGAAGGCAATGAAGACTTGTCCGGAGTCGACGCGGCCGTTCCTCTGACACGAGTGTTCGTGCTCACGAAAAGCCTTCCGAGCGCAGCTGCTGAGTTGATCACCCCCTTCCTGACTCCCCAGGGCGCCTCCGCAATCCCGCTAGACCGCAGCAGGTTGCTGATCGTCACCGACGTAGCTCAAAATATTCGTCGCGCAGAACAGCTGATGAAGATTGTTGATGGCGACGAGGCTCAAGTCGAGGTCGAGTTCATTCAGGCAAAATACGTTGCACCCGCCGAATTGATGGAGCAGCTTCGCGAGATTCTGTCGGCTAAACAAAGAGCTATGGGGCGAGGCGAAGAGGACCTGGGCGGAGTAGAAATCTCTGTCGATTCGCGAACAAGCAGCTTGATTTTGATCGGGACCAAGCGGGATCTCGATGTCGCAAAAGCCCTCTTAGAAAGGCTCGACCAAGGACTTAAAACGGACCAGCAGACATTTACGCTACGCTATTTTTCGCCCGCTCGACTTGATGAGATCGTTCGCGAAGTGTTACAGGGGCGCCCCATCAAGCCGCCCTATCAATCGCGAGTGGAAGGCAATCTTCTGATCGTCAATTCGACCGAAGAAGTGCTTCTGCTAGTCGATCGAACCCAGCGTCAGGTCGATACACGCGAAGCGCCCGAAGGCCAAAGCCCAGTTCGATTTTACAAAATCAAGAATGTCCCCGCGCAAGAGCTAGTGGAGACAATTCGGGGAGTGGGCGCCAATGTCACATCCATATCACGACGCAACACGTTGCCCGAGCGGAGACGGACGACAAATGACCTGGCCGTTCCCGGCCCCAATCAGCTTCCACGCTTGGCTCAGCCAATGCAGGGTCTGCCCACACCTCCGGCAATGCGTGATCAACGTGCTGCTGGCTTGAACGACCCGCTTGCGATGGCGCTACCGGAGGACATTGCCGGGATATTCGACGAGGGTGGATTCAATCGCGGCTTTCCCGAGGATTTGATCGACGATTCAAACGGTTCTGAATCGCAGGCGGACAGCCTGATCGGTGAAGCCACCGTAACGGTCGATGTGCACACAAACACGATCATTGTCGTGGCTCCACCGGAGGTTCAGCGTATTTACGCGGACCTGATATCGCGACTCGATCAACGAAGACCTCAGGTCCTCGTTGAGGCCCAGGTGGTGATCATTGATACGTCAGACGACTACTCTCTGGGCGTCGAAATTTCCGGAGGAGATCGAACTGGGGCCAAACGGCTATTCAGTTTTTCGAGCTATGGACTCAGCACGGTTGATCCGACTTCCGGCGCGCTGAGCATCCTGCCAGGAGTCGGATTTAACGGCACGCTCGTCGACCCGAGCACCGCCGATGTCGTGGTGAGAGCACTTACGAATCACCGCCGAGCCCGTGTTCTGTCGACTCCAAGGATCTTGGTCAATGACAATGCTGAAGGGCAGCTCACAAGCGTCCTTGAAGTTCCTTTCACAAGCGTGAATGCATCGCAGACGGTTGCAACGACAAGCTTTGCGGGGTTCGCCGAAGCCGGGACAACGATCACGGTGACACCCACCATCAGCGAAGACAACTACCTGAACCTCGACTACGTCGTCACACTCAACTCGTTTACCGGAACGGGATCTGATGGGGTCCCTCCACCTCGGCAAACCAACGAAGTTCGCAGCCGAGTCACCGTTCCTGACGGCTACACCGTCATCGTCGGAGGGCTGACTTCAAAGAATGAGTCATACGAGATCGACTCAATCCCATTCCTCGAACTGATCCCAATCATCAAGGATCTGGCAAGCCTTCAAACGGATAGCTGGTCACAAACGTCATTGTTTGTGTTTCTGAAGCCAGTGATCCTTCGGGAAGACAAGTTCAAAGACTTGCGTTTTCTAAGTGATGTGAATCTTCGCAAGTCGGGCCAAGCAACGAACTTCCCTGAAAACATACCGCTGACCATTGAGTGATGGTCGATGCCGAGCTTGCAAACTGACCTGCTCGACGCGAACGTCTCGAGCAAACCCTTTCAATCGTGATAATTTCTTCAACAGGCACGAGCAGCAAGGTTCTGTAGTACAGCGTCGTTGATTGCCAGCTGCTTTTGTGCCTAGAACAACATTGGAAGACGTTGACTTGATAAACCGCTGCTAGTCCCACGTCTGGGCAGCGCATTCGGCTGCCGAGCAACCGAATGGCGAAGGGTTTTAGCCAGGCAGCGGTTCAACCATCAGATACTGATCGAGCATTCCCGCGCAATCTTCGTCCGGCGATTTGGCTCTCCACTTAGCGGTACACGCCCAATCAATAACAAAGTTGTCGAGATCTCTCGAAATTTCTTGACCGGGGGAACTAAACCGCTACCATCTCCCGTACCGCCGCAGTTTGGGCGGCTTACTACCCGTTCGGACAACTCGACGGGTAGCCATTGCTTGCCTGTGATGGCGATTGCATTAGCAGCTTGAACTTCGTGGTGCGGGGCGAATGACAGATTTAGGGGCGAAACGATGGTCGCCAGTACTGGTCGCAGTGCTGTTCTTCATACCGTTTGTTGCGGTTAGCGTTTACGTTGGCACGCGTGAGGAAGTGGATTTGCCGAACGCAGATTCGAGTTCGTTCGACGAGATGGCCAATGCTGAAGTCGAAATAGGCGGGGTCAGGCGTCCGCTCTCAGATGTTACTCCGCTACGCAAATTCGCAGTTCCGGATTTAGAGAGGCAGCCTCCTGGCCTTGTGACCCCGATTGCCCGAGATGCGAATAAGGCAACCGAGTCGGTGTTCGAGGCAGCGAGGTCGAAGAAACACCCAGAACGATTGAGCGCGGCATTCATGCCTGAGCCCTTTGATCGTCAAGCATATGAAGAATCGCCAGAAGCATATCTTTCACTCCACGTACCAGGTCGCGTGTGGCAGTCGGCTCAGCCGGGCCCCGACGTTCCGGTGGTCGAGTCGTTCGGCAAACGGAACCACCGGATGCGTCACGGTGAATCTGTTCGCCTTCAGCTAAAGACGCAGGCTGCGATGCCAGCGACGTTCACATCATTTGATAATGGTGTGTTCAGCAATGGGCTGACAAGCATCACAGTGAAGGCCGACAAGGATGGCGTAGCAACCGCGAACTTCCGGGCGTCGTCGGGAACGGCGGGTGAGATCAATATCATCGCCGCGTCGCCGGTCGCGACGGAACGCGTAGTTTACCGAGTCAATGTGGTTTCACCCGCGCCATCGGTGTCCGTCACATCGCCATAGCATTTACCTTTCTAGTTCTCGACACCGTGGTCTCTAACCATGTCCAGAAGAATCGTTTTGTTGATCAGGTTGTTTGGTTTTGCGTTGCTGTTCTGTTCGAGCGGGCTGCTATTGCCGTACGCGGCATCAGGCCAGGGCGGGACCACGAGCCCTGGCTTTTGGGACTATGACCTTGAAACCTACCCCGAGGATTACCCTGACCTCCATTGCCGTCCGAGGGCCTGCTCTTGCGATGATCCTGGAGGAGCCGCCGCGTTTTGCGGTCCCGGTGGAACTGGCAGTGGAGCAGGCGGTGGCCCCGGTACTGGTGCGGGCGGCGGAGCGCCCGGGAGCGGGTGTGGATCGCAGTGTGTTCTTAACAGTTCCTCCGCTGTTCCTGGATGGCCGGGGGGCGGCGGATGGCCTGGCGGCGGTGGCCCGGGCAGCAATGGAGCAGGTGGTGGCGGAGTAGGAAGCAGCGGTCCAGGCGGAGGTGTGGGGGCGTGCATTCCACCGGATTCACCCTGTGGGTGCAAATCGGGCAGCGGCGATGACAGTGGCGGCGCAGATGGCGGCCAAACATCGACTTTCGTTAGCCTGGCCGGTTCGTACGTCGACAACTCGTTTTATAGTTACGTGCATTGGTGCCAAGACATGCCGGCCGGAAGTGATGCGATGTTTCAATGGAAACGGTTTCATCGCTCGCGGGATTTCTTCCGATCCGGCAATCTCGGTCAGGGCGTGCTTAGCTCCTTCGATATGCGACTATTCCTTGAGTACGACGGTGAGTCCGCGTACGACGTCGAAACCCATTCGGATGGAATGGGTGGATACAACGTCAACGATAATTTCAGTAGCTACATCGAAATTCCGGAATCATCCATTAAGCTCGGGCTCGGAACCTATTCTGGAAACGTCTGGTATCCGGAAAACCGAAACCGGGCGGAGAAGCTTGAGATTTTCGACGACCAGATGCAGCCGGTCAGCGCGGTCGTCATCTCATACTCTCCCATGGACTACCCCAGCTTCCCGGGTGCAAAATACGCCAAGCTGACGACCTGGGACGGAGGAACCTTTCTGTTCGAGCTGACGATGGCACACGCCGATTCCAATTGGGACGCGACGGACAATCATCCGACCGATGGGCGATTGATCGAAGCGAAGGATCGCTACGGCATCGGATATGACATCACCTACAAGACTTGGACACCAGCCCAGATCACGGCCTCTCCCTCGCGTCAGTGGCAAATCGATAACGTCACCGACACCAACGGCCGGACGATTTCTTTTACGTACGACACCGTTCAGCACGCCGGTTTGTGGGTCGTTGAAAAGGTCACTCTTCCGAACAGCGATGAGATCGAGTACCGATATTTGAACGGCTTTCTAAATGAGATCGAGTATCCCGACGGAACGATCAGCACGATCACGTTCTCAGACAGTGCCAACGGCATGTTCAAAATGAGTTTCAGCGAAAAGGCGGCTGAGCCCGGCCACCGGAACAAGACCGTTCTGTTTGCCGGTATGGCATCTGTGTACCAGGGCGACGTCATCCCCAGCACCTTCGGTGTAGTTCGAATGGTGAGCAACGGGGAAGATGAACCAACGTATTACAGTTTCACGACTCCCCAAGGGCCCCACGATCCCACGACAAGTACATCTGGGCACCACGCAGGCAGCTGGGTATATGAAGGCGGGGGAAGGTTATTTGCAGAAGTTGAGCTGTCCTCCGCGAACAGCCTCAACTACCTCACCCCGCGACGTCACCTCAAGGATGGTTGGCTTGCGAATCTTGACGAGCTGGGTAACCCGATGACAACACTCTCAGCAAGTCAACTTTTTGCGGGCACTTTCGAAACGCACTTTGAACAGTTTGCGGCCGGAACTCATGCCGACGTTTTCCGGGGTAAGGCAAGGCGAACGATTGATGCACAGGGTCACGAAGTGATCCATGCCTTTTCGTCCGGATCGCGATCAACCGGGCAAGCGGTGGACAATCGACTGCGCAGCGACTACGCCGACAATTCATTCGAAACGTACTGCTACAACAGCCGCAACCAAGTGACCCGCTACCGCGATCGTGCTGGTCACGTCACGCATACGGATTACGATTCTTCGGGCCGCGTGACATCGTACGAGGTCGGGCTGGAAGACTCATCCTCTAACGTTGAAACAAGCGACCCATATACCGGCACCTCGACGTATGACCGCTGTGCGACCGATGATGTTCAGACGACGGAGCATGCGACGTACCAATGGACCTACTACAGTTCGGGAACTAGCGTCGGGCTCGTGGAAACATATACTGACGCACGCGGGAACGTCACTGACTACGAATACGACGCTAAACGTCGCTTATATAAAGTAATCGCCCCTCCCGAAGCTTCTGGTGGCACGCGTGCAGAGCTAGTGTATACGTACGATAGCCAGGGCCGCGTCGAAAAAATCACCAACCCGATCGGCGACGACATTCAATATGTCTACGACGACCGCAACCGAATCATCAGCACGATCTACGATGACGGGACCACTGAACGGGTAATCTATGGCACCGGGAACGATCTTGCCCTGATGCTCAAGACAATCGACCGAAACGGGGTTGTAACCACCTACGACTACGATAGTGCAGACCGCATGGTAACGCGGGTTACTGCGGCGGCCCAAATGACCGGAGGCATAGAGACCGCCACGCCCGACTTAGCGGCTACCGAAACGTTTGCCTACCTCAACGGAACTTTCGATGTCATCGAGCGAAACGCTCGTGGATCCAAGTCTTACACGGTTTACGACTATCGCGGTCGCCCGGTCGAGAAAACAAGGTCGCCTCGCGACGGGAAAACACTCGAAACCGTTCGGGTTTACGTCAACAACCAACTTTTCAAGAGCGAAGATCCCTTTGGGCGAAACACTTATTTCGCCTACGATGCAACCGATGGAAGGTTGATCCGTACAGTCGCCGGCACCGTTCCAGGATTCAGCCTGACGAACGCTTCAGCGGTGATCAGTCTACTCCGTGACACCTCGGCGAACGCGGACTATGTGGTCAGCGATACGATCTATGACTCCGAAGGAAACATCGAGCGTCGGCACGACGGTCGCAACATGGCGACGGCATACGAGCACGACTCGCGCGACCGGCAAGTTGCCTCTGTGGCTGACGCGAACTACACCGACCGCGGAACGCTCTCAAGCCTACCGACCGCACTTTCGCTGCGCACCGAAACCGACTACGACCTTGCATCGAACGTCACCGAAGTTCGCTCTCCGCGCTACTTTGACTCCGGCGATAGCGAGGGCTACCAGAAAGCCAAAGAGACCTGGACCTACAACGGAAGGGGTCTGATTGCGACTCACACCGAGGCGCCCGGCACCGCTGAAGCGGCGACTGAGTCGTTCGCTTACGACCTGCTGGGGCGCCGCATCGAGCGGACTGACTTTGCTGGGAAGGTTTGGAAAACCCATTACGAGGATTGCTGCGGCCAAGTGATGGCCAGCGAGAACCCACTGGGCCATGGCTCGATCGTTCGCAAAGACGCTGTTGGGCGGACGATTCACCAGGTATCGACCGAAGACTACACGTCACACGTGGCGTCGCTTGATAATCCTGTCGATGCCAAGACGCTTCGTGAGATGACGACTAAATATGATGGTCGAGGCCGACCGATCGCCCGAACGACTTGGCTGGTTGCGAGAGGGACGGTCGATGCGACCGATCCGCCGATCGCCGGACTGGGCGGGGTGTCGGCAGCGGACGGACTGACCGAACAGTTCCTGTACGACGACGATCTAACCGATGACGTGGGCCTGGACAGCAGTGGCGGGATGTCGCTTCTGATCGGCAGCGATCCAGTGTCGCTCTCGGCGGCCCTCACCAAGCTCGCCGATACAGAAGCCAATGGTGGTGCGGGTGTTACCTTCGATGCTGATGCGACCGGTTCGGCCCGCGTGACGATCAATCCGGAAGGGGAGGTGCGATACGCCATCTCCGATGCTGCTGGACGTAGCGTGATGAGCGGGGTGCTGAAAGCCAGCGACTCTTCACTGATCACATGGAACTGCAGTGTCCATGACGCAACCACCACGGTCAGCGGCTTCGGCACGGTGCTGGTTTCAAAGAGCGTCAATGCGCTTGGTAAGGTGAACCAGCAGTATACCGATGCGGCGGGGCGGACGATCCAAAGCCTTGATGCCCTCGGCAAAATCACCAGCTATGAGTTCGACGCGGCAGGCAACCAGCTGAAGGTGCGTGATCCGAACGGTGTTGGCCAGGACTGCACCTACGATGCGTTAGGCCGAGACCTGACATGCACCGACACCAGCAGCGCCGTGGTCAGCAGCAGCTACGATACGGCGGGCAACAAGATCGCAGCAACGGACGCCAAGAGCGAGACGACGACCTACGCGTTCGATGCTCGGGGTCGTCAGGTGATGCAAACTGACCGACTCGGCGGCGAGACTGAGTTCGCCTATTCGGCAACCGGCCAGCTGCTTAGCCTGACAGATGCTCAGGATCAAGTGACCAGCTACACCTACAACGACGCTGGCACCAAGCTGACCGAGACGTACCCGGACCACGTCCCCAGCAGTACGCCAGGGCAAACCGGCTACGGCATCGTCAGCTTCACCCCAGATGCGACTGGGCGGACGGAGGTCCGCATGGACCAGCAGGGTGACACCTGCACCTACGCCTACGACTTGGCCGGGCGGTTGCTTGACAAGGTCTACGCGGCCAACGCTTCCGGACCACTTTCTGGCCAGGGGCATACGGACACGTTCACCTACGATGATGCCGGGCGGACCTTGACGGCGGTCAGTGGCCGATACACGAACACCGTGACCTACACCTACGACGATGCGGGCCGCAAGGCGACCGAAGCCCTCACAATGGGTGGCCAGACCTACACGACCGCGACCGATTACGACGCGGTTGGTCAAGTGTCCGGCTACACGTATCCCGATGGGACCGCGGTCGCCCGCACCTACAGCGACCGCGGCCAGTTGGCCACGATCGCATATGCAAGCACGACGGTGGATACCCGCAGCTACGACGATGGTGGCCGGATGACGGGTTCTGCCTATAATAACGGAGTGAGCGCAATCCGAGCCTACAATACCGATAACACGCTAGCGTCGATTACCCATAGCGGCGCTGCGGTGGGGAACTACACCTACGGCTGGGACTCGAACAAGAACAAGACGTCAGAGGCAATCACTGGCACGCTATCCGGCTACGGGTTCGACGTGGGCTCCAGCGGCTACGATGACGAAGATCGCCTGGTCAACTGGGAGCGGGACGACAGCAGCCTTGATCAATCCTGGAACCTCAGCCTAGTAGGGGACTGGAACAGCTTTACGGAGAACGCCAGTTCTCAGGCACGCACCCACGGCCCAACGCACGAGATGCTGACTGTGGCTGGCCAAGCCGTGACACATGACACCAAGGGGAACACAACGTCGATCCCGGCGGTGCTGCGTGCTGGCAGCGACCCACTGGCGATGAAGTGGGACTTCGAGAACAAACTGATCGGGGCGGATATCGACAATGATGCCACTGATGATGTGACGTACCAATGGGATGCGCTGCTTCGGCGCGTCGGGCGTGACGATGGCACAACGGCCAGCATCTATGTGCAGAACGGGCAGCAAACGGTGGCCGACTATACGTCCGGCACGGCGGCAACGAGTCCGACCTATACCTACATCTACGCCAGCTACGTTGATGAACCGGTCGTCCGCGCCGGTGGCAGCGGTCTGCGGTACTACCACCGCAACCAACAGTACAGCATCATCGCCCTGACCAACGCCAGCGGCACCGTGATGGAGCGCTACGCCTACTCGGCCTACGGCACGCCCACGATCATGGATGCGTCGGGAACGGTGCTTGCAGCCAGTGCCGAGAACAACCGCTACCTCTACACGGGCCGCGAGTACGACGAGGTACTCGATCTGTACCACTACCGTGCTCGCATGTATGACTCGGCCAGTGGTAGGTTCTGCTCCAGAGATCCAATTGGGTACGAGGGAAGTCCGTGGAACGTGTACGAGTATGTTGGCGGCCGCTCGACAAACGACGTTGATCCATCTGGGCTCGTCAGACTCGCGAATTGTCAAGCAATCTTTATTCTGTGCGCAAGAGCTGCTCAGGCCGCTCATAAAGCATGCATGAGAACACGGAAAGCATCTATACAATGCGGAATTGAAAAAGCATTGTTCATCGGAATTTGCTCTGCTGCAAAACAAACGTGTTGGGCGGTAAACGCTGGAAGAGTTGGCAGAGGATGCGTGATAATCATGATCGTTCCGCCGGACATGGACCCGGACAATCCCCTCCCTCCTGGCGTGACCTAAACTCTGCTCTAAAACAACTCATGTCCAGTTTGGAGATTTGGATGCCGTTCCCTAGTGACGTTCAACGACGTGTCGCGCACATTGATGTCTTGAGTGAAAATGTGTTTGCAGAATCCATATTATATTGGAATCACGGTTTTGAAGTAGAGCAGCGATGGATGAAAGTGAATGCTGCCTCGCGACCGATGCGAATAGGTTCTGGAGACGCACTCGATCTTGACTGTGATTGCGACGTGGTGATCTCTGCACCAGAAGGCGGAGTAGTTCATGTCAACGGCAATTTAGGATGCGACATTGTCGCTGGTGGACGCCTAGAATTGGTTGTTCGGGGAAACGTGTTAGAAAACTCCACAATTCGCGTCAATGGATTCCTGCACATTTACGTCAGAGGATCACTATACGGTCAAATCGAGGCAACTGATTCTTCAAAGATCTGGATTGACGGAGACGTGTCGGGCCATATCAAAACCGGTGATCCGTCGACAAATCTAAACATTGCTGGCAATTATTTCGGGGGAATAACATCGAAAGACGTTGATGCTGGAATGCTTTTTCTGTGTATCGAAGGCTTTGCATCTGACGAATCGATGTGTTCGCTTGCGACAATAGGCTACAGCGTTTTCACTGCAAGTGTTGGATCTAGTAATGTCGAGCCAGGATTCTATCCAAACGGATCAATCGCATGTCAAACACAGTTTGGCTATAGCTCAAGTCGGTGGTGCGTTCATAGGCAAAACAATCGCGGAACCGATCAAAGAGGACGGAGGTGAATGGCACGGGCGTAAGCGGGAACGTCAATATGTAGTCGGAACAGTATTTTGCTGGCGGAACCGGTAGTGCAAGCAAACCGTTTGGGCATTTCGTGCACCACGAATCGGATGAAATGCACGGCAGAATCCAGTTGAATGAGTGGTGATATCGCTACCCATTCATGGAGACCCTGCCGTGCTCAAAAAGCTTACCCAGTCCGATGCCCAACTGCAAAGCAAGATCCGCTCAGCCTCGCAGCTTGTTGACGAATTTCTCTCTCCCAATCCCCACGTCTTGCGAGTCTGCGATGAACTTGGCTACGAGTTCCGTGATCGAGTTTTTAATCCAATGATCACCGTTTGGATGTTTGTCACGCAGGTCATCTCTGCGGATAAGAGTTGCCAGAAGGCCGTTGCCCGTTTGAATGCTTTCCGCATTGCCAAAGGGCTATCCAAAGTCAGCAGCGAAACCACGTCGTACTGCAAAGCACGATGCCGGCTTCCCGAAGTTCTCTTTGAACGACTGCTTCGCTGGACCGCCTCGTGCTGCGAAGAAGCAACCAGTGATACTTGGCTATTTCGCGATCGCGTCGTCGAGATGGTCGACGGTTGGACGGTCACGATGGCCGGAGAAATCAAATGGGTCAGGTCTCTTTGCTGAGTAATCCACGCGATGCACCGGAGTGAAACGATGTTGGAACAGGCCGCCGCAAGGCGGCCTTTCTCATTGGCGGGCAGGATGCCCGCCGGTTCTTCGGCGGGATGCCGACCACGCGCAACGACCGCGCAAGCTTCGAGCGCACTGGAGCGAAGCGACAGCGACGACAGGAAGTCGTCGCAATCTTCGGCACGATGCCGCCACGCTGGGCGTAGAGCGCACTCGCCGAAGGCACGGCGCCCCGGATGGTCGCCGCATGAACCAGCCCGGTGGCATGGATGCCGCCCGGCGAAGGCGGCATGGAGCGAGGAACGAGCGGGGCGCCTTCGCCGGGTCGTAGCGACCAAACGTAGGGAAGGCGCAGTGACGAGGGACGAGGAACGGAGACCGCACCGGAGTGCCCGAGCGGAGACCGGGCGCCCGAGAGCGAAGCCGACGCGCAGCCATGGATGGCGAAGTGTCGGCGCAGCGAACCGAGGCAGGATGCCGATAAAGACGGGAGGCAGGATGCCGTACACCGCTCAGTGAACACCGTAGCGAACGGGCCGGCCGCTCAAAGGCCGGGCAGGTGAGCGGTGGGCAACCGAACGACATGCAAGGCGGCGGCGGAGCGACGAGCGACAGCGAAGTAAGTGCAGTCCGTTCCGCGAAATGCCCGTAACCCAACCGACAGGCTCCGCGCACCGACCGCGCACCGGCGCTCCGAACGATCCTCCACCGCCAGAAATCGTGGCAGCACGAAAACGTTAACCACCGATGCGGCTCCCAAGCCGCCCGCACCGCGAGCGATCACGACGCCTTTTTCGTTCGTGACAGCGAGTTGATTAACCGAGTGACGGCGCGTCGATCGTGTTCGGGCAACTTACTGAACTGCTGAAACTTCTTCCAAAGCTTCTTGGTCTCCTCGTCCATCTCCTGCGCGTTCTTCTTGACGGCTTCCAATCCAAGAAGTTCATCGGCTGAAACACCGATCGCGGCGGCGAAGTCGGCCAGCAATTCTGACGGAATGCGTCGTTCGCCGTTCTCGTACCGGCTCATCATCGACTGAGTTAAACCTAGCTTCTCACAAAGCTCGTTCTGGCTAATGCCTTGACTCTTGCGCATCGACGCCAATCGTCGTGCAATCCGGCGCGTCTTGTCGGTCGGTTCTCTGCGGTTCTCGTCGGCCACGGTGGTGATCTGCTGAGTGGTCATGAATCGAAAACCTTAAATCTGAATATTGATCAAGTTGACAGCTACCCTGAGTATGCCCTATGGCCATAGTTAAATGACAGTCGGAATGTCCAGAATACTTACCGCCAACTCCCGAGGCACTCTCAGATGGCACGATTCGACGATGAAACGCTTGCGAAAATCAAATCCGAAACCGACATCGTGGCTCTGATCGAGAGCTACGGGACGAAGCTCAAGCCGCGCGGCGCCAGCGGTGAACTGATCGGGCTGTGTCCGATCCATGACGACAAGTCGCCGTCACTGGTCGTCAATCGAAACAAGAACGTGTGGAACTGTCTGGGCGCGTGCGGACGCGGCGGCGACGTGATCGAGTTCGTGATGGCGGCCGAGAAGACCAGCTTCCGCCACGCCGTCGAACTCTTAGACGAAGGGAAAGTCGGCGCGATGGCCGCGCAAGGAACCAAAGCGGCCAACACTCGCCGTCTGTCTTCTCCCATCGCCCAAACCGCCGAAGGGGCAGCGCTGCTCGCGGACGTTGCGGCGTATTATCACGAACGATTGAAGGAATCACCCGACGCGCTCGACTACTTGCGAAAACGTTGCATCGAAAACGCCGAAGCGATCGAGCATTTTAAAATCGGGTTCAGCGATCGGACGTTGGGGCTGCGGCTGCCGACCAATCGCACCAAAGCCGGTAAGGACATGCGGTCACGTCTGGAAGAAGTCGGCGTGTTGAAAGCAAGCGGCCACGAGTTGATGCGCGGCTGCATCACGTTCCCGATCTTCGCCGCCGACGATCACGAGCGCGCGGGAGTCGGTGAAATCTATGGTCGACGGATCGACAACGCAGCCAAGTCCAAACACTTCTACTTGCCTGGACCGCATCAAGGCGTCTTCAACGCCGAGGCGCTCACAGCCAGTGATGAAATCATCTTGTGCGAATCACCGATCGATGCGGTCACGTTCTGGGCTGCCGGATATCGAAACGTGACGGCGTGTTTCGGAACTAATGGTTTTACTGATGATCTTCGCAAAGCATTTCGATCGCACGACATCAAACGCATTCTGATCGCCTTCGACAGCGACGAGGCCGGCAACAACGGCGCCGAGCGGATCGGCAAAGAACTGATCGACGAAGGATATGAAGTCTTTCGCATCCGCTTCCCGCGCGAGATGGATGCCAACAGCTACGCCGCTACGGCGGCCAAGTCCGGTGGCGGTGAAAGCAATCTTCACAACTGGATGGGCTTGGTGATCCGCAACGCCGACTGGATCGGCAAAGGCGCCGCGCCGGTGATGACCACACCGGTTCCCGACTTCTTGGCGGATGCCCGCAAACAGATCGCGGCGAAGCGAGCCGAGGAGGAAGCGGCTAAAGAAAAAACGGTGGCTGTTGACGACGGGCAAAGCAAATCCGAGCCCCAGCCTTCTTCTTTAGCTGCCGATCGCGCGTGCGAACCGGCCAAGCCTGTGGCGGCGGAGCCGCCTGCGGCTTCGCCCGTTCCCGCGATGCAGGAGCCACAAACGCTCGACGCCGAGATCACGCAAACCGGTATCGTGATGACGATCGGCAACCGGGTTTATCGTGTTCGCGGCCTGGACCGGAACACGTCGATCGACTCGATGAAACTCAACGTGATGGTTCGCCGTGAAGACGCGGAGCGGTTCTTCGTCGATACGCTGGATCTGTACGCCGCTCGGGTTCGCAACACGTTCACGAAAGAGGCGGCGACCGAGCTGGGCTTCGATGTCGACGTGATTAAACGCGATCTAGGACGCGTCTTGATGACGCTCGAAACCATCCAAGAAAACAAGCTCGGCGAGCTGGAGCCCAAAGACAAACCCATTGAAATCGACGAGGCTGACAGGGCGGCCGCGATGGAACTGCTTCGCGATCCAAAGCTCGTTGACCGAGTGTTAGCTGACTTCGACGCCTGTGGTGTCGTGGGCGAAGAAAACAACAAGCTTGTCGGTTACTTGGCCGCGACCAGTCGCAAGTTAAAAGCACCGCTGGCGGTGCTGATTCAATCCTCGTCCGCAGCGGGCAAGTCATCGTTGATGGAGGCGGTGCTGGCGTTCATGCCGCCCGAAGAAACGATTAAGTATTCGGCAATGACCGGGCAAAGTCTGTTCTACATGGGCGAAACCAACCTCAAGCATCGCATCTTGGCGATCGCCGAAGAGCAAGGCGTCGAGCAAGCCGCTTACGCGCTGAAGCTGTTGCAAAGCGAAGGGCAACTCAACATCGCGTCGACCGGCAAAGACCCTGGTACCGGTCGGATGGAAACACAAGAGTATCACGTCGAAGGCCCGGTGATGATCTTTCTCACAACGACCAGCGACCAAACCGACCCAGAACTAAAGAATCGTTGTGTGACGCTGGGTGTCTGTGAACACGCACAACACACCGAAGCGATCCACCGTCAACAGCGAGCACGGCGCACGCTTGGCGGTCGCCAAGTCGGGCACGAGCGCCAGGCGATTCGTTCGCTACATCAAAACGCGCAGCGCTGCCTGCGTCCGTTAACGGTCGTCAATAACTACGCTACGCAACTGACCTTCCGCAGCGACAAGACCAAGAGCCGCCGCGCCCACGATCATTACTTGACGCTGATTGAATCGGTCACGCTGCTGCACCAATACCAAAGAACAGAAGGCACGTTCACCAATGAAGCGGACGAGCCATGCACGTTCATTGAAACAACGCTCCAAGACATCGAACTGGCCAACCGGCTAGCTGATCACTTTCTAGAACGCTCGTTCGCCGAGCTTCCTGAACGCACGCAAATCCTGCTGGAACAACTCATCGTTGGGCTTCGCAATCTCTGCGAGTTCCAAGGCATCGACTTATGGGAACAACGCTTCTCGCGCAAGGACGTTCGTCGCTGGAGTACGTTCGGCGACACGCAGTTGAAAGAACACCTGGCCCGCCTCGTCGATTACGAATACCTCCGCGTTGAAGCGGGCGGCGGGAAGGGTCGCGTGATGGAATACACGTTGTCTTACGATCCCGACCACGATCAAACCACCTCGATCCACTCCGGCCTGATCGATGTGAAGCAACTGCGAAGCCCCGACAACCCACCTTCGACCCCCGACAACTCAGCCGAGAAGTCGGCAGAAGTCGGGGAGAAAACGGGAGAAGTCGCCCCGGACGAAAATGGATCGACTCGGCAAACGCCGCCACTTCCGCCAAGTAGTCGGGAAAACGACGAAAACGAACAAGCGGACGCCGCTTAGCTCGACAAATCGTAACCGCACTCAATCGTAAATCACTCACGGCTTCTGGTCCTTGGCAAAGGATCCGAAGCCGCTGTCGTTACTACCCGTCGCTTGTGTCTCTCTCCGCTTCCTTCCAAGGTGAAATGATGTCTCGTAAACGCAACCGAAAACCTGTTCCGCCCGTCGATGAAATCAAGTTCGGCTTCCAGCACTTCATCAACGTTCACATCGATGACCTTCGCGCCCGCAACTACTCCGAACTCACCATCGACAACCGCTCGAAGTACATCCGGCGGTTCGCGCTGTGGTGCATCGCTCGTGGGATCACGCAGCCCAACGAGATCACCAAACCGATCCTTGAACGGTTCCAACGTCACCTCTACCAGCACCGCACCGAGCAGGACAAACCGCTGTCGTTCCGATCGCAATACACGCATCTCTCCAGCCTGCGTGCGTGGTTCAAATGGCTGGCCCGTAAAAACTACTTGCTGTTCAATCCCGCCAGTGAACTTGATCTACCCAAGCTGGGCCATCGTCTTCCCAAAGCCGTTTTAACCGCGGGCGAGGCCGAGCAAGTCTTAGCCCAACCCAACATCGCCGAACCGCTTGGCATCCGCGACAGGGCCATCTTGGAAACGTTCTACAGCACCGGCATCCGTCGCGGCGAACTGGCGAACCTTCGCATCGACGACATCGACAGCGAGCGACGAACGATCATGATTCGAGAAGGCAAAGGCAAGCGAGACCGAATCATCCCGATCGGAAAACGAGCGTTGTCATGGATCACGGTCTACATCGAATCGGCGCGCGGCGAACTGCTCTGCAATCAAGCCGAACCGACGCTGTTCTTGACCAACGAAGGCGGGCCGATCAATCCCGACAGCCTTACCGAATACGTCCGCCGCTACATCGACCAAAGCGAAATCGGCAAACGTGGTTCATGTCACCTGTTCCGTCACACGATGGCCACGCTGATGCTCGAACACGGGGCCGACATCCGGTACATCCAAGCCATGCTCGGCCACGCAAAGTTAACGACGACTGAAATCTACACTCAAGTCAGCATCCGAAAGCTGCGTCAAATCCACGAGCTGACGCACCCGGCGGACCACGACCGAGAAGAACCAGACCCCGACGACTTGAAGGCCAACAGCGGCGACGACAACGACGCGGACGACTGAAATCAAAGCGCCCACGCCCGCGCCATCGCGCTCAACTTCTTCTCTTTAGCTGCTTTTAGCTGCTCGTTCCGCACTCGAACGGGCAGCTAAAGAAAAAACTTCTTGGGCTTCGTTCTCGCCCCCACCGTCGCGCCGCCGGTTACAATCGAGCTTGTGAAAACCGCATCTACGATCCGCCGCCGCACCTTCAAAAACCGCACTCGCGCACGCGCGAGGTGTTCAGGCGTCAACACGCGCCGAGCTTGCATCGAAACCACCGCAAAACGCACCACAAAACTGACTTGCATTTACGACGATCGCCGACGATTGGAGTCTTGCTCCAGAGACCCCATCGGGTACTTCGATGAGCTAGCAAGTCTGTATCTTTTTTGCAAACTGAATCCCGCGAGGTATGTCGACTGGTCTGGCAATTCGCCGCAACTCCCAGGCAAGGGGCTGAACGCCAATTCAAAGTGTGGCGAGAAGTTTGCGTGGAAGTCACCGAACTTGGATTTGGATAGCTACAGTGAGAAGCTCAAAAAGTTCCTGAACTGCATAGCTGGTTCTGACCCAGCCGACTTTAAGAAATTCAGGGATAAGGTTAAGACGTGCATGGGGACGTCTGGTCTCGGTGATATCGTTGACAAAGGCAGCGCTGCTGTAGATGCAATGTCGCACATGATTTGCTGCGAAATTGGCCAGAAGAACAAGACTCCTGGCCACGGCGATCCATGTTCATACGGGACTGAAGGAGGCTCTCCACCAGGGAAACCTCCGCGCAGACCGTGTTGGAAGCCCACAGATCCGGGCCGTCCACCACAGTTTTGCGGAGAATGTTGTAATTTTCGAGCATGCGTTCAAGGCATTAACAAAGTACTATCGAAGTCTTGGAAAGACTGGTTGGATCCTGGAACTGCACGGGATCACGGAATCTGCCGCGCAAAATGCAACGAAAATGGAAATGGCTAAGTCCTATGAACAGATCAGCCTATCTAGCTGTCAGCAGCTTGCTTGTGTTTTCATGTGTATCAATCAATGCTCAGGACACCACAATACGAAAATCGCATGGACCGCTTTCGTCGGAACTTGCGGAGTCGTGGCTTAATAGCTCTGTATCCCACGGGCTAACTGAATCGCAAATTTCGTCATTCGTCGATAGTGCCACAGGCAATGCGATTCAACGATGTGAACTGTTTTCTATTATTCTGCCGGCGGTAACTGCTGATGAAGTCTTTTTAGGAGAGTTCTCGGATGAGTCTCCCGAAAGTAGTGCTTGTTCGAGAGACGCGCTGGATAGTAACATAGCGTCGTTGAAAGACCTCGCTCTCAAGCTATCCAAGTTAAAGGCGGTCACCTCAGAACTACGGACCGCGTCGCTCCACTTCAGTCGCAGGTCGAGTTCCGAAGCAGCGCTGTGTAGCTTGTTGGCTGCGGCATTTCTCGAATCACTTGTTCGAGAGAACGAGAATACGGCAGATGTCCAGGCGCTGTTCGAGTGTGTTGCAGGATTCGACAACGTTCCGGAGAGAACTCTTCAATTGTTAATGCAATTAAGGACGACCGCATATATTCGGGATGCAGCCGGCAAGAGCGTTCCACAACTTGCGATGGTTCCGCGAGATATTGTGTCTGCAATCGCGACTGGGATCAGTCGAGGAAAACATAAAACCCACTCAATTCCGAAATGGTGCTTTGTTCCGCCGGGTGATCCAGAATTGTTTTATGAACTTGCGATGGTGGTTGACGATAGCAACATTGATATCACTCGCAGTATTGAGCTGCGACCGAGCCAAAGGGACATTTTCAATGCTTTTCGAAAAGGCGAAGCAAAGTCATTTAGCAGAAAACTGAGAAGTGATTTGTTTCGAGTCGCTTTCAATGATGCTCTGATTGCGTTTGGCGAAGGAGACAATGCCGATTCGCTGCTGTCGGCTTCAATGGACCTCGGTCTCAAAGCACTTGGTTCGGACGACTTGGAGTTGGCTTCGCGTGCAATGGTTTTCTTTGCCGACTTTTCACGTGTCGCGGAAAATCAGAATGTCAACTTGAGCCTACCTCCTGGCTTTGACCAAATTCGGAAAACTGCTAAACCGATTTTTGCCGAACGTGTTTCCGTTTTTGGAGTAGATATTGTTAATGAATACGCTTTGTGTCAGAAGTTGCATGTTTTGTGTCTAGAGGCGATGGCGAGTCAAGAATAAAACCGATCAAAGGGGAAGGGGGTAGATCCCTGTGAATTCAAATCCGAAACGCAATTTTGACGGAAATGCAAATTTCGGTTACCCACGTGACTTGAGAAAGGTGAACTGAGCAAGAAGGATGTTTGGAATCTAACCGCCAAGCAGCCTCAACCTGCTCAGTCACCATGTCTCATCTTAGCATCGAAGAACGTATTGTCATCTCTGGATTACATCGCAAGGGCTATTCGCAGAAAGATATTGCTCGAGAGATTGAGCGGAACCCATCGGTCGTCTGTCGTGAACTTCAACGCGATCGAAATCTAGGCGGCGGGTATAACGCGATGCTCGCGCACCGAAAGGCGGTTCACCGTAACCGTACACCAGCACCAGTTGGGCGCTTGGGGTTGGTTACTTTTTGCGGGTTCGGCGGCGGGCGCGGCGAGTTTTCTTGCGGTCGGCGGCTTGGCGACGTTCGTCGTCGCGGTATTGCCGGATCGATTCGGGATGTTCTGCCTTCCAGGCATGGGGCGTCATTGATTGCCAGTCGGTTTCGCCGGATAGCGCACGCCGCAGGACATCATCCAAGTACGCTCGCACGTCCAAGTTGTTGCGGATCGCGCTCCCGATGATTGTCATTAAGTTTGCAGCCCGTTCGCCCGCGGCCACCGAGCCTTTGAACATCCAGTTCTTGCGACCCGTCGCCACCCGCTTCATCAACTGCTCGCAGTCGTTGTTGTCCAGCGGGATCGATACATCTTCGGTAAAACGATGGAGTGCCTCCCAGTGCCGACGGACGTAGGCCGCCGCCATCCCAAGGTTGCTCTTGGGAAGCACCTTCGGTGACTGCATCGCTTCACTGGAAAGATAGGCTTCGATCTGATCCAGAACATGACGTGACAGGCTTTGGCGTCGCGAAAGTTGCTCCGGCGCAGTAAGGTGTTTGCATTGATCCTCCACGTCGTAAAGATTTCCAATCAACGACTCAAGTTTCGCCACTTGGATCGGGAACGCACTGCGGCACTCGTCGATCTTGCGACGCGCATGTGCCCAGCACGCTGCGAAAGTGATTCGCGAGTCGCTTCGTATTTGGATCTTCTGAAATCCCGACCAACAGTCGCCAATCAGGTTACCTTCAAAGTCACTCAGCACGTCGTCCGGACCATCACGGTGACGGCTAACCGTGAAGTCGAAAGCGACAACCGGAAGCCGTGAAGCGTAGTAGCCCCAGAAGTTCGCTTTGATGCTTGGCTTGCCTGTGGTCATCGCCTTCTCGAGGACCTCGGTGATACGTTTACCGCGCGGGTGATCCGATAAGTCCGGCATCGCGGCGGGCGTAATCAACAGCACGCCGGTGTCATCACAGCCAACGGTGGGATCTTGTTTCAGAATGCTCTGCAAGTGCTCGGCGAGCGGACGCAGGGCGAACTCGACGGCCGTTTCGATGTTCTGCAGTGTGCTGCGACTGGGCGTCCAGCCGCTGGCCCCGAACATGTCTTGTTGACGATAGAACGGCAGGTGATAGAAGTACTTCCAGGCCACCACCTCGACACCGATCGAGGCGTCGAAGCGATCCCATTCGACGAGGCCCGTGGGCCGCTCGGGGCTGACGATGCCTTGCGCTTTGTCGGTTGGGTGGACGTATTTGGCATACTTGGTTAGTCGGACTTTGAGATCCGCGGGAACCCACTCCAGCGTTTCAACTTCGTCATAGCCGATCAGGGTCAAGCCTTCGCGTTTTCCTTCGGGCACATCGACGATGCGTTCATAGCGCGGCAAATGTTCGGGGAACTTGCGGTCGCCGGTTGCGGAGCGATTTCGTCGTCGCTTCTTCTTGTCTTCTTCGGCATCGTCAACAATTTGTCGAGCGTCGCAGATCGCTTCTTCGAGTGCGCTGATGACTTCGGGCGTGGGCTCTTCGCCCAAGTCGAAATGCAGCTGGCCGTCACAGTCGATGCGTCGCTCACTCTTGCGACCAAAAAGTTGCTTGAGAAGTTTCTCGATCGTCAGGTTCAGCTCGATGTTCTTCTCGTCGAGTTTGTCACGGTCGGACTTAAGTTCTAAGACGCTGTGGGCTTGTTCCTCAATCAGCTTGTCTTTCAACTCCAGTGCGACGGCTTGTTTTTGAATCAACGCATGAGCAGCATCGAGGTCGGCGGGGAGTGGTTTGGGATCCATGATGGCGACATTATAAAGTTCGCCACCAAAAGCGCAAGTGCGTCCCCACGAAAGTCCAAAAGAAAACCGGCCCCGCGAGAATGTTCTCACGAAGCCGGTTGATGCGAAGTGGAACTGATTGATGCGAAGTGGAACTGGCCGGCCAGACGGCCCTACGCCACCATTCGCTTGCGTCTTGTCTTGGCCGATTTCAGTGAGACGCCTGCGATCCACATGGCCAGTTCGACCGAATCGATCGTGACGTGCGTTTGATCACAGGGAGGCGTTGGCAGCTCGACGGTGCCTTGCTCGAGTCGCCTGTACCACAAGGTCAATCCACCAGTCTCCCACCAGAGGGCTTTGATGCGGTCTCGCTTTCGATTGACAAACAGAAACAGCGAACCGTCGGTGACGCTCTTGCCCAACGAGGTGGTGACGATTCCGGTCAGACCATCAAAGCCTTTTCGAAAGTCGACCGGCTCGGTGCACAGATAGATCGGCATGCCATCAGGCAATCCGATCATGGTTGATCCTTGCGCAGTGGATTCGGCTGAGAATCAGTTGGCACTTCGATACGAATGCGGATGCCACCGGGAAGTTCAATCGTCGCGTTCGCGAGATTGGCTGCGGGAGCGGGGCGATCCGGTGTGGCTTGAAACGAGACGGGCACAAACTTGGCCACGACGGGGACTTTCGGATCCCGCGTCGACCGCAGCTTGCGTTTCCAGTTGTAGAAAGACGGCTGCGAAACACCTTCGGCGGAACAGAATTGAGCGACCGTCATCTGAGCTTGCTCAAATCGTTGCAGACGCTCCGTCCAAAGCTTCGCGGTTTCGGCTCGATTCATAGGGTTCTCCATTGGGAAGCAAGGTAAACCCAATAGCCTAAAACCTGCGCCTACAATGGTTTTGGTGTACGGTTACGGTTCACCGACGATCCCAGCCCACCTCTCCTCTCAAGATGGACCGTCCCGAAGTGTTCGGAGCCGTGGCCCAAATGCTAGAGGAGACATTGTCACCCGAGCAGATCAGTGGAGTCCTGAAGGGCAATGGTGGTGCTGTCAGAATCAGTCATCAGACAATCTACAAGTACGTGTGGACATTGCCCAAAGATCACCCTCACCGACGGGCTTTAAGGCGTCGGGGAAGGCGCCCACGCAGGGCGAAACCTGGCTTTATCAACAAGGCCATCAAGAACCGGGTCTCCATTCACACAGCGTCCCAAAGTTGCCAACCATCGCAAGCGGTGCGGTGACTGGGAGCTCGACCTGATGACCTGCGCAAAGCTGAGTAGTTATCTGATCACGGCTGTCGACAGGAGGTCTCGGTACACACTGATCAGAAGGGTTCGCAACAAGCAAAGCGGAAGGGTGATGGAAGGTATCCTGAAGATGTTCGAGGACATCGACCCGTCGATCATCAAGACGATGACGTTCGACAATGGAAACGAGTTCTATTACCACCGCATGCTGACAGAGCAACTGGGAGTGAAAGTATACTTTGCAGACCCGTACAAGAGTGGCCAACGAGGAACCAACGAAAACACGAACGGATTGATTCGACAGTTCTTTCCAAAGACCATGACCTATGCAATGATAAACCCTCAAGCGGTGCGTCGCGTACAGGACCTACTTAACGACCGTCCACGAAAAACTCACGGATACAAGCCTCCTTCTGCATTCATCGGATGACACACGAAAATTGCGTTTCGGATTTGAATTCACAGTTTCTGGTTTACTAGCCGATGCGCCGGAGTTAAACGACGCTCGACGAGGCCGCCGCAAGTCGGCCTTTCTCATTGGCGGGCAGACGGCCCGTCACACTCTTCGGCTGGATGCAGCCATGTGCATCGTTTCGAGCGGGCGTGAGCTCGAGCGTTAGCGAATGGCGAACGAGCGCAGCGACAGAAAGGGAATCCTGGAATTGCCCACGACCATCTTGACTTCCCGTGCTCGAGTTCAGACTGCTTGCCTCGCCTGAGCCGTTTCGGTTCTTTCGGTTGGTGTATGATGGCAATCGCGAAGAATGCTCGCCAACACGATTGCTGCCGGTTCTTCTGTTAACGACTTATTAGTCAATGAAACGCAAAGAGTGCTGGCGGCGAACTACTGCATTTCCTGAGTCCAACGGCAGACGGTATGCAAGGCGGCCCTCCCGAGAAACCAATAACAGAAGCATACCTGATGCCACTTCGTATCCTTGGCTTTGTTGCATTGTGTTTGGCAGTCACTACCATCGCAATGGTCGTTTTTCCCCGCACGCCAGTGCGAGCTCCTTACGTCATTGGTAAAGACGGGCAGATTGTGGTTCAAGCGGAGCAATACCATGCCAAAACGGCGGCCAACGGCAACGAGTGGATCGAGGCGCCGACAAATTCAGTGCTACCGAATGGAGTAAATTTCGAAAACGCTTCGGGCAGCGGAAACAAGAAACGGTTCATGCAATTGCAGTCGAGTAATGGATCGTTTCCTGCGACATACCGCGGCACAGGGTCGGGCGCTTCGATGGACTATGAGATCCATTTTGAGATCCCTGGCATCTACCGACTGTACTTGCGTTGGGACGGATACGATGGTGCATCGGACTCGATTTATGCTGGATTCGTAGAACTCGCGGATGGCGTCGGCGGTGAAAACGCTGATTGGTACGAGGACAGCGGGCATGTCGCTTCCGACTTCGAACAGTCAAGCTGGGATGGTCTTGGCGAGGCAGAGGTCGATGCTGCCGTTGCTTCTCAAAATGCCATGAAGTTCACGATCCCATCCAGCGGGACCTACACGCTACGAATTGTGGGGCGAGAAAATGGAGTTAGCTTGGATGCGCTCCGCATACAATTAGCGTCGCTCGGCGATCCAAATTCGCTGTCCGCGAACGGTGAGAATATCGTCATTGGCAAGGAAGACTTTAGTTACAACGATGGCCCTATTGCGGATCAATCGGGTGGCCTGAACTGGGACTTCAACAATTCGGTCCGAAGCGATAGCCTCAACGGATCTAACCAGAGACCGTCAAAATGGGAGGCGGTAGAGGGTGTATCATGGATCGCCACAAACCAGCTCAACACACAGGAATCGGCCGTCATTCGCGCATATGGCTTCCCCGACGACGGCATTGCATCTGTGAACCAAGGTAGCAGCACTCGTTGGAAATCAGTTTATTACCGCGTCTCTCTGACCCGCGCCTCGGGTGCTACATGGTGTGGAATCAGTTCCTGCGATTCAATGAAAAAACGAGTTTTCTTTGGTGTCCCGTCAGACCCAGACCCAGCTTCTGGCGTACGAGCCTTCGCCGTTTCAACGCTCGACACGAATTACTCAGCCATCGTCGCGGAGGACGATAAGAGCCATACGTTGGTCACGAAAGTCGACTTTGCGAATGATGTCGTTTGCCTCTGGGTTGATCCCGATCTCTCGCAGCCTGAGCCTAAACCAGATGCCGCCTGGCCGTACCTTGGTGAGGATTCGAGTTCCGCTGTCAGCCTGAGTTCTGGGGGTAGCGCGCCGACGAGTTGGGATGATCTGTGTGTCGGCACAAGTTGGAGTGCGATCCAGCGAGCGTTCCCACAGAGAACTCCGGCTTCCAATCCAGATGTTGTGATTGCCAATGAGAATTTCGACTATCGGGGTGGCACCATCAGTGGCCTGAACGGCGGAGTGGGATGGGATTTTGACAATGAGAATGGCGATGGCTTCGTGGGACACACCCAGCAGGTTTCAGCATGGAGCAATGTGTATGGCAAGCCGTTTCTCTTCTCGGGTCGTCTCGGCACAGAGCACTCTAGTGCCAAACGCGGATATGGAAGCTCAAACGATGACTGTCTATTCAGCAGCAATCCATCATCAGCATTTCAAACGCTCTATTACCGGTTCGAGATGCAGCGCACTGGCGCAAATATCACCTGGAGCGGCATGAGCGTTTATGATGACGATACTGAGCGGTTCTTAGTCGGCGTACCGTTCGCAGCCAACTCCAGCAGTGGTCAGCGTGAGCTTGGAATTCACGATCTCGGCAACAATACTTACTCCTACTCTGGCATTGAACCGGAGCCTGACAAAAAGTTCCAAATCGTTGCCAAGGTAAACTTCGCTACGAACCTGGTTTCCATGTTCGTAAATCCCGATTTCACTCAAGAAGAACCGACAAAGCCGTCGGCCAGGTTGGCTATCGCTGACTTGAAAAGTAACGCAATCAGATTCGGTTCGGACAGCGACGAAGCTACTTATTGGGACAGAGTCGTCGTCGCGACGAGCTGGAAATCGCTGCAGAGCGTTTCCTATCCTGTCAGTTTGCCTACCGAGGGCTTGGATCTGACTATTGGCAGCGAAAAATTTGACTATCTCGACGGATCGATTGGCACTCAAGAAGGCGGTCAGCACTGGGACTTCCAAAATACTAAATCATCTGAATTCTCCAACGACTTTTCGGACTGGGATGTGTCGTTTGGGTCACCTACCGTCGAAGGCGGCATCCTACGCACTCGGGAAGCCGGCGCACTGCGGCAGTTCAACGGTGTGGAATCGGAGGGCGCGATCAATGCTAGTGAAAAAACATCATTCCAGAAAGTCTACGTTCGCTTTGACATGACGCGTTCCGCGGGTGCATCCTGGAGCGGCATGTCCTTGTTCGACTTTGAGAATGAACGTCTTCTATTTGGTGTCCCCACTGCAAAAAACCCCGCGTCGAACGCATTCGAGTTCGCAGTCCTTGACACATCAGCAGGTCACACCTACTCAGGCGTCAGACCCACCGATGGCGAGAGCTGCACCATCGTCGCAAAGCTTGATTATGTTGCCGACACGCTTTCGATGTGGATTGAACCGGACATGAGTCTACCGGAAGACTCCAATACTCCTGCAATCGTTCGATCTTTCGCGGGTGACTACTGGACTACTGCGCTACGCCTTGGATCTGGCGGTCCAGGTCCGGTCGACTGGGATAACTTGGCGGTAGGTACGTCTTGGCGTGGCATCCAGAATGCGATTGGCCCATTACAGGCAATGGCCGATTCGATCACCATGCGACACTCGGAAAAGGTTCGCCTGGATGTTCTACAAAATGACGTTGGCGCTGGCACAATTGAAATCGTTGATCCACCAGCAAACGGCGATGCTTCCATCGACTCCCAAGGACGCGTCAGCTATCATCACATTAACGGCACCCCTGCCAATGATTCTCTCACCTACCGCCTGGTCGGCGTCGATGGCGAAAAATCTGCGGCCAGTACTGTCACATTTGATTTTGCACCGGATCAGCGGATTCAGAACGTTACATCCATTGTTCCGCTTCTGCCACCGGCCACCGAAATGGCTGTCATTGACGCGATTCCTGGTGTGAAATTCGCATCCCCGACTTGCTTCGCCTTCGTTCCAGATACGAACAAGCTCGTGGTGGGAGAGCGCGGTGGCAAGATTTGGATGGTCCCGAGCGTCATCCCGACTGGGGCCTCTAGGCAACTTTTTCTTGATCTAGCCATGATCGTCAATTCCCGAGCCGGAGAGGAGTTTACGGACGACGGCAACGAACTTTGCCTTAAAAGCATCGCCTTTCATCCGGACTTCACAACCAACCGACAGTTCTTTGTCGCTTACTGCTTGAAGGTCAACGGCCAGCCTCATGTAAGAATCTCTCGATTCACCGCGAGAGACGAAAACGTTGACTTCGCTGATCCGACCAGCGAACAGCCCTTGATTTCACAGTTTAATCCTTCGCCAATACATAACCTCAATTCTTGTCGCTTCGGACCAGACGGATACTTTTATTTTAGCAGCGGCGATGCTGGAGGTCTCGGTGACGATAATGATAACGCTCAACATATCGACAAGGATTTCTGGGCGGGCATCTTCCGTATTGATGTCGATCGACTACCGACTAATCTCGAACCAAACGCGCATCCGTCCATAGCCCTCGATCAAGATCACCATGCGTTTTTCAAGGTCCCTGTCGACAACCCATTCGTCGACGCTGCGACCTTCAACGGCCTGCCTCTGTCTGGCAATGTCCGCACCGAATTCCAGGCCGTTGGCTTCCGCAATCCTTGGCAGTTTAGTTTTGACCCCAACCCGCCTCATCAAGTTTGGGTCGCGGACGTCGGCCTCCACGGCTGGGAAGAAATCGATCTTGTCGATGCTGGCGGCAACTACGGCTGGCCTTATCTAGAGGGCAGGAGTGCGGGCGTCAAGCCAAATCCGCCCGCCGGGTTGCGCCCTTCCGCCCCAATTTGGACTTATCTCCACGGCAACAACGCTCTGGAGGGCAACAGTGTTACCGGCGGTTTGGTCTATCGCGGCAACAACTACAATCGTCTCGGTGACAAGTACATTTTCGCTGATTTCGGGCGAGGCCACATCTGGGCACTCAGCAGGAACGGCGATCATCCACCGACCGTCGAGCGAATTACGGGCCAGTCCGGAATCGTCGCGTTCACTCTTGACCCGAATAGCGGCGACATTCTGTTGCTCGACTATCTAGCAGGGAGGGTTCGCCGCTTAATTTCTCAAACTGTCGACACGGTATTCCCAGTCAAGCTAAGCGATACTGGCCTATTCGCGGACCTTGGCGACCTAAGCGTCAACCCAGGGATTGAACGCTACGATATCAACCTGCCATTTTGGAGCGACTTCGCTCACAAAACCCGTTGGTTTATGCTGCCCAACGAGACCGACACCTTTGGTTATGCCGAAAATGGAGCTTGGTCTGCGCCGACTGGCGCTTTGTGGATTAAGCATTTCGCCATTGATCAAACACGAGGAGACGCCAGCACTGAAAAGCGTCTTGAAACTCGCCTCCTGGTCCGTACCAGTGACGGTGTTTATGGTGTCAGCTATCGTTGGAATGACGACGAAAGCGACGCTTACCTCGTGAGTGATCAAGGTGCTAACTTTGATTTGATGATTGATGTGGATGGCAGTTACACTCCACAGCACTGGCGAATCCCCAGTCGTTCGGAGTGCCTTACGTGCCACACCAGTCAAGCCGGGTACTCGCTGAGTTTCGAGACCCGACAACTCAATCGTTCGGGAATTCTAGGTAATGAGGAGGGGAACTACATTCAGCTCCTCGCTGATACCGGTTACCTCAGCGTACCTGCCGGCCCTGTCGAATTCGACAACCTTCCGATCTACGTCACGCCGACCGACGCGTCTTCGACGCTGGAGGCTCGTGCTCGATCATGGCTAGCTGTGAATTGTGCTTACTGTCACCAAGCCGGCGGCACGGGGCGGGCCAAATTCGACCTTCGGGCCCAGCTCTCACTTGCTGCCACCGACATCATCAATGGCGACTTAAATATTGTGCATGACCCAGCCGACCGAGCGATCGTACCTGGCGATATCCCCCATAGCGCCATTCTGCGTCGTATTGCCGGGACCAGTGGCTTCACTCGCATGCCTCCACTCGCCACGAGCGTAGTGGATGCGAGCGGGATTCAGTGCATCTCCGACTGGATCAATCAGGGTGCCGATCTACCGAGCAGCGCCCAATCAAAAAGCCTGGACGAAATGTTGCCCCAATAATTCTTACGTCGTGCTTGCTGGCACAGCCGGAAACCCACCTCTCGTCCGTACCCTCAACGCAGTTTGCACCTGGACCGTAGCGACCAAACGATAGGAAGAAACATTGTAACTGTTCACGGGTTTGAAATTGATGTTCGTGGAATCGGCGATGCTGGATAGAATCGGCGGCCATGAGCACGGGAAATGGATGTCCGGACTGCGAACGTTGGGAGCGACGCTTCACCGACTTGGAGCGGAAGTTTGAAGCCCTTGCCAAGCAGCTCGACGAAGTGGCGGCCAAGCTGGCGGCTGCGACCAAAAACTCCTCCAATAGCTCCAAGCCGCCATCTTCGGACATTGTCAAACCGATCCGGCCTCGAGAGCCTGCCGGCAAACGCAAGAAAGGCGGCCAGAAAGGTCATCAGCGGACGATCCGACCGGCGGTGCCCGAAGACGAACTGGACTGGTTGGCCCAGTATGCCTTTGAGCAATGCCCATGTTGTGGCGGACCGGTGACGACCGATTCCGAGAATCCGGTCTCCATCGTGCAGCAGATCGAAATTGTCAGCCGCTCCGAAACAACCGAACACCGATCGCTCGCCAGCCACTGTGCCGCTTGTGACAAAACGCATGTTTGCACAATCCCACCGGAGATCCGCAGAGCCGGACTCTGCGGCGTCGAACTCTCCAGCATCATCGGCTTCCTCAAAGGTGCCTGCCACGCCTCGCTGGCAACCATCCGAAAGTACCTTCGCGACGTCTACGACTTGAAGCTTTCTCGTGGCCTGCTGGCCAAAGTCATAGCAAAAGTCAGTCAGGCCATCGCGCCGCTTTACGAGGATCTGTTTGGCAAGCTGAAAGCCGAGCGAATCCTGAACATCGACGAGACCGGGCACCGTGACAGCGGAAAGCGAATGTGGACATGGTGCTTTCGTGGTTCTGGCTTCACCGTGTTTAGGATCGACCCGTCTCGCGGCAGTGGGGTACTGCTCGATGTACTGGGCGAAGAATTCAACGGAATCATCGGCTGCGATTACTTCAGTGCGTATCACAAGTATCGGGGCCTGACCGATTGCAGTATCCAGTTCTGCTTCGCCCATTTGATTCGGGAGTTGCGTTTTCTCAAAGAACATTCGACGGGCCGCACCCACGGTTGGTCGAGTCGGCTGCTCGATGCGATTCGGGACATGTTCGGTGTCATTCACCGGCGTGACGAGTTGGGTGGTCGCTTCGACGGAGAACTGGAGGATGCGGCGATGGAGGTGCTCACGCGGGCTCGGCTTCGCGTTCCAGGTGACAAGAAGGCTCACAACCTTTCGGCTCGGTTCGCTAATGATGGTGAAAGCTACCTGAAGTTTCTTACGACGCCGGGTCTGGAGCCAACCAACAACATTGCAGAACAGGCCATTCGTTTCGTGGTGATCGATCGCAAGGTGACCCAGGGCAGCAAAAGCGAAGGCGGGCAACGATGGCTCGAACGCATTTGGACAGTCATGGCGACGTGTTCGGATCATGACAAATCACTACTGAATGTCCTGCGGAGCTCCCTCAATCACTTCTTTCGCGGTGAGCGTCCACCGCCGCTGCTTCCCGTCGGCTAGAATCGATCGTCTTTCCAAGTCAGCTGTCTCAACGTTCGCGCCAAGCCGTGAACAGTTACGAAACATTGAGGCCGGGCCACGAGCGAACCGAAGCAAGCCGTAACAGGAGCTGGTAATAAACGAGATGCCGTCTTCTACTCAGTCGCTGCGCGATCGGCTCCATCAACCTACAAGTGAATGACGCGGATCTAAGGTCAAGCGACGCATCATTTTTCATAATCTATATTATCACACAACGTTACGTGAAATATAAGCATGCCCTTCTCGCCAACTTTTTCATGAGTTTTGGCGGCTCATCGCACGAACGTGCCCACGGGGCCGAAATGGACCACTTCTCTGAACTGCCAGTCATTCACCATCCGTTTCCCCAAACTCCGCTTCGATCTGCTCGATCGTCGGTAGTGATGAACGCAGGTCATCGGGTAGGTGTTCCGTGATCTGATACTCGCTGACGCCAATCGGCTTGGTGATGTTGCGGAGCGAATACTCGACTTTGATGTCGCTCTTGCTCTTGCAAATCAGAATGCCGAGCGTTGGAGCGTCCGCATCGGTGCGGATCTGGCTGTCGACAGCAGAAATGTAGAAATTGAGTTTGCCCGCGAACTCAGGCTTAAATTTATCGACTTTCAACTCGATGACGATGTAGCAGTGCAATCGGACGTGATAGAACAGCAGGTCAATGCTGTAGTCATCGCCGTCGACGTTGATTTTGTATTGACGCCCGACAAACGCAAAGCCAGCGCCGAGTTCGAGCAGAAATTTGGTTAAGTGGTCGATCAAACCGTCTTCGAGTTCCCGTTCGTTGTGCCGCTGGGTCAGTGTGAGGAAGTCGAAGTTGTAGGGATCACGTAGCAGTTGGCGGGCGAAGTCGCTTTCAGGCTGCGGTAAGGTCGCGTCGAAGTTGTCGATCGCTTTTCCTTCACGCAGGTGCAAGCCAGATTCGATCTGGTGCGTCAACACTGCTCGGGACCAGTTGTTCTCGATCGTCTTTTTCACGTAGAACAGCGCGTCGGCGCGGTCGTCGAGTTTGTCCAGAAGGACCAAATTGTGGCCCCACGGAATTTGTGAAACAGCCCGTATCGCGGAAAGCGGCAATTGTGCAGCAAGCTGTTGCACTTTTTCCGAGCCGGGTGCAGCAACCTGCTGCACTTTCTCGCCTCCCCCCTGCCAGAAGCGAACCCACTTTCGCATGTAGAAGAGGTTTCGCCGCGAAAACCCCTTCAACGCAGGGAATTCGGCGGTGAGATCTTTACTCATCTGCTTCAGGACTCCATCGCCCCATTTGGCAGTCTGCTGCTTTGCGACGATCTGCTCACCAATGAACCAGTACAGATCCATCATCGCATGGTTCACAGCGACTGCGGCTTTGATCTGGGATGCCTGAACCTGGCTCTTGATCGAAACAATCCAATCGCGGTAATCGTCGTTTGAAGTTAGATCATTCATTTGACTTCTATTTTCGTCGTTCGCGTTTTGGCCATGCGGGTTCGCATCCTGCCTAATTGCAGTGTCGATTTGGTTTAACGCATTCACTTTCGAAACTCAATCATTCTTCACCGCGTTTTGCCGGCCAGTCAATGAATCTCTCCGCACGATGGTGCGGTTGCAAGCAATCTATAGCGAACTTGCTCCAACCGGAGAGCTCTCAACGGCGCCACGTCAGGACCTTCGGAATCAACTCGTGCCGGGTTCAGGTTTGGGACGCTGGGCTTCGGCTTGCTGTTGTTCATGGATCCAAGTGTTGGCTTGGTCAGCGAGCTTGGACAGGTTCAGCAAGTCATCACGTCCGTAATTGTGACTGCGTTTCCATTCGTTGCCGTCTTTGTAGCTCCGGTCGAACGTGGCATTGTAGCTGACGTGGCCATCTTCGCTGACGTTGCGAAAAACCGCCGCTGCGATCGTGCTCAGGCGGAGCCGGTGAACAGGTTTGTTTTCGTTAGACATATCGATTCCTTTCGTTGTCATTGGTTCAGACCCTGGTAGCACGACGGCTTCTCGAATCAAAGCACAATCGACACGATCCATGAGCACCAGTGGTCGCGTCATGGCTGTGGACGAATCGGTTCTTTGCGTTCCGGATGACTTGCCATGAACGGCGCAGTCGTGTCAGGGTTGAACGGTCCAAAGCAGTGCTTAGGGGACAAGCCTATCTAAATATTTTGTTTCAATTTGCCCTCTTCTGGGTTCAGCCATATCGTTTCACATGCTCATCGCGACCCAAGGCAAATCCGTTTCAAGTACCGTTCAATACTTCGATCAAGTGTTGACCCAGGGTGACTACTACCTCGGCCAGGAAGTGAACGGTCAATGGCACGGCAAAGGTGCAGATGCACTCGGGCTCGGACGGGGTACGGATGTCACCAAACAGCAATTCAGCGACCTCCTCCAAGGCAAACATCCGATCGATGGCACGGCGCTGGCACAACGTAACCGCAGCGACCGACGCCCTGGGATGGACCTGACGTTCTCGGTGCCCAAGAGCGTGTCATTGGCCTGGGCAATCAACGAGGATGAGCGTGTCGTCGACGCGCTTCGCGCCGCCGTCCATGAAACCATGACACGGGACGTTGAACCACTGATGCAACGCCGCGTTCGCGGTGGCAAGCACGCGAATTCCGAGCAGAAGACGACGACCGGCAAGCTGATCTATGCCGACTTCCTGCACAAAACTTCCAGGCCGGTAAAAGGCGAAGCCGATCCGCACCTGCACATTCATGCCTTCGTCATCAATTGGACGCAGGATAAAGGCCGCCACTACGCGGGCCAAATGGAAGAGATCGTTCGCCAGCGACCAAGTTTGCAGGCAAAATTTGAGTCTCGGCTGGCCAGAAAGCTACAGAATGACCTCGGCTATGCGGTTCGGCGAACACGATTCGCGCAGTCTGGACGCACCAAGGCTGGTTGGGAGATCGTGGGCATCGATCGCTCCACGATCGAAAAGTTCAGCCGCCGCACCGCTCAGGTCGAAAAGCACGCATTGGAAAAGGGCGTCTCAAACGCGACCGAGAAAAGCAAGCTTGGCAAATTGACGCGTGAGAAGAAAGACAAGGGCGCCACCGTCGAGACGCTGAGAGACCGCTGGCAACAGCGGTTGACGCCAGCGGAGCGAAAAGCGTTCGCTGCCCTGCGTGGTGGCAAAGCTCGCAGTAATGGCGAACCCGAACAAACGCGAGCCAATGCGTCAGTGAAGCATTCCCTGGATCACCATCTTTACCGCCAGTCGACGGTCGAGCGTCACCAGGTCGTTGGCACCGCATTGGAACACGGCCTGACGCTCACGCCTGAACAAATTGAGCAAGCGGTCGACCGAGCTGGCTTGATTGAGCGATCGACTGATGAGAATGGAGCCAAACGCCACCGTGTGACGACCAAAGAAGTGCTCGCCGCCGAGAAGAAGATGATCGACTTTGCTCGCGATGGCAGGGGAACGCGGAAAGCGATCGGCAAAGACGCCCATTCATTCAAGCGGGAATGGCTGAACGACCAGCAACGATCCGCGGTTACGCATGTGATCGAGTCCCGCGACACGGTCATGGCGGTTACCGGTGGCGCTGGTACGGGAAAGTCGTCGCTGATGCAGGAAGCTGCCGAAGCGATTCGCGGCAATGGGAAGCAGGTCTTTGCGTTTGCTCCCAGCACCGGTGCGAAGGAGGTGCTTCAAACGAAAGGCTTCGACAACGCACAGACGGTCGAGCACTTGATCCGAAATACGGATTTGCATTCGAAGGTCGAGAACCAGGTTCTTTGGATCGACGAAGCTGGATTGATGGACGTTCGTTCGATGAACGCCGTATTCAAGATTGCCGAGGAACGAAATGCTCGCGTTGTGCTTTCCGGTGACACCCGGCAACACGCATCGCCCCGTCGCGGGGAAGCGATGCGGTTGCTCGAAAAGGAATCCGGTCTAAACGTCGCCCGCGTTGAAGCGATCCAGCGACAGAAAGGGCAATACAAAGCCGCCGTTGAAATGATTAGCCACGGCCATGCGGTGATCGATCCACAAACCGGAAAGACCGGTTTGCTGGCGGGGTTCGACCGACTTGACGCGATGGGAAAGATTAAGGAGATCAGTCACGACGAACGACACCAGAAGCTGGCCGAGGCCTACCTATCGGCCGAGAGCAGCGGAAAGTCCACGCTGATCGTAGCACCAACCCACGCGGAGGCGCGGGCGGTCACGGACGAGATTCGTGGTTCGCTCCGCAGCGAAGGAAAGCTGGCAACCGAAGAGCAAACGATCACGCAGCTACGATCCCAGAACTTGACCGACGCAGAGAAGGGCGAAGCCCTCACCTACTCCGCCCACGTCGGATCGATTGTGCAGTTCCATCAGAACGCCAAGGGTGGCTTCAAAAAGGGCGAACGCTTCCGTGTCGCGGGGGCAATTGGAGACGAGGTTCGGGTTGAGTCGCTTGATGATGGCAGCGCGAAGAATTTGCCACTTGATGCGACGGAACGTTTCGACGTTTACAGCCAACGTGACGTTTCGATGGCTGCAGGCGACAAGATTCGATTCACCGCTGGCGGAACAGCCCAGGACGGCAAGAAACGGATCAGTAACGGGCGCCTCGACGAACTGAAAGGATTCGACCGCAACGGCAATCTGATCCTGAAAGGCGGCACGGTCGTCGACCAATCCTATGGTCACGTTGACTTCGGATACGTCGTTACCAGCCACGCCAGCCAGGGCAAAGATCGTCACATCGCAATCGCCGCAATGGGGTCGGAGTCTCTGCCCGCAATCAACGCGAAACAGTTTTACGTGACGGTTTCTCGCGGTAGCGAAGATGTCGCAATCTACGTTGACGACAAGGCAAAGGTCCGGCGTGCCATCGCGAGAAGCGGTGAACAGCTCTCCGCGACCGAGATGATTCGGTCAGATACCCAGGAACAAACGCGGCCTGAGCTACGTGATCGCATGCACGAGTACTTCCACCAAGGGCGGCGGGCCGTCCAATCGTTTCAAGATCGCTTATCGACCTGGTGGAACGATCAATCGAAAAATCGCGAAACGAACCAGGTTGGACCTGGCACCGGTCTTCGCGGTGGTTTTGGTATGACCCCTGATTTGGGAAGGAGCAGATAAAGTGGCACACGCATCCAGTGCTTTCGATCGAAACCGAGGCGGCAACCTTCGCAGCGTCTCGCCCCTGCCCGCTCGCCAGGACGACGACGGGCTACCGTGGCTCCAAGTACGCAACGGCGAGCTTCCCCCGATGATGTTCCAGCTTCGCTTCCGCGATGGCCGGATCATGAGTTTCGCCTATAGCGACATACGGGAAATTCAAAGTCGTGATGCTGGCCAGATCACGCTCGGCATCTTTGCCATGAGCCGAGTGCTCGTGACGATACGAGGCCGGCATCTTCGCGACCTAATGACACTACTGGGCACCGGAAGGATACGGTGGCTTGAAGAAGACGACACGCGTGACGTGGGTCGCCCCGAGACTTTGCCTCTGATTTTAAGCATCGAAATCGAAGCCTTCCCACCGGCTGGATAAGCTTACCAAAGCACGATTACCAAATTTGGTAATGGGATCCATCGCGGCTGATTTGCAGTCGGCAGTACTTCGATCCGCAGCGGTCGGAAGCAGTTCCAAGCTGCGATTACCAAATTTGGTAATCGCGATTGCAGGCCAGGTCGATGACCCGAGGTCCGACAAACTCACGGTGATGAAACGCCAGAAGTGCGGTTCCGGCGTTGGAAACCAGTGAACCCCAAACATCGTGAAATCGCATCGTCGTGGTTGCGGCAGTGGTCGAGTGGTCGGACGACTATTGACGAACAATTCCTAATTACCAAATTTGGGAATCACATCGATCGCGATTGGTTTGCAGTTGGTAAAACGTCGATCGGCAACATTCCTAAACGGTTCCGAGGACCTATTACCAAATTTGGTAATGGCGATCAAACACTGGTTCGCCGGCCAGAGGTTCGGCAAATTCACGGCGACCGATCGCCACGAGTGCGGTTTCTGACTTGGAAACCAGCGAACTCAAAACGTCGTGAAATCGCATCGTCGTGATTGCGGCGGCGGTCGAGTGGTCGGACGAGGATTGGCGATGCATTCGTGATTACCAAATTTGGTAATCGCATCGATCGCGAACGGTTTGCAGTTGGTAAAACGTCGATCGGCAACATTCCTAAACGGTTCCGAGGCCCCATTACCAAATTTGGTAATGGCGATCAAAGGCTGGTTCGCCGGCCAGAGGTTCGGCAAATTCACGGCGACCGATCGCCACGAGTGCGGTTTCTGACTTGGAAACCAGTGAACTCAAAACGTCGTGAAATCGCATCGTCGTGATTGCGGCAGCGGTCGAGTGGTCGGACGACTGTTGACGAAGCTTTCCCAATTACCAAATTTGGTAATCGCATTGATCGTGATTGATTTGCAGTTGGCTAAATTTTGATCGTTAACCGACAGAATCCGTTTCGAAGACGATTACCAAATTTGGGAATCACGGAATCGGGGCCGCCTCGAAGTGAAGGCAGCCCCGCTCGCCGGTTGCGGTGTTTAGGCCGCGTCTGCTTGGGCTTTCGCAGCGTTGCGGTCGTCGGCCTTCAGCTCCTCGATGCGGTCGGTCACCTTCGGGATCAAGTGTCCCAGCTTTAGGTTGTCGATTTCGCCTAGAGAAGTCGTATCGTGCCAGTCTCCGTTGTCGTCGGTATAGCTGCGGACGTAAACGGCCGAGTAGCGAGGAGGTTTCCCGTCTTTGCCGGGATTGCTCCAGATGGTTGCCTTCAGTTGTCCGAAGCGGATTGTGTCGGCAGGCTTGTTTGCGTTGGTTTGGGTCATGGTAGTTTCCTTTCGTTTTGGGTTGACCTGGTCCGCGTCCCCGCTACGGTGAAGATCCCGTCCGCATGGGGTTGGTGCGGCACGCAGGCGAAGCCGAGTACACGGCCCCATTGCGGTCGGGATAAGCATCGTGGCAGCGTGTCCAATGAGTCATCCCATCACGACAAGGAATTCACGAACCCCCTACTCCATCGCACGCCTGCTAGAACAAATCAAGCTGCGATGATGGACCGGACATCTGGGATGCGTCCCCTGACGAGGTGATATCTCCTGCTTGGCCGTTGCTGTGATCCGCCACCGGCGCCTCGGGAGTGGCTTGCGTCGGCTTGGCTGCTATCGGCACTGAGGCATGGTTGAAAGGTGATTGTGCGACCGGAACTTCGCGGATCACGCCACGACTCGCTCCGTTAAAGAACAGGCCAATGCGGTAGACGCGGTGGCATTCGAGGGTCAGCGTGTTCTGCCAAACAGCCCAGCCCCTTAGTCCGTGCAGTCCCATGTTGACGGCTGCCATCTGCGTGCAGCGGTGATCGACATCTTGCCCAGTGAACTCGGCGTTCGGATTGTCCTTTGCCATCGAAAGCAGGAACCGTCCTGATCCACAGGCGGGATCATTGATTGTGCGGGGCGGCGCTCCTGCACTAACGTCAGCCCCCTCCTCCGTGTTGCCGGGTGACATTAAGGCAGCCATTAAGTCACAAACGGAGTCCGGCGTGAAGAACTGGCCACGTTCGCCGTAGGTGATCGCGCCAGTAAAGATGTCGCCAAGTATGTCTGCGTCGGTGTTTACCATCTCGGCGATCAGACGTCCGCCCGCTTGAACCATCGTGTCGATCCCCCGACTACCGACCTTGCCTTTGTCGTAGCCTTTGGCGACGGTAGCCAGATATTCGTCCTCCATGGTTTTGCCAGCCAGTTCGCAGCGAAGCAGCGTCAGAAAGTCCTCAAACGCCTGGCCGCGGCCGAAGCCGGCCAAATCACCAGCCCTGTCGACTAAATCGACGATGGGTTTGCTAGCTGCATTGAAAAACTGTTCCTTCGCCATTCCGCACTATTGGCACAGAACGAAGCTGAGCGTCAACGAAAATCGTCAACGCTCAGTAGAGGGATGCGGTGAGTTCATCTTCCCAGTCGCAGTGTTCTGAGCAGAAAGTTTTGCGAGTCATCGCGTTGCTTCTTTCAGACCATTGAGATCGACGTTGTCGTCGATCAACCGATGCAATTGCTCGTAGTGAATGTCTCGTTCGAAGCCGACTTCGCGATCGAAACCAAGTTCTTTTGCGATCCGATCAAGTGCGTTTTGCATGATTGGATGTCCATAAATCTTGTTGTCCATGATCGCAACGCCCTCCGCGTACCAGTTGTCTCCTTCGAGTTGAATGATTGTAGTCATCGTGTGTTTCCTTTCGTGTCGATGAATCGGGGCATGATTGCCCCGATTCGGTGGTGTCAGTGCTCACTCGGTAGATAGAGCGTCCAGTGCTGACCGTCGTAGGCTGCCCAGACTTCGACTCGGGGCAATGGGAAGTCGGTGAACTCGATTTCCTGAATGATGAAGGGTTCGCAGGGGCTATCCGCCCTTGCTGCAAGTTTTGCGGTGTTTCCTTCGTCAACTTCGAGCGTCCAAAAGTGCATGTCGCAGATGCGGTAGTCTTTCGCTTTGGCTGCGTTGAATTCGGCACTTCCGATCCATGATGCGATCGCATCAATCAGCCAGTAGGCCTGCCCAATTTCGGCCAAGTACTGAATCCCTGGTGTGTAGATCACGTTGGGATTGAGCGAATGGCGGAATCGTTCAAGATCTCCTTGGAATTGTCGTAGGTCGGTTTGGGTAAGTTTCGGCATGGTGTTCTCCTTTCGCCTGGTTGAACTTGCAGACGAATCAGCCACCCGTACGACGATTCGGGGGCAAGGGTTTTCGCGGCAGCGATTGACCGAAACCAAGCGAAGCGAAGAGTTGCAGGGCAACCCTTGTGGCCGGATTGGCAGGGTGGCAGACTGCAAACAGTTCAAACAGCGAATGGAGACCATCTGCCTCTCACCAACACGTTCGACAAGGCCGTCAGCAAATGAACGGCTTTCACAGTGATCGCCACCGTGATCCGACCATTGACGAATCGGTTGACACGGCATGCATGCGGTGGCATTGTCGCCGCCATGGATCCGACCGAAACGTTCAACGCAATGATGGAAGCTTTCGCACTTGGATTGCGCGACGACGCGATCCAGAGTGCCGAGGATTTGGCCGCTTGGCTAGATCGAGGCGGTTTCCCGCCCGTGATTCATATCTCGACTGACGGAATGAAAGTGTTCGTCGTCGACGAGCGGATAGCCAGAGAGATTTGCGTGGCGTCCTGCCGACAGGTCCAAACTGCGTGTCAAACCCAATCTCCATCGCCTTAACGTCGTTTCAGTACGCCGCCAGCACGGTTACCGGGAACGAATTCGCGGCCCTCATTTTGCCGCGGTTGAATACCATTCTGGCCTGGCATTTCGGCGAGAATCCGGCGAGACCCACTTGAGAGGCCGCACCGGATCGATGAACGTTGCGAGTCACGAACGACCTACGCTTCCTCGAAGATCATGCACGTATCATGAATACCTGGAATGAACGATGACCGGTAGCCGCCACAGTTGCGTCGGTATCGGTTTGATCCGTAGGGTCCACGGCGGGTGGTTGCATGAATGCCGGTGAGGTGTGGAGCGGGACTGCTCGTAATCGGCGCGGCCGGTAGTTGTACTTTTTGAGTGAGGGCTTGCATGGTGTGTTCTCCTTTTGTTGATTGACCATGCAAGCGGATGACGCTGCCTGGTCGCCCGTCGGGGGTGCAAGGGTTCCGCGACAGCGACCGGCCGAAGCCTAGCGTAGCGACGCGCTACAGGCCGGCCCTTGCCACCGCCGATGGCAAGGCGGGACGCTGCAAGGACAGTCAATCACGCGAAAGGGAACGCAACTCTGACGCATCAAAATGTGTTGACATACGCATGAGCGCGGTGGCAATGTCCGCTGCATGGAAAAGCAATTCGAATGCGATCAGTGCGGAGCATGCTGTCAGGGGCACTTAATCGTAGAGGTTTACGACATCGACGTCCTGCGCGAACCCAAACTGGAGAACGCAGATCAAAAATACGCACGCATCGATCCGAATTTGCCATTGGCCTACGAACTGGATCAGGAAGGCAACTGCCTGATCATTGCATGCGGGAGTGCATGCTCGTTCCTGAAAGAAAATTTCGATTGTGCAATCTATCCGACACGTCCCAATGTATGCGTTGCGATGCAAGCAGGTAGCGAACAGTGCCAGAGTGCGCGGCAATCCGCCGACCTTGACGCACTTCAGCCAGTTCAGGGTTGATCTGCACCATGACCAGTAGCGAGATTCAAGACCTAACCGATCAAGTCGTCAGGCTCACTGACGAAGTAAAGGTGCTACGTGAGAGCGTCGACGACCTGAAAACGGCACTCGAATGGGCGATCCGCAATGCTCGACTGACCATCGAGTTTGAAGACGCTGTCCAACCTTTCGCTGCGCCCCCTCCTCCCGTCGAACTTTTTGAGATTGGCGACGCTGTCACTTTCGAAATCGACGGAGAAGAATACTTCGGCGAAATTGTCGACCTGCACGACGGCGAGAACATCGCAATGATTCAGCTGATCGATTCACACACGATCATTCCCGTTAATCAGGATCATCTGACGCGGCTGGAGAACGATCCGCTCAGTCATCGCAATGACGAGCCAATTCTCGGCGACGAGCCAATTCTCGGCGACGAGCCAATTCGTGAAACGGGGCAATGGGAGGTCAACGACAGGAGGCCAGCGTCGCCGGGTGAACTGTTCTGACGAAATCGGATGAATGCCCCAATTGCAGCCAAAACTTGACTTCTCCCAAGAATTTGGGCATGTTGATCAAGGAGGAACTTAGACAATGAACATTGAAATCACCAAAACGACCGAGCAAGCGATCAAGCAGGCCCTCGCTACGGGGCAGTTTTCGACGGCGGAAGCATTTCTGGAAGCTGCCAGTCAGGACTTTGTCTTGAGGCACCCTTCAGCGACCGCGGACCAGCAATCTCAATCCGCATTCGAAGCCTTTGATGCGATTGGCGCGATCGGTTGCGTTAATGGCCCGGACGATCTCTCGACCAATCCTGAGCATATGGAAGGTTTCGGGCGGTGAAAGAAGGCCTTTGCGTGCTGTTCGATACGTCTGCGCTCGTCGCCATTCTCTCAGCGACCGACGTACATCACGCTGATTGCATCGCCGAACTTCGGAAGATGGTTGGTCCCCGCGTGACGACATGGCCTGTGATCACTGAAGCCCACTACTTACTTCGTCGAGAGCCGAAAGCACAGGAGAAGCTTCTGGATATTGTGTCGTCCAGAACGGTGCTGGCACATGCGTTGGACGCTTCGTTTTTGAATTGGATGAAACCCTTCGTGAACCGGTACCAAGATCAAGAAGTGCAGATCGCCGACGCATCGCTTGTCTGGCTAGCCGAAAAGCTAAAGACCAACGCCGTGTTTACCCTTGATCGCCGTGATTTTTCCACGTTTCAAATTCACAGAGGCTACGCCAGTGAAGCATTTGCGATCATTCCCGAATTGGGTTGACGCGACAGATGGCGTCGAGCCCGACGATTGGTTTCTCTGGTGGCTGAATGACGCCAAATTGCAACGCTTCCCAGGATGCAATTGAGAATGGCTCAGTGTTGCATTTACTGCCCGATCTCTCGATCTGGCCGAGGAAGTCACCAAAGCCAGCGGATTGCCCAGGAGCTGCAACGACATGCCCAGTTATCGGACGGTCTGAACACCGGTGTCGGCCGCCGGTTCCCGTCGGTCAGGTGGCGAAACGGGCTCTGCCCTAAGGAGCACGTCTAGTTTTAGTGGCTCCAGGCGTCTTGTCTCAGGTGAATTCGAAGCGACTGCCAATATTTGAGTCCTGGAACCTTTGTCCTTTCCAAAAAGATTACCTTGGTCTTCACCCATCGCGTGATTCCTTGCTGTGTTTAACCGTTAAACGTAGCGTTTCACGCGATGGCTTTTCAATTCACGAAGTTCCCGGTGAATAGTGCGGGCTGAAGCAAGTTTTCAAGAAGGTTTTGCCACCTATGTCGACGCAACCGACTTTGCGAGGAGAGTTCCGCAAGCCGCTTCGGTCGCGTTTGCTGCGACAACTGGCGACCTCAATTCAGGTCGGTTCGTGCGCCGTCAGTCGGGCATTCGAGTCGCAGTCAATTCACTGCCTGTATCTGCCCTCAAGACGGAGGCACAAAACATTCGGCCTCGCAATCGCAATCCTACCGATCTGCTTGCATACCGAAATCGTAACGAAGGTTCAGGGCACTCAACCAGAGTGGATGCACGTTGTTAAACCAGGCGACCCGTTCCGGCGGACGCGGCAGTCGCCGGGGCATCGGTTGGGAATGCGCCAATACTTGAAATGCCATCGTCAGTGCTCTACCCTCACTTCGGTTCCTGGGCAGCGTAGATTTACGTAGGTTCACCCTGTAAGATCAAATGCCGAACTTGTGCACACCTGTCAAAATGCTGTGAGCATGAGACGTATCAGCGTTGCCTTGCCTAGAGCGAACACTTTCGAGGGATCGATGATATCGCCGGTATCTGAATGGGACTCGTCAAGTGACTGTTAAAAAAACACGCTTTTTTATAAAAACCAAGCGGGGAGAATTTGGTCCGATAAATGCAAGGAAGCTTAAGGAGCTTGCAGATTCGGGAAAAATCGGAACCGCCACACTCATCCGAATCGATGACTCGCAGACGTTCGAACCTGCAAGTCTACTCCGGGGGTTATTTCAAGGCCCAAACTTGCAGAACGCTGGTCAAGAGAATGCCGGAGGGGATCCGAAATCTGGTGCACCTCAAAGTGTGTTGTCGGTGAATGAACTGTCTTCAATCTCGACAACACGAATCCGACAAATTCGTCGAACTACTTTTGGTTTGCGAAAAAGCGCATTTGCAATACTTGTATTTGCCGGGTTGATGCTCACTTATTTGTCGGTAGCTGCGTATTTCAGCACAGGAAACCGATCCGCCGCAGAAGTTGGTACAGACGCAAATTCCGAACAGGCACGTGACTCACGAGAGCGTGTGGAGCAATTCGATCAAGAAATAGCGGCATTGAAGGCGAGTGGTGGAGAACTCGTAGCGAAGAAATTTCAACTAGAAGCTGAACGCGATGAGCTTTTGGACAAGAGGGTGGAAAGCGCAAAACGAGGAGAGAAAATCCGAATCAAGATGACCAGAGCAGAGAAACTCGTCGAAGATGGGCTTTCTGTGAACTCACTACTTAAACCTGGACTGTACCTGTTTCGAGAGCAGAGGGTTGGCTTTCCGGAGGAAATTGAGGCACTCATAAAACGGTTCGATGAGACGGAAAACAAGCCTGCCGTTGATTCGTATCTAAATGAAGTTCAGGTTTCTAAAGAACGGCTTTTCTTTGATGCCAAGTACAACTCTCGGTTTCCGGTTTCCGAACCCGAATGGGTAGCAATCAAACGTGGCTTGAAAAAACCATTACTTTATGCAACGGGGCAGGACAACGTAATTGAGATTAACCAAAGCGATGGCACGCTCGAACTTCTCTGCCCAGGTGCTGGTCCGATCGGACGGATATCGATTGAGAAGTCCGGTACGCTTTCACTCGATCTCGTGAAAGTCGGAGCGGCTACCATTGGCATAAGTGAGAATGAGACATCTGGTCAATTTGAAGGCCTGACTTGGCATAGAAAACAGTTCGGTTCGGACGTTGCATTCTCGAACGGACGAATTCCGCAAGAAGTGGAAATCCAGTTGCTCGAGTTTTTTGACGAGAATTGCCTCGCTATAAAATTGCACACACGTTATCAAAAACCTGAAGATTCCTCGAGAACATATGTCCAATCAGATTTTTGGAAGGTGTATCCCTTGGGATTAAGCTCGTCGTCTCAGGCCGGGTCGGACGTCACTAATATTCCTAAGACACGTCGCATGGACTTCAGCCAATTCAAAAATCCGTCCATGCTCAAATCGCTGCTTTTGAAGGATTTTGACATCGTGCTTCGCAGCCCGGCGAAATCGTTGGCTTACCTCAATGGTTTCACTGCATGCTTCAACGATCCGAAGATATTGCAGTATGTGGAACCAGTCGTCGTAGATGATCTTCGGTCGATGCAAGATCCAACGATTCACGAAGGACTTGCCCGCCGCTTTGTGAAGGAATCCAATCTCATGGGCGACTCGCAACAGATCGCCCTCGGTCAAGTGCGTTCCTTACTACAAGGGTTATCGCAAATAGACAACGCGAACAGTGCTTCAGAATTGTCTCGAATCTTCGGCCGTCAAAATAGAACAGAGTCGAAGTTCGAAGACGTGAAGTACGAAGGAGCAGCAGATGCGTTCGTCATCTCACGTGCGTATAGCGAGCATCCGGCTGAGGTTTCGAAAGTAATTGATGGATTGAAGTCATTGGCTAGGGGAGAAGATGGAAACCGCGGCGCAATGATCGCCGCCGAACTAAAGGAACTTCAACGAGAATCCACTGCGTGGTCAACAGTCGATCCATCGACATTGGAAGTGATGCGAGAGGGCGTTCGTGATTTTCATAGGCTGATGAGCCAATGCGGCCAACTTGTCATCAGGTACCAGTACAAGTCAGACTCGTTCGATAACGGAAGCAAAGATATTTCCGCACTGCTAGCAGAAATCCGCCAGCGTTTTACGATTGAAAATTTTGCTGATTGTCCATCGGAATACAAAAACTTTGTCTTTGCCGTCCGTGCCTGGGCGGAGCGGAGTGAGAAGAGCTTTTACAGCTTGGTGAAGCCCGAGGTTCCAACTGGATCTTTAATTGGCTCGTTGTACGTGGACAGCGACTCAAATATGGTCGCTTATCATTTTCTTAAGTACAAAGAGATGCTTGCCGCAGGCGAGAACCACGGAGTAGCATTCGAACATTCCAGCGTGAGGTTCTCGCAATACAATGTCCCGCGGAGAAAACTAAAGTTTGCTTTGAGAGACGACGGAATGCTCTTGGAGGATATTTCATTTTTTGACGCTCCAGCCATTGAGAGGTAACCGTTCACGGCCCGGTGTAATGAACTAGGCAGCGGCAGTGGTGGACTGCGGTGAGGCTGGCAGGAGCGACGGCGCAACTTCACCAGCGAACTTGGCTCTCATCGATTCGATCAAGTACTCACAGGCGTTTCGGTTTTGCAGTCGGCATGTCTCGGAGATTGTCAAGATCCGTTCCAGATAGCGACTGCCCGATGTTCTCTGCGTTCCGAAGCTCAGTTTGCGTTAAATCACCGCGGGCCGCAGCGTCCGCTCCGCCGTATTGTCAGTCGGCTCGATTCCTTCGACCTTTTGGAAGGTCCACAGATGCTTTTTGCGAGGCAGCAGTTCATCACAGAAACCAATGAGCTTCTTGTTGCCGCTAAAGCTACCGCGCAGCAGATAGCTGTTGAACTGATCACGAATCGGACCAGCGCTTCGCTGAAAGCCTCGCCAGGTGATGTCGCCGGACTTGTATCGACGCCACTGCTCAAAAAGCAAACCTTGTTGCCGCATCAGATCGTGCCCCAACCGTTTCACTTGACCATCGGGCGAATCGATCAGCTTCTGAAGGTCGCGTTTCATATGAGCCCAACACCACTGAAGCCGCTTCCCGTCGAGGTACATCTTCGCTCGGTCGCAGTTGACGATAATTCCCGAGTAGTCGCCAACGAGCGACACAAGCGATTCCCGCGAGCGGTTGCCGAAAATGCCAAAGACAGCAAACATCGGAGCGACGGGGACCCACAGGTAAGCTTTCATCTGTTTCTGCTTGGTTGGCGATTCGTCGACGAAGAACTGGGGCTGCTTTTCCAGTTCGCTGCGAAGCTTTTCGTAGGGAGTAGCGATCGACTCGCTGACCAACTTCTGAAAGTTTACCGTCCATGCAGGACTGCAAGGGATGTTCAGCAGATCTCCCAGGAACATCGAAGTCCGACGTTTGCTTTGGCGAAAGCGTCCCATCAGCAGACCGGTGAAGGCAGCTAGGCGAGGTCCGCACTGCCCAGTCGGTACACCGGCAGGCAGGCTGGCCTGAGTGGTGATGCCGCAGCACCGACAATGGCCTCGGAAGAGTTGGTACTCATTGACAAGGGGCTCAATCGTCGGCAAGTCCCAGACTTGGTGTCGTTTCGGGTCAGTAGGGTCGGGCTCCAGATCGCCGCCACAGCGACGGCAGCCATCGGGATGACAGGGTGTGACGGTCGTGTATCGCCGACCGGAACCAGCTCTCGCAAGTGCCGCCTATGGCCTTTCTGTCCACCCTGCTTTCGCTTTTTTCCCGCCGAAGGCTTTCGCTTGGGCTTGGCGTGGGGATGTTCAGTGCTTGGTGGCAGCGAAGAATTCCGAGGCGTCAGCTTCTGAACTTGATCGGTCAGAGAATCCACCTGCTTGGTCAACCGATCCACCTGGTCAAGCAACGCCAAAACGAACGCTTTGACAGAGGGCGTCACTTCGGCTTCGAGTTCTGGCGGTCTTGCTCATGCCAGTATTGGGACCGAAAACGGTGATCCAAATCAAGATCGATTTGCAAAATCATTGCACCGACTCGTGAACGGTTACGTACTAGACTTGCCGCCTTTGCTGACGTCCTTCTGAACTCGTTTCAAAGCCTTTAGCTGCTCGGTCTGCGGCGTTCGCAATATGGTTTCGAGTCCTCCGCGAAAGTTAAAAAGTGGTAGGCCACTCGATTTTAGCCGTAATAACAATAAGTCTATTCGTCTAACTCAAACGTCGTGGTGAAGTCGCGGACAGCGGGATAGAACTCCGCAAAGTCTTCGGTAACTAAAACAGAGAAACGCTTTAGTTCAGGCTTCAACATTTTCGATTGAGCGAGGATCCCAAAACAGTTTTGCCAAAGAGAAAGCGAGATCGGTGGACTACTTTCCGAAAATTTAGCAACCAAAATCGGGACACATTTTGTCAAGTGGTCGTGGGGACGGATACTGTCTCGTCCACCTTGTCTCGGATCAGACGTTGCTTAATCGCCATGCCCTTAGCTGACTGTTTGCAGCGCTCGACATCGTCGAAGATCTCCTCGACCTTGTCTTGCAAGTCGCGAGATATGCCGAACGCTTCGGCTTCTTGCGCAAGTGTAGATTCAAAGCCGTGGTAGAGTCCGAAAATGCGATCAGCTGGAACACTGTCACCACCAGCCCAACGTTGCAGTCGGAGGATCTCCGCCATTGAGCGTGAAAGCACGGGATGCATGTCGGGTTGCATTGAGAGTTTTCCCTAGTTCAATCGAATAACGTCACCGATCAGCCGGTCGCGGCGGTTGATCATCCATTTGCAAACGCCCGGCTACCGCGACGCGGATGCATCGGATGGTTCCCAACGGAACCTATTCTCTCTGCTGCTGAGAATCAGGACAAGATACAACCGGCCCTCTTTGCTGGCGATTGAAGGCCGATCAATCCCGGTTTCGATTGCCATTCCTTTTTACGTCGTATAAAGTGGGTTATACGACGCAAGTGAACGCGGGAACACCGCCGATTCTTCTCTGTAGTCGCGAAACGCAACGGTCCATTGCCCTCCAAGAACCACGTGAGTTCCTGCGATACCGGACGAAGTTGGGATCGTTCGACGTGACCGAAGCCCCCTACTCCGACGCAAACGGATGCTTGATCTGCCGCAAATCCTGCATTTCAATGCGGTGCTGCCCCCCCCGGGCGTGTCGAATCGCTATCCTGACAACGCCCATGGCGTGGACGACGTGTCAGTAATCAGTGCCCCGATCACTTTCCGGAGCCCGCCATGGGTTTTGAATTGAACGGTCACTGAATTTCCGCTTGCTTGGTTCAGTGTTTTGCGGCAGTGTCGTCACCCATGACCGGGCGACAATTATCTTTAGACTTTGAAGCATGCACGGCAAACGAAGCGGTGTCGGGCTTCCGTTGCCTATCGGCTGACGCTAAGGCGGTCGTTCTCTCCAAGCACGACTTCATGGCTCGTACGCGAGATCTCTGGAACCTGATCGAAGGCTGGCTGCTTGATGAGATCCCCGCTACCGAATTCGAGGCCCACCGACTCGGCATCCACGACGCTATCCAGCCAGAATGGACCGGATCATTCTCGGATGCGGAACTCGTGAGTGCTTTGACAGCCGAATGGGAACTGGCTGCCGGAGTCGCCATCGCGGCCGATGAAGCCGCGTTGTTGATGTTGGAGCATGGGCATGCCCACGATGCCCCTGCACTGGTTCGTGCGTATTACCTGGCAGTCGCACTCAACACCCTCGGGTACGACCTTGAGCACTACTTGCCGGGAATGCCTGTCCATGCTCTTGGGCGTTAACACGACGACACGCTTCGTCGCCTGATCGTATTTCTTTGCAATCGCAATAACGATTCCCCCCTACTCGCAATGAATCGCCATGCTGCCAAAGCGGATCTACGACGATCTGCAATTACGGGGATGCGATTCTGCGGAAATACGACAACCCGCGAACCCGACTACGCGCAAATACGGCGATGTTGATTCACGATTACGAGCACTTCAGAGGCATCGTGTTTGCGATTTGGCGTAGATCCGATTAGCCGCGCATCTGTGGTTCCGGTGAATCGTGTTGTCGTGTTTGCTGAAGCACGTCGTTCCAGCCGGCGCCAACCGTCGGCGGAAAGTGGTCGTGGACCGGCAAACCGCAGTTCTGCAGTGCTCTCCGGACCTGAAATGCAAGTTTCCGTCCTCCTTCATCGTTATCGAAGGCTAACAGGATCCTGGAATTGTTCGGCATCTTGGCCGCTGCGTGGCGCAAGCACTCGGATTGCATCTCGCTCGTTTGACCGGCTGTGCTAAAGAAACGCTTACCGTCGACGCCCTCAAGCGTCGCTACACTAAACATGTCGACGGCGGTTTCGCAGACGATCATCGTGCGGTCGTCACTTTGGGGACGTGAGCAGGCAAGCGCCTTCACGCCGCCGGGGCTGAAACCCGTGAACGTGGTTCGCTCCCGGTTGCCGTTTTCGAGCTCAAAGCCGCACAGGCCGGAGCGATTGAAGTGAGGAACGACCATGTTGCCTCGCGAATCGATACGGATACGGTCGCGAAATGCCGGATGTAATTGAACCTCTTCACTGATTCCACGAATGTCGGTCAGATAGGGATGCCCTGACTTGATCGGCTTCGCACGCATCCATGCAGATAAGACGGCGGCGGCATCATGCCGTGACGGTTGAATTTCAAATGGCAACGTGGAGGAGGGGGCTCGCACCGCTGGCAACCCATCGTAGGCTCGCAGCGTTTTGCGGACGTCGCCAAGGGTGCCGCCATCAAGAGCCTGAACAAGATCGATGATCGTGCCAGAGTCCGCTCCCAAAGCGTTGAAGTAGAAAAACTGGCCGGTTGGCGCCTTGCCTATGATCAGCTTGTCGCCGCGCGGATGACGAACGACCACGCTGTGCCGACTGGATTTCTTGCGATCGACCACGAATCCACGAGAGACGGCGTAGTCATGCAAGTTCAAGCGTTTGAATTGTTCGAGTTCATCGTTTCGCGTGTCCATGAATCGACAGTAGCGCTGACTTGGGCGACTTTTCAAGCGGTAAGCGGAAGTTGTCCACGTCTTCATGCGTGCCGCGCTGCTGTGATTGCGACGACACGATGAAACGACAATTCGCATCGCTGTGAATTAGACCGGGACACGAATGCCCCGGTCATTGTGGCTACCACCATGCTTGGTAGAAAACGGTGTAACCCTCCGCGATGGCTCGTCTTGCTTTATCCAAGAAGTCGAAATCGTCGTCCAGTTCGGTTCCGTCGGAAGTACCGAAGAAGAAGCCTTGCGTTTGAGGCAAGCTGCCCGCCTTCATGGTGAGTTCCAAACGGTCCAAGTCATCCAGATCGAGAACGACCGGTACACAGTTAAAATCCTGCTGGCCACCTTTGTCGTAGTAAAGATGTTGCATCCACCCGTGAAGATCGGGGTGTTTTCGCCAGCAGTGGATCTGCGTGGCCGAACCGACCTTAAAGTCGACCGGTTGTTTGATTGTCTCGGTGGTGAAGTTTGCGTACATATCGAGTCCCATGATGTGCTCCTTTCGTTGAGTTGCGTGGAAGGACGCGGATCAACAAGCGGCGGGCAAAGCCGAAGCAGTCATGCCCAACACGGTTTCGCGCTAGCGAAAGTGGTGCGGGCAGGGCGTTGACGGCAAGGCGACCGACGCAAGATCGCGGGAAACCTTCCTACGACAACTCAACCGGTGGAGCCGAGCAGGGGTGACGATTGACCAATCATCGGCCGGGCAATTGGAATGAGGTCGTGATTCTTTAAATGCGGTGATGCGATCAATCGCAATTGCGGCGACCTGCAAACACGATTCAACGTGCAGGGAATTCACTCGCTACTTGTCAAACGTAGATGACGGCATTTCGGAGTTCAGCCAGTGTGGTCTGGAAACACAACGCGTCGATGTCACGAACGAGCTGTGAGGGTGGATGTTTCTCCGTCCAGAAGATGATGCCGGCGTGCTCGTGCCCTTGGTCGGCGATACGCAAAAAATCGCGGTCGCGGGTTACAAGAACTTTAGCGTGCTTTCGGCAGTATTCCACATGGTCAAGATCGGTGGCTCCGCGAAGTTCGGCCTCATGGGTGGTCGTACACTCACGATCAAGTCGGCGGAGTCCGTGTGCGACACGCTCGGGAATGCACTCGTCAAGGTGAAACTGGATCGCCGCTTGCGTCATGGCTCCTCGCTACAAATGGCCATCGGACCGCAACGCTGTGGCCGGTACCACTCATCAAGTCTGAAAGTGACTCGTCATCTCGAATGGCTTTCTGGATTTGCTCGCGGTTTTCAAAGTAGTAGGCGAGGGCCGCGTGCACTTGTGCCACGCTGATGAAATCGTAGTCCGAAGCGATTTGTTCGGCCGTATGACCGAAGCGCTGATGATCGATCACGATGTCCTGGACGCGAAGTCGAGTTCCACGAATGAACGCACGTGGATCGCCTGCCCGGTTAGAGCGGATCTCGATGTATCTATCTATCAAGTCGGTCATGATTCGACCGTAGAGTAAAAATGCGAGCGAGTCAAAATAAATCGCAAGGAGCAACGACGGCGAAAACGGGACAGCCACCTTGGCGAGTTGAGCTCCGAACAACTCGCGATCTCAATTTCCGGACCTCAGGGATCTTGCTTTCCGACTGCCAAACCACCGAGTTTTCATATTGCTGCGTAATCTTTTTTTGCTCGTGGCGCTGGTGTTAAATATGTGTTTAGTAGGTGTTACGAGTTAGCGAATCGGGTGTAACGCTCTGAATCGACTGCAAAAAATTTCCCGCCCGGTGTGTGAAGTGTCGTTATTCGGTGTGTGAAGTGTCGTTCGCCGGTGTGCAAAGTGGGACTCATGTTCGGCCCCAGTGTGTGAAATGTCGTTTCCGGTGTCTGAAGTGTCGTTTCTGCTTGACGTGGTGTGTGAAATGTCGTTCCATGAACTATGAACGAAGTCTCCGAGTCGGTCAAAGATCGATCGCCACTGTTACCTGACCGACATCCGACACCGGACCTGTTCATCTGTGACATCGTGGATGCCGCGCCGAAAGGCGACATGGCCAGCATGGAGCATCCAGTGTTCAGTCTGTCGACCAAGCCCGACCTTCGCGTCCGGCGATACGACCACAATCAGTCGTGGATCGAGATCAAGCCTTCGGCCGACGGATTGGCAACCATCCATGATCGCGACATCCTGATCTACTGCATCAGCCAACTGGTAGCCGCGATGAACGAGGGCAGGGAGCTTTCCCAAAACGTTCGCTTCAAGGGCATCGAACTGTTAACAGCAACCAACCGAATGACCACCGGTCGCGGATACGACCTCCTTCGCTCTGCGCTGGAGCGACTGGCGGGAACCCGGATCAGCACGAACATCCTGACGGGCGACAAAGAGATCATTCGCGGCTTTGGGTTGATCGACAGCTACGAGATCGTCCGTGAAACGCGAGACGGCCGGATGCAGGAGGTCGAAATCAAGCTGTCCGACTGGGTTTTTAACGCAATCAGATCGCGTGAAGTGCTGACACTTCACCGAGACTACTTTCGCCTGAGGCGACCAATTGAAAGAAGGCTGTACGAGCTGGGCCGCAAGCATTGCGGGCGACAGCGGGAATGGCGAATCTCGTTGGACTTGCTGCGAAAGAAATGCGGATCGGGTTCAACACTGAAAGAGTTCAAGCGACTGATCGGCAAAGTGATTTCCGACGACGAAAAAAACAATCACATGCCAGACTATCGGATCCGGTTCGACGACCAGTCAACCAGTCGGGCAGACATCGTCATCTTCGAGAGTAGGGGGAGCATACCGGCGATCGGCAAGAACGGCGGCAAGCCGGTCGTTGTTCCCCCGCTAGATCCCGACACCTACCACGCTGCCCGACTGGCCGCGCCGGGCTGGGATGTCTACGAACTTGAGCGACAGTGGCGAAGCTGGCTGGTCATGTCGGATGCCGAGGCGCCCAGAAAGCACGACGCGGCGTTTCTCGGCTTTTGCCGAAAGTGGCAGTCGAGAAAACAGTCACCCGCGAATTCTACGCCAGGGCAGAGTTGGGGATCGAAAGGCTGAGTAGAAAAAAAGTGCTTCATCGCCAATTTAAAAGCACTGGAAGGAAGATGGTTAAAAAATAAAAACCCAACAATTTCATCATGTACGGCAGCTCGGAACTGCAAAACATTCGAAACATCCAAAGCGTCATTCGCGCTAAACCCTCTGCCTTAAACGGTAACCGTTCACGAGTCGGTGCAAGGATTTTGCAAATCGATCTTGATTGGGATCGCCGTTTTCGGTCCCAAAACTCGCATGCGTTAGATCCGGCCAGAACTCGAAGCCGAAACGACGCCCGCTGTCAAAGCGATCGTCTTGGCGTTGCTTGGCCAGATGTGTCGTTTGACCAAGCAGGTGCCGGTCAGCGGCTTCGTTCTGTTCGATTCGATCCTGATGAGCTTCGCGATCTTTATCGAGAAACTGGTCAGTCAAATCCGCTTGATGTCGGTAAACCCGGCCCCGCTGTTTCAGCGATTGCAATGGGTGCAACCAATTGAAACGCGGTTCGCGGTAAGACATTTTCTCGACGACGCCCTGCCTTGACACTCGGCCAGGTTCAGGGCGACGGGGTTGGTTCTCATCGCTTCGCAGCGACGACAATCCGGAGGAACGACGTGTTATGATTAGATTTCCGTGGAAACGTCGGCAAACTTGTGGCTAACCCTAACGGATCGTTCTCGAAGGTACTGCGTCTATCTTCTCCACATTTTTTGGAATTGTTCATGGATAACCAACCGGAAGATCGTCCCATCGATTGGAACTCGCTTTTGGATTGGGATAAGGCGATCGACGAAGCGATGCAGAAAGGCCGCTTCCGTTGGAGCCGAAGTGCCGAGCGGAGCAAAAGCCTGGAAGAAGTTGCGAACAGCAGTGTTCGGAGCACGCTACGTCAGGCAAAAGAAATGAGCGTCACCGAAGAAGAGGAACTTCGAAAGCTGTTTGAAAAGACGTTTAAGCGTCATCACGACACAGCGACTCACGCTTATCGCACTGGACAAGGCAAGTCCGCAACGTTCTCCGCTTTATCCACCGACGAACAAGATTTCGGTTCGCAAATTGATGGCAGCTCCTCCACCGATAGTACGCGACCGTTTCCCCTGTGGCTTACTGAGAGACTTGAGGCATTGGACGATGTTCACCACCAAGTCGCTCTTGCCATGCTTAAAAGACTCACCGTGGACGAGACCATGGAAGCTTTGACAATGAAACGTTCCGCTGTACTCAAAGCTCGGGCAAAGATACGAAAGGACTTGGAAGATCTGCTTTCATAACGGTCTCAACGCATCGGAGGCGAGAGTTGCTCCGGATAGAGGAAAGGTTTTCCGTCAATGACCGAGGCCCTTTGAAGAAGTTCCCTCTCATCACGACGACACTGCCCTTTACCAACAAGCTTCTCTGTATTCCAGAAATCACCTTTGATCGCTTCCGGCTCTCCATCCGCTGCGTCGAACCTAAATGGACCTTTCAGGCAATTAAACATGTTCCTTCGACGCAGCAATCTGATACCAATACTCCCGCGTGCTAAATGCTGGGACACAATCACTTCTGCCGCGTCAGCAATGCCCGGGTCTATCCGGCGGATGCGAGCAATATTTTCGAGTACCGCGTTTCGGTCGTCAATGAAGTGCCTGAGATCTACGGCCGCATCACCTGGTAACCCCTTGTCAATTAGGTCTACGTTGTCGCCAACCCAGTTCATCTCGTGGGCCTTACGGAACACTTCCTCTAGCAAGCTGACGCAGGTTCTGTTGCACGGTAACCGTACACCAGCACCAGTTGGGCGCTTGGGGTTGGTTACTTTTTGCGGGTTCGGCGGCGGGCGCGGCGAGTTTTCTTGCGGTCGGCGGCTTGGCGACGTTCGTCGTCGCGGTATTGCCGGATCGATTCGGGATGTTCTGCCTTCCAGGCATGGGGCGTCATTGATTGCCAGTCGGTTTCGCCGGATAGCGCACGCCGCAGGACATCATCCAAGTACGCTCGCACGTCCAAGTTGTTGCGGATCGCGCTCCCGATGATTGTCATTAAGTTTGCAGCCCGTTCGCCCGCGGCCACCGAGCCTTTGAACATCCAGTTCTTGCGACCCGTCGCCACCCGCTTCATCAACTGCTCGCAGTCGTTGTTGTCCAGCGGGATCGATACATCTTCGGTAAAACGATGGAGTGCCTCCCAGTGCCGACGGACGTAGGCCGCCGCCATCCCAAGGTTGCTCTTGGGAAGCACCTTCGGTGACTGCATCGCTTCACTGGAAAGATAGGCTTCGATCTGATCCAGAACATGACGTGACAGGCTTTGGCGTCGCGAAAGTTGCTCCGGCGCAGTAAGGTGTTTGCATTGATCCTCCACGTCGTAAAGATTTCCAATCAACGACTCAAGTTTCGCCACTTGGATCGGGAACGCACTGCGGCACTCGTCGATCTTGCGACGCGCATGTGCCCAGCACGCTGCGAAAGTGATTCGCGAGTCGCTTCGTATTTGGATCTTCTGAAATCCCGACCAACAGTCGCCAATCAGGTTACCTTCAAAGTCACTCAGCACGTCGTCCGGACCATCACGGTGACGGCTAACCGTGAAGTCGAAAGCGACAACCGGAAGCCGTGAAGCGTAGTAGCCCCAGAAGTTCGCTTTGATGCTTGGCTTGCCTGTGGTCATCGCCTTCTCGAGGACCTCGGTGATACGTTTACCGCGCGGGTGATCCGATAAGTCCGGCATCGCGGCGGGCGTAATCAACAGCACGCCGGTGTCATCACAGCCAACGGTGGGATCTTGTTTCAGAATGCTCTGCAAGTGCTCGGCGAGCGGACGCAGGGCGAACTCGACGGCCGTTTCGATGTTCTGCAGTGTGCTGCGACTGGGCGTCCAGCCGCTGGCCCCGAACATGTCTTGTTGACGATAGAACGGCAGGTGATAGAAGTACTTCCAGGCCACCACCTCGACACCGATCGAGGCGTCGAAGCGATCCCATTCGACGAGGCCCGTGGGCCGCTCGGGGCTGACGATGCCTTGCGCTTTGTCGGTTGGGTGGACGTATTTGGCATACTTGGTTAGTCGGACTTTGAGATCCGCGGGAACCCACTCCAGCGTTTCAACTTCGTCATAGCCGATCAGGGTCAAGCCTTCGCGTTTTCCTTCGGGCACATCGACGATGCGTTCATAGCGCGGCAAATGTTCGGGGAACTTGCGGTCGCCGGTTGCGGAGCGATTTCGTCGTCGCTTCTTCTTGTCTTCTTCGGCATCGTCAACAATTTGTCGAGCGTCGCAGATCGCTTCTTCGAGTGCGCTGATGACTTCGGGCGTGGGCTCTTCGCCCAAGTCGAAATGCAGCTGGCCGTCACAGTCGATGCGTCGCTCACTCTTGCGACCAAAAAGTTGCTTGAGAAGTTTCTCGATCGTCAGGTTCAGCTCGATGTTCTTCTCGTCGAGTTTGTCACGGTCGGACTTAAGTTCTAAGACGCTGTGGGCTTGTTCCTCAATCAGCTTGTCTTTCAACTCCAGTGCGACGGCTTGTTTTTGAATCAACGCATGAGCAGCATCGAGGTCGGCGGGGAGTGGTTTGGGATCCATGATGGCGACATTATAAAGTTCGCCACCAAAAGCGCAAGTGCGTCCCCACGAAAGTCCAAAAGAAAACCGGCCCCGCGAGAATGTTCTCACGAAGCCGGTTGATGCGAAGTGGAACTGATTGATGCGAAGTGGAACTGGCCGGCCAGACGGCCCTACGCCACCATTCGCTTGCGTCTTGTCTTGGCCGATTTCAGTGAGACGCCTGCGATCCACATGGCCAGTTCGACCGAATCGATCGTGACGTGCGTTTGATCACAGGGAGGCGTTGGCAGCTCGACGGTGCCTTGCTCGAGTCGCCTGTACCACAAGGTCAATCCACCAGTCTCCCACCAGAGGGCTTTGATGCGGTCTCGCTTTCGATTGACAAACAGAAACAGCGAACCGTCGGTGACGCTCTTGCCCAACGAGGTGGTGACGATTCCGGTCAGACCATCAAAGCCTTTTCGAAAGTCGACCGGCTCGGTGCACAGATAGATCGGCATGCCATCAGGCAATCCGATCATGGTTGATCCTTGCGCAGTGGATTCGGCTGAGAATCAGTTGGCACTTCGATACGAATGCGGATGCCACCGGGAAGTTCAATCGTCGCGTTCGCGAGATTGGCTGCGGGAGCGGGGCGATCCGGTGTGGCTTGAAACGAGACGGGCACAAACTTGGCCACGACGGGGACTTTCGGATCCCGCGTCGACCGCAGCTTGCGTTTCCAGTTGTAGAAAGACGGCTGCGAAACACCTTCGGCGGAACAGAATTGAGCGACCGTCATCTGAGCTTGCTCAAATCGTTGCAGACGCTCCGTCCAAAGCTTCGCGGTTTCGGCTCGATTCATAGGGTTCTCCATTGGGAAGCAAGGTAAACCCAATAGCCTAAAACCTGCGCCTACAATGGTTTTGGTGTACGGTTACGTTGCACGGTGCCTCTGTGCGGCACGCAACTGCGACGCGTTTGAACCGCTTGCTCAGGTCAACCGTCAGATCGCCCGCTTCATACCTCAACTGTTTCCATACGTTACGTAGCATATCCCTCTAGGATGCCACAGGACGTTGCCGCAAAGCAAACCAACCCAAATCCCTAAAGTTTTTCAGCGATTTAGGTCATTCGACGATGCAGGACAAGATACCCGTTAGCCTCTATTTCCCCGACATCCCGGCCGCTGATGTCGAACGCATTCATCACATCGTAAGTGACTTCGCGTCGGCGTTGTCGGAAGATGGACTTTGGAATTGCAAAGGGGTTCTCGAACGTACGTACCTAGCTTTCACGAAGGATGGTTCGTCGTCTCGGGCATCCAAGGCAGAACTTCTTGCAGGTCTTCTCGACACTCTCGCTGACCCGCTGATTGATGATCACGACAGGGAGATAACCTGCCAGGATCTGCAAGACTTTTGCCCAGAGCTTCACCGGGATATCGAAAGGATCTACGACCGCCTCGATTGTGTTGGAAAAAAGCCACGCATGATTGCGGGGTTCCGTATTCATTCCGAAATCGATGCCGGTGCCCAGGCCGTTGTCTATAAAGCAGAGTCTTTCGACCATGCCCGTTGCGTTATAAAAGTAGCTAAGCGAGAGACGGTCCAGGGATGGCAGTGTAACCGTACACCAGCACCAGTTGGGCGCTTGGGGTTGGTTACTTTTTGCGGGTTCGGCGGCGGGCGCGGCGAGTTTTCTTGCGGTCGGCGGCTTGGCGACGTTCGTCGTCGCGGTATTGCCGGATCGATTCGGGATGTTCTGCCTTCCAGGCATGGGGCGTCATTGATTGCCAGTCGGTTTCGCCGGATAGCGCACGCCGCAGGACATCATCCAAGTACGCTCGCACGTCCAAGTTGTTGCGGATCGCGCTCCCGATGATTGTCATTAAGTTTGCAGCCCGTTCGCCCGCGGCCACCGAGCCTTTGAACATCCAGTTCTTGCGACCCGTCGCCACCCGCTTCATCAACTGCTCGCAGTCGTTGTTGTCCAGCGGGATCGATACATCTTCGGTAAAACGATGGAGTGCCTCCCAGTGCCGACGGACGTAGGCCGCCGCCATCCCAAGGTTGCTCTTGGGAAGCACCTTCGGTGACTGCATCGCTTCACTGGAAAGATAGGCTTCGATCTGATCCAGAACATGACGTGACAGGCTTTGGCGTCGCGAAAGTTGCTCCGGCGCAGTAAGGTGTTTGCATTGATCCTCCACGTCGTAAAGATTTCCAATCAACGACTCAAGTTTCGCCACTTGGATCGGGAACGCACTGCGGCACTCGTCGATCTTGCGACGCGCATGTGCCCAGCACGCTGCGAAAGTGATTCGCGAGTCGCTTCGTATTTGGATCTTCTGAAATCCCGACCAACAGTCGCCAATCAGGTTACCTTCAAAGTCACTCAGCACGTCGTCCGGACCATCACGGTGACGGCTAACCGTGAAGTCGAAAGCGACAACCGGAAGCCGTGAAGCGTAGTAGCCCCAGAAGTTCGCTTTGATGCTTGGCTTGCCTGTGGTCATCGCCTTCTCGAGGACCTCGGTGATACGTTTACCGCGCGGGTGATCCGATAAGTCCGGCATCGCGGCGGGCGTAATCAACAGCACGCCGGTGTCATCACAGCCAACGGTGGGATCTTGTTTCAGAATGCTCTGCAAGTGCTCGGCGAGCGGACGCAGGGCGAACTCGACGGCCGTTTCGATGTTCTGCAGTGTGCTGCGACTGGGCGTCCAGCCGCTGGCCCCGAACATGTCTTGTTGACGATAGAACGGCAGGTGATAGAAGTACTTCCAGGCCACCACCTCGACACCGATCGAGGCGTCGAAGCGATCCCATTCGACGAGGCCCGTGGGCCGCTCGGGGCTGACGATGCCTTGCGCTTTGTCGGTTGGGTGGACGTATTTGGCATACTTGGTTAGTCGGACTTTGAGATCCGCGGGAACCCACTCCAGCGTTTCAACTTCGTCATAGCCGATCAGGGTCAAGCCTTCGCGTTTTCCTTCGGGCACATCGACGATGCGTTCATAGCGCGGCAAATGTTCGGGGAACTTGCGGTCGCCGGTTGCGGAGCGATTTCGTCGTCGCTTCTTCTTGTCTTCTTCGGCATCGTCAACAATTTGTCGAGCGTCGCAGATCGCTTCTTCGAGTGCGCTGATGACTTCGGGCGTGGGCTCTTCGCCCAAGTCGAAATGCAGCTGGCCGTCACAGTCGATGCGTCGCTCACTCTTGCGACCAAAAAGTTGCTTGAGAAGTTTCTCGATCGTCAGGTTCAGCTCGATGTTCTTCTCGTCGAGTTTGTCACGGTCGGACTTAAGTTCTAAGACGCTGTGGGCTTGTTCCTCAATCAGCTTGTCTTTCAACTCCAGTGCGACGGCTTGTTTTTGAATCAACGCATGAGCAGCATCGAGGTCGGCGGGGAGTGGTTTGGGATCCATGATGGCGACATTATAAAGTTCGCCACCAAAAGCGCAAGTGCGTCCCCACGAAAGTCCAAAAGAAAACCGGCCCCGCGAGAATGTTCTCACGAAGCCGGTTGATGCGAAGTGGAACTGATTGATGCGAAGTGGAACTGGCCGGCCAGACGGCCCTACGCCACCATTCGCTTGCGTCTTGTCTTGGCCGATTTCAGTGAGACGCCTGCGATCCACATGGCCAGTTCGACCGAATCGATCGTGACGTGCGTTTGATCACAGGGAGGCGTTGGCAGCTCGACGGTGCCTTGCTCGAGTCGCCTGTACCACAAGGTCAATCCACCAGTCTCCCACCAGAGGGCTTTGATGCGGTCTCGCTTTCGATTGACAAACAGAAACAGCGAACCGTCGGTGACGCTCTTGCCCAACGAGGTGGTGACGATTCCGGTCAGACCATCAAAGCCTTTTCGAAAGTCGACCGGCTCGGTGCACAGATAGATCGGCATGCCATCAGGCAATCCGATCATGGTTGATCCTTGCGCAGTGGATTCGGCTGAGAATCAGTTGGCACTTCGATACGAATGCGGATGCCACCGGGAAGTTCAATCGTCGCGTTCGCGAGATTGGCTGCGGGAGCGGGGCGATCCGGTGTGGCTTGAAACGAGACGGGCACAAACTTGGCCACGACGGGGACTTTCGGATCCCGCGTCGACCGCAGCTTGCGTTTCCAGTTGTAGAAAGACGGCTGCGAAACACCTTCGGCGGAACAGAATTGAGCGACCGTCATCTGAGCTTGCTCAAATCGTTGCAGACGCTCCGTCCAAAGCTTCGCGGTTTCGGCTCGATTCATAGGGTTCTCCATTGGGAAGCAAGGTAAACCCAATAGCCTAAAACCTGCGCCTACAATGGTTTTGGTGTACGGTTACATGGCAGTTGGAACAGGAAGATCGGTGTCTTAAAGAACTTCACAAGAGAATCTCGGAAGATTTTCAATCCCGAGTGGTTCAACCTCTTGGAAGTGGGGGAGACGCCAAAATTCGCGTCCTCGTTCTTGAGGCACTAGAAGGCTTAAGTCTCTTTTCCCGCTGTCATGAAAAGCCACTGAGTAATGCCGAAGTTTTTACGTTGGCTAAACAGCTTGCTGGCACACTGGACGCCATTCACCGTGCAGGCGTCTGGCATCTCGACATATCTCCTAGGAACCTTTTCCTTCGAAATACTGACGATGGGTCGATTGATGCGGTGATTCTTGACTTCGGGCTTTCCCAACAGGCGGGAGAATATCGGCAAGGTGCGATTCTATATGACGGAAAAAATCTCGAAGAACTTTTGGTTGGATACGGAACGCAGGGATTCCAAAGTCCAGAAATCAAGGGCAGAACTAGGATATCGCCAGCAACTGACGTTTACTCGCTTGGTTGCGTTCTCGGCTATGCCCTCACCGGCAAAGATGACAGAGACCCGGAAGCATTCCGCAAGGCCATTCACACCGCCACGAAACGGAGTCTTCGGCTGCGCCGGATCATCTTCGATTGCATCAACGGAGATTCGCACAAGCGGTCCCTTCGTGCTGCGACCGCTGAAGGCTGGGGACGACGTAGCTGGGTTGCAATAGCAGCGTGTGTGATCGCCATAAGTCTTGCAGTTACTGGATTGGTAAACCGAGACCCCGCTAGACAGGAAGTAGCAACGACTGGCGATGGTAAAGCGGTCATGCCCGATTTGGAGGTGCCGACCGAGCAATCGCATGCACCGATCGTAAATGAAGACCCGTCAGGCACCGATCAATCACAAACCGAACAAGCTTTGAATGCAATGTCCTACACCGAGGCTCTTTCAGTTTATGAAGCAGTTACCGCACGGCGTGATGGTTCGATGCTTGGGCAGCAAATTGCCTTTCCGATCCTCATCCGTAACGGGTCGACGTTCAGCGGTGCTGACTTGTCTGGAACTTCACTCGACAAAGTCGATCTTCGCGGAGCCGACTTTTCGGGAGCTGAATTGCGATTTTGCGAGTTTCGTGAAGCCGATGCTTCGGGCTGCAATTTCTCTGGAGCCGATTTCGCGTTCGCGAACCTACGATCGCTGTCCGCAACACAGTCTGATTTTTCAGGCTCGGTGGCTCCCTACAGCATCGCGGAAGAAGCAAACTTCAGTGACTCTTCCTTCCGCAGGTCTTACTTCGTGGGAAGCCGATTGAGTGGAGCGGACTTTTCCGGATCGGACCTCACGGGAGCGAACTTCAGTTTCTGCGATATTACCAACGCCAAGTTCGATGGTGCCATTCTAACCGATTGCATCTTTGCAGGGTGCGGCGGAGGCGGCGCGACATTCGCCGAAGCCAAGGTGAGGCGAACCAATGTCGCCGGCGCATACCTAAACGACGATCAGTTTACGGCGGAGCAACGAAAGGCGCTGTCGGCAAGAGGCGAGCCGCTGTTTCATCAGCCGCTCTACATCAAGGAATCAATACCTTCCACACGGTTTGACAGCGGTTACATCTACGAGGACATCATCGGTCATCCTGTACCGCTCGCCTGGAACCCGTCCATCGAGCTCCCCGGCAAACGTAGCGGCTGGCCCCCTACGACCGAACGAGAGCTATTGATGTTCGACACGGAGTACGCCGTGTTGCCCCGTATGACCATCCACCGGGACATGCTCATCAGTGGCCGCAAAACCCTGGTTAAAGAACGGGTTTCCAACCTGCGGCAGCTATTGGCGGAGGCCGCTGACCCAACTGCACGACTGACCTACCCAGGAAATTTTGAAGACGATGAAACACAACAGATAGCGAACGCGATGCAAAGTTTCCGTCAGGTAGACGCACCGCAACCGGCAGTGTTCGACTTTGTTCGCTTGCTTTTGACCGAGGATGTTGAGGTTCCGAAATATCTTGTCAAAGCCTCCATCGATGACCGCTTCAAATGGGAACTCGGTGGCTTGGGCCGAGCCGAGGTTGGCGAATCGTTTCTCTATGAAGAAAAAGACGCAAGCCTTTCGGAGCTAGCAAGCCCCACCGTCAATGGATCGACGCGGCTATTTGAAGGCGACGCCCTCGAGTTGGGAAATGACTCTCGAGATCGCCTAGAAGCATGGATTCAAGGCCAAGGTAGCGACGCAAAGCAACCTACCCTTATCGAATTGGCCGTCCATTTAAGGATTTACGCAATGAAAGATGGTGACGCCAATGTATATCCCACCTCAGCACAAAATGACTGGCCGACCGCAGATGACGACTGGGAATATTACCGGCCGTTCGCGAAGCGTAACGGAGTGTCAGAACGGTTTGTGCCAGTCCATACCCACATCACACGGGACGGAAATGAAAAAACAGCCTTCGTGTACGGCTGCACCCTTCCGAAGAACTTCTTGGACATTTGCAAGACCGTCGTACCGGAACTGGAATCGTCCAGTTTGTTGCCGGCCAACCGTCTTACAGTGTCCGTCATTGGAACGTTCGATTCCGTCGTACGGTACTCCGATGGGATGCTAGTCAACCTGAAGATTCAAAAGGTCACTACGGTGGATTGAATTTGATCTCCGGGCGTTTGCAGCCAGTCGTCGTCTTCGTCCCGATAGCCAAGACGTGTAGCACTGACCGTGCGACAGCTGAGCTTTCGATTTTCGCGACCTTTATGCCCAAATAGACCACGTGCGAAAGCGTTTTGCGTTTTTTCTTGCGCTCGCGATCAAAACTTTGGCATTGTCCGTTCCCATGATGGAACGAATCCGCACCGCTCCTCCCAAAGTGGCCTCATGCGAGGCCGGATGAACCGTGCCGATTTCAAGTTCATTGCCGCGATCCGCTCTGGGTGCCTAGTTGATTTCAACGAGGCCGTTGATCGCGGGGCTTCACCATCATCGCGCAGCTGGGACGGCACTCCATCGTTAGTTGTCGCTTCCAAAGCTCGGCGTCCCGACTACGCACGCCGGTTGATTGAACTGGGTGCCGATCCCAACCAAATCAAAGACAAACGCGGCGACACGCTCCTGTTCCGTGCCGCGCGCATTGGGCCGCCGGCAAGCGGATCGCTAAAACGTCGGCAAATCGATCAATGTCGCCCACACGCCGCTGCTGAGAAAGCAGCTCCAGCCCCGATCGACAATGCTTCGGCGCAGGAAGATCACAAAATTCTTTGGTTTAACTGAAATCCCTGCGGCTTTTGTGGCTGTGGCGTCCGCTACTTGATGAAGCCATCGCGATTGTCGCTATCTCATGTTGACGGTAGGGCAGCGTGGCTAACAAATACGGGATTGCATGGTTATGGATTTTCTTCTGGCGGCTGCGGCTGAATCAAACGGCGATGGCTCTTTCTTGGGCTTCCTGATTTTAGGTGGCATCATCTGGTTCGTGGTTTGGCTGTGTAGCTCGAAGCCCAAAAGCTACGAATTCAACAGCAGAACCACTGGAAACATTCGCCAAAGATAGAGGCGTTGTCCAACTGAGCGTTTCCCGCTCAGTGTGCTACTTCACCGGCGGCGATCGCTACCCAAGCGATCGCCGCCATTCCCCGGAGAACATTCGATGCGTATTTGCCATGACAGCCACCGCTACGACACTCGGCCCGGTGCATTTCCTACTCGTAAACGGTGGATGTTCCTGCTTTTGATCTGCATCTTGGTCTTTGCGCCATGGGCGCTGATTCTGGTCTTCCTGATCGCATGGTTGTTGGCCGAGATTTTCCTGACCTGGCTGGCGATTCGCCAACTGGTCTGCATTAAAAACTGAATTCACCTTGGCGGTGGCATTCATTTGAGTGCCACCGCTACTTTTTTGGAGAGATAGCATGAACGATCCATTTCAGCTGATCCTCGACGATCGGCCCCACAATGATGTGCTGCACGCTGCAGCCGCAGCATCCAAGTTTGAGATTGACACCTACGCCGGCAACGTTTCGCAGACGTCGATTGCGGCGATCGGTGACTACGCCCTGAAGGTTTGCCGAACCTCGGGTGTGCAGGCGGCGCTTATGAATGGCGGGATGCTGGAACTGTTCGCGGCGGTTAGCCACGAAGAAGAAAGCCCCGAGGTTTACGACGAACTGGTTGACCGGATCGGCATCGGACCGACACAGGCCTATCGTTGCCGGGCAGTATGGCGGGAATTTGGAAAGACGCTGATCGATACGCCGGAGATCCGCGGGCTCTTCGTTGCCGAAGCCTTGAAGATCCTGTCGGGGCGTTCGTCGAGTCGTGCGGCGCGGCAGGAAGCTATTGAGCTGGCGCGGCAGGGGACCGAGATCAACATCAAAGTGGCTAACATGCTGCAAAGCAAGCACGCCGCCCCATCGGATGACGCCGCCGCCGAGGTGCAGCCGCAACGTGTTGCCCGTAGCAACGGCAGCAAACTGAAAAAACTGTTCGACAAGACTGTCGGCGAATTCTGGACGTTTACCGGCCGAGTGGTTCAGATTGTCCTGGAGCCGACCGCCCAAAACACGCGTGCTGACCGACACGCGGTCATCGAAGACTTGCAGGCTGCGATTGAACGATTGCAACAAGAAATCATTGATGAGTCGCAAACGACTGCGGAGACTACCCATGTTTGAGCAAATGGGCAGTTTTGACCAGGCATTCCCAACGACAGGTGAGAATGCCTCGAAAGCGACTCGTCAGGTGACTCGTAGCCGAACTTGGCGGGAGGTTCTGGTTTTCTGGGGCGCCAACCTGTTCGTGATGCCGATCGTCGGGACGATTTACGCGACCATCATTGCCGAGGGGCTGCGGAGATTGATGCCAATCTTCCAGTTGCGGTTGTACAAGCTGCCGATACCCGGCGCAGGATTGGCTCGTCACTACGACGGGTTCGACCGGCTGGACCTGGCGATTGTCATGTCACTACTGCTTTTTGCCGTCGTGACCTGGCTGTGGGTGCGAGTGTTCTCGGAGCTACTTGGATTCGGGACCATCGTATCGCAGCGACAGAGCAACCCTGTCGTGTTCTACCTGCTGTCGTTCATCGCACTGGTGATCCTGGCTGGCGACGCGCTGATCTTTTACGTCGGACTGGCCTCCCAGTCTTCGAGCGGCTGGACCGAAACACCGCCGTACGTTGCGCCAGTGGCAACCCTGATCTATAGCTGCGGGCTCGCCATGCTGGGCTGGTGGCACAGTGACTATCACAATTCAAACCGAGTATAGGAATCATCAAAATGTTTCAAATTTCACGATTCGTGGCCATCGCCCTGATGCTGGGCGTAACTCCGGCCATCGTCGGATGTGTCAAAAGTCAGTCGATCAAGCAGGAAGCACCGTTCGAGGTACAAGAGCTCGACGCGTGCTTGGCGATTGTGATCGACATGAGTGGCTCATTCAGTCAGAGCTGGGACGACCGCGCCTATGGCTTATTCCTGGACCTATCGGAACGATTTTTCACCGAAGGGATGGGGACCGACACCCGCCTGGTGATCAGTCAGCTGAGCGGTAGCGAGCGCGTGGTCCTTTTTGAAGGCGAGCCGAGCGAACTGCGGACCCGGTTTGCCGGACCCGACGAACTGAACCGATTTTTACGCGACCATTCCGAACCAAGCCAGTCCCGCGTGTACGAGTCGACCAAGGCAACACTCGATTACATCGGTTCCTTGGGTGGGGTGACCGATCAAACACGCCTGCTGACGGTGATCCTCAGCGACATGCAGGACTCCGAACAGGACCTCGACGTTCGAAGGCAAATGGGAAACGAAATGATCGAGTCATTGAAACGTTATCAAGCAGCCGGAGGCGGCCTGGCGCTGTACTTCGTGTCGGCGGACGAGACCACTCGGTGGAAGCGAATCCTCAGTGATGCGGGATTTGAGCCCGGTCACTACGTGATCGAGAACGAACTGACCCAGTCACCCCAATTGCCTCGCTTCGAATGACTCTGTCGGGATCCCACTGGATAGGACCAACTCTCGTGATTGGATAAAAACCGATGATCGATCTACACGATGGATTGCCACGCGGCCGGCACGCGAAACACGTTGGTGTTCCGCCGCAGTCGTACTTCGAACCGACGTCCAACCTTCGCGCTACGGAGTCACTGTCCTTCAACCCATACGACAACCAGGCGTCAAAGTGGTTCCTCGGTGTGTGTGACGCGAAGATCGTGTCGGGGCAAAGACTTCGCGACGGACGGGCCAATCGATACGCGATGGGTGGGCAAGGCTGCGGACTGGGCGACGATCGCCATCTCGTTTTGATTGCCGGTTCTAGGTCCGGTAAAGGACGTTCGGTCCTGATCCCGAATCTGATCTGCCTGCCGGGATCAACGTCGATTCTATGCCTGGATCCCAAGGGCGATTTAGCGAAATACACCGCACGCTACCGAGCCGACGGGCTGGGGCAGCGAGTAGGGGTGCTAGACCCTTTCGGCGTTTCCGGGCCGGCGACCGAACGGTTTCGGATCGCATTTAATCCGTTGTCGCTGCTGGATCCCGAAAACCGCCAAACTTTCATTCCCAATGCCAAGTTGATTGCCGATTCACTGATCGTGTCGGGCGATCACCAAGATCGTCACTGGGACGAGACTGCCAAGCAAATTCTCAGCGGCCTCTGCGCCCACGTCCGCACGCACGAGCGTTATCAGTCAGCACGCGACTTGGTCACCGTGTGGCAGTTGGTGGCAGAGCTGGCAACTCGCGACCCCGACAATCCGCACCAGTACTGGCTGCAGCAGGAGATGCAGCACAGCGATGCCGCCTCGGGCATGATCAGCAATGCGGCACGCCAGTTCTACGACCGTACCGGTGGTGAATTTTCGTCTGTCCTTAGTAACCTACGGCGACATACCGACTGGATCGGCATCGAATGTATGCAGGATTGCCTGTCCGGCGAATCGATCGACCTGCGCGACCTCAAGCGTGACTCAATCACCATCTACAGCGCGCTGCCGGCGATGCGAATGGGTGACCTGAGCGGCTGGAACCGACTGCTCGTCCAACTTTCCCTGGCTGCGCACGAAGAGGTTCAAATTCAGTCGGGCGATAGCACCGTCATGATGCTCGACGAATTCAATGTTTTAGGGCATTTAGCTTGCCTGGAGACGGCTGCAGCACAGATCGCTGGGCTGGGCGTGAAAATCGTTGCAGTGATCCAAGACTTGGGCCAATTGCAGAGTAAATACCCTAAATCTTGGGAAACGTTTATCGCCAACGCTGGCGCACTACAGATCTTCGGTCTGGCTGATCAGACCTCGCTGGAGTACGCATCGAAGCGTCTGGGGCAGGCCACGTGCGTCACACGCTCGACCAACGCCCCCAGTTTCGATCAAGCGACGCAGCAGGCGGCTACGGGAGAGTCTTGGTCGCTGAGCGTACACCCGCTGCTGGATCCCGAGGAACTTGGGCGTTCCTTTTCGCGTGATGACAAACTGCTACGTCAGTTGATCCTAAGGCCCGGCTTCCGCCCGGCGATCCTGCAACGTGCGTTCTACGACAAGCATGAGTTCTTTGCTGGGAGGTTTGATGATGCGCGATGAAATGGTCCGCATGGCCGCGCCGGGACTGCCAGGGTGGCCAACCTTGATGTTCGACGAGAAACGCCGCCGTGCGATCGTGAAGGCACGCTTTGCAACCTGGCGAAGCCATGAATGGGCAATGAAGACCACCCGCTGCCTTGGTGTCTGCCTCTTCCTATGGCTGTCGGTGCGGTGGTGGAGGATGTTGGGCGATGAACCCAGTAAATGGTTCCCGTTTCTGCTCGGCGGGATGGTCGTCTGCCTGATTGCCGCGCTCGGGTATCGTGGGATCGATGCGGCAACAAAAGGGTTCTTCGCACGACAGGTATTTGCCAAGCGGATGACAGTCTGGCTCACACCCGAGGCAATCGGGTTTCGTAGTTCAATGTACGAAAACGGCGTCGTCATGCCGCGGGTTTGGAAGGGCCAGGCGGTGGCTGGCCGGTTCGATGTGACCAAGGACCATCGAGCCAATCTAAGGAAACAGCTGGGCGATTTTAAGAGTAATGGAAAGAGTCAGCATCTCGAAATGGCACAGTTGCTTCGACTGCTGGTGACGACCGTCAACAGCAATGTTTCGATTGGCGGAAAAGGGCAACCGAACTATGTCCGCTCACTGCCAATGACCGAGATCAGCCAACTGGACTCTGAAAGGATGACAGTCGTCCTGGCAGCAGCCGAAGCGCTGACGTCCGCAGCCTTGGACGACGAGTTTGATGTAAACGCAACCGGAATCGATATCGACGCTACTTAACTCCCCAAAGGAAACGTAATGTTTTTCACCATCAAAGAGGTCGCCGCAGAGCTCAAAATCAGCTTGAGCATGGTCTATGCCTTGGTCGCTCGCGGCGAACTGGCGTGCCATGAATTTGGCTCCTGCAAACGGGTTGCTGAATCGGACCTGCAGCAGTTTTTGGACGAGAAGCGAAAGTCGATACCCAAACTACCACGTGGTTCGGGACGTCATTTCTAAGGCCGGGGTAGTTGGAAGGAGAGGACGGGACGATGAGTACCTATGCGATGTTATTGATTGCCCTAGGGCTATCGACCGACGCGTTCGCAGTTTCGGTTGCGAGCGGAGCGGCCCACACAAGGCACGGGCTCCGCCGCCTTATCGGCTGGGGTGCGATGTTCGGCGCAGCCTCGATGATCGGGCTGTTAGTCGGTTGGCTGGCGATGCAGGGACTTACCCAACGTTCGGTGACGGGCGTGCAACAACTGGCCAGCGTGGTCCTGATCGTGCTCGGGTTACAGATGGTGACAAGCGGCCTCGCCTTGGTCGAATCCGCATCAGGTCCGGACAGCTGTCCGGTTCAGAATACCTGGGGTCTGAAAACGCTGTTCTTGGTGATTGCTGCCAATCTTGACGCGATTGCAATCGGCGCCGTCGTCCCCTTATCGGGTGCGGAAATGATTTCCCCGGTGATCATCCTCGGAGTCGTCAACGCACTCGTTTCCAGCACTGGACTAATACTTGGCGCAAAAGCGAAGGACATTGCAGAACGACCGGCCGAGCTTGTTGGTGGCGTGGTTCTAGCATCGGCCGGCGGCTGGGGGATCTGGACCTAACGATCAAACCTGGGGATAAGTCGAATCAAGACGTTGATGCAATATTGTTAAACGGCTGATCGGCTGGTTCAAAGAGTTTCGCCGCGTAGCGACGCGGCGCGATTGACTTACCTGTTCTTGACTGATGTTCGTTCAGCTCGCTGCTATCAGGCGAGACCTCAAACCTTTTTGTTAGACATTGCCTAGTTCTCGATCTGTCGTTGAAGGCTTTTGGCAGACTCTCGAAGCGTTTTCATTAGCGCACCATCCTTAAGTAGATCTGAAACAAAATCTTCAATATTCGGATTTGGCGTTGGAGCATACCGCTGAAGAATCGAAATTCTTCGAACACGAGGAAGTATGTGACGTGGCACATTTTCGGTCCAAACTTCATCCTCGCGGACTTTGCTGATTCCGACTGGCACGCCGTACCTGTGCTCTTTCTCAGTTGTCCAGAGCACATTCCCTGCATCGTCCATCAGAAACACGATCACTTCACCATGAAACCCCTTCAAGAACTCATCGGTTCCAACCGTGACAATACCGTCAAGTCGCCCTGATTCCGATAATCTTACACTGCTTGATACCCAGGCCACGCCTTCTAAGAATCGTTCCTCGGGCGCCGAATGTTCGATGGGGAAACGTAATACCAACTCGCTCGAGTCGGAACCGTATGCATCGGCGGCAAATGCCTTGCCAGGCCACGCCAAGGTGTTTGACAGTTCCAGCTTCACACCTTGATCGATAACCTGACCAAAGTACGACAGCGGTATCCCCCAAGTCACAATCCCTTTGTCTGGATCCCCACCAACCAGAACCCCTACGACGTTTTTTTCACCACTCACGATCGGACCACCACTGTAGCCGTACACGATGTCAAAACTACCCAGCATAACAAGAGTGGTGTTTGACGCAGCAGGAACAACAAGCTCATCTAAACGCTCACCTGCTGTAGATAGCTCTGCGATTGTCGCCATCGAAACGATATTAGGTGGCTCGTAGCTGGTTCGTTTGTAAGGCTGGTCCTGAAACAATGTAATGCGTGGGTTGCCCGCTACTCGCACGGGCATGCCCTTTTTAGGCGTTGCGATATCAAAGACGCGTGCTCGAAAATCTCCAGTTTGCTCCGTCAGGCGGTCCAATTGATCCGGTTTGCACTTGAAGATGCAAAGATCAACTTCGGGTTTACACCAAAAACTGGACTGGACAAAGTTCTGTAGATCTTCGTGCTCTTTTCCATCGAAATGACCAAGGGCCAACTGTTTGGCCTTGTAAGCGACATGATATGCCGTAACTAAGTATTGCTCATCTTTATACGAGCAGAGTAGTGCAGTGCCAGCCCGCTTGACGTTACCAGAATCGCTTGACTTTAGTACGCGAAGTGAAAACTCAGATTCACCGCAACATGTTGCTGCAAATCCTGTGAAGAAGATGAGTGCCGGGATCAATCTCGTTAACTGGCGCATCTTAACAAATCCTACAGAGTGAGATATCGTCAAAAACCAACCTCTCTGAGGCGGTTTACCTTCATTCGTTCAATGATCGCCATTTTGACTGGATTCGAATCAGAACGTGCTCCGAATGCTTAACCCAGAGGGGGGGGTCATGGACGGCCTCCACTATAGGGGATACCACAGGGAAGGAAAGATCCGATGAATGTGAGCGTTTACGCGAGAATCGCCACGAACGCAGCTCTCCTTGCTTTATTGGCAATTGGCGGCTGTGCTTCTAAACAGGTACGGAGGCAGCACAACCTGGCTCTGCAGGAAGTGACAGAGCTTCAGTACAATCAGGTACTCAGCAACTTGGCAATGTATCGCAGCGGGAAAGGGCAGGTACCACACTTCGCGGTACTTGGTTCCGCCACTACCGTCCTTGCGCATGGCAACACGGTTAGCGGTGGCCTGAATTGGAACCCAACGACATTGACGGCAGAGAACCTCGGCTTCAACGGTTCCAGAAACTTGACGCAACAGCTTGCTGCAGCGCCAGTGACGGATGCTGGAAAGCTCCGCCGCATCGGTTGTGGATTGCGTCTAGCAATCAGCCAGCAAGAGATTCACGTTGTGACTGTCCAAGAAGAAGATCCTGAGGCCCAGACCAACAACAGTTATTTTGAGGTTGCACCTTCCGACGAGTGCGTAAACTGCATCCGAGAGCTCGTTTCGGTGGGAATACTACCCGCGCCGAGGGTGGAGAACGAGATCCGTCGGGGAAGCTTCATTTTCAAGACCGATGAGGCGGCGTACGCATATCAAGCCAAGTTGATTGAAGCGTTAGGCTGCAAAGCCCCAAACGGCTGGTTCGGCTTTGGCAGCAAACAGGATGTTCCCAAGGACGCTCTTTACGTCGGAAGGTTTGACAATTGCTACACTTGGGTCATGTGCAATCAAGTCGATGCGCTATCTCGTTTTACCTTGACCATGCTGGATCTCGCGACTAAGGAACCCAATGGATCGTCTGTCGAAATCAGTCGTAAGTATGAGACGCCGTTCGGCGAGATCGAGATCAAAGGCACTGCATCAGGCGCAATTGGGGACTTCGTATCGCCCAGAGAAGTCGTGCTATTGAGACAACTTGACGCCAAAGGCCTGAAGTCGAAGACCGAACTCTCTGCGGAGAAGTTCGAAGACGCAGTCGGCTCGTTAGACTCACGCCTTCCTAGCGACTTCGCTCCAGCTCCAAGCCGTACGGATGCTCCGTTGATTCTATTGCCGCAAGGACTGATAAACACGCCGGGCCCGAACTGAGCTTGTCTTGCATAAACTGAAAGCGTCCCCGGTGCTCAACCACCGGGGATGCCTTTGGATCGGGAACACGTTTAGCTGGTTCGCAGCAACGGATAACGCGAATTAAAAGGAATCAAGCACTATCTTATCACGCTCCTACCGAAGTTCCTTTTACATCGTCCATTCCTCTTTATTCTCGAGCATGCCACCAGACAGCGGTTGCCCCCACACGCAGGCTTCGCATTTGAAACGCTGCAGAGCAGATGCGTATTCAGCTCCGACCTATTCACGCGCGGATGGAGTTGATTTCCCCGGTGATTATCCTCGGAGTCGTTAGCGCGATCGTTTCCGCCGCAGGCTTGATGCCTGGTGCGAAAGAGAAGGGCATCGCACAACGACCGGCCGAGCTTGTTGGTGGCGTGGTTCTAGCATCGGCCGGCGGCTGGGGGATCTGGACCTAACGATCAGACCTGGGGATAAGTCGGAACCATTCGTTGAATTTTACGCCCGCGGCGTGATAGCGTGAATTCGTAACAACGTGCATGCGAATGCACAGAAACACGACGGACATGATTTACGCTTATCTCAATCAAAAAGGCGGCGTCGGCAAGACGACGCTTTCCATCCACACCGCAGCCGAACTGGCGAAACGTGGGCGCCGTGTCCTGCTGATCGATGCCGATCCGCAAGGTAGTTCGCTGACCTGGTCAAATTGCCGCGAAAAGGCTTTGTTCACGGTGGTGGGAATGCCCAAGGCAACGCTGCACAAAGAGATCGACCTGATGGTGGGCGACTACGACGACGTGGTCATTGACGGACCGCCCCGAGTTACGGAACTAGCCCGCTCGATCATTCTGGCCGCCGATATCGTCATCATTCCCATCCAGCCCTCGCCGATGGACGTTTGGGCAGCGGCCGACACCGTCGACTTGGTCAAGGAAGCCCAAATCTACAAACCGGAACTACGGTGCGTCCTGGCGATCAACCGCAAGATCGCAAACACAGCAATCGGAAGGGACGTGCGAACGGCACTGGCGGAGCTGGAAGTACCGGTGCTCAAGCACGACATCGGTCAACGAGTCACATTCGCTGAAACCGCGGCGAACGGATCCACTGTACTGGATCAACGCCGCAGCAAGGCCCGAAAAGAAATCGAAAAGCACGTCAACGAACTCAGGAGGATCCTATGAGCAAACAAATCAAAATGCAAGTTCGGCCGAGCCGAGGAAACGAAGCCGACCAATGGGTCGAAGCCCGCAAAGTCGAGCCCGAATTCCCGCCAGTAAAAATGAAACGGCTAACGATCGACATCGACCCAGATCTGCACACGAAGCTGAAGGTCCACTGTGCGATGAAAGAGACGGAAATCGTCTCCCTCATGCGGGAACTGATTCAGAATGAACTCGGGGCTGAATAAATCGGCCGCAAATATGTGCCAAGTCTGCCTATCTGCTGACTGGGCGTTTCGCTCCAATATTCAGTTGCCTCCGGCGTCGGCCACCGGAGTGTTGTTGGGCAGGTCCCTATAGCGGCAATTGAGTCCAGGAACCTATTCTTCTTGATTGAGTTTTAGATGCAAAGCCCTCCTCGTCCTCGCGACTTACCTACCCAAAATATCATCCATCGAATTTGAACTTTCAGATCCCCAAATGAGCGACCTGACTTCGTCGACGTACAGGTCGATGGAATGGTTGCTTAGGTAAGGGGAGTTTCCTTGCAGCAAGACTTCGCCGTTTTCGTTTCGAGCAACGGGTGGGGCGGCTTGGTCTGCAAGCCACTGTTGGTACTCGGCCTCGCTGAGCGGGTCCGGTTCATCGAAATCACCAAACGCACCTTTCAAACCACCGTCTTCCGAAAACGGTGAGCCAAACATCTGCCTTTTCGGCTTTGATCGTTTCAGTCCGTCATCGGTGAACCAAACTAGACTGCCAGCGGGGCGGTAGCTTGGTGGGATCCTCGCGACAATGTCGCTTCGATTTACGAACCGGGCATATCGTCCAAGCAGGCGATCGTCGATGTCGTCGGCCAGCGTTGGTCTCGCGACCATGGGTTGACCGAAGGTGACGACCCCGGCGATCGGCCGACCAGAGAGCTCTGAATCGTAGGCACAGCAAACCGCCAACGCTCCGCCAAGACTGTGGCCGGTGACCCACAAGTGTCTCGGTCGCGCGCGGTCCAATGCCACTTCAATTTGCGATTTCAACGATTGATAGCCGTTCCAGAAACCTGTGTGGACATCGCCGACTTCCAGAGGAAACGGCGATCGACTGAGGTTGGCCCACCAATCGCCAAATTCCTCTTCGCTACCGCGGAAAGCAATCACTGCCACGTCGCCATCGCTCACCACGTAGCCGAACATGGTCGCCGAGCTGACCGGGACAACCTCATCAAAACCCAGCGCGCGAAATTCATCGGTCGCCAAGACCGGCGGTCGATAGGCAATGTCGCTCAGCCTGCTCATGAGCGAGGCCACGGGCCAGCTCGCAGTCCCTTCGCTATCCCACGATTCATGTAGTGGATCCAGGTCATCGTCAGAAACAATCGGCGGGAACAGATCGTCGCCGTCATCCTCATTGACCACATCAATGCCGCCCGGAGTCGAACGAAGCACTCGGACAACGCCGAGGCCGAGCAATCCAGAAAGCAAAATGAAGCACGCAAACGCGACGCGAGCATCCTCTCGCCGCCTGGCCAAGTGCAGCGTGAATACCAGGCTGCCGACGGCGAGCAACCCCAGGGGCAAAAGGTAAGATTCAGGGTTCATTGCGTCATTCCTAAAAAAAGTGAATGGACATTGGCCGCTAGCACCAAACGATTCGGCCGGATCGAAGAAAGAAATGACTGCGACAACCGACCTTTCGCCAAACAGACGGGTGCAAGGTGACGTCGCCGCCCGATTCCTGACGCCAAGTCCAACGTGGCCTCGTATTCGGCAGACAGCAAAGTTGGATCGTCGCCCCGCAACCGCACGGACACGACATCACCGCCTGCCAAACGACCTCGTCTTCGCGTACGAGGTAGACCATGCGGTCATCCAGTTCAGTCGGAACGTCATCGACAAGAACGGCTTTCCATCGCCCGCCGAACGGCCAGCATGACCGCAGCCAATTCCAAAACTGATCAAGCATTTGCACGACGAACCTCCCGCTGAATCGAAAGCGCGGGCAATCCCAGCGGCGGAATCATGTCCCCACTGCCCAGATACTTAGCGACGATTGTGCATCGTTCCCCGTCTGGTTCGGCATTTCGGAAGTCGCCGGACAACGACCAACGCTGAGCCGCAAACCCGGCGTTGTCATCCGTACGGATCGGATGCAAACGAGCAAGCATTTCCAGCACAGCGTAGCTGCCAAAAAGTTGGTTGATTGTGATAACCGCGGGACGCGACACGTCCGCGCCGCGAATGTAGCCTGCGTCCAACTGGTCGGCGTAATCATCAGGGGCCGAGCGAGCCATCGCGTCCGCGCGAACGTCCTCCATTGAGAAGACACCACGATTGATCAAGCTCGATCCGTCGGGCTGCAGATAGTGAACCGCCCCTGTCGCGTGACCAATTCCACCGCTTCCGTTGGCCCGGATTCCGATCCCAACGTCGATGTACGGAACGCAGTAGGTAGACGCGATCTTGTTCAACAGGAAACGTGCGAAGACGCTGTCGACGCAACCGAAGATCAGATCGCATGACGCGACGGCTTGAATCGCTTCGGGATCACTCAGATCCTTCTGGATCGGAAATACGTGCGTCCCAAGACCGGTGTCTTCGATCGCATCAGCCAATAATTTGACCTTCGGCGTCTTGGATGACGCGTGCCGATGACGAGAGTTGATGATCCGATTCAGGTTTTCGGGACCAACCGAGTCGGGATCGACCAACACAAGCTCTCCAACACCCAAGCGATACAACTGCTCGACCACCGGCGATCCGGTTCCCGAGCAGCCGACCACGGCGACACGCAATCGCCGCATCTTGGCGAACGTTCCTTCGCCGAGCACCTGTGCGTGACGGTCAGCGAAGTCCGGCACAACCGGCATTTCTTCATCGCGATCAAACCAAAACTCCAACTCGTCACCCGCCACCGACATCATCTGCAATGGTTGGAATCCGCCTTCCTCAATTCCGTACCGCCCAAACATACATCCGCTTGGCAACATCACGGCGGTGGCATGTGGTCCGCCCGATTCGACCCAAGATTCTGTCGCCGTGAAAAAGTCCGCATCCGATCGGTCGTCGTATTCTGAGAACCGATCAAAGCCGTTTGGGTGACTGTGGATCTTCAAGATCGACAGTCCCTCGTCATTGGCACGTTGGAGCAACGGCCGCAACCGATCGGTTGACCACGTCACCCGATCCGCCGAACGATCACATTCGGAGTGAGGGATCGGATGGATTTCCATGACGCTCAAACAAATACGCCCGGCACCACGGTGCTTGCCGCACAAGGCCAACGCGACGGCTTCTGATTCATCACCTGGAAATAGGTGCGATCGCAGTTCTTCTTTTTGGCGTCCCGTCAGACGCACGATGACATCACTATTCATTTTGCAAACTCCCTTTCGAGCCAATGCCGCACCAGCAGCAAATGAGATTCAATGTTGTCCTGACCGGGCCGCCACGGATTAGCGGGAGACCGGTGCCGAGACCATCGCTGAAACGATTCACCGTTGATCGTCTTCGTGTTTCCGGTCGCGCCGATGGTCTTGCCATCAGTGCGGGCCAGCGGTGGGTTGAAATACACCATGTCGATTGGGGTATCCGGGTAGCCCGGTTCCAACTGCAGTGCCGCAGTCGCCGACTGCACTTTGTATCCGTCACAAACCGGAAAGTCCGGGATGACCAACCACGAGGCGTTCCCATCGCGAATGGTTTGCCAGCCGAGATACGACGCATTCAAAAACGTCGTATCGTCCGGCGGCAAAACAAGATCGCGACGAGGTTTCGTCGCGACATCACTCATCGCGACACCTCGCCCTCGGTCTGGTCGCAAGGCAGCGTCTTGAACTTCTCGACGCCTTTCGCCGTGAAGTCGACCCACTCGTCGTGAGCGACCTCGACCAACTGGCCGCAAAGCTTCTGGAACACCTTCCACTTCGCTAGGTCACATATGCCGGCCAGTTCCAGCAACTGTTGGCCCGTCATCTTGGTCACATGGACCACGTGGGGATCGCGATCAATCCGAATCCGATAGCGGCGAACGCACCGAGCGGCCCGCCCCTGCGAGCAACAAACTTCCAAGTCTTCCAATTCGTCGGGAAGATCGACGTGTTCAGGCACAGTAGCCATCATTAACTCCTTCGAGAAAAACCTGACCAATCTGGTTTTGTGATTGGTCTTCTGAAGGAGTACTCGCACCAACCGAGCTATCGGGGGTGCAAAATTTGAAAACTATTCGTCAGGCGTTAATAGAGTGATCGCGAAACCAGTGCGGCCGAGAATAATTACATCCTCCCAAACGCATTCGACCGCTGGGTTTTCAAACCATGTTGTCGCCATGACGCGTCCGTCGACCGCGGTGCCAACTTCGTCAGTCTGAAACGCCTCTCGTGTTTTTGAATCTCTGGGGACCGGTTCCTTGAACGGAACATATCCCATTCCCATTACCTTCATATCCGCCGAGGGCATCGCCCACTGCACCACGCCGTTTCTTGAAAACACTGCGATGCATGGCTCAATATCACACTGGCAGTACCGTCGAACGGTGCTCGTCAATGATGTCCCCAGCCGTTCGCTGGATAATTCGCTCAACTCATTCAAAGTGCAGACACGTTGGCGGAACCGCCCAACCTCGGCGATGAAAAGATCGCGTGGCATCAATAGATTGGCCGCGAACTCATCGGCTTCCCTCTCCTGCTCGGCAGCCGATCGGAAGTTTGAGGTCGAATTGTGCATCTCGCCGCGTAGCAATTGCTCCCGATGGTGAGGCAGGTAGAAATGTCCAAGCTCGTGCGCGATCGAAAAATTGACTCTGCCTCTTGGTCGTCCGGATCCCGGCGGCCGATAGTAAATGGCAAATCGTGTCGCTTCGGGAATGAACTCAATTCTGGCATCAAATCCATCCGTGTACTTTCCGGGGGCCAACTCAATCTCTTCGATCCCCGCGATCGCAAACGGATCAACTGGCAGCGACATCATTTCGTGGGTTTCCAGAACCTCGCGGCTCAGGTCACTCGCTTGGGTCGGCATCGTCGTGATCCTCCTTTGATTTCTTCGTGCGGTCGATAATCTCCTGGCGTTTTTGATCCAGCTCCGCTTTCGTTTCCTCGTCGATATCTTTGGCACGATTCAGCCCGAAAGCGGTGCCGCAAAGGGCAGTGCCTGATTCCTCCACCTCATCAGTGCCGCAGATTTCTTCGATTTCGCCGGCAAATAGCCGATTGACAAAATCGTCACCAAGGGAGCGAAGCTGCTCGCGGTCGTGTTCGTTTAATTCGGGGTGGCTTTCGGCGTCTGTCCGGTTGGACCGCAGCTGCGATACAAACAGAGCGTCGATGGCGCGCTCTTCTCGCTTGCTATTCATGATCTATTCCTCGATATCTGGAAATGTAAACCCGTTCTTCGCCAACTCTCGCATCAATTTCGCTCTCGCCTGCTTCCACTGCTTCTTCACCGTCATCGCGGTTTCAATCTTGCCCGTCCTTTCGCTTACCCGTGCAGCCAGTGGTCCGTAAATATTGTTTGGTGTAAATTCTTCAAAATGATCCACATAGCAACTGGCGACGTCGACTTCTTTTGGCGTCAATTTTGTCTCGATCGCGGTGCTCAAGACGCGGCGAAACCTTGCCCGATCATCCTCGCTTGTTATTTGCCACGCGGCTTCAACTTGGGTGCCAGACAAGGCCGCAGCGATCGCGTCTAGCGCGCCATCAATGTCCTGCTTGTGCGACCGTTTGCGAACCCGAAAATGGTCAGCGACCCGCTTTCGGGCAATGTCAATAACAATCCTCATCGGGTCGCGCCAGTCGAAGTCTGGCTTCTTTGCAAGCTCGGCCAATGAGACCATCGTGTTACAGTAAATATCTCTTATTGCTTCCGACTGATTTTTCTCGGCTATGCCGTACAGACGAGACTTGATGAACCTCGCAATGCGATCTTCAAAATCAGTATGGAGTAGATCAAGACCGAATCTTGGTTCCGCCAAGAAGGCCTCCTCCAACTCGTCTTCAGTCGTGGATTCAGTCGTTTTCACTTCACCCTCCGGGATGAATCTAGGAACGTTGCAACGGTTCGCGGTAATGGAACTCGCCGCAGACAGGCGATCGGGGGTCGAGTTTTCTAAAATTTCTTGAAATTCGCGATGAATTTCGTCCGAACGCCCCATAAACCATCTCATTTGAGTGGTTTTTTAGCCGCCAAAGGGATCGTCCATCGTTGAGGTACGTGTGTCAAACCCCCCCAGATGCACGTGTTCGTTGATGCCGAAATGCAACACGAACTCACCGTAAGGCATGTTTGCCGCAGGCTTCATTTCAAACGTGGCGATTTCGCCAGGAGCCAAAACGACCGGCGGGCGGAATTGGTGCACCCAAACCTGGCCGCTGGTAAATTCGATCTTGATAGGTTCGTCAGCGTTCTCGACCGGGATGATCGCAGTAGTGTGAAGGGTTTCACCGATCGCGCCTTTGACATCGCTCATCCGATATTCAACCTCGAAAACCGCCGCCTGTCGCTCGCCCACATTTTGGACCGTGGCAAAAAACGATGTTTCACTCAGGCGATTGAACCGGAGCATCTCGAGGCGTGGTATCCGAGACCGATACTCGATCTGCGCGAGCTTGGCTTGCAACGCCCGGTCTCGCTCCGAGTTCTGGTTCGCGGATTCGACGGCTTGGCCAGATCGCACGATGGAATCGCTTGCCAGCCTGTTTGCGTCCCAACTGATCGCCGTTGAGACGATCCCGAAGATGACAGAGATGACAATTGCAGCGAAGGAAAGGCCGACGCCCACCCAGCCCAGAACGTTGGCGTCCTTCTTGGGTTGATCTTGAATGACTATGTCCCCTTTAGGCTCGCGGCAATCGTGGCGAATTGGTCGAGGGCGTCTTGGAGGTCAGCGATGATTTCGTCGGCTAGGATGTCGGGGTCGGGCAGGCTGTCGCTGTCTTCGAGGCGGTCGTCTTTGATCCAGGCGGCTTCCTCAGGTTTCATTGATCCATTTCTCCGTCGTCAGCGAAAAGCCGCAAAGTAGGCTTCGATGATTGTTCGCTTTGTTGCTCCGAATCGACAGAGTCGGCTTCCGTCGCGGTTGCCGATGCGCCCAGCCGTGGCGATCGCAGACCAGCCGAGTCGACTTTCTTTGTAAAACGATCGACAAGCGCGGTTCGCAGTCGTGGGGTCTCCGAGGGAATCAGCACGGGTTCACGTTTCTTGTACCCCTTTGCACTGAGCTCACGATTCAGATTGCGATATTGACTCTCTGAAATGACTTTCAAGTCGTAGGCTCGCCGAATGATCGCTTGCATCGAGACTTTCCACTTGCCCTTCAGGGCAGCTGCTTTGCTCAGGTTCAATTGGCGGAGTGATTTGATGATGTCATCTTTCGGCATCAAGAATTCAGACGCGAACTGGTTGGCCTCTGCTTCAAAGTCTTCAGCAGGTTGATGGTGCAAACACAGGTGGCCCAACTCATGGGCCAACGTGAACCGCTCGCGGTCTCCCGATTTGCCCGAGACGCGGACCACCACCGGTGTCGTTTCCTCTTCACCGATCGGCCACAGACTCAGCGCATCGACCTCCGACGCAAGCTGATCCGTTTCCCACACGACGATGCCGGCCGACTCAACCAAGTCAACCAAGTTAGCGATCGGACCTGGGGGAACCTGCCAACTTGAACGTAATTGCCTAGCCGCGTCGGACGGCGATACGGTCGGTGTCACTGCAATCCGATGCATCTTTCGGCGCACTTTGAGATTGATCCCATCCATCATGCGAAGGACTCGCAATCGCGTGAAGTTGATATGGGCATTTGTTTTCTCGACGTCTCGGACACGGGTCGACGCACGACGACGATGAAAGACATGCGAACCGGCAAACAACTCGCCATCCCATCGAAGGAATTCGATCGGACGGTCCAACGCTTCGGCGATAGATGCCGCGATCTCTTCGGTCAGGATACGGTCTCCGTTTTCAACGCGTGTGAGGTGCGATTGCGACATGCCGCATCGTTTCGCCAACTGTGTTCGGGTTAGTCCGAGCAGTTGGCGGCCTAGCGTGATCATCTCGCGATTGAATTCGGTCGACATGTTCAGCAACGTGACTTCTTCAGGGGACGGCTCAGCCGAATCGTTCACTCTTAGAGTCATCAAGTTCTTCAATTTCAAATCCAAAGTCTTCGGTTGGTTGTTCTTCAAAGGTGCGTTCTTCTGTAAAGCCGTCCTCGAAGCCTTGCGGGCTGTCGATCTCGCGGTGCCATTGCAACGTCGCGTTAGAGCCTCGCGGCAATCCGAGGTAACAATGCATTTCAGTCAGCTCGTGTCGAAACTCATATCCGACAATCACTCGCGGAAGGTCGGGTACTTCGTCGATAGCACGCTGGCCCCACCAGTCCATGTTCTGCTTCGTTCGACAATTCGATGTCACCAATTCCGTGGTGCCATCACGGTTGGTTTTGTTCCGCAGCTTCTTGAAGACGACAATGGCTTCCTCACACACAACGATGAAATCCTGCTGTTTGACTCGTCGGTAAACCAGCATCGGTTCACCGTGAAAATCATCCTTGGCCCTGTGCCGCAGTTGGGTCCACATCCACCACGCCGATTCACCTTCATCCATCCACGCGAAGGCATCATCGCTATGCCGCCGAATGAGCAAGTCATCGAAGGTGTCTCGAACCAGCCCGCGAAGCCGTGGCAGAGCGGGTTCGACCGTCTTCATAACTTGGTCCGGGTGAAGCTCTCCGAGCAAATCGAAGAGGAAAAACTGACGGTCCATTGGCTGAAAACTCCCAACAAATGCGGTCGAAACTGTCGCGATCGACAAACGAGTGTGGAATTATGCCATAGAATATGCCGTCGTCAATGCCTCATCGTACGACCAACGTGTTCAACTGCTCCGGAGCCACTATTTCCCACATCTCCCGTTGCCGGTCGAAGTCGATTTCGGACGTGATCGGACGGAGCATCTTTTCGTGGATTTGGCTGCGGCCGGCGATTTCTTGGGATCCGAAAATGTGAGATCCGAAAATGTGACGGGGGTAATATTTCGAGTTCACGGATGTTTTCAGCCATCAGTAGTAACCTGCTCCGGTGGCCGACACCGGTGCGATCTGGCTCATCGATCAGGGCACGCCAGGTGGACGGAGCTTTCCGCATGGGCGATGGGGACTAAGGCTTTGTCGCCTGTGGCCGAAAGAATACGTTTGAACTAAGTGGGGCCAACAGAGCAAGCCTCCTCAGTCCATCACCTACGTGTCCAGACCGTGGAGCGTGCACGTTTCGATGCACGAAACAGCGTGTAAAACAGGAGACTGGGTGCGCATGATGGAACGAAAACTCGCCTGGATCCCCGTAAAAACAACGATTCTGCACCGAGTGGGTTTCGATGGCATTGCAGACAATCTACTTTTTTAGGCTCGCAGCAATGGCTTGCTTTCGCAGAAAGTCGACGTTTTGAGCGAGGTGGGCATAGTTATTGATCATCCTCGTGTCCTTGTGCCCCATCAGGTGCGAGAGCGAAACCGTGTCGACCGAACGGATCAAGGCGTTGGTGGCGTAGCTGTGCCGAGCGCCATAGGCGATCACGCGAAAGCCGACCTTTTCCGAAATCCGGGTTAGCCGACACTTGATCGAATCCTTGGTCCAAGGGTTGCCCCGTGAATTCAGCAAAAGTGGCCCTGTCGGGCGTTCAGCAAGAAGTGGCTTCACGATTGCCTCAGTCTCGGGCGTTAGGAAAATGACGCGGGAATCGGCTTCGCCCTTTGATTCGTCGGGCGGGAAGATGACCAAGTCGTCGTGGACGTGCTTAGCCTGGAGCGTCCGCGCTTCTTTCGGCCGACAGCCGGTGCCCCAGATGAAATCGAGAAATGGAATGAGCGGACCGATAGCATGTGACTTGATCTGCTGCCACTGATCCGGCGTGTAAACAATTTCACGACGTTTCGACTTGGGCTTTTTCATCCGCGGGATAGGCGTTGCCGAAAGATAGCCTTGGTCGACGGACCAGTTGAACATACGTTGAACGATGGTGATTGCATCGTTCCTGCTGGTCGAGTTCCAACTGTCCTTGTTCGTCCACTTGGTGAGGTGGTGAGGCTTGATCGCCGCAGGCTTCATCGACTTTCCAATCGCCCCGATGAAGCTCTCCAGATAGTGCCGTTGCTTCCCGTAGGTGACAGCCTTCCGGTTGGCCTCGACCCAGTCCAGATAGGACTGAGTGAGCGCATAGATCGTGCAAAGCTCAGCACGGACCGACGACCTGTCTAACATTAGGGCGTGGTACTTTTCGAACGCCTTTTCTTTGTCATCACCGAGCGTAACTCGATTTCCGTCGATCGTGCAGACCCACCGATTCTGGGCTTTGCGATAATACGGCTTCGGCTGACGTGGCATGAATCGCTCCTGATTAGGGTACACAAAAGGGGTACAACCAGGAGAACAATTGCAATAAGTGCCCAAAAGGCAATGGGCGATACAGAACTCGAATCTGTGACCTCTGCCGTGTGAAAGCAGCGCTCTAACCAACTGAGCTAATCGCCCTTTGCAGGGTGTAAATTAGCTTGCCGGACGGCGTTGGGCAATCGGGGATTTTATCGACTCGTTGATCGGGGGAATCGACTGACGCCCGAGGGCGTGGATGGTGGATGCTGCGATCCCGCCGGCCAGACCGGCTAGGTGGGATTGGACCAACGGGGTGAAGGTCGATGAATCGACGAATAACGTGTTTCCTGTCGCCGCTTCGAAGATCAGCTTGCCAATCAACGCTAGCAGACCTGTGGCGGCGACGACCGCTGCCAAGCGGTTGCTGGATCGCCAACTTTGGCGTGAGTGGTCGACCACCAGCCATCCGAACAGACCGGTATCGATCCCCGAAAGCCCTCGGTAGGTGGCGATCTCCGGACAGGTGATCCGGATCGCTGCCGAAATGAACAGCAGACTGGCGGCGATCGTTACGGCGTATCCCCAGGCAGACTTCTGCCCACACCGGCGTTCGCACATCGCCGACAGCACCACGAACATCAGCAGGTCCCAGCACAGATGACTGGCGTCAAAATGCGTCCAGTGACCGCTGATCAGCCGCCATACCTGGCCGCCGGCAACCAGACCAAAGTCCAATTCGAACGCCCCAGTCAACGCCGCTGACGTGTGCGACAGAACCGCAAGCACGGTGATCGCGATGGTGACCGGATAGGTTCGCAGCAGATGAGTGAACATGATGGTTGCCGGGGGGGAGTACGTGGACGGCGTGAAAGAATTCGCTGGCCCGATGACGAGGGAACCACCATTCCAAGATTTGGAACGGTGGTTCGGCAGCTGGGCGATACCCAACAGGCTAAAAGTCGTTTCTACGTCGCCGTGACCAGGCTGCCGCACCGGCCGACGCGAGTGCGATCGCTGCGGTGATCGGATCGATCGCTCCGCCACCACCTCCACCGCCGGAACTGGGCAGAGTGAAGTCGACGTTCTGTCCGGAATTCGGACGTGTGGTTGGCGCTGGGTTTGAGCTGGGTGCTGGGTTTGAATCAGGACGACCGGCAGGGGAGGGCGATGCGGCATCCGATGTCGCTGAATCCTCCGGTGCAGTTTTCTGTGTCGACGTCAGCGTCATCTCGTTCTGCTTTCGCAGGTCGGCCAGTTTGTCGGTCGTCCGTTGCTGGGATTGACGGTCACGAGCGATGCGGGTTGCGTTGCGACGATCGATTTTCCAGCGACGATACTCGTCGTTATTCTCTAGCACCAACATCGATGCGTAGGTGGAAACGATCGAATAGCCTTCGCACAGCCGCACGATCTCGTCTTGACGATTCCCCGTCCCCGCACGCTCTTGAGCGAACAGACTTTCGACGCGGCGGGATGCCCACATGCGTTCGATCGGACTATTCCCTTTGTCATCGGCGGGCAGGGTGACTTGGACGGTCTGTTCCCAGGGGCTGCCCTGGATTTTTCCACGCAGGATGACTTCGACGGCACCACCATTCTGATAGCGACCGAACAATCGCAGCGGCGTGCCATAGAACAGGCTGCCCAGTTGGGCCGGTTCGACTTGACTGACCTCGCCGCCGGCGAACTGAACCGACAGGTCCTCGATCGCTGGGCGAACCAGTTTTTGCCGCATCAGGTGAGCCTGGCGACTGAAACTATCCTCGGTCGACACAAACGCGGCCAACCCGCCGGCCTGGCTGGCCAGTTGACTTAGCAGCGGCCGATTCACTTCATTGCCCACGCCCACACAGAACACGCGAACGCCTTCGGGCCGCGATCCGATCAGTGACATCAGTTCGTCGCTTTCGCCCGTCTGTGTCAGCCCATCGCTAAGCAGGACAACATTCAGCGGGCGATCGGAATCTCGGTACGCGTAGGCCGATCGCAGCGCGGGGCCAAGGACCGTGCCACCGCGAGCCCGTTGAGCGGCGAAAAATTCCGCCGCGGCGGTTAGGTTGGCCTTGTTTGCCGGCTTGGTCTGCTGGAACAGCGGCGTGGGTGTCAGGTTGAACGCCAGACAATCGAAACGGTCTTCGTCCCCCAACGATTCGATGAACGCCATCACACTGCGGCGACTGATTTCCATTTTCTGGTCACGAGCCATTGAACCGGAGATATCCAGCAGGAAGACATAGTCCATCGGCTCGATCGTGCTGCTGAGGTCTTCGCCGGGCGTGACCGTCATCATGAAGTAGCCATCTTCGCCCGCAGGACGACTGGTGACGACATCGATACCGGTGCGTGGGCGCTTGGTTTGAAAGGCCATCACGATGTCACGTGACAGGTCGCCCGCGGTCAATTCCATCGCGGCCTGGGCGTATTGGTCGGTGTGTTCGACGATCACAAAATCGTCGGTATGCGATTCACTCTTGAATGCTTTGATCGGCACTTCGCTAAGCACGTTGACGTTCATCGAGAAACGTCCTTGGACTTTCGAATCGATCGGTTCGCCCCCGGCGACGGTGGCCAGCGGATAGACATAGGTGCCCCAATCGTGGTCCAGATTCAGTTCCTGGTAGTATTCGATCCGGACGCGTTGCTGGGCGCCGGCGGGGATCGGGAAAATTCGCATTTCGAATTGTTTGAAGTCGACTTGTTCCAGCAACCCGGGGTCACGTTTGACGCGTTTGTAGCTGTCGTAGATTTCGCGGGCGCGTTGCTTTTCGACGACTTCGCCGATCATTTCTTTGCCCCCGATCCACATGCTAAAGTTGGACACGCTGGCACCGCGTGGGACGGGAAAGGTGTACAAGGCTTCGACGATGCGGTTTTCGCGATTGACGAAGGTCTGGTCGATCTGGGTAACAGCGACCGAGTTGTTGATGGTGACGGTGACGTCTTGGTTTTCGATTTCCAGTCGTCCACCGAAACCGCCATCGGCGACCAACATCCCTGCGGCGTCGGCGGTGGGCGACATCACATGCAGCGTGATCGCGGTGAGAGCCAACACGAACAGGGTGGCACGGGGAGGTGGCTGGCGCATGACAAGGACTCCGACAGAAGTGAATGGGGGGGGGGAAGCACGGATCCGGACGGAAAGATTGCCGGTCGCTTCATTCACAGGAGCCCGAAGCCGCCGATGGGCTTCGAAAGAAATCGCCCTGGACCGGAAAATCCCAAACAAGGAAATCCAGAAACAGGGCGATGAAAGAGCTTGTTAGCTTGATGTGCCGCCGATAGATCAGGCGGGTGGTGTGAACTTCGGCGCTTTCGGCCCGGTGACTTCTTCGTCGTCGTCTTCGTCGTTGGAGCCCGATGTGGGCTTCGAGTCGTCGGCGGTGAAGGTCTTCTTGGCCTCGTATTCGGCCAACCGGAACTGCTGCTGAACCTCGTTCAGTCCTCGGCGAAACTCGCGATAACTGCCGCCTAGTTTTCGAGCAACCTCGGGGAGGTTGCCGCCGAACAGGACGACCGCGATGACGCCGATGACCACCATTTCAAATGGTCCGAGTCCAAACATGCTTTAGCTTTTCTCTTCGCGTTTTGCGGCCGGCTCTTCTTCGTCCGTCGACTCGCTCATGCCACGCTTGAATTCATTCGTGCTGCGGCCAAGATTCCGCATCAAAGTGGGCAATTTGGACGATCCGAACAACAACAGGATGATGCCGGCGATGATCGCCAATTCCAACGGGCCGGGTGCACCGAACGCAAACAGGGGATCGGCTAGGCCTTCCATCAAACGATTCACAACCATGGTTCTCTCGCGCAAAAAGGGGGTCTACAAAAAACCCTGACTCATGACCGGCGAAAGCTGGAAGGCCAATCAGCCGGAATGTTACATCGGCCAATCACCTCCGGAACCGATATGTCGGGGAAGGGGGGGGGATCGGTGCGGGGGCAGGCGCCAACGCACGGACACGTCACTGTGTCTGGCACTATTTTATTGTCTTACGCCAGATAGTCAAAGGCTAACACAAAACCGTTTGCGGTGTTCCAAAGTCGCCGAATCCGCGATTGTGGGCAGGGTGATGCGAAACAACGGCATTTCTGGGGTTCCAGAGGCCGATGCTGGCCCTGGGGGCGATCGAAATGTTGGTCTAGGATTGGCTGCGATCGCGGTGCAGGCCGGTTCGACAGGCATCGCCAGCCGATCCGGACCCGTACCAGTGAGGGGGTGCCACCCACAGCCTAGCGACCGGCCGCTGAACTGGTCTTCCGCTCCATTGGCCTTCCGCTCAACAGGCCGCACGTCGCCCTCTTTCGACCGAAAACCCAGAAAACCATCCTCATGCAAACCCTTTGGCCAGTCATCACCAGCGTCTTGGCGGTCTTTTTGGTGATGGGGATTGGTGCGATCTGCCGTCGACAGCGATGGCTGACTCGCCAAGCCGACCATTCGCTCGCCAATTTGACGGCCAAGGTGCTGTTGCCGGCGTATTTCATGCACCGGATCCTAGAGAGCCCTCAGTTCGAATCGGCCGCGGCCGCATGGTTGCCACCGGTATTCGGATTCGGGATGACGGCCCTCGGGTTCGCCGTGGCGTTTACGTTCGCTCGGTCGCTGGGTCGTTTCATCGGCCTGGACAGCGACGCCAAGCAACGAGCTTTCGCGTTGTGCGCGGGCATCTGCAATTACGGTTACATCCCGCTGCCGATCGCCGAGGAATCGTACCCGGATGCGGTCATCGATTTGATCCTGCACAACGTCGGCGTCGACTTGGCGCTGTGGAGCATCGGAATCGCGATCATCAGCGGGTCGTCGGGCGGCAAGTGGCGACAAGCCTTTTTGAGTCCACCCTTCCTGGCCGTGATCCTAGCGTCGGGGCTAAGGCAGTTTGGCGGCAGCGCGTTGGTGCCCGCACCAATCCTGGACGCGATCGGCAAACTGGGCAGTTGTGCGATTCCGATGGGGCTGCTGCTAAGCGGCGCGATCATCGTCGATTTCCTACAGGAATCGAATTGGTCGGGATCGCGAAACGTGATCCTGGCGGCGATCGGAATACGCCAGGTGCTATTGCCGGCCGTGATGCTGACCATCGCGCTGGCAATCGTCCCCAGCGTCGACCTGAAGCAAGTCATCATGCTGCAAGCCGCGATGCCGGCCGCCGTGTTCCCGATCGTGCTGGTACGGATGTACGAACGAGATACGGAAACGGCACTGCGAGTGGTGCTGTCGACTTCGATTGCGGGGTTGTTGTTCATCCCGCTTTGGTTGGTGGCGGGAGCTTGGTGGCTGGGAGTTTAGGAGGCGGGGTTGGAGGGTGAGGGAGAGGGTTTAAGTTCGAGTTCGAGTTTAAGTTTAAGTTTAAGTTTAAGTTTAAGTTTAAGTTTAAGTTCGATTTTAAGTTTAAGTTTGAGGATGCCACGACACACTCGCCTACAACTTAAACTCGAACTTAAACTCGAACTCGAACTTTCTTCCTGCCGCAGCAAAGCAGCCACTACCGACCCGACCGAGCCCCCGAAGCCGACCTCACTTTCCTTCGGCTGCCATCTTCTTCATCCAGGCGATGTTCGATTCGATCACACCTAACTGCTTGCTGCTGCTTTCATTGCCACGCAGTTTGTCGGTATAGACCTTCATATCGCTGTCGTACATTGCGACCGATTCTGGCGTTCGCCCTTTGTCGTCGGTCCGGACCATCCAGTCGTCCAATCGCGTTCGCATTTGGACCAGCTGATCGGCATAGGCGGGATCGTCCGCCAGATTGTGGATCTCGTACGGATCGGCGTGGATGTCGTAGAGTTCTTCGGCCGGTCGAACTTGACGAAACAACAACTGTTGAACGTCGTCTAGTTTTCCTTGTTCGTGCCAGGACCGGAGTGCGATCAGGATCGACTTGGCGTCCTTGTACGCACAGGGTTGCAGGTAGGGACGCTGGGGCAAGAAGTTGCGGATGTACTTGAAGTCCGCGGTGCGAACGCTGCGGATATGGTCGACCGTTTCGTCGCAGCGATCGCGGGCGGCAAAAACGGCGTCGCGAGGCTGATAGTCGGCTGCCAAGATGTCTTTGGCCTGCATGTAGTCCGGGATCGGGATCCCGGCGGCGGCCAATGACAGGGCGGCGATATCGATGTGTTCAACGACATCGGACCGAACCGTCCCGGCATCGATCCCAGGCCCGGCAATGACCATGGGAACATGCAGCCCTTCGTCGTACAGGAACTGTTTACCACGGGCGTGGCTGATCCCATGATCGGTCATGAACAGCACGATCGTGTTGTCCAACACGCCTTCACGATCCAGCCGATTGATCACTTCGCCCACCATCGCGTCGGTCAAACGAACCGAATCCAGATAGGCGGCCCAATCCTGGACCACGTCCGGGTGATTGGGATAGTACGGAGGCAACTTGACCGCATCGGTCGACGTCCGGCTGCCCAGTTTGCGTTCTGCTTTTTGGGCGACCGATTCCCATCCCTTGGAATCCTTTCCACGCATCTTGCCGCCCTTGGTTTGCAGTTGGGCAAAGAAGGGCTGCCCGTCGGCTCGATTGGCCCAATCGCTGCCGTCATAGACGCCTGGGTCCCACTGGAAGTTGTAGTCCGTTTTGCCCAATCGGTTTCCCTTTGGCGGCCAATCCGAGATGGTCGTGTAATAGCCGGCCTGTTGAAACAGTTCGGGAACCAAACGAATCGCATCGGGCAACTGAATCGTCTGTTGGCCGCGACCGCTGCGGTGATGATGGGCTCCGATGCTGGTCTGATACATGCCGGTGATGAAAGCCGAGCGGCAAGTCGAACATACCGGCGCGGTGACATAGGCGCCCGTGAATTGAACCCCGCGTGCCGCCAACCGATCCACGTTGGGTGTTTCGACCGCGGTCTCGCCGTAACACGAAAAGTTTGCCGACATATCGTCGGGGATGATCCAAACGATGTTGGGACGCTGGCCTGCGAGCGACGGGGCATCGTCCGCGGTGGCCACACAGGCCGCGAACAAGATGGCAATGAGAGACAGGTGTCGCATGATGGATCCGTGATCGGGCGGGATTGGAAAAAGGATGGTGGGGAAGGTCGGTGAATCGGTGGACCGCTATAGGCGGCTTGTGGATTGAATCCAGATTCGAATGCTAATGGTAGCCGTTTGAGCGATAGCGGCCTGCTGATTGAGTGAGCCGTGATCGCGTGAGCGGCCGGGAATTGCCAGCGGCCTCTACCAACGCCGTTGAAAACAGCGATGAGATCACAATCCGACGCGGAATCGAGTGGCGGAATCGAATCCCTCGCTGACCGGAGTGTTACTAAATCAACTGGCCGATAACCCCGGTTTTTGTGTGACGAAATCGAGGTTAAGCGTCTAACGAAATCGACATACCCTCGACGGTGGGGGCCTAGGATGTGGGGTCACCGAAAGTCTTGGCGACTTGCGCTACGGTGGGGATGGGGTGGGGTGGGTGGGCCGAAAGTCTTGGCGACTTGCGCTACGGGTGGGATGGGGTGGGGGGCCGAAAGGGATCACCGAAAGTCTTGGCGACTTGCGGTGCGAACGGGGAGGGGGTGGGGGCACACGCTGATCAGGAACCGAAGGCCAGATTCCGCACACCCAATGATTTCGCCCAGGCCGGGTCGATCGCGACCAATCTTTCCGTCGGCGGCAGGGTCATCATCGCGTGCATTCGGCCGCGGAACCGGTCCAATTCGTCGCCCAAATGCGAATCGACCCACTGGATGATCGCATCATCCTGGGACGATTGCGACTTGTACCCCAGCCGTGCTGCGGCCGACCGACCGGCGGCGGCTGCGGCGCCGTCCAACATGGGATTGCACCAATCGTCGATGGCGACCCCCGTGGCCCCCAACAAAACCAATTTGACGGCGTCGTCCGGCGAGATCGGACCAGGGACGATCCACAGCGGCATCTCAGGCACCTTTTCGTGCTCCATCCACAATCGGGCACGGCGAGTCATGAAAGCCAACATCAGCCCCGACATCGGCACCTGATCGGCTCTTAGGATCACTCCGTCCGGCTTTTGCCGAATCACCCCAGGCAGTTCCTGGTCCATTCGAAAGGGGGACATCGCGACAAAAACGGCAGCCGATGGTGCCAACAATCGCAACTGTTCCAACTTGGATCTCAGCCCATCCAACGAATCGACATCGGGCGGAAAGGTTCCCGCGGGCACCCAACTGCCGCCGGCCACCGGATGATCGTCATCGGCGGCCTCCCAGCGTTGGATCTGTTCAGGCGAATACGCAAACCGCCCCGATTGGTCGGTCGCGATGGTCAGCCGGACATCGATCACCGACGTGCCTGCAAAATCATCGATCGACAATCCATAACGTTCGGGCCGATAGGGCGTGATGCGGGGCAGCGGACGCAGCCGACAAGCGTCCGCAGACTCTCCCGCCGGCGCACCTTCATCACGCGCCCCCGAATAGTGGCCCATCAGAAACGTCGACGCATCGTCTGCGGCAGCAAAATCTCGCCGCATTCCCGAAACCGCGATGCCCTGGTTCGCCGTGATGCGTGCAACGACATCGGCCGTTGCCGGAGGCACGCTATGCCAAGGTGGGTCGTACCAGAACAAGGGACTATCGAAAACGACATCCGCGTGATCGGCACGTGCGATCGCCGTACCAGAGGACTGCACCGGAGCGGCGACCCAGGGGGAGCCGGCGGCGGGTGTTTGGAACACCAACTGGCGAAGTCGATCGGTGTCGACAAAGTGGTCTGATGATGTGGACGGGTGACTTATCGCCATTTTGGATTCACCTCGCCACGACTGGCCCGTTCGGCAAGAATCATGGCTTCGGGGACGATCCGCCGAAACTCTTTCGCGTCGCCACGAATCGATGCATTGATCAGTAACAGGCCCAGCTGCAGTTGTTCTCGTTTTCGCAGCGGAGCCTCCACCACTCCTTCGGCCAGACTTTTTACTTTGCCCCGGATGAACACCGACACGTTGCTCATCGCATCCCCGACGTGGTGCCCGGCATCGCCGCCGATCACGATCATCCCGCTGAGCGCGCCGACGCCGCACTGATCCCCCACGTTGCCACGGACAAAGATATTCCCGCCTCGCATCGCCCCACCGCAGCGATCACCCGCCGACCCGTAGATCGCCAGCGTGCCGCCGGTCATCGCAGCCCCGGCTCCGATTCCCGCATCGCCACGAATCCGCACCGCACCGCTGATCAATCCTTCGGCGACGCCGTTGCCAACAGCGCCACTCAACCGCACTTCGGCATCGGCTCCCCACGCAAAGGCATGGTTCCCCAGCGGCCCATCGACTTGGATCCGCACCGCGTGGTGGATCCGCATCAGTGCATGGTCTTGGCCACAGGCGCCGGTCACATGGACCTGCGTTAGTTTCTGGTCTTCGGGTGCCAGCGGAACCGCTGCGATCGCGGCTCGCAAATCTTCGTCGCTGATCGACGCCATCGAAAAACGATGTTCGGGCAGCGCAAGCACGTCCTCGTGCGATGATGGGGAATCGGCATCAGGATGAGGATCGACCGGCATGAACAGCGATTAGCCCAAGGGAAATGGAAGAAACAGTTCAGCAGTGCTAGACACAAACGCCGCGTTGATGGCGACCCCCGACGAGGGAACACGCAAAAAAAGGTGCCCGCGTCCGTCCTAAGGTAATCCCAGCACAGCGCGAACGATGGCTTCCATCTTAACCTCTGCGGCGCGGCCCGCCTGTAGGACTTCTTCGTGATCCGCTTTCACCGGCCGATCCGGGTTGGCAACGTTGCTGACCATCGACAATCCCAAAACCCGCATGCCCCGGTTCGAAGCGGCCAAAACCTCTGGAACCGTGCTCATCCCCACCACATCGGCCCCCAGCTTTCGCATCATCCGATACTCGGCTCGCGTTTCGTAGGTGGGTCCGAATGTTGCCAAATAGGTCCCTCGGTAGGCGGCAAATCCGGTATCCACCGCCACCTGCATGGCCGTTTTGGACATCGCGGTGTCGTAGGTTGGCCCGGAATGGGTACGACCGAAGCATGGAACGGACTGCTTGGAATTCCAAGCGAAGGTGCCTGTCATGAAATTGATGTGATCGGCAATCACAACGATGTCGCCGACCGAAAGTTTCGGCGAGACGCCACCGGCCGCGTTGCTGACAATCAACCGCGACGCCCCCATCGCGTGCATGACGTCAACGGGAAAGGTGACGTCATCGTTGGACCAGCCCTCGTACCGGTGGAACCGGCCGGCCATCGCGACCACGGGAACCGCGTCGATGGTGCCCAACACCAACTGACCACGATGGCCTGCGGCGGTGGATGTACCGAAGCCGGGAATGTCGCCAAAGGGAATCGCCACGGGGTCTTCGATCTTGTCGGCCAGCCCACCTAGGCCGCTGCCCAAAATGATCGCGGCGCTGGGCGACAGGTTGGCACGCGACTGAATCCAGTCGGCTGCAGCGGAGATTTTAGGCGTCAATGCGGTTCTCGATCAGGATGGCAAACGTGTCAGCTAAGCGATGCGGGTTTGGCCCACTTCGCCAACGATCCCGCGAACGATCGCGACCAACCGAGGCGCCGCATCGTTGGCCGTTGCAATGATCTCCGTGACGTCGGCGGGTTTCAAGGCATCGGGCAAACACATGTCGGTGATCACACTAAGCCCAATCGCTTTGATACCACAGTGAACGGCCACGATCGTTTCCGGCACCGTGCTCATCCCCACCACATCGGCGCCGATCATGCGTAGATAGCGGTATTCGGCACGCGTTTCCAGGTTGGGCCCGGCCACGGCAACGAATACACCCTTGTGCAGCCCCATTCCCTGATCACGCCCGATTTTGATCACACGGTCCACCCATGCTTGATCGTAGGGCTCGCACATGTCGGGAAAGCGCGGACCAAGCCGATCATCGTTGATGCCGATCAACGGGTTGTCGCCCATCAGGTTGATCTGGTCTTCGATGACCATGATGTCCCCGTTTTGGAAGTACGGGTTCAGTCCGCCGCAAGCGTTGCTAACGACCAACAATTCGCATCCGAGTTCCTTGAAGACGCGAACGGGCAACGTGATCTGTTTTAGCGGATAGCCTTCGTACATATGAAAGCGACCTTCCATCACGACCACGGGAACGCCATCGAGTGTCCCGCAGACCAATCGGCCTCGGTGACTGGTCGCGGTCGAAGTCGGAAAGTGCGGGATGTCACCGTATTCGATCGACGCGGTGACTTCGATTTCTTTGACGAGATCGCCCAACCCGGTGCCCAGAATGATGCCGACTTGGGGGACGACCGTGAATTCTTTTCGAATTGCGGCGGCGGCTTCTTGGATTTTGTCGTAAAGGTCAAGCATCGCAGAATCTGCACACGAAGGGGGGGGCAAACGAAATCCGCCGGGTGTGACGGCCTGCGAATTAGACCACGGTCCCACGACCGCTTGTAGGGCATAGCGTTTTGCCGCCGCCCAGGGCGCTGCGTTTCCGCGTGCTGCGTTTCCGCTTCGATACGACTCTTGCTAAAACATGCCAATCGCCTGACCGCATCATCGCCTGTCCAGACTCATCTTCTCTTATCCAACATCCAACGATCATGTCTGCACCGTCCCCGGAAATCTTCGAGAAGCTCGCCTCGTTCTATCTTGGCCGTCACTACGACCTCAACGGAGGCAAATTGCAGGACGATCTGCTGATGTACGACGCCAAAGACCTGTGCACGCATGCGATGTGTGTCGGGATGACAGGCAGCGGCAAAACCGGGCTGTGCCTGTCGCTGTTAGAGGAGGCTGCGCTCGACGGGATCCCGGCGATCTGTGTCGATCCCAAGGGCGACTTAGCGAACCTGTTGCTGACCTTCCCCGAGATGCGTCCGGAAGATTTCAAGCCCTGGTTGGAACAGGCCGACGCGACTCGCAAGGGCAAGACGCTGGACGAATTGGCTACCGACACCGCCGCAACCTGGAAAAAAGGGCTGGCGTCGTGGGGCCAGACCCCGGAACGAGTGCAACGATTCAAAGACGCCGTTGACATCGCGGTCTACACACCCGGCAGCAACACGGGCCTGCCGTTGACGGTGCTGAAAAGCTTTGACGCACCACCGCCCGAGATGCTGGACGATAGCGACGCGATGCGCGAGCGAATCACCGGTGCCGCATCGGGACTACTGACGCTGCTGGGGATCGACGCAGACCCACTCTTGTCGCACGAACACATTTTGATCTCGTCCATTTTCAGTCACTGTTGGCGTGAAGGACGCAATGTTTCGATCGGCGACTTGATCGGATTGATCCAATCGCCGCCGATCCAGCGAGTCGGCGTGTTGGACTTGGATTCGTTCATGCCATCGGCCGATCGATCGAAGCTGGCGATGACGCTGAACAACCTGTTGGCATCCCCCGCGTTTTCGACGTGGCTAGAGGGCGAAACGCTTTCGATCCAACGATTGCTGTACACGCCCGAAGGGAAACCACGTCTGACGATCCTGTCGATCGCTCATCTGAGTGACAGCGAACGGATGTTCTTTGTCACGATCTTGTTGAACGAGCTATTGGCATGGATGCGAACCCAAAGCGGAACCAGTTCGCTGCGTGCGATGTTCTACATGGACGAAGTGGCGGGTTACTTTCCGCCGGTCAAGAATCCACCGACCAAACCGCCGATGCTGACACTGCTGAAACAGGCTCGCGCGTTCGGACTGGGCATCACGCTGGCGACGCAAAACCCCGTCGACTTGGACTACAAGGGACTCTCCAATATCGGAACCTGGTTCTTGGGTCGGCTGCAGACCGAGCGCGACAAGGCACGCGTATTGGAAGGCCTGGAAGGCGCATCGGCAGAGTCCGGTCAACCTTTCGATCGCAATGCGATGGAACAGATGTTGGCTTCGTTGGGCAACCGCGTGTTCTTGATGAACAACGTGCATGACGACGGGCCCAGTGTGTTCCAAACCCGATGGGCGATGTCGTTCCTGGCCGGCCCCTTGGCTCGCGATCAGATCAGCCGTTTGATGGCCGACCGCAAAGCGGCGGTGGAATCGTCGCGTCAGGCCGAAGGCGAATCGGTCGAAAGCGATGCCGCCACTCCATCGCGACCGGTCGCCCCCAGCGGCGTCGAAGAACGTTTTCTAGCGTCCAACGTGGTGGCCGGTGACGATGTCCGGTTGATCTACCGACCGGCGATCTATGCCGAAGGTTCGCTGCACTACGTCCGCAGCAGCGCTGGCGTCGACATGTGGATCGACGCCAAACGGATGGTGTCATGCGCCACAGGTGTCCCCGATGATTTCTGGGAATCCAGCAAGCCGTTGCCGGTGGATGCCGATTGGGTGTCGGAACCCGAGGACGATTTCCAGTTCAGCGACCTGCCGACGGAATTGATGAGCGCCGCGAACTTTCGGTCGCTGGAGAAGCAACTGAAAGACTACCTGTACCGTCACCACACGATGACGCTTTACAAAGGGCCGCTGATCAAAGAGTACGCGCCGGGCGGTTCGACCGAATCTCAGGCACGCGCTCATTTTAAACAGTCCGCTCGCGAGGCCCTAGATCTGGAAACCGAAAAGCTGCGTGAAAAGTACGCGGCCAAAATGAAGTCGATCGATTCGAAGATGCAGACGGCACAGGAGCGGGTCGACCGCGAATCGGATCAGTACAACCAAGCCAAGATGTCATCGATCATTTCAGTCGGCGCATCGATCTTAGGTGCTTTCCTGGGCAACAAAGTGGCCAGCCGCACGAACGTGTCAAAGGTGTCGACCGCGGCCCGTGGCGCCAGCCGCGCCGCCCAACAACGAAGTGACGTCGTTCGCGCCGAAGAATCGCTGAAACAACTGGCGATGGACATGCAGGATCTGGACGCCGAACTGAACGAAGAACTCGAATCGCTGGGCAATCGCTATCGGGTCGAAGTTTGGGAACTGGAAACTCTGGTCATCCCGCCGCGCAAGGGCGACCTGAAAGTGACCGACCCAATGATCCTGTGGACGCCATGGCAGGTCGACAAGCACGGGATCGCAACCCGGATGTACTAACTGCCCAATTGAGCGAGCTTTTCGCTGGCGCGTCCTTCGTCGATCGCGGCCGCTGCCATCTTGGCTCCATCGGCCACCGTGGGCACCTTGCCGACCAACAGCAATGCAGCCGAGGTACCGGCGATCACGGTGTCGCGGCAGGGGCCGGGCTCAGCGGCGAAGATGCGGCGAATGATGGCGGCACTTTCCGATGGGTTGGCGGCCGCCAATGCATCGGCGCCGACGGGCAACAATCCAAAGTCGCTTGCCGACCAGGTCAACGTCTGCTGGCCGCCCGAGGTCACCTCCACCGCCGTCGTGGTCCCATCCAACGAAACTTCGTCCTGTCCATCATCGGCGTGAATCACAAACGAACGGGTTGTCCCCAGCTGGTGGATGGCTGCGGCGACCTTGGTTTGCGCATCCGGCGTCGACGTTCCCAACAATTGGTGGGTCGCCCCGGCCGGGTTGCACAGCGGGCCCAACAGATTGAACAACGTCTTGACCCCCAACTTTCGCCGTACACCGACAACGTGCCGCATGGCCGGGTGCAACTTGGCAGCGAAACAGAAACAGATGCCAATCGAATCGAGACGTTGGGCAACCGCGTCGGCTTCGGATTCGATCCGCACGCCCAGTTCTTCTAAGACGTCGGCTGATCCGCTAAGGCTGGTGGCTTTCCGGTTGCCGTGCTTGGCGACCGCGACACCGCAGGCGGCCGCCACGATGGCGACAGCGGTCGAGATATTGAAAGTCCCGCTGCCACTGCCGCCGGTTCCACAAGTGTCCAGCAGGACGTCGTGATGGTGCGAAATCCGTGTCATGTGGCGACGCATCGCAGTCGCCGCCCCCACCAACTCGGCCACCGATTCCCCTTTTGCACGAAGCGCCAACAAGAGTTCGCCGACAGCATCCTCGCTGGCGTCCCCCCGCAGCATCGAATCGATCAGGTCGCTGGTCTGGTCGACCGCGAGGTCTTCGCCGCGGTGGGCTTGGTCGATGGCCGATTGAAACGAGGGGGCTGGGCTGGCAGACATCAGCGAAGAACCGCAATGAGAGGGGGGTAGGGAGAGCGACGATATCGAGGGTTAGTCGTGGGTGATCGAGTGAACCATAAGCAAACCGTCCGAAATAGCAATTCGCACAGCTTCTGTGACGACGATACCTCGATTAGCCAAGAACCCGAGCAAAGTGGAGGAGATTCGGGGTCGCCCGATCAACACCAAAATTCTAGACTTGTGAAATGACACGCAAGATTATCATCGATTGTGATCCCGGGATCGACGACGCCATCGCGATTTTGATCGCCCTATTTGACCCTCGCGTCGAGGTGCTGGCTATCACAGCAACGGCCGGCACGGTGGAAGCCCAACAGGCGACCCGCAACGTGACCGCGCTAGTCAATCACCTGGACCCCGCCCGGTATCCGCGGATTGGGACAGCGACGCCGTCGGAAAACGCACCGGTGCTGGACGACAGCCACCTGAACGGCCCTGAAGGGCTAGGGGAATGCCGTTTCGAAGCCTCCGGCCGCCAGCATCCGACGCCCAGTGAAAAGATCATCAGCGAACTGGTCCACCAGCACCCCGATGCCATCACGCTGGTTTGTCTGGGGCCGCTAACGAACCTAGCACGATTGATTCGCCGCGAACCTTCCGCGATTCCCCTGATCAACAACATCGTCATCAGCGGCGGTTCGATCGGCTATCCGGGCAATGCGACGACCATCGCCGAACGCAACATGTTCTTTGACGCGCAAAGTGCCGCCGAAGTCTTTGCGTCGGCGACGACCAAGAGTCTGGTGCCGTTGGACGTGACCGAAGAAGTCCTGTTCGGTGTCGACCTGCTGGAACACCTGCCATCGAAGTTCAGCAAAGCGGGCGACTTGTTGCACAAGATGTTGCCCTTCGCCTTTCGCACCGCTCACCAGAAACTGGGTCGCGAACTGATCCCGTTGTACGATGCGACGACGATGTTGAGCGTGATGGAGCCGGAATTGTTCGAATGGGAAGGCATGGCTGGCAAGGTGGAAACCAAGGGCGAACTGACTCGCGGTGCAACCGTGTTCGACCAACGACTTCGCCGCGAATGGCCCATGAACATGGAAGTCGCCGTGGAAGTCGACGTCGACGAAGCCCAAGCCGCGATCACTCGATCGCTGAAATACGCCGGCCAAAAAACCTAAGACCCGCGCGAATCGGCACCGACGGTTCCAGGTGCAAGAAAACCGGACCGACGGGAAGACGCAGTTGCGCAAGCATCGATTCGTAGCGAGACTCGCCAAGAGTTTCGGCCAAGGACGTGGGACCACCGAAAGTCTTGGCGACTTGCGCTACGAATGAACGCCGGTGCCTGTAGCGAGACTCGCCAAGAGTTTCGGCCAGGAACGTGCGACCACCGAAAGTCTTGGCGACTTGCGCTACGAATGAAAGCCGGTGACTGTAGCGAGACTCGCCAAGAGTTTCGGCCAGGGACGTGGGAGCACCGAAAGTCTTGGCGACTTGCGCTACGAATGAAAGCCGGTGCTCGTAGCGAGACTCGCCAAGAGTTTCGGCCAGGGACGTGCGACCACCGAAAGTCTTGGCGACTTGCGCTACGAATGAAAGCCGGTGCTCGTAGCGAGACTCGCCAAGAGTTTCGGCCAAGGACGTGGGATCACCGAAAGTCTTGGCGACTTGCGCTACGAATGAAAGCCGGTGCTCGTAGCGAGACTCGCCAAGAGTTTCGGCCAAGGACGTGCGACCACCGAAAGTCTTGGCGACTTGCGCTACGAATGAAAGCCGGTGCTCGTAGCGAGACTCGCCAAGAGTTTCGGCCAGGGACGTGGGACCACCGAAAGTCTTGGCGACTTGCGCTACGAATGAGAGCCGGTGCTCGTAGCGAGACTCGCCAAGAGTTTCGGCCAAGGACGTGGGACCACCGAAAGTCTTGGCGACTTGCGCTACGAATGAAAGCCGGTGCTCGTAGCGAGACTCGCCAAGAGTTTCGGCCAGGGACGTGGGACCACCGAAAGTCTTGGCGACTTGCGCTACGAATGAACGCCGGTGCTCGTAGCGAGACTCGCCAAGAGTTTCGGCCAAGGACGTGGGACCACCGAAAGTCTTGGCGACTTCCGCTACGAATGAAAGCCGGTGCCTGTAGCGAGACTCGCCAAGAGTTTCGGCCAAGGACGTGCGACCACCGAAAGTCTTGGCGACTTGCGCTACGAATGAAAGCCGGTGCTCGTAGCGAGACTCGCCAAGAGTTTCGGCCAAGGACGTGGGAGCACCGAAAGTCTTGGCGACTTGCGCTACGAATGAATGCCGGTGCTCGTAGCGAGACTCGCCAAGAGTTTCGGCCAGGAACGTGGGACCACCGAAAGTCTTGGCGACTTGCGCTACGAATGAACGCCGGTGCTCGTAGCGAGACTCGCCAAGAGTTTCGGCCAGGGACGTGGGAGCACCGAAAGTCTTGGCGACTTGCGCTACGAATGAAAGCCGGTGCTCGTAGCGAGACTCGCCAAGAGTTTCGGCCAAGGACGTGCGAGCACCGAAAGTCTTGGCGACTTGCGCTACGAATGAACGCCGGTGCCTGTAGCGAGACTCGCCAAGAGTTTCGGCCAGGGACGTGGGACCACCGAAAGTCTTGGCGACTTGCGCTACGAATGAAAGCCGATGCTCGTAGCGAGACTCGCCAAGAGTTTCGGCCAGGGACGTGGGACCACCGAAAGTCTTGGCGACTTGCGCTACGAATGAAAGCCGGTGCTTGTAGCGAGACTCGCCAAGAGTTTCGGCCAAGGACGTGGGACCACCGAAAGTCTTGGCGACTTGCGCTACGAACGAAAGCCGGTGCTCGTAGCGAGACTCGCCAAGAGCTTCGGCCAAGGACGTGGGAGCACCGAAAGTCTTGGCGACTTGCGCTACGAATGAAAGCCGGTGCTCGTAGCGAGACTCGCCAAGAGTTTCGGCTTAGGACGTGGGAGCACCGAAAGTCTTGGCGACTTGCGCTACGAATGAAAGCCGGTGCTCGTAGCGAGACTCGCCAAGAGTTTCGGCCAAGGACGTGCGATCACCGAAAGTCTTGGCGACTTGCGCTACGAATGAAAGCCGGTGCCTGTAGCGAGACTCGCCAAGAGTTTCGGCCAGGGACGTGGGATCACCGAAAGTCTTGGCGACTTGCGCTACGTAGAGTGTGGTTTCGGCCAAGTTGTGAATGGCCGAACGTCTTGGCGACTTGCGCTACGGGTGGGCCAGTTACGGGCGGCGGCTATTCGGTGACCATGGATGGTTCGTAGCCGTATGCACCACGATTGATCAGTTCTCGTTCGGCGTAATCGGGCAACGCCAAATGCAACTCCGTTTCCTCGTGCTGACGCGGGCCGTAGCCGTTGTGGATCACGTGTGCGACCAAGGCGACGATCAACTCGCTGCGTCGCGATTCCTGCGATTTCCGGCGAAACAGATGGCCCACGACGGGGATGTTCCCCAGCCAGGGAACCATCGCTTGGTCCAACACATTGTCTTCACGGATCAACCCGCCAATCACGACGCCACCACCATCGGGGATCATGATGGTCGTTTGCACCTCGGTTGTTTCCTCTTCGGGAAAACCGCTGGCCAAAATCTTGCCGCCTGACACCTTGGGCAACACCGACATGACCACGTTGCCATCGTCGGTAATGGTTGGACGCACCGTCAGCACCACCCCCACGTCTAGAAATTCAACGGACTGAACCGTCGTCGTTTGGACAGTTGTGGCGACGGCATAAGGCAACCGCTGGCCGATCTGGATCTTGGCTTCCTGTTGATTGATGACCGACAACTTGGGCGACGCCAGCGTCCGTGAATTGGTGCATTCCCGGATCAATTCCAGCAGCCCCGTCATGTCGCTGCCCTTGAGCCGCAGTGCGACCGATGGCCCCGACTCTGCGTCGTCGGCAAATCCGCTACCTTCTAATTCAATCTGACTGTTGCCCGCCCGCACCAACGTTTTCAGGTTGATGCCGTGCCGCTCGGCGTCGGTCAACGAGATTTGCATGATGTGGGCTTCGATCAACACCTGCTTGGGTGGCACATCGATCTGAGCAATGTATTGTGCGATTCGGGCGTGGGCCGCTGGCGTATCTTCGATTACAAGCGTTTCGCGTGTCCTCATCTGATCAATCGGATCCGACTGACTGACGAACGCATTGCCAACCGGCGACAGCAGACTATTGGCCACGTCTTCGACGTCATTGGCCGAGATATAGTTCAGCGGGTAGACCTGCAGATACCGTCCCTGCACGCGTGGATCCATCCCGGGGATTCGACCACCGGTGACGTACAGCATGTTGTCCACTCGGTGCCACGAAAACCCAGCCACACCCAGGATCGCGTCCAAGACTTCATCCAGTCGCGCGCCACGGATACTGACGGTCAGTGGACCGCCCACGTCGGGTGCCAACGCCAGGTTCAAACCATGGTGTTCGGCGATCATGCGAAGAACAGCGTTCAGATCGGCGCCTGTCGCGACCAGATAAACGAGTTCGTCGTGAGTCGAAAGCTTCACGCCCTCGGGAACTGGCACTCTAGCGATCGGGATCAAATCCGCGTCGTTCATATCGCCCTGTGCGGCGACCTGCTGGACCGCGGTTGGGCGAACCCTGCGCCACAACTGGGACACCTCGGCAGCCGTTGGGTAGGCCGACGCGGATTCCAGATCGCGAAGCACTGCCACTTTCGGTACTGCGGAAGTGCTGCCAACGATGGGCAATTTGGATGGACGCTGCTGCGGTTGGTACAGCTGGACCCGATGCGGAGCAGTTCTAGGCGAAACCGAGCCCGGCGACTGCCCCGACGCAGGTGCGCAACAGACAACGCACAGCATCAGAACTCCCCCCGTCAATATTGCCCAAATGTTCTGCATGGTCGCCTAACTGAAGTTACCCCTCTCGGCTTGGGTGTGATTATCGAACCAGCCGTTACGATCGGTATCGGCATTCACCCTGATACGAATCGAACCAAATTGACCATCGGGTGATCAAAAGAGCATCCGCTGCGGTTATCCGCAGCTTCGCTGGCCGATGGTCAAGCGAGCGGAGCGCCCAGCGGTTAATCTATTCCGGCTGATCGTCGGATCTGCCATCAAATTGACTGCCCGTTTGCCAGCAAACCTCAATGCCAGCAAATGATGCCTCGCGTCCGTGATGTTCGGTCGGTCCCGTGCGGGACCCATCCTGCAAGGCGGACGCGGCCCCCCGACCGACGAATTCTCCATCGCTCTTTCATTTGATTTTCCCACCCGAGGTGCTCGCCCATGAAACTTCCTGAACTCGCATCCATGCGAATGGCCTTCCAGCAATTCGGTGGCCCCGCATTTCGGCCTCTGCGATGGGCGATGGGAACGTGGTTGGCTCTAGCGATTTTGTCGCCGGCCCGGGCTGACGATGCCGCGCAGTACGACGTCGTGATTTATGGCGGGACCAGTGCTGCGATCACCACCGCCGTGCAAAGTCGCCAGATGGGCAAGTCGGTGATCATCGTTTGCCCCGAAACCCACTTGGGCGGGCTGACGTCGGGCGGATTGGGATGGACCGATTCGGGCAACAAGAATGCCATCGGCGGGCTCAGTCGCCAGTTCTATCATCGCGTTTGGCAGCACTACCAACAGCCCCAGAATTGGCGTTGGGAATCCCAGAGCAAGTTTGGTGGCCGCAACCAATCGGGACCTCGCCAGGCCGGTGACGGTTCGACCATGTGGGTGTTTGAACCGCACGTGGCCGAGCAAATTTTTGACAACTGGATGGCCGAACACAAGGTTCCCGTCCGTCGCAACCAATGGCTGGACCGATCCGATGGTGGCGTCACGATCAACAACGGTCGCATCGAATCGTTTCGCACGACCGACGGGCACGTGTATCGCGGCAAGATGTTTGTCGACGTAACCTACGAAGGCGACCTGATGGCAGCCGCGGGAGTCGACTATCACGTCGGCCGCGAAGCGTCGTCGGTCTATGACGAATCCTACAACGGCGTCCAGGTCGGCGTACTGCACCATGCCCACCACTTCAAACAACCTGTCGATCCCTACGTCACACCGGGTGACCCCAGCAGCGGATTGCTGCCACTGATCAGCGGGGACCCACCTGGTAAACGCGGGGAAGCGGACGATCGCGTTCAGGCATACTGTTTCCGAATGTGCTTGACCAACGTGGATGACAACCGCATCCCGTTTGCCAAACCGGCCGGCTATGACGCCGACGAATACGCACTGCTGCTGCGAGTCTTCGACACCGGTTGGCGGGACATGTTCCAGAAATTTGACCCGATGCCCAACCGCAAGACCGACACCAACAATCACGGTCCGGTCAGCACGGACTACATCGGCGCCAACTACGACTACCCCGAAGCCGACTACGAACGTCGCAAGGAAATCATCGCCGATCACGAGCGGTATCAGAAAGGGCTGATGTACTTCATGGCCAACGACGATCGAGTGCCCGAGGACGTGCGCACAGCGATGTCCAAATGGGGCCTGCCCAAGGATGAATTCCCCGACACCGGCGGATGGCCGCATCAACTTTACATTCGCGAAGCACGTCGCATGATCGGTCACTACGTGATGACCCAACAAGACTGCTTGGATCAAAAGGAAACGCCGTCGTCGATCGGGATGGGTTCCTACACGTTGGATTCTCACAACACCCAGCGGTACGTTAAACCGGATGGTTTTGTCCAAAACGAAGGCGACATCGGCGTCCACACCCCACGCCCCTATCGGATTTCCTACGGGTCGATTGTCCCCAAGAAATCGCAGTGCCAAAACTTGTTGGTGCCGGTCTGCGTTTCATCCAGTCACATCGCGTTCGGTTCGATTCGAATGGAACCTGTGTTCATGATTCTGGGCCAATCGGCGGCCACCGCAGCCTGCCTGTCGATCGACCAAGACATCGCGGTCCAGGACCTGGACTACGCGGCCCTTCGCGACCAACTGATTTCCGACGGCCAAGTGCTGCAGTGGGATCGTGCAGCGGCGCCGAAGTCCAAAAGAGATCACGATTCGTTTTCTTCGCGTCAACTAGAGGGCACCGTCGTCGATGACATGAACGCCAAGTTTTCGGGGCTGTGGAATCAATCGATGGCGAACCAACCGTTTGTCGACATTGGATACCACCACAACCGCGCCGAACCCGACGCCGACGCTTCGGCAACCTTCACCGCCAAACTTGCCGCCGGCCGATACCGGGTCCAGTTGGCCTATCCGGTCAATTCCAACCGGGCGACCAACGTGCCCGTCACCATCAAGCACGCAGATGGCGAGACCAAGGTCGTGGTGAACCAGCGGACGGCACCAACGGTCGACCGGCTATTCGTTGATTTGGGGCAGTATACATTCGGCGCCGGCGGCGACGCATCGGTTCGCGTCCAGACGGCGGGTACCGATGGATATGTCGTTGTCGACGCAGTCCGCTGGCTGCCGGTAAAAAACGACTGATCGCCCCACGCTGGATGCCGAAGATTCTCAAGAAGCCTAGAAAAAACACACCTTAGGTAGTGCCAAGGGTGACAAATTCAGCGATAATGCTTCCCAAACGACACACCCCCACCCCATTTATATGGACTTTCACGATATGAGCCGCTTGAACCGTCGTCATTTCATCGCCACTACTGTCGCCGCGGGGGTGACCACGTCATTGGCGCCACGATCGCTTCGAGCGGCCAACGCAAACAGCGAAGTCAACATCGGCTTCATCAGCTGTGGCAGCCGGGCGGGCCAATTGATGGGCCAGTTCGACAAGATCGAAGGCGTCAACATTGTTGGGCTTTGCGACGTGGATGAAAACCGCGTTGCTGCGGCCAAGAAACGATACCCCAAAGCGGACACCTACACCGATCTTCGCGAACTGATCGCCAACGACAACCTGGACGCGATCGTCGTGGCGACCTGCAACCACTGGCACTGTTTGGCCGCGATCTGGGCCATGGAAGCCGGCAAGGACGTGTACGTCGAAAAACCACTTTCGCACAGTCAGTGGGAAGGCCGTCAAACGGTCGCCGCCGCTCGCAAATACAACCGGATCTGCCAACTGGGCACCCAACAACGATCCGACCCGATGCAGGCGGAAATCAAGAAGTTCCTGCACGAAGAAAAAGCGTTGGGCAAGATCGAGGCCGCGCGAGTCAACCGGTACGGCATCCGTGGCCCGATCGGCAAACGCGACACGCCGCTAGAAATCGAAAAGAACGTGGCTTACGACCTATGGCTTGGCCCAGCCGAAGACCAGCCATTGTTCCGCAACCAACTGCACTATGATTGGCACTGGGATTGGAACACCGGCAGCGGCGAAATGGGCAACTGGGGCGTTCACGTGTTGGACGATTGCCGCAACAACGTGTTCCAAGACTCGGTCGCACTGCCCAGCCGCATCATGGGTGGCGGCGGACGAATCGCCTACAACGACGCTGGCCAAACCCCCAACGTCCACTTCACCTACTTTGACACCGGCGATATCCCGGTCGTCATCGGGCTGTCGAATCTGCCCAGCGCACCGGGCGGCAAGAAGAGCCCAGGCCATCCCGGACCTGGCAGCGGATACGTGGCCTACTGCGAAGGCGGTCGTTTCGAAGGCCAACGCGGTCGCGGAGCAGCCTACGACAGCGATGGCAAGAAGATCCGTGACTTCAAGGGCAACAACGGCGACGTCCTGCACCAACGCAACTTCATCGAAGCCGTCCGTGCCCAAGACCGCTCGATCCTGAACGCCGAAGTCGAAGTCGGTAACGACAGCACGGGCTGGTGCAACCTCGCCAACATCGCCTTCCGCGCCGGCACCAACCAAGATGCCGTCGAAGTCGGCGCTGTCGACCTGCCACAGTGGGATACCCTGATCGGCGAGATGACCGAGCACTTGTCCGCGTACGACATGGACTTTTCCAACGACCAGATCCGCGTCAGCCCGATGTTGACCCTGGACGAAAAGACCGAACAGTTCACCGGCGACAATGCCCAGGCTGCCAACGAACTGCTGCGTCGTCAGTATCGCGAAGGTTTCGAAGTCCCGGAATTGGTCTGATCATCCGACCGGACTGACCGATCAAGGATCCGATCCATAGGCGATCCGATCCGTTAGCGATCTGATCCATTAGCGATCATGGGGGGGGGTGAGAAAACACGGCTCCCCATGATCGCTTTTTTGTTTCTCAACTGCCCGCCACGTCGCCCCTGTTGGTTCCATGCATTCTCTCAGCCGCCGGCTTGTCTTGTCGCTGGTGACCACTGTGTCGGCCGCAACCATTGTGATCGCAATCACGATCAAGGTTCTGGCATCCGGCCCCGCTGACGCGGCGAAACCGGTTTCGTTTGATCGCGACATTCGACCCTTGCTGTCGGATCGATGCTTTGCCTGCCATGGCCCCGACGAAGGCACTCGCGAAGCCGGGTTACGACTGGACCTGCGTAGCGACGCAGTGGACAGTGGCGCGATCGTGCCTGGCCAACCGGATCAATCCGAAGCCTTCCTTCGGATCATCAGCGACGATGCCGATGATGTGATGCCACCGACCGATGCACACAAACCGGTCATGCCCGCTGAACAGGCGTTGATTCGCCAATGGATTTCCGACGGCGCCGCTTACGAAACTCATTGGGCTTATCGCGATTTGGTTCGCCCGGCGGTTCCGCTAATCGGCGATGCGACCGGCGGCGAGAATGACGCCGCCAACCCGATCGACGCATTCCTGTTGGATCGCCTGCACGACCAAGGGCTGACGTATTCGCCTGCTGCCGACACGACGACATTGCTTCGCCGCATCCATTTGGACCTAACCGGAATCCCGCCGGGCAGCGAAGCGATGGAACCGCACTGGGCCGAACTGGCATCACCTGCCCCTCACCCGTTCACCCCGCAGACGATCGGCGCGATGGTCGACCAACTGCTGACCACCACGGCGTATGCCGAACGGATGGCGGTGCATTGGTTGGACTTGGTGCGATACGCCGATACGATCGGATACCACAGCGACAAGCCGCGGGAAGTATCTGCGTACCGCGACTATGTGATCGATGCCTTTCATTCCAACAAGCCATTCGACCAGTTCACCATCGAACAGCTCGCCGGCGATCTGCTGGACGCCCCGACACGCGAACAGCTGATCGCATCCGGGTACAACCGGTTGCTGCAAACAACCGAAGAGGGCGGGGCACAGCCCAAGGAATACATCGCCATCTATGCCGCCGACCGCGTACGGAATGTATCCAGCGTGTGGATGGGGCAAACCGTTGGCTGCGCCCAATGCCACGACCATAAATACGACCCGATCACCGCACGCGATTTCTATTCGCTGGCCGCCTACTTTGCCGACATCGAAGAACAAGCCGTCGGGGTTCAGAAACCGAACCTGTCGCTGGCCACCCCCACAGACGACGCACGGCTATCACAACTAGAAGCCGAACGGGATTCACGCAGCCTGGCGAATCGACTGGCAGCCGATCCGAAACTCGCCCTACAGGTGGCGGCATCCCAAATCATCTGGGAATCGGAAACGCGATCGGCGATTCGAGCGGGCGACAAGACGGCCGCGAAGATCGACGGCAAAGTCCGATCCGCATTGATGGTCGACCGAAACCAACGCACGGCCGAACAAGCGTTGCAGGTGAGCCAGTACTATCAATCGATTGCACCGGAGACGAAAGCGGTTCGCGACGAAGCGGCTGCTGCGGAGAAAACGTTGGCGGAATTTCGTGATTCGATCCGCACCACGTTGATTTCCAAGTCGCTCGGCGAGCCACGGGTCACTCGCATTTTGCCGCGTGGCAATTGGCTGGACGAATCGGGGCCGATCGTCGAACCTGCGCCTCCTGCATTCCTGCCCGGTCAACCATCGGCCGGGCGCCGCGGCACCCGGCTGGATCTAGCCCGATGGATCGTCGACCCGCAAAACCCGCTGACCGCACGCACGACCGTGAACCGGCTTTGGAAGATCTTTTTTGGCCAAGGACTTTCGGCCAACCTGGACGACCTGGGCGGGCAGGGACAACCGCCAACGCACCCCGAACTGCTGGACTGGTTGGCGGTAGAGTTCATCGAATCGGGCTGGAACGTTCAACACATCGTGCGGCTGATCACCACGTCGCAAGCCTACTCGCAATCATCCCATGGCAGCCCCGAACTGCTGGCCGCCGACCCATCCAACCGCCTACTGGGACGCCAGGGCCGTTGGCGATTGGAGGCGGAATTTGTTCGCGACGCCGCACTATCGATCAGCGGATTGCTGCAAGACGAAACCGTCGGCGGCAAGAGCGTCAAACCGTACCAACCGGCCGGTTATTGGCAGCACCTGAACTTCCCCAAACGTCAGTGGCAAACCGATCAAGGCGAAAGCCTGTACCGCCGCAGTCTGTACACGTTTTGGTGCCGTACTTTTTTGCATCCGGCGATGATCGCCTTTGACGCCCCCAGTCGCGAAGAATGCACGGCCCAACGTTCGCGGTCGAACATCCCCCAACAAGCCTTGGTGCTGTTGAACGACCCTGTGTTCGTCGAAACCGCCCGCGTGTTTGCCGAACGCATGATCTCGTCGGGCGGTGACAGCGCATCGAAAAGGATCGATTGGGCGATCCGCCGTGCAATGTCGCGGCCCAGCACCGCTAGCGAACAATCGACGCTAATCGAACTGTACGAAAACCAAAAACGACGGTTCGATTCGGCCCCCGATGACGCCCAAGCCTTGATCGGCGTGGGCCAATGGCCTGTACCGGACCAGATTTCTGCTGCTGAACTTGCCGCCTGGACTCAGGTCGCGCGAGCAATCATCAGCGCTTACGAAACCACCTCGCGTTCCTAACCACCATGCCTGACCCCATTCAACGACGAACGTTTCTGCGATCCGGCACCGTTGGAATCGGCGCCGCAGCGCTGGCTAGCCAGTTGATCCGCGATCGCGCCTGGGGATCCGCCAGCAGCGAACAGGCAACGGTCAGCCATCATCCGGCAAAGGCGAAACGAGTCATCTTCTTGTGCATGGCCGGCGGCCCGTCGCACCTTGAAACGCTGGACTACAAATCAAAGCTAGCCGAAATGGACGGCAAGCCGATGCCGGCATCCATCACCGCCGGCCAACCGATCGCCCAACTGCAGGGCAAAGCACTCACTTGCTTGGGACCACAGACCACGTTCGCCAAGCATGGTCAATCGGGCCAGGAGATCGCCGCGACGCTTCCGCACATTGCCAAGTTGGCGGACGACATTGCGATCGTGCGATCGATGACGACCGAACAAATCAATCATGATCCCGCCCACACATTCATGAACTGCGGCTCCCAAATTTCGGGCCGCCCCTGCATGGGATCCTGGATCCAATATGGACTGGGAAGCGAATCCGAGAACCTGCCCGGATTCGTCGTGCTGACGTCCGTTGGCGGCGGCCAATCCCAACCCATTGCGTCGCGACAATGGCACAGCGGTTTCCTGCCCAGCCGATTCCAAGGCGTCCACTTCCACTCCAAAGGCGACCCAGTCCTGTACGTTGGCAACCCGCCCGGCGTCCAGCGAACTGACCAACGCAGCGTCATCGACGCCGTCAACGCGCTGAACCAGCAGCGTTTCCAGATCGCCGAGAACCCCGAGATCGCGACCACGATCTCGCAATACGAACTGGCATTCCGGATGCAGGCCAGCGTGCCCGAACTGGTCGATCTGTCCAGCGAATCGCAGAGCACGCTGGATCGATACGGAGCCACGCCTGGTGACGGATCGTTCGCCAGCAACTGTTTGTTGGCGCGCCGATTGGCCCAGCGGGGCGTCCGGTTCATCCAGCTGTATCACCGCGGATGGGACCATCACGGTGGCGTCAAAAAGGGTGTCGAGGTGACTTCAAAACTGGTCGACCAAGCCAGTTGGGCACTGGTCGACGACCTGAAGCGGCGCGGCATGCTGGATGACACGCTAGTGGTTTGGGGTGGCGAGTTTGGGCGCACGCCGATGTCACAAGGCAGCAAGACCAACCCCGGCCGCGACCACCACATCAAAGGTTTTTCCCTGTGGATGGCCGGGGGCGGAATCCGCGGCGGCGTGACTCACGGATCCACCGACGACTTCGGCTACAACGCGGTCGAAAATCCCGTCAGCGTCCATGACTTCCACGCCACGATGCTGCACCTGTTAGGGATCCAACACGAACAATTCACCTATCGCCATCAAGGCCTGGACATGAAATTGACAGGCGTCGAACCAGCCCAGGTCGTCACCCCGATCCTGGCATAACACCCCGGCCGAAACACGAAATTCCGTAGCGAGACTCGCCAAGAGTTTCGGCCAGGGACGTGGGAGCACCGAAAGTCTTGGCGACTTGCGCTACGAATGAAAGCCGGTGCCTGTAGCGAGACTCGCCAAGAGTTTCGGCCAAGGACGTGGGACCACCGAAAGTCTTGGCGACTTGCGCTACGAATGAAAGCCGGTGCTCGTAGCGAGACTCGCCAAGAGTTTCGGCCAAGGACGTGGGACCACCGAAAGTCTTGGCGACTTGCGCTACGAATGAAAGTTAGGCCTGCTTGGGTTGTTCGCGGCTGGCGCAGTGCAGTGCTCCCAATCCCCACACCAGATCGCGGCAATCGATCGGTTCGACCTTCAATCCGCTCAACTCGCTTAGCAGACCGATCGCGTGATCGTCGGTCGGCGCCGCGAAGGTTGGCACCAGCAATCGATCGGGGCCCAGGCGGAGGAAGTTGCAGTAGCTTTCGGGGACGCGCTGGCCATCGATATACCGGGCGGGTGGGATCGGCAACCGGTGCACGTCCACGCCTGGGTTCGTGGCGTCGCCCCACAGATGCAGCTGACGATAATTCTGCTGCAGCGGTTCATGATTGGCGTCCGATGGATCATCACAGACCGCCACCACGACGTTGCGAACATCCACGAAACGCGCCAACTGGTCGATGTGCCCGTCGGTGTCATCACCGATCAATCCGCCACCGTCTAGCCAGACGATTTCGGTCACGCCCGTGCATCGATGCAGTTCTTGCGAGATCGCGTCCTGGGTCCAGCCTGGGTTGCGTGTATCGGTGACCAAACACTCGGGCGTCGTCAGCAGACGGCCGCGACCGTCAAATTCCATCGCGCCGCCTTCGACGCCAAGCGGACTGTTGACGACCGAAAACCGATCGACCCCGGCCATCTGGGCTGCCGCTGCGTCGTCCGAATCCCAAGGCGGATACTTGCCACCCCAAGCGTTGTATTTCCAGTTGACCGCATGAATCGAGTGATCGGAAAGGTCTTCGACGTACGTCGGTCCATAGTCGCGCACCCAGGCGTCATTGGTCGCGATCGGCACGACCTCGACACCGTCGATACCACGCACAGCCGACTGACAGGATGCGGCAACCTCTCCCCCAGCAAGAATCCGAACGGGAACGCTCTCGGCAATTCGCCGCACCCAATCGGCATAGAAACCGGGGATGGCATCGAACAGGCCGGGCCAGGTTTCCAGACTGTGCGGCCAAGCCAGCCAAACGCACTGGATCGGCTCCCACTCGGCGGGCACTCGCAAACGACGGGGCGAGGATTCGCCGGACAAGACGCGAGATTGAGTCATAAGAATCGCCGGCGACGTTTTCAGAGCGTTAGTTTTTCGATTGACGGAACAGCCAATCGAAGACATCGTCACGCGAATACGTTCGAGTCCAACTATCGTGCCCGACGCCGGGATATTCGGTGTACCTCAGTTCCGGATAGTGACCGGACTGGGCAAGTGCCTTGATCATCTCGCGGCCGCGAAGGACCGGGACCACCGAATCGGACTGACCGTGGAACGCCCAAACGGGGACTCCGTCATAGCGGTGTGCCCAACTTGGATCGCCACCCCCACAGACTTCCAACATGGCCGCGAATCGCTTGGGGGGTGCAACGGCCGCGTACCAAGTGCCTTGCCCGCCCATCGACAACCCGGTCACATAGATTCGGTTGGGATCCACCGGCAGTGTGTCCGCCAAGTGATCCACCAGCGCCAGTGCCTTGGCCATCGGCCCCGAGGGAGCCTGGGGAAACGCACCGTCACCGGAAGCAGTGCCCCAGTCGGATTCGACCCAACGAGCATCCTTGGGACACTGAGGCATCACGACATAGGCGGGATAAGCCTGGCGTCGATCGGGCCGCAGGAATTCAGCCGCACCGTGCTTCAGTTGAGCAACGTTGTCATTGCCCCGTTCGCCAGCCCCGTGCAGAAACAACACCAATGGATACTTCGCATCCGCATCGGCGGTACCGTCGTCGCCGGTCGATTCCGGCGCCAGCAATCGATAGGGCAGCCCATCGAACGTGGCTGCGGTGAACGCATCGGCCGGGTTCGCGGCGGCCGGGTTCGCAGCGGTTGTGGTCACAGCGACAGCCTTGCCGGCTTCGAGCACCTGGCCGGGCACCTGGTCGGGCACCGTTTGGGCGACGGCCGTGCCAGCGACAGAGAGGAGGAGTGCGACGACAGCCACAACAACAGTCGAGCCAGTGAGACGAAACGACTGCATGGGAACCGCCATCGAGAACAAAGAGCCTGGGCCGGGAAAGTGGGGGGGAAGGCAGCCTATTCAGGCTTGATTTCTTCCTTCACCTTTTGGATGAAGTGCGGTGATTTTCCGCCCTTGCTGAGCTCTTCGGCCCTTTTCTGCGCGTCTTTCTTCTGATCGAACTCGAACACAGCCACTCGCTTCAGATTTTGGCTAAAGACTCCCCAGTAAAGCCTCAAGCGGACATCGGCAGCCGCTTTCTTGGACTTACGTTTGGAAGCCTTTTTCTTGGTCTTCTGATCAGTGATAAGCTTTTCGGCAGCTTCAGCCTCGGCGGCTTTTGCCTTGCGACTGACGACCTTGCGGGCCATGGAGCGAGTCGGGGGCTGGAGGATATGGAATCGAAGTAGATCGACGTGAATCGAAACAGATTACCAAGTTGCCACCGTTTTTGTCACGGGGGAGCAGGTTTTGTCCTGCGAAAGCCTTCGGCCCGGTGGCGATCAAACCGGATGCCCGGCGATTGCCGCCGCGTGGGCTCGCTCAGGCGGGCCAATCCGCCGGCAGGGCACCGTGGGAGGGGGGGAATCTTTGGGCGGATTCCTGGGCGAACCACCGTCGAGAACACGGGCGGGTCGCGGAAACGGGATTTTGGCGCGGCTTCGGGGCGGGATCAGCCGGCCAGATGCGTCGACTTCGGTCGACTTCGGTCGAAATCAACGCCGCACGGCACGCAACCGCCTCGCGCGTCGCCCCCCTAAACGGCGGGAGCGTCAAAATCGGATTTTTGCGCAAGCCTTCGGTTCTTCCTGGCCTGCTGCGGACTGTGCCGCCGATTTAAACCAGCGACAGAGTTCTCGCCAACCCACCGATTGTTCGACCGACAGATCACCCCGGAAGTGTCCAGGACACCGCTGTGTGCTGTGCTGACAGGGCGGGGAAACCCGCATCTGGACATTCCGAAAAAAAGGATCGCTATTCCTGGGCGTCGATGTCGCTTATGATTGTCTATAGAGAAGAAGTCTGTCGGAATCAGCGATCCCCTTATTCGCGATACGGCCAAGTCGATGATTCGTGGGTTTTAACGAAATTTTGTGACCCGATACGGCTCGATTCCAACCGCGAAAAGGTCTTTGCCGCTTCCGCAAATTCCGTAATCTCTGGGAACATTTTCCCGACTGGATTGCGGGAAATGGTGCCAACAGGAAGAACCGGACACCTCAGAGATTTCACCCTTCATTTCACCGGATTGAGAGTCACAACATGCAGGTTAACGTTTCGGCGCGTCATGGCAATTTGCAGCCTGGAGACCAACAACTAGTTGTCGAAAAAGCGGAGAAACTTCGCCGTTTGTTCGACCGGGTCAACGCCATCGAAGTGACGATCGACCTGAAACAGTTGGACAAACCAACGGTGGAAATCAAGGTTTCGGCAGAGCACGCAGAGGACTGTGTTGCCACCGCCGAAGCGAATACAGTGATCGCGGCGCTAGACGCAGCAATCCCCAAGGTAGAGCAACAGCTCCGCCGACTCAAAGAAAAGAAAACGGGCCACCGGGCCACCGCACACAAACACATTGACCCTGTTGTCGCAGACGAAGATTGACGAGCCCTGTCGGGGTCGCCCTTGCCCTGCGTTTTGCATCGCCCGAGAGGTTGATTGGACCGCCACTGATTGGCCGTCAACGACCTCAGGCGGCGTTTGCAATCCGCATTCAGCGACGGATTTCCGACGGCATGCCTTGTTCATCTTTGACCCTAGCGGCGATCACCGCCACCGACGCACACCGCTTTCATCACCGACGGGATACCGACCGACTTTTGTCAAACTGACCTGCACCCGCGCAGCCAGCGTTTTCAAACGACGAACGACAAAAGCGAAAAATCGGTTCCCCATCCGTGGTCGATGCAAGAACAGTGCAAGGCGGTAAACCCTCTCAACCGAGAATTCCAGACGAGGAATCGCACCCCAATGAAGTTCGCAGATTTTATTACCACTTCGGCCATCCGGGCTGAACTGAAGTCCCAAACCAAAGACGCGGTCATCGAGGAATTGGTGCAAGCGTTGCTTGACGCCGGCGAAATCGATGCCGATCAACGCGAGGACATCATTGCCTCGATCATGAAGCGTGAAGAACTAGGCAGCACCGGCATCGGCCGTGGCGTTGCCGTTCCGCACACCAAACACCCCAGCGTTCAAAAGCTGGTGGGAACCGTCGGTGTCAGCGAGTCGGGCGTCGACTTCGATTCGCTTGACGGCGAACGCGTCCAACTGTTCTTCCTGCTGATCAGCCCTCCGGAACGCCCCGGCGATCACCTGCGGGCCCTCGAAAACATCTCGCGACAACTTCGCGACGACGCATTTTGCCGATTCCTGAAGCAGAGCAAAACGCCTGAGGACATCCAGCAATTGCTGCAAGAAGCCGACGACAATCAATTTGTGTCCGGCTAATGAGTAACGACGCTTCGCTTACCCGAACAGTGGTTGTCCAAAACGCCGAGGGCCTGCATGCCAGGCCGGCGGATTTGTTGGTCCGCATGGCCAACAAATTTCATGCAACCATTCGGATCGGCAAGAACAGTGAATGGGTCGATTGCAAAAGCATTCTGTCGCTTTTGACGCTTGGCGCTGCGCAGGGAACCGAGCTTTCCGTCGCTGCCGAGGGTGAAGACGCTGCTGCTGCGATCGACGCAATCACCGCGCTTTTCGAGGCGGGGTTTGATGACACCGATGAGATGAAAGGGGTCAAGCCTGCGGTAGATTCCTGATCGCCGATTCCGAAACGATTCGTACCGGTGATCCCCGAACTGCTGCCGCATTGCCCGCCATGGAACTGCGCTTGGGCAGACGATATTGACGCGAAAGCCAATCGTCCGCAAAGCCGTTTCCAACGCAGCGCTTGATCCCGGCCCTGACACCCAAACGGTGTCACGGCTGTGAATCTCAACGCCCACACCACCTAATCAAATACCGAACAATTTCGATGGATCGTGTCACGAAAGTGAGGCTGCAGGAGCGGCCCCCGACGCGGGCGAACGGTTTCACGACGGCGGATTCTCCGCTGCTCGCTGATCCTGGTTCGCCAGCACGTGAGTCCAGATCCATCTTACGACGATGGTCGAACTGCAAGGCATCCCTGTCTCGCCAGGAGTCGCTATCGGCCCAGCGCTAGTGCTGGATGCGGATGGTTATCAAATTCCTCGCTCTGTGGTCCCCGCCGAAGAGGCGGATCAGGAGTACGCGCGCCTGCAGTTAGCCGTCGATGCGGTGTCGGCCTGCCTGGAAAACAGCCGCCTGGAAACGTCGGCCGTTGCCGGCGAACACACCGGCGACATCTTTGCGGCCCAATTGCAGATGCTGCATGACCCCCGCCTGCATGCCGAACTGCGGCGACGAATCTGCCGTGAAAACCTGACGGCGGCCTACTCGGTCAACCGGGTTCTGCACAACTATGCCGGAGCCCTGCGGAGGCTCTCCAATCCGCTGCTGGCCGATCGCGCCGAAGATGTGCTGGACATCGAAAAGCAATTGCTGTTGGAACTAGGTGCCGTCACCCGCGGCCCGATGTCCGAATTGACCGAACCGGTAATCGTCGTTTCACATGTCCTGACGCCCAGCGAAACAGCCAGTTTGGATCGCCGCTACGTTCGTGCATTCGCCACCGAAACCGGTGGACCAGGCGGCCACACGGCGATCGTCGCCAAGGGGTTGGAACTGCCTGCCGTCGTCGGTATCGGTGCGTTCCTGGATTCGGTGGGCGCCGGCGACCAAGTGATCATCGATGGCGATCGCGGACGCGTGATCATCAACCCCGACGAAGCAACCCTGCTGCAGTATCAACAGCGGCTGGAACAACGCAATTCGCTCAGTGCCCGCCTGTCGGAACTGCGTGACTTGCCGGCCGAGACGGCCGACGGAGTTCGTATTCGTCTGAGCGCGAATATTGAATTCCCGCACGAAACCAGCGCGGCACTGGAACGTGGTGCCGATGGCATCGGACTGTACCGAACCGAATTCCTCTACCTGTCCAGCGAAGAAGAGCCCAGCGAAGAGGACCACTACAACGCCTATAGCCAAGTGGTCCGCGAAATGGGCGGGCGACCGGTCGTGATCCGCACGTTGGATTTGGGCGCCGACAAAATGGGGCACCGCCCACTGGCCGAACAGGAACATAACCCGTTCTTGGGTCTGCGAAGCATCCGACTATCACTACGGAACCTGGACCTGTTTCGCCCTCAACTGCGAGCGATCCTGCGGGCCGCCGTCCACGGTGACGTTCGTGTGATGTTCCCGCTGATCACGACGATGGCCGAACTGCGGCAGTCCCGAATGCTGCTGAACCTAGTCGCCGAAGACCTAAAAGACGAAGGCATCCCGTACCGCGCGGACATTCCCGTCGGCATGATGGTCGAAGTGCCTGCGGCCGTCATGATGCTGGATCACTTTGTCAAAGAAGTCGACTTCCTTTCGATCGGCACCAACGACCTGGCCCAGTACACCTTGGCCGTCGACCGCAGCAACGAATATGTCGCCGACCTGTACCAGTCCAGCGACCCAGCAGTGCTAAGGCTGATCCAGCGATGCGTCGAAATCGCTGACCAATCGCATACGCCGTTAGCGGTCTGTGGCGAAATGAGCAGCATGCCAGCGCGAGCGTTGTTGCTGCTGGGGATGGGCGTCCGCAACCTCAGCGTGCCGCCATCCAGTTTGCCGCGAGTCAAGAAAGCCATTCGCAGCGTTTCAATCCAGCAATGCCAACAGATTGCTGAACGCGTGATGAAGCTAGAAGCTGCCCGCGATGTCGACATGTACCTGTTGGACCGTTTGGCCACGCTGGTGCCCGAACTGATCGTTACCTGACCAACCGTTTTCACCCGAAGCCCAACTGCCCGCCTAGCGCACATCCCACTTCTCTCCATCGCCCCACCATCTCCCTGCTGTGACTGACGTCCCCACACCTCCCGATAATTGCACCGTCGATCCCGATAGCGTGGCGCCCGAAACGGCACCGCTGCGGATTCGGTACCGCATCCGGTTCGCAAAGACGGGGCTGTTGCGATGGATCGGACACATGGATTTGTTGCGACTTTGGGAACGCTTGATGCGACGTGCGTCGCTGAACATATCGATGACCGAAGGGTTCAATCCCAAGCCGCGATTTGTGTTCCCGTCGGCGATGGCGTTGGGCATCGAGGGCACCAGCGAAGTGATGGAACTGGAACTGGCCGAAGACCTGCCGCCCGCCGAACTGCTGCAGCGATTGATCGCCGACAACCAACCCGGGCTGACCCTGATCAGTGTCAAACGTTTGCCCGATGGGTTCGGCAAAGCCCAATTGGTGCGTACCGACTATGTCATATCGGCGCCGACGGGTTTGGATGAATCGCCCATCACGATCGACTGGGACAACATCCGGTCCAACGTCACCGCGCTTCTGGCCCGCGACACCGTGACGATCCCCCGCAAGAAAAAACAAGTCACGCTGACCATCGATCAACAGATCGCGGCTCTACAGGTGGAAGACGAATCCATCGCACTGTCGCTATTGGCCAGCAACACCGCATCGCTACGACTCGACGATGTCCTGAACCTACTGGGGTTGGACGATTGGATCGCGAACGGATCGCAGATCACTCGCACCGGCGTCCACTTAGAAAACGAATTCGAGACCAGCCAAGACCAAGAGATCGCAATCAACCAAGCCGCCGCGGCGAGTTTGAATTGCACCACACCCGTGTAACGCGGATGCCGACTTGGCGTTCGACGTTCCCGATTTACCAAAACACTGTTTAACAAAACACTATCACCGTTGGCGTCCATGTGATTGACGCAAAATTTGCAATCGCATCAAGCCGACCTAACACCCGTAAGAGGTGCTTTTCGATGAAAAAAGAAATGCTGATCAATGTGCTGCAGCCAGAAGAATGCCGCATTGCAGTCTTAGAAAATGACCGGCTAGACGAACTGTACATGGAACGCAAAAGCGTCGAAGCGTTCGCCGGAAACATTTACCGTGGCAAGATCGTCAACCTGGAACCCAGCATCCAAGCGGCCTTTGTCGACTTTGGTGTCGGACGAAACGGATTCCTGCACATCAGTGACGTCGAACCACAGTACTTTCGCCAAGGTGGATACGACCCAGCCGAGGTGATGCGCGAATCCGACGAGATGGCCGAAGCGGCTGCGAAGCGGGCACGCGAATCCGGCCGTGGCAGCAAGCACGCATTCAAAGGCGGACGCCCCCGCGTCAAACCACCGATCCAAGAAATCTTTCGCCGCGGCGACGAAGTCCTGGTCCAGGTCATCAAGGAAGGCATCGGAACCAAGGGACCAACCCTTAGCACCTACATTTCGATCCCGGGTCGTTACTTGGTACTGATGCCATCGCTTGCTCGCGTTGGTGTTAGCCGCAAGATCGAAGACGACGACGATCGCAAACGGCTGAAACGGTGTCTGTTGGCGTTGAACCCACCGAAGGGTCTGGGGTTCATCGTCCGTACCGCTGGGGCCGGCCGTAAAGAGAACGAACTGGAAAACGATCTCGAGTACTTATTGCGTTTGTGGAAGTCGATCGTCAAACGAATCCAGACCTCCAACGAACCGGGCGTGATCTACGAAGAAAGTGATCTGATCATCCGTACGATTCGCGATATCTACAGCGATGACATCGATCAAATCTTGGTCGACGAACGGGAATCGTATGAAAAGGCGCGCGACTTTTTGAAGATGTGCATGCCACGAGTCGTTGATCGGTTGAAGTTCTATGACAGTGACGTGCCGTTGTTCCACAAGTACGACCTGGAACAAGAGATCGTGAAGATCAACCAACGCCAGGTTCAACTGAAAGACGGCGGATCCATCGTGATCGATCCGACCGAGGCTTTGGTCGCGATCGACGTCAACAGCGGCAATTTCCGCGGCAACGATTCGGCCGAAGAAAACGCATTCCGATTGAACATGGCGGCCGCCAAAGAAATCGCGAGACAACTACGACTGCGTGACCTGGGCGGCGTGATCGTCAACGATTTCATCGACATGCGGAAAGAAAGTCATCGTCGCAAACTGGAACGCACTCTACGCGACGCGATGGCCAACGACCGAGCCCGAACGAAGATCCTGCGAACCAGCCCGTTCGGTTTGATCGAGATGACTCGTCAACGAATTCGTCCGAGTCTGAAACGCAGCATCTACAACGATTGCCCGTGCTGTGAAGGACGTGGCTTGGTGAAGACGGCTGAAAGCATGTCGATCGAAGTCATCCGGACGCTGGCGTTGGCATCCAAGAATTCGCACATCGAACGTGTCACCATCCGCGTCAACGATCACGTTGCCGCTCACCTGAACAACCGCAAACGTCGCGACGTGATGCAGTTGGAAGACACCGGCAAGATGTCCGTCCAAATTCTTGGCAGCGAAGCCCTGTATCCAGAACACCTGGAACTGGATTGCCGCGACAAGAACGGCGAACGAGTCGAGATCGATTCCTAGTATTCCGTCTCAACGGAACGTTGGGATCCATACGCAGCGGAAGCCGTTGACGGCTTGTCGATTGAGTGAGCCGCGATCGCGTGAGCGGCCGGGAATCCCCCGCAAATGCCCTTGGCCTCACGGCCAGCGGCTCACCATTGCCGTTAACAGCTTGTCGATTGAATGAGCCGTGATCGCGTGAGCGGCCGGGAATCCTCCGCAAATGCCCGTGGCCTCACGGCCAGCGGCTCACCATTGCCGTTGAAAGCTTGTCGATGAATGAGCCGCTAGGCGATAGCCTCGGTTACCTCACATAGGAACCGCGGCCATCGCCCCAGCGGATAAAATTGGAACTAGAAACTGGACTCAATCGACAAACTTTTGACGAGTTCCGCGAATCGAAAATCCAGGTGCTTCTGCCTCCCCTCTTTTATCCCTAGTTCTCCACCACTGCTGACTTGGTCCTATGATTGAACTTGGCGTCAACATTGATCACGTTGCGACCGTCCGCCAGGCGCGTCGCACCTTCGAGCCCGACCCTGTGATTGCGGCTGCATTGGCAGAGCAGGGCGGGGCGGACGGAATCACGTTTCACCTGCGCGAAGACCGGCGTCACATCCAAGATCGTGACGTTGAATTGTTGAAGCGAACGGTGACCGTGAAGACCAATATGGAAATCGCGTGTGCCGAAGACGTGGTCACAATCTGTTGCCAGACAAAGCCCGATTGGGGACTGCTGGTGCCTGAAAGCCGGCAAGAGGTGACCACCGAAGGCGGCTTGGATGTCGTCGGCGATACCGGCCGAGCCAAGGCGGCGGTGGCACGACTGAAGGACGCCGGCATTCTGGTCAGCCTGTTCATCGATCCCGATCCGGACCAAATTCGGGCATCGGCGGAAATGGGTGTGGATGCGGTCGAACTGCATACCGGACCGTACGCGATCGCTCGCCGCGACGACCAGAAACGCGAACTGGAACGCCTAGCCGAATCGGGCGAATTGGCGACCAGCCTGGGCATGCGTTTGCACGCCGGGCACGGGCTGAACTACACCAATGTCCGCGACGTCGCCAAGATCCCCGACATGATCGAATTGAACATCGGGCATTCCATCGTCAGCCGCGCGGTGATGGTGGGCATGAAAGAAGCCGTCGCCGAGATGCGACGAATTTTGGACCTTTGCTCGCCGTGAACTAGAATGGTGTGACCGTGTTCTTCGAAGTTCGTCCGTTTTAGGAATTCAGCATGTTGGCTTGGAAGCAGACCGCTCGCCGATCGGTCGTGGCATGCTGTTTTGCTTCGACGCTTGCCACCACAACGATGGTTGCACCGATGGGCACCTATGCCGACGAACGCCGGGCGCCGCCACCTAAGGTTTCAGGCGACCAGCTTCGTGGGATCTTCTTTGACGACATGGGGCAAGCGATCCGAGGCCAGCGACCATCGCTTTCGTCATTGCGAGCGGCCGCCAAATTGCAGGCCGCGCCGAGCAAAGACGGATCTTCCTCCAGTACCGCCAAGGCCGATGCCAACGGCGGCTGGGGAAAACTGATTTCGCCGACTTCGATCGAAGATGAAATCAAACGAGTTCGGCTGCGCTTCGATGCGACCATCACTACCCCCGGCGCGTTCAACAGCGGTGGCTACCAAGACGCCCGACTGGACCTGACGATCCTAGCTACGCTATTCGCCGTGATCGTCGAACACCCCGGCGACGTCCGGTGGAAAGACGAATCGGCTGCCGCTAGAGACCTGCTGGCACGGACGGCGTTCAATTGCAAAGCTGGGTCGACCCAGGTTTACAACGAAGCCAAGCTTCGCAAAGCCGACTTGCAAGACCTGGTTTCCGGGGCAGGGCTGACCGCGCGAGACGCGGCCCCCGAGAACACTTGGTCCGACATCGCCGACCGATCGCCGTTGATGGAATACGCCGAACGGCTGGTCGAATCGCTGGAAGACCATAGCCAAGACGTGGCGGCGGTCGAACAGAACGCCGACGCCATCAAACGTGATGCCGAATTGCTGTCGACCTTGGGGGAAGTGCTGACCAAGGAAGGCATGGACGAAGCCGACGACCAAGACTACGTCAAACTGAGCCACGAAATGATGGGCGATACCAGCAAAGTCGTCGCCGCTATCGAACGTCGCGACTTCGAAGCGGCTCGCAGCAGTGCCGCTGGGATCCGCCAACGCTGCGACGCTTGTCATGAACAGTATCGATAAGGTCGGCTCGGCCAAGTAGAATGGACGACGTAGCATCGGCGCCGCACCATTGCAGTCCCTTTTTGCTGATCCGACACCCCCACTTCGATCCTCTTGCCGCCTGCACCCGTCCATGCCGATCCGAGTCAAATGTCAGTGCGGTAAAGCCCTGAATGTCCCCGACACAGCGGCCGGCAAAGCGGTCAAGTGCCCCGGCTGTGCCACCGTCATCCGCGTTCCATCTGCCACTGCCCAGGGTGGAAATGGTCAGGGTGGAAATGGTCAGGGTGGCAAAGCTCCGGCCGGCGGCGTCAAGCGATCGGCCCCTCAACCGGGCGGTGCCAAACCGGCGGGCAAACCAGCGCCACGTCCGGCAGCCCCCCAAATCCCTGCTGCCCAACAGCCGGGGATGATGGACGAGATGTTCGACGAAGAGGGCTTTTCGGCCCAGGTCGCTCAGATCTGTCCCAACTGCCGATCGGAAATGGCAGCCGGATCGGTGCTGTGTACCAAGTGTGGATTCAACAAAGAATCGGGCGCTCGTCTGGAAGGCCACAAGACGGCCGGCGTCGACATCAGCCACGGAACCCTGGCACTGCAAAAAGCCAAGGCTGACATGGCGAAAGCGGCCGCACTGGACAAAGCGGTTCTGGACGGCTCCGGCATGCCATGGTGGATGCTGTCGCTAGTCCTGTTCATGATCGTCAGCGGGTTAAGCATCGCGGTTTTGGCCGTCAACGCGTCGCGCCGCATCGACGAATCGATCTCGTTCAATCCGATGCAAACGTTTCTGATGCTTTGCGGCGTCGCCTTCTATCTGGCGTCCCAGGGCGCCTACCTGATGATCGTCGTGCACGCTTTCAAGCAAGAGATCGTCAAAGGCTTGCTGACCCTGTTCGTTCCGTTCTACGTGATCTATCACGTTTTCAAGAACGGACGCGAAACCTGGAAGTACTTAGTCGGTAGCATCATCCTGGGCGGCATCTCCGCTGCCTTCCTGATCGCGTCGGTGGGTGCCTGACGCGACCAGTTGACCTTGGATGCTGGACCCGAGCTTACCAACCGTCGGGAAGCGTCGCGCTGGCTGGCATGACGGACGATGTCGGTCGGGCGGCTCGTTTCATCATCTGGATGTCAACCGATGGCGTTTCGTTGCTTCCAGCCACCATGGTTGCTGGAACCCCGGGCTTGCCGGGCACGTTGATCCCCGGCGCCCCTTCCGATTGGCCGGGAAGGCGACGTCGCGAGATGGTCGTGGTCGTCAATCCCGACTTGGGTGTCACCTCGCCAGCCGCTTGCCGGAACTGGCGGTACTGAGGCGACATGCCGGCCAATTCGTCTTCGCGAGTCTTGGGCTCTGTCGTCCCGGGCAACTGAACCGTCGCCGGAATGCCTTGGATCAGCTTGCCTTCGACCGTTTTGAACGACGTCACCAACGACACCCGTCGCTGGGACCCGCCAATCGCGTCCCACGGGATCCACACGCTGTACGATGCGCCAAGGTCAGTCTGGCTAAAGTGACGTGTGAACTGTTCGGGCGTGAACTCGAATCGCTTCGCGTTCTTGTCCGATGGGTCTCCGGATTCGGATTTCGAATCGTCAAACCCATGCACGATCAACGTGCCTTCGACGGGGACAGCGCGTGACTTCTCGTCATAGAAGAAGACACGGCCACCGAAACCACGAGTCGGGGTTCGACCGGTTTGAACCAACGTATCCGGTGTCCAAGTCGCTGCCATCTTCGCAGGATTGGGATACGGTTCCGGCGGTTCATCCGCTTTGCCTTTGCCAACGAACGGCAATCGATCAAAGAACGAATCGTCGTTCTTGGCAGTCTTCTTGTTGAACGTCGTGCAGCCTACCGAACTGATCGAAATCAGTACGGCGACCGAAGCGGCGAACTTACGTCGTGAGATACGCATCACTGAATCCGTTCATGATGGGGTCAGAAACATGTCCGTTGGAACTGGCTGATACACGTGGCAATCGCTGCGGGGCGATCACCGGCTGCCATTGATTCCACTGGACGCAGTGCCGATTCGGACGGGACGCGGACGATTGGCTGCACCCGAACGGAATTCAGGTTGCACTTGATCGACCCAGTTGACTTGACTTGCGGTACCGGCAGCGCCCATCGAAGCCGATGGAGTCGGCAACGATGTTGCTCCCGGCAAGGCTTGCGGGACAGCCGAAGCCCCCGGGACGCCTGGGGCCGCGGGCACGAATGCACCTGGGGCACTTAGACCGGAGCCGGCTGGGGCGATCGACGGTGCAGGTGTGACCATCGGCGAAGGCGTGATCGGTGTCGATCCCGCAGGCGCCCCGTACACACCGGGCTGGGCATACGGTTGGCTATAGATCGGCGTTCCCGTCGCACCCACGTCACCAGGGACCATCACGGATGGTGAATTCGGCATCCCACCATTGATCGGACCGAAGCTTGAATCGTAGATCGTAGGATCGCTGCCGGCGGGATACGAATCGTGAATGATCACTTCGTCCACGGTAGGCTGCAGGTCTGGATAGATGACCGCACCGGTGGTGGGTCCCCACAATCCGTAGCCACCGCTAAGCCCGACGTCACCATGGGCTTCGACCACGTCGGCCAAACACCAGCTCATGCGGCTCGATTCCACTTGCTTGACGTATTCCAGATCTTCTTCGCCGGTCACCAACATCGGGGTCAGCACGACCAACAGTTCTTTCCGTGATTCGACTTCCTGTTCGTACTTGAACATGTATCCAAGGATTGGAATGTCCGCCAGGTAAGGCACGCGGCGACTGAAGTTCGAACGTTCTTTCTGAATCAATCCACCAAAGACAACCGTTTGACCGCTATAGGCGGCGACCACCGACTGGGCAGTCGTTCGCAGGATGTCGTCGATGATCACGACGGATCCGTCACCGGCGGGAATCGGCGTGCCGTTGTTGCTGTCACGAGCCGATCGAGTTGCGTCGACGTCCATCACGATCAGTCCGTCCGACCCGACGCGAGGTCGAATCCGCAGGATCAAACCGACTTCGATGTCTTCGGTCGAAACCAAGGACCCCGAAACGTTCTGGGTGACGTCACGAATCCGAGCCACTTGACGCCCGACTTGGACAAAGCCTTCGGTGTTGTCGACCGTCATGATTTGCGGTCGGCTTAGAATCTGCAATCGATTGGCGTCTTGCAACGTTCGCAGCAACAGGCTGATCGAATCGCTGGCCGCACTGAGCACAAAGCCACCATATCCCAGTGCCGAGTTGGTCGTACCAACACCGAAGCTGGATACACCGCGGCCCGCGACATTGCCCTGCCCGAACGAATTCAGGTTCGGTTGCCCCACGTTATTGAAATTGTATCCAGGTGTGCTGGGTGGGGTGGCACCGGGGAAAGCACCGGCAGCAACGCCACGGTCATAGACCAAGGAATCCTGCAGTCCGACTTCGCCACCGATTTCGAAGGCATCGTCCAACGCCACTTCGGCGATCAACACCTTGATCAAGACCATCGGTGGACGACGGTCCAAGCGATCCACCAGCCGACGGACATCTTCGTAAAGCCGTGGGGAAACACTTAGCAGGATGCTGTTGGTGACCGGTTCGGCCACGACGATCAAGTCACGATCGGGAAGATCGTAAGGGCCCAATCCCTGTTGGAACTGTTGGATCGTGTTGACGGTTTGCGTTCGTTGTTGAACGTACGAAGTCAGCGCGGTTGCGACGTCGGATGCCGCTTGGTGCCGCAACCAAATCACTTCGGTGATCCGTTCGGCAAAACCTTCGCTGTCCAAACGCAACAGGATGCTTTCGACCACTTCCAGGTCCGACGACGAACCGCTGGCAATGATGGCATTGGTACGCTGGTCGGTGCTGAATCGCAGCGGCACAAGCGAATTGTCGCCACCCGCACTCGACGACGGCAATCCACCCAAGTTCCCTGCACCCACGCTGGTTCCGCTGGTCGCGGCTTCGTCACCGAACAGGTCCTGCAAGGCGGCGGTTAGCTGCAACGCGTCGCCGTTTTCGATCGTGAACACTTTGACCAACGATTCCACGCCGGGTGCACGGTCCAATTGGCGGATCAATTCACCGATCAAAGCCATGCTGGCCGCGGGTGCCCGAACCACGATTGAGTTCGCACCGGTATCGGCTGTGATGACCGCACCTGCCAAGATCCCGGAATCCAACAGTTGGCTGTTCTCGGAATCGATACTAACGATCGAAAGGGTGGCCGATGGCCGGGTCATGTTATCGCTGCCGCCTTCGCCTTCGCCATTGATGGCTTCTTGAATGACCGGTGCCAAATCCTCGGCGACCGCATTGGACAGCGTGAAAATCTTGATCTGGTTTTGCGATGCCACTTGATGAACGTCTAGATCGTTGATCAGCCGCGTGACCTCTTCCATGTCACGTGGTGCAGCACTGATGATCAATGAATTGGTTCGATAGTCAGCCAGCACGCGAACACGTGGGCCAACACCGGGACGGTAATCGTCACCCGCACCGGGGCGATCGGCAAAGAAGCTTTGAATGGTTTGTTCGGCATCCACGGCGGATGCATTTTGCAATCGGAAGATCCGCAGTCGGCTGGTTTCGGAAACCGGTTGGTCGATTTTGACGATCAGGTCTTTCAGACTCTTGATGGCTTCGGCGCGTCCGATCAACAACAGGGCGTTGGGCGAATCCAACGATGTGATGCTGACTTCGCCTTGGCGAGCCGACAGCACGTCGGTGTAAAGCTGCTGCAACAAAGTCGCAACCGCGTTGCTATCGGCATGTTGCAGTTCGGCAACTTCGATTTCGGGTTTGGTGATTTCGCTTTGTTCTTCGATCTGCTTGATCACATCCATGACGCGTTGCACGTCTCGTTTGGCACCACGGATGATGATCGTTCCCAATTCGGGAACAAACTGAATTTGCGTGTCGCCAATCACACCGGCGCCACCTTCCTCGGGGACCACTTCGACCGAGACATCCGCGGTCGCAGCACCACCGGCCTGTCCGCCGACGGCGGGTTGCTGGAAGACGGCGTTGCGGAACGGCGACCCAGCGGCGACCGGGGCTGCGGCGGCGGAATGGCTTTCCAGTTCCTTCAGCAACCGGATGGCTCGCTGCACGGGTGCCGGCTCGGCGTTCTTCAACCGCATCACATTGGTCACTTGATCGCCGCCTCGACGACTGTGATCCAATGTCTCGATCATTTTTTCCCAACCAGCAATCGATGCGGTAGGTGCAACGACCGTGACGGAGTTATTGCGTCGGTCCACTTCGACCGTGGCACCACCAAGTGGCACGGCGGCCAACTGGAACGCGGCTCGTTCACCGTTTTGACTGGTCGTGACCGGAATCGGTGTGTCGGAAAGACCCTGCAGATCGTCCTCGAACTCTCGCCAAGTGATCTGCTTGAACGCCACGCGAATCGGGCTTCGCCCTTCCGGGGACGCAGACTCTTCCATGTGCGACGCCAGCAACGATTGCACCTCGCGAGCAATGCTTTGCTGCATCGCTTCGGGTGCCATCACCACCAACTGCTTGTTTTTGACATCCGGTGCAATCTGCACCATCGGCGTTTCGCGGAACTGCAAGCTCAGCTTGGTCGCGATGGACTTCGCATGCTGTGGCGGAACCGCAAGCTTCCTCAGTTGAGGACGGCTTGCCGCATCCGTTGCCGGCAGTTGTGGCGTGTTTCCATACGATTGGGAGGCGCCCGCGGGTGCTAACGCAAGGGATTCTTGCGAGAACGCAGAGGGTGCGGAGCCAGCAAAGCCGGCTGACACCAAAAAGCTAATAGCAATGAAGCGGCGCATCCGCGTCCACCTTTACGACCAAGAGTAAATTGAACTCACATCATGCAGGCCTCCGAGAACGCTCGCCCGCATGTTCGGATTCATCGTCGCAGGCGCCACAATCGCTACAGTCAAAATGATCCGTTCCACCGGATCCCCCCTGTTCTTTGGTGCCGTAGGGCCAGTCGCGACGGATTCCGCCTTGACGCGGGTACCTCCAATTGGCGACCGTCCGGTTCAAATGCCGGATTTCTTGAGCGAAACCGGTCAGAAATAGAAAGTTCAGAGGAGAATCCGCTTGAGCCCTCGACGGTCCATCTACGCCGCCATACTGCTGGTATTGGTTGTCACCCCCACGCTGACGACATCGCATGCCCGCGCTCAAACGGCCTATCCCGGATATGGCCCTGTGGTGGTCAACAACAATATTTCCGGCGCCGACCCGTACGCGATGGGCACCACCCAAGCAGGCGGATGGCTGCCACCGAACCCATTCCCCAGCGGGAACATGATCGGTGGTTACGTCCCCGGGCCGATGGCGATCGCCGACCGGCTTTGGATTCGTGCCGACTACCTTCATTGGTGGACCGAAGGCATGGACGTGCCTGCGCTGGTAACGACCAGCCCCGACGGGACCGCCCGAACCAGCGCTGGGATTCTGGGACAACCCGGAACCCGCACCCTGTTCGGTGGCGGTGAAATCAACAATGACTCGACCAGCGGAGTCCGGTTCCGAACCGGTTTCTGGTTGAACGCACAGGGTGCGTTCGCCATCGAAAGCGAATTCTTTCAGTTGCTAGGCAGCCAGGATGATGGATTCCAAGCCAGCGGAGATGGTTCGCCGATCATCGCGCGGCCATTCTTTGACGCCAGCCGTGGAATCGATACCGCCCAACTGATTTCGTACCCCAACTTGGTGTCCGGGAACGTTCGCGTGGGGTCCGAAAGCGATCTGAAATCGTTCCTGATCAATGCTCGCGCTGGACTTTGCCCGATCGGAATCTGCAACCCCGACGGGGAATCGGACCGCGTTGACTGGATCATCGGATACCGATACCTGAAGCTAGAAGATCAAATCGGTATCTCCGAAAACATCACATCCGAAATCACGTCGTCCCCCGGCACGATCGCCATCAACGAATCGTTTCGAACCAGCAACGAATTCAACGGTCTGCAGCTCGGTGTGATCCACCAAGCCAATTTCCGTCGGGCTTGGTTGGAATCGATGCTTCGAGTCGCCGTTGGCAGCAACAACCAACGCGTCGACATCAACGGCACGACCACGCGGACCGAAAATGGCACCACCGACCAATTCACCGGCGGCCTGCTTGCCCAACGAAGCAACATCGGACGCTATGAACGCGACGAGTTCACAATGGTCCCCGAGGTCGGCTTTACCCTGGGTGTCCGATTGACCGATTGGTTAGATGCAACCGTCGGGTATTCGATGCTGTATTTCCCAAGCGTTGTGCGTGCCGGAAGCCAGATCGATACCGACATTGATAGCAACCTATTGCCGCCCGAGGCCGATCCATTGGTATCCGATGGACGACGCCCCGAATTCAAATTTATCGAATCCGACTACTGGGCCCATGGGTTGAACCTGGGTGCCGAACTTAGGTTCTGATCGCCCGATCCACCAACGACCGTGGAAACAACGGCTTCCGCAAGCGGTCCGCCCCAGCACCACGCCCGCAAACTCATTTCAATCAACCCAGGGTGCCTAAACCTCCCTGCCATCCGTTAGACTATCGCCGCGATTTGAGTGGCATCCTGGTCTTCTGGAATGATGGCAATGAAACGGCGTACGCAGCGGCTCCGCGATTCTCTTTTGCGACTTCTTGGCGATGCAAACCGATCGCCCCAACATCGATTCCGCCCACGGCTGGAATCGCTAGAAGATCGCCGGCTGTTGGTCGCCGCCATCGACTTGGCGGATGTGGTTGGCCAGGTGTTCGATGATTTTTCGGGCAATGGTTACGACGTTGGCGAAGAAGTCTCTGGCGCTGCCTTGGACATCTATCGCGACGACGGTGACGGCGTGTTCGAACCGGGCACCGGTGACGTCGAAGTCGCGATGGCGATGACGGACAGCAACGGGAACTACCGATTCGAACGTCTAACGGCGGGCGACTATTTCGTGTTGCAACCGGCCCAAACCGTTTCGGGACACGCGTTATTGCGATCGGTATCGCCGCTGATCACGATTTCGACCGAGGACGTCAAAGGCCGGATCGCGACTTCGATCGACACCTTCAACACCGCCGCCCAGAAGGTTACCGACACCACCAACGACAACATTCCTGTGACCAGCTTCGTCGCGGCCGACAGCGCCCAGGTCATTGGTGGCGAACGTGATTTGATCGTCAACAAGACCAGTGCTGACGGGTCGGTCGAACTTAGCGTGAACGATCCGCTGCTTCCGAACCAATTGATATTCAATTCGCCCGCCACGGGACTGGGAACACGACGGGTCACGTGGGACGGAGTCGACGGCGCCATCGCGATCGACGACACAGGGCTAGGGGGCGTCAACCTGACCACGGACGCGCTGGGACTGCAGCTGCAGATCCGGGCAAACCTAGCCGGCGGGAATGCGATCGTACGCATCTACAGCAACGATGGCATCGCGGGAACGGCCGATCGATTCAGCACTGCGACCATTCCGATTCCTGTCACGCAGGGCACCTTCCAGTCGGCTGAATTCATTCCTTTTTCTGCCTTCACATCCACATCGGGTGGCGGCGCTGACTTCACCGACGTTGGCGCGATCGAACTAGAAATCGCAACGACGGTCGTCGACGTCAACGGCGCGTCCGAATTGGTCGGCGCCGTTGGGACGATCGTCAAAACGGCAAACTTCGCCAACTTCGATCAGGCCGATCTAAGTCTTTCGAAGACGGTCGATGATCCGTCGCCCAACTTGAATCAAGAAGTCACCTTCACGTTGACGATCAACAACAGCGGTCCCGACACGGCCACCGGCGTGGTGGTGACAGACCTGTTGCCAAGCGGTATCCAGTTTGAACGATTCGCAACGGACAACGGCAGCTACGACAGTGCCAACGGGCGATGGACCGTGGGCAGTGTCGCCGTCGGCAGCCCAGCGGTCTTGACCATCACCGGCACCGTGACTTCGGTTGGCGAAAAAACCAACTCCGCCGAAATCACCGCATCGGACCAATTCGACACCGACAGCACGCCAAACAACCAATTGGCGGGTGAGGATGATCAAGCATCTGTCGCGATCGCCCCGCAAACCATCGATCTGTCGCTGACCCAGACGATCGCCGACGCCAGCCCCAATGTCGGCGACACTGTCACCTTTGTTGTCACCTTGCGCAATGATGGCCCCAGCACAGCGACCAACGTTTCGGTCCGCGATTTGTTGCCTGCCGGGGTGACGTTGACCACGGCGACCCCATCCCAGGGCAACTACAACACGTCGTCGGGAATTTGGACGGTTCCATCACTGATCAGCGGCGGTTCGGTTGCACTTTCGCTTTCCGGGGTGGTCAACCAAAGCGGATCGTTCATCAACACTGCCGAAGTGACCGCGGCGGACCAAACCGATTCGGATAGCGTCCCCAACAACAACGACGCGGACGAAGACGACCAGGCGTCGCTGACCATCGTCACGCCGGTTGCCGATTTGCAGTTGACCCAAACGGTCGACAATCCAGCGCCGAACGTTGGTGACGAAGTGATCTTTACGGTCACGATTAGCAACCAGGGACCAGCCCCGGCCTCGGGCGTCGTCGTTTCGGATCTGCTGCCCGCTGGACTGGAATCGATCAGTTCGACCGTCAACGCGGGAGTCTACAACGACACGACAGGTCGCTGGGTCATCGGGGACGTTTCCACGACGGATGCGCCGACGTTGACCATCCGAGCGCGAGTTCAATCATCGACCGCGATCACCAACACGGCGGAAGTCATCGAAGCGGATCAGTTCGATCCCGACAGCACCCCGGGCAATGATATCCCCAGCGAAGACGACCAGGACTCCGCCACGGTCGCTCCATCGGCAATCGACCTGTCGCTGACCCAAAGCGTCGACACGCCGCGGCCCAATGTCGGCGACGAAATCCAGTACACGATCACGCTGGACAACGCCGGTCCCGATACCGCCACCAGCATCATCGTGCGTGACGTGCTTCCCACCGGTTTGACATTCCTGTCGGCGACCGAAAGCGTCGGCACCTACACGTCGGCCGACGGCAACTGGTCGGTTCCGTCGCTTGCCCCAGCCGATTCGCCCGCGACGCTGCAACTTCGCGTTCGAGTCGATTCGCAGCCTGCGACCGCCAATTCGGCCGAAGTCATCCAGGCGACCCAGTTCGATCCCGATAGCACACCGAACAATGATGATCCGGGCGAAGATGATCAGGCGGCGGTGTCCATCACATTGGCCAGCGCCGACCTGTCACTGACGAAAACGGTCGACGTCGGGTCACCCAACATCGGTGACAACGTAGTGTTTACCATCCGAGTGACCAACGATGGTCCCGATGTTGCCACCAACGTATCGATCCGAGACGAATTGCCCACCGGCACCCGTTTCGTTTCATCCAACCCATCGGTGGGCAGCTACGATTCGATCACCGGGATCTGGACGGTCCCATCGGTCGGTTTGTCGAGCACCGAAACGTTGACGATCACCGCGGTCACCGATACCGCGTCGATGACGACGAACACCGCCGAAATCATCAGCGTCGACCAATCCGACCCGGACTCGGTCGCCGGCAACGGCAACGCCAACGAAGACGACATCGCGACCGCGACGATCCAAGCCCAACAGATCGATCTGTCGCTTTCCTTGGCCGTCAATGACACCGCCCCCAACGTCGGGGACGAAATCACGTTTGTGATCACCGTCGACAATGCGGGCCCAAGCGATGCGACCGGCGTCCGAGTGACCGACGTGCTTCCGGCCGGCCTGACGCTCGTCGACAGCACTCCTAGTCAAGGCAGCTTCAATACTTCGTCCGGCGTCTGGTCCGTCGGAAACGTCAGCATCACGACCCAGCCGACACTTCAACTGGTCGTTCGCGTTGACCAAGTCCTGACCGATACCATCAATGTCGCCGAGATCACGGCCGCCGATCAACCCGACACCGATTCGACGCCGGGCAACAACGATATCGACGAAGACGACCAGGACTCGGTCACGATCAGCACACCGGTGGCCGACCTGTCGCTGGTCCAAACGGTCACCAACGATACACCGAACGTCGGCGATCAAGTGACGTTCGAAATCCTGCTGACAAACGATGGCCCCAGCCCCGCCACGAGCGTTCAGGTCAGCGACCTGTTGCCCGACGCAGTGCGGTTCGATTCCACGACGTTAAGCGCAGGCACCTACGATGCCGACACCGGCATCTGGGACATCGGCAGCGTTGGTAGCGGCGAAACCGTTTCGCTTGGCATCAACGTCACGATCACGGGGCAGGGCACCCAGACCAACACCGCCCGCGTCAGCCAATCGGATCAGTTCGACCCCGATTCGACGCCGGGCAACAACGTCGAAGCGGAAGACGATCAAGCATCCGCTAGCGTGACTCCGCCGGTGATCGATCTGTCGCTACAGAAGACGGCTTCGCTGGATCGGCCCGCGATCGGCCAGAATGTGACGTTTACCATCACCGCCCAAAACGATGGGGTTTCCGACGCAACGGGTGTTGTGATTCGCGACGCGTTGCCTGCCGGGCTGAATTTCGTCGACAGCAATGCGTCGGTGGGCAGCTACAACGCGACCACCGGAATCTGGTCACTGGGCGCGATCGCTGCCGGATCGTCCGAGACACTCGAAATCACGGCGACCGTGACCCAAGTGGATGCGGTGACAAACGTCGCCGAAGTCATCGCCGCGAACCAATTTGATTCCGACAGCACGCCGGACAATCAAGATGAAAACGAAGACGACCTGGCTTCGGTGTCGATCACCCCGGCCAGTGCCGACCTTTCGTTAACCAAAACGGTTGACGACTCGCTCCCCAACGTGGGCCAGGAAGTCACCTTCACGCTGACGCTGTCCAATGCCGGCCCGGATACAGCCGAGCAGATCACGGTGCGAGACTCTTTGCCCGCGGGACTGGACTTCGTCGGTTCGTCACCCAGTGTGGGCGACTACGACTCGGCCACCGGAATTTGGACCATCGACTCCCTGGCCTCCGGCGCCACGGCCACCCTGGACATCCGCGCCGCTGTGGCTGCGTTGACCGATCGCACCAATACGGCCGAAGTGCTGACCAGCAGCCAGTTCGATCCCGATAGCACCCCGGGCAACGGGGATGATTCGGAGGACGATCAAGCCAGTGTCACCCTGTCGCCTCAATTGGTGGACCTAGCGCTCAGCAAAGTCCTAGACGATCCGGCACCCAATGTCGGTGATACCATCGCCTTCACGCTGACGCTTTCGAACGATGGCCCATCGGACGCCACCGGCGTAGCGGTCACGGATCGGTTGCCCGACGGCCTGGTCTTCGAAAACTTCATCGCCAGCCAGGGCAGTTACAACTCGGCCAGTGGTCTGTGGAACGTCGGCAACGTAGCCAAAGACGCCGCCCCGACGTTGACCATCAACGCCACCGTCGGCCAAATCAGCGGCGCCACGAACACGGCCGAGATCACTGCGGCCGACCAAGTGGATCGCGATAGCACGCCGGGCAACAATGACGCCGGTGAAGACGATCAAGCCAGTGTCGAATTCGTCACCCAGGTGGCCGACCTTAGCCTGACGAAAACCGCCAGCACATCGGCCCCCACCCAAAACGAAGTCATCCGTTTCACTCTGACACTTACCAATTCAGGCCCCAGCACGGCCACCGACATCAGCGTTCGCGACGTCTTGCCCAGCGGCTTGACGTTCGTCTCCGCCGATCCGAGTGTGGGCAGCTACGATCCGGCCAACGGAATCTGGACGCTTGCCAGCGTTTCATCGTCGTCCAACGCAACCCTGCGGATCGATGCCCGAGCGACTTCGCCGCAGCCATCGACCAACACCGCCGAAATCATGTTGGCTAGGCAGTTCGATCCGGACAGCACGCCCGGCAACGGTGTCGCCGCGGAAGATGACATCGCGTCGGTTCTGATCACGCCGGTGGTGATTGACCTGGACGTGTCCGCAAGCGTCGACAACGACGCCCCGGTCGAAGGGGACGAAATCCTGATGACCTTCCTGACCCAAAACTCTGGCAACGTGGCCGCGACCGGTGTGGTCACATCGGTGATGATCCCGGCTGGACTGCGGATTGTGTCGTCCACGCCTGATATCGGTAGCTACAACCCGGTCAGCGGACGTTGGGAAATCGGCACGCTAGGTGTGGGCGCGACAGCGACGCTGACCGTTCGGGCCGTGGTCGAAAATCGCGAACTGAAAACGATTCCCGTTCAGGTCATCGCAGCCGACCAGTTCGACATCGACAGTACGCCGGGCAACGACGAAGTGGGCGAGGACGATCAAACCGATTTGATCATCCGCGCCCCGCGGACGCTGACCAAGCGACTGTTCCTGTCGCGATAGGCCAGACCGTAACCAAATCAAAGTTTCGACGGACCGAATCGGTTCGTCGAAACTTCGGATACCGGAACAACGATAGGGTTACGCGTTCAGCTTCACGTCCGCCGAATCGGCAATGTTGACCCAGACGTGAACGTGGGGTGCACCACGATAGTGCCATACGAACGACGGGCCTTCCAATCGCCAGTTGTCCCAGACGCCGTCTTTGCCAATGTCGTGATCTTGGTAGAACGACAACTTGCAGGCATCCAGTCCGCCTTGGGTCTTCAGACACTGCATCGCTTCTTGCTGATCCGGCGTGCGATACATTTCGACCATCGTGGCCAGCACGCCTTGCAGGTGTTCACGTTGGTCAGATGCCATGTCCGAAACCGGCAACCCGGTGATGTCGGACGAATGACCACGGAACGCGACGGCCTGTTCTCGCGGCGTGGTGGGGACCAACGCCTGTTTCTGCTGACGCCCGTCCAACATCTTGTACAGATCGTTGGCAGCGACCGCTTGGTTCCAGAACACGTTGTCGGTGTGATTGGGGCCCTCTTCGCCCTCCGGTGCATGTCCGTAAAACACAGGTCCGCCAAAGGCAACATGGTCTGCCGAGTTGCCATCGCAACGAACGGTCATGTGTCGACCGGTGATGACCAATTCGAACTTCTCGCCATCTTCGGTGGGATTGCCAAAGATCGCGATCGACTGCTCGTTTCCGAAACCGCCAGCGTCGTCTTCGAGCTGTTGATAGTACCTTTCATGCCAATCCGGGTGAATGATCGCCTTGAACGCCTGTTCGATCAGATCGCGTTGTTGGTCACTATAAAAATCGCCGTTGATCTCTTGGTCGGTAATGTTCCAGTTGTTCGCGACAAAGGTCCGCAGCAGACCCCGCTTTTTGTCCACGTGATCCCAGTCAAAGCAAACCGCCTTCTTCTGTTTCGCGTCCATGGTTTGGAACAACTGTCCCACCAGCGACTCGGCACTGGCCGACGCCACTGGTTCCGCGCGGAGCGGCATGTTGGTCAGACCACCGCCGATCAAAGATCCCGCAGCAATGGTGGCCGCGGAATTCTCAAGAAACGTCCTGCGATTGATTGACCCAGGTTTGATCAAAGACTTTTTGATCGGTTCAAACTGACTCATGGTCATGACATCCGTCGATGGGGGGTGGGATACTGCGTAGCAAGACGCCTGATTCTACCCCACCGACGCCCCACAAATCAAAAACATTCGGCTTTGAAAGCACCCATCCTTCGCGAGCGATCCTGCCCCCAGTCCCCGTTGTGGGATTCGCCAGAATTGCTCGCGGGCGCGTCGATTGAGTGAGCCGTGAACGCGTGAGCGGCCGGGAAGCCACCCAAACGCATCGCATGCACCCCCCCTCGCTTGGGGAGGGCGTATCATGCACGGGTCAGCCGGGCATAAAACCGTTTATTCCCGCCCGACCCATGCCATAATAAATTTAACCCCCGCCTGAGCCGGGGAGAATGAATCGTCCCCCGACTGTTGAACGTTGATAGTTATCGCCGCTCTTTCGTATCCGGGACTCGATCATGCGGCTTATCGCCTTGCCCCAGCGACCGTTTGGCTCGTGATCCTATGGTTGGTCGAGACTTACTTCGCGACGCCGCGTCTAGGCAGACTTCAGCATGCTGCAACCAACCTTGCGTTGGCTGCGTTAAACGGTGGACTACTTTTCTTTTCCGTAGGCTTACTCAGTGTGTATGTCTGCAGCGTTTCGTCCGCCGAGCCTTTTGGCCTAGTTCGTGTTGTCCTCTCATTCTTGGCGCTAGACCTGTTTAGTTACCTTTGGCACCGAGCCAATCATCGCTTTGCTCTACTTTGGCGTTTCCACGCAGTCCACCACTCCGATTCCGCGATGGATGTAACGACTGCCGGGCGTTTTCATGTTGTAGAACTCGGGATTGCGGGAATTGTTCGTCTTCCACTCCTTTACTTGCTCGGTGTGTCAACGACTGCGCTGCTCATTTACGAAACTGCACTTGTGATGGTTTCGATGATGCATCACTCCACAATTGCACTTGGGCGCTTCGACCGCATTGCCCGAACCTTTTTCGTAACTCCATCGATTCACTCTGTGCATCATTCTCGTGATTCTGATCTCTACGCGTGCAACTACTCATCTGTACTTTCTGTTTGGGATCGACTGTTCCGGACTTTTCACCTGACACGTGGCCCCGTCCAACACGGATTGGATACCCACAACGACCGCAAGTCAGTCAGATCCTTGCTTGCCTCACCGTTTCACAATGACCATAATCGCGGGGAACAATGACATGCACGGGAGCACGGTTTGCGGCCTTTTTCGCAATGGAATAGTCAGCCTTCCGTGCCCCGTGACGTCCGCCATTCTTGCTGTCTGTGGTTGCCCGGTTGATCGCCAAGCTTCTTGAACCTTGCGCGGTCGCTAGCCAATTTTGTGTCGGTCACTTGATCGCTTGCCGCTGCCAACCCGTGCTGGCGAACTCTTACGGCAAAGTCATTCGTGTGCGCTTAGCGAAGATTAGTGTTCCTTCCGACTGGAACACTAATAAACACGAATCGTTGCGCGGTCTTGCCAATGCCGGAATGCCAGGTAGAAAGTGCAGAGGGAATCGAGCGGGAGCCAGTCGCGATGGTTCAGTTGCCGATGCAAGGATTGACGGGCGATCTCGGCTATCCCCAGTCGTATCTGGTAGACTCATTCGGACGGGCCGGCCGTCTCGGCCTGCGTCCGCTGTACTGCCACTAGTGCGGCGACAAAGTTCAACGCACGATCTACCCGGCCTAGACCGCGACCTTTCAAGATTTCGATGCATGATCACTGATCTGTTTTCGCTGAAGCTGGCGATCTACTTCATAGTGCCGCCCTTGATGATCTGCGTTGTGGCCTACGGCGGTGGTCATTTCCTGGCTGCTATCGCCGAAGTCTTGTTTCAGCATGAAGTTCGCCATGACAAAGCCGTTTTAGCGTCTGCTGTACCCGCTATCGCTTCACTGACAGTTGGGGTTGCGTCCTATACTTGGTTTTCAGGATTCCTAATTGCGGCAATCTTCGGAACTGCGGCCTATTTCGTCGTCGGAACCATCGCTTACACCTGCTTGTTGGCCGACTACACATTCCCAAACGATCCCGATCAGCTGTCCGAGACCGAAGTACGCCAGGGAAGTCAGATTTCGGGGATCATGTCGATATTATTGTTTGCTGTCTTGCTGTTGGTAGGATACGCCACTTCCCAGCTGTCGCCATAGTGGATGTGAATTCAAATCCGAAATGCAAATTGCGGGAACTCACGTGACTTGAGAAAGGTGAACTGAGCAAGAAGGATGCTTGGAGTTTAGCCGCCAAGCAACCTTAACCTGCTCAGTCAACATGTCTCATCTTAGCACCGAAGAACGTAGTGCCATCTCTGGATGACATCGCATCGCCACAGTAGGTGTAGCGATCCACCTCGCCTGCCCGCAACTCGAGCGCCATCGTTGGATGGCTACAACGCGGCTTTCCACTCGGCGGAGTGGAGGGCGATGAAAGCCGAACTCCGATCACGAAATCCCGGCCAGCCCGACGGCGAAATCTTCCGTTATTCCAACGGCTTGCAAGGCAAAACCCGCCCTCGGCTTGGCGATTGAAGTCGCCTATGGAGTGTCGCCTGACTTCGGTTGGATTTCGACGATTAGAACGCGAAAGCCGTCGCCCGCGGGCTTGGTAAAGGCGGGCCACTGCACGATTTCCTGGACATCGGGCTTCGAAAAGCTGCCGTCAAATGGGTTGAACCAGGTCCCCGTCATCGTTTGGCCTGTCAGCGACTTTGGAAGTCGCATGCCGATGTACTCGCATTCTTTGGGGACGTAGTACACGTACAGATCGTTGCCGTTGTGCAGACTGAAACCAGCGTTGCTGTTCTTGTCGCCGGCGGTCAACTGACCGAGATCATATCGGTCCACCAGCGTCCGCATGTGGCGGTAGTAGTCCAAGCGTGGACGCTGCTTCGCAGGCATCGCGTCGATGTCGGGAATGATCACGTTCCACGCCGCACCCTGCCAGTAGTGTGTGGGGAAGGTGCCTGCAAAAACGCACTGGTACGCTCGTTCCAGACAAGTTTCCGGAGATGTGTAGTTGCCCGTGAACACGACGTAGGGCCCTTTTTCGTAGCCACCGTGTTCGATGTTCAAAATGGGTTTGTTCGGCATCGCCTCACAAACGTTCCGCATCACGCTATGCAGCTCGGAACTCCACAATTGAACCGACACGAAATCCACGTTCTCGGTGAACCGACGACAGTAGCTGTAGTCGTGAACCGTGATCAAGCGTTCGAACTGGTCTCGATCTCGCAATCGCTTGATCCGCTGGGTGATGTAGTCCACATCCGAATGCCCGTAACCGAGCGCTTCCTTGGAAACGTCCCAGACGATGTTCGGAAATGCCTGATAACGTTGGACGACGTAGTCAAAGTAACGGTTGTCGGCGTCCGAGTTTGCTTCGGGCCAATGAACCTGTTTGTTCCAGACATAGATCATCAAATGGGCTGCGATGCCTTTCTGGTCCAAATAGTCGACCACTCGATCAAGTCGGCGGAAGTATTCGATGTTTAGCTTCGAGTGATCGGGTTCGTCGTTGTTGCCGCCGAACGGATAGACGCTTGGGCTGCCATATTCATACTCCGGCACCAACCGATCATCTTTCTTCCAGTTCACGTCGTAGGCGAACACGTTCATCACGACTTGATTGAACCCATTAGCGGCTAGCGAATCCACTAACTTTCGTGTGTCGGGAATGTCATCGGCGTTCTGTGCATCCAACGCGAACAGCCAGTCGGATTCGAACGCGATCGGGTAGTACGAATCCCCGTTTTGGTACCGAAATCGGGTGGCTTGTTCTGGATCGATGATGATGCCACCCTTGCGATTGGGACGGGCCGTCTGCACCGACATCTTCCCGTTCTTGCCATCCAACGCGGAAAGAGAGGACTGTGTGGCGAAGGTCCATTCTCCGGCGGACGGCGGCGTGAACCGAATCACGAATTGATCCTGGCCGTTGTAGAACCCGGCAGCTTGATGTGGATTCCCGTCCGCGTCTGTGAATGTGGCCCCTAGAGCAACGTCTGTGGCGACGCTGGGGTCACACTCCGCACGAAACCGAATGTCGATGACATCCCATTGCCCCGCCAGGATCGCCTGTCCCGCGGAAAACTCTGCGTGATCCAGTGCGTGGACGGGAATGGTGACCAACGGCAAGAACGTAAAGGCGGCCGCAATCGCAAGCGAATACTTCATGTTGATTCGAAAGGAGTTCTCGTAGACACGGGGCTGATATCGAAGACGAGTTCGAACCTGCCATTCTATAGAACGATCGACGTGAAGTTGAAATCAGGCGGTGAAAGAAGCATTGATTTCAATGGAATGCGGTGAAGTTGATATTTCCGTGGTGGCGGGGCAGGTGGGTGGCCGAAAGTCTTGGCGACTTCCGCTACGTAGCGTGTGTGGCCGAAAGTCTTGGCGACTTGCGCTACGAAGAGTGTGGTGTGGTTTCGGCCAGGTGTGGGTGGCCGAAAGTATTGGCGACTTGCGCCTTGCATCAAGCCACGGGTCCGCGTCGTCCCAGGACTAGGCCGATCACAAACAGCACCAAGAATACCACGAATAGGATCTTCGCGATCGAGGCCGCGGTTCCCGCGACGACGCCGAAGCCTAGAACACCAGCGATCAAAGCGATAATCAGAAACGTCAAAGCCCAGCCTAACATGGCTATTCTCCTAAACAGTGTTGAACGATGTGACAGCGGTGGGGAACATCACCTCCGCTGCGTCTGTTCGGTAGACAAATGCGATTGCCGTGCCAAACCGATGGATTCTGGGCGGATCAGGCAGACACGAGCGATTCGCGATACAAAACGCCGCATCATCCAAGCCGCAAGGGAAAAGCCGCGTCGCTGCTGATCGTCTAGCGACCAACGTGACCGCGGAACCTCCGCCTAGGCTGCGTTCGCGACGCGGGGACAGCCGATCGATCCATGCGCCGCCAGCGCGGTGAGACGCGGACTCGCTGGACGAAGATTTACGAGTCCTGCGAAGGCGATTCGCCCCGCGTCACGGTTTGGTACGAATACGCCAAAATATCGACAGCGATATCCGCGATGACCGTACGCCCCTTGGCCAACCAAGCGGCGGCAAAGGACCAGACAGCCACCCATTCCATCCAAAATAGAAAGTTGTACTGGTTCAAGGTTTGTTTCCAAGAACCATCCAACAGCAGCAGGTAGCAGCCCATCGTTGCGGTGCTGACCAGAATCACCCATCCACTGGTTCGATACACAAAATCCCGTTCACGCAGATGGGGTTCGTGTTCACGACGCGAGTCACGTGGAAAGTGGTATAGCGAGTAGAACGCCAGCGTCAGAAAGAAAACGCCGCCGCTGAACGAATGCAGGTAACCGACGATCGATTTCTGCATCAGCGGATCGCTGTTGAAGTCCAGCGGAAACAACGCCACGCCCAGGGCGGACGCGCAGCCCAGATTCGACGTCCAGTTTTCAACCCAGTCGTAGCCGCGATAGCAGAACAAGAAAATCCCAATCGCGCACAACGTCCCGACAAAGATGTCACGAAGCGGCGTGTGGTAATAGCTGCTCATGTTGTCCTGGATTTCAATCCCGAACACCAAGCCAACCGGGCCTAGCATTACCGGCAACAACAAGCCGCCAACACCGATCGCTCGCCGAATCCCCAGGTAGGAAAGCACCAATGTATTGGGTCGATCCGAAATCTCCTCGATGGCACGGCCATTGCCGTTCATAGCGTGATCCGTCGATAGGATTCCCGTACCATGACTTCACCGTGTGACCGTTCCAACCGGCGAATTGCGAAGTGGGCGCGTGCCAGATCCTGGTAGTGATCGATGAAATAGCTGTTGATCAACGCACCACCGATGGCACCGATCACGGGGATCGCTTGAGCCGCGATCTTCTCGCTGACCACCAACCCGAAACGCTCCCCAATCTTGGCGACCAACTTGACCAAGGCCGGTGCGGACGTGTCCGATACGCCATTTTTCAAGACATACTGCGACGCATCGCGAATCTGTTTCGCCATTGCGGCGCGGACGGCAAAGTATCCGATTTCGGTGTCATCATCGATCTTCGTCTGCTTTCCCGGATCCAACGCAAACACTTCCAGACAAGCAAGCCGGCCCTCCACGCTGGTCAGATCTTCGCCCTCGCTGCGGGCGATATCGGCGACGCTTCGCAGGATCAACACAGTCGACACCGGCAACTCGGCCGCGATCGTTGCACCGCCCAAAGCGCCACCGGCGGCGCCCGTGATCCCCGCCAACAACTTGTGCGTTAGCAGGCGAGGCTTGGCGGATTTCATCGAGTCCTGGCCGAGTGTTCGCAGCGCAACGTCCAACGCGATCGTCAACGATTTTTCGATCGTGTCATAGACTGCCTTCTCGGCAACAGACGGCAAAATTTTCAGCGATGCGGTGACCGGCGCCCCCATCATTTCGGTCAACCGATCGGCAATCCCATGGTGTTCTAAGATTTCTTTGGCCTCGCGCAGTTCGGCCAACGCCTGCAAGGAAAGGTCACCATCCGTCTGCTGAACCGTCATGATTGATCCGTCTGTGGCTTGAAAGCGATTCTGTGGAACGCAGGGCCCGTTTTTTCGAGATTACCCTGGCGCTGCGAAATGACCCTGGCGCTGCGAAATGAATCCGGTGTGCATCACGCAATGCCGAGTGGGACAGTTCGTAGCAATCGCCGTGCCATGCATCTTCGTGGCAACCGATCGAGACGGTCGCATGCGATCCGCCGGGACCTAATTCCCGCGGACCGGGATCCACCGCACAGCGTCGACGATGACATGGCCGTCGGTGTCCTTGTTGACGATCGTGACCTTTCCAGAGGCATCGAATTGATAAGTACCGACGGAGGCGAACACGACGTCGATATCTGGCTTGATGCGTTGGTTCACGGTTGTCTCGGTGACGGATCCCTGATGACTGACGATCACCGGCACGTTGGTAGCACGGTTGGAGTTTGCGACATAGGCGACCTGGACGTCGTACTGGCCTGGGTGTGGCAATGGGGTTTCGAACACGGCTTTGGCCAACCCATCGGCGGTTGCCGAATCATGCCGGTACCCTAGGTGGACGCAACCGCCCAGCGTTCCATGCGCCCACGGGCCAGACAGGGTTGCATCGGTGTCATCGACAACGATCCCCTTGAATGAATCGACGCTTCGCCCACGGACCTGCGATACCGGACGCTGGTAGTCCAAGATTTGTCCATCGGCCAAAAGTCGTTTCTTCAGATCGCTGTATTCGACATTTTGCACGGACACTTCACGATCGATTGCCAAGCACGCGGCGGTAGCCGACGATTGCCCCAGCACCATGAAGACCGGTTCCATTCGGATCGATCCAAAGGCCATGTGACTGGACGACAAACAGACGGGCACCAACAAGTTGTCCGCTTGATCGGCCGGTGGGACGATGGATCGATAGCTGATCGGGTAGGGCGGGAACCCGCCGACTTCGACATCCCCCTCGTTCTTCACTTGTCCATCGGCATCGACGTAACGCTGGGTATTGTGTGAATCCATCGTGTAGGCCCCCATCCCGATCGAATCGTCGACTTGTTCGACTTGTTGGCAATGCAGTTGGGTCATGACAAAGTCGCTGACCATTCGACGCGCCTCGCGGACATACAGTTGTTTCTGCCAACCGTTGCCTTCGACGAACTCGTCCTTGCACATTCCCCACCGCGCGACTTGGTTGCGAATTTTCTCGGGAACTCGCGGATGATTCGCCAGCGTCCACATCAACCCTTGCTGATACAGCAAATGGGCTGCGGCAATACGATCGCGTTCATCGTAACTGGCATCGGGGTAGTCATAGTTTTGACCGATGAAGTCGGTTGAAAATCCGGTACGATTGTTGGTGTCGGTTTTGTGATTGGGCATGCCAGAGTTGATCCAAGGCATTCCCGATTCACCGGCCTCGAAGTTGCGCAGCAGCAGTTCAAACCAGCTGGGGTCATATCCGCTTGGCTTATGAAACGGGATGCGGTTTGGCGGGTGATCGGTCAGACACATCCGATAACAATAGGCTTGGACGCGGCGGTCGGCTTCGCCCTCGTTGCCCGGACCGTGTGGATCAATGAAGGGCAACAACCCGCTGGTCGGATCTCCGGCAACGCGATAGGGATCAACGCCATCGACAAAGTTGTGATAAACCGATCGCTGCGTCTGGACTCCGTTCAACGTTTCGCCATACATCGAATTGGCTTCCCGTCCCACGGTATAGCTGACGCCGGCGGCGGCCATCAAATCACCTTCGTAGGTTGCATCGATGAACATCTTGCCATGGAAATGTCGTCCCGATTCCATTTGAATCGAAACAATGTGCTGGCCATCCTTGACGACGCCGGCGCGACGATCCAGTCGCTGGCCCGTCTCGATTTCCAGCTCCTGATCGGCCATCCAATCTTGATAGATCGTTAGCGCGACCGATGGCTCGAATGTCCACATCGCAGCTTCGCCCTGCTCGGTTGGCGACTGTCCGCCACCGCGATAGGAGGAACGTTGCTGCCAGGTCCACGCGGATGGTTGGGAATAGTGCTGGGCCACTTTTTCATAGAAAGATCGCGAAAGGCCGCCGATCACCTGCTTGTTCCCGATATCGGTCTGGCCCAACCCGCCGGTGGTCAGTCCGCCGGGTCGCTGGCTCGGCTCGATCACGACCACGGACTTGCCCATCGCTTTGGCTTGAAGACCAGTGACGATTCCAGCGCTGGTCCCGCCGTAAACGACGACATCATGAACCTGCGGTGGTTCCGCCGACCATCCGTAGGTTCCCCAGATACAAACAGCGGCCCATGCAAAGCTAGCGAATCTCATCATTCAATTCCGAAAAACATGTGGGTATTTTGGGCGGGACTTCGAGTGGCGTTGTCGATGTTAACTCATCGCAACGGCCGCGGCTTGATCCACCGGATGCAGAAAATCAGCAGTGACAGGATGCTTGGACACCGATCCATCAGTTCAGTGCGCCTTTGAATTCCGTTCTGTTACGCTAGTGCAGCAGGCGTCCGCTCGGTTTCAGCGGCCCTCGACCGACCCCAATTCCTTTCGCGTCATCATCATCTTGAAGTGAACTCCATGTCCCATAACCGTCGACATTTCCTGGCTCAATCCAGCCTGGCCGCAGTCAGCGCCACCAGCCTATGGGGGGCGGCGGGGACCGCTCCACGCCGCATCTTGGTCCGATCGTCCTGGCAGACGGTCAACATCGGCGACATCGCTCACACGCCCGGCATTCTGCAGATCCTGGAAACGCACCTTCCGGACACAGAAATCGTGCTGTACCCGAGCAATCTGGATAACGGCGTCGACGAGCTCTTGCGAGCCAGGTTTCCCAAGCTGACCGTTGCCAAGAAAGGGTCCAAGGCGCTCGAAGAGGCCTACCAGACTTGCGATTTCCTGCTGCATGGATCGGGAGCCTCGCTGGTCGCACAGCGAGACGTTGCCCATTGGCGAGAACAGACCGGCAAGCCCTACGGCATCTACGGGATCACGCTTCCGCCCAAAAAGTCGAGCTCCACCACCCCGACGACCGCTGCCGCGATGGCCGACGTGGTTGATCTGTTAAGCACGGCCAGGTTTGTCTTCTTCCGCGATTCGAAGTCGCTGCAGTTTGCAAAACAGCTTGGCGTGACCTGCCCCATCATGGAATTTGGCCCCGATGCCGCTTTCGCCTGCGACCTGCGCGACGAACCGAAAGCCACTGCGTTCCTAAGCCAACACGGATTGGAACCGGGTAAATTCATGTGCTGCATCCCACGCTTGCGATACACACCGTATTGGACGATCAAAGATCATGTGAAATTTGATGCCGTCAAACATCGTCGCAATGAAGAGATGAAAGAACACGATCATGCAGCGCTGCGGCAAGCGATCATCGAAGTGGTCAAGCAGACCGACCTGAAAGTCCTGGTCTGCCCCGAAGATCGCACTCAGATGGCCGTCGGAAAGGAAATGATCTACGACAAGCTGCCCGCGGATGTGTTGGACCGCGTGGTGTGGCGTCCCAACTACTGGCTGACGGGGGAAGCGGTCAGCACCTATGTGCGTAGCGCCGGTTTGTTTGGCAATGAAATGCATTCGCCGATCATGTGTATCGGCCACGGTGTTCCGGCGCTGGTTTGTCGCTTTGCCGAACAGACCAGCAAAGGATACATGTGGGACGATATCGGGCTGGGCCAGTGGCTGTTCGACCTGGACGACGAATCCAGTATCCAGAAGATCGTGCCAGCAGTACTCGACGTGGCCATGAATCCCGAAGCCGCCAAAGCCAAAGCCGCCGAGGCCCAGAAATTCGTCCTGCGGCGGCAGGCCGAAACGATGGCGGTTTTGAAGCAAGAATTGTCCGCCTAGGGAACACGCGTCAACAAGTTCAGCAGATCCGCTGGCCCCAGTGCGCTCGATCGCCAGAACCGATGACGATGCTCATCGGGGGGTGGGGGCGTGCGGCAAATGTTCACAGATCGCGGGCAAGCTATTGTTGATTCGTCGCACCTGAATCATATTGGGCTGCGTGAGGAACGAGTTGCGCTGGCGCACTCAAATTTTGAATCGTTTTGCCACCCTACCTTCGGAATTTTCTTCGAACTTCTTTCACGCAGCAGTTCATTGCATGGACGCTGTTGGTGGTGGTCGGCACTGCGCTGACGGGGGTGCTATTGGTTCCCGCCCCGCGGGCAGCCAACGTGTCTTCGCCGAGCGATGCTTTTCCATGTCAGGATTGTCCCTGCGGCTGTGCTTCGGCTGAATTCTGTTGGGATCGATGCTGCTGCCACAGCGATACGGAAAAGATCCAATGGGCAGCAGACCACCATGTCGTGCCACCGGAATTCCTGCTTCGCCGAGTTGCGTCACATGCCATGGCCACGACCAAGTGCACCGCCAGCTCGCGATCGTCCTGCTGCAGCTCCGGTGCCGGGAATACCACCTGTGCCGTTCCAGCGAACGATTCGTCCCCACAAGCCACGGCAAATTCAATAGCCACAGGCGTCTTGATCTGGAAAGCAGCCGAGTGCCGCGGCATCCAGATGCTGTGGACGATGATTGCGCAAGTCTATGTGGAAACCGCTCCTCGCCTGCCATCGGGCGATCCCCTGCTGATCGCATGGTTGAACATCGCGAATGATGCGGCTGTTGTCGTGATGATGGATCCTGAACCGCCCGTCCCCTAGGGCGAGTCTCTTGCGGGCTAAATGCGGGCCCCTTCGTGCCGCGTTATGCCCTTCTTTTTGATTGGTTCCTTTGCAGTCGCCTGCGATGCGGATCGCCGATGCGCGATTGGCGTCCACAGGTTTGCGCTTGATACCGCTTCCACGTCGGAACATGCGAAAGCTCGTTCCTCACAACAACGTGTTTCTTCGTCCCTTTGGCGTGGAAGCGACCTTGCCTGCAACGCATCCATCATCCCCGCCCCCATCGACGTTTCAATCGATCTGAATTCGATCGGTTGGGATCGGTCACCGATCTGACTTGCTGATCGAAACAGCAGGTTCCGCTACCGGTGCGCCATGACCGAGACCCTTGATCCACAACCCCATCCCATTGTTGAACTATGAACCATCCACGATCTTTCCGCCCACCATCACGTGGCTTCACACTGGTCGAACTACTTGTCGTGATTGCAATCATCGGCGTGCTGGTTGGCTTGCTGCTGCCCGCGGTCCAAGCGGCTCGCGAAGCCGCGCGACGAATGCAGTGCAGCAACAATCTGAAACAGGTTTGTTTGGCGATGCACAACTACGAAAGCACTCACCAGAAATTGCCCGCCAACTACGTCAATGGCACCAGTATCGGAGGCAACTTTTCGATCTTCGCACAGATGGCTCCGTTCTACGAAGAAGCCAATCTGTTGGACATGATCCATTTTGATCGCCCGCTGACGGTCGGCTGCTGCCCTGGCCAATTGGTGGATCCCCATGATCGTGCTGCGGCGACAGCCATTGCGACGCTGACATGCCCCAGCGAAGACTACGGCCGTGTTTATCCGGTCGTGTCGTTGGGTGGTGCCGGACCGACCCAAAACTATTCCGCCACCAACTACGCGATGTGCAACGGCACCGGCGTGGGCACGCTGTACGACACGCGACTGCCCACCGATGGCGTTTCGTGGATCGGGGCGAAGGTCGGGTTTGAATCGGTTACCGACGGGTTGAGCAACACCGCGGCGTTTGCGGAACACTTGCTGGGTGTGCTGGATACGTCCCCTAGCGAACCTGCGACCACAGCGATGAGCATGCGGACCATGATGAATGTCACCTGTGCGTTCATCGACCGATCCCAGCGGCCAGTGACGCCTGGCATGGCGGGCTACACGATCCCGGAAAATCCCAACGAATTCGAAGCCTATAGCAAAGGACATTCCCTGTTTCGCGGATGGACCGGACAGCGCGGCGCCGGTTGGATCAGCGGACGGGAATACTGGACCGGATACACCCATTACCATCCGCCACAAAGCGGAATCCCCGACATGCAGTCATGTGGTTGGGGTGTCTTTGGTGCGCGCAGCAATCACCCCGGCGGTGTCCACGTTGCCCGTTGCGATGGCAGCGTCGGATTCGTCAACGAAAGCATCGACTTGGAAACATGGCGTGCACTGGGAACTCGAAACGGACACGAAGTCCTTGTGGATTTCTAGGCCGTCAAACCACGGCGATCCGCCCCCCCAATCAAACACTTTCATTTTTTTTCGAACACCGGAAGAATCCTCCATGAACCACGCCTTGTTAACCGTCTATATCGCGTTGTCGCTTGCGGGCGTCAATGATTGGCCCGCGTTTCTGGGGGCGGGGGCAGCCCCGCGTTCCGATGCGTCGCTGCCATTGCAGTGGTCCCCGACACAGCATGTCGCATGGATGCAAGAATTGCCTGGCCATGGCCAATCGAGTCCAGTGATCTGGGCAGACCGCGTGTTTGTCACCAGCGTCGACGGGCCGCTGAAAGACACCTACTACACCACCTGCATGGACCTTCGCAGTGGGCAGACTCTGTGGCAAAAGACACTGCCCAACTCGCACCCCGTTGCGAACAGTTACTACGTCAGCCGGGCAGCCCCGACACCGGTGGTCGACCAGGACCGAGTGATCGTGTTCTTTGAAAGCGGCGACGGTGTCGCTTACGACCATGACGGCAACCGACTTTGGACACGTGCACTGGGCAAAGACGAGGGTCCGTTGGTCGCCGAGTTCGGATTGGGGGCGTCCCCGTGCCAAACCGAAACCGACGTCTTTGTGTTGCTGGAACACGAAGGTCCGAGTCGATTGTTGGCGCTGGACAAACGGACTGGCCAGACGCGTTGGAAAGTCGACCGCGGAGCAAGAAAGAGCTGGAGTTCGCCGGCGGTGATCAACGTCGACGGATCGCTTCAAATCGTCGTCAGCTCTGCCGGTCCGATCGACAGCTACGATCCCCAAACGGGAAAACGGTTATGGTCCTTCGACGATGTCGGCGGCAACACGTCGACCAGCCCGATCGATTTTGGCGGTGGACGGTTTCTGGTTGGCGCCGCGCCCGGACGGAATGGCGAGAACGCCGGTTCGGCGGCAGGAGCCAATGGGTTGATGCAGATTTCCAAGGTCGGCGCCAACTGGTCCGCCAGCCGAACCTGGGTCGCCGAAAAGGCCGCCCCCAGCTGGGCTTCGCCAATCATTCACCAAGGTTTTGCCTACTGGGTGAACCGTACCGGTGTGGTGACGTGCTTCGATGCCGAGACCGGCGAAGAAGTCTACCGTGAACGCATGAAAGAACCCTGCTGGGCAACGCCGGTGGGAGTCGGAAACCGCGTCTATTTCTTCGGCAAAGACGGGACCGTCACCGTCTTGGCCGCCGGTCGTGAATTCAAGGTTTTGGCCGAGAACCAATCATGGACCGATCAGTCACTGCCCGCCGAGGAACCGCTTGCCGAAGAATCGAGCGAAGAACGGCGCCGTGCTGCGGCAATGTTCAGCCGTCCTATCCTGTACGGCGTCGCCATCAGCAGCGATGCCCTGCTGCTAAGAATCGGCAACGCGATCATCTGCATTCGCTGATCCCACCGAAGGCCCCTGCCCAGGCCTGTTACATCGCCCCTCGGCCTGCTTGCAACAGGCCCAGGGGTTCGGCGCGGCCGGTCTTGATCGCAGGCCAAAGCCCAGCGATCAAGCACAGCCCAATCGTGATCAGGAAACCGATCGCCAACTGCCCCCAAGGCACCAGGAACGAAGGCGGGCCCGCGAACCAACCGCCGTACCTGGCCATGCCAACGCCACACCAACCGGCAATCAAACCGAAGGTCAGGCTTAACATGCACGCCGCCAATGCAATCAGGATGGTTTCGGCGATCACCAAACGCACCAACTGGCTGCGTGAGACACCGATGGCTCGCATCACCCCGAATTCCCATGTTCGTGATCGGACCGATGCGATGATCGTGTTGGCGACCGCCAATGACATGATCGCCAGTGTCACCAGCGGCAGATAGCTCATTCCCCAAATCATCCCGTCGGCTCGAAGCCGGATGGCGGTGCGAACTCTTTCGGTCGCCGTCACCCGCGCGAAGGGGCGATAAGCTTTGACCTGTTCCAGCGAATCCGCAGTGAAAGTGGATCCCGCATCGCGATCGGCAATTCGCTGCAGACGGGATTCGACCGAGGCAAGATTGGCATCGTCGTCCAGATTCATCCAATAGAACTCGGTTCGATTCAAGTGGAAATCGCGATGCACGTCGTCGCGTTTGGCAAACACCATCGTCGCGGTACGGACGAAGTGTCGCCTGACTCCCGAAAACTTTGTGAACCAATGCCATCCCGGAAGCGAGACCACGCCGGCAATCCGATACGACACGTGTTCCTGCTGTGCCGATGGCGGCGTGAACCGCAGGTCGTCGCCGACCCCCAACCCTGTACGGATCTGGAAGTCCTCGGATATCAAACAAGCCCCGCCCGCGGATAGCTGATCGGTTGCCGCTTGCCGATCGCCAGCCACGAAATCTAACGTCAAAAACGGATCATCGCTGCCGAACGCCTGCTCGGGATCCAACCCAAACAGAACCGCGTTGTCCGACGTCAATCGCTTTGGCGGATCCACGTCCCCCCAATCAAACTTTGCCTGTTCGACGGACAACGGCATCACTTGGCCGGAACGGACGCCGTCCACCTGATGCACCAACCGATCACCGTCTTGGTCCAGACCGATGGGGTGGAACGCAACCAGCATATCGGGCAACCACTTGCCCGGCGTGAACGGCTGCAGCATTGAATAACCCCAAGTCTGGGTCGATGCGTACAGGCCCAATCCGACCGACAACGCCAATGTTGCACCGATGGTTCGCCACATACTGGCGGACAATTGTGTCTGCATCATCCGCGGATCCAGCCGCAACATGCGAGTGACCACAGGCCCCATCGTGCGCTCGCAGAGGACCACCACGGTGGGTGCCACCATGACCATGCCCAGCAACAGCATCGGATAAGTCACAAACGTGTAACACCAAATGCGCCATTGGTCGGGGATCGCCAAAGCAAACACCGAAATGGGCGCCGCCAACATCACAACCACACCGATGCACCCGAGCAACCACCATGCCTTCGATCGCGAGGGAGGATTCGGGACGGACATTGCATCCAGGGGCTGGATCCGCATCGCTCGCCACGCAGGCAAAACGGCCGCTCCCAACGCGCCCACCAACACTGCCAATCCTGAACAGGCCGCGCTGCCCCATCCCAATACCGCTGCATCGCCGAACAACCCTGGCGATAGGCGACCGCCGACAAACAAGAGCATCCACCCGGTAGCCAACCCACCGATCCATCCGGCCAAAGCCAGCAGGGTACTTTCAAAAGCGATGATGCCCGCGACCTGACCACGCGTCAACGCGACGGCGCGAAGCATGGCAAATTCACGCGTTCGCTCGCTGACGCCCATGCTGAGCGTCGAGAAAATTATGAAGACCGCAGCCAGCGATGCCATGCCTGTCGCGGCCCAAGCTTGCGATTGCTGGCTGGACACACTGCGACTGGATTCCAATCCGTCGCGTACGGCCGCAAAGTCGATCAACTGCATGGGTGGGCTGCTGGCAGCGAACTGGTCCTCCCAACGTTCGCGAAACTGGTCCACCGTGATGGAATCCCGCATCGAAACCTGCACAATCTGCGGCGCCGATGGGTACCCGTTGATCGTTTCCGCAAGCGGCGGGCGAACGTAAACGGCAGTGGTGGCCACCCCCTGGAGCGACGAACCCGGCAGCCCCAGTCGAGCACTGGCGTGCTGGGTTGGCGGCGCGGATGCGTCCGCACGACCAGCCCCCGCACCCGACGAAGACGTGTTCCGCCCACCGGGCTTGCCGCGTTGGCCACCTATTCCGCCACCGGTTCCGGTACTGGTACCACGACCACCGCCGAGTTGGCCAAGCGAAGGAGCTTCGCGGGCCTGTTGGATCACGCCAACCACTGGGATGCTGATCTGATTGGCAAGCGACGTCACCAGGACACGGTCACCCACCTGCAAATCCATCTTCCGTGCCGCATCCACGCTGATCACTGCCGACGGGCGGTCACCTTCACTCGCCAACCATTGCCCGTCGACCATTTCATAGGGCGGATCGATGGCGGGAGTGCTGATCAAAGTCGGGTCCAGCGGCGGTGCTCCGTTGACCGGCGGGCGATCACCGACCAGCAAACCAATCGACGTCTCGTCCTGGTCCGGATCCGAAGCTGACTTGACTCGCGACAAAGTGATGCGAGATTGGCTGATCGGGTTGGCCTCCATCACCCCAGCATCTTGCTGGATCAATTCAACCATCCGGGGATCCAGCGTTGCCGCGTTTCCCGAGCCGGACTTGGTGACGATCAATGCATCGTAGCGGCCAAGATATTTGTGGGCGTTTTGATCGAACTGGGAAACCAACGCATCGTATCCGCTGACCACCCAAACGACAGCGCAGGTGGATGCGACCACACCAAGGATCGTGACCATGACGCGACCGGGATGCAGTCGCATTTGCGAAGTGACGATCTTGAAGATCAGTGAAAATTGATTCACGGCGATGTTGGTCAAGGCGATGACGAATGAAATCGGGTTCGCGCAGAAACGAATGCATCGAACGGAACCCGGTAACAGTGGGATGACAACACTCGACGACGACAGCCGCGTTCGATGGACGACCGATCCGATCTCGTCGAGTTCCGTCGGTCGCATGCAATAAGTGGGCCAACCTAAGGTCATCACACCCAACGGTCGCCGATGACGCTGCGAATCACATCGACTGCGTGATTCGCAGGTCATTCGGCCGGGACCATTCCGACGGAAATTTCATCTGTGGCGACGCAAACTCCGCCGCCGTGACGATGTGCTTGAATCGCCTAAACGCAACGCTTCGGACGGCGGCGAATTGTTCAGCGACGACGGAATTTGCGACAGCCCACGGACACCGCAACGACATCAATCGATGCACGCCAATTCGCACCGGATCAGACATCGGACCAAAAATCACGGCAAGTTTGCACCAAGATGCACTCGGTCGGACGGTGCCGGTCGGATTGGTACAGGCAATGCTAAACAGTGACCTCGATACCTCCATCGCAATCGAGTGATGCGAGTGTCCCGACGTCCCCTCCGATCTTCGACACCCGACCAACCGCACGATCGCCTATGCACGCTGCACACATCATGACCGTCCAGAACGTCACCAAGACTTTTTCGCAAGGGAGCCGTCATGTCCATGCGTTACGGGATGTCAGCCTGAACATCGACGAAGGATCATTCGTCGCAATCATGGGTGCCAGCGGGTCTGGCAAAAGCACACTGCTGCATCTGATGAGCGGGCTGACGCGGCCGACCGCGGGAGCGATCATCGTTGATGGCTACGATCTGTCGGAACTTTCCGACCGTGAACTGACTCACTTTCGCCGCCAACAGATCGGGCTGGTATTCCAAGCGTTCAATTTGGTCCCCTCGCTGAACGCCACCGACAATATTCTGTTCCCACTGTTTGCGGCCGGAACCCCGATCGACGACTCAACAGACTTGACTGACATCGCGTCTCGCTTGGGCATCGAAGATCGCCTCTCGCATCGCCCCGATTCGCTCAGCGGCGGCGAACAACAACGCGTCGCTATCGCACGTTCGTTGATCACCAACCCCGCAATCATCTTTGCCGACGAACCGACCGGCAGCTTGGATTCGGTGACGGGACAATCCATCTGCAAGCTACTGCGAGAACTCTGTGACCAGCAAAATCGCACGATCGTGGTCGTGACCCATGAACCGAGTGTCGCGATCTGGGCCGACGAAGTCGTGGTACTCAAAGATGGTCAGATCGTCGAACAGTTCCCAACCAATCGACATCAAGACAGCCAATCACTCGCTTCGCATTACCAGGCTGTGATCAGCGGGAATGAGACTGCGATCGTGCAGCCTGCGTGACCGACGGGGAAAGGAGCTATCGGTTTTGGGATGCGGGTGGCGTTTTGCTCGTTGGGGTGGGGGAGGAAGGAGAAGGAGGAGGAGGAGGAGAAGTTCGAGTTCGAGTTTAAGTTCGAGTTTAAGTTTCAGACTGGACTACAGCGGGAAACACTTGAACTTGAACTCGAACTCGAACTTGAACTTGAACTTGAACTCGAACTTGAACTTGAACTCGAACTTGAACTCGAACTCGAACTTGAACTCGAACTCGAACTCGAACTCGAACTCGAACTCGAACTCGTGCTCGTGCTCGTGCTCGTGCTCGTGCTCGTGCTCGTGCTCGTGCTCGCCCCCTTGAACCTCTCTCTCTGGATCAATAGCCTAGCGTGGTCGATACTCGACACCCCATTTGACAACGCAGCAAGCAACACGCCGATTGGCGCACTAGCCAGCCACGTTCGATCCCCCCTCGGAAGACCACGATTCCGGGATTGATCTGAATTCCTAGTGCCCATTTGCCGGAGCTTTGACTGTGCCCGAATTGTCTATCTGCATGCCTGCCATTGGTCGCCGGTCACCGCGACGCTTCTCAGGCGGTTCCCCCCCTAGTCGAATTGCACTCGCTTGGCATGCATCGGGGCGTATCCAGCCAACTCGCTGGCTTCTGCGATGCGATGAATCATGGTTCCGGATCGGATGGACGTCGAACACTCAACGACTCAATCCCCGACGTGACGCGGGGCTGGGCAAGAACGGCCGCAGGACGCAGCGATCACACCAGCCTTGGAAAGAATCACGCTGGCCGACGGAAGTGTGCGAAACGTCACCGATTCGATCGATCGTGGCGTCTGGCACGCTAGCTGGACAAGCAAGGGTCGTGAAGTGGAAACTGTGTCGGCGGCGAACTAGTCCGAATCGTTGACGGTGATCTGGCGACGGATCACCGGTCTTGCAACATGGACGTCGCGCGGGCATGGAGGCCTGCGACGTCTCTCGAAAAATCAATCCTGCTACCAATCCCCCCCCCTCTATCTCTATGACGCAAAGCGCCCCCACAGCAACGCCCGGCAAGCCGGCCAGACGTCGCAGCCGACGATCGACCTGGTTGCGATGGCTGATCCATTCGCATTGGATGAGTTCTGCGATCAGCCTGGTCGGCATGATCCTGTTCGCCTTCACCGGCATCACGCTGAACCACGCCTCGCAAATCGAAACCGAACCGGAGATCACCTTTGCCGAAGCGGTGCTGCCCGATTCGATCCAACAATCCCTCCGTCGCCTCACCCTGTCGGGCAACGCCGATCTGCCCACAGAACTGACCAATTGGCTGAGTGACGAATTCGAAGAACCAATCGACGGACGTGACGCCGATTGGACCGAAGACGAGATCTACGTTTCCATGCCGGGGCCGGGATCGGATGCCTGGCTAGCGATTGATCGCACCAGCGGGCAGGTGGAATTCGAATCGACCAGCCGAGGCTGGATCTCCTACCTGAACGACCTCCACAAAGGACGACACACCGGTGCGGCTTGGAGCTGGTTCATCGATATCTTTTCCATCGCGACACTGGTGTTCTGCATCACGGGACTGCTGTTGCTATACGAACGTGCCAAGAACCGTCGATTGACTTGGCCGCTGGTGGCATTGGGGCTGATCGCACCCTGGATCCTGATCGTATTGCTGGTCCACTAGCCGATGGGCAGCCGCCCCGCCGGCGGGACGACCACGTTGGCGGGATAGGAAGCCGGCGGGATAGGGAAGCTGGCGGTGGCCGAACAGGATTACCGCAACCCAATTCGCCAACGCAAACGTCAAAATCCGCTCAAGACAATTCGGCATAGCGGTCGAAAACAGAACAAGCGAGATACCGGGACCGACACGGGCGACGACCAGCGGCCGATCCCGAGCGATCCGGCGATGGACGCCATTTGACCGGACAACATGCGCCGCTTCGCTACCGAACCGATGGATCGCTCCTGCGCGGGTGTGTTTCATCGATCTGAAAAAGCAACCTAGCACGGGGTTTCCATTCGACATGAAAGTCACCGAATCGGCCACGGCCCCGCTTTCTCTGTCGCAACAACGCCACTCGCTAGACCATCACGTGCAAAGCGTGTTCAGCGAAGTGCTGGCAACGGTAGGTGTCGAAGGCTACCAAACGGCTAGCCCGATTGCGGTTCCCAGCGGCGATGATCCGGCGGGGGATCTTCCAACGCTAGACCAACAAGCCGCCGGTGCATGGGAAGACTGGTTCGACCTACAACTGACAGGACGGTATCGCACGGTCGCTACTTCACCCGACGTCGACCACAAACAACTGCAGCAAGACTTCGGCGATGTCATCACGCGAGCCTACAACGATGGCGGGTACGCGGATCCGAAATCGTTCCTGCAAAGTCTACCTTCCGACAAGATGGAAACCATTCGCCAGATCCACAGCTTGGCGGATTCGATCAACGTATCGTCGCTGTCTGACGAAGGTGCTTTGAACCTATTGATCCCTCCGGTGGCCCAGGTCGACTTGAATTTTGACGGGCTGACCCAATCGGGTGCCGCTTACGGAATCCGGTTTCCGGATAGCCGAACGCCAGCCGATGTCGCTGAAGCCTGGAACGAATCGACCGCCGACCTCAGCGAAATGGACAAAGCATTTTACGGGCTTGTGGCGAAGCTGCCGACTCTGCTAGCGAACATCAAACTGCATCCCGACGGTACCTTTTCGCACACCGTCGAACCCGGCGATCCGGAGTATTCCAATCCGATGGCCGCCGAGGACTATTCCTATGGTCAAGCGGCCCAAGACTACGTCAACTATTTGGATGCGTTTCGCGCACAGATCGACCCGGTGCGTTACCAGCGTGACCGTGCTTTCTGGACCGATTTCGCGTCTCGCTTAGATGGCGACCGCTGACCTGCTGGATCGATCTGGCGAAGGCTTGGCGATACCGTCCACACGTGTCGCGGTGCGGTCAACGTTGTATCGCACCAGGAACCATCCGTGGCCAAGCGGCGCCGATGAGTGCAGTGAGTGGCGATCGGAAAGCCCGCCGGTAAAGGAACGTGGCCGACTTCCGCGAGGATGCCATTCGGCCCAGTCCTCCAATGGCGATCCGCCCAGCTGCAGCTTGATGGCGCCCGCGCCACTTCGCTCGACCGCGCTGACACACAACGAATCGCTGGCGAACAGCGGGCTGGAAACCGGCGGCGACTGCAATAGGATCAACGTCGATGGTTTACCAAAGGGATACGCCATGAACGGACCGATGCCGGGCAATTCACTGTCACGCTGGGGCCACTGATCACGAAGCGGAGCAGCGATGTCCTCCAATTGATCGACCCGCATCGAGATTCGCATCCGCTTGCCCTGCCATGCCAGCGCCGAATGGTTTAGTGCCAAACTGCACCACAACGCCACCGCCGCCGTGATGCCAAGCAGGTGGATGATCGCCCCCGAAGCAGCGCCCTGTTTGCGCAAAAACATGCGGACGCAAAGCATCCCAAGCGACCCGACCGCCAGTGCAGCCAGCCCGAACCACACCCCCGCCCGCCACCACCCGGCGTCCTTCACGATCCGCTGCACCGACAAGCCCGAATTCAGGATGGATTCAAACCGCAGGTCTAGCATCACCACCATCGCGACGCCGATGATGGCAGCGAAGTGCACGGCCCATAATGATCGCATTCGCACGGCCGCGTTCACCGGTTTTCGGCTTGGGCTCTGACGGAACGAGTTGACGAGCAAGTGCATGGTCATTTGCAGTACGAAAGCGACATCAGCGCGAACGACGTTGCAAGGTTCTTGTCGCTTTCGAACCAACGCGAATTATTGTTGCTCCAGGAACCGTCATCGTTTTGGCGTCTGGCAAGCTCGGCAACCAAGTCAGCCTTCCAATCATGTTCGGCCCCATCGGCGGTCTGCAGTATCTTGACACCAGCGGCGTTTAAGCCGGATGCGAAGGTGTGGTAGTAATAGTACAAGCCGGCTGCCCCCATGCCGGGGTTGTTCTTGACGTCGTAGTGGTCGGTGATCCACTGGACCGCCGCCTTGACCCGCGGATCGTCGCTGGTCAGCCCGGCAAAGATCATGCTCTTCAAACCCGTGTAGGTCATCGAACCATAACTTCGCAAACCACCGTCGGCGGTGTAGCGTTCGTCAGACGTGCTGGGGTCGATCTTGGTCGTTGGAATTTCGTAATAGAATCCGCCGTCGTCGACTTTGCCTGCAAAGGCCGTGTCGTTGTACTCGGCGTCCAGGTTCTGACAACGGGAAACGAACGCCAAGGCACGCTGGATCGCAGGATCGCTAGCCTCGGATTCCGACGCTCGCAACGCCTCGATCATGTAGCCGGTGTTCGACAGATCCGGCCGTCCCGGACCACCGTAACCCACGCCGCCGTACCACGGATCCGACGGATCACGATCGCCTTCGCCGTACTGCACGCCGGTGACGAATGCTTTGGCGTTCTTCAAAATCGCCGAGTACTTTCCGCTGTTGTTGGCCTCGGCAAAGCAGACCATCGCCACGCAGGTTTCGTAGTTCTTCAATCGTCCGTTGCCATAGATGCCACCGTCGGGTTTGACGAAACCTTCCAGTGCCTTCAGCCCCTTCGCCACCATCGGGTCATCGATGCCTCGGCCATTGCGGATGGCGGCCGTCAACGCCAGTGCCGTCACGCCAGGACCGACCTTGTCAGAGAACGTGCCCGCGCCGGATTGACCTTCCCGAGCCAGGAACGCGAGCCCCTTGTCGACGACCTGTTGCCGAAGCTGATCGGCGGGAACGGTCGAACCCGGCGCCTGCTGTGCGAAAACGGAACCGACACTCGATGCGAAAAGGTTACCGAGCACCAATGTTGGTATGACGAGGACAAAAATGCGTCGTCGTTGACGAATATTCCACCGCTGGACCATGAAATGAACCTGACGAAAGTGGGAGTGAAGAACCTGGACGGGGACGAAAAATCTCGTGTGGATCGCTGCAACGCGTGCCCATCGATCGCGACGAACAGTGGGCCAGCGTGTCACACGCGAAACTTTGTTGCACGTTGCGTGCCATTGCCCCGAACGGGCTGGCGGATCAAACGATCAGGGCAGTCCCGCACGTTCGGTCCGAAGACGTCGCCGTGGCGCGCGGGTCAAGCGAGATCAAACAGCAACGCATCGCTGTCCTGGGTTGCAACGATGTGCAACGCCGTTGCCCGGCTGGTCGCCACCGCGTCGCCGCTGACCAACTTAGTACCGTTGACCATCACTTCGCCCCGCGCCACCTGCAACCAAGCATGACGTCCCCGCTGGACAACGTAGTCGGCAGACTGGCCTGCCAGCAGGTTGGTGGCGAAAATACTGGCGTCCTGATGGATCGACACCGACGCGTTGCTGCCGTCCGGACCGGCAATCTTCTTCCACTGGTTCTGCTTCTGGTCCAGAGTGACCTTGTTGTCGCTGTAGCGAGGACGAACTCCCTTCAAACCAGGTTCAATCCAGATCTGCAGAAAGTGATTGGCGTCGGTCGGCGAAGGGTTGTATTCGCTGTGCGTGATCCCCGTTCCGGCCGACATCATCTGGATATCGTCCGGCGTGATGATCGCGCCATGTCCCGTGCTGTCCTTATGTTGCAACGATCCCTCCAACACGTATGAAATGATTTCCATGTCGCGATGCGGGTGAGTGGGGAAGCCACGTCCAGCCGCGATTCGGTCATCGTTGATCACGCGGAGGCTGCGAAAACCCATGTGGCGTTGATCGTAGTATTCACCAAAAGAGAACGAGTGAAAACTGTTTAGCCAGCCGATGTCGGTATGCCCTCGCTGGGCAGCTTGGCGAATCAACAGATCCATGCTGGGCGCTTCATCGCCGACAACCGTGTCGGGATCGGCAGCGACGTGGATCAGTCCGGCGGCGGTCAAGGAAAGCATGTTTCGGCGAGATTCGTTCATGATCATTACCCAATCGATTGTTTCAGTCCTAGGATGCCAGCACGGCGCGGCACCACCCAATTGCATTACATGTAAACTATCAAAACAAAAAAACACTATGGCACGGCGCCCATTCGAACCAGATCCAATGCCTTGACCAACATTTTCAACTCCTTCTTGGGAACACCAGACAACAGGTTGGCGTGCAAGTCCAGCAGCGGTTGGTCGATCTTTTTCAATCGCCGTTTCCCATCGCCATTGATCTCGATCAAGAACACACGCCGATCCTGCTTCGACTGTGTCTTGTCGATCAGTTTCAGCCCCTGCAACTGGTCGACCACCCGAGTGATCGCCGGAGCGACTTGAATCATCCGGGAGGCGACTTCCAAACACGGCAGTGGCTTTGCTTCCCCCCGAAGGATCCGCAACACGTTGTACTGAGACATCGTCAACCCATGTTCACGCAGCAAGCGGGCTAGCCGGTTTTCCAGCAAATCGCTGGTCCGCAGAATCGCCAACGTCGCCTCCTGTTCGACCGAGTCGAAGGGGCCGCGTTTCTTCAGTTCGTCTTTGATCATCGAAGCCATGCCAACCCAGCCAATGTGATCCACCGAGACACCTCACTTCTTTTACATGTAAACCTTCTGGAAGTCAAGTTCAGCCACCCCAGAACGCCCCCCCCATCGAGACTGCCTTGCCGGCTGAACACAAGCGGTCTGCGGCGGGGTTCATCCAAGGGTCGCTACATAATCATTCCCGAAGCTTTTTTGTTGACACAACCGCCTCGGATGACATTAGCCTAGAGGTTCCATCGGTAGGGACCGCTGATGGCATCGCCCGCCTGGGCCCCACGCTGGGCCCGCCCCGCCTTCCCATGCGAATCCCCCCGGAGAAAACCTTGAATCCGCTGCCCCCGAAGATCAATCGACGACGATGTCTTTCGGCAGCCGGCGTAACGCTGGCGTTGCCGCTGCTGGAATCGCTGGCACACGGCCACGCGGCGGCCCAGGAGTCGCCACCAGGGTCGGTTTCGTCACCGAACTCCGATCCATCACCGGGCCGCACCGCATCCGCTGCCAAACGGCTGGTCTGCATGGGCGTGTCGCTTAGCATGTATCCGGGTGAGTGGAATCCGGTGGATGAAGGCAGCGATTATGTGGCGCCGAAGTTGATCGAACCGTTGGCGGATCTGCGCCGGGACTTTACGCTGATCTCCAACGCCGACCATCCCGGCGTGACCGGTGGTCACAAGGGGACCGCCGCGTTTCTGTCGGGCGTCTACCAACCGGAACGGATTGGTCAGTCGATTGTGATTCGAAATCAGATCACGCTGGACCAGGTGGTTGCCCGCGCGATCGGCGATCAAACGCGGTTTCAGTCGTTGCAGTTTGCGGCCGCCGGTGTCAGCGCAGGCGATTCGCTTTCGTGGAACGACAAGGGCGTACCGCTGCCATGCATTTCGGATCCAATGGCGATCTATGAACAACTGTTCGTCGACGATCCCAACCCGCAGCAGACCGCGCGGATGATGAAGTCCGGTCGCAGCGTGCTGGACCTGATTCATGCCGATGCAAAGCTATTGGCAAAGGACCTGTCGAAGTCCGATCGCCAACGCATGGACCAATACATGACGTCGGTGCGAGATGTGGAATCGGGGATCAGCCGTCGATTGCAGTGGCTGTCGACACCCAAGCCAGGCGTCCCCGCGATTTCGGACCGTGTGACCAACTTTCACGAAAACCTGGATCTGATTCTGGAGCTGACTGCGATCGCCCTCCAGACCGATTCGTCACGAGTGATTTCGATTGCGATCCCAGGCAAGGGGCTGCCGATCGAAGTCGGGAACCGGCGAATCAACGACTACCACGGCCAATCCCATCATGGCAAAGACCCAGCGGTGATCGAACAATTGGTCCAGATCGAACGGATGCACACGGTATCACTGGCAAAGTTCCTGACGCGATTGAAACAAACCCCGACCGCCGAAGGCAACCTACTGGACTGCACGCAAGTGTTGTTCGGCAGCGGCCTTGGCAACGGCAGTTCGCACTCCAACCGTGACCTGCCCGTGCTGCTTGCCGGCGGTGGCTTGCAGCACGGAAAACATGTCCGGCTACGCGAAGGCACACCGTTGTGCAATGTGTTTGTCACCATGCTGCAACGGCTAGGAATCGAAACGGACTCCTTTGCCGGCAGCAACGGCAACGTCAATGAGTTCGTGACCGGTTAACGCCCGTCGCAACCTTCGCCCGTCGCCAGCCTTCGATCGTCCCGATCCAACCGCAACCACATCCTGCTCCGACCATGCTATTTCCTGCTCGCATTCCTTCACGGCTGCGTCCCACCGTTGCCGCCATCTTCATTGTGGGATTGGCGCTAGAAAATCCCATCGGTCACGCCGATGACTTTTCTGAGACCGTGGATGCATTCACCACCAAACACTGCATCGAGTGTCACGATGATCGGCAAGAGAAAGGTGACTTTCGAATCGATTCGCTCTCACGTGACCTGACCGACCCAGCGATCGCGATTGCCTGGCAGGACGCAATCGACTTGGTCGAAGTTGGCGAGATGCCCCCCGAGGACCATCCGTCTGCGTCGCCGAACGAATTGAAAACGTTTCTGTTGGCAGTCAAAACGGAACTAGCCCGGACCGCCGAATCGTCCGCCCCCCAAAGCGAAACTCGGATTCGTCGGCTAAGTCATTCCGCGATGGACAACACCGTCGGCGATCTGATGGGAACTCGTCTGCGACTATCGGCCGGATTGCCCGAGGATCCAGAACTAGCGGGTTTCGACAACATGGCGTCGACGTTGGGCCAATCCAGCGAAATGATGCACCTGTTGCAACAAAACGCTCGTCGCATTGCGTCCGACGCGACTGCCGGCGGCGATGATCCGCGTGCGGATATCGATCTGGATGCCGACCAGATGACACTCGGTTCGCGGGTGGCGCGGGTCGACGACACGCTGATCCTGTGGAGCAGCAAGAACCGATCGAACACCACTTGGCCGGCGGACTTCGTGGCCCCACGCACCGGCGTCTATCGCATTGGGTTAACCGGATTCCAGTGGGACAATCGCTACCACCTGGACCGGCAGAACCAGATCGCCAAACCGGATCGGGCGCAGCAGAAATCGTTCCACAAGCGACTGCCGGAGGGACGTTCGCGGCAGGTGGCCATCATGGCCCTGCAGGCCCCGATCCAGAACGCGTTGGGCGAATCGACCGGCGGCCGGCGGGTGGGCACCCTGACCATCGACGACCAACCGAAACAGCGTTGGGTTGAATGCGAGTTGGAAGCGGGGGAAAGCTTCTTTGTCTATGCCACCGACTGCCCGCGATCCCAGAACACGCCCTGGGCGACCATCGAAGGATCCGACAAAGTCATCTTGGGCGAACAACTGCACCTCAGCAGGCTGCAGATCCAGGGTCCCTTGTTGCCGACTTGGCCGCCCCGTTTCCCCGAACAACTGCTAGATCCATCCGGCCAGATTTCGAACACCGGGTTGAAACAATTTCTGACGAAGGCCTTTCGACAACCGGTGGAACCGGAGGTCTTCGAACTCTACCGCCAACGGTTTGTCGAAAGTCGCCACCAGGGACAGTCCGCCCAACAATCGCTATCGCGACTGATCGAAGCCGTGCTGTGTTCCCCTAGGTTCCTGTACACGGTGTCCCCTGAATCGCCTCAAGACGCCTGGGGCATCGCCAATCGTCTGTCCTATTTCTTGTGGAACTCGATGCCAGACGAACACCTGATGCGACTGGCCGAATCGGGGGCACTGATCCAACCCGACGTGATTGCCGATCAAACGCGACGCATGTTGGCCGACCCCAAGGCGGACGGTTTCGTGATTGACTTTGCCGGCCAGTGGCTGGGGCTTCGCAAAGTCGGCGACATGTTGCCCGATCCAGGCTTGTATCCCGAATACGACCTGGTTTTGGAACAGTCGATGCGTGCCGAAAGCGAATCGCTGTTTCGCGAAGTGCTGACCAAGAACCTGCCGGTCACCGATTTTTTGGCGCCGCGTTTTGCGATGCTGAACCAACGACTGGCAAAACACTATGGCATCGATGGCGTGTTGGGCAACGAAATCCGCTCGGTCCCGGTACCCGCCGACAGCCCCCGAGGCGGACTGCTGGGGCACGCCAGCATGCTGACCACGACGTCCAACGGGACACGCACATCGCCCGTGGTCCGTGGTGTTTGGGTTTTGGAAAACTTGCTGGATTCGCCGCCTTCGCCTCCGCCACCCGATGTTGAACCGATCGAACCGGACGTCCGTGGAGCGACAACCATCCGCGAAATGTTGGCCAAGCACCGCGACGTGGCCACCTGCAAAGAATGCCATCGCCGAATCGACCCCTGGGGGTTTGGTCTAGAAAACTTCGACGCGGTCGGCGCTTGGCGTGATCGCTATGGAATCGACCAACGCGGCAAACCTGTTGATGCAACCGGCAAAACGCCCAGCGGTCAGACCTTCGACAGCGTGGTCCAAATGCGTGACCAACTGCTGGCACAGTCAGACCGATTCGCCGAGGCGTTGGCGTCCAAATTGCTGAGCCATGCGATCGGACATCCAGCATCCATCCAAGAACGAATCGAGATCGAACAGATCGTCCAACGCAATCGCAACGAGGGAGGTCGGTTCGCCGATCTGATCGTGCTGATCTGCCAAAGCGAATCGTTTCGCACTCACTAACGTCGTGACGATGAACCGCCCGACGGCGGCGATGCATTACAATCGACCCTGACCCGTCAATGCCTCCGATGATTGCCAACAGCACCATGATCCCATCACTTCGACTGCTACGTCTGTTCCTGGGTTTTTGCGGCGGCGTCTGCGTCGGGATGTGCTTTGGATCGACATCGACGGTCCTGGCACAGACCAGCGACACGCTACTCGCGGAAACCGGTCGAAACGAGCAATCGGGTCCCAATGTATTGTTCATTGCGGTCGATGACCTAGCCAGTTCGCTGGGGTGCTACGGGGACCTAGTTGCAAAGACCCCCAACATCGATCGTTTGGCAGCTAGCGGGACGTGCTTCCTGAATGCCTACAACCAATTGCCACTGTGCAATCCAACGCGTGCGTCGATCATGACCGGGTTACGTCCAGACACGATCAAAGTCTACGACCTGGACCGGCATTTTCGCGACGAAGTGCCGAACGTCGTGACGCTATCCCAGTCGTTCCAAAACGCTGGGTACTTTGCCGCACGCGTCGGCAAGATCTATCACTACAACGTGCCTGCGTCGATTGGAACCGACGGTTTTGATGATCCGCCATCGTGGAACCGAACGGTGAATCCGAAGGGCCGCGACAAGACCGACGAACATCTTGTTTTCAATGCCGAACCTCATCGCAAGATCAGCGGTTCGCTCAGTTGGCTTGCCGCCGACGGCACCGACGAAGAGCAAACCGACGGGATGATCGCGACCGAAGCGATCAAGATCATGCAGGAAAAACGGAACGAACCGTTCTTTCTGGGCGTCGGCTTCTTTCGCCCCCATTCACCCTACATCGCACCCAAGAAGTACTTCGACATGTATCCGCTCGATACACTTCGAACTCCATACGCACCGCCCAACGACCGCGACGACATCCCAACCGCCGCGTTCGCCCACAACTGTCCGATTCCGAATTACGGTCTGGATGAATCCACGCTGCTAGAAGCGACACAGGCCTACTATGCCTGCGTGTCGATGGTCGATGCCCAGGTCGGACGACTCCTCGATTCGCTGGAACAACTGGGGCTAGCCGACCAAACAATCGTTGTCTTTTGGAGCGATCATGGATATCACCTCGGGGAACACGGCGGCACCTGGCAGAAACGCACCTTGTTTGAACAGTGCGCCCAAGCACCGCTGATCATGCGATCGCCCGGCCAGAAGTCCAGCGGATCATGTCGACGGATCGTTGAGTTTGTTGACATCTACCCAACGTTGACGGAACTGGCAAACATTCCGGCGCCTGATGATCTAGCGGGACGAAGCTTGGCACCGCTGTTGAATGATCCGCTGACACCATGGGATGGCGACGCTGTCACCCAAGTTCTACGCCCTGCCGACGACCGGCTTGCGCAGCAGGTGATGGGATGCAGCATCCGCACCCAGCGGTATCGCTATACCGAATGGGCCGACGGGGAATACGGAGTCGAACTGTATGACCATCACACGGACCCCAACGAATTTCATAACCTGGCGGTCAACCCCGACGCAAAGGCGACGGCGGTGATCCAGCGTCTGCGGCCACGGTTGAACGCCAAATCATCGGGGCGAACGCCGACGGTTCCTGTCAATCCGGCACGCCTGTAGATCGTGCTTGCTGTGGCAATGCGGTTGTTGCCGCAACACCTGTTGCTGTCACGAACGATGGCAGCAATGGTGGGGTTCGTTCACCGTTCATGGATCCCGTCCTCTTGCCAGGCAATGTCGAAAGCCGCGTTCACCTCAGCCTCGTCAGGAAACAGACTCGGTTCCGGATGGATGTGTTCCCACATTTCGTTTTGGTGCAACCAGATGGGGTCGGCGTTTCGGATGATGAACTCGTCGACGGGAAGCCCATCGATGGTTTCAGGACGCTTGATGCGGACCTGTTTGCCATGGATGAATATCCACTGGTATTTCTTTTTGCGATTCTTCCTGGCTCGCTTTTCTGCAGCCGTCAGTTTACGTTTCGGTTTTGCCATGTTGGATCCGATCTGCCGTTTGCGGAGGGTGGCCAATAGGTAGACGCGAACTCAGAATGTTGAAGCCCCCCCCGAACGAAGAAAGACACGAGGAGTCGACATGAAGAAACGTCCCCAAAAAGCGATGAACGCGATCTTGAAACGCCAGAGTTTTGAGCCCGGTACGCCGGGGCCGCTATTGTTGAATATTGAATCACTGATGGATGCGTTGGCAACGGGCGTTCCAACGAACAGCAAGTATTTTGCTTTCCCGATCCGTTGCCTTGCTGATATGAACGAGCGATTGGTGACACCGGTCGCGCACAAGATGAAGCGACCGCAACTGAAGTCGTTTCCTACTCTGGCGGGCCTGTTCCTGCTGTTGCGTGCGTCGGGGCTGGCCGTCGGTGCAACCAAACCGAAACGGTTGTTGCACATCGATCCAGAGATGCGAGAGAAATGGGACGAGTTGAATTCGACCGAGCAATACATGTCGCTACTGGAGACGTGGTGGACCAAAGTCGCTTGGACCATGCTGGGTGAATCGGATCCATTTGAAACCAAGCTACAATCGGATACTCGCAATTTGTACTACCAACTGTCGGAACCGTTGATGAATGCGGTCGATTGGAACGACCATCTGTACAGTTGGGATCATCGGACCGCGGCCGCACTGCTGGAACAATTCGGATGGACAAAAACCGCCTACGCGACCGCAGCCGCCGAGGGAAAGGTTGCCGAAATTCGATCGATTGAAAAAACGGATTTCGGGGATGCGATGTTCGCGACCTTGAACGACGTTCTCGGTGGCAGAAAGCGTGACGGATCCATCATCCAACGGGAGCTACAGTCATTGTTTCCAAATTGGAAGAATAGCTTGCGCCCTGCCGAGCAGGCTTTTCGCGAAGGACGCTACAAATTGCGATTGGCGTGGATGAAGGTTTGGCGACGACTGGAAGCCCCCGCAACCACTTCACTGGAGGATGTCACGCGTCTCCTGCTGGAATCGTTTGATTTTGAACAAGATCACCTTTATCAACTCTCCTACCGCACTGCGTCTGGAAAGGAAGTTACCGTCGAAGATCCCCGATACCACGACGGAAAACTGTTCGCCGACAAAGTTCGTTTGGGTGAGCTTCCGCTCAAAATAGGCGACTCGATTGGACTGTTATTCGACTTTGGCGACTGCTGGCGGTTCACGATCACAATTGAGAGCGTTGACGAATCGGCGACCGACGATTTTGCCCCCGTCATCACGGCGAGCGAAGGCGAGGCACCTAAGCAGTACGATCTTGATGACGACGACGACTACTACGACGATGACGATGAAGATGAAGACGAAGACGGTACATGAACGGAGCGATGAAGGCCGATGACAGCCCCAAGCAAGGCATCACGCACCCCTCTTCCCCCCCGAAGAAACAACGCCGCTTGCGAAATATCACATCAAAGTTGCGCATTTTAGCATGGAAAGCAAATTTGCCGACCTTATATTAGCTCCAGCGCCGTCCTGTTGAACTCTCTCGGGCGGCCGCCAATCGATCCAAAACATGCCAATTGAATCCACGAAGGAAGTGAACTGATGAGCGACGGTAAAGTACGAATGGCCATGGTCGGCCTGGGTTTTGGTTCAGAGTTCATCGCGATTTACCAGGCACATCCGCAAGCCGAAGTCGTTGCGATCTGTCGCCGGAACGAGGACGAACTGAACAAAGCGGGTGACCAGTTCGGGATCGAAAAACGATACACCGATTTCGACCAAGTCTTGGCGGACCCGGACGTGGACTGCGTGCACATCAACAGCCCGATCGCCGATCATGCCTGGATGTCACTGAAAGCACTGGATGCTGGAAAGCACGTGATGTGCACGGTCCCGATGGCGACAACGATCCAAGAGTGCCAACAGATCGTGGCCAAAGTCAAACAGACTGGACTGCGATACATGATGGCCGAAACGGTCGTCTACAGTCGCGAGTTCCTGTTCATCAAAGAGATGTACGAAAAGGGCGAACTGGGCGAAATCCAACACTTGGCCGCCTCGCACCCGCAGGACATGGACGGTTGGCCGAGCTACTGGGAATCGATGATCCCGATGCACTATGCGACGCACGTCGTTAGCCCTTGCCTGGGGCTGACCAATGCACTCGCAGAATCCGTCAGCTGTTTTGGATCGGGCAAGGTTCGCGACGAGATTGCCAAGAAGTCCGGCAGCCCGTTTGCCGTGGAAAGCTGTCACATCAAGTTGAAAGACAGCGACATCACCGCACACATCTGGCGATTCCTGTTCGACGTCGCCCGCCAATACCGCGAAAGCTTCGACGTGTACGGCACGAAGAAGAGTTTCGAGTGGACGCTGATCGAAAACGAACCGCACGTGTTGCACACGGCCAAGAAACCCGAGCACGAGATCCCAGAGAAGATCGAGATCCCCGATTTTGCCGACCGTTTGCCTGAACCGATCCAACGATTCACGTTGCCAGCCGAAATCCATGACGACCAACACCTGTCGTTCGTGCAAGGCGGCGGCCACGGTGGATCGCACCCACACATGGTCCATGAATTTGTGACGGCTGTTGCCGAAGGCCGCGATCCATGGCCCAACGCAGCGACCGCAGCCAACTGGACCTGCACCGGCATCTGTGCCCATCAGTCGGCGATGAAGGGTGGCGAGATCGTTCGCCTGCCCGATTTCTCGTAGTCAGCGGCAAACTGGCAGCCCCCACTGGGATCGTTCGCTAGCCGGAATCACGACCACGGAAGTTCGGGTCCGCATCCAGGCTTCGCAGCGATTCCAGCAGAGCCAACGAAGCTTCGGTTTCCTCGGTCACGATTTGGGCAGCCCCCGCCTTTCGCAACCTGCCCACGTTGGCCTGATAACGGCAGCGGACCAGCATCTGGGCAGACGAATTGAGTTTTCGGATGGCGCGGACGACCTGCAACGCGATCTGGTCGTCGGGCACGCACACAACCACCAGGTACGCCTCGCCGACACCACTGCGTGCCAGCACCATCGAATCTGTCGCGTCCCCGGCAACCGTCCGGAACCCCAACTGGGCAAACGGGTGCAGATTGATTGGGCTAAGGTCCAGCAGACAGACTTCTTTCCCCATCGTTTCTAACTGGGACGCCAATCGGGTGCCGATCGGTCCCGCACCAATCACAACCGCGACTCGGTGCGTCAGGCTGTCGTGCCCCGACATCACCTGCGTATCGTCGGAAAAGTTTTCGGCACGCACCATCCGCAACCCGAACTTCATCAACGGGGGCGCCAAGACCAGCGACCCGACTGCGATCGCGACCACCCGCCGGTAATCCGCTTCCGCGATCACCGACGACTCGAATCCCAACAGAACCAGCACAAACGCGAACTCGCCGATGTGCGCCAATCCCAATCCCATCCCGAACGCTCGCTGAATGGTCATGCCGGTAAGCCACAGCGAGATCGTGGCGGCCACCGCCTTCAACGCGATCACGCTGACCAGCGCGGCGCCCATCCAAACCGGATCCTGCCAGACCAAGCGGGGATCAAAGATCAGCCCCAACCCCACAAAGAAAACCGCGGCAAAGGTCTCGCGAAATGGCAACACCAACGCATCGATCTGTCGGGTCCAGCGGTTGCCATTGAAAATCAATCCCGCGGCAAAGGCGCCCACGGCAGGCGGCAGCCCCACACGGTAGGCCGCCAATGTGACGGCGCCCAGCAAGACGATCGTGAACAGGATGATCAATTCGGGACTGCGATAAGCCGCGAACAACGGGATCACCCACCGCGCCAACAGCATGCGCAATCCCAACACCGCGACGACAAACACAAACGAGATCAGCCCCAACCGCACAAAGGCGATCGCGTCGATCGATTCGCTGCCGCCGGTCAACAACGGGACCAACAACAGCAACGGTACCAAGGCTGCGTCCTGGAACAGCAAAATGCCGATCGCCCGGCGCCCATGCGGTTGTTCCGATTGCCCCCATTCCGACAGCGTCTTGAACACCAGAACGGTTGAACTGAACGCCACCGCCGATGCGATCAACACGGCCGAAGCCCACTCCATCCCAAGCCACATCAGCAAAGCGATCAGCGGCAGCGCCACCAACAACATCTGCGCCGCACCACCGATGACCAAATTGCGACCGAGCCGCTTCAGATCGTCGAGTGAAAATTCCAACCCGATCGAAAACAGCAACAAAAACACACCGGCTTCGGCGAACTGTTCCAACTGATGGTCGCCATCGGAAACCCAGCCCAGCACACCCTGACCCAACACCGCGCCGACAACCAAGTATCCGATCAACACTGATACGTTCAACCGTCGGCAAACCACGGCTGCCAACAGTCCGGCGGACAGGATGATCAGCAGATTGTGGATCAACGTTTCGGTCATCAGGTCTCTGACTTCAAGGCGGCAGCAAATTCACAGTGTCGATCGAATGCACTCGACCAAAGTAGCAGTTCAACGACCCAAGCTGGAATGGCCCGAACCGCGAGACAACCGACGTAGGCCGGATTAAGGAGCGGAGCGACGCGGATCCGGCAATCACATACACCAAGCATCGGCCCCCTCACCCCAACCCTCTCCCCCAATTCCATCCAAGTCGAACTTGGATGAAACCGGGGGAGAGGGGGCTAAAAGGGCAGTCGCCCGCGGAGCCAAGGTAGGCCGGATCAAGGAGCGGAGCGACGCGGATCCGGCAATCACACACACCAAGCATCGCCCCCTCACCTCAACCCTCTCCCCCAATTCCATCCAAGTCGAACTTGGATGAAACCGGGGGAGAGGGGGCCAAAAGGGCACATGCACGCGATTGGGACTTGCCAGGAACCGGCCCGATGATTCCTGGCACCTGGCTGATGGGGATGCTGTCCGCCAGAATGCCATGCCCGATACGTGCACTCAATCGCCTCGCCGATTCCACATCCGTTAGTCACGTTCCAGATTGCCAACAGAGGATCAGTTCGATGAAAATCATTGTTATCGGCGGTGTCGCCGGCGGCGCATCAGCGGCGGCGCGTGCCCGTCGCATGTCCGAGGATGCCGAGATCGTTGTCTTCGAACGTGGCCTGTATCCTTCGTTCGCCAACTGCGGGCTTCCTTATTATGTCGGGGGTGAAATCGCATCGCGTGACAAGCTGTTGGTCGCGCCGATCGAAATGCTTCGACAACGGCACCGCTTGGACGTTCGTGTTCAATCGGAAGTGACCCGAATCGACCGCGACAAGGCTGTGGTTCATGTTCACGACGCAGCACAGAATCGGGATTACACCGAAACCTATGACAAACTGATCATCGCGACCGGAGCATCCCCATTTCGGCCGCCAATTCCAGGAATCGATAGCGATCGTGTGCTGGAACTTCGGGACCTTCCCGATGCGGACCGGATGCACACCGCGGCGACCTCGGGTGCCAAGCACGCAGTGATCGTCGGTGCTGGGTTCATTGGCATCGAAGTCGCAGAGAACTTGGTTCGCCGTGATATCGAAGTCACGATCGTCGAACTGGCCGAACAGGTGCTGCCGCCTTGGGACGCCGAAATGGTCCAGCCGATCGAAGACCATCTTCGACAACAGGGCGTCCGCCTGCGTCTCAGCGAATCAGCCACCGCCTTTGCCGAAACCCCGTCGGGCATCGACGTGACACTGAAGTCGGGCGAAACGGTGCAAGCGGACTTCGCCGTGGTGTGCATCGGCGTGCGCCCCGAGAGCCGATTGTCGCTAGAAGCCGGTTTGGAAATCGGACCGCGTGGCGGCGTCATCGTGAACGATTCGATGCAGACGTCCGATCCCAACATCTATGCTGTTGGCGACGTCGTCGAAGTCCAAGACTTTGTGGCCAAGCAACCCACTCAAATCCCCTTGGCCGGGCCTGCCAACCGGCAGGGACGAATCGCAGCCGACCATATCTTTGGCAAACCAGCCACCTATCGTGGAACCCAAGGGACCGCGATCGTCGGCGTGTTTGGCAAAACGGCTGCGATGACCGGTCAAAGCGAAAAGCAACTGATTCGCAACCAAGTGCCTTACGAAAAGATCTATATCCATCCCTCGGATCATGCCGGCTACTATCCGGGCGCAACCGCCATGACGTTGAAGTTGATCTTCGCGCCGCATGACGGAGCCATTCTGGGTGCCCAGTGTGTCGGCACCAACGGCGTCGATAAACGGATCGATGTTCTCGCGATTGCGATCCAAGCGGGACTGACGGTGTTTGACCTCGAAGAGACTGAACTCTGCTACGCGCCGCAGTATGGGCATGCCAAGGACCCGATCAACATGGCGGGCTTCGTTGCATCCAACGTGATCCGAAAGGACCACCCCATCGTTCACGTGGATGCGATCGAACAAGCCGATGATTCAGAAACCTTTGTGCTGGACGTTCGCACGACCGCCGAGTTTGCGGGCGGACACATCCAAGGTGCCACCAACATCCCCATCGAAGAACTGCGTGATCGCCTTGACGAAGTACCCACGGACAAGCAGATCGTGGCATACTGTAAAGTTGGCCAACGTGGCTACTTGGCGACGCGAGCCCTGCTGCAAAACGGTTACCGCGTCGTCAACCTCAGCGGCGGATACACCACCTGGCAACGTCGTCACCAGCCCGACACATCGGCGGGCAGCTGATTGACGCCTGGTGAACCACGACGTCTGAATAAGATCGACGTCTGGTCAACATCACGGCGACCGCTAGTGCAGATCGCGGCAACACCGCTTCGTCTTGTTGCTATCAGCGGTTGATGGGGAGGCAACGGGTGATCACTGCCCCCACCACCGCTGCAGCCTGAAATCGCACTGGGCAACCTGTACCGGTTATCGTGAATTCTCACCCCGCGGTGCCCGTCTTGGCCGGCGCTGGCACGACTGGCGTCATGCCTTCAATCCCAATCGCCGATACGATCGTTAGCGGCTGGTCATTGAATTCCGTTGGGTAGGCAAGGATGCCTGCGCTGCAAACCAACGGGCCGTTACTCACGATTATCGAACAGGGAAGTTCATGATTCAACGCCACATTGCCGCCCGAGGGTTATCGGCGATCCTGCTGACAGGGATCACTGCTGTCGCAACACCAGTCCCGGGAAACGCGGCCGACTGGTTCCAGGCGGACCTTGCGTCAGAATCCGCAGTGACCCCGGACATCGACCGCACCGGTGCAGGGATCCCGGAACAGTCGCTGCGGATTGATCCCGTGGTCATCGATCCAATCGATTCGCCATCGTTTGATCCGGCCGACACCGCTTCAGCATCGGACCAATTCTCGGGATACAGCTTGGCTGATATCGAGAGCATTGCGTTGCAGAACAACCCGACCATCCGCGCCGCAAACGCCATTGCCGCCAAGTCCGAAGCACTGCGGTATCAAGTCGGCATCCGGCCGAATCCAATCCTGGGTTACTTTGGCCAACAACTGGGCGATGAGAGCACCGATCAGCACGGATTGTTCATCGAACAAGAATTTGTTCGCGGCGACAAACTGGCGATCAACCGTCAAGTCTTGGGACACACCGCAGCAGCCCAACACAGCGAGACGATGACCCAGAAACAGCGAGTGTTGACAGACATTCGCATCCGTTTCTACGAGGCCATGGCAGCCCAACAGCAACGAGACGCGACACTCGATTTTGCCAAGGTCGCCAACCGAGGTGTCGAGGTTGCCGTCGATCGACGCGGCGCCCAAGAGGGCACGCTGATTGAAGTCCTGCAAGCCAAGACGTTGCTAAGCGAAGTCAAACTGGCCGCACAACAAGCCGACGCGGTTCATCGTGGCGCGTGGCGTGATCTAGCGTCGATCGCTGGGCTTCCCGAACAGACACCCATGCATCTGAACGATACCCTTGCGAAGCCCGACGGCGTCCCCGATTGGGAACTGGTTTACCAAGAGATCGTAGCCAGCAGCCCCGAGATTGCCGTCGCCAACTCGATCGTCTGTGAAAAACAGTCCCTGTTGAAACGGCAAAAAGTACAGATGAAACCGAATGTCACCGCACAGCTTGGCGCTGGCTACGACAACGGCACCAATTCAGGAATGATCAACCTGCAACTGTCCGCGCCCATCCCAGTTTGGAACCAGAACTCGGGAAACATTTCGGCAGCCTATGCCGACTACTCTCGCGCCAGCGAGAACGTCAAACGAATCGAACAACAGATTCGATCGCGGTTAGCCAGAACGTCGCAAGACTTCGATTCCGCTTGGGCTGCGGTCAATCAGTACGAAACCGAAATCATCCCGCAAGCGCGTGAAAGCCTGGAACTATCCGAAGAGGCCTACGAAGCGGGCGAGTTGGAATTCCTGCAGGTATTGATCGTCCGGCGCAGTTTCTATGAGTCGACGATCCGCATGATCCAGGCTCGTGGGAACTTGGCACAAGCGTCCGCGAAAATCGACGGCCTCTTGCTAACCGGTGGACTCGACACGCCACAGGACTATACCGATGGCGATGGCATCCGCGGTCAATCCTTTGGCGGCCAATGATCGGCCTCTGAAATTGCGGCGCAGCGATCGAGCTTCATGTCTACGCAGTTTGCACCACACAGGCGTGCTTACTGCGTGACTGCTTCGTAGATTTCAGGGATGGCATATCGATCGCTGTAGATATGCACGCGGCGTGTCGGCTTCCCATCCAAAGTCACCACAGGCATCTCTGCCTTGACCCATTCCAGAATGCTGCCCTTAAAGTTTTTCACCTTCGCGCCCTCTTGAAGCAACTGGTTGGCGTAGCGCCCGCTGCGGCCACCAATCGTGCAGTACGGGATCACGGTGCGGCCTGTGTAACGATCGCGATGCTTTTCGAAATCGGACTTCGTGATGGCGCCGGGAATGATCGACACGTTCACTTCGGCGTCGCTCCGCACGTCGACCAGAACAAAGTCGGCTTGCGGTGCTGGGTCACCCTGCGTCTTCGCTTTCTCGATGGCGGATTGATGGGCATCCAAAATGCCCCGCAGTTCGCTGACCGAGATGGCCGGAACCTTGCTGCCGATTTCCAAAAGTGACTCCAACTGCGCCAAGGCAAAGCCCGGCGACAGCGCGACAAGCAACAGAGCCACAAACCCGACGTCACTACGAAATCTCATGATGCATTCCTGTTTCATACGGTTTCAAAAGGTCGCAAAACTTTCCTGATAACAACCGGCCGTGTTGTCCGCGGCGGGTTCCGATTTCCCTATCGCTTCTAACGGGCACCGCCCATCCGAGGCATTGTTATCGTATCCGCGGTCATAAATAGAGAGTAAAGGAGAAAAATTTCGACGTCTGGATGGACGCTATTGAGAACGCATCGCAGCACGTTCCGCCCACACCGAACGAATCACTAGCAACCGCCAAATTCGCGGGAAACGCCTAGCATCACCGTGAACAACGTCACCGGCCGGTCGCAGAATTCGCGACGAACCATCTTTCCCAAACTGCGATGAACTTGCCCAAACCATGACGGCTGCTGCGCAAAAACGCAATGCGACCGGCATGATCCCGCAGCGCTGTCTTCATCAAAAGTTCGCGGTAGGATTGGCCATCCGATAGGATCGAGGGGCTTGCTACATGGCCTGCCATGTCAGCGGGTATGAAACATCGTTTCTACTCTTCTTCTTATCTTGAGGTATCAGAGATGGCTAAACCATCCAGACAACAAGGGTTCACATTGGTTGAACTGTTGGTTGTCATCGCGATCATCGGAGTCCTAGTGGGTCTGCTATTGCCCGCTGTTCAATCCGCTCGCGAAGCGGCGCGTCGCATGAGTTGCAGCAACAATTTCAAGCAGCTTGGTCTAGCGATGCACAACTACCACAGCGCCTTTGCACGGCTTCCGATGCAAGGCGTTGGCACGAACTCACCGGGCGGATCGGCGCCATCGTTTGGCAATGCCGGCGCGACCGCAAATTGGTGGGGCAATCATTCACATTCCAACGCCTGGCGACTAAGCGCTCTGGTCGGCATGACACCATTCTTGGAACAGCAGGCAATCTGGGAACAGATATCGAACCCTAATAGCCGCAACGCGACCGATTCGACCGCTGTTCTGGATCCGCCATGGCCACCGATGGGTCCGGTCCCGACGCAGGCGCGATACCTGCCTTGGAGCACCGAGATTCCAACGCTTCGATGCCCCAGCGATCCGGGGTCCGGCTTGCCTTCTCTGGCACGGACCAACTATGCACTTTGCTTAGGGGATTCTTACTTTTGGTCCATCCAGGGACCACGAAAGTTTGCTGGCGATGGAACCTATCCGTTGCACAACGGCTGGTCACAAAACTCACGGGGCGCCGATCGTGGAATGTTTGTTCAACACGCCGATGCAAAGTTCCGTGACGTATTGGACGGACTATCGAACACGATTGCGATGGGCGAAATTGCGACAGACCTCGGCGACCGAGACGTTCGGACCATCGCGGATTTCGACACCACTCAATTGGTCAACGACATTCGCGACAATCCCAAGACATGCGAAGACAACGGATACATCGATCCGTTGCGTCCTAAGTTTTGGGAGCCCAACATTCCGACCATGGGGGGGACCAATGGGCGCGGATTCCGATGGGCAGATCACCGGAATCTGATGACGTGCATGCACACGATCCTGCCGCCGAACGCCGAACTTTGTGCGCAGCGAAATCCAGGTGGCCGGACCCTGGCACCACCATCCAGCCGGCACCAGGGCGGCGTGCACATCCTGATGGGCGACGGCGCGGTCAAGTTCGTTACCGATTCAATCGAAGCCGGAAACAGTCGTGCCGGAATGGTTTGGCGTAATGGGAATGGTGGCCAGTCCGCCGGATCGCAAAGCCCCTACGGGTTATGGGGAGCCTTGGGCACCCGATCCAACAAGGAAGTCGTTGACGGAATTTGACGCCCACGCTTGTCCCGTTCATTGGAAGGCACACGATTGGTCTGCCATTTCGAGACTCCGCTTCCAAGTCCGCCGCCGACGTCGTGCTGGTGCATCCCCAGCCGTTGCAGGTGGCGGACCATTTCCCCCTTTCGAACTTTCAAGAAGGAATGTTCCAGATGAAAAAGCAAGTATTGATGCCAATGCTGATTGGCTTATTCGCGGTTAGCTTGGTTGCCTGTGGCAAGCCTGAACCGGTCAACATGATGGAAAACATTGACGAGCAGGCGTTGGCCGACTACGACCAGATGATTGCGGACGACGCCAAGGCGATGGCCGCCGCACAAGAAAAAAGCGAATAATCACTGTCAGTGATCATTGGCTGCCGATTCGGCGCCGCTGACTTGTCCCCTGTCTTTCCCGGGGCGACTTCAGCGGCGTTTTTTTGTTCATGCAAATCACCCTGATGCCCCCCGATCCGGTACCGCCGACTAAGATTTGGCATAGTGCCATTTCCACCTTCCCATATCCCTGGCTGAAAAGAATGCGCTCGATCTTTCTTGCTGCGTCCGGTTTCTTTATCGCAACCTTGTCCGCGTGTGTGTTTCCAAGCCCGTTGTCGGCGGCCGAATCAACATCGCAACGTCCCAACATTTTGTTCATCCTGGTGGATGATCAGTCCCCGTATGATTTGAAGACGTACAATCCCAAATCCGAACTTCAGACACCCAACCTGGACCGCCTAGCAGCGCAAGGGATGGTGGTCGATTCGGCGCGGCACATGGGCGCGTGGGTCGGCGCCGTCTGCACTTCGTCGCGACACATGATCATGTCGGGGCGGACCCTGTGGCATATCCCCGATCGTGGCGGAAAGACGACCAACAACCCCAATGCAGCCGACCCGGCATTGGTCCCACCCGACTTGGCTGAACACACGATGGCCGCCGTGTTCAATCGCGCCGGTTACGACACGATGCGAACCTGCAAAAAGGGCAATTCGTACGACGCCGCCAACGCTCAGTTCACGGTCGTCAAGGATTCAACCAAACGCGGCGGAACCGACCCCACCGGCAGCCACTGGCATGCCCAGCAAGTCCTGGAATACCTAAGCGACCGTGACAAGACCGAGGACGTTGATCCGTTTTTGATCTACTTTGGGTTTTCCCATCCGCACGATACTCGCGATGGTAAACCTGAACTGCTGCAAAAGTATGGCGCGGTCAATCACACTGACCCCGAAACCCTTCCACCGGCAAATGATCGCCAACCGAAATTGCCAACCGGATACCTGCCGGCGCACCCGTTCCATCACGGTCAACCAGGACTGCGAGATGAAGAAAAGGTCAGCGGCGTCTGGACCAACCGAGACGAACAAACGATTCGAAATGAAACGGGACGCGAGTTTGCGTGCAGCGAGAATATCGATGTTCAGATTGGACGCGTTCTGGACAAACTTGAATCGATGGGCGAACTGGACAACACCTACGTCGTCTACACCTCGGATCACGGGATGGCGATCGGCCGTCACGGGTTGCAAGGAAAACAGAACCTGTACGAACACACTTGGCGGGTCCCGATGATCGTCCAAGGACCGGGAATCGCGCCGGGCACACGTGCGGAGGGCAACGTCTACTTGCTGGACATCCTAGCAACGCTTTGCGATCTGGCTGGCGTGCCAGCCCCGCCGACCAACGAAGGGATCAGTTTCAAACCTGTCCTGGAAGGCAAATCGTCCACCGTCCGTGACACGATGTACGGTTGCTACTGCGGCGGCACGAAGCCGGGGATGCGAACCGTTCGTAAAGGCGACTGGAAACTGATTCAGTACGACGTGTTGGACGGCACCGTCCGGGAACAGCAACTGTTCAACCTGGCACAGAACCCGCACGAATACTTGCCCCAACATCATCAGGACGCAGTCGTAGCGCTGACCGGGGACCGTCCCGGCCCTGACCAAACGAACCTGGCCGATCACCCGGACTACCAGTCGCAACTGAAAGAAATGGAATCTCTTTTGCTGGCTGAAATGCGGCGTCTGGATGACCCACACCGGCTGTGGAATCAGCCAGATGATGGCCTAACTGCACCGGCGTCGGCTTCCAACGGACGCAAGGCGAAGGGCAAAAACAAGTAACGCTTTCGCCGAACGGTCATTCGAATGGCTGCATCGAAATCGAAATCGAAATCGATGCGGCCATCGACGACCAATCTTTATGACCAGAACTTTACGCCAGTCGTGCCAGGATGTCCTGCAGCACGGCGACGTCGGAATCGGGACGTTCTGGACTGCCGGGATACGTCAACGAACTCTTGATCCAACCACGCTGTTTCAGAAACTGAGCGGCGTTGTGCTTGTAGGCGGGCACGGGATTTCGGAACGCGAAGAACCCCAAGTACTGAAGCAGATCATTCAGTTCATAAAACCCCGCGTCGCCGGATTCCCACATTGCATCGCGTCGGGCGAAGGCTTCTGGCGCAAAAGTGCTTAGCCCTAGCAGATAGTCGCTGCCGTACATCACCATGTCGATGGCCAGATCGTTGCCGGTCAGCACCATGAAATCGCTGCGTGTCTGATCCCGCAACGCCAGACGCTGCCATTCCAGTTCGCGGCTCAGCGACGAATGCTTGGCCCCACGGCACTCGCCGATGCCCATCATCCCGGCGTACACATCCAGGCTATAGATCTTGCCGAACGGGGCGAACATCGTGCCCAGTTCAAACCCCAGGAAGTCACCTGCGTGGGAACCGATCTGTTGATAGGACGCGACGATATCATCGTCCGACTGACTGGTCAGACCGAAGGATTGGAAGATGATCGGCGTCCCGCCTTTCGAGGTAATCTGGTCCAAAGCGACGCGGTACTTGTCGAAATCGAAGGTTGATTCCGGGGTATCGCCCACGAAGGCACCCGACACGAACGGACGCCCATCCATCAACGCCTGTGTTTCGTTCAATGCTTGTTGGCGGACCGCATCGTCGATCAGGTTGGCATAGCCGGTATCCATATTGATCGCAGGCACCAAGCCGGCGTCGGCGGTCCGAACGACGTGATCGCGGAACCCATCCCAGTCGACTTCGGTGCCAGAGATCAACGGCAACAAGATCGCTGACATCCCACTGATTTTGCGTCGCGGACGGATGGCAGGAATCGTATCGATCGTTCGTGCGGTGGACTCTGACATAGCGATATCACAAAGCGGGTTAGCGAAGGGACAAACATCCGGTCATTATGTTCGTTAGCAGCCAGACGGACCTAGGCGTTTCGCGCATCAACGACTGGCATTTCGGGCATTCTATTGCCGTGGGTCGGTGCCGCCAATCGCCACAGTGACTATCATCCGAAGCATTCGATCTCTGCCAGGACCTGTCATTTTGCCATCCCCGGAAACCAAACGTCGCCGCGCCCCGGTTCCTGAATCCATGCTGGATTCGGGGATTTGGGTATTCGAAAGCCAGCACGACCAGACGTTTTTGATGGAACCAACCAGTCACGCGTTCCCCAAACTGTTGCTGATTCGCGAGGGACGCGGGGACGTGATCGCCGATTGGCCCCATCGCACAGCCGATTCACTGCATTGCGTTTCGGGCGATTGCGTGCTGTTGCCGGCCGACCTGCAACACCGGATCATCGACGACCCCGCTCACCCGATCTCGCTGTACGGTCTGGGGCTGGATCCCAAACGGATTTCGTCGCTGCGAGAAATCGAGGGGTTGATCCATCCGGGCAGGATTCCGCGGCAACGGGTGCAGCGATTGGCGATCGAACGCCGCATCCGTCGACTGCTATTCCAAGTGGCACAGCGTGATCCGGCCTTTCGATTGTCGGCCGTCGCAGGGGCTATCGAGATCTTTGCCCAACTGGCGATGCCTACGCCCGCGGAACATCAACGGGGCACCCGAATCGATCAAGCGATTCCCGCTGACGATGCGTTGGACGAATACCTGCAGTGGTTGGCGTCGAACTTTTTCGAATCTCTTTCGGTCGATGACGCCGCCAAAGCCTGTCACATGTCACGGCGAAAGTTCACGGCCGAGTTTCGCAAGCGCACCGGCACCACTTGGCTAGCCTATATCAACGACAAACGTGTATCGCATGCTGTCACCCTGCTGCAAACGACCAACAGCAAGGTCACATCGATCGCCTTCCAGTCAGGTTTCGAGGACCTGTCGACGTTCTATCGATCCATCAAACGCGTCACCGGGAAACGCCCACTGGATTTCCGGCCAGCAGCGGACTGACGCGTCCCCGCCAATTGACATTCCCGCCGGCACACATACACAACAAGTTGGGCTCTGCTTACCAACGTCGCATCAGGGCGCCGCTGACGAAGGCTGGGGCAGTCGTGCGTCCATCTGGGTCAGCTGTTTTTGAAGCTGGGCAAGCATCGCTGCGGTTCGCTGCGGATCCACTTGGCAAAGGTCACGTTGTTCTGACAGGTCCGAGGGCAGATGAAACAGTTCGCATCGATCGTCCTCCCAATAGTGCAGCAACTTGTAGTCACCACGTCTGATTGCCGAGACGGGCCGAGTCTGACTGGTCACAAAGTCGTCCACTCCGATGCTTTGGGGCGCACGTTTAAAACCCTTCTCCGGATGATAGTACGGGAAGTGCCACACGATTTCACGTGCTTCGATTTCCGTCTGGCCGTCAAACGTGGGTGAAATATCGACACCGTCGGTTGGAACGGGGTCGCCACCTGCCAACTTCACAAAGGTCGGCATCAGGTCGTATCCAACCACAGGTGTCTGGCAGATTTGCCGAGGCGGGATTCGACCCTGCCAGCGGGCGATCATCGGCACACGGACTCCGCCCTCGTAAAGGTTCCATTTCGATCCACGCAGCGGGCCATTGGCGGCATACTCGGGATGCCCACCGTTGTCCGACATGAATACGACCAACGTGTCCTCCGACGCACCGGACTGCTGCAAGGCGTCTAGGATTCGCCCGACGTGATGATCCAGCGTTTGCACAAACGCGCCGTACTGAATGCGTTCATCACGCCGCACCGCATCCGGTGGAATCTGTTTCTGCAACCGATCCACGATCCACTGGCATGGCGTGTGGACAGGCGTATGGACGTAAAACTCGGAAACCATCAGAAAGAATGGCTTCGATTTCGGCTTCGACAAATAGTCACAGACCCGATCGACCATCGAATCCGATGGAAACTGCCCCGGTGCAGTGATGGCGTCGGGCACACGTTTCGACCGTCCACTGCCATAGGAATACGGATGGGCCCCAAAGTCTTCTTCGGCGAATTCGAATCCTTGTTGACGAGGCCCGTGGGTCGGGCTCCACCCCAGATAACGTTGATGGTGTCTGCTGACGTGCCATTTACCAAAGAACGCCGTCGCGTAACCCGACTGACTGATCTGTTCGGCGATCGTCGTCTCTTCCAGTGGCAGGTCCAACGTGAATGGAGGTGCGATCAGCGGGGTATCGGCATCCAAGACTTGGTAGCCGGGCTTGTCCTTGGTAACAAATTCGAAGTTCAATCGAGCGGTCGTCTTTCCCGTCAGAATGCTGGCTCGCGAAGCCGAACAAATCGGTGCCGGTGCGTACGCTTGGGTGTACTGCATCCCTTCGCCAGCAAGTTGATCGATATGCGGCGTTTGATGCCACGGATGACCGTAACATCCCAGATCCGACCAGCCTAAATCATCGACCAGAATCAAAACGATATTCGGCTCTCTGGCCGCCGTGCCGGTCCCGCACATCACACCGACCGCCAAGACCGCGGCGATCCCAAGACAATTCAGCCGCATCCAACCATCGTTCATCGTATCGTTCCTTCCTCTGTCATCGCTGACATGTCCAAGTTTGCCTCTAAGGTTTCCGTCAATTGATCGACAACGGATTGGTTCGCCGGATCATCCACCACGTTCTGTCGTTCCTGAGAATTCGTGCGAAAATCGTACAGCTCGGTTGCGACGACTTTGCGTGGATCGTCCACATCACGCCACTGGGTCAATCGCCAACCCGGGGTACGCATCGAAAACCCCCATGCTTTCCAATTGCTGGGCGAACCATAAAACGGCTGCTGGTGCCGAGTCAGCGCGAACGGTTTCACCGATTGGTCGGGGTCTCGCAACATCGGAACCAAGCTGATGCCATCCAGCGTGGATGGAAGACCAGCGTGCAAACCGGCAAGATCCGCTAGTGTCGGGTACAGATCGACCAGTTCACAAATGCCGCGAGCGTGACGTCCGTGATTGGATTCCAACCCAGGCGCCGACACAATCAGCGGCACGCGCGCGTCCAGTTCGAAATTGGTCGTCTTCCCCCACAACGAATGTTCGCCGATGTGGAATCCGTGATCGGATACGAACGCCACGATCGTGTTGTCCGCATGCGGGCTGCTGTGCAGTGCCGTTAGAACCTTTCCGATCTGCGCGTCCATGAAGCTGATCGATGCATAGTAGCCATGGCGCAGATGTCGCACATCGGAATCGGTCAAAGTTCTCTGGTGCTTCAACCGCCCATATCCGAAAAGTTCTTTCGATTCGTGCAGAGCAATTGGTGGCGCGTCGATGGGCGCCGCAATCGGATCAGGCCCCGGAATTTCGTCAGCCTGGTACAGGTCCCAATATCGCTTGGGGGCAACAAAGGGAAGGTGCGGTCGCCAAAAACCAACGGCCAAAAAGAACGGCTCGGAATCAATCGATCGGTCGCTGATCACTGCGGCCGCGATGTCGCCAATCCGTCCGTCGCGATAAGCGGTGTCCGGCACCGACAACGATTCAGTCACGGGCGATTTCATGGCCAACTTGGAAAGGTCGGCCGCCTGACTGCGATAGACCGTATCGTCGGCATGAGTTCCGCGGTGCAATTGTTCGTCCGTGGACCATGAGCGACGGTCCTGCGTGTCCCCCATGTTGTGAAACACTTTCCCCACGTCTTGGCAAAAGTATCCAGCATTTTTGAAGTACTGAGGCAAGGTGATCAGCTGATCGCCATCGGGCGCCGTGTCGCGAAAATACTTGCGCAGATCGTCGACACCAACTTTTCCTGGACGCAGACCGGTCAGGAAGGACGAACGTGATGGGTTGCACACGGCTTGTTGGCAATAGGCACGATCAAAGGTGACGCCGCGGGCGGCCAAACCGTCCAGGTGAGGCGTCTTCGCGACGGGGTCCCCGTAGGGTCCGATCGCGGTGTTCAGATCATCCGCAATGATAAAGATGACGTTGGGGCGGCCAGCATCGCGACGCGGCGCATCTTCGGACCGCGCCGAAGACCATCCCAGAACCAACACCCACGTTAATATCCATCCAACACGATTCATGGATTCGATCCTTTCGTTTGGTCCTGCAGTCGCTGCAAACGATTTTCTAGCTGTGTGCTTAGCTTCGCGATGGCAGTTTGAATGTGCGGTCTAGGATCGGAGATCAAGTTGACGGATTCATCGGGGTCGGATCGCAGATCAAAAAATTCATCACGTCCTTCGTTCGCCCGATCGCGAATCAATTTGTAGTCCGGCGTCCGAAAGCAAACCATATCCGCCTGGGCATAGTGGACCATGTGGTACTCGGCAAACAGGTCATTGTCCCAATCCGCCGGCGGTCCGTCGGTCATCAGCGAAGTCAAATCGCGGCCCGGCAATTCCAACCCAGCGGGCATCGGCGATTTTGCCATCGCCACCAGAGTCGGAAACCAATCCAGACAGGTCGCTGTGGATTCGATCGTCGTGCCAGGCTGGACCACGCCCGGCCAACGGACGATGGCCGGCACGCGCAGCGATAGGTCGTACATATTCGGTCGATACTTGTCGGAAATCACACGGGTCCCATGATGAATCGGTCCCGGCGGACGTTTCTTGGTTGCCCAAATGCCGTTGCCTTTGTGTTCGATGCCGTTGTGTCCCATGTTGTATCCATGGTCCGACGTAAAGATCACGACGGTGCGATCGGCGATCCCTAACGTGTCCAGCAGTCCTAGGATGCGGCCTAGATTACGGTCAACGCCGCTAGTGCTGGCCAGATATTCACGCATCCGTCTTTTCGTTCTTTGGACATCCAGTCCGGGGTAGTCGGGCAGTTCCGGGTCCATCGACTCGTACGGCGCCCAGTCCTCCGGTGCAACGGGAAGCCACGCCCCGTGCGGCGCTCGCGTGTGCCAGCACAACAGGAACGGGTCCTCTTGTCCGCTGGCCTTTTCGATAAAGTCAATCGCATGATCGGCCAAGATATCGGTCGTCAGTCCACGGTGTCGGGAAACAACCCCGTCGACCTCTAGCACCGGATCCTTGGGCGACGTGCCGCCCGATGGTAGCCCCATGAAGTAATCGAAACCAAGCTGAGTGGGGTGGAATCGCTGGTTACCAGGCAACGTCCAATCCCCGACATGCATCTTCCCAACCAGACCCGTGTGATAGCCGCTGTCCTGCAACACTTCTGCAAACGACGTGCATCGATCGGGATCCAATCCAACTTGGTGATCGGGGTCAAACAGTTTGTGATCCGTCGAGGGAATGAAGTCGGTGACGCCGAACTGGCTGGCGTAGTGACCGGTCAACATCGCGACCCGCGCAGGGCTGCAGACGGGGGTCACGGTAAAGAAGTTCCGAAATCGGACTCCTTCCTTCGCCAACCGATCCATGTGCGGAGTCATCGCCGCTGGTACGTAGTCGAACCACCCATCAGCGACCGAGTTCCCCATCGCCCAGGGGGCCTGATCGTCGGTACATATAAACAGAATATTCGGGCGTTGGTCAGGGCCGGACGATCCCGGGTCGCTCGGACTTTGGCCTACGACAGGCAACGCTGCCGATAAAAACAGCCAAGCATATATCCAACGCACGGCACTACTCCGGAACGGGGGTCAAAACGGGGAACACAAGGGAGGCGTCCGTCTGCGACGACTCGGGGCGTCGTCTGGATGACTTCACGGTCGGGTGATCGGTCAACGAACAACCTGGTCGCTGGAAACACAGGTGGCGAATCGCCAACTGGCGATCTGATTCCAACGCGATCATTGGGGTGGGACCTACCATCATAGACGCAGAAACGGCGACGTGGGCAGCCGGGCGCATTCGTTGGCATATCGATTGCACTCGTACTAGGGCTAACCGGAAGACACGAAATCAACCCTTCGAAAAAGCCAACCTCAAGACGGAGCCAACGAACGATGGACAAGAATGAAAAACTGATTGACCTGATGAGCGATTTCAGCACTGCGATGCTGGTCACGCGTAGCAGCGACGGTGCATTGGACGCACGACCGATGGCAGTCGCCGAGGTAGAGGACAATGGATGCATTTGGTTCGTCACCGATCGCAACTCGGGCAAGGTCGCCGACCTGATGTTGGACGACGAGGTCGCAATCACGATGCAATCGTCCACCCAATTTGCAACGGTCTCGGGACGTGCCGAAGCAGTCGATGACCAGGAAAAGGTCAAAGAGCTGTGGTCCGAGGCTTGGAAAGTTTGGTTTCCCGAGGGCAAGAACGATCCCTCGATCCTGCTGTTGAAGATTCAAGTCGAACGCGGTGAATACTGGGACCAATCAGGTTTCCGCGGCGTCAAGTATCTGTTGCAGGCCGGTAAGGCGTACCTGCAAGGCGATCGCCCCGAGAAGGATGAATCGATCAACGCCACCGTCAATATGAACAACTGATTCGCAGAATGACGTCAACGTGGGGATAGGTTGGCGGCTATTTTCCCGGCAACGTCCAGACGGGATCGAAGTCGTCCCCCAAACGTGCCTGGATCACCCGCATCAGCAATAATTTGGCGGGACCGTCATCGGGGCGATCCAACAATAGGCGAGCCAATAGACGCTGGGCTCGCGATAGATCCTTGGATTCGAATGCGACCAGGGCTTGTTCGTAGGCGACGCTGCTGGCGTCCATCGGCAGCGCGTCACAGACGGCCAGTTCATACAGGTCGACGGGGTCGTGAATGTTGTGAACCTTCACGCTGCAGATGCGGCGTCCCCGCATCCGAGCGTCGATGCGTCTTGCCGTGCTCTGTGCAATCAGGACGGGGCTGCGCAGGTACTTCGTCGCGCCCTGGACTCGACTCGCCATATTGACCGTGTGCCCATGGGGGCCGTACTTGACCCGGTGGGTCGATCCCGTATTGCCAACGACTGCTAGCCCCGAATTGATGCCGATACCGATTCGCGTGTCGGTGCCAATGCGGGGATGCCATCTGGCACTCAATTGTTTCAGAGCCGAATTGATCGACATCGCGCAGTAGCATGCTTCGCTAGCGTGTTGCGGCGACGCGATCGGTGCGCCCCACATCGCCATGATTTCGTCACCCACGTAATCGACGATCGTGCCCCCGTGATCCAGGATGATCCCGCTTAGCTCGTTCATGACATCGCGTATCCAGGCAATGGTTTGCACCGGGCCAATCCGGTCGCTGGTGCTGCTGAACCCTCGCACATCGCAAACCATCACCGACACATCGGCGGGGCTGGGTGTTTCCAACAGGTTCTTATCTTTCAGGACTTCGGCCAAGACATCTCGCGGCAGGTATTTGCCCAACTGCGACAGGTGGCTGTTAGCGCGTCGCAGACTTGCTCGGATCCTGGAATACAATAGTTTTTCATCGACCGGTCGAAAGATGCAATCGTCTGCACCGTTGTCGATGCATTCGGCTCCCGCGTTCGTCTCGTCCGCCCCGGCGACCACGATCACGGACGGCTCACCGCTGGTGGGCGATTGACGAATCTGGTGAATCAGATCGGACGCCGTGATCCCTTCGATACGGATATCGATCAGACAGACATCGAACGGTTGTTGTTGAAGCAAACCGATCGCGGTCTGGGGACTTGAACAGCTAACGATACGCTCGCTGAATCGCCCTAGCTTCTTCTCCAGTTCCAATCGAAATCGATCGTCGGCAGCCACCACCAACACCAGCGGGCAATCCGAATCGATCGGTTCTTCACGCAGGTCTTCGATGACGGACATGATCTTCGTGTCATCATCGCGATTGCAGAACGCTTCCATCCGTTGACCTATGACATGTGCGATCGATTCGTGGGGCACATCGGTGCGAATGATGTCGAAGCAGGTTTCCAGATGGCGGCACATATTCGAGTGCAGCGAGATCGCAGCAGCGTCGTGCGACTTGACGGTGGCTTCAAGCAACTGGCACGATTGTTCGCGCGGCGCCACCAGCAATGATTCCAACCATTGTTTGGACGATTGCCGTGCGTGCGGACCATCGTTCGCGTCTCGAACCCGTTCGCATGCCGCTTCGGTCTGCGAACGGATTTCGACAACCCGGTCCAACACGTCGTTATCAGCAGTACTGCGTCCCGATCGCAAACGCAGAACCAGTTGGTCCAGAGTCGACAACACGACTGCTAGTTGTCGACCAAGTTGGTCACGAACTGCCGGGCGTTTGATCGCAGAACTACCCGATTGGGCCGGACTTACATTGTTGGCACGCATCGACACTTTCCGCCTTTTTACAAGCACACCCAATCACAAGAAGCTGGATCGAGACTAGCTTTAGTCAGAATTGACCAGATTGGCAGAGCCCGCTGATTGCGTTGACGGCAAGGATCGCATGTCTGCCTATCTAAGAAGGGACATTGCGTCGCCTGGATGTCACGGATCCTGGACGCGAAACGTCAAGACCGGGCCAAATTCGCAGTCTGGTCAGGGGATTGGCCGCACGTCAATTTCGGCGGCAAGCACGATTGGCGTTCGCCCTTATCGCGTGGTCGATTCCAGCTTCGAACGTTTTCGTTGCCGACCGGCGGCAGCCATCGCGCCGGCCACGATCGCGGCTCCCGAATAGGCTACCCCGGAAAGCCGTACCTGATTGGGCTGGGCGATCGGGTCGACCAACGATCCTTGTTCCGCAGCGATGGCGGCAAGGATGGCATCACGAACCTGATTCGGTTGCGGATCGACATTCGTGTCCTGAACTAAATTGACGCGGCGATGCAGACCGACCGTGGCCTCTAGAACCACGTCCACCATGGACGGGCTGACCTCTTGCAAACTGGATGGCAAATCCTGATTGCAGTGAACGTCGTCGATCAGGCCAGTCGAATTCCCGAACCAGCTTGCGATCGCAGAGTCGATGGAGTCCTGCTTGTTTTCGTCGGTGGGATCGCCGGATTGCCGCGTCGCTTCGCGAATCCGCTGCAGCGATGCACGATCGATCTGCCACGGCAGTTCATCGGACGGGGTCTCTTGAAGATTGTGCTGATAGGGCGAAAGCGGAACGATTTCGATCGTCCCCCCGTCGGATTCGATCGACTGGTCCAGCGTCCTATCGGACATCGCCGCGTAGGGAATTGTTTCCGAGTTTGCGATGGCGTTGGGTACGGCCTGCTGGGTTGCCACGTCCAACGCCGAAACCGCCCCTCTCCCGACGCCATCGACTTGGACAGCCGCCGCACTCTGGACATTCAAGTCCGTGCCGTTTTCCGCACGGCGGTTTTGCGTGACGAGTTCGTCCGAACCTGCATCCGACAAGGATTGATCCGAACCGACAACATGATCAGCAGCGTCTAGGTTGGATCGCGGATTGGCCGCGGCCTGGCTGCCCACCGATGAATTCGTTGACGTCGAGTTTGCGGGCGGCGAATTCGTCGACGACTGACTGGTTGGCGACAGGGCAGGGGGCAACGGAGTGAAGATCAGACCGACCAATGTCTGCTGTTGCGGGTTTGCATCTTGACGCATCTGGCCACGTGCCGGATGCCGCATGCCGTTTTGTGCCCCGCCCAGCGATTGACGGTAATTGAGTTGACCATGGTCTTGGGGTCCGCTGTCCGGTGCACTGCCGGTCGGCGAACCGCCCATCCGCAACTGGTCCATCGGGGACCGATCAAATCGCAGTTGATCGGCCAGCGTCTGTACCTGCAATTGCGATGTGCCGCTGGTGGCGACAGCAACAGCTTGGGAAATGCTTTGATCCATGCACAGCACGTCTGGATGATCCGCCACCGTGGACTGCGAAAGGACATCGCCCGCCAACATGCAGCGGGATTCAAGCTGTTCCAACAACAGGACTCTTGATTCGCCAAGATCGATCATGATGCTACCCTGGTGCGGTTCGTGCTTGCTTTGCCAACGGAGTCGTAGTTTTCCTGATGCTTTTTCAGATACTCGCGATAACGTTTCACTTCGGGCGCCTGTCGAACCGCAACCGATTGATAGTCAATCGCGTCCTGGTAGGCTTTCACGGCGGCCGGGTAATTCCCCAGTTGTTGGTTCAGGAATCCGAGGTTGTTCGACAGACTTCCAAACAGACTTTGAGTTTCGGCGTCGTTTTCGAATTGAGTAGCGAGCGGCCGACCCAACTCCATCGCGTTGTCGAAGGCATGACGAGCTTCCGATAGTTTTCCCACCTTGGAAAGCGACAAACCAAGATGGTTGTAGCTGAGCACCAGATCGCGGCGGTACGTCGGTTGGTCAGGCCATCGGGCCAGCAGTTGCTTTCCGATTTCGATCGACCGCTGGAAGGTCTCGATCGCAGCGGCGCCTTGGTTCGCGGCCGACTGTGCAGCCCCCAAAGTGTTTAGCGTCACGATCGTTTGGGTGGCCAGTTTGGCGTTCCCGCGATCGGATTGCAGTGCATCCAACTGCCCACCCAGAGCTTGCTGGGCGTACTGGACGGCGCGGTGGGGAGACTTCGTCGTCAACAATCCGCCCAAGTTGGCTTGGACGGCAGCCAGTTGTTGCTGGGTTGGTAGATTCGCGGCGAACGGGTTGGCGGTCAGCAGCCCGATCGATTCCAAGTAAGCCTGTTCCGCTTCGTCGTCAGCCCCCGACTGCGACAGCAACAACCCAAGGTTATTCAAGGTGGTCGCTATCGCAACATGGGCGTTCCGTTTGCCCGCTTGGTCGGTGGAACGCTCGGCGACATCGCGTTGGGTTGCGATAGCGCGAGCAAAGCTGCGGGCGGCGTCTTCCAGTTTGCCGGTTCGCACCAATGCTTGGGCCAGATTATTCTGGCTGGTTGACCAATCCAAACGCTGGGCATCGGTTGCCGATGGCAGGCCGGCCAGTTCAGCATAGATCGACTCGCTGCGAGTCAGCGAATCGATTGCCTTGTCCGATTCACCAAGTTCCGACTGCAGTGCCCCGATCTTGGCCAACGTGATCGCCAGGTCGGATCGCATTTTAGGATGGCCGTCCACTTCGGCGGCAAATTGTTCGTAGTAGTCAAGCGTTTCGATCAACAGTTGCCGGCGTACCGATTCGGCAGCGGGAATGTCAGAAAGCAGTTCCGCCATTTGCGACCCCAGTCGGTCAACGGCATCGCGTGCACGCGTTTCGCCACGAATCGCACGCGCGGCGTATTCATCCGAAAAACGTTTTGCCACTGCCAGTTTGGTGTTCACGATCACTAGCCCAACGACGCTGATGGTGACGATGGCCGCCATGCTTAACACAGCGTGACGGTGCTTGGATGCAAAGCGGCTGATCCGATCGACGACTGTGGGAGGACGTGCGATCGTCGGCTCGCCAGCCAATACTCGCGTCAAATCAGCGGCAAAGTCTTCGGCGGTTTCGTAGCGGCTTTCACGATTTTTGGCCATTGCTTTGGCGACCACCGTTTCTAGATCGCGCGGCAGGTCCGGTCGAATCGCGCACAGGGAAACGACCTCTTGCTGGTCGATGTTTTTCAGGATGGTCGGTGCGTCGTCACCGTCGTAGGCATGCCGCAGCGTCAGCATCTCGTACAGAGTCGCGGCAAGGGAATAGACGTCCGACCGGCCATCGATCAACGCGGATTGGCCGCGAGCCTGTTCAGGACTCATGTAACGCATGGTGCCGATGACGTCGCCCGATCGCGTCAACGAAACATCCGATTGGCACCGGGCCAACCCAAAATCGGTGACCCAAATTTTGCCGTCACGGTCCAACATCAAATTCGATGGCTTGATATCACGATGGACAACACCGCTTTCGTGTGCGACCTGCAGGGCACCGGCGACATCGATCGACCAACGAATGACCTGGTGCCAATCACCTTGCTTGGAGGATCCAGATTGCGATGAACCTTTGGTAGCAGGCGGCGGATCATCGGCGCGATGTTGAATCCAAGCATCCATCGACTCACCATCGACAAACTGCATCGCGTAGTAGTGAACACCTCGCTGGCTGCCGACGCTGTAGACCGGCACGATATTGGGATGTTGCAGCAGTCCGGCGGCGTGCGCTTCGTTCTTGAAACGTGCGATCTGGCGGGCATCCAACAGGGAAGCCAGCGGCAACAGTTTGATAGCCACTCGTCGATCCAGCGACTTCTGACTGGCTTCGTAAACAACGCCCATTCCGCCGCGACCGATTTCACGATGCAGCGTGAAATCACCAAGCGTCGTCTGGCCGCCCACATCCGGCACATCGTTTGACGCCGGATCTTGAAAACCGACGGCAACCCCATACAACGCGTCTAACTTTTCCAGGTAAGCGTTGAACGCGTCGGCCAGATCCGGGTTCGCCTGAGTCAACTGCGCAGCGTCCAAGCGGTCGCCATTTTCAAGACCAATCAGGTACTGATCCAACAACTCGGTCAAACGAGTCTGTTGATCCTCGGTCAACCCTCGCAACAACGAGGGCTGGGATTGGCTAATGTCAATGATCGATTGATTCAGTGCTACCATCAGTTGGACTCTGCCGACGTCTTGAAACTTTCCAGCGCTCGCAACCAAAGCATCCTGACCGCACCGCAATTGCGATCCATTCGTTCGGCAATTTCGTCGAACGACAACCCTTGCAGCACACGCAGCACGATCACTTCTCGGTACTGAGGTTTCAGCTTGCCCAGCTGGTCGGCGAGAACCACCGCACCTTCACGCGCTCGCATGGGGGCGCTTGGTGATGGCCCATCGGCGGGCAACAAGCCGCCCAGATTCCACGCAGACTCCTCCAACCGGTTGCTGACCGATTCCAAGGAAACCTCGCGACGGATGTCACGTTTCTTGACACTGACGTGCTTCTTAAAACTGCGATGTAACGTGTGGATCAAAATCGTTCGCAACCAGCACAACAGTTCGCCTTGGCTGGTCCCGCGAAAATCATCAAAGTCTTGATGGGCAGCCAACATCGCCTCTTGGACGATATCCGACGGGTTCATTCGCCGGCGCAATCGACGGTCCAACTGAGTGCTGGCCAGGATGTTCAAATAGTTTCCATACCACTGCAGCAAACGCCCCAACGATTCACGGTTCCCGGCACGCGCCTCGGTCAGCAGACGCAGGAAATCATCATTGTCCCCTGACGAAGACGACGCCGACGATTCGACGGATGGATGACGGCCAGAGGAGTCGGTGGCGACCATGATGGTTCCCTTTCGAAAAGCGGTTTTAGCAACCGGTGTGCAGCCGATCCCCGGACGTCCAGCCGGCGTGTTGCTTGACCAGCGAATGGTGCTAACCAGCAAATTCGCGGGTCAATCCCGCGGGACCAAGCAGGTTTCCAGGTGAAATACCGGACTGCAAATATTGGCGGATTCAACACGCCAATATGTCTGTTGTTGCCAACGACGAACCAATCCGCCGCTGCTTTGCCATTTTTTTGAAAAGTATTGCCAGCCCCGGCAAAGACGGGCGACAACGTAACGACATCTTATCACTGATCGGTGAATGCGAGCGAATTTTGGTTCGTCATCGGGTGGTGGCCAATGCAAAGATCACTGTTTCTCGCACTCGATCGCGCCCCTGTCCCGCAGGGACGCCACCGGTCCCCCCGGATGAACAACGCGCACGCGAATGCGATGAGGCGCACAGAAAGGTGGAAAACAAGGTTCTCCACAGGAATCCGCTGTCGCCCTTTTTAAACAGGGAACATTGCGCCCTCTTTTGTCACACCGGCATGGAGAAAAAAGTTCGAGTTCGAGTTCAAGTTCAAGTTTGCAGATGGGAATACGCTTCGAAAACTTAAACTCGAACTCGAACTTAAACTCGAACGACTTCAACGGCGCGTGCCCCCCAAACGCGACCGCAACATCCGCTAGACCTCGTCATCTGGGTTATACAGAGGCATGTGGCGATAGTAGACTTCCAGGCAATACAGCGAAAAGCAGGTCGTATAGAGGCGACCGGCGTGCCGGCCCCAGGCGTCATTCTGGGGCGACCAACTGCCTCGTTCGGGCCCGCGTGTGATTTGCTGAGCCGGCACTTCGACTTTCAGACGATCGTTCCACTGTTTCCAAAGCGGCCCACCGAAGTGGTGCAACGACTGCGTCGCGTAGTACCAGTAATAAACGTCAGGTTCCCGATAGCTGATGGGATGGTTCGCAACGATCGCGCCGAGACCTTCCCGCATCCCCGGCAGGTTGCGATCGCTGCCCATGTACTGACGGCACAGCAATCCTTCGGCTGTCATCGAAGGTGACGCGGCATCGCCAACCATGTAAGAAAATCCGGAGGCGTAATAGTCGTTGACGCGGCTTGCGCTGACCGAATCCAAGTACCCCGCCACCCTGTGCCAGACGTAGGGATCTACTTCCAGCCCGGCGACTTGGCCGCTTTGCAGCCCCATCACGAACCAGCCAGTCACCGACGTATCGCTATCGAACCGCGGCCGATATCGCCAACCGCCTTGCGGGGATTGGGCAGCGACCGCAAAGTCGCATGACGCTTGTGCGAAGGGCCGAATCCAGGAATCGCCCGTCATCGCATACAGTTCGCACAGCGCGATCGTGGCCTGTGCTTGTGCGTACATTTTCTCGTGATCGATCGCCTGTCCCGCCATGAAACCATCGCGTCCCTGTTGCTTCACCAACCATCGAACCGCCTGCCAAAGTTCCTTCTTGTACTGACCGCCACGATGGGTACTGCCGGCCCCCATGAAGGCCAGCATCGCCATCGAAGTGGCGCTGACCTTGTTTTCATTTCGACCACCATCGGCATAAGGTCCCCGCAGGCTCCAACTGCCATCGCCAAGCTGTTGACGCTGGATCCATTTCAGGCCCAACGATACCGCGTCCTCCGTCGTTTTCGTGCCGCCTGCCTGCTTCAGCAGCCTTTGTTTCATCGCCCCCGTTCGACCAGCAAACATATTGCTAGGCAGCACCGACAACTTGGTCACCGCACCGCTCAGCAGCGGGCCATCGAACAACGGTGCCAAGGGATCGATCGGTGGATCCAACGAAGCAATCCGGATGCTCGACTCGATCCGATCGGGTTCCAAGGACAGATCCAAATCCACCGGTAGTTCTTGGGACACCCCATCCAGTTCGATCGTATCGATCGAAAACTCGGTCAATTCGTTGGCAACGTTTCCGCCGTCCTGGCTGATCGTCAACACGATGCTGCCGATGCTGCCCGACTTGGTCGTGATCAACGCCAACATCAAAAGCATCAACAGATGGATGATCAAACTGACCAACCAGACCGGCATCTCCTGAATCCGCTTTTGGATGGCTCGAAAGCCAAAGCGTTGATCGATTTCAGCAAGCTCGCTTGCCGCCGGGCCGATATCCCCGGATCGGTCCACCGACCGCGACGATGGCTGGTTCGGCTGTTGATCCCGCCAACGCTGCTGCAATGTCGGTCGCCCTGCTGCTGAACCGAGCAACGGAGAGGGAGGGGCGGGCGGCATCAACATGCCGGAGTGAGAGGATGCGAGCACTGAACCGACCTGGTTGAAATGAAAAGAAAGCTCTACGCGCCGCCAACCACATGCCCTGATCAACGCTGGCCGTGATCGAAAGGCGAGATCCTGATGCCGCGGGGCCGGGCATCGCGGCATCGCGCCGGGGTTTGTCGATTGAGTGAGCCGTGATCGCGTGAGCGGCCGGGAATCCCCCCAATGCCCGTGGCTTCACGGCCAGTGGCTATCCATTGCCGCTGCAACGGATTGCTACGGCGAGACGACCGAAGTCAGCGAGTACCGGTTCTGGGACGCTGGCTCGGACACACCATCACGCTCGGCAAGCCGTGCGGCAATGCGATCGGCACGTGCTGCACGCTTTGCTTCGGCGCGTGCAAGTCGCATGGGACGCACACGTTCTTCGTACGCGATCCTGGACAACCGCTGGCGCTCAGCATTCTGGTACCCGATGGCGAGCCCCTGATTTTGGATCTGAGCGGCGCGCTGCTGGTACTGCTGGGCCATCAGGCTGATCGACGACGGATAGCTCGACGACTGGGAATTCGACACCAATGGGTTGGACGAATACGGCAGACTGGAATTCAACGCCATCGTACTGCCGGTCGACGGTCCGCCACCGCCGCCCCCCCGACTACACTGGGCCGCCGCCTGGTCCACGGATCCCAACAACATCGACGCCATGCCGGCGGCCAAAAACAAGCCAGTTCGATTTCCAATCACAACATTATCTCCACACGTACAGAACAGTGAACCGCAACGGATGGCCGACAAACCGCCGGCCACTGTCCTAACAGGGAACAGCCTGGGATCGGCGCCACGAAAAAAACGAACAAACCGCCGATGCGGTCCCCCGGGTGGGACAGCAAACCGGGTATCGCATGGGTGAGTCACCCTCGGCCGGTTCGGGTACCATGGTCAGCCATGGTCAGCCATGGACATCCATGACGATTGAGCGGATGCGTTTGCCGGTGCCCCCCAACGTGACGTCAGAGGTGAGCTTTGAATTTCCAACCACGACGATTCCTACGTTCCAAAGCCGCCTGGGTAATTTGGCTGGCTGCGCTAGCCAGTCCCGTGGTCTGGGACGCAGTGACGTGCGGACAGACAGCTTGGGGACAGCCCCCCGTCGACCGCAACTTGCCCGCGTTCTCCGGCAACAACGGTTTCGGTGCCGAGGGTTTTGGCGCCCAAACACCGGGCGGCCGTGGTGGTCAGGTCATCGCCGTCACCAACCTTGCCGACAGCGGACCAGGTAGTTTCCGGGCCGCGTGCGAAGCGCAGGGTCCGCGAACGATTGTGTTCCGAACCGGCGGAACGATCACGGTCCAATCCACCATCTTCATCCGACATCCGCTGATCACGATTGCAGGGCAAACCGCGCCGGGCGATGGCATCCTGTTGAAGGCGGATCCCAACTTTGATGGGCCTGTTCTGCAGATCGGAACACACGATGTGATCGTTCGCGGCATACGCATTCGACGCGGCCCCACCGCAACGAAAGGCTGCTGTGGCGACGGGCTAAGCATTACCGGCGCACGCAACCCACCGCACCATGTTGTCATCGATCACTGTTCGATCAGTTGGTCGACCGACGAAAACGTCGAGTCATGGTATGCGTCCCACGACATCACGATTCAGTGGTGCATCATTTCCGAGGCGCTTCATCACAGCAGCCACGAAAAAGGGCCTCACAGCAAAGGAGTCATCCTAGGTGCGGATGTTCGCCGCGTGTCGTTCCACCACAACCTGTTGGCCCACAACGTTGCCCGTAACCCATTGGTTTCCAACGACGATGGCCCCAATCATGTTGTCAACAATCTGGTCTACAACTGGATGTACTTTGGTGCCGAGTTTCAGAAAGCCATGCCCAACCCACCGAGGGTGAATCTGATCGGAAACGTGTTCCGCCCAGGCCCCGATACGCGCACGGTAAGGTACGAGGTGACCCTGTCAAACTATCCCAAGGAACCCCTGTTTTATCTGCAGGACAATCTTGGACATCACCGGACTGCGAGCGAGGAAAACGAATGGGCATTGATCGGTGATGGTTCCAATGGACTCGGCGACGACTGGATGCGGGTCCCTGCGTCGGACCAGATCCAAAGACTGGAACCCTGGCCGGATTCACCGATTCCGATCTCCGTCGATTCATCCGATCAAGTGGCCGAGCGAGTGCTGTCCAACGCGGGCGCGACCATGCCGCATCGTGACAGCGTGGACACGCGAGTGATCAACGAGGTCCGAAACGGAACCGGCAAGTGCATCGATGACCCATCCGATGTCGGTGGCTGGCCAACGATTCGCCCAGGCGTACCTGCGATGGACACCGACCACGACGGCATGCCCGACGACTGGGAAACCAAGCACGGCCTGAACCCCGCCGACCCGTCCGACCGAAACGACACGAACCTCAGCAAAGCCGGATACACCAACCTAGAAACCTATCTAAACGGCCTGTTCAACGATCAACCGTAATGGGATTCGACAGAATTCCTGCCCCGTAATGGCAGCGGAAGAAGGGGACTTCTGGCGAAGTCCACGACGGGTGGTTCAGCGGGGTGGCCATTTCCAACCGTATTGGTTCAGCAGGTTGGAATCCTGGATGACAGTCTCGCCCATGCGTTTTTCCAATCGAATGGGGGCACAGATTTCGTCCGCTTCCAACTCTCGGACCAACGCTTGGCTGTGGCTGACAACAATCACCTGACTATTCTCGGCGGCTAGCTTGATCAGACGCCCCAGCGCAGGGATCAGATCGGGGTGCAAACTATTCTCGGGTTCGTTCAGCACCATCAACTCAGGCGGTCGCGGAGTCAGCAGCGCCGCTAGTAGCAACAGGAACCGCAACGTGCCATCCGACAATTCAGACGCGGTCAGGTCACGCAACATACCGGGCTGTCGCAGCCCCAACTGCAACCCGGCATCGTTGCGGTGGATGCGAATCTGGGAACCTGGGAAAGCATCGGCGACCGCGCGATCGAGTCCTTGGTGGTCACCGATTTCGCGGATCGTTTGCAGCGCCGCCGCAAGATCGACACCATCGCCCGACATGACTGGCGTGAACGTGGATGCCGAAGCGCGACGGGCTGGTGATTCCATGTCCGTCCGAAAGGAATCATAGAATCGCCATGACCGAAGCGATTCTCGCATCACGATCAACTCAGGTGCTTTGAACGGATCGGAATACTCCGCCAGCATGCTGGACTGCCGCGCCATTGGCAAATCGATGTCCTGCCACTTGCCCTTCGCACCGCGACAACGCAGCGTCGCAGATCGCCGATCCGCACACAGCGTCGGGGCATCCATGGCGGCCCCCCGCCACAAACACTCTCGTTTCATCTCGGGGTCACCATCGAACATCGACCCGGACGGTGTGGGCAGACCAAGATCGAAGCAATAGCTATGGGGATCGGCCGCGAACCCGAGGCGGAGACTAACGGGATGTCGGCGCAGCGTCCCTTGGACCGGCATTTCGCCACTGACCATTTCGCTGGTCAAAACCTCGGGCCCAGCCCAAAGGACAGAATCGAATCCGCCTTCGCATGCCAGCGAATGGACCAGTCGTCCGTCCGCCGCGTCGGCGATCAAACGCAGCGCCCGATAGAAGTTCGACTTTCCCGATCCGTTGGCCCCCGTCACCACGTTTAACTGTTCCAACCGCAAGAACATCGACCGGATCGATCGGTAACCGGCAATGGCGATGCGTTGGATCACGTGGAATCCGTTGGGTTCTAGAATTACGGCGGGATTGGAAACGGCCCACAAGCCATCCGTTGACCATCCATCAACCGACGCCCCTCAGATGCCCAAGCACTGCCGAATGAACCTAGGCGGATTCCAATCGAGTGGATTGACTGTGCTGACCCACCAACCGGTAGCGACCACCACCGGGGCCCGAGAGCGATTGCAGGTGGGTCCGGCGGATCATTTGCAGGCTGAATCGATGGGGGTCATCAACACGGTATTCGAACTGATGATCGGCGTTGGTTCCAGCGGCACGCAGTCGTCGCGTTAATTCGGGCGACAAGGGGCGCGAACAACTTTCCGCCCGCGCGGCCACGATGGTCGGATCCTCGCTGATCTGCAGCAACCGCTGCAGATCTTCGAGTCGCAGTTCAGCATCGGATTCCTGGATAAACACCAAGTCCCCGACCGCACGTTCCAAACCTGTTTGACCGGCTGCTTCCATCCCGCGTGGGCGGTTGTGACGCATCACCCGGACTCTTGGATAGCGGATGCAGAGGTCCGCCAAGATCATGGGGGTGGCGTCGCTGCTGCCGTCATCGACGACGACAATTTCGGCGCCTTCGATTCGAAATTCAACCAGCGCCATCAACACCCGCTCGATTCTTTCGGCGATGCGATCCTGGCCGTTCCGTACCGGCAGCACGATCGATAACTTGGTGTTTGGATTCATCAAGAACGCTTTCGCGAGAAAATCGCTGCGACAGAGGGGACCGGCATCTATCAGTGCCCATCGGCGAACAAGTTCGGCGGGCATGAGCGGGACGCAGTGAAATCGGGTGCCATTGGCCATGGGCTGGGTACGGCCGTTCCGCTGGTAACGATTGCACCTACAATGCGTCGATCCACCGCTTCCTAACCTAGAAACATGCAGACCGATGAATCCCGTTCCGAACTTCAGCAAAGGCCAACCATTTGACGGCACCACCGGGGTCCTGCCGGCGATCGCCCAGGACGCCCAGACCGGCCGTGTGCTGATGATGGCATGGATGGACGAAACAGCGTGGCAGGAAACTCTGGCAACGGGCCAGGCGGTCTATTTCAGCCGCAGCCGAGGCAAATTGTGGCGCAAGGGCGAAACCAGCGGGCACCGACAAAGCGTGGTCGAAGTCCGCGTTGACTGCGACGCAGACACGATCCTGTTGCAAGTCCAACAAACCGGCGCCGCATGCCACGAAGGATTTGCCAGCTGCTTCTTTCGAGTCGTCGATCCCAACGGCACCGCCACCATCGCTGACGAACGACTGGTCGACCCGGCCACCGTGTACGGAAAAAAGTGATCGCCGCGGGCGTGGCAACAACGCCGCCGAATCCCCACTCCAACCGCCGCCGATCCCGTTACGTGTTGGCTTGACCTTTGATGGTCTTTTGGGCCACGTCCCAGGCCTTGATCAGGTGTTGGGCGTAGCCATCGGGATCTAGCAGGGGACTGTCGTCGGAAGCTTCCATTTCGACCATCCAGCCATCGCCATACGGGTCTGAATTGATCAGCGATGGGTCCGCCAACACGGCATCGTTGATCAGGGTCAGTTGACCAGGCACGGGCGCATACAAATCGCTCTCGGCTTTCTTGCTTTCGATCGATCCAATCTGCGATCGCGCCGCGATGGTCGTGGGTGCTTCGACGATCCAATCCAAAAAGTAGACATCCTGCAGCAAGCGAACCGCATAGGCGGTCAAGCCAAAACGAAATCGCTTTGGCGACACTTCGGCTGCCCACATATGGTTGGTCGCGTAACGTCGATCGCGAGGAAACGTGGCGGTGAATTCGCCCATCGCGAATTCAAAGGCATCAGCTTCGCTCACGTGTACCGCACCCCTTGATGCTCGGGCTCGAAGAACGCCGGCAACATCGAATCGACTCGCAGCAGCCCTTCGATGCTTAACCGAATTTCATCACCATCGATCGTCACCAAGCCGTCTTTGACGTAACCGTCCCAAACGTCACGCCACTGATGAACGATGTCGACACCAAACTTGTTGGTGAAGTAATCGGTCTTCAAGAACCCTCGCTTGAGCAGCAGGATCATTTCGCGGACTAGTTTCTGGTGCTCGGTCGGCACAAACCCACGGCCCAATGGCAGTTCGCCGGATTCAACCGTCCCCAGATACTTTTCCAGTTCAGCCACGTTTTGGTAATGGACACCGCTGGCGTGACCAAAGCTGGCGATCCCGGTGGCCAGCAAATCGGCTCCCTGCCACAGGTTGTCGCGATAACTAAAGTTCACCTTCGACGGGTCTTTGACGACCGTGTAGGCGCTGCTGACGGTGTATCCGTGCTTGGCGAATTCTTCGAACGCGTACTGCACCCAATCTCGCTTGGTCTGCCAGTCGGCGACGGGGCTTTCCACCTTATTGCCCAGCATGTCTTTGCTGTAGACGGTGTTGAAGGGCAATTCCATCTGATAGATCGTGACGCTTTCGGGCGACAGTTCCAACGTCTTCACGACGTTCACTTTCCAGTTTTCCCAAGTCTCGCCGACCATCCCAGAGATCAGGTCAATATTGACGTTGGGAAACTTCGCCGCGGTGATCCATTCCCAGGCATTGAAGACCTGTTTGGAAAGGTGAGCCCGGCCGTTCTCTTCCAGCAACTTGTCCGAGAAGTTCTCGATCCCCAGGCTCAATCGCGTCACGCCCAATTCGTCGCGTAGCGTCTTGACCTTGGTTTCGCTTAGCGTTCCCGGTTCGCATTCGAAGGTGACTTCTTCGGCACCATCCCAAGTGATGTGTTGGTGCAGGCGGTCGGCCAGTTTGGTCAGTTGCTTGGGCGACAGAAAGCTAGGGGTACCGCCACCGAAGTAGACAAACCGAAACGGCCGGTCCTTCATCACTTCCAACTGGCTGACCATCGAAATTTCGTTGCACAACGCATCGACGTAACGCTGCACCTCGGGGGCCTTCACGTCGGTAAAGACTTTGAAGTAGCAAAACTTGCATCGTTTGCGGCAAAACGGGATGTGCAGATACAGCCCTAGCGGGGTGTCTTCCTTGGCCTCGCTGTGAAGTGCTTCGCGGACCTCCGGCAGCCGGTCCTTGCTCCACTGACTGTAGGGTGGATAGTTCGAAATGAAGTAACTACCGACTTCTGTTTTCCCGGCTTCATTCTTTTGGGGACTGGCAGCGGAAGTCATGAATTTGCTTTGCAGGGGGAAGATGAAGGGAAGGGTGCCATGGTGGCGATTGGCAGTGCGATCGCCGCGGCTAGGTTGGCACTTGTTGCAGGTCGGGGGTGGCATTATCGGCCGTGGTCAATAGCGTGATCCAATCGTTGGCGACCGGGGAACCACCGGGGCGCGGGAAAATCAGTGTGAACCGGCGGGTCGGTCGTGTTAAGTGCGATCGACCGCTTTTGCACCGATGGGCGAACTATTTTGCCGTCGCGGCCTCTGTTTTCCCAGCAAAACATCGTACCACACCGTCTTCGTCCGCGATAAACAGCATATGGTCAGCGATCGCCGGGGCGGCCAAAAACGACCCACGGATCTCGTAACTCCATTTTTCATCGGTCCCGTCGGCCAGCGACAGCCGCACCAATCGGCCGTCGGTGGCGGCGATGAAGACGTCGTCACCGGCGATGACCGGCGAAGCGTCGGCGCGGCGGCGGAGCGTATGACGCCAAACTCGCTTTCCCGTTTCGATCGACACCGCGTCGATCTGTTTGCGTTGGCTGCTAAGGATCACCAGTTGGTCGCCGACCGCCGCGCTACTGCGATACTCTTGCGGAAAATCGTCGTCCTCATATCGCCAAAGCTGCTTGGCCGATTTCCAGTCAAAGGCGAACACGGCACCGTCCATGATCGGCAAAAAAGCTTTGCTTCCGCGAACTGCGGGGGTGCTGCCGGTCGGTCCGTCCAGCGGCAAGGGTTCACGAGCGGCTTTGCCCGTTTTTAAATCCACCATGTGCAATCGACCGTCACACCCACCCAGAAATGTCAGATCGCCGGCGATGGTGGGACTGCACCGGATCTGGTCATCGGTCGTATAGGTCCACACCGGTTTGCCGTCGGCCAGTTCAAAGCAATACAGTTTTCCGTCCTGGCTAGTGACCAGCACATGCCCGTCATGAAAGGCGGCCGAACCATTGATTTCGCCTTCGGTCGTTTGCGTCCAACGCTCTTTCCCGGTGGCCGCATCGATCGCGTACAGATTGCCGTCGATATCGCCGACCACGACGACGTCGCCCTTGCCATTGGGATCGGCGGATCCCGTTTGGTGCACCGCCGGTGACGCGATGAACCCGGTGTCATAGTTGTGACTCCAAATTTCTTTGCCGGTGGCTTGATCGATCGCGTACATTTTGCCCATCACATCGCCAAAGAAGACGCGTCCGCCCGCAACGACCGGAGTCACCTCGATGGCTTCGTCGGCTTTGAATTCCCAGCGAACCTGCAGGTCATCGGGGACGTCCATCTTGGTAGCGCCGGTTGATTCGGAATCGCCGCGTGGCATCGGCCACCCCGAGGCCGCGGGGGTCGAAACATCGCTTGCCGATCCGATCGTGGAAAAAAACATCAAGCTGCCGATGGCTAGCCCAAGCATCCACGGACTGCGGATGCGGGACCATCGCGGATCCGCCGGCGTCGTGGCCGCCCCCAATCGAGTCGAATCGACGATGACATCGGTAACAGAAAGCATGATGGGCTACTTGATTGGCGATTTGGCGGCGACTGGGACGACTTGGGGGGACAGGGCAGGTTGGCAGGACGGACGAACACACAAAAAAGACCCCCGCTCGCTAGACCCACGCGTTCTATTATAGGCTCTTTGAAACAGCGTTCTCGAGGGGTGTTGGCAATCCCCGAGTAAGTCGCGTTTGGCAACGCACGACATCCATTGAATGTCGGTTGCTGGTCGCACCCCGCAGTCAGTTCTCCAGACGATGGTTTCAGGACTGAAACGCTTCCTCAGCACCGTTCCGCGTAACAACCCACCTTCCATCCATGATTTGTGTCACTCTCGGACGCGCCCGCCACAAGCGGATGATTGCCGAACATCAGTTTCTAGTCGAACAGGGCGCCGAACTGGTCGAATTGCGACTGGATTACATCGGACGTGCCGTCAGCCTGAAACGGCTGATCGACGATCGCCCAGGACCAGTCGTGATCACGGTTCGCCGCCGCCAAGACGGTGGTCGGTGGATGAAGACCGAAGACGAACGGATGACACTGCTGCGCAGCGCCATCGCGGCCGGCGTGGACTACGTGGACATCGAAGAAGACGTCGCGGACCAAATCCCGCGGTACGGGACCACCAAACGGATCATCAGCTATCACAATTTCTCGCACACCCCCGACGATCTGTGGGACCTGCATGCCAGAATGGTCGAAAAAGATGCTGACATTGTCAAAATCGCGACCATGGCCAATTCGTTTGACGACAATCTGCGAATGATGCAGTTGGTGCGGGAATCGAAGGTTCCCACGATCGGCATTTGCATGGGCGAATCGGGCACCATCACGCGCATCATGGCCGACCGATTGGGGTCGCCATTCACCTATGCCACGTTCAGCAAGGACAAAAAGATTGCTCCTGGATTGCTGGACTGGAAAGAGATGAAAACGCTGTACCGTTACGACGAGATCACCGACGAAACGAAGTTGTTCGGCGTCGTCGCGGACCCGGTTGCGCACAGCCACAGCCCGTTGATTCACAACAAGGCGTTCGAAGAACAAAAGATCAACGCTCGGTACCTGCCGTTCCGAATCACCAAGAGCGACCTGCCGAACTTCATTCGCCACTGCAAAGAAATCGGCGTGCAGGGGCTAAGCGTCACCATCCCGCACAAAGAAGCGGCCTTGGATTACTGTTCCCAAGCCGAATCGAGTGCGACCGGGATCGGTGCGGTCAACACATTGATTTTCGACAAAAACGATGTGCTGGGCTACAACACCGATTACCGAGCCGCGATGGACTGCATCCAAGAACTGTTCAACATCGACAAAACCCGCGAACGACCGATGCAGGGGATGACGGCGTTGGTGTTGGGTGCAGGGGGCGTTTCTCGCGCGATCGCGTGGGGGCTACGACAACGACACTGCGAAGTCCTGATCGCATCGCGAACTCTGGAACGGTCACAGATTTTGGCGGCCGAACTCGGTTGCCGCGCGATCGAATGGGACCAACGTCACGACCAACGCATCCAACTGCTGGTCAACGGATCCCCGGTCGGCATGCATCCGGACGTCGACAATTCGCCTTTCAATGCAACTGCCCTGAACCAGTTCGTGGCTGTCTTTGACACCGTGTACAACCCCGAGAACACGCTGTTGATCAAGAACGCCAAACAGGCGGGATGCCGGATCATCACGGGCGTCGACATGTTCGTCCGCCAGGCGGCCTATCAATACAAACTGTTCACGGGAAACGACGCACCGATTCCCTTGATGCGGGAAACGATTAAAAAGGCCACCAACCCGGTCCAGCTGAATTGACCGATCCCCCCACCTTTTGTGGGGACCACCACCGAGAGATCTGCACCTTGGATTCCACCGAACCGGATAACTCCGAACCGACGTCCACCCCCGCGTCGACGCCGCCAAGCGATGGACAAGTCCGCGCCGAGCCGACGATGCCCGCCGGCATCCAAATCCGCCAGGCGACGCCCAGCGACGCAGCGACGATCCACGCACTGATGCGTCCCTATGTGATGCAGCGGTTGCTGCTGGCTCGCACCGAGGCCGAGGTCATTGAACTAACCCGGCACGGCTTCGTGGCGTTCCTGATGGATGGTGAACGAGAGGGTCGGCTGGTCGGTTTTTCGGCCGTTGAAATCTACAGCCCCAAATTGGCCGAACTGCAATGCCTGGCCGTCCATCACGAATACCAGGGAACCGGAGTGGGACGCGCACTGGTACGACAGTGTGTCGAAAGAGCCAAGAATCTGAACGTGATGGAAGTCATGGCGATCAGTTCATCCGAAAAATTCTTGCAGGGCTGCGGATTTGAATTCTCGCTTCCCGACCAAAAGAAAGCGTTGTTTTGTCAATTGAGACCACGCCCCAAAGAATGACCCCCGCCCCGGTCGCCCCCAACAAACGCGGTTGCCGATTCACCATCCGATCCACGCTTCTGGCAATGGCGTGGGTCGCATTGGCGCTGGCCTGTTACACAACGTTCCAGACCAACCTGCGACGCAGCCAGCAAGAACACATCTTGTACCAACGGGCCGAAACATTGGAATCGCTGCAAGAAAATGTGTACGCGATGCAGGTGCCCCGAACCGCGAATTCACAGCGTGGATTTTTGTCCGGTCGCGATCTGGACCTAGCGGATTTCAGCGGCGTCAACGTCGTCGCCGGAAGCGGTGCGTTTCAGAGCACATCGATGGTGGGCGCCAATTTCAGCGGCGCGACCATCACGGTCGGCGGGGCATCGTTTCAACACACCAAACTGGACGGTGCGGATCTTCGCGGCGCCACGATCACCGTCGGCAGTTCATCGCTACAGATCACCAGTTTCCAAGCCGCCGACCTACGCGGCGCGGTGATCGTCACGCCCGGCGGAGCCACGCTGCAGTACGCGTCGTTCCGCGATGCCGACCTCAGCAGTGCCACGATCGACTGCCAAAGCGACCTCTCATCATTCCAAGAAGTCGACATCAACGGCGTCGAATTTGCGGCTGCGGATCTGACCGGCATCCACGCCGACGGGCTTACCAGTGCCTACTTTTGGGCCCCGCCAAGCTACGACGACCGAACCAAATTCCCTGCCGATTTCGACCCTCAAAGAGCAGGCTGGAAACGACGGCCCTAGAGCTCGGCGTGATGCCCCCCCGCAAGCTAGGCATCCCCCATGAATTCACAACGCTTCGTCTTCGTCGTTCTCTTCGTCGTCATCATCATCTTCGTCGGTGAATGAATCTTCATCCGAGACCGGGGGCAACGTCCCGGCCGCGTCTCGGTCGCGGATCCACAGAGGCACCAACAGGATCGCCCCGGCCCACCCCAGGATCACCCAGGGTCCGCTGAAACTTCCTGGCCACCACGACAACGATTCCATCATTCGCCATGCGAACAATTGAAGCGTCAATACGATTGGCATCGCGATCGCAAACGCGCCCAGCCCATCGGTGGAACGGATCACCCAGCGACGGATCGGCACAGCCAAGATCGTCGCCACCACGGTGACGGCAATCACCGTTTTCCAGCCCACCACCAACGACGGCAATGTGATGATCGCGATCAGATCGATCAAGCGACGCGTGGAATTGCCCAGCGGATCGGTTTTCGGATCTGCTGCCGGACAAAATGCGGGGGCCAGCGACCGGCCGATCATCACCGCCGCCGCGATCGACGTCAGCACGCGGACCAGCGCATCGACATAGATACTGCTGCCGGTCCATAGCGGACGACCATCGACCATTTGCCAGGTCACGATCATCAGCGGCGGCAGGGCTAGGATCGCGACTGCGACCACGCCCAAACCGATTTGCACCAAGCGTACCGGCAAAGTGTTTCGATCCATCCGAATCAACCCCATCGCCCACGACACCGCCAAGCCGAACCCATGGAACAGCAACACCACAAGAACCGGTGTGTCGACGACGGGAGCCCATAGCGGACCGCCGTGCCAATGCGTCGACTGACCAGGCAGACTTAGCTGGTACAGTTGGCCGATCGCCACCAACGTCAACGAGGCCCCCACGATGCCCTCGACAATGGGGTATCGCGGCGAGATCGGCAACCGACAAGACCGGCACTTGCCGCCCAACGCTAACCACCCAAATACCGGAAAATTGTCACGCGCCTTCAACTGGGCATGGCAGCGTGGGCAGTACGATCGGCCGTTGACCCCCTGGCCTCGCGGCATCCGCCAAACCACCACGTTCAGAAAGCTGCCGATGGACGAACCGACCCAAAAACACCACAAAAACACGATCACATCGATCGTCCGAGGAATAATCAGGTCATCAGATTGGTAGTAATCGGTTCCGGCGGCCTGCCAAGCGGACAACCCAAAAATGTAGGCCGCCACCGCAAACACGACTCCCACCAGGGAAATCAAGAAGGGGATTCGGATCGGAAATCGTCGACGTGGCAAAACGAGCTTTCGAGGGTGTGAAACGTCATCTCGGCCCTGGCCTACTGGCAGTGCAGCGGGCAACTGGCAGTACACGGGGACCTTCACGCAGGCCGCATCCTAACCGAGACAAATTTGCATACGCAATTCGGCACCCCAAAAGCCCATCGCCGCGCAGTCGCCGGGAACGTCCTGAATCGCCCGCGACCTGGCCTACGCGACCTGGCCTACGCGACCTGGCTTGCAGGGCTTGGCAGATGGGGCGCTGGCTGCGTCCGGCCGACCGATCAGGCATCAACCCAACCGACTGTCTCCCCATGGCAGGCCGCGAGTCGTTAGAATGCGAATCACTTATCGGTCATCCGGTGACCACATTGCAGATCCCCATGACGGGCTCCCGACGCTTTCGCCCAAGCATCGCCTCAACCTGAGAATCAATGACAGGCACTTCTCACATCCTGGTCGTCGACGACAGCCCGACCCAACTGCGTCAGATGCAGATGGTGCTAGAGCAGGACGGATTCATCGTACGCGCGGTCGAAAATGCCCAGGCGGCGCTCGAGGCGATCGAGCGGGAGTTACCCGCGTTGGTCGTCACGGACCTCGAGATGCCGGGCATGAGCGGGCTGGAATTGGTGGAAACACTGCACTGTTCGCACAAGTCGTTGCCCGTGCTGTTGACGACCGCCGAGGGCAGTGAAGACGTGGCGGCCGAAGCGCTGCGGCGCGGGGCCACTAGCTACGTGCCCAAACGTGACATCTCGCGGACCCTGTGCTCGGTCGCTCGGCAAATCTTGTCGGTCCACTACGAAGCCCAATCGGTTCGCGAAATCGCCAAGTTCGCAGTGGGCTATTCGCTGAAACTAACGCTCGGGAACGACGAATCGCTGGTCCCCAAGATCATCGCCAGATTGGAACAACCGCTGGTCGAACTGGAATTGTTCGACGAGGGCGAACGCATGCAGATCGCGATGGCTCTGGACGAAGCGTTGGTCAACGCGATCATTCACGGCAACCTCGAAGTGTCGTCGGACCTGCGCCAAACCAACGATGGCCAGGCCTACGTCGACAAGATCAGCCAGCGGAAATCCGAATCGCCTTACCGCGACCGTAAACTGCATGTGATCCTGGACGCCAACCGAGATTTGGCGACCTTCACCATCCGCGACGAGGGCAACGGATTCGACTGTGCCGAACTGCGTGACCCGACGAATCCCGAGAACCTAGAACGTGCCGGGGGCCGCGGCCTGCTTTTGATCCATGCCTTCATGGACGAAGTCAGCCACAACGATGTCGGCAACGAGATTGTGATGGTCAAGCGAAAGCCGACTCCCGAATCGACCGACGCCGAACCGACCGACGATTCGGCCGAAAACGCTGCCCAGAACTGATCAGAGCGCGACTCGTCTCGATCGCTGTCCCCGCACTTCAACCACACCGATCGATTGATGCCGGTCCCTTCGATTCGTCGCAGCAATGCCAACGAACATCCGATTCGCGAAGATGGCGACTATGTCCTGTATTGGATGATCGCATTTCGCCGCACTCGGTACAATTTCTCCCTGCAGCACGCCGTCGATCTGGCCAAACAGTACCGCAAGCCGTTGGTCATTTTCGAACCACTGCGGACCCGTTATCGCTGGGCCAGCGACCGATTGCACCAGTTTGTGATCGAAGGCATGCGTGACAACGCGGCGATGCTCTCTAGCAAACCGGTCACCTACTATCCGTACGTCGAACCCCGGCCCGGTGTCGGCACACCGCTGCTGCATCGTTTGGCGGCCCGCGCCGTCACGGTCGTCACCGATGAATACCCGTGTTTTTTCCTGCCGCACATGATCACGGCGGTCAAGGATCGACTACCGGCTCGCCTGGAACTGGTCGACAGCAACGGGGTGATGCCACTTCGCCAACCCGAGCGGACCTTCACGGTTGCCCATAGCTATCGCCGCTGGATGCAGAAAAACATCCTGGACGCGCTGTGTGAAATGCCGGACGAAGATCCGCTGAAAGGGTCTCGCCTGCCGCGGCTGGACCGCTTGCCAACGTCGATCACCAAGCGCTGGCCGGCGGCCGACATCGACGATTTGTTGAACGGGGGATTGGCGTCGATCCCCATCGACCACGACGTCCTGCCCAGCCCGACGGTCCGGGGCGGTGCCAAAGACGCGGCCAAGCGACTTAGCCGGTTCATGGATCACACCATCGATTCCTATAGCGATGACCGCAATCATCCCGACGAACACGCAACCACGGGGCTGAGCCCGCACCTGCATTTCGGTCACCTTTCGGCTCACGAATTGGTCAGCCGAATCTTCGAACACCAAGACTGGTCGCCGGACAAACTCTCGCCTCCCAACGGCAAGAACCACGGCTTTTGGAACGTTGACGAGTCGTCCGAAGCGCTGCTGGATCAAGTGCTGACATGGCGAGAAATGGGGTTCAACCTCAGTTTCCGCGAACCCGACCAGTACGACAAATTCGAGTCGCTGCCAGATTGGGCCAAAAAATCGCACCAGCAAACGATGTCCGACCCGCGGCCAGAAACCTACACCGCCGAACAACTAGAAGCCGCCCAGACGGGTGATGAACTGTGGAACGCCGCCCAACGAGAGATCGTGGAGACCGGCGTGATGCACAATTACATGCGGATGCTGTGGGGCAAAAAGATCCTGCAGTGGAGTCCCACGCCCCAGCAGGCGCTGCGGATCATGATCGATCTGAACAACAAATATGGGCTGGATGGTCGGGATCCAAATTCTTATAGCGGAATTTTTTGGGTATTAGGGCGGTATGACCGAGCTTGGGGCCCAAAACGGCCGATTTTTGGCAGTGTCCGGTACATGACCAGCGATAGTGCGAGGCGAAAACTGCGCCTAAAACGTTACCTACAACGCCACACCGACTCAAATTAGCCATCTTTCATGCCAAAAGGCCTTGCCCATCTGCTGCGATATCGATAAATTCCCCGATTCTTCGTAGTCCGATCCGTCACTGGATATCGCTGCGAATTGGTGGTTACATCCCGAAAAGCACGCAAAAAACAAGTCATTTACGTGGTCGCTCAACCAACTTTTATCGCAAAACCCGGCCAAATTGAAAAGCAATGGCACCACGTCGACGCATCGGACGAAGTCCTGGGTCGATTGGCTAGCGATATCGCAGTCGTCTTGATGGGCAAGCACCGCCCGCAATACACGCCTAACACCGATTGCGGCGATTTCGTTGTCGTGACCAACGCCGAAAAGATTGCGATGACCGGTCGCAAAATGGACGTTCGTCACTACACCTGGTACACCGGACACCCCGGTTTGCGTTTGGAAAGCTACGGCAACCGCCTCAGCCGCAAACCCGAAGACTTGATCTACCACGCCGTTCGCCGGATGCTTCCAAAGAACAAGCTGGCTTATCAAATGATCAAGAAACTAAAGATCTATGCCGGTTCCGAGCACCCGCACACCGCACAAATGCCTCAAGAACTGAAGCGAACTAGCAAAAAAGTCTAGTTTCTCAGGTTCACCTGGCCATCTTATTTTCAAGCACATTTAACTCCCTCATTCACAAACGTTCGAACCTATGATCGTCGTCAAAAAGGACAAAATCAACGGAGACGCCCTGGGCACTGGCCGACGCAAAAGCAGCGTCGCGCGAGTCCGAGTGCGTCCCGGCAGCGGCAAGTTCATGGTCAATGGGAAAGAGATCGAACAATACTTTGTGAATGATCAGCATCGCACTGCGATCATGCAAACTCTGGAAGCCGCCGAACACACCGAAAAAGTCGATGTGATCGTGCGAGTCAACGGTGGCGGCATGACCGGTCAAAGCGGTGCGGTACGCATGGGCTTGGCTCGAGCCTTGGTCAGCCATGACGAAGCACTGCACGATCCAATGCGAGAAGGCAGCTTCCTGACGCGAGATTCGCGTATGAAGGAACGAAAGAAACCTGGTCTGCGTGGTGCCCGTCGGGGTGTCCAGTTCAGCAAGCGTTAATTCGCTTCTGCGTTTGCCCACTTCAGCCGCCGATTCTTTCGGCGGCCCCCGCGTGGCAAACAGGATTGGCATTTTTGCCGCAGCCAAACTTGCTGGTGATGAATCGGGTGCAAAGACGCTTCGTTCTTTGGCCTCCGAATCATTTAGCTTCGAAAAAGCGGATTTCGGCGAGCTATTTGCACTGTTCTGATCGTCATGGGCGATTCGCTTGCCAGATTGGCTGGCGGTCGCTTTATCTTTTGCTGATCGCGTGCGAAACTTTGCAGGCGAGAAATAGCACGAGACATAGCGTCGGAAAGCGATTTCGATGCACTACATTCAACAGTCAGAGGGTTGGTTTTGGGAAAAAAAGAAGATGCTTTCGAAGTCGAAGGCACAGTCACACAGGCACTCGCCAACACACGCTTTCGGGTCCAATTGGAAACCGGCAGTGAAGTGATGGCCCACGTTGCCGGACGAATGCGGAAACACTTTATCCGGATCGTTCCGGGCGACAAAGTTCGTGTGGAGCTGTCTCCGTACGACCTGACCAAAGGTCGGATCACCTACCGCGAACGGTAATGCAGATCCGTTTCCGGCATATAGTTCGGAAACGTTGATCGCTATTTCTGCCGCGCCGCTGCGAAGAAAATTCGCATCGTGACGCGCAGCGGCCAATCGGCATGCTCCCAAAGCGCCGTCGCGATACTCGCCAACAGCCTCGGCCCTCGATTTGGGATCACCAAACCGCTAGTGGTTTGTCGATGGAATCATCCGCGACGCGTAAGCGGCCGGGATTGCCCCATGTCCATCCCTATAGCTTCACGGCCAGCGGATCGTCATTTCAGGCGATTTTGCGCGCCCCACGATGGGATCCATGCGGCCAAGCAGTGCTGATCAAGAACTCAGGTTGCCGTCATTTGCCTAACCGGCGAAACTTCTGATTAGCTCGAAACTTCTGGCTTGTTCGGCGGGTAGTACTATGCGTACGACGGTCGGCAACCGATTCGACGGCGGGTGATTTCCGATCAACGATGTTGGATCGGCGACCTGTGCGGACCACCAAGCACGAAATGTAATCGGCGGGCAATCTTGCCCGCCATCAAATGCCCTTTTGAGGATGATGACGCGATGGGTTTGTGGAATCAATTAGTTCGGCCGTTCACAATGGCCAGATCAACAACAGCGATGGTGGCCGGATGGGTCGCATGCGTGGCAATCACCATGTCGCCCGCGATCGCTCAAGAACGACTGCAATCGGGCTCCGCCCCGGCGGCCGCGGCCAATGCAACCGAACCGGTACTGGTCGTCACGCTTGGGTCGATCAACAAATTGATGCAGGACATCAACTACCTGACCAGCGCTGTGGGGCAACCTCAGGCGGGCGGCATGTTCACAATGCTGGCCGGAACGTTCACTCAGGGCATCGACATGGACATGCCCATCGGCGTCCTGGTGCCGTTGGTCGATGGAGCCCCGCAACCGATCGCTGTGATTCCAACCACGGACGTCAAGTCGATCCTGAAACGTCTGGAAGCTCAAACGGGCCCTGCGGACGAATTGGATGACGGCACCCTGGTGATCGCCGTTGGCGTCAACACGGTGTACATCCGCCAATTGGGCAACTGGGCTGCGATGGCCCCCAGCAAAGCTCTGCTTGATTTGGCACCGGCCGATCCAACCACTTTGTTCAACGGATTGGGAAATGATTATGACATCGCGTTCCGATTGCAGATGCAACAAGTTCCTGCTGCGACCCGCGGCATGCTGATCGCCCAAATCCGTCAAGGATTTGAACAAGCGATGGAAAAGCAGGACAGCGCTGATGCCGAAGCGACTCGCGAAATCGCCGATGGCACGATGAAGCAACTGGAACAGTTCATCAACGACACCGATTCGTTGATGTTCGGCCTGAACATCGACCAACCCAACCGCAACGTTTCGATCAACACGTCGTTCACCGCTGTGGCTGGCACACCGTTGGCCGACATCTATGGTGGATCCAAGCCGATCCCATCGCAGTTCGCATCGGTCATCCGTGATGATGCAGCCGCCTACTATCACGCTGCTAGTTCGATCAGCCCCGAAGCCGTCAAGCAGACTCGCACGACGCTGAAGAGCACAATTAGCTCGCTCGGCGGAGCTCTGGAGAACGAAGACAAGCTGAACGATCAACAACGTGCCGACATCCGTGCGATGGTTGATCGCGTCGCCGACTTGGCAATCGCGTCGATCGAAGAAGGACGTGCCGACGTGGGCGCCCTGTTGCTGGCCGACCAGAACGATTTCCGATTCGTATTCGGTTCCTTCGTCGCCGACGGAAACGAAGTCGCACAGATCGTGAAGGACTTGGCTGCCAAGGTTGAAAACGAAACCGACGCACCACGATTCAAATTCGATCAAAGCACCTACAAGGGTGTCACGATGCACATGATCGAAGCGGACATTCCCGCCAAGGAAGACGAAGCCCGCCGTGCGTTTGGCGACACACTGCAAGTTCACATCGGCACCGGGGCCAAAGCGGTCTACATGGCAGTGGGTCGAAACAGCGATTCGTTGCTGAAGGAACTGATCGACAACAGCACGCTGGATCAGGGAGCGGATCGTCCGATCGGACAACTGAAGATCACCCTGCTGCCGATCCTAAAGTACGCCGATTCGATCGAATCCAACGATACCATCACGGCCATGATCAACGCTCTGCTAGCCGCCCCCGACCAAGGCCAGTTGACCGCGATCCAAGACAGCGTTCCTAACGGACAGTCTTCGGTCATCCACGTTGGTGAAGGTCTGCTGAAGGCCATCTCCGCTGCGGTCATGCAATCGCGTCAAGGCAACGGTGGCAACCAGTTCTAATCGCTGACCATTTGGATACGCGACCACTGAAAGACCGCCAAGGTGTGATGCCTTGGCGGTCTTTTTCATGCACACCTTCGCGCGCGACCATCATCACGCTGCGCCCCCCCATCTTCCTACTTCTGAACCTGATTCATCAGTCCTGACGTCATGAAACTCGCCAAACAGTTCGGATTCGTCGCACTGGCTCTGTTCATTGCCTGGCAAGCTTGGGTGGTGGTTGCCCGCTCGGACGCAAGCTCATCGGACCGCGGACCAAGATCCGATCTTGCGTCTGCACCGGATAGCGATCCCCCAACCGATGACGATCCGGACCAGGCAGACATCAGCGACGTCCTTTCGATGGCCAATGATGCGTTGGCCAACATGCAGGCAAACCTGGATGATTACACCGCCAGATTCGTGAAACAGGAACGCGACCCGTCCGGGAATCTCGGCGACCCGACCGAAATTGCACTGCGAGTTCAAACACGATTTCGCGGCCCGGACCGAAAGTCACCCCGCCGCGCCTATTTGAGATTCCAGTCTCCCGCAGCGGTCGACGGCCGCGAAGTGATCTGGGGCGAAGACCTCTACGATGGAAAGATGGCCGTCCACGAAGTCGGAATGTTCCTAGGCCTGAAAACGATTTGGTTGAACCCGACGGGGATGATCGCGATGCAGGGCCAACGATTCCCGATCAGCGAAATCGGATTGGTCAAGCTGGTCGAAAAACTAATCGAACGTGGCGAACAAGACCGGGGCAACCCTGATATCCGAGTGTCAATTTCCGAAGGGCATCGGTTCGACGATCGCGACACGCGTCTGATCGAAGTCCGCCGCAGCAAGCCGAATGACCAGCCTGACGATTTCTCCAAAGCCGAGATCGTGGTCGATCCTGAACAACAGCTGATCCTTCGCTACCGCAGTTTCGGGTGGCCCGCAGGCGAGGAAGAAGAAGCACCGCTGCTGGAATCGTATTCCTACCACGACCTAAAAACCAACGTTGGATTATCCGACATCGATTTCGACACCAAGAATCCCGAATACAACTTTCCCTCGTTCTGACCGCCCAGACAAGAAAAGCGCCACAGGTGAACCGCTGGCCGTGAGGCCACGGGCATTTGAGTGGATTCCCGGCCGCTCACGCGATTCACGGCTCACTCAATCGACAAACTCGCCAAGTGATTCGGCACGTCTTGATCGCCGAAAGTCTTGGCGACTTTCGCTACGGGAAAGAATTCGTCGAACTTTCAACGGCAATCGTGAACCGCTGGCCGTGAGGCCACGGGATTTTTAGGCAGGATTCCCGGCCGCTCACGCGATTCACGGCTCACTCAATCGACTGCTCGCCAAGTGATTCGGGCCTGCGTGATTGCCGAAAGTCTTGGCGACTTTCGCTACGGGAAAGAATTCGTCGAACTTTCAACGGCAATCGTGAGGCCACGGGATTTTCAGGCAGGATTCCCGGCCGCTCACGCGATTCACGGCTCACTCAATCGACTGCTCGCCAAGTGATTCGGGCCTGCGTGATCGCCGAAAGTCTTGGCGACTTTCGCTACGGGAAAGGTTGTGATTGCCGAAAGTCTTGGCGACTTTCGCTACGGGAAAGGTTGTTTGGAAGCACCTTGAATTCCGGAACGCCGGATCGCGGGGTCCGATGTCGACTATCATATCTGGCAACCGACGGCAAAGACTGCGGCTGTCGAATATCCCCCTTCTCATTCTTTCTGGACGCATGATCATGGATCGCAGGAACTTCCTTCGCGGCGCCACAGCAGCGGCGACAGTCGCATCGATTCACTCGCAAGCTTATGCAGCGGCCCCATCGAAACCACGTCGGGTGGGATTGATCGGCTGTGGATGGTACGGCAAGTGCGACCTGTTGCAGTTGATGAACGTCGAACCGGTGGAAGTCGTTTCGCTTTGCGATGTGGATTCCACGATGCTGAGCACTGCGGCTGATTTGATCGCATCGCGTCAGGTCTCCAAAAAACGACCGCGGACCTATGCCAACTTCCAAGAAATGTTGGACGAACAGGACCTCGACATTGTGTTGGTGGCCACACCGGACCACTGGCATGCATTGGCGATGATTGCGGCGGTCGATGCGGGTGCGGACGTCTATGTCCAGAAACCCACCGGCTGTGACGTGCTGGAAAGCAAAGCGATGTTGGACGCGGCCCGGCGGACCGGTCGAGTTGTCCAAGTCGGAACTCAACGACGCAGCACTCCACACCTGATCGATGCGAAACAGCAAGTGGTCGACGCGGGACTGCTGGGCGACGTGGCCTACGCCGAAGTCTGCTGTTACTACCACATGCGTGCCAACAAAAATCCACCGGACACAACGCCGCCGAAGAATCTGGACTACGACGCTTGGACAGGGCCGGCCCCGATGCGCCCCTACAATGAACTGGTGCATCCCCGTTCGTGGCGAGCGTTCATGGAATACGGCAACGGAATTGTCGGCGACATGTGTGTGCACATGCTGGACATGGTCCGCTGGCAACTGGACTTGGGATGGCCCCAACGAATCAGCAGCACAGGCGGGATCCTGGTCGACGTCGATTCCAAGGCGAACATCACGGACACTCAAACGGCCACGTTCGACTTTGATGATTTGGACGTCGTCTGGACACATCGCAGCTGGGGCAGTGCCCCGGATCCCGAATATCCTTGGGCGGGAATCATCTACGGGACCAAAGGGACGCTGAAGCTTAGCGTCAACAAGTTCGACTTTATCCCTCGCGGTGGCGGTCAAAAGATCCACGGCGATGCCTTGATCGAACTGGACAAATATCCCACCGACCAGTCCGACAAGAAAGACTGGAACATGGAACTGCATGTTGCATCAGCGATCCGTGGACACATGCGAGACTTTTTGAAAGCCATCGATGCACGCAGCAAACCGATCGCGGACATCGAACAGGGCCACATCAGCAGCGCGTCGTGCATCATGGCGAACAACGCTTTGACGCTGGGACGAACGATCCAGTTTGACCCGGCCACTCACACAGCGGTTGGCGACGACGAAGCAACCGCCCTGCTGAAACGCCCCTACCGCGCCCCTTACATCCACCCGGCAACGGCGTAGGGCCAGCGCTGGACCACGGGCGATGCTGGGCGATATCAGTCGCCACCATCGTTCAGCCTTTTCTATTTTTGACCGATCACGCGAGAACGAATTTGCACCGACACAACCGCGCCCGACGATTCTCGTGTTTGATCATCCTTGGGCTGATCGCGTCGCCCGCGTTGTCGGACGATTGGCCGCAGTGGCGAGGCATCCATCGCGATGCCAAGATCGATGAACCTGGCTTGATGAAGACGCTGCCCACCGGACACTTGGAACGCAAATGGCAAGTGGAACTGGGGGCGGGCTACAGCGGGCCAACGATCGTTGACGGACGAGTCTACGTGACTGACCGTGGCTTGGACGACAGCCCCGAAGAGATTGAACGCGTCCTATGCTTTGACGCCGAAAACGGTGACTTGGTTTGGCAGCACACTTACCCGGCAGTGTACGGCGAAATCGGATACCGAGCCGGCCCACGCGCCTCGGTGACCGTCCACGAAGGCCTGGCACTATCGGTCGGCACCGCCGGTCACTTCATTTGCTTTGACGCAAAAACGGGGGACATCCGCTGGCAACATGATTTGGCCCCCGAGTATTCGATCCGCATGCCGATCTGGGGCATCGCCACATCGCCGCTGGTCCATGACGGCAACGTCATCCAAGTCGTCGCCGGTGCGGGGGATGCCTGCGTCGTCGCCTTTGATCTTGCCACCGGGAAAGAACGTTGGCGTTCGATCGACGAAAAAGCGGGATACAGTTCACCAATATTGATCCAACAGGCTGGCCAGGACGTCGTGGTCTGCTGGACCGGCGAAAGTGTCACAGGATTGGACCCGCGAACCGGCCAGGTTCATTGGACCATCCCGATGTTGCCTCGAAACATGCCGATCGGCATTCCGACGCCCGTGGTCCAAGACGACCTTCTGTTCGTGTCATCGTTCTATGACGGATCGATGCTGATTCGATTTGACCCGAATCAATTGACCGCGGAAAAAGTTTGGCACCGCGTCGGTATCGACGAAAAAAACACCGACGCGCTTCACTGCATGATCAGCAATCCCATCATCAAAGGGGACTATATCTATGGCACCGACAGCTACGGCGAACTTCGATGCCTAGACATCAAGACGGGCGACCGAGTTTGGGAAGACACGACCGCGGTTCCCCGCGCTCGTTGGGCAACGATTCACACGATTCGCGATGGCCAGCGAGAAATCATGCAAAACGATCAGGGCGAATTGATCTTCGCGACCCTGACGCCGGAAGGGTTCCAGGAACACAGTCGCACCAAACTGTTGGATCCAACTCGCAAACAATTGAACCGACGCGGTGGTGTCACCTGGTCCCACCCAGCAATCGCAAACGGATACATTTTTGCCCGCAACGATCAAGAACTGATCTGCGCGTCGCTGAAAGAACCGGCAGACACGCCGTAGTGAGTCTTGCCAAATATCCCTTGGCAACCGATCAATCCATTCGAACGCCGATCGTCAACAGGATGTTGGCATAGCGTTGTTGGTCGCCGGTTTGGATGGTCAGCACGTGATCAGGCGTACTAACGGCATCATAGAACGCCCATTTGTCGATTGGTTCGATCTCGACATCCAAACCAGCATCCTTGATCGTTTGTCGATAATCGGACCAAACCGGGGGATCGCCGTCCAATGCGTAGGGTCCACTGGTTTCGGTCTGCATCGTCTGGATCGCTTCCACGGGCACCGCCGACAACAGGGCTTCGAGCACTTGATTGCAGGTCGGCACGCCTGGCATCAGATTCAGACTGATCAATTCGGCCTGGGGCCCCCGTTTGCTGGCAGCCGGATAATTCCCGTCTGCGATCAAAACACTGCTGTGGTGGCCGGCGGCGGCCAGGACGGCGTTGATTTGGGGATGGATCAACTTATGGCGTAACATTCGGATGGCACTCGGATGAAGTGGATGATTTCGATAGGATGACAGGATCATGCCGGTGATTCGATCCGGCCAATCTACAGCCCCAACATTGTGACGGAGTGGCGCGTTGCCCGAAAGCCTGTTAGCACGCCGCTTGAAACTGGGCACGTACCTTGGGATTGGACTGTATGTGCACTGGTCCTTTTCGTTGGCAGTGGTGTTTGTCGCATTGCGATCACTATCGCTTGGCCTGACAGGCGTGGCATTCGCGATCGCCCAACTTTTTAGCGTGTTCTTTTGCGTCACCCTGCACGAGTACGGGCACGCGATGGCGGCTCGCTGCTTTGGGATCGGCACGGCTGATATCACGCTGCTGCCGATCGGTGGCGTGGCCCGACTGCAACGCATGCCACGCATTCCTTGGCAGGAACTGGTCGTGGCGGTGGCGGGCCCCGCGGTCAACGTCGTCATTGTCGGCGTGTTGATGGTGACCTTGGCTGTGTTGGCAGACCCCGCGGACATCCGGGCAATGGGATCATTTGTGGTCGCAATGTTCACCGGCGACCTGATCAGCGCCGAATCCAACGACACCGCGATGCAAATTTTCACCGAACCGTCTTGGTTGGGCTTCGGCATTCTGATGATGCTGGTCAACACGATGTTGGTCCTGTTCAACATGATTCCGGCCTTTCCCATGGACGGTGGTCGTGTGTTCCGCAGCATCCTGGCGATGGTGATGGACTATTCCCGTGCCACGTCCATCGCATCGAAGGTCGGGTTGGTATGTGCCGGCTTGATGGCGGTGGCGGCGCTTAGCTCGGAACCGCCCAACCCGATTCCGGTGCTGATCGCGGCATTCATCGGGTACGCGGGGATCGCCGAAGCACGCCAAGTCAATCTGATGGAAAAAGTGCGTGGGCTGCGGGTCAGCGACGTGATGATCGAAAGCGACCGCGCGTTGTCGATGGACACTCCCTTGGACGAAATCGCCAGGCAATGGCGAAAGACGTCGCAGCCAACCCTGCCCATCGTTTCGATTGTCGGAACGGTCGTGGGTACATTGCGACTGGAAGACGTGGCGGCCGCGATCGCTGCGGGACAACCACCCGAGACAACCGCCGGCCAACTTGTCGACCACCGTCATGGAATCGAAGTCTTGGGCGTCGACGAACTGCTGTCATCCGCCTTGTCGCGGCCGAGCAAAACGCATCGGCAAATCCCAGTGGTCGATTCCCAACATCACTTGGTGGGCATCCTGGACTTGGAAACGATGCTAAGCCGGCGTGGTCTGCCTAGCCCGACCGCAGTCCCTGCGACCGAGCCGTCCATCGACGGTGCGGTGCCGCGATTCGACGCCACCAACTGACCCCTCATCGATTGCGGGCGACCGGGAAGCGACGACGTTAAAGCGTTCCCTCTTCCCACTGCCCACAATCAGCATCCATCAGATTGCGTTCGATCTGCAGCGTCGTGTGATCGATGTGGAATCTTTCATGCAGACATTCGCCAATGCTGCGAAGCAGTTCGTCATCGTTGGTGTGCTGGGGCCGGACCAAGTGTGCGGTCAACGCCACTTCGGTCGTGCTCATTGCCCAGATGTGAAGATCGTGGACCTGCGTCACACCGGGAAGTCCCGCTAGATACGATTCGACCTCCTGGGGCTGGATGTTTGCCGGCACTGCCTGCATCGCCATCTGGATGGATTCCCCCAGTAGGCTCCAGGTTGCCAACAGGATCACGACGGCGATGATCAGACTGGTCAACGGATCGACCCACGCCCAATCGGTCCACAGGATCACGGCTCCAGCGATCGCAACGCCCAGCGACAACAATGCATCGGCGGCCATGTGCAGGTAAGCCCCGCGAAGATTCAGATCATGATCGCGGCCACGTATGAACAGCATCGCGGTGGCGGTGTTGATCACCACGCCAACGCGTAGCCACCCCACGCCATCAACAATCCCAACACGTCGCTGAGGTTGTGACCGGCGTCGGCCAACAGGGCCAGTGAACCGGTCCACCATCCAAATGCACCTTCGATCGCGACGAAGACGACATTCAACGTCACGCCAACGGCGAACGCCCAACCGTAATCGGCGCCCGCTGGATGATGATGGTGGGCGCACTGATGCATGAATCGGTCAGCCTAGAAACGATGCTTGGTCGTCGTCGAATGGCCCGACGAGAGGGCCGATCCGTCAAACACCGCTTCGATCGAATAGGTGGGGGACGGTTGAACGATCCAACTGCGTTCGGACTCTTCCCCGACCGCCGTCATCTCGAAAACGATCATCCCAACAGCCCAGGCCGCTAGGATCCAAAAGATTGCAGCCAACTGCCGTGCAATTGCCGGCGTCGGACGGTCCGTCTCGACAACCTCGGAAAGGGTCGCGACATCGGCTTGCTCGGTGAACGCAGTTCGGTCCGATTTACGATTGCTGGACGATTCGATGGAATAGCTTGATGACATTGATAAGCTCGGCGCTCGCAGGTGAAGATGATCATCGACGGTCGGTCCAACACAATGGCCAAGAACGATCTCGAACCATTGGATGGGACGCACAACCGATAGGATTGCGGCATAGCAACCATTTTCGGTCGTCGGGTCCTGCGCGAATAAGCCGTACAGAATGAAAGTGCGTAAAGTAACGATTCCCACGGCCACGGAATCGGCACCACCACTAGCCTAAACCTGACCCATCAAAACCCCGCAGTCGACAAAGTCATCCACCGAGATGCGATGGAGACGATCGAACCGGTTTGTGGTGGGGAAGGGAAGTTCGCCCCCCGGGCGCTAAACTCAAACGATCCACCCACCGCCACCCCCGAAGCTAGATCGGTTCCATCGCGCCGCTGAGGGCACCTAGATAGGTTTGGGCGATACGGAAGATCAGGAACACAAAGAACAGGATGATCGCCACGCGAATGATCACCGTTGCGGTGCCAGCCAGGAATTTGACCGCCGACCTGGCCCGTTCGTCGTACTCTTTGGCCAGGTAATCCATCGATTCCGCATCGGTGCCAGAGTGCTCGGCAATGTCCACTCGCGCGATGAAGTCCTCGGGGAACAGATCGGTCGCGGCCAGGGCACCGGCCAGAGTCGATCCACCGCGGATCGCTGTTTCGGCGTCGTCGGCGGCGCTGCGGTAGTAGTCGCTGTCGGTACTGTCCAACGCCAGCGGGATCGCTCGCAACGGATCCAAGCCCGCATCCAACGACAGCGCCATGGTCCAACAGAACCGCGAGATCGTGATGGTTTGGATCGAGGGACCAATTTTGGGGATCAAATAGATCAGCGGTGCCAGATTCTGGATTCCGCCGACATTATTAAAGAACGCCCAGGTGAAGCCACCGACGGTGCCAAAAAAGATCGACACGTACAACCAAAACCACAGCACGCCGCTGCCCCCGCGGAGCCCGAATCCCAAAATATCCGTCATCTGGCCGCCGCCGGCCGGCGTCAGGATCCCCATCAGATAGATCAACAGCGAAAGCACCACGATCCCGCCGACAAGTTGCAGACCGGGAAGGGTGATCGAGCTGATGAACATCCGCCGTGTGCTGATCTGGCGTTGGAAGTGCTCGCTTAGCGCTAGCAGAGTCCGTTCCAGACGCCCGGTCGCTTCACCGACTCGCGTCATCGCCGCCATCAATCGTGGGAAATAGGCGGAATTCTGGTCCATCACCGAACTCAGATGGTCACCCCGCCGGGCTCCTTCGGCCAACAATCGCATCGCTTGGCGTTCGTTCGGGGCGCCGTGACTGGCTTCACTTTCCAGCAACCGAATCATATCGGCACCTGCCTTCAGCCCCGTTCCAAAACGGTGACAGAACTTCGATGCCGTCGTAAGTTTCAATCGCTTGGAAAACACGCGATGGTCGCCTCAGAGAAGAAAGGTCGTCAAAGCCGATCGAAGACCTTTGCGAATGTCCCAGCGATCAGCAGCTGCCCCACCGAGTTTAGCGGATTTGGCGGCTAGCGGCCCACTGATTGATTGAGTCGTTCAGTCCAACGCTGGGAATCATCTCGCAGCGGAAGTCGTCCAAGGGCTGTCGATTGAATCAGCAGCCGGTCAACGAAGGGAACATCCAGCGACTCTGATCAAGCAGCGTGGTCGGCCGGTACATCCTTTGGCGCCGCAGCAACCGAGACGTTGGATGTTTTCGCGGCGACATCGACCACGGAGGCGGCAGAATCAGATCGCTTTACCGAACCGGCAAATTCTCGCAGCGTCTCTTCAACCTGGGCAAGCTGTTCGGCTGCGGTTTGCGAAAGATTGACAAAAAGGATTCGCGTCGTTCCGACCTGACACCAAGTGGCCTGTTCGTCTTCGAGCACCTCCATCCGAACCTTGAAACCGGCTTTGCGAGCCTGGTTCAAACGCTGTTTCAACCGTGCGACGACGTTCAAATTCTCGCTCATCTCGCTTCCATCGACGATTCCGGACGGGATGGCCGGGTGGTAGGCCCCGGCCTCTACAGGCGGTCGCCCCACAGCCTGTGCCCAATGCGATCGTTCACTCATTCGCCGAAACGAGAGCAGAAATCGATGGGCCGGCGGTACCAAAATCACGAAGGTTCAGCGAGTTGGCAATCTGTGCGGGACTATCACCAAACGGTGTAGCAAGTTGCTGGGCGTCGACGATAGGTCATTCAACGGGGCACGTTAGCATTTTAACGCTCGTCCCGATTTTGAGCTCCGCCGTTACTCTGCTGGCCACCTGAATCGACATGTCGAAGCAACCCAACGCCGCCCCCAACATCAACGAACAACAATTGCACATTCAGCAGCTGAAAGGCGAATTGCGTCGACTGCAATCGATGGCGGCTTTGGGCGAATTGACCGGCACGGCGACCCACGAATTCAACAATGTGTTGATGACAATCATCAACTACGCTCGTTTGGGCATCCGCAACAAAGACGAACCTAGCCGCGACAAAGCGCTCAGCAAAATCTTGGAAGCATCCGAACGAGCGGCTAAGATCACCAACACGATTCTTGCTCAAGCCAAGAACCGCAGCGAGTCTTTCGAACCGACTCAACTGGGCGAAATCATCGACAGTTCGATGATGCTGCTAGAACGCGAAATGCGAAATTATCGCATCGCCGTCGAAACCGAAATCGATCCGGCGACCCCCGCGGTTCAGGCCAGCGGCAATCAGATCGGACGCGTGCTGCTAAACCTGTTGATCAACGCCCGCCAAGCGATCGTCGAAGGCGGCACCATCCTGGTCCGATTGGCACCCAGCAGCGAAGCCGGTTGGGTAGAGCTGACGGTCCGCGATTCCGGAAGTGGGATCCCTCAGGAATCACTGCCCAGGATTTTCGATTCGTTCTACAGCACCAAGAGCGGACCAGATGAATCGGGCAAAGGCGGCACCGGCTTGGGCTTGGCGGCCTGCAAAGAAATCATTGACGCCCACGACGGACGCATCCGAGTCGAAAGCAGCGTCGGTGTTGGCACGGCTTTCATCATCCGATTGCCCGTCGCCGTCAGTGCTCAAGCAGCCGCATGAAGAGCCACCGATGCCGGCACGGCAACGGCAAGGACCGCGATTGCGGACCACGCCAGCACGCCGTCCACGTCACCATCCGACGTCGACTAAGTCCCCCCACTTCCGTAGTGGGATTCGCCAGAATTCGCCCCCCTCACCCCAACCCTCTCCCCCAATCCCATCCAAGTCGAACTTGGATGAAACCGGGGGAGAGGGGGCTAAAAAAGGCACCTGTGAGCGCGTAGCACGCCCTGCTTGAATCTCCCCCACCGAAATAACTCTCTGGCTCAGTTGGCCACCAAGCGCTGAGTCACCTTGGGCAACTGTCTGGCCACGAAGCGTGGCAGCATCATCAGGGCGCGATCCGAGATGGGGTCGATCACCAAGCGAAAGTCTTCGCCGCCCGCGTCGCTCATGATCCGTGAAATCTGATCCACGAAAACCTCGCGATGCTTCCCCAGCGGCGGACTGGCCACCACCAACGGCAACCGATCGTATGTCACATCGCTGCCAACCCACCAATGGTTTGCGTCGACCTGCCGAACATACAACCCCATCGGTTCCAGCGACCGGATCAACATCGGTGCCAGCCCGCCGTGGTTGTCGGGCAATAACAGTCGTTCCGGTGTTGCCCGGCGGCGATTGGCGTCGTACCAATTGACCAGACAGGACGCATCGTTGCGACGCGCCGTCCGCTTCAGAAAACCAGCCAATGCGATCGGCGTGTCCACCGGTTCGCCGGCTTCCCCGGATTGAATCTTTGGCCAATCGGTCGTCTGTCCCGGACCGACTTGGATCCAGCGGTTCATGCTGGCATCGGGAACCAACGGATCGATGCCTCGCATCCGCCGCAACGTCTCGGCGGCCAACGCCGCCAACTGCTGGTTCTGGCGTTGATTGACGATCGCACCCACTGGCCCACCGGCGTTGGCAACCTCTGCGGTTTCGTCATCCGCTTCACCATCCGCGGCCGCGTCGATTGCGTCGCCGCCTAATTCCACGGCGGCATCGGTGTTCGCCGCCGACGGTATCGATCCCTTCAGGAAATCGGCCAACACACCGGCGGCTGATTCAGCATCGTTTCCCATGTCATCGGTGTTGACGATTTGTTCGTATCGGGCAGCAAACGGTTCGTCGGCGATGGTCAGCACCAACAACGTTTCTTCTTCGCGAATCTCGGCGTCCACCTGGGCGGCGATCTGATCCAAAACCTGCCGAGCCGAAACAGCCGTCTTGGGCGGTTTGATCGATTGGCCCACGTCGCGACCCACCAAATCAAAGGACACCCAATCGATCTGAATCGGCACGCCGGTGATCTGGCTGATCATCAAGACCATATCCGTCAACGGATACTGATCGGATCGGAACGCTAGTTTCAGGGCTAGGTCGGACTTCAGATTCAATTTACGTGGCTGAACTTTTGCCAGCGGATCCAGATCGTCTTCCGCGGCGTCATCCAACGGCGCCTGTTCCAACGTCGGTGGCGCCTTCAATGTCGGCTTCTCCGTCGGCCCCTCTTGCAACAGAAACGGCGTGTACTGAGCCAGCCCAGGCGGCAGATCCATCAGACTAGCGACGTCCGCATCCTCGCTGGATTTTGTCGCGTCATCTTCGGGTCCCTGGACCGCGGCGAAATCGGGGATCAGCGAATCGAGCGGAGCGACCGACGATCCACCCGGTTCCGAATCGGCTGCGCCGGTTGGATTGGACGGCTCCGACATCGCGACTGACGGTTGCGTCCCTGGATCCTGCCCCGCTGGTTCCTGCCCGGCCGCCGCAGCGTCCGGATCAGCAGCGGCCGCCGGCGCGGCATCGATCGTCGAACCAGCGACCGAATCGGCGGGCAATTCGCCGTTTGCGGGTCCCGGTTCCATCGCATCCGGTGGGACGGTGTTCGAATTTCCAGAGTCCGGTATCGGATCGCCAGCGTCTTCGCCCGGCGACGATGCATCGGCGGGCGTCCCCTCGACCACCACGTCCGGCCCGGATCCATAGGTCATGACAAACCATCCAAACGCCACGGCAGCCACCAACAACGTGGCAACCGAAATGGTCGTCACCAGAGCGATTTGGCGAGTTCGGCGGGTACGGTCGCTCTGCCAATCCATCGGCGCGGCGGCCCCCGCAGCCTGGTTGGCGAACCCTTCGGACCCCGAGAACCCTTCGGCGGGCAATTCGCTTGGATCCAGAGGTGGCCCATCCCCCGGCTGACCGTTGGGCGCAATCGCATCCTCGGTGATTGCACCGCTATCGACCGATGACGACCCGGCTTGCAACTGCGCCGGTGGCGACTCGATTTGCACCATCGACTGGCAACTGGGACACGCGGCGATCGTGCCGATCAAACTGGGATCGGTCACTCGCAGGCGGCTGTCACAAGTCGGGCACTGAACGGCAAAAGGTTGAAAAGGCAAAGAGAACTTTCGTTGACAAGGGTTCGCCCGACCCAACACCACCGTGTGTCCGAGGCCGGCCGACGATCCGCTTCACCCCTTCATGATGGCTCTTGCCGGCGATTAAACCAAGCTGTTTTCGGGTGCAAAACCAGATTGGCCGCCTGGGGGGGAACGAAAAAAGGAACACTGTGTTTGCGGGATCGGGGCACTTTGACTTGCATCCGCCCCACTCCAGAAGACATAATGTCTAGCGAGACACCACCGGTGTCCCGCCCAGTCAGACTAACATTCTTCCGCAAACGCCAAAACTACAATTCGCTGATGGCACGCAAGGCTCAAGACGTCACCGAAGCCGAACTGGCAATTCTAGAACAACTGTGGGCCGATGGTCCGCTGAGCGTCAAATCGCTGTCGTCGACGCTCTACGGCGAGGCTACCACATCGACCACGGCCACGGTCCAGAAGCTGCTGGGCCGATTGGAAAGTAAAAACTGTGTTAGCCGTGATCCGACCGTCTGGCCACGCTTGTTTCAGGCGTCGATCCAGCGTTCGGAACTGATCAGCCGTCGACTGCAAAACACAGCGGATGAGTTGTGCGAAGGCTCGCTCGGCCCGCTGCTGACCCATCTGGTCCGCAGTTCGCTGCTATCGCGATCGGATCGTTCCCAACTGCAGACGATGCTGAACGAACTCCGCGAAGACCCTAAACAGGGACCTCAATAGCATGTCCCCTTGGGTCGCATGGATTGAACCGATTGCCATCTGGGACTGGCTCGTATCCGGGTCGATGACGCAGTGGTTGGTCAGCAATACGGTGGTCGCCATTCTGATCGCCTGTGTGGCCATCATCGCAGATCGCTTTGTCCGCCGCCCCGCGTTGACGCATCTGTTGTGGGTGATGGTGTTGGTCAAACTGTTGACGCCGCCAATCGCCAGCTTGCCGATCACCATTGATTCGGGAGCCATCGAATCGATGGTTCGGACGACGGGGGCCAAGTTGACGATCGTCGATTCCGTCGACGCTGCTCATCTGAACGACATGGCGGCCGGGATGGGTGCGGCGGCCGATGCCCCGACCCTGCTGACGACGCCCGCCCTGTTGACCGCCGCGTGGATCGTCGGCAGTTTGATGATGTTGGTCTGGATCCTGCGAGCCTCATGGCGAGTTCATCAATTGATCGAACGACGCGGTCGTTTCGACATCACCGCGACCCGACAACTCGCATCGCTGGTGCCCGCCAACGGATTCCATTCTCCTCGCCGAAAGAGCCCTCCGCCGGTTTGGTTGGTCGATGCCGTGGTGTCACCAATGTTGGTGTCCCCCATGTTCCGACGATTCGGTGGCGAGGTTCGGATCGTATTCCCGAAAGCCTTGTGGGCTCGTTTGGACGAACCCGCTCGCGGATCCCTGCTGCTGCACGAATTGGAACATTGGCGTCGCCAAGACTGGATCGTGCGTTTTATCGAAGTCACGACGATGACCGCTCTGTGGTGGCACCCGCTAGTATGGATTGCCAAACTGCAGATCGAATACTGCGAGGAATGCTGCTGTGACCTTGCCGCATCCGGTGGCAAACAAGGGTCACCGCGAATCTATGCCGAAGCCATCCTGCAGACGCTGGACTTCTTGTGTGAACCAGTTGAACGACATCACTGCGAAGTCGAACCGAGGCCGATCGCCAGCGGGGTCGGGCATCTTCCCAAACTTCAGTATCGGCTGCGACAGATCATCAAACCCACCATCCACCGCAACGTCGGGCGTTCCGGTTTCGCCATGATCACTGCCGTGTTGATCCTGTTGCCGATCTATCCCGTGATCGTCCTGAACCGGACCAGCAAGGCTTCGGAGGAAACGCGAGTTGCCAAGCCGAACCAGCCAGAGGTGCTGACGGCCGGATCCGAAGTCGATCCCGATTGGTCCAGGCGACGCATCGAAATCCCCGCAGCAAGCAACAACTAAACGCTGCCCAAGAGACGACGTGCGTTTCGCCAGCGCAGGCTGCCCCCAACCCCCAACCCCTCTCCCCCAATTCCATCCAAGTCGAACTTGGATGAAACCGGGGGAGAGGGGGCTAAAAAGGCAGCTGCACGCGGAGCCGAGGTAGGCCGGATCAAGGAGCGCAGCGACGCTGATCCGGCAACCACAAACCCCCAAGCATCGCCCCCTCACCCCAACCCTCTCCCCCAATTCCATCCAAGTCGAACTTGGATGGAACCGGGGGAGAGGGAGCTAAAAAGGCAGCTGCACGCGGAGCCGATGTAGGCCGGATCAAGGAGCGCAGCGACGCTGATCCGGCAACCACTCACCCCAAGCATCGCCCCCTCACCCCAACCCTCTCCCCCAATTCCATCCAAGTCGAACTTGGATGGAACCGGGGGAGAGGGGGCTAAAGAAGGCAGCTGCACGCGGAGCCGATGTAGGCCGGATCAAGGAGCGCAGCGACGCTGATCCGGCACCCACTCACCCCCAAGCATCGTCCCCCGACCCCCAACCCCTCTCCCCCAATTCCATCCAAGTCGAACTTGGATGGAACCGGGGGAGAGGGGGCTAAAAAGGCAGCTGCACGCGGAGCCGAGGTAGGCCGGATCAAGGAGCGCAGCGACGCTGATCCGGCAACCACTCACACCAAGCATCGCCCCCTCACCCAACGCCGTTAAGGAAATTTTTCGAGTGAATTAGGTAACCAGGATAGCTTTTGGAGGGCCATAAATGAAATAAGCCAGGCTCCCCCCAAAATCCTCGACTACATCGTCGAAAGAAAAGGAGCCTGGCTATGAGTAACAGTGGCAAGGATGCTGCTTCGAAACAGAAGCAATCAATGACTCAAGGTGAACAGCTGGCCAAAGCGATTCGCTGGATCGCCAACGACCAATTATTCGCAAAGGTTCGTGTTCACGGCAATGCCAATTGGGTGCCGACTCACTTGATGCAGGTCGCAATTCTATGGGTTTGGAGTAGTCAATCATTGCTCGTCGAATCCACCAAAGACGCGATCAAAAGTGTCGAGAGCTTATTCGGTACGACCGGGATTCATTCGTATCAGACGCTGATCACTGCACTGCAGAAGTACACCGAGCAAATCCTTCCGCCACTGGTCCAACGAATGCATCATTTGATGGAGAAGACAGATCAAGCAAGTTTTCGCATTGGGATTTGGTTGGTGTTGGCCGTCGACGGTTCCCGCTTGGATGCTTGTCGAACCCTGGCCAACGAGAAGCGGTTCTGCAAGCCAAAGAACAAAAGGGGATCGAAGAAGAACAAGAAGAACAAGCGTGGTCGACACGCCAACAAACGAAAACCGGTGAGCAAAAAGAAGAACTACAATCCGCAGCCCGTCGGTCCGCAAGTCTGGCTCACGCTACTGTGGCATGTCGGACAACGATTGCCATGGGCATGGAAAATCGGACCGAGTTATTCCAGCGAACGAGCCCATCTGTTGGAAATGCTGAATGCTTTAGACCTACCGAAAAACACGCTCATCTGCGGTGATGCTGGTTTCGTCGGCTACGACTTTTGGAACGCGATCGACAGCCACGGCCATCACTTCCTGACGCGTGTCGGAAGCAATTGTCGCTTCCTGAAGCAACTTGGACGGGTTCGCGAACGTGATGGCATCGTGTACTGCTGGCCGAAAGAAAAACAGCAACGCAAGCAGCCGCCGTTGGTCCTTCGGCTACTTCGCTTTAACGACGGACGTGGCGAAGTCTATCTCGTCACCAACGAATTGAACTTACGCAAGTTAAGTGATTCGCGTGCTGGGGAAATTTATCGAAAACGCTGGGGAATCGAAGTGCAATTCCGATCCTTAAAGCAAACTTACGGTCGTTCGAAACTGCTCGGGCGAACGCCGGATGTCGTCGAGCACGAGTTAACCTGGTCGCTTGTCGGTCTTTGGATGGCGCAGTTACTGGCGCTTCGCGAACAAATCGATCGGATCGAACCGGCGGCTCAAACGAGCGTCGCGATGGTGTTACGAATATTGCAAAACATCCTGCACTGCCCCAACGAGATACCCGCGCGGGGCGAATCGCTTCGGAGTCTCTTGGCCGGTGCGTTGACGGATACATACGACCGCGCAAGTAAAAAGAAAAGTCGCAACTACCCACGCCGAAAAGAGGAACCCCGGACCGGCCCACCCACAATTGAACTCGCCACCGCAGAGCAACAGAAGCTTGCCAAAGCTACACTGGACCTCTCAAATGCAGCATGAAAAATTTCCTTAACGGCGTTGCCCCTCACCCCAACCCTCTCCCCCAATTCCATCCAAGTCGAACTTGGATGGAACCGGGGGAGAGGGGGCCGTTGCTCGCCTGCCACCTACCGCCGCCACTCACCACCGCCCTTCCACCATCCTCGACCGACCATCTGCGTCGAAACGAAAAAAGCCCGTTACGACTTTCGTAACGGGCTTCTTGAATTCTTTGGCTTGAAGCCGCGGGGTGTGACTAGCTCCACAACCCCGAGACGTCATCGGCCAACAACCGGATCACGTCGGTGGGGTCGGTTTCGTCGTCGGCGTCGTCATTGATCGAAACAACCGCAGAGGACTGAGCGATCTGGTTTTCGCTAGACGATGCATCGGAGATCAAGTCGGCTTCGGCGAAGTCGGCAAACACTTCATCGCTAATCGCTCGTGACGACCGGTAGGTTGGCGTGGATGCCATCACCTGCGGCACCACTTGTTCGCCTTCGCCCGAGGTCAGTGCGGCTTGGTTCTTTTGACGTGACAGGTAATTGATGACTTGCAAGGCGTCCAATGCGGTCACCCGTTCGTCGCCATTGACGTCCGTAAAGTAGCTGACGCCCGCCGATCCGCTTCCGGCTTCGCCTTCGGCCGACAAGCGACTCATCGCGTTGATGATCACCAGAGCGTCGATCGGCGAAACAAACCCGTCGTTATTGACGTCTTGAGCAAGCGATGGGTTCTGGAACGCAGTACGCGTTCCCGCACCGACATCGATGACCAGTTTGTCGTAACGAATTCGTGACACGTCGATCGGGTCATCTTCGTTGAACAACAAGGTGTCTTGGAATGGGAACAGGTCGGCCGGCGATCCAGTGACCTCGGCAGTTCCCGGTGCGATCGCATCGAAGAACAGAGTAGCCAACCGAGCCGGATTGACTCCCACCCCGTTGCTGCTGAGCAGGGTTCCAAATTCGTTGATGATGCCCGGCGTTGATGCGGTTCCAACGGCGGCATCGTCTTCAAAGCCTGTACCGAAATCAACGTCGAAGTTCAATTCGTCGCTGGTAATGGTGTTGGCTGGACGAATCACACCCTGGCTATAAAGCACATCCAAGTAGCCGGCAAAGACGTAAGTCGAACCGAGCGATCGCAGGTCTTCGACGTCGACTCGGATCCCGAAGCGATCGCCAACATTCACCTCGCTGATCGGTGTGACACCGTCAACGCCGACCAATTCAAAGTCGATTGCGACTTCTGCGTTAGCTTGCGAATCGCCCAATGCGATCGTGGCTTCAGCGATGCTACGGATGCCGTCGTCAGTGACGATCACATAGGTGAATCGTTCCAGACCATTGGCATTGACGTTTGCACGATAGCTGAAGAAGTCATCATTCAGGTTATCAGGTGTGCCATTGTCATCGATGACCAGACTGCCCAGAGTTGGCTGCGTCACCAATCCGAATTCACGGACGGTTCCGGTCGATCCTAAGTTGTCGTTTTCCAGAACGTCGATCACCGCACGATCGACCGTCGATGCACTGATTAGATCGCCGTTGCTGTCACGTCCATCGGGGAACGAGTCGTCCAAGGCTGCGGTAAAGTTGCCGGTATCCGCAACGATCAACAGTTCCGTTCGGCCCAGTCGCAACTGATTGACCAACAGGGCGACATCCGATGCCAAGACAACGGTTTCGCTTTCAGCATCGTCGGCTGGGTTGGCCAAGAACTGTGCCACACCGGGTGACAACGCTTTCATCGTGATCGTGAACAATTCGGTCGGGCCGTTATGTTCCGTTTGGCCACCGATACCGATCTGTTGGACTCCCCCAACCTCGTCGATCAAACCAGGAGTTTGTGCACTTGCTCGTTGCAACCCATCGGTGCGGCTAAACAGCGGTCCGAAAGAGATGTCAAACGGGAAGTCATCGCTGCTGTCGGTATCCTGAGTCGACACCAAGGCATCGGTGTAAAGCAGGTCCAAGAACGCAGACGCCACTCCCTCGGGGTTGGCAAAGGCACGCAGGTCTTCGACTGAAACGCGAACCTTGAATTCCTTCCCAACTGGGATGCTGGAAATCTCGCGTCCATCGACACTGTCCAAGATATCGATCGAAAACGCGACGACATCGTCGTTGCGAGTGCCTGGCAACAGGTTGACCGTGACAGTCGCACTGCTGACCGAACCAGCCGAATCCTGGATGCTATAAGTGAACTCTTCGGTTCCGTCAAAGCCAGGCTGCGGCGTGTAACGCAGCGATTGACCGCCACCGATGATTTGAACGTTTCCGCCAGCCGATCCCGGCGTGACGCTGGTGATCGAGATGCCGCCCGACAGGCTAGGCACGTCGTTGTTGAGAACATTCAGCGGACGCTGAGACGAATCCTGAGCGACCTCGAACGAATCGTCGACCGCGATCGGCACGTTCGACTGGAACGTCACATTGACCACGACCGTAGCCGTCGATCGATTGCCAAACTGATCAACGACGGTGTACTGGAACACGTCACGACCGGTGAAACCGTTCGGCGGTGTGTACAGCAACAGTTTCTGGTCATTGGAAATCGAAACCGAACCGACGGTTTTGACCGAAGTGTTGTTGGGATCTTCCTTCGTCAGCGTTTCGATCGTCAGCGGGTTGTCGACGGTTTGGAAATCATTGCCCAAGACGTCCAGCATCTGTGACAACGAATTTCGCGGCACCGAAAAACTATCGTCGTTGGCGATCTCGGCAGCGTTCAGAATCGGGAACGCGTAATCTTCGACTTCACCCGTGGCAGTGAAACCGGCCGATCCAAGATTCGCTTGCTGGCTCAGACGGAATCGAACATAGGTCGTTCCGACCGATGCGTCCGCTGGCACGTTCACATTGACGGTCAAATCTTGAGCGCCGGTCGAGCTGTTGACCGGAAGGTTGGTCACAAATTGCTCGCCCACGTCCAAGAAATCGCCGTCACGGTTAAAGTCCATGAAGGCTTGCAGGAACGCGGGAACGCCCGTCGTGTTGGTCACGTTGACGCGGAATGTGGCTGAATCGCCAGGTCCCAGCGGCGAAGTCAGCTGGACGCCATCTTCGTCGTCAACGTTTCCGTTATTGTCATCGCCATCGGCCAATTCCGATGGTTGACCGCTCAGTTCGCGGTCGATGTTGGAACCCAGAGTCAGACCCTGAATGATGCCGTGGGCGGCTCCACCGGCGGCGACACTGGTCTTGTATTCGTCGGGTGCGTCACCGTAATCGCTCGACGACAGGAACCCAAAGTTGAAGTTATCGGTCAACGACGTGCCATTGAAATCGACGATGTGTTCGCCAAGCGTCGGCTCGCTAAGACCGGGGTAGGTCTGTTCAAATCCAGCCGGGGTGACGACGCGAACCGTGTAGGTTCCCGGACCGGGGAAGTTGATCGCATAGCTGCCATTGGCAGCCGATTGGGCACTCGGTTCGCCCAGGTCGGGACGGTTGTCTCCATCCAAATCGGCGTAGACATAAACGCCCGACAACCCGGTATCGCCCGAATCACGCTCGCCATCGCCATCGTTATCGACAAAGACGGTGCCGGTGATGTTGGACGTGAGCTGGCTGAATCCAAACTTAATCGCACCACTGGTGGAACTGGATACCGACGATGCAGTCGTGGCCACAAAGTTGGTCGGAGTCACCGCACGAATGTTGACCGATCCCGGTGGCAACGTCAGAGAGTACGAACCATCCGCACCGGTCACAGCACGCGGTTCGCTTGTATCGAAGACACCGTTGTTGTTGACGTCGGCATAGACCGTAACGCCAGCCAATCCGGATTCGCTGTTGTCCGCACCGTTGCGATTGACGTCATTGAAAACGCGACCGGTCTGTCCGACTCCGCCCTTGGTGCCGCTGGAAAGTGCATGCGCCATGCTGGCGGTGACTTTCTCGAATCCGGAATAAACTTCTGGGTGATAAAAGTCATTTCGGAAGATCGGTTTCACGTCGTCCAACGTGCCAAAGATCCCGTCTGGGCCCACGCCCATATTGTTGGCGTTGGCAAGCAGCGTGCCGCCGGCATCCGAGATCGTCGCGATCGAGTTGGAGTTCAGCGTGTGCAGCATGCCGAAGGTGTGACCAGCTTCGTGAGCAATCACGCTGGACAAAAATTGGATCGTTGCATCCACTTCGCTAGCGGCCGGAGCGATCGGGAATCCCAATAGCGAACCTTGGAATCCGTCCAGCGCAAACAGACCGAATTCGGTCAGGTCAAAGTTACCCACGTCCACCGATTGAGCGATTCCGTAGACACCGGGAACACCGATGTCCAACCCAGTCCCACCGATCAGCAAGCGGGTCATCCGCGGGTCTTGGGTATTGTTTTCGAACCAAGCACGGTGCGAAGGAATGTGGCTGTTCAGAATTCGGATCGCGTAATCACCAGCGACGCCGGTATCCGAGAAATCGCCATTGTTGCCGGAATTGCCGAGGTCTTCGAAGACCCGAATGACGTCCTCGTAGGTTTCGGTGATGATCCGGTCGGCTGTGACGCTGTCACCGTATTCAAGCCCCAAGAACGGCAACGAATCGGTGAAAGTAGGCACCACGGTGAAACCGAAAGTCGGTAGCCCGGGGACCAACAAATCATTATTGAACAGGTTATTGTCGACAACGCCGCCCTCGAAATCGAGGTACAGAATCTGGGCGTCACCATACGCCAGCGACTCCGTCGTGGGACGATACGTCCGCAGACCGACGGTGTAGTTGTTGACAACGTCGATCGAACCGACGGTTAAGTAATAGCGACCGTCTTCGGGGATCACCATCGTTGCATTGGCGTTGGCCACCGTTTGCAACGGGTACGCCAATCCGCCAACCGGAACACTGCTGGTCAGCGCGACGGATCCGCGAAAATCGCGAATCGTCAACTGGCCGGCACTGCCGGTGGTGGCAACATCCAGGATGTCGCCGGCTTTCAGGTCAAACGAGAAAGTATCCAGATCGGACGAAAAACCGCTGGTGGCCGATGTGCTGTTCGTGATCGGCAGCGTGCCAGTCACGTCAATCGTGCTCTCTTGCCCCGGGCCATTGCCCAAGGGGATGAAATCAGCGTTGGACCGGAAGTCGTTCTGACCGGTGTCGCTGAATCCCTCCGATTCGAAGAACGATGCCGCGGGGACCGTCCCGATATTGCGAGGCGACGTGTAGACGGGCAAATCCGTCGGCGCCGGCTGGATCGGAGGCTCGGTCAAAACCGCCATCAGCCGGCGGCTTTCCAGCCCTTCCAGCGTCAAACGCCGCTTCTTGGCCCGTTCGATCTTAGATCGCTCGGAAGCTTTACGGCTGGAATGTTTCGATTTCGAATCGTTTCGTTTGATCATCGAGGGTCTCTACCAAACTGAAGACCAACAACCGCCTGCGGGCGCTGGACCGATCGACTTGGGGTGGATGAACTGGGTCACTAAACGTTGTATGCCAAAGCCAACAGCAAAACACGATATTTCGTTCGCGAATGTTCGCCAAAACGAAGCCAAGGCAATTGGCGTCTTGACTAGCATCGGCCGAAAGATTCGCTGTCGTTTGCCAAATGGCCAGTGCCGTCCCATTCGGAAGCAGGAAAAATGGGCAAGCTGTGCGTTCTTGATAAGCTGCGAGTGCGATTCTAGTTAGACCCACAAGGGTGTCAACGAAACGCAAGGGTTCGGACGGGATCACCGCAATCAAAGTTCCCAAGCGATTGAGTAAAATCTGTCAAGACACCTGCAAACGGTGCACAAACACCCACTGCGAATCCCCCGAAAACCAGCTAACGGCGATCCAAAACACCTAAACCGGGTACCCGAGCATAAAAAAAGCCCGTCCGAGTCTGATCTCGGGACGGACTTTCAAAGTTTTTTGACGTTTCCGTCGGCTTGTAACAATCAGACAAAGCTGAAGGCCACAATCACACGCTGATCACCCCGTCGGGCGGGCCGATTACCAGAGGTATTCGGCACCGAAGGAGAATCCGTTGAGGACCAGCGAGTCGAATTCCATGCCTGGCTTGCCAGCCGTCGACGGTGATGCCACCGCGTCGCGGATGAATTCACCGTTCAATTCGGGGCTGCCAACTTCGTCGATCGCGATCAGGTAGTAGGCCGACTTGAACGACCAGCTGTGGCTGAAGCGGTAGACCAGTTGAGTCGAGAACTCCAGGGCCAGGGTGCCATCGTCTTCGCGGTATCGATCTCGGATCGTGCCAGGACCGCCGCCGGCGATCGAGTTGGCCGAGATGCTGTATTGGCGAGTCGCTTCGTTCTTCAACCAAGCTCCCTTGGCTTCCATGCCCAATTGGACGCCGGGGATGACGTTCCACCACAGGTCGCCACCGATTTGAGCACCGAACATGTTGTTCTTGACGCCGTCGGATGAACTGAAGAACCGCTGGGTACCGTCGGTCAACGTTGCGTCGGTGCCGTCGTTGTTCAAACCAACGATGTCCAGCCCCAGGCTGTTGTCATAGCGAAGGTATCGCATTCCGACCAACCAAGACCCTTGGAACCGGCAATAGGGTCCAACGGTGCGGCGTCGGTAGTTCAGTTCGCCGCTGTGGAATCGAGCTACGCTAGTCGCGGTTTGCGAGATCGAACGGTCGGTATCGTCAAAGCCGCCCACTGGATTGGTCCCGAACTCGCTGATGAAGGAGTACAGGTCGGCTCCCGACGAGATCACGAAGGGGAACGAAGTCGGCCCGGATGTGGCCAGCGGATCAAAAGCACCGTTGGCGACCAGAGTTGCCGGTGAACTTGCCGATGCGCTGCCCTTCCATTCCTGGCCACCCATGTAGGTACCTTCGATGTTGCCGCCGGCTCCGAAAATCAGCGATCCAGAGAGTCGGATGCCTTCTTCGAGGTCATCATTGATGGCGTCTTCGCCGCGAATCACTGGGGTCCCACCGGGGCCAGCACCGCGTTGTGTCAGCACTCCTGATACTCCTTCGGCTCCCGATCGGCTCATGAACAAGCCTTCGACCGACACGTCATACCATCGCTGAGCACACTTTCCGGCTTCGGTGTAAGGCATCAGAGCCCCCAAGCATCCCACCAGCGAACGCCCGTTGAACATTTGACAGGCTTCGCAGCCGTCGCCACGGCAGAAAACACACATGTGACGCAGGTTAGATAGCCCGCCACAGTGGCCACAGCCCTGTTGGCCGCAACCGCCACACGCTGAACCGCCGCCGTACATCTTTCCGAGCACGCCGCCGTTGCTGAGCACGCCGCCGCCACCCATGCCACAGGCACCGGTTCCGCCGCACGCACCGCCACAGGCACCATCGCACCCGCCGTACATCGCGCCGCCATACCCCATGCCTCCGTAAGCCATGTTCGGGTCCATCCCATAGGATGCCCCGCAGGCTCCGTCGCAGCCGCCGCCGCAACTGTCACAGCTGCTGCCACCACCGCCAAAGAATCCGACTTGTTGGACGGATCCCTGCTGCATGGAATGCTGCGGTGCGTAACCACCGGCTTGGGCCTGCATTGGTGGGACGTATCCCGGTCCGGCTTGGGCCGTATAACCGGTGCGTTGCACCGGCCCTTGTTGTGTTAATCCCGCGATCGCTCCGGGCGGCATCTGGCCGCTGGCCGGCATCACAAAGCCACTGGCCTCGTAATCAATGTCGGCGTGCTGAACGCGTGGGGGTTGTGCGGAGACAGGTCGGATCCCCGCGAATGCGCCAATGACCAGCGTCACTGCGGCGACCAAGGTTGTGATTGATTTCATATGAGTCATTCGGTGCATCGCAAACGTCTCCGCGGCCGTTGCCGCCTCGCTGTGGGCCGGTTATCAACTGATTGGGGTGATCCTGGGCATGAGGATGTGCAAAACACAGCCGCATGACGTTGCCGATCCAAAACACGTCACAAGCAACGGATGCTCGGACGCGCCGAAGAAACCGTCACCCAGCTAGTCGCGTCTTCGGCGACAAACCATGGCGGCGTTTTCTTCCCTCCCCCTTACTTTCTCTGGCTCCTTTGGAAACAGCTGCTCTGATTCGTCTTGTTGAATCATCCAGGTTTTTCAGTCCCCGATGATCCAACCGTTCAGAACAACCGCTCCAAGCGGAGTTATCGGCACGACCGGCCGCAAAGATTTGGTTATTCCGCTGGAACCGGGTAGGAAAACTTTGCCGAACGCGCCCCGCAGCACCCCGCCAGTCCGATAAAATTGTCGGAAAATCAACGCTTTCGCTCATCTTCCTTCCGTTGTGAGCCGACGCCGTGCTTGATCGCAAAATCATCGAATCGACGCTGGAAAAGATCCACTCGGGCCAACTGACCACCGACGAAGCCACCGACTTTTTGCTGGGACTCGGCGACCACACGTCCGTCGTCCCGCCAGCGGCCGAGTCCACGCTGGCTGACGATTCCGCGCCGCCAGACGGTGAACCGCTGGCATCGCTGGTCCAGCGACTGGGACATCCGCCCCCAGCGATCATCCAATACTGGTGCCAACACCTGCGCCGCGTTGCGGCCGACCTCGAATCCAAGACCGCCCGCCCGCTGCCCGCCATCGCCGTCTCGGATTGCCACATCGACGGCAACGGCCAACTGGTCTGGAACCGATACGATCTGGCGACCGACCAAACACACGGCAATGCACCGGAGCCGATCACGCAAGAATCCGAAGCCAGCATTGCAGACTTCACGGCGTCACTCACAGCGGACGTCCCCGGTGACCATCGGGCCACGAGCCTTCGATCCGCCTCCGACAAATTCCCGTCAGTCGATCCCAAGCCCGCCATCCGCAGTGATCCGTCGTCTCGACATCGCCGCGGCCGCTCTCGTTCGCATCATCTTCGAACCTGCATCATCGCGGCAGCACTCATCGGATGCGCAGCAGCGGCCTACCATGTACTGACGCAAGCGTCGTCAAACTCCGACGTGGCAAGCACCGACGGGGCAGGCTCGGATACGGCGGCCAACAACCACTCGCAGCGTTCCGCCACCTCGCCCTCATCGAAGCGGCCCATCGGGCCAACGGACCGCAGCGAGGACATCTTTTACTTTTCGGAAACCGCCTCCGATGGCGATGGAGCTGACGAGTTGGATCCTGTCGCTGACACCTCGGAACGCGAACTGGCACCGCTGGAACCAGAGTTGTCGATGGCTCCGTCTTCCGTTTCGATGGAAGTCGCTCCGCCGGAAAACATTTCCTTGGACGCGTTCATCCCCGTTTCCGGAGATCCGGGTAGCGTCCCAACACCGGAACCAATCGGACCGATCGAACCCGCGGATTCCACTGAATCGATCGTGGTCCCACAACTAGCCACGATCGACGAACAGCAGCCACCACCAACCGAATCCGAGCAGTCGATCGCCATCGTCGACGATGATGTTGGGGCAAGCTCCACCGCGATCGAACTTGCGGATGCCGACCACCTAGAACCGGTCCTGATCACGTCGCGTCGTCCCACGCAATTGACATTGGACTTCCCCTTCGACGTCCCACTATCGTCCAGCGAATCGGCTACTCCGCCATGGCAAGTCATGGACTCACAGAAGGACACCGTCATCGCCGACTTCACTTTGGTCGACGACAGTTTGGCGATGACCTGGGCTGAATCAGCCGCGCGGTCGGTCAACGCAAAACGACTGGTCCATGGTCGACTTCGCGACGGATCCGGCACCACCACGTACCTGCGGCCAATCATCCAAGCCGATCCGTATGCCCTGCGACTGCAGTCGCCCGATTCGATGCCCACTTGGAATCTGCACGCGCCCATACCACCGCAAGCAGCACGCATCACGATCGACGTCGATCTCCCCGAAGGCATCGACCTGACCTGGGTCGAACCGATCTCGCCTGATTCGGTCCGACGAACGCGAGGCTTAGCGGTGCTCAGCAACGAAGAATACGAACACGTCTCGCTGGGCATCCGCATGGACATTCGCTGCAGCCGCAAATTGCAATGTCGGATTCGCTATGCCGGGCGATTGGATTCGTCGCTTCCATGGAATGCAGTTTCCGTTCCCACGCTCGAAGCGTACAGCCAGCAACTTGATTACCAAACCCAGCGAGTCCACCGCGAAGCGATCCGCCTATCCGACGTACACGACATGGCCGATTCCACAGGCCGACGAATCATCAAAGCCAAACAGAAGCACAACGACGCCCTAGCCGAGAACCTAAAGCAAGCCACCACGCGAGTCGCCCAGCTACAAACCCTCATCGCCACCATCGAATCCAAAGCCCAGCTAAAAATACGAATCTGGGTCCAATGGCCAGACACCGAACAAACGATCCTAACGATGAACTAACCCCCAATCCATCCAGCCCCACCTCCTCACAAAGATCTTGTGGAGTTTGCGTTCCAGCGAGATATCGCTTCGCGATTCGCCAGCGAATACAAATAGTGGCGTTCACATTGCATGCCCCGCTCCTTAGTCAGATCGTCATCGCCATGATTCCTTAACAAATCGAACGCACCGTTGACACTTTCCTGAATCGCGATTTGCTGTTTGACCTACCTATGAAAAATCTTGTTGTGTTGCTGCTGTTGGCGATTGTTTGGGCGGGGGCTTCTGGGTGTGGGCGGGCGGGTGGTCGGGGGGAGGAACTTTCTTTTCTTCGCCGGATCATGTCGGACGATCTGGCTGTGCATGCGAGTCTGGATGTGCCGAGTCGTGAGTGCCTTGTTCGGGCGGATTCGGATGGGGAGACTTGCCTAGGGTTTCGACTGCTGCCTGGCCAACCAAAGTTGCATGGTGGTGTTCGCGCGGAAGTTAGCGTCGACTTCCCGCACTGCGAGGGTGATGTGGTCCGCTATGAATGGCGGTTCAAACTTGCCGAAGACTTCGTTTCGGATTCCCCGGACAATCGATGGTGGGTGATCGCTCAATGGCATGACCAACCTGACCCGCTGAAAAACGAAACCTGGCAAAATCACACTTCCCTCAGCCCACCAATCTCGCTGAACATCGGCGAAGTCGACGGCTCACTAGCGATCGGCCTGACCTATGGACTGACTCGCGACGGACACCAACAAACAGTATCGGACCCGGTCGCGATCAAGCGGAACGTTTGGTACCGCGTTGTCGCAAACGTCCATTGGTCACAAACCGAGACCGGAATGGCGGAGTGCTTCCTGGACGATTCGCCTGAACCCATCTTCGTTGCCAATGGACCCAACATGAACAACGGGTTCCGTCACTACCTAAAGCTTGGCATGTACCGACACCCGGACATCGATACAGAGAACACCATTTTCGTAGATGATGTCGCCATCGAAATCAGCCACCCAACCTCCTCTGCCGGACCGTCGCAAGCCGACCGGTGACACGTCCGGCGACAGCGCGGGCCGGGACCGATTTTTGCAATCGGCGGAGGTCACGTGGATTTGCGGAGCGGAACGGATCACGGGGGGGAGAGGCAGTGACCAAGTTTGGCCTGCCGCCAAGGGGCCAGCGAGACTCGATCGCGGGATGTCCCTGGTGGCTCCCAAAGACGATTGCAGCCGCTGTCGTGACGGGACCGGCGATTTTGCTGGATTGACACCACCGGACACCTTAGGGCGCCGATCCCGGCGGTAGCCGAATTGTGGGGCCTCTGCTGGTTCCCGAGCATTCGCACTCGGGCGAGCCTGGCCGCCGAGCCATTGCGTCTGGCATGCCGGGCGGCGGCGATCGCGTGTACAATCCTGCCTTCATTAAACGTTAACCATTTCCGAGCACTCCGCATTCCTGGTTTTTGGACGTCAATCCGTTGGATTCATCTACGCTGATCAAGATGGTTTTCGAGCTCGCCGGCGGCCTCGGCATTTTCCTGCTGGGCATGAAGCACATGTCCGATGGGATGCAGGCGGTGGCCGGCAATAGCCTTCGGCGTCTGATCGGGACGGTCACCAACCACCGATTATTTGCGACGACGGTGGGTGTCGTCGTGACCTGCATCGTTCAGTCCAGTTCCATCACGACCGTGATGGTGGTGGGGTTCGTCAACAGTGGGGTGATGGAACTATCCCAAGCGGTCGGCGTGATCATGGGCGCCAATGTTGGCACCACGATCACCGGCTGGATCCTGGTGCTGAAAGTCGGCAAGTACGGACTGCCGCTGCTGGGCTTTTCTGCGTTCATCTATCTGTTTGCGAGACGCGATCGGTGGCGTTATTGGGCGATGTTTGCGATGGGCATCGGGATGGTGTTCTTTGGCTTGGAAGTGATGAAGGACGCATGTTCGACGATCAAGGACATGCCCAGCTTCGAAGCATGGTTTGCCAGGTTCAGCGCTGACACTTACTTGGGCGTCTTGAAGTGCGCGATGGTTGGATGCGTGCTGACGACGTTGGTGCAATCATCGTCAGCCACACTGGGCATCACGATCTCGCTAGCGACGCAGGGACTGATTTCTTACCCGACCGCAGCTGCGTTGATCTTAGGCGAGAATATCGGCACGACAATCACTGCCTTCCTGGCGTCACTGGGGACAACCACCAACGCGCGACGTGCGGCCTACTTTCACGTCATTTTCAATCTGGTGGGCGTGTTCTGGATCACGCTGATCTTTCAATGGTATATCCGGCTGATTCAGGCGATCATCGGCGTTGACGTTTCCCAGGCGGTGATGGTCGACGGTAACGCAACGTATCCACATACCGTAGCGGCCATCGCGGCCACTCACAGCGTGTTCAATGTTTGCAACATGTTGCTGTTCATGCCGTTCGTGACGCCCATGGTCCGGTTACTAGAGCGAATACTGCCGTCGCTGCCATACAAGGAAAAGTCACGGCTGACCGACCTCGACATTCGCATCCTTGAATCCCCGCTGATGGCGATCGAGCAATCGCGCAAAGAGATCCTGAAGATGGGCGACGGCTGCCTGAAAATGCTGGAATGGCATCGCACATTGATGCTGGCCGACAGCCCGGACCCCAAACTTGCCGAGCGATTGAAACACCGCGAGAAGGTTCTGGATTCGGTCCAAGACGAGGTGGCAGAATTCATCACGAACCTATTGTCGGGGAACGCATCGCACGCGACCGCCGAAGAAGCACGTCGTCAAATCCGTCTGGCGGACGAGTACGAATCGATCAGCGATTACATCCTGAACCTGGACAAGTTCGACCGAAAACTTCGCCGCAATGAATTCCGATTCACCGAGGCGCAACGCACGGATTTGGAGGCGCTGAACCGACTGGTTTACACGTACGTTTCTGAAGTGCATCAAGCGTTGACGAACTACAATCCGAACGTGTTGAAAGACACTGACGCAAGCAATAAGCGGATCCGCGACCAGGTCAAGATTTTGCGTCGCAAGCATCTGGAAGAATTATCGGCCGGAACCATCCCGCCGGTTGTCAGCGTTGCGTTCATGGCGTCGCTGAACGCCTACATCCGCGTCCGCGACCACGCCTGCAACATTGCCGAAACGATCGCGAACCAGAAGTAGCGTTTCCGCCTCTTCCTGATCCCTAGGCCCGCAGATCGGATGCGAGTGGAATTCGGATTCGCGGGTTCTGCTGTGCCGCCCGGTAGCGAGACTCGCCGAGAGCTTTGGCGCGTGTTGGGTGGTTGGGTTTTTTAACCACGAATGACGCGGATGGGTGGCCGAAAGTCTTGGCGACTTGCGCTACGGGATTGAATGTGGGGGTGCGGGGCAACGCCGTTAAGGAAATTTTTCGAGTGAATTAGGTAACCAGGATAGCTTTTGGAGGGCCATAAATGAAATAAGCCAGGCTCCCCCCAAAATCCTCGACTACATCGTCGAAAGAAAAGGAGCCTGGCTATGAGTAACAGTGGCAAGGATGCTGCTTCGAAACAGAAGCAATCAATGACTCAAGGTGAACAGCTGGCCAAAGCGATTCGCTGGATCGCCAACGACCAATTATTCGCAAAGGTTCGTGTTCACGGCAATGCCAATTGGGTGCCGACTCACTTGATGCAGGTCGCAATTCTATGGGTTTGGAGTAGTCAATCATTGCTCGTCGAATCCACCAAAGACGCGATCAAAAGTGTCGAGAGCTTATTCGGTACGACCGGGATTCATTCGTATCAGACGCTGATCACTGCACTGCAGAAGTACACCGAGCAAATCCTTCCGCCACTGGTCCAACGAATGCATCATTTGATGGAGAAGACAGATCAAGCAAGTTTTCGCATTGGGATTTGGTTGGTGTTGGCCGTCGACGGTTCCCGCTTGGATGCTTGCCGAACCCTGGCCAACGAGAAGCGGTTCTGCAAGCCAAAGAACAAAAGGGGATCGAAGAAGAACAAGAAGAACAAGAAGAACAAGAAGAACAAGAAGAACAAGAAGAACAAGCGTGGTCGACACGCCAACAAACGAAAACCGGTGAGCAAAAAGAAGAACTACAATCCGCAGCCCGTCGGTCCTCAAGTCTGGCTTACGCTACTGTGGCATGTCGGACAGCGATTGCCATGGGCATGGAAAATCGGACCGAGTTATTCCAGCGAACGAGCCCATCTGTTGGAAATGCTGAATGCTTTAGACCTACCGAAAAACACGCTCATCTGCGGTGATGCTGGTTTCGTCGGCTACGACTTTTGGAACGCGATCGACAGCCACGGCCATCACTTCCTGACGCGTGTCGGAAGCAATTGTCGCTTCCTGAAGCAACTTGGACGGGTTCGCGAACGTGATGGCATCGTGTACTGCTGGCCGAAAGAAAAACAGCAACGCAAGCAGCCGCCGTTGGTCCTTCGGCTACTTCGCTTTCACGACGGACGTGGCGAAGTCTATCTCGTCACCAACGAATTGAACTCACGCAAGTTAAGTGATTCGCGTGCTGGGGAAATTTATCGAAAACGCTGGGGAATCGAAGTGCAATTCCGATCCTTAAAGCAAACTTACGGTCGTTCGAAACTGCTCGGGCGAACGCCGGATGTCGTCGAGCACGAGTTAACCTGGTCGCTTGTCGGTCTTTGGATGGCGCAGTTACTGGCGCTTCGCGAACAAATCGATCGGATCGAACCGGCGGCTCAAACGAGCGTCGCGATGGTGTTACGAATATTGCAAAACATCCTGCACTGCCCCAACGAGATACCCGCGCGGGGCGAATCGCTTCGGAGTCTCTTGGCCGGTGCGTTGACGGATACATACGACCGCGCAAGTAAAAAGAAAAGTCGCAACTACCCACGCCGAAAAGAGGAACCCCGGACCGGCCCACCCACAATTGAACTCGCCACCGCAGAGCAACAGAAGCTTGCCAAAGCTACACTGGACCTCTCAAATGCAGCATGAAAAATTTCCTTAACGGCGTTGGGTGCGGGGGTGGCCGAAAGTCTTGGCGACTTGCGCTACGGGGACTGAATGTGGGGGTGCGGGGGTGGCCGAAAGTCTTGGCGACTTGCGCTACGGGATTGGATGCGGGGGAGCGGGGGTGGCCGAAAGTCTTGGCGACTTGCGCTACGGGATTGGATGCTGGTTAGGACTGCTTCGATGATTGGGCGCCGACCCAGTCATCGAAACTGTGCAATTCGATCGTTGGTTTGGCGGTGCCGGTTTCGCTGGCTACTGCGATGGCCCCGATGAACCCTTGCCTTGGCGTGATCGAGAAGAACTGCCACTGCCGATCGCTGTGCAGTTTCGGGTCCAGCATCCGGATCGTGGGGCAGGGGGAATCGATGTCTTCGAAGGCAAAGTCGGCCAGGGGTGTTTGCAGGCCAGTGCCGATGGCCTTGATGAACGATTCCTTCAGCGTCCAGACTCGCAGGAACGCATTCCTGCGATCTGATTCGTTGCGGTACTGTTTCAGATAGTCGATCTCTGGCTTCGAAAAGTACCGATCAGCCAGTGCCGGATCCGTTCGCCGATTCAGGCATTCGACATCGACTCCGACTAGCCAATCCGATGGGTCGGCAATGCCACAGACCACCAGCCCGTCGGTATGGGCAACGTTGAAAGGCCGCCGTGCGACATCGGGACCGGTCACGAACGGCTTGCCGAAAGTCTCGGTATCAAAACTGATCGCGGCGGGTGAGATGTCGCCGACGCCCAATAGCCGCCGAGCCATCCCGCGGCCGATCACGTGTTGATTTCGACTGGTTGGTTGGCGGAACCGATCGGCACGAGTGCGTTCGGATTCGTCCAGACAGTCTTCGCAAAACTGTTCAATCGGCCCCGCGTCGGACGACGAACTGCTGGCGTGCCAGAGGCGAACAGGCACGGCGGGGACGTCATCGGGAATCATGGCAACAAAACACTGCGGGGGAATGCGGGCGATCCCGCAACAACAAACAATCGATACAACCGACTTTACCGACGATGTCGATTTAATGCGAGCTTCTTCAACCGGGCTGGTTTTCGACGGCCCCGGCGGACGATCAAGCATAAGGACGTTTGACAATCGATGAAACGTCTCGCAACCTCGTACACATTCGACGGCTGATGACCTGGCACCTTCTGATCGCGATGGCCGACACCCAGCGGGCTCAGTACCTGGCTGTGGCCGGTTTTGTGATGCTGGGCTGGGTGCTGGCACGACGAACGCTCAAAGCCCGCAAACGGGTCAACACCGACACTCGGGTGGCCAAGAAAGAACTTGACCGGATCCGATCATCCAAGACACCGGTACTGCCGCTGGCCGACGCACCGCCCGAGGTCCAGCGATGGCAGGTCGGGATGTTCGACCTGCAGCGTGAACTGAAAGCCGAACTGGACACTCGCATCGTCATCGTGCAGACGCTGTTGCGTCAAGTCGACGAAAGCGTCCGCCGTCTGGAAAAACTACAGGGTGTGGCCGACGACCAACAGACCGCGGTCACCGAATTTGACGCCGGCGTGCGGCGCAGCGAAGTCGAATCGATGGTTCAGGCTGGGCACACCGCCGAGGAGATCGCCGCGGCCACGGGGATGCCGATCGGCGATGTCGAAATCACAATTGCAACGATCCGCGTCGGCTAGTCGCGGTGGTTCAATCAGCCGCCTGCGCGTTAGCACACGGCGTTAGTACACGGCGCAAGCGCAGCCCCGTAGCTGCGGAGCAGCGACAGCTTTTTGCCGGTGGCCGGTGGCCGGTGGCCGGTGGCCACCGGAGCGACGTTAAAATCTCACTCTTCTTCCCCTGCTCCGATCGCCGCCAAAGGTGGCGATCGGAGCAGGGGAAGAAGAAGTCTGGCGCCGACTGACACGGCGGCCAAGGCCGCCGGCAGAAAGCTGTCGCCACTGCGTGGCTAGAAAAACAAACTTGAACAAGCGATCGCCTGATCGAGGCGATTACCTCTCATGTCTGCAAAGTAGGTGGCATTGGGCGTGTGCCAGGACGCAGGAATTCTGGCAAATCCCACTACTGGCCGGCCGCTTGCACCTTTCCGGCTGGAAGTAAACGGGGGTACACTTCACCATCATGGAAGTTATCCCTTTGCAATCTGGAAGCAGCGGCAACTGTGTCTTCGTCGAAGCCGACGGAGTCCGAATGCTGTTTGATGCTGGCATCAGTGCCCGCCAAGCCGAACTTCGCTTGGCCCAACACGGTCGCGACATTCGCGACGTCGACGCACTGATCATTTCTCACGACCACCGCGATCACACGACCGGCATGGGCGTTTTTCATCGCAAGTTTGGTCTGCCGGTCTACGTGACGCAAAAGACGTTTGTCGAGGTCCGGCGTCGGGTCAAGATCGGCGACATCTGCGATGTCCGCCATTTCGTTGCCGGCGAAACCCTTTCGTTTGGACCGGTATCCGTCGAAACCTATTCGACCCCGCACGATGCCGCCGATGGGGTCGTGTTTGTGATCCAGGATTCGCGTCACCGGTTCGGCTTGCTGACGGACCTGGGGCACATCTTTGACGGGTTGGCCGAAACGATGGCGACACTGGACGCCGTGTTGGTCGAAAGCAATTACGACCCGGCGATGCTGGACGACGGACCGTACCCCGATTTCCTAAAACACCGTATCCGCGGCCCGCGGGGGCACCTGTCGAACATCGATGCAGCTGAACTATTGAAACTGGCATCACCCGACCGGCTGCGATGGGCCTGCCTGGCCCACCTTTCGGAACAGAACAATTGTCCCGATGTGGCGATCCAAACGCATCACAAGATCCTGGGGTGCGACTTTCCGGTACGCTGTGCCGATCGCAAGGCGACGTCGGCGGCGATGACCATCGAATAGGTCGCGTGCCGGATCGGCATCAACGGAACAACAACTGCTGCATCGGATCCGTTTGTAGTACCGCCTTCAGGCGGAATCGGGCCCGAGCATCGAATCAAATCGAGCCAAGAAATCCGGCTGAAGCCGGTACTACGAACGGAACGAACGAACAAACAAGTTGACCGTCATTGCTGGCCACCGGACTTACAGGGCATGATCAGGCTGTAACTTCTCCACTACGTCAGCGAGGACCTTCGTGGGCCGAGTTCATCCAACCGCGTGTTTCGGCGGCTAGGAAGAACGAACCACAAACCACCATCGTGCCGCCGGGAGCGACCGCTTTTCGGGCGGCTTCACAAGCGGCGATCGGGTCTTCGTTGACCGTGGCCAGAGCGGCGATGGCCGGTGGCAGCGACGCGATCAGATCGGACGTCGGCCGCCAACGTGGATTGCCGTGGAAACGAGTGATTTGCAACATCCGCAGGTCCACGTGATCAGCCAGGCTGGCGATTCGATCCAACATCGGACCGGCCGATTTATCCAAACTGGTCCCAAAGACGATGGCTAGCGGACCATCGGCAGCACGTCGGCACAGACAATCGCACAGGGCGGCAATCGAGTCTTCGTTGTGGGCAGCGTCGACAATCCCGATGACTTGGTCGGCAAGCTGGTACCGTTCGATCCGGCCTTCGCACCGGAGCCCCCCCATGCCGCGAACGATCGCTTGGTCATCCACCGCAATCCCACAACGTTTTCGCAGAATTTGCGTGACCGCGATTGCGATGGCAGCGTTGCCAGCCTGGTGCCGCCCCTCCATCGCCATCTCGACATCGACCGGTCCGGCCAGGGGAGACGTGTGGCCGGTGAATTTGATCTTCGCCCCCCAACCTTCGGCTGGCTGCCAATCGACGCGGTAATCCCGATCGACTTGATACAGCGGCGCCGACTGGTCCGCCGCGATGCGTCCGATCACGTCCGCGGCCGCCCCCCCCGACACCCCGCTGACGACTGGCACACCAGGCTTGATGATGCCCGCTTTTTCCGCCGCGATTTCGCCCAGCGTATTTCCCAAGACGTGTTGGTGATCCAGCCCGATCGACGTGATCGCTGTCACGGTAGGCCAACACACATTGGTGCTATCCAATCGCCCGCCCAGTCCGGTTTCCAACACGACCGCATCACAGCGGCAAAGGTGAAAGTGCAGCAGTGCGATCGCCGTGGTCAGTTCAAAGAAGGACGGTGAACCGCCTGCTGCTGCGCCGCCGGTCTCCAAGGCGGCCGCTGGACTGCTTTCCCGTCCAGCGACTTGCTGGTCCGCCGGGACCGACTCTGCCACCATCGACTCTGCCACCATCGCCGCGGCGACCGGTCGCACGCGATCGACCAGGTCCACCAACGTGGATGGTTCGCAGAGTTCCCCATCGACGCGAAACCGTTCTTCCAGGCGATGCAAGTGCGGCGACGTGTACAGCCCCGTCTTCAGCCCGGACGCGGTCAAGGAAGCGGCCACCATGGCGGCCGTCGATCCTTTCCCCTTCGTGCCCGCGATGTGGATCAAAGTGGTCGCCGGAAGCCCCACCGCGGACGGCGACGAAGCAGCCCGCCCCGCGGCGCCGGACACAACCGGCGAATCCGCCGTCGCGGACGCAGGATACAAAAAATGCGCCAGCCCCAACCGATCCAGCAACTGGCGCATCCGAGCCAACCCGAACGGGTACTTGGACGCCCCAGCGGTCATACGCTCGTAATCGATCCGGTCGTACAGGAAACCGAGCGCGGCCTGGTACTGGGACGCATCCGAAGATCCCAGATCGTGCATCCCATCGTCGTTGCCAGGCGGTTGTGTCAACGTGTTAGTACCGGAAAGGATCGAAAATCGGGCTCAGATGCCCCGCTGAACAGCGACGCCCCATCGGCATCGCTGAATCTACCAGGCCCAATTTACACTGATCGGTGCATTCCGCTGCCGAGTGCAACCGACTTTATGGAGGAACGGTTGGTCGGATCAGCCGCAGTCGGTTCCAGCCCCCAGCCATCGACAGGTGCCCACCCCACCGAAGGAAACTCCCGCGGCCAGGAAGCCTCGCCAACCGAGTCACCTCCGATGGGGGTCATCCGGTGCCGGATCGACGCGATTTCGGGGCATCGGGGTCCGCAAAGTTTTCCGAGGCAATGAACCGTTGCACTGGCCGCCCCGTAGCGTACAAATCCTATCCTTGCATTGATCCCCTATCGTCCTTTTTCCAGAAGCTTGCCCGTGGATAACGAAGCAACTGCAGTCGCCGAGGCCCAAAACGCCGCCTCGTCGCAGACCGCCAACGACTCGGGTGTCGTGATTGAAACCCGCAACCTAAGCAAAATTTACCGTGACTTCTGGGGACGAAAGAAGGTCCACGCACTGAAATCGCTGGACATCGAAGTCAAAAAGGGCGAAATCTTCGGCCTGCTTGGCCCCAACGGCAGTGGAAAATCGACCACGATCAAGCTGATCCTGGGTCTGTTGTTTCCCACCAGCGGCCGGGTGTTGGTGTTCGACAAGGACGCCACCGAAACCAAAAAGAATGAACGAATCGGGTACCTGCCCGAAGAATCGTATTTGTACAAGTTTCTGACAGCCGAAGAGACGTTGGACTTCTACGGACGCCTGTTCGACATGTCCAGCGCCGATCGCAAGCGACGGGTTGCCGAACTGATCGAATTGGTCGGTTTGAAGGGAGCCAAGCACCGTCAGCTTCGCGAATACAGTAAAGGGATGACCCGCCGCGTGGGTCTGGCCCAGGCGTTGATCAACGACCCCGACCTGATCCTGTTGGACGAACCGACCACCGGTTTGGACCCCATCGGTACCCGCGAAATGAAGGACTTGATCCTGGCTCTTCGCGATCAAGGCAAAACGGTCTTGCTGTGCAGCCACCAACTGGCCGACGTCCAAGACGTTTGCGACCGGGTTGCGATTCTGCACCAGGGCGAACTGAAGGAATTGGGCCGAGTCACTGAATTGTTGAAGGTCCAGGACGTCACCGAGGTGCACGCCACGGGACTGACCGACGCGGCCAAGACCGAGATCGCCGAAGTGATCGCCCGGCACGGTGGTGCGGTCAAGTCGATCGACAACCCAACGGCGACCATGGAAGACTTGTTCCTGAACATCGTTCGCGAAAGCGAAGCCCGTCCGGGTGCTCGTCGTGTTTCCAGTTCCGATGGCGGCCAAGCCGGCGGCGACAATAGCCCCAGCAGTGAGGGCGGTCAATGAACCTTCAACCGGAAGATTTCTGGTCGTTCAACGAATGGTTGCTGCGCCCCAACGCGTTCCTCGAAAGCGCGGCTCTGCAGGGCATCGTGTTGTTCGTCCTGGCAATCGTGCTAGGACTGATCGTCGGCTATGTCGTATCGGCTGCCCGCTACGGGCCGGTCGAAGGATTCTACGCCGTTGCGCGTACCATCCGTGACTTGGTCCGGTTTGATTTGCCCGGCACATCGGCGCGGCGAATCCTGGCCTTGGCACGCTTGGCGTTCAAAGAAGCAATTCGACGCAAAGTCCTGTTTGTCGTCGGTCTGTTTTTGGTCGTACTGCTGCTAGCCGGTTGGTACCTGAACCCTGAAAGTGACGACCCGGCCCGTCTGTACATCAGCTTTGTGTTGACGGCCACGAACTACCTGGTTTTGGCGTTGGCGTTATTCATCAGTGCGTTTTCGCTGCCCGCCGACATCAAGAACAAGACGATCTACACGATCGTGACCAAACCGGTTCGCCCCACGGAAATCGTGCTGGGTCGAATGCTGGGATTCATCGCGATGGGCACGCTTGTGCTGATCCCGATGGGGTTGGCCAGTTTCCTGTTTGTCACTCGTGGGCTGCGGCACACGCACCAGGAAGTGGTCGATGTTGTCGAGATGTCCGACGGTGCGTTGGTCGGCGAAACCGATCACGTCCGAAACCACAAACACGGATTCACCATCGAACCGGACGCGGGCGGCATCGGGCTGACCGACAACGTTCGTGGCCACCAACACGTGGTCACTCGCAACGAAGACGGATCGTTCAGCATCGGGGCCCCCAACGGTGCCCTGCGTGCACGGATTCCATCCTACGGTGACATCCAATTTTATGATCGACGCGGCGAACCCAAAGACGAGGGCATCGACGTCGGCAACGAACGACTGGCCGGCGGTTACGGCAGTTCGGGCGTTTCGCGACTGATCGGACTCTCCCAAGGGGCACGCAAGACCGAACACGGTTACGTCGAAGGCGGCACGCTGGGATCGGCGGAGTACACGTTTTACAACGTGACACCCGACCGCTATCCCGATGGGATCCCCATCGACCTATCGGTGCGAGCCTACCGTTCCTACAAGGGTGACATCGAATCGGGCATCCGTGGTTCGATCACGATGAAGCACCCCAGCAAGTCGATCGAAACCAATCCAATCGCCTTTGTCGTTGACGAATACACGGTCGACGAAAAAGTGCTGGATCTAGAGATGGAAGGCACCGACAACAACGATACACGTGTGCTTAACGTGTTCGACGACTTGGTCGACGACGAAGGTCGATTGACCGTCGTCATTCGCTGTCTGGATCGCAGCCAGTATTTGGGCATGACGCGCAGCGGTGTGTACCTGCGTCCTGCCGAAAACCCATTCTGGTGGAACCTGATCAAAGCCTACATTTCGATCTGGTTGCAGATGACGATGGTGATCGCCTTCGGTGTCATGTTCAGTACGTTCCTAAGCGGCCCGGTCGCCATGGTGGCCACGTTCGTCTGCGTGCTGTTGGGCTTTTCTGCGGAACAGGTTTACGACACACGTCACTACATCGACCAAGGCGTTTCGCGTGGGGGTGGCCCGATCGAATCGCTGGTTCGATTGTTGCGGCAAGATGCGATGACGACGGAACTGGATGTCGACACGGTCGCCGCTAGCGTGATCAAGACGGTCGATGCGGGGATCGTTTACACATTGGACGCGATCGCGACCGCGCTGCCCAACCTGCCCAAGATGGTAGGCACGGCAGAGTACGCGGCCAGCGGTTTTGACATTTTTGGTGCGTTGCTGCTGCGACACGCCGCCGCGACGTTGGGCTACTGCGTCCTGGCCTTCATGGTCAGTTACTTCTTCCTGAAATCGCGTGAGATCGCGGCATGAATCGTACGACAACTCTTCGCCGAAAACTTACTTACCTGGTGATCTTGGTCGCCATGTTGATCCCGCTGTATCTGCTGGGTCAGCCATCCGGCGGTAAAGGCGATCTGGGCGGGCAACTGTCCGAGATGCGGATCAAGTACAACATCGCCGAAAGCGATCTGGGCGAAATCAGCCCGGCCAGCGAAACGATGAAATTGGCATCGCTGGGGCTGCGTGGGGTAGCGGCGACGCTGCTGTGGAACAAAGCCCACGAGTATCGTGTGATGCACGAATGGGACCGTTTGAAGGCGACGCTGAACAACATCGCGCTGTTGCAACCGCACTTCGACAAGGTCTGGGAACACCAAGCGCACAACTTGGCGTACAACGTTTCGACCGAATTCGACGATTACCGTCAACGTTATGAAATGGTTCGCGAAGGCACCGAGTTCCTGACCCGTGGCGTGCGACAGAACCGCAACGCGCCACGATTGATCTGGTACACCGGTTGGTTCTACGGATCCAAGATGGGGATGTCCGACGAAAAGGATCAGTTCCGTCGTCTGTTCGCTGACGACGAAGTTCTGCACGAAGAACTGGTCAACGAAAACATCGCCGTCGACAGCCCCGAAGCACGGGGGCCGCTGGGCAAACCCGACAACTGGTTGGTTGGCCGACTATGGCTAAACCATGGCTATGACATGGTCGATGCCGGCGTCAAAATTCGTCGACAAACACCGCTGAACTTTTACGAAACCGGACCCAAGTGGCGTTTCAAACACGCCGAAGCAATCGAACGCGAAGGCATCCTGGACGACCGCGCCCAGAACGCTTGGGAAATGGCGGCCGCGGATTGGAACGGATTCGGCAACCGCAGTATCCCCACCACTTCGCCGTTCACGATCAAGTTGGACCAACTGGATGTTCTGCAGCGTCAAAAGGACGAAAAGATCGAACAGTTCGGTGCACTGATCGGCGATAAGTTCACCGAAGAACGTGACCTGCTGATCCAGGCTCTGCCGCCGGAATGGCGAGCAATCTATCTTGGGTCACGCGAAAACCTAACGGGCCGTGACCAAGACGTTCTGAAATCGGCCAAGCAGTCAACCATTCCAAACTTGCCCAACCTGGCTCGCGAAGCGGATCCGTCGATTCGACTGCAAGCGATTCAGATGGTGGGTGAACTGGATGATTTGCAAGAACGGATCATCAAAACCGATGGCTACCGAACGCAGATCAATTACCCCTATTGGAAAACGCTGGCACAGGCCGAACAGGAAGAACGAACCGTACGGGCTCGCAGCCTGATCTATGAAGCCGAAAAAGCCAACGCAGACGCCGAACTAGACAAGGCGATCGAGTTGTACGAAGAAGCGTTCGCCGTCTGGGCAGATATCTTCGATGACTATCCGTTGCTGACGATCGATGACACCGCGCAGGACCTGTTGGAGTCCATCAAACGCTATTCGGTTGCGATCGATAGCGAAGACATGCCCGAAGATTTCCCACTGATGACCTTTGTTCAGATGATGGGCGAATACGGCAGCATCGACCCCAGTGTGTACATGGACATCCGGAACGGAGCCGAAGCAAGCGTGGAGGCTCGCAAGAAGGAGCTAGCCGACGAAGAGCGACGCCGCGAAGAAGAAGCGCGTGCGGCCGAGAAGGCAGCGATGGAAAAGGCGGCCGAGGACAAGAAGCAAGCTGAAATGGCGGAAGCCAAAGCGGCTGAAGAGAAAGCGGCTGCCGAGAAGATGGCTGCCGAGAAGATGGCAGCCGAAAAAGAAGCGGCAGCGAAGAAAGCCGAAGCTGAAAAAGCTGAAGCCGACAAGGCCAAGGCTGACAAAGCCGACGCGGAAGCCGCCGATTCGGATCCGAAGTCCGACGAACCGAAGACCGATGAATCATCCGATTCGGCCAGCGATTCGCAGCCGTCGGACGAACCCGAAGCGGGCGATGACACGGCCAGCGACGAAGCGGGCGATGGTGACACCGCCGATACGCAGGACTGATCGGGTGACGACGGTTTCGCGATCTGTGGGCGCTGGCGATCACGCCAGCTGATGGACCGGACGATCTTTTTCACGGGGTGGAACGATGGACGCGATGGATATCTTGGGCGCGCTGCTAGGCAAAAAAGCCGGTGGCGGTAGTCCTGGCGGTGCTGTCCTGAAGGATATTTTGGGTGGCAAACGCCCCCAACCCAAGCCGCAATCGCCCGCTCGCCAACACCCGCAGGCACGGCGACCGCAAACCATCGACGATGCCGCCAAGAGCCTGGAAGACTTGCTAGGTGTCAGTCACGACCACCACCAACGACAACGCGAAACGGCTCGCCAATCGGCACCGCGATCGAATCAACCGGCGCCGCAAGCAGCCCCCAGACGTTCCCCCAGCCCAGCACCGTCCTGGTCGCCGAAAGAGGTGGAATCGATGAATGCTCAGTCGAAAATCCTGGTTCGCGGGATGGTCAATGCAGCCAAATCGGATGGGCAGATCACGCAAGCCGAACAGGATGCGATCCTGAAACAATTGGATCACGTATCGCAGGAAGAAATTGAATTCCTACGCTCGACGTTCAAAGAAAAACTGGACGTGCGAGACTTCACCTGGTCGGTACCGCTAGGCATGGAAGAACAGGTCTACACCGTGTCGCTGATCGCGATCGACCTGGACGACCAGAAGGAAGCCAACTACCTGGCCGATCTGGCACAGGGACTACGCTTGGCCTCAAGCCGATGCAACGAGATCCACCGGAGCCTGGGCGCGCCGATCATCTTCCAGAGTTGATCGGCGGTCGCCACGCGTGAGTGTGGAGTTTCGTATAGCCGCGGGTATGGACTCGTGAGTATCGGTGTGGGCACGCGGTTAAACGTCAGTGCACCGGGGCAGCTTGCGAATGCTCGTTTCGCCGTGTGGGCATCGCCCCGTCTGGTTGGGTGATGGACGCGCGGCCCGATGGGCACGCGGTTAAACGATGGATACCGGGGCTGCTTGCGAATGCTCGTTTAACCGCGTGGGCATCGCCCCGTGCGTTTGGGTGATGGACGCGCGGCCCGGTGGGCACGCGGTTAAACGATGGATACCGGGGCTGCTTGCGAATGCTCGTTTAACCGCGTGGGCATCGCCCCGTGCGTTTGGGTGATGGACGCGCGGCCCGGTGGGCACGCGGTGAAACGATAGATACCGGGGCTGCTTGCGAATGCTCGTTTAACCGCGTGGGCATCGCCCCGTGCGTTTGGGCGATGGACGCGCGGCCCGCTGGGCACGCGGTGAAACGATGGGTACCGGGGCTGCTTGCGAATGCTCGTTTAACCGCGTGGGCATCGCCCCGTGCGTTTGGGCGATGGACGCGCGGCCCGCTGGGCACGCGGTGAAACGATGGGTACCGGGGCTGCTTGCGAATGCTCGTTTAACCGCGTGGGTACCGCCCCGGGTGTTTGGGCGATGGACGCGCGGCCCGCTGGGCACGCGGTTAAACGATGGGTACCGGGGCTGCTTGCGAATGCTCGTTTAACCGCGTGGGCATCGCCCCGTGCGTTTGGGCGATGGACGCGCGGCCCGCTGGGCACGCGGTGAAACGATGGGTACCGGGGCTGCTTGCGAATGCTCGTTTAACCGCGTGGGTACCGCCCCGGGTGTTTGGGCGATGGACGCGCGGCCCGCTGGGCACGCGGTTAAACGATGGGTACCGGGGCTGCTTGCGAATGCTCGTTTAACCGCGTGGGCATCGCCCCGTGTGTTTGGGCGATGGACGCGCGGCCCGGTGGGCACGCGGTTAAACGATGGGTACCGGGGCTGCTTGCGAATGCTCGTTTAACCGCGTGGGCATCGCCCCGTGTGGTTGGGCGTGGACGCGCGGCCCGATGGGCACGCGGTGAAACGATGGATACCGGGGCTGCTTGCGAATTTTCGTTTCGCCGTGTGGGTATCGCCCCGTCTGGTTGGGTGATGGACGCGCGGCCCGGTGGGCACGCGGTTAAACGATGGGTACCGGGGCTGCTTTCGAATGCTCGTTTAACCGTGTGGGTATCGCCCCGTGTGTTTGGGTGATGGACGCGCAGCCCGCTGGGCACGCGGTTAAACGATAGATACCGGGGCAGCTTGCGAATGCTCGTTTCGCCGTGTGGGTATCGCCCCGTCTGGTTGGGTGATGGACGCGCGGCCCGATGGGCACGCGGTTAAACGATGGGTACCGCCCCGGGTGTTTGGGCGTGGACGCGCGGCCCGATGGGCACGCGGTTAAACGATGGGTACCGGCCCGTGTGTTTGGGCGCGGACGCGCGGCCCGGTGGGCACGCGGTTAAACGATGGGTACCGGGGCTGCTTGCGAATTTTCGTTTAACCGCGTGGGCATCGCCCCGTGTGTTTGGGTGATGGACGCGCGGCCCGATGGGCACGCGGTTAAACGATGGGTACCGGGGCTGCTTGCGAATGCTCGTTTAACCGCGTGGGCATCGCCCCGTGCGTTTGGGTGATGGACGCGCGGCCCGCTGGGCACGCGGTTAAACGATGGATACCGGCCCGTGTGGTTGGGCGTGGACGCGCGGCCCGATGGGCACGCGGTTAAACGATGGGTGCCGCCCCGTGTGGTTGGGCGTGGACGCGCGGCCCGATGGGCACGCGGTTAAACGATGGGTACCGCCCCGTCTGGTTGGGTGATGGACGCGCGGCCCGGTGGGCACGCGGTGAAACGATGGGTACCGGGCCGGGTGTTTGGGCGTGGACGCGCGGCGCGGTGGGCACGCGGGTCGCCGGTGCGAACTACGCGGCCTGTCGGTCTTCGCCCGTTCGCTGGATGCCTGTGGGCTTTAGGGCTTCGGCATTGATGTTGGCAACTAGGGCGTCGTATTCGGTTGCCAGCTGCTGGAAATCGGCGGCATCGGGCGACCGCATCGAGAGCTTTTCTCCGACCCGGTCGGCGCGGCGGCGCAATCGATAGTCGTGATAGATTTCGACGGCTTCGCGAAGTTCGTCCATGTGAGCCGAATCGAATCCGGCGTCGCTGGTCAAATCGCTTAGCATCAGCGAGACCGCGCTTTGTGACATGAAGTGATTCAGTTCATCGTTGCATCGGCCATCCAGACTGATCACGACGTAGGGGATATCGCCATCGTAGGGACGTCCAGTTTCTGCATGCGTCAACTTCCCGCCCGAAATCACGTGCGTTTTCAGCACCTGCCGTTCGTCTTCGTCATCCTGCATCATCAATGCAAAATTGGCGACCGGGATCGTTGATCCAGGACGAGCAAAGGTAATCCCTTCGGTCGCTCGAAAGGCCGCACGGCGGTCGAATAGAGTGTCGCCCAACCGGCCCACCAAGGTGGCGATCGCAGAGGCGCCATGCAGATGCAAACTGGCGGGTGCGAACAAAGGCAGCCCGGCCGCACTGGAAAGCACTTCGGCGAACTGTTGAAATTCGTCGCCTGGAAATTCATCAAACCCGAACTTGATCGTCAACGACGAATTCCGCTGCGTCAGCGCGGGCGAATAAAACACGACGGGCGTGCCAAGTTCATCAGCGTGCGGTGTTGAAAATCCGCTGTGGGCGGCCACGTTGCGGCGCAGCAGATTGACCGCCGTCGTCGCTTCGCCGAGCACCGGGGAACTCTTGATTGCCGAGGTGACAATCATGTCCGCCGAACGGCGAAACAGATTTCGCTTTGGAAAGCGGCCGGTGTAGACATGTCGAATTTCGATCGTCAGCGGCTTGCCAATGCCAATCGGTTCGAAAGGAGTCCGTGTGGCGACGGGCGAGACCATGGAACCACGCAGATCGGCAACGGTCAGCCGACCGGTCGAAAATTCAAGCGCGGCATCCGCTGGCGAATCCGAGGCATGGTGCGAAAAGCTGGCGAATTCACCACTTTCGGTCTTCGCAAGAATCTCGTCTTCATCGATCAAGGCACCGCCGTAGGCGTAAAACATTCCCATCGAAATTGACTCTCACGTGACGCGATGGTGGATTGCCAAGGATCGTGCGATGGCCTTAGTACTGTGTTCCAGGCCGACGCCACAACAGGTTGTCGTTGGACGATGCAGGCGTGGGATTGGTGCTCGGTCCGCTGGAAACAGGTCCGCTAGAAACCGGGACACTGGTATTGGTTTGGAAATTCGATTGATTCCGAATGGGCACTGCACCAGCGGCGACCGACTGGGGCAGGGGAGTCAGTGAGGTGGCGGCCACCTGGGCGGGCTGATTTCCATAGGCCTGTTGATTTGCATAGTCAGCGGTGTTGAAGGACTGCGGGTTCGATGGCGGCAGGTTCGATGGCGCCACGTACGGGTTCGCTGCCATAGCGGGCGTAGTCGATTGCCATGCAGCGTTGGCCCCCGGATTCACGCCGGGCTGATACTGCTGTGGACTGGGATAGCCTGCCACGGGCGGGTTCCCGGTTTGGTAGCCGTTCGTCGGAAACGCTTGATAGGTCACCGGGGCTGTCGGTCGGTATCCCGGTGGGCTCGGGGCACCGGTCAGATCGATCACTTGCATTCCCCCTGCCCGCGGGTTGCTAGGCGGTGTTGGGGCTGTCGCCGGTGCATTCGGCAGCGCCGGGCCACTGGCAATGTTGGATGTCGTTTCGGTCCACGATGCGGGGCGAACGCCGGAACCGATCGGGGCGGCGTTGGCCAACGATGGGTTCATGGCGGCGGGCGCCATTGCCGGATTGGTTTGGTTGAAAGGTATCGTCGGTGCGCCGCTGCCCAGTGCGGCAGATGCCTGAGGTGCCGGAGCCAGATAGCCGTTGTTGGGTTGGCTGAATGAACCTGTGGGCGGCGGGGCGACCCGCGTCGGTCCACCAAACGGTCCCAAGCTGGGCGATTGGCCAGGCGACACGGGAGACAGCGGCCCCACGGGAGCAAGAGACCCCGCCGAAGCGGATCCCGTCGTTTGCCGACAGCCAGCCATCCCGATCGCCATCATGGCAAGCAGGGCAGAGGCAATCATGGGGAATTCAATATTTCGCATGTCCAAACACCGTCGCGGTGAGGAGTTTCAGTGACCGACTTCCGAGCTTTAACAAAAATCAAGATTTTGTCGAAAGACCAGATAAAACACTTCTGGCCAGTAAAACACGATACGAAGCGTCAAAATTCGATTGCGAAGCAGCAGAGTTCCGCTGCGGCGTTGCCGGACCAGGCCGCATGTGGATCGCCAAACCAGCCCCGCACGACGATCTGGGCCAATCTTGCCTGCGAGCCTATAATGACCAAATCCAACCTGGACGATGGCCCAGCGGCATCGCCCGTTTCTCTCGTAAACTCTGGACAAAACCTGAACCATGCGTGGACTTGCATACGCCGTCGCCGCGATCGCCGCGGTCGGAATCATGATCGCCATCGGCACCGGCCCCACCAGCGAACCCACCGCACCGGCCAGCTCTGCATCGGCCACCACGGCGGACGTCTCGCTCGCTTCGACCGACAGCCCCGGCACGCTGACGATTAGCGTTCCCGAAATGCACTGTGCTGTGTCGTGTTTCCCACGCGTCAAAGCCGCCTTGGAAAACACTGCTGCGGTCAAAAGCGTCGAACTGGGCCCGCAAAAAGAAGAAGGCCTGATCGACAATCGCCAAGTGATCGTCAGCTACGATGCCGGATTCAGTCCTAAGGGAGCCTTGGACCTGCTTCAAGAAGAAGGCTTCACCGATTCGACGGTCATCCAGTAACCAGCGATCGTGAATTCACCAGCCTCGATCGACGTGAACGTTTCGCCTGGACAGTCGACCGCCGCTGGTCTGTTGCTGATCGGACACGGGACCCGTGACCAGACGGGCACCGATCAGTTTTTCGAACTCGGACGGATCCTGGCTGATCGGCTGGGTTCGGTACCGGTCGCAGTGTCGCTGCTGGAATTCCAAGAGCCGACGATCCCGCAGGCCTTTCAGGAATTGATCGACCGAGGCGTCCAGAGAGTCCACGTGGCGCCTTTGTTGCTGTTCGCCGCAGGGCATGCCAAAGACGATATACCGGCCATCATCCGCCAGTGCATTGGTGAATCGCCCGAGGTCACCACCGAGCAATCACGGCCGCTATCGCGTCACCCATCGATCGTCGAATTGATGGTCGAACGGATATCGGAATCGTTGGCGATGACCAATTCGCCGCCATCACGAACGGCGCTGATCGCCGTAGGTCGTGGCAGCCGCTGGCCATGTGCATCGACCGACATGCGAATGTTGACCGAGATCGTTGCCCAACGCTTTGCGTTTGCAGCATCTGCCACTGCCTTCTATGCGATGGCATCCCCTTCGCTGCCGGAAGTCATCGACCAGGTGGCCGGATCCGGCCAATTTGATTCGATCGTGATCCACCCGCACCTGCTGTTCGAGGGCCGGCTGTACCAAGCGATCATGGATCAGGTCAACGAGGCAGGCATGAAGCATGCCGATGTCAAGTTCATCGTTTCCAACTATCTGGGACCGCATGCCAATGTCGCCGATGCAATCATCGACCGCAGCGGACTTGGTGCAACGCAGAATCCAGAGCGGGCCTAGTGCTAGCCGTAATGTTGATTGGATTCGGAGAACACCGAAAGTCTTGGCGACTTCCGCTACGAAACGAGAACACCGAAAGTCTTGGCGACTTCCGCCACGAAAGGAGAACACCGAAAGTCTTGGCGACTTCCGCTACGAAAGGAGAACACCGAAAGTCTTGGCGACTTCCGCTACGAAAGGAGGACACCGAAAGTCTTGACGACTTCCGCTACGAAATGAGAACATCGAAAGTCTTGGCGACTTCCGCTACGAAACGAGGACACCGAAAGTCTTGGCGACTTCCGCTACGAAAGGAGGACACCGAAAGTCTTGACGACTTCCGCTACGAAACGAGGACACCGAAAGTCTTGGCGACTTCCGTTACGAAAGGAGGACACCGAAAGTCTTGGCGACTTCCGCTACGAAATGAGGACATCGAAAGTCTTGGCGACTTCCGCTACGAATGATTCATGGCATGGGGCTGAACGCTAGCGGGCCACATCGATCACTGCATCGGCGACCAACCGGTCGGCGTACTGGGTCACGGTCGCGGCGGATCCGCGGAACCATTTCATCGGTGGCGCCACATAGTCGGCCGGAGCCACCAGGGGTGCGACCTCGCCTCGCCATGCGGTGCTGATCCACTGGCCAGTGGCCGGCGAATACTGGTAGTCGCCTCCCAAGGTGCACTGCAATGGCACGCCCAGGACTCGCTGAACTTCGGCCAGACAATGCTCCGGCCTGGCACCCAGCTGCCGTGTCATCAACGACAACAAGCTGGCCCCGGCGATGCTGCTTTCTCTGGCATGGCTATACAATTGCGCATTGACCCAGCCTTCGATCTGGCTGCCGCTCAGGTTGCCGACTTGGGCGCGGATCTGAGCCAGATCGGATGCTTCGGTCGCCGCTAGATGCGGCAGGCTGGCCTGCAGCACTTCGGGCTGGAACGACAGCACGCTGAACTGACCATCGCTGTAGCGGTACATACCGCCGATCAAACGATTGATGCCGGGTGCAACCGGCTGACCTCGCCCCAACCCCAGCGGCAACCGGTCTAGCATCCCCGGCTGCGGCCAAGCCCCTAGGTAACCTGGGATCCCCTGGATCGATCGATAGATATTCAACAGACCTTGGAAATCGTCGGGATTCGGCGGATGCGAATCTTTGATCGCGGCGAACACGTGAGTCGGCGGGCCCAGCCGATCCGACGCGACGTGAGCCTGGGCAGCGATGATGTCATCGGGTGCAAAATTCATCGCCACGCGGGTCGGTGGCCCTAAGTACTTGGACCATTTGCCGTACTTTTCCGGCCCCAGTGGTGCGACTTCGGCGTGCACCATGATTCGTTCCCCGCCGTCACCACCATCGACGCCTTCCATCGGCTGGCGTCCGACGCCGACCATGATTGGATCGATCGTTGGAAATCGTGTTTCATATTGCCGTGCGATCTGGGCATACCAACGGGCTTCGTCCGGCGTGACCAAATCAATCGGAACATCGGCAATCGGCAGAAACTGTCCTCGTGCACCACGCCGGGTATCCATGACCTGATCGCCCACACTGATAGCCCCACTGCCGTCGGGACGCACACCAAAACCGACCGGCAAGAATCCACCGTCGATCCAATCGTCGACACCCACCAAGTTCGTCCCCGTGGCTTTGGATTCATGATCCGCCGCCATCCGTGCCAGATGCATCATCGCGACCTCGGCATTGGCCGACAAACGACGACGAAGTTCGATCAGATACCGTGGTGACACCAACCCGCGAAGCATCTCGGGCGAGAAATAGGCAAAGACCGTGTCCTCGCGATCCAGCGGCATCAATTGACGGGCCAGCCGAAACGACGACGACGCCCCCAGAGACTGTTTCGACTTTCCGACTTCCAAAAACCGTTCCGCCAAGGTTCGACTGTTGGTGACGAAAAAGAAATCGCCATCCTGAACCATGAACGATCGAACGCGGTTGTCGGCGGAACTCAGCAGCGTCGCCGCCTGCCCACCGACCGTTACTTTCTTGAGCGTGACTTCGGAATCACTGCCAGCCAACTGGCTGCGATCATTGTTGAAGGACGTCCGCAGGGCGAACGCATTCTTGGCCTGGAACATGACTCCTAAACTCGCGCCATCGGTCATGAACAAGTCACGGCCGACGATCGCCTGGTCCTGGATCACTTGCGGTCCCAGCATCCGGGACAGTTCGGTGGTTTTCAAATTCAACTGCTGCTCGATCCGCTTGCTGGCCCCCAGTTCGAATCCACGCAGCATTGCCATGTTCGAGATGTCACCACCATAGTCACGCGACAGATCCGCAAACCAGGTGTAGTTTTGGAACGAACCGTAGCGAATGTAGAAGCACTCTGGCGGCACTCGCGTCGCCATCGGTTCGACCGGAATATCGGCCAACTGTGGGTCATCAAACAGGGGTGCCCACGCCGGTGGCGCAGGCAAGGGCAGGGTGGCCTCGGGTGCCGGTCGCCCACTTTGATCGATGAATCCGACGGCCGATCGGCGATAGATCGAACGCCCGATTTCCTCGGCCCCAGCGACCAACTTCAATGCGCTTAGCAGGTCGTCATCTTGAGATTCGGTGGCGTCGAACCAGGCTGGTATCGGCATCCGAAGCCGGCGAGCCAGCATGGCGATCAAGTAATCTTCGACCCACGTTGGATAGTCCGCCGCATTGATCTGGTCGCGGGTCGCTGCGGTGTAACCGTTCCACCACCCGACCAAAGCCTGCTGGTGTCCGGCCGGATTCTGCTCGGGCACCACATCGTAGGAACCGATCGTCGCGGTGGCGTCCGTGATCTGCACTCGCAGCGGCGCGTCCCCGACGAACAGGAACCGGACCCGGCGAGCGACCGTTTGATCGACTGGCGGTTCCGGATCGGCGATCTCGCGGATCAACTGGCCCAAACGGCCTAGCAAGCGACCGTTTCCCGGCGGCGGGACCGGCGTCTCGCTAGCCCGTGGCACGTCGATTTTGATGTCTTCCGAATACGAATACAGCACTCGCCCGTCGGCCGATTGGGCCTGAATCGGCGGTGGAGTCTGGCCCACAATCGGACGGGCCAATGGGATTTCGACGGTCGCCACCCCCAATGGCTGACCCGCGATGGCACTGACGTACACGTCCACCGCGTGGGCCGAAGAAGCCCCAAAATCACCGACCAGCACCAAGGACAACACCATCACAGACAGCAGAGAACGCATATCGAAAGTTTCTTAGAGTTAGCGGGGTCGCCCACCCGCAGGGCGCCGACGATAATGCCGGTTGAATCGTTCTATTATTGAAGTTGTCGCCCATTCGGGATAGTCACGCAGTGAGCACCGATCAAAATCCTTCTCAACAAGCCAGCCCCTCGCGTAGCGGGGTTTTCCACGCTGAAACCGATCAACGGCTGGAATCCTTTGCCGAAAGCATCAGTTTCGATCGCCGCCTGTATCAACACGACATCCGCGGATCGATCGCCCACAGCGATATGCTGGCAAGCGTCGGCTTGATTTCCCGAGACGAAGCGACCGAAATCCAGAAAGCCCTTCGCGAAATCGAAGTCGAACTGGACACTGACCGGCTTCCGATCCGTTTCGAGCTCGAAGACATCCACATGCACGTCGAGCAAGCGTTGATCGACCGCATCGGCGACGTCGGCCGGAAACTGCACACCGCCCGCAGTCGAAATGACCAAGTCAGCACCGACATCCGCATGTGGATCCGTGACGCACTGGACCGCTTGGACAGTTCGCTGGCAGCATTGCAGGCGGCATTCCTGGGCCGCTGCGACGCCGACTTTGACGTCGTGCTGCCAGCTTACACCCACCTGCAACGCGCCCAACCGGTGCTGGCACCGCACTACTGGTTGGCGTACATCGAAAAGTTCGCTCGCGACCGTGACCGATTGGCCGATTGCCGCGCCCGCGTCAACCAATGTCCGCTGGGGGTGGCCGCCGTGGCTGGCACGACGCTGCCGATCGATCGCGACCAAACGGCCAAGGCGCTGGATTTCGACGGCGTTACCGCCAACAGTCTGGACACCAGCAGCGACCGCGACTTCATGCTGGAAACGGCGTTCGTCCTATCGGTCGTGGCATCGCACCTGAGCGGTTGGGCCGAGGAATGGATTTTGTGGAGCACCGTTGAATTCAATTTCATCAAAATGCCGCACGCCTTCTGTACCGGCAGCAGCATCATGCCCCAGAAGGTCAATCCGGACACGCTAGAATTGACCCGCGGCAAATCGGCACGCGTGATGGGCAATCTGCAAACGTTGATGTTGTTGGTCAAGAATCTGCCGATGGCGTACAACCGCGATTTACAAGAAGACAAACCCCCGTTGTTCGATTCGTTCGACACCGTGCTGGCGATGTTGGAACTGGCCACCCCGATCGTCCAAGGCAGCGTGTTGCAGCGAGAATCGATTGCCAGCCGATTGGAACGCGGCTACCTGGATGCCACCACGCTGATGGAATGGATGATCGCCAAGGGCATGCCTCAGCGAAGGGCCCACCACTTGGTCGGCGCGATCGTCGGCGAAGCGATGCAGCGTGACGTGCCGCTTGCCGATCTGCCAATCGATGTGCTGCAATCCCATGCACCGGAGATCGACAAAACGATTTACGAATGCTTGGGCAGCCGAAATGCGGTCGACGCCTTTGTCAGCTATGGCAGCACGGCACCCGACCAAGTCCGCGCCCAAATCGATCGCTGGAAGAAACAACTGGGTTAGTCCCTGCAACGTAACGTTCGAAAAAAATTCGTAGCGGAAGTCGTCAACGGTTTGTCGAGTTCCGTTATCCGGAAACACAGGTTGTGAACGAAAAAAGCCACGCTTCCGAGTTCCCGATGTTGATCGAGATCTCGAAGACGTGGCTTGTCGCTTGAGTGCGGTCAAGAATGGCCGTCTCTAGCTTTTCTTTTCTTGGCCAGCTTGCTGTTGCATCAGACCTGGACGAACTCGTTTGTTGATGTCCGTTTCCAGAACGCCGAACACCGATTCGTGACGTGCAACCGACATTTGCAGTGCGGCTAGCAATCGCTTGGCGGTGAAGAAGTTCAGGATGATGCGTTGCTTGACTTGGATTGGGTCCTTCGGCACGCCGATTGGCTGTGGGTTCAAACCAAAGTCAACAATCAACTCTTCAGGCGAACCGGTGACGCGGCAAAAGTTCGCGTAACAAGCGGCGGCTTGGTCGTCTTCGACCTGAACCTGAACAGGTTGCTGAGCTTGAGTCTGAGCGGCGGCGGCTGGTGCGGCGGCTGGTTTCTCAGCTTCAGGGGTCTTGGCGTCTGCCATCGATGATCTCTCCGAGAGTAAAAAAAGGGAAGAAGGAGCGGTGGCTCGGATGCAACAGGCAGCCGAATTAGACTCGCATCTAGAACGTGTAAAGTGGGCGGTGTTTCAATCGTCTGAAGTGCTGCCCATTAAAAGCACCTAGCCCCAGCCGGGTCGTATCCTAACGAACGACAACGTGGCTGTAACATAAGACGACCGTGTACGGAATTGAAAAACTGCATGAATCCATGGCCCCAGTGTTAAACGGCGAAGGATGCGTAAACTGGTGCCATGTTCATGTGCGATCAGAGTTCGAAGTTAAAGGTTTGTGCGATCACGCGCCACAAGCGGCTGCCCAGCGACATCGGGTCCACATGGATCTTGGCGGACCCGCGATAACCGGGCCGCATCACAATCGAATCCATGTTCAATGGGACTCTGGCTTGATAGGAAACACTGCGGGGTTTGACCTGGCCGGTGGCCGGATCGATCTCGGTCTGCAGGTCGCCACCGGTTTGGCTAGACATGGATACCGAGGTGGAATCGATCGGTTCGTTGGACTTCTCTGTGATCACACCGCTGAACGTTTCCAATCGTTGTGCGTCTAGTTTCATATCGACCGATTGGCCTTCTCGCACCATTTGCACATCGCCTTGATCGATGATCAAAACAGCTTCGTGCGCGTCGGGTTTGCCGATTTCGCAGATCACGTCATCGGGGGTCAATAGCGCGCCACGATTGTTCGGTTCTAGCGGCGACCCGACCCAGCCTGGCAGACGACCATCTTGGGCCTTCTGGGGTTGGCGAATCGGTGGCGGAATGATGTAACCTTCGCGTTTGGCGCGAACCACCAATCGGTCAATTTCTTCCTGCGTCTTGGCTCGCAACTGTTGAATCGATTCCAACAGTTCCGACTGGGTTTCGATCTGTGCTTTCAGCGCCATGTCGTCACGACTTCGGCGCGACATGTTGTCCAACTTGACCTTCGAAAGGACTTCTTCCCCCTTCAGGTCGGCCAAACGAATCTGCAGGTCGGGATTCTTCAGCACGGCGATCGGGTCGCCTTCTTGAACGATGGCATTCGCATCGACGGTCCATTCGATACGTCCCGGGACACCGGCGTAGACGGCACCGGCCTGGCTGGGGCGGACTTCAAATGCACAATCAATGTGGTGGGGCAAAGGGATGTAGCAAACGCCCGCGACTGCTAAAGAGAAGATGGCGATTGTTGGCAACAGGTGAGTGCGTTTCACTTTCGCTAATCTCCCAGGAGTGCGACAGAACTTCCAAGTTTGAATGACCGGTTGAGCGACTAGGCCGAAGAATCCGACCACCGCTACCATCCGACCGACCGCTTGCAAACCATAAGGTTCAAGCACTTTGATGACGAACCAACAAATCGAAAACACCACGACCCAGCGATAGATCACACTGGCGATCGTGAACATTCCGAACATGAACCGGCCGCGGGTGGGCAAGAACGGATCGTCTTGCAATTCCAGTCCCAAGCAGGTTTGTTGAAACCATCGTTTCAACACTTCGGTACTTTTTTGACGGAGGTTCGGGATCTCCAATGCATCCATCAGGATGTAATAACCGTCGAATCGCAACAGCGGGTTCCCGTTGACCAGGACCGTGCTGACGACGTTCAAGAACATCATGTTCAAACACAAGTCATTGATCGTCGTGCCCGATTCGGTGAACCACCAAACATAAGCCGCCACCGACGCAAGGATCATTTCGACATAGATCCCGGCCGCACCGATCCAAACGCGTTTCCATTTGTTGGGCAACATCCACGAATCGGACACGTTGCAGTACAAACAGGGCGTGAAGACCAACAGCATGAAGCCGATTTCGTGGCACTCGCCGCCGAACTTCTTACAGCTCAACCCGTGCCCGAATTCGTGCAGCACTTTGACGATCGCCATCGTGCCTGCCAAAATCAGCCAACGATCAGCAGCAAAGAACTGCTGGAAGGTCGGCAGCTTTGCGTACACCGTCTCGTACTGGCTGGCCAGCAACAGAGCGGACGACAAGATCAACATCAAAAAGAACAGCAGCGCCGGGACGGTGAAAATCCATCCAAACGGTTTCAGCATCCAATTCAGAATGCGTTCGGGGTCGAATCCCCGATAGCGAAGGGCAAAGACGTTGGCAAATTTGCCCATCACTTCTTTGTTCTTCTTTTTGCGCCCGCGTTCCCGCAGCGCTTTGCCCTGTCCGGGCGAATTGCTGATCACCAAACCGCTGCGGTGCAGCATTCCGATGAACTGTTGCAAATCGCCAAAGGTGATCTTTTGCGGCGCGAACCGCCGCTCGAAACCGTCTTTGATCTGCTGCAGCGAGACGTGCCCATCCAACATATTCAGGATGAAGTACTCTTCGTCGTGAAAACGAAAGTACTGCAGACCCACTGGCTCTTTGACGACCCAGTAGCCGGTTCCCTGATAACGCTGGCGGTTGGCCGACAGGTCGGGGCGTTTTCGGACCGTCAGCGGTCGCGATGAACTGCTGACGAGTGATTCGGCAAGTGTTGGCATGGGGTTCCCTACTTAATCAGGATTTGGGCCTTCATGCCGGGCTTGAACTTCCAGTCATCGCCGACTTTTTGGTTATCGATTTCCACCCACACGCGGTAGCGATCGTTCAGGTCGATTTCCATGCTGACAAAGCCCAACTGGCCTTGGATGCGGGTTCCGTCATTGACTTGGTCTTCGATGATGACTTCGACGGGAGTTCCTTTGCGTACCTGACCGACGTAGCGGAGCGCGTCGATGTCGCCTTCGACACGAAGTTTGTCCATTTGGATCAGGCTAGCCATGGGAGTCCCGGGCTGGACCCATTGGCCCAACTGCGACATGCGAGCTTCGATGATTCCGGTGTGCGGCGCGATGATGGTCCGTTTGGTCAGTTCGAATTTGGCCATTTCCAATTCGCTGCCTTTGCCGATCATTTTGACCTGGGCAATCTTTTGTTCCTGTTCGGCCAGTTCGATCCGCAATTCCGAACGTCCCGCTTCCAGCCGTTTCTTTTCCATTTCCCAGTACGGGATGGCGCCCTCTTTACGCAGTTCTTCGAACGACTTGGCTTCGGCGATCGCAACCTTGGCGGCTTCGCGAGCGTCACGCAGGTTGACGTCGTTGGATGCCGTCAACATGGCCTCCTTCTCTTCGGCCTTCTTCAGTTCGACGGCCAGACGAGCCGCGGTGTCGTCAATCACCGCCATCACGTCGCCCTTCGAAACCTCGTCGCCTTCTTCGAAGCGAAGTTCATTCAGCAAGCCTTCGGCCGTGGCAGGCACATCGACTTTGTTGATGTATTGGACGTAGCAGTTTTCGGCACTGATTTGGCCAGCGACCGATGACGTGCGGGACTGAAACTGATTGCCCTGCGGTGTCGTCGGCGGCTGCTGGAACGATCGCGGCTGAGACAACGTGGATGCCGGCGGCGTGAACTGTTGGGCAGACACCGTCGCAGTAACCAACAAGGCGACTGGCGCTAGAAAAGTAAGACGCATCTGGCGAAGCTCCGAAGAGATCAAAGGTTTGAATCAGGATGGGGTGGTGATTTCGCGACCGGTTCTAGAAGAAGAACTTGTAACACCACTCGATGATTTCGTGGAAGAAAACGAAACCGCTGGATCGGCGACCGCAGTAAACCTTGGCGATCACCTTGGCACCCGGACGCGGCTTCAGTTCGCGAAGCGGTTCTTGATCGGGAACCGCACGCATCTTGATCACCGCACCGTGTTCTTCGTTGGCTTCGGCGCGAGTCGAAACGGTATTGACGAACATCACTGCATCGAGCGGCTTGTCGGGGTCGGTCGCCAAGATGTACGACACATCCAACTTGGAATCGGGTTGATCGAGGTTGTTCTTGGCGATGTATTGGTCCAAGTGACCTTCGCGTTTCTCGGGAAGGTCCAATTCCAGATACATCGGCTGGTTCAGGTCGGCGACCTCCAGCAATACTTGCCCAGTCATGATCGGTCGGCTGCGGAGCGTCTTTTCGACGTCCCATGAAACCACGACTCCATCGATCGGCGAGCGGATTTCGAGGTCATTGCGACGTTCTTCTTGCAATGCGAGTTTCTGCTGCAGCACGCGATGTTTGACTTCTAGTTCGTTTTGCTCGGCCATCAACGCCCGCTTTTCCGAATCATCCAATTGGCGACGGAGTCCCAGTTGGCCTTGGACGCGAGTCTTTTCAGCAAGTGCGGTTAGGATCTGACCTTTGATCTCGGTCAGCTGGACTTCCATGTCCGGGTTCCGCAGCCGGACCAAGACGTCTCCCTCGGCCACAACCTGGTTGTGATCCACCAAGACTTCGATGACTTCGCCATCGATCGGTGCAAAGACTTCGCGGCGAACATCGGGAATCAATGTTCCCTCGGCTTCCAGGTTGAAGTCCTTGGGAATGAAGACCAGTCCCAGAGCCACCGCGGCGATGGCGGCCAAAACGGCCAATGTTTTCGGTAGCGTGCGAGCGCGAACGATCCACGTGGCATGACCAAGCGTCCGCCATAGCGGCATCAGAAACAGGTTCGTGTGCGAGCGGGCGTTGGCGATCGCGCGGGTACCGTGCTCGTACACCAAGTCGACTCGCGCCTTGTAAACGTCGGGCGGAATATCGCTTTCGATCTGTTCGACAATCAATGCACCGATCACTTCGCCACGGTGTGCGTTGTCGCGATCAATCGTGCCGGCGGCACCCGCCTCTTCGCCGGTTCCCAATCGTCGTTCGGGTTCGCGAAGCGGCAACACGACAATGTTTCGGCCGTACGATTCGTCGACGTAATCTTCCAGCGCCTCTTCAATTTGCGGCGGCAAGTCTTCGGTGGAACCATCGTGCCACAGCGGTTCGCCCGCGGCGACCACTCGCGTTGCCAGGTTGTTCAGGGCGGTGACGATGTTGGACCGATTTTCGATCGTGTCTTGGCCGCTGATCGCTTGGACCCTGCACTTGCCACCCCGTTTCATCGCCACACTGACTCGGTCGCATCCGATCAGGCGACGACCTTCGTTGGCAACGATGTAACAGGTTTCTTTCAGATCCAAGGATTCGTGCGATGCTCGCGCAAACGAATCGGCCTGTTGCCAAAGGAGTTGGCGATCACCCAAGGTTCGTAGTTTCTGGCTGCGGAGCCATTCCGACGCCAGATCGCACATCTGTTGCAGGAACCGCAGGTAACCCCGTTGGGTGTCGGGAGCCGTATCGGGTCGCTGAAAGATCTCGATCAGGCCATCGTTTTGGCCTTCGTGTTTCAGTGCCCCCAAGACCAGCAAGTAGCGGGTCGGGTTGCCTTCGGCCTCGCCATCGGTGGTTCCCGAATAGGGCGGAACCAGCAGCGATTGACCGCTGTTGGCGACTCGCTGCAGCAACCGTGTGTGCCGCGTCGCGTCGTCGGTGTCGCTGGCCAGAATCGAAGGCTCGGCGTTGATTTGGTACTGCAAACGCAACTGGCGATCTTCGTCCAACAACCAGATCGCACCGCCGGCAGCGGCCAGAGCGGTGATGATTCGCGACAGCAACTCTGAATAGAACTCTTCCGCCGTAGCGCCGCTTTTTGCCAACGCAGCGATCTCGTTGACCAAGCCACGGATCTGGGCTTTCGTTTCTTCAACAGTTTGTTGATTGACCGACATGGGCGTTCAAATTCGGCTGGGGTGATGGAATCAAATGGGGCGGATCTACAGATCGCTAAGGCGACAGTACTGAATCGCCTGACCTGTTGCCATGTTGACCTTGAACGGAACCGCCAAAAGCCAGAGAGTCCCGTTGGGGACTGCGGATTCTGGCGACTGGATGCCGTGTTGCGTTTTCGCCACAGCCACGAAATCCGGCCTCGTCACTGGACACTTTATACAAATTGTATAAACTCGTCCAGAGTCGAATGCTGATTTCCCCCCGATTGGCTCGTTCCCTTCGCCAGCCCTCCCTGTTTGCCTGGATCCTGGATGCCCAAATCATCGCAAGACGCATCCGCCGGGCCATCGCCGCACACAACCGGTGCGTCTTCCGCCACGGAACCTGGTGCACCTGGGGCAGCAGAAAACGAGCCGACATCACGCCCATCAGCACCGCGTGAATCAGCCGCTTGCGAAACGACTCACCCCGCCTTTGCCGAACTGGACCAAGAACTCAATCGACTGCAGCGGGCGATCCGGCTGGCCATCCAGGACCAATTGGCGAAGTTGACCGGCCAGTCGATGGGCAGTTTGAAAGAGAACCGGGACCTAGCGGACGCGATCCACCGGCTGCTGGATAGCCACGGGCTTCGCGTGCGATGCGTCGAATGTGGCCACCCAGCGATCTTGCGGGTATCGCCACGCGGGGGCACCGCCAAGGGTGCGTTCGTGTTCGACCACAGCATCGACGGGCGGCGAACGTTTCATGGCGGACGCGGGACGGTTCCCGAAATCCGCCTGGTCGCCAAACCGCCTCGGAAGAAGCGAGCTTCCGGAACAACCTCGGTCGCCTAGCGCGTCGTCGTCGGGGCCACCCGATCTGCAAACCGGGGACCAGAGGTTATCATCGCGGCATGAAAACGCCGCCCATTCCCGACGCCGCCGACGCACAAGTGATGTTGCGTGGGGCGATCGGCCAAATCGAATTCGCTCGCCGCTACACCCTTGAACTGCTCGACGCGACACCGCGACAGCATTGGTTCGAGATACCGGCTGGATACCAGACCAACATTGCCTGGCAGGTCGGCCACCTGACGGTCAGCCAATACGGACTGCTGCTGTTCCGCGTCCGTGGTCGGCAACCCGAGGATTTGGAATTGATCCCCGGCAAGTTTCGCAAAGCGTACGGACGGGCAACGGTACCGACGGCGGACCAATCCAAGCAACCCAGCCCCGACGAACTGCTGCAGCGGATGGCCGAGGTTTACGATCGCGCCAGCCGAGAACTGCCGGGGGTTTCATCGGACGTCTTGCTGGAACCGGTCGAGATGCCGTTTGCGGCTTTCCCGAACAAGTTGGGGGCGATCCTGTTTTGTCCGCTGCACGAACAGATCCATTGTGGTCACATCGGCATGCTTCGCCGCGGGCTTGGTTTGGATCCGATCCGGTAACCGACCGGTCGTGGGATTGGTTGGTCGCTTGCGGGGCGTCACGCGCGAAACAGGAATCCCGGCGAATCCCACTACCGCAGGAAGCACGGCCCTTGGTGCGTTTCCAGACACGTCACAGACAAGGGAATTCTAGCGAATCCCAATACACTCATTACAGGACTGCCGTGAGCGACCTCGACGCTTTCTCCGACACTGACGAAGCCATGGCGGACGATCATGGCGCCGCCCCATCGGCCGGCGGCTTGGAAACGATCGATGAATCGATCTACGACCACCCGAAGTATTACGACTTGGTGTTCGGTGCTGACTGCGCGGCCGAGATCAAGTTCATCACGGGCTGCGCGGCGAAGCACTGTTCGGGCAAGACCCAACGGATGTTCGAACCGGCCTGTGGGACTGGCCGGCTGTTGTACGCATTGGCCAAACGGGATTACGAGGTTGGTGGCTTGGACTTGAACGCCAAGGCCGTCGATTTCTGCAATGCGCGTTTCCGCAAACACGACCGGCCCGAACCAGCCTTTGTCGCCGACATGTCCGACTTTCGAGTCAAGCGGCGTTACGACATCGCATTCAATACGATCAACAGCTTTCGACATTTGGGCACCGAAAAGGCTGCTCGCCAACACCTCGAGTGCATGGGCCAAGCGGTTCGCGTCGGCGGGCTGTATTTGTTGGGCGTGCACTTAACGCCGACCGATGTACCGCCAAGCGAAAGCGAATCTTGGTCGGCGCGTCGCGGCCATCTTTCGATCAACACCCACATGTGGACCAATTCACGCGACAAGAAAACTCGCATCGAAAAGTTCGGAATCCGGTTTGATGTCCATAGCCCATCGCGCAGCTTTCGCATCGCTGACGAACTGGTACTGCGCAGCTATACACCCAAGCAGATGGATCGACTGATCGCGTCGAGCGAGTGCTGGGAAGTCGTCGAGACGTACGACTTTGCGTACGAATTGAATGAACCGATCGAAGTCGATTCGACCACCGAAGACGTTGTCTACGTGATGAAGCGAAAGAAGAATCGCTAGTCACCGGCAGGGCTGCGGCGGATTTTGGCGAACACATTGACACGGGCACCGAGACGCCTGTGGGGCCCGACGAGGCATAGCGGCCACCGGTGAACAGGCATCCCAAGTGTCCGCTTGATCGGCCACCTGGAATTTTACTTTCGCTTTCGCCCCGACACGCCGATCGCGACGGCCCCTAGGACCGCCAACAGCCCGACCGAAGCGGCGGCCAATCCGCTGCGTCCCCAGCGGGTCTTGTCGTCTTCGATCTGTTTGTATTTGTAGCGAGGGCCCAGATCGATGCCGTATTCTTCCATCTGTTCATATTCGCGGATCAGTTGGGCAGGATCCAGCCCCTGATAGGCCTTTCCGAATTCTTCGATATGGACTTCGGTCGTCAGCGGAACTTCGATCAAAGCCCAGCGAATCCCGCAAAAACCGGCCATCAACAGGGCTCCGGTCGCAATCAACCCTAGGATCGCGAACCCGACGGAACCGTTGCCGGTTTCGCCTGCGGGGGGACCAGCGTCCGCCCCGGGCTGATCGGCCTCGGGCAGCTGGCGAAGCTTCCCCAAAGTGGGTACATCGATCGGGCGCTGGCACCCTGAACAGGTGATTCGTTCCCCCGCTTGGCTATTGGCAACCGGGATCGAAAGCTCGCAGGATGGGCAGGTGAGCAAATGCATGGGCGTTAAAGAATGAAGAAGATTTGCGACGCGGACGCCTGGACCATAGAGACGACCGGACTAGAATCCAATTGAGCAAACGGCACCACCGGCCTAAACGCTCCGTTCCCGCCAAAATCGACAGAACAGCTGTGTTCACCACAAACCGTTCTCGACCCGATGGCCGGACACCCAGACGGGTGATTCACGGGCGTACCAACAACGAACTGTATTGTTCGAATCAGTTTCTCAAAGGACGTGAGGAAATTCTCGAGTGGATGATATTTGCTAGAGACCATTGGAGGGTAGGAGAGGCCGCAAGGCAAAGAAGTGATGACAGAAACAGAAGCGGTGTGAATCGATTACGTGTGATCTGGCGACCTAGTTCGCTGGCAACGCAGCCTTCGGTCCACCTTAGGGGCGATTTTCCAAACTCAGACGCCAATGGCTTGCGCCCTCGGTTCGTACGAATTTGATCGAACGCCCCTACGCTGAATGATTCATTGCGACTTTCTTGCGGGCGAAGGGCATTTCCCGTGATTATCCTGGGGGATCGTTCTGCTGCGGCTTGCTCGGAGGTTCGGCCATCATGCCCAACCGCCAGAATCCGCGTGAAGCACAGCGACACCCCAACCACAATATTTTTCCAATTGCTCTGCGAAGACAGCCTGACAGTACGGTGGTGGTACAGTTCATAGTGAACGAGCCACTTTCGATGCTGATGAATTTTCCATCAGAGAGCCAGAAGGGGCTGTCAACAAGAGATCGTTCACGAACCAACGTTTTGCCAGGAACCGGATCGCGGTGAAAAACATCGCGATCGGGTACGACGGTCGAACAACACTTTGACTCGGCAGGGTCATCGCCACGGTGTGATATTCGCATCACCAGCGATGGATCGGAAATTGGGAATGCCTCAATCGCGCAGGATGTGCAACTTCGACTGACTTCGTTCCTGTGTTCGTATAATTCAATTCTGTTCTGTATTTATCCCAACTTTCACTCGCTCCATTTACCTGACGCCGACCTTCCCGCGCTGTTAAACCGCGCAGCTTGTTCGGGACACGATTCGCTCCCTTAGCCGATCTCGGGCTGCCCTCGATGGATTTATCCTTCGCATGTGGCTTCCGCCTGACGGCGCTTTACCGTACACCGCGAATCTGACCTGACCTGCTAAACGCCATGGTCACCGAACGCCCACCGGGGTATTCGATGACCGCCCGGGATGCCAGCGTCCGACACTCATTACACCATTCTGCTTTCGCCAGGAGTCCCACCCTTGTTCGACACCCTATTGGACGACTTCGAGTCAGTCGACGCACAGAGCACCGAAGCCATGACCGGCGGCTTTCGTAAGTTGCCCGTTGACGAAAACGAAGAAGGCGGCGCAGCCGTCGAAATCGCCGGCCAAGCCGATGGCGAAGTCCAACTGGACAGCCCCGATGAATTGCTTTCCGTCGACGAAACCGAAACCTGGTCCGACGACCCGGTTCGCATGTACCTGACGCAAATGGGCGAAATCCCATTGCTGACCCGCAAGCAAGAGATCGAACTGGCCAAACGGATCGAGGAAACTCGCCGTCGCTTCCGCACGAAACTGCTTGAAAACCACTACGTGCTGGTCGAAGCCTACAAGACGCTGAAGAAGGTCTACCGAGGCCAACTGCCATTCGACCGCACCGTCCAAGTCTCGGTCACCGACCGCTTGGAAAAAGAACAGATCCTGGGTCGATTGCCGCATAACCTGCGTACCCTGCAAACCCTGCTTCGACGCAACCGCCATGACTGGAAGGTTTCGTTGTCCAAGAGTGCGTCCCAACGTCGTCGTGCGGAAGCTTGGCGATCCTTGGCTCGCCGCCGACGCCGCGCCGTTCGGCTGATCGAAGAACTGGGTCTGCGTACCCAGCGAATCGAAACTCGGATCGAACTGCTCGAAAAGTTCTCGCACCGTTTGACGCAGATCGAAAACGAAATCAGCGACCAAAAACGCACCAAGCACGGTCGCGAAGTTCGTGAAGACCTGCTGCGTGAACGTCGCCAAATCCTGACCGCGTGTCAAGAAACACCGACTTCGCTGCGGAACCGCGTTCAAATGTTGAACAAGGTTTACGGCGAATACCAGCAAGCCAAACGCGAACTGAGCGAAGGCAACCTGCGATTGGTGGTTTCGATCGCCAAGAAGTATCGCAACCGTGGCCTGTCGTTCTTGGACCTGATCCAAGAGGGCAACGCCGGCCTGATGCGTGCTGTGGACAAATTTGAATACCGTCGTGGATTCAAGTTCTGTACCTACGCAACTTGGTGGATCCGTCAAGCGATCACTCGCGCCGTCGCCGATCAAAGTCGTACGATCCGAATTCCGGTTCACATGGTCGAAACGATGTCGCGAGTCCGCAACGTCGCTCGTCAATTGCTGCAAGAACTCGGTCGCGAACCCACGATCGAAGAAACCGCTCGACGTGCCGACGTTACCGTCGAAGAAGCTCGCCGCGTACTGACCATGTCTCGCTTCCCGATCTCGCTGGATCGTCCAGTGGGCAACAGCGAAGACAGCCAGTTCGGCGACCTGCTACCCGATGGAACAGCGGAAAGCCCGCAGATCGGTGCGACCCAAGAAATGCTTCGCGATCGTATCGCCGGTGTGCTGAAATCGCTGTCCTATCGTGAACGCGAAATCATCAAACTGCGTTACGGCCTCGGTGACGGATACAGCTATACGCTGGAAGAAGTCGGACACATCTTCAAGGTGACCCGCGAACGAATCCGCCAGATCGAAGCCAAAGCGGTTCGCAAACTGCAACAGCCAAGCCGCAGCCAAGACCTGGTCGGTTTCCTCGACTAAGCCAGCATCGCGAATCTTCAAAAGCGACGTGAACCACTTCGGTTCACGTCGCTTTTTTTGTGCCTGTCCATCGGCGCCAAGCACCCACAAAACAGCCGACATCGGGAAACCGCCGAGCCCCCCCGGCTGGATAATAAATTGACCAGCATTGTTCGCCTCACTAGGATCCGAAGTTTCCCCACGACGCCGAAGCCACCCAAACTTACGGACGCCAGATGAGCTTAAAGACTGCCATGACGGGCTTTGCCTGCGCACTGCTAACAATCCTCAGCAGCTCTGCGGATGCTGCGATCGTCCGATTTGATTTCGATGGAACGGTCTTCCGTCGATTCAACAACGGCTTGCCCGACGCATCGGACATTTTCGGCTTATCCGTCACGACCGGCGATGCGGTCAGCGGATCATTCACCATCGATACCGCCGCCACAGTGTTCGGCAGCCTTACCGGATCAGTAAGCGGCGCAGCGGCCGGCTACACTCAAACGCTTCCCGGCGGGATCCGGGTTGAACTCGCAGGTGGGACCTTCACATCCGATGGTGACTACGCAACGTCCATCGCCCATGACTTCCAAGACGGAACGAACCCCACTGCATTTGAACAATTCGCACTTAGCGACGGTGTCTCGTCGGGCAGCCAAAACATCACTGGCGACACAATCCTCTTGAATGCCAATCCGGAAACCGCTCGCCTGGGCTTCACCTTTCAAGACAACGACTTTGCCGCGTTCAGCTCCACCACGCTGCCCACTTCGCTGGACCTCAGCTTGTTCGAGATCGCCAGTGGCGCCATCAGCGGGACTCGACCGAGCGGCCAGACGAATCCATTCTTCTATAGTGTCGAGTTTAGTATCGACTCGATCACCGCAACCGCAGTGCCGGAACCATCATCAATGGCGTTGCTGGCCAGTGTCGCAGGGGTAGCAATGGTACTTCGACGTCGCCGTCACTCCCGAACCCATTGATCGCCACGTCCGCTTTTCATGTCGATACAGTCAGAAAATCCCGCAGCGACGCTGCAACAAGCATGGCGAATTCATCAGGCCGGTGATGTTGAACGCGCCGCAGCGATGTACCGGAGCGTCATCGCGAGTGATGCCAAGAACGCGGATGCCTGGGTCTATCTGGGCATCGCCCTTTTCGATCAGCGACGCTTTGACGAGTCCGCCGATGCCTACCGGCGGGCGATCGAGATCAAACCGATCTACCCGATCGCATGGAACAACCTGGGCAACTCGCTGCGGATGTTGGGGCAGGTGGATGCTGCGGATGATTGCTTTGACAAATCACTCGGGCAGGACCCGCGATACCTTTCGGCGCTTAAGAACCGCGGCACACTGTGGATCTGGTCGGGCGAAATCGAACGAGGAATGCAGTGGTATCAAAAGGGACTGCTGATCGACCCTGACAATGCCGAACTGCATCGCAACCTGGGCGTCATCGAACTGCTGCGAGGCAATTACACGGCGGGCTGGGATCACTATCGATGGCGATGGCGAATGCCGGGCACGTACCGACCACGCACCAGTGCACCGAGGTGGAATGGCGAATCGCTGACGGGGAAGACGTTCCTGCTGTATCCCGAACAGGGACTCGGTGACGCGATCCATTTCGTTCGCGTTGCGGCGACACTCCGAGATCGCGGTGCAACGGTGGTGTTGCAGTGCGGTAAGAAACTGATCCCTCTGTTTAGCTCGACCATGGCGACGCTGGGCGTGCATCAATTGATCGAGGATACGGCGACGCCCCCACCGGTCGATTTTCATGGATCGATGATCGAAGCCATCGATGTCTTGTACCAGATCGATGGAAAGATTGACTTTCGCACCGATTTGATCGCACCCGATCGTGGCTACCTACACGTATCGCAACCCTTGGTCGATTACTGGAAGACCTGGTTGGATGCCAACACGACGGGACGGCGAATCGGCATCAATTGGCAGGGGAACCCCGAACACCACGCCGACGTGTACCGCAGTGTGGCGTTGGAAACCCTGCGACCGCTTTCAGAAACCGCTGATGCAACGCTCGTGAATCTGCAGTTCGGGTATGGATCCGAGCAGTTGGAAACGTGCGGGTTCGGCGACAAGATCGTTCGACTTCCCAGCCACGTCGACGCGACCGAAGGCGCGTTCACCGATACGATCGCGATCCTGGCCAACCTGGACCAAGTCATCACGACCGACACTTCGATCGCGCATCTGGCTGGCGCGGCGGGCGCCGACGTGACGTTGATGCTGGGACGAGTGCCGGATTGGCGGTGGCTAGAATCCGGGGACACCACGCCTTGGTATCCGACGATGCGGCTAGCCCGACAACAGAGACTCGGTCACTGGGACGACGTAGTCGCTCAAGTCGCCGGCCGCTAGGCGACGCCCTCGTTTCGCCGCGTGGGCATCGACTCGTGTGTTTGGGCGTGGACGCGCGGCCCGGTGGGCACGCGGTTAAACGATGGGTACTGGGGTCGATTTCGAATTTTCGTTTAGCCGCGTGGGCATCGCCCCGTGTGTTTGGGCGATGGACGCGCGGCCCGGTGGGCACGCGGTTAAACGATGGGTACCGCACACATGTGACGGATCGTGGCCGGGCGGCTAAACGGGCTTGTTTAGACTTCGGTTTCGGCCATGTCACGGGCGTGATAGCTGCTGCGGACGAACGGGCCGCTGGCGACCTTTTTGAAGCCCATGGACTTTGCGATCTCACCCAGTTCGTCAAACTCTTCAGGTGGCACATAGCGAACGACGGGCAGATACTTTTCTCCTGGCTGCAGATACTGTCCCAGGGTCAAGAAGTCGACGTCGTATTCTCGCAAATCGGCCAACGCGTCCAGCAGTTCTGCACGCTGTTCACCCAAGCCCAACATCAATCCGCTCTTGGTCTTGACGGCCGGGTTGTAGGCTTTGACCTGACGCATCATTTCCAGCGTCCAACGGTAATCGCTTTTCGGCCCCCGCACGCGGCGGTACAGTCGCGGCACCGTTTCCATGTTGTGATTGAACACGGTGGGGAACGCGTCGATGACGGTTTTCAGCGCCGGTTTGCAGTGCACAAAGTCGGGTGTCAGGACTTCGGTCGACGCACCGGTACGATCCCGCACCGCGGTCACACAATCGTGAAAGTGCTGGGCACCGCCATCGGGAAGATCGTCGCGGGTCACCGAGGTGATGACGACGTGTTTCAGTCCCAAGCGGGCGGCTGCCTCGGCGACTCGTGCCGGTTCGTCGGTTTCAGGCAACTGAGGTGGTCGGCCGCGATGCACCGCACAGAACCCACAGGGGCGAGTGCAGACAGCCCCCAGGATCATGAACGTCGCGGTTTGCTGACTGTAACACTCCATCCGATTGGGGCATTTCGCGTTCTCACAGACCGTTTCGAGCTTCAATTCGTCCAGCAGTTCGGACGTCATGTGGTTCGAATTGCTCTTGGGGATCGGACGCTTCAGCCACCGGGGCAATCGGCCAGAGGCGCTGATTTCGGTGCCTTCGGGGATTTCGGGCTCGGCGACAACAGGTAAACGAAATGCCATGGATGACGACTAAACAAAGGAAAACGAAAAAGCGAGCCGAACCAAACCGGCACTCAGTACGCATTGTAGTGCGAATACCAGTTCGGAAAGAGGCGACATCGACTTTCGGCGGCAGTGCCGTACAATCCCCCCGTCATGGCCAAAAAGAACAAAAACGCAAAATCCGCTGCCGGCAAGTCCAAGACCCCATCAGGGATCACGCCCGTATCGGAAAATCGGAAAGCGAAACACCGTTATGAGATCGTTGATTCGGTCGAATGCGGCATGATGCTGATTGGCAGCGAAGTCAAATCGATGCGTGACGGAAAACTGTCACTCGACGAGGCCTACATCCGCGTCCAGGGCAAAGAACTGTGGCTGATCGGTGCTGATATCGGCCATTACAAGAACGCCGGTATGTGGAACCACGATCCCCGGCGTCCACGCAAACTGCTCGTCCATGCACGCGAGTACGACAATTTTGCGGGCAAGGCACACGAACGCGGGCTGACGCTGATCCCACTGCGGGTGTACTTCAACGAACGCGGCATCGCCAAATGCGTGATGGGCTTGGTCCGCGGCAAAAAGCTGCACGACAAACGTGAATCGATCAAAAAACGTGACACCGACCGCGGCCTCCGCCGCGCGATGAGGGGACGATGACCAACCTGCTAGAAGTCAACGACGTGATCAAGACCTTCGCCCAACCGGGTGGCGGCCGATTGACGGTGCTGGACATCCCCCAATTTCGAATCGAGGAAGGCGAACAAGTTGCGTTGGTAGGAACCAGCGGCGGTGGCAAGACCACTCTGCTGCACTTGATCGCTGGCTTGCTGACTCCCGATTCGGGATCGCTGACGTTGGACGGAACCGAGCTGACGCGGTTAAGCGAACAAGGCCGCGATCGTTTCCGTGCGTCCAAGATTGGCTACGTCTTCCAAACATTCAACTTGCTGCCCGCATTCTCGGCGATCGAAAACGTTCGCTTGGGGATGACGTTTGGAAGCGGTCGACAAGACACCGAACGCGCCAAAGATCTGCTGGGCCGTGTCGGGCTGGCCGATCGTGCGAACTATCGCCCAAGCCAACTGAGCGTCGGCCAACAACAGCGGGTCGCCATCGCCAGGGCCCTGGCTGGCAAACCCAGGCTACTGCTCGCCGACGAACCCACCGCCAACGTGGATCCGGTCAGTGCCGAAAGCGTGCTTGAACTGATTCGATCGTCCTGTCGTGACGAAGACATCGCGATGTTGATCGTGACACACGACATGGATATCGCCGCAAAGTTCGATCGAATCGAACGGCTTGAAGACATCAATCGAGCGCTCGCGCCGACCGCCTAAGCCCACCACGATGAACGCGACGTTCATCCAACCGACCGCCATTGGGTTCCATTCGACCAGCTTTCCCATGCAGCAGGTCTGCCGCTGTATCGACACTTGATTCCCAACGCCTCCCCCACCTGCCTACAGACCCGTTTGACGTTATGTCGTTACTGCAAATCGCCTGGCGAAATTTTTGGCACCGATCGCTATCCAGCATTCTGACGACGCTGTCGCTTGCTCTCGGAGTCGGTTTGGTGGTGCTTGTGTTGTCGATCTACGGCGTGATCCACGAAGCATTCACTCGCAATTCCTACGTCGGGTACAACCTAGTGGTTGGCCCCAAGGGCAGCCCCCTGCAGTTGACGCTGAACAGCGTTTTCTACCTAAGCCAGCCGATCGAAAACCTGCCGTACACCGAGTACATGGAGTTTTTCAGTCAAGAAGAACGCGCGGCGATGGTGAAGAAATTTGGCGGCGATGAAGAACTCGCTCAGCGAGGCGGTCGATACGCCCCCTTCATTGCCGGTGGCTTTGCCATCCCGCTAGCACTTGGCGATTACTTCGGCGAGTTCCGTGTGGTCGGCACGACACCTCAGTTCTTTGAAAAACTTCGGCACGGTGAAAATCTTGACCAAGAGTTCACGTTCCGCGAAGGCCGTGCGCTGAAAGAACATTCCAAGGAATACGGATACTTCGAAGCCGTCGTGGGTGCCCGCGTCGCCCATGACATGAATGTCGGCGTCGGCGATACATTCAACCCGACCCATGGTGACCCGAGCGGCCACGGACACGATCTTGGTTTCACCATTGTCGGCGTCATGGACCCCACCGGCACGCCGAATGACCGCGCAGCGTTCGTGAACCTAGAAGGTTTTTACCTGATGGACGGTCACGCCAAGCCGGTCGAATCCGACGACGAGGAAACGTCAACGGACGAGACGACGAATGGCGCAGCCGTTGGTGACACGACCATCGATGCCGAATTGCCGGCGACCAATCCGGGCGAGTTCAAACTGCTTTCGATCCCACAGCGCGAGGTCACGTCGATCTTGGTTCGAAACGGCAACATCATGTTTGCCCCCGGCATGCAAAACGCGATCAACGAAGGCATCCGGGCCCAGGCGGCCGCTCCGGTCGGCGAAATCAACAAGCTGATGAACCTGATTGTCGGACCGCTGATGTCCGCGATGTTGGCGATCACGTTGATCACCTGTTTTGTCGCTGCCGTCGGTGTCCTGGTCGCGATCTACAACTCGATGAACGATCGCCGCCGCGACATTGCCGTGATGCGGGCCCTGGGTGCCCGCCGCGAAACCGTGACCGCGATCATCGTCATCGAAAGCATGATCGTTGCGGTGATCGGTGGGATCCTGGGCTGGATCCTAGCGCACGCCGCGATCGCAATGGCCAGCCAAAGGATCGAAGATCAAACCGGCATCCAAGTCGGTTTCCTAAGCACCAGCGGATACGAGCTTTACATTTTGCCGGTTGTCATCTGTCTTGCCCTGTTTGCCGCGTTGCTTCCAGCATGGTCGGCCTATCGCACCGACGTGGGCACAAACCTGTCTGCCTAGTTGCGGAACGCGACCACCCGGTTTCGCCCACTGGCCTTGGCGACGTACAGCGATTCGTCGGCCTGTGCGATCAATCCGCTGGGAGTCGATGCGCCGAAGCGAGTCTCCGACACTCCCACGCTAGCGGTTAGGCGAAGGCTTTCGATGTCGGCCAAGCGGAGGTCTTCGATCGCTTGGCGAAGTTCACCGGCCTGTTTCACCGCGTATTCCAAGGGCGTATTGGGAAGAATCACACAGAATTCTTCGCCGCCGTACCGACACACCAACGCGGGTTCCGCAAAGCGGTCTTGCAGAACTTCAGAAACCCGGCGCAGAACCTCGTCCCCGACCGAGTGACCGTACTGATCGTTGACCCGCTTGAAGTAATCGTTGTCAATCATCAGGCACGAAAGCGGCGTTTGATGCTGTTTTGCGTCTCGCCAAAGATCGGCAAACAGGCTGGTCAGTGCACGCCGATTCAGGCAACCAGTCAACGCATCCTGCGTAGCCAGGATTTGCAATTCTTGATTCTGGGAACTGATCTCGTCGCGGCTCGTCCGCAGGATCGCCAACGTGCGTTCTCGTTCAGCGCGGTAGGCCTCCGTTAGAGTCACATCGCGGAAGGTTGCCACCGCGCCGCAAGTGGCCGACTTGCCATGCTGGACCGACGATGCATTGATCGCAAAGAACCGAATCGAATCATCGGGCAACCGGTATCGCATCAACTGTTCGATCTGTGGCTGGCCGTGGTGGGCGGCGCGTTGCCAGGGACAGTCTTCGCCACGCAGCGGTTCGGACGAAACCCACGCCAACGAACAGGCCCGCCGACCGATCAAATCGCCGCGATCGATCCCTACCATCCGGCTGAACGCATCATTGGCCAGCACGATATTGTCGCGTTCATCCACCACCAACAGACCCTCGGACAGCGTGTCCAATGCGTCTCGCACTCGGTCGGGCACCACACTGCTAACTTCGATTGACCGCAAAGCACGGTGGATCATCAGCGTGTAAAGAACCACTCCTGAACCAGCAAAGAACAACGCCATTTTCGCCGGCTGATCCAGCAGACCTAGCATCCCCGCGGCGTACAGGATGCCGAGACCAATGCAGACCACTGCAACGGCCAAACGCAGCGATAGAGACACAGCGTGGGGCAAGGGTAATTTATCCAATCGACAAAGTGACAGACGCGCTGGTAGCGACGCGACCAAGAACAACACCTGTCGATCCATGCATCCAATCGACAACGTCATGCTTGGCGGTTGTAACGAAGACTCTATGCAAAGGTGTGGTCCACCTGCCTATGCGGCGTCACGGATCTAACGAAAACAGGTTGCGATGACCGCAATGAAATCCGGATGTACCGATCATGCGGATCGTAGGGGTCAGACGGAATGATCGGCAAGCCAATTCCAAAGATCAAGGGCGATCACTTTGCCAAACATCGCGTCATCGCCGTGGAATTGAGTTGTTCCCTAGAACGTAACCTAAAGTTCAGAACCGACGCGGTCCGCAGCAATTTTCGCCCTCGTCCGGCCCTCGCCGCATCGGTTGTCGTTTTCGCTCCTATTTCGTCTCAGGTTTAGCAACGTGTTCAATTCGTCCGGCATCAAACTGTTGTTGGTCTTGGCCGAACCAGTCTTGGCCAATTTAACATCGTTCCGTCTTGAACTATTGGGTTATCAAGTCGAGACCGTTGCCAGTGGCACCGACGCCAGCCAGTCGATCAGCAAAGACGTTCCCGATCTTGTGATCGTGGACACTTCGCTGCGTGATGGCGATGGGCTGGAATGGGTCGCCCGGATTCGGACCGAGCACGCAGCAGCCGACCTGCCGGTGATCGTATTTTCGTTGGACACCAACTTGGAAACGGTCGAACGGGCCCACCATGCTGGTGCCCAAGACTATTTGATCAGCCCCTTCGATCCGATGGTGATGGAGTCCAAGATCGAAAAACTACTTGTCGGAAACGTTGGCAAACGGCGCAAACGACCCACCGCACAAGGAGCGGCGATATGAGACGTCTAGGTGACATTCTGATCGAACGCGGGACTTTGACCGCCGACGAGATGGAAGCGGCGTTCAAATCCAAGCCGCGCGGCGAAATGATCGGCGATTGGCTGGTTCGACAACGTCTGTTGTCCACCGCCGAACTGGGCCATGCGCTGGCCGAACAGTTCGAAGTCCCCTACATCGACATCGATCCGTCGAACGTCAATCCGCAGATCGCACGCCTGTTGCCCGAGGAATTCGCACGGTCGCAGCAAGCCAGTTCGATCGACATCCGCGGCAACACAATGACACTTGCCATGGTCGCCCCCGACGATATCGAAACGATCGCCGAAGTGGAATTGATGACCGGCTATCACATCCACCCCAACGTTGCGATGGCAGAGGACCTGGAAGCCCTGGTCAGCCGAGTCTATGACGATCGCAGCGTGGCACGGCAAACCATTGTCGACCTAAAGCTATCCGAACTTCGCGAAGCGGGTGTGGACGACACCGATGCCGCCAACGCGATCGCGCTTGCCGAAAACGAAGATGCGCCCGTGGTCCGATTGGTCCAAGCGATCCTTTCGGGTGCGGTGACCGCGGGCGCCAGCGACGTGCACCTAGAACCCTTCAAACCAGAAATGCGAGTTCGCTATCGCGTCGACGGTGAACTGCAGCAAGTGATGACCATTCCGAATCACATCGAAGATTCTGTCATCAGCCGAATCAAGGTGATGGCCGACATGGACACCACCGAGAATCGCCGCCCTCAGGACGGTCACCTCAACGTATTCGAGAACGGAAAACGCGTTGGATTCCGGGTCAGTGGCATCCCTACCGTCGACGGCCAAAAGCTTGTGCTGCGGTTGCTTGACGAAGGCGGGAAAACATTCCACCTGGACAACATCGGGATGATGCCGCGTGACTTCGAGATGCTGCGCGAGATGATCGACAAACCCCACGGCATGTTCGTCGTCACCGGGCCAACCGGCAGCGGAAAAAGCACGACCCTGTATGCGGCCCTGCAGTACCTGAACCGAGTCGATCGCAACATCGTCACCGTGGAAGATCCCGTCGAATTTCGTTTGCCTGGAATCAACCAAGTGCAAAGCGATAACGAATTCGGGATGGGGTTCGCCAACGCATTGAAGTTCATCATGCGGCAAGACCCCGATGTGATCATGGTTGGTGAGATCCGGGACTCGGAAACCGCAACCACAGCGATCCAAGCGGCACTGACCGGTCACTTGATGATCAGCACGCTGCACACCAACGATGCCGTCGGTGCCGTTCAACGATTAAGTGACCTAGGAGTCGACAATTTCAAGATTGCCGGTTCGCTATTGGGCAGCGTTGCGCAACGACTGTTGCGCTGCGTTTGCGAAAACTGCAAGCTGGCCGTGCCCGCCAATGCCAAGTTGCTTGACGCGATCGACCCCGAAGCAACGGTGCCACGGGATGCCAAGTTCTATCGCGGTGAAGGATGCAAAAAATGTCTGGGGACCGGTTTTTCAGGTCGAATTCCGATCTTCGAAATCATGCCCATCACACCGGAAATCACGATGGCGATCGAGGCCGGCGTGCCCCATTCCAAACTGCACCAAATGGCGATCAACGCGGGCATGGTCGAACTGTCGCGTGCCGGGCTGGAACAGGCATTGGCCGGACGCACGTCGATCGAAGAAGTGTACTTCAAGACCAGCGGCGATCGGCGCAGCAGCGACACCAGCACCGTCCCCAGCGGACGTCGTGAAGCCGATGTGACCTAAAACATTTCCGGCACCGATCTCGGCCACAAACCATCGGTACCGGACACTTGTTCTTTGCAGCCAGCCAACCCTCTGCGCAAGATTTTACGATGTACGCCAAGCCGAATCCCTATCCGTCGCAATCCAACCAATCCTCCCGAGGGGGTGGAATCGTTGGTCTGTTTCGAAAACTGAATTCGATCGAAGTAGGACCCAAGCGCAAAGGCGATTCCACCAAGATCCCTGCGGCGGCGCTGGCAGATCTGCTGCGCATGATCTTGATGCTGCTGGAAAACGGTCTTTCGTTGCCCAAGGCACTGACTTCCCTGGCTGCGGACCGGTCCAGCCGAAAGTACCGTCATGTGCTGATGCGGCTACGCATGACCATCGAAGCAGGTGACTCGCTTAGCAAAGGAATGGAACGCTATCCAAGATCGTTCACGCCGATGCAGATCCAACAGGTTCGGATTGGCGAACGAAGTGGGTCGCTAGAGAAAGCGATCGCGCGAGTCTGTGAACAGATGGAACGCAAAGTCGCCCTGCGAAAACGCATCATCAAAAAGGTCAGCTACCCGATCCTGATCACCATGGCGGGTGCAGGATTGATGATCTTCATGTGTGTCGTCGTCGTCCCCGAATTCGAAACGGTTTACAGCAGCAGTGGTGTCGACCTGCCCGCGGTGACCCAGTTCGTGACCGCGATGAGCCGGGCTGTCTTGAACCACTACTGGACCGTGCTGCCATTCCTAACGGTCACCACAGCGGCCTACCTATTCGCACGATCCAAACCGAAACTATCCCGGATGCTGGACAACGCGTTCCTGCACCTTCCGCTGATCGGCCCCTGGCTTCGCGACATCGCCGTCCTGCAATTTTCCGAAGCGGTTTCGTCGATGGTCGAATGTGGATACACCCCTGTCGACGCCGTCCAAATCGCAGTCGATTGCATTTCCAACCGCGAGGTCAAAGCGGCAGGCGAAAGCATTCGACGCAATGTGCAACGCGGTGAAAAGCTGAGTGCGGAACTCGCAAAACACGAACGATTCTTCCCGCCAACCCTTTGCCAATTGATTGGTGTCGGGGAACAGTCAGGCAACTTCACCAAAGCGATGAAGGGCACCTGCGAACACTTGCGAGAACGACTTGAAACTCGCATCGACGCCACGGTTGGCTTGCTAGAACCGGTGTTGACGATTGGCCTAGCGATCGCAATCGGCGGCATCGTGCTTTCGATCTACACACCGATGTTCCATATGTTTGAGGTGCTTGAATGATCCGCCCGCTCGCTAGAAACCATCGTCGCGGTTTTTCACTGATCGAAATCCTGGCGGCGTTGATGATCGCGGCGACGGTCGCCACCATCGCTGTCACCCAATTTCGAACGCCCGGTGACACAGCCCACTCACGAAGCTGCGAACTTGGCCGCCAAATACTTCAAAACGAAGTCCAACGTCACGTCGACACGACGGGGTCCTTGCCGGCCACCGATATGCGACAGCTGACAACCGCGGAATACTGGGGAACGACCTTGCCGGCTTGCCCTGTGACGGGCAACGCCTACACGCTGGATCGCAGCGGCAACGTGACCTGCGCAACGCATCCGTAATCCATGCAGCGCATCCATGTAGCGCAGGGGCGACCGGCGCCGTACAAACCTGCGAAAATCATTCCGCGTTTGGTCGGGGCAACATCACCCAACAATCCGATCCGACATCGACACCCAACACATCGGCATCCGCAGCCGACAACTGGACCTGGTCACCGTCGAGAACCACGGTAGCCATCACGCTGGTGAACCCGTTGGTATCGGTGGCAACGACCATCGCTTGTCCTGAATCGTCGATGGACTCGGCGATCTTGGCAACCGACACCGATCGACATCGTTGGACCGCACCCACTTGATCTCTGGGGCATTCGATGACTGGTCCCGCATCGAAGATGTCGATCAAATCCGTTGCCCGAAAGCCTTCTTTGCGCAGCATCGCGATCGCAGGCAACGTTTCGGTGTGCACCTGCCCGATGCCTTGGCGGATGGCATCCGGCAACAGATCCAAATAGATCGGATGCTGAGGCATCATGTCTTCGATGAAGTCTTTGGAAAGCGTCGACATCGCATCGGCCACAGCGAAGTCAACGGGAATGAACCGCCCGGCCACGGCATCCCAAAATGGCACACGACCATCCGGTTCCGCTCGGCCACGCATCTCCGCGATTACCGTTTCGGCGAACCGATGCGGCTTCATCGCGACGATCATGAATCGTGCCAAGGACAGCCAGCGGCCTCGTCCACCGCCACGATACTTGCCGCGCAAAAACAGACTGCCGATCTCCGTCGGCCCATCGTGTGCACGAAACAGCGTCAGGCTTTCTCGGTGATGATCGACACCCAGACTTTCGCTGTGATGGTCGGTGGCGGTCAACTGATAGGCATACAGCGGTTGATGGCCACCCGTCCTGGCATAGATCGTGGACGTTCCGACGATCTCGCCGCCGACGCGGTCGAGCATCACAAGCACGTAGGGTTCGGCCCGCCGCGCAACCCCCGTGCGGCTGAACGCGAACACGGACTGTTCGATCCGATCGAGCAATTGTTCGCGATTGAGCTGCAGCGATGTCAGCCCACGGGTTGCCGACTGAACCAATCGCAACAGATCGTCCAGGTCGTCGATGCAGACTGCTCGTACCACCTCCATCGATCCCAACCGCCTTTTCCGGTGAAATTAAACTCGCCCTTGCACCAGGGGACTTCTGCCGACGGGGGCTACTTAAGACTTCGCCGCTGCCAACTTCTTCGCAAACTCGTTCAATGACTGTTCCAGCAACACGATCGCTGCATCGATGTGGGCGTTGGTCGTCGAAACCGGTGGTGGCAGGAACCGGATCCGCGTTGGATCGGAACCGCAAACGAAGCCCAACAATCCGATCTCGTACATCGTATCCATCAACAGTTTGGCCTGATCGAAGCTGCCATCGCCCGGCGTGAAAGCGATCATCATCCCTTCGCCGAACGGCCCGTGAATCAGTGATGGATACTTCTGGCTAAGTTGATCCAGTTCGTCTGCAAAGTAGGCTTGGCGTTGCATATTCCGGCCATCGGGGCCAAAGCAGTTCTCGGATTCCAACAGTTCCAACATCGCCATCCCGGCGGCGATGGACGAAGACGACCCTGTAAAGGTCTGACTAAGAATCGGTCCCTTGGGCACAAAGTCTTTGCCGTACAGAGTCGCACAAACCTGAGTGATCTTTCCGACCGTGACGATATCGGCAAAGTGATCCAATCCGTAATGCTGGAAAGCAAACGGAGCCGAGGTTCGCGCGAACGATTGAATTTCGTCAAAGATGATCGGAATACCGGCTTTGCGTAGCGGTTCACATAACGCAGCAAAGAAGTCGTGGCTGCCGGGATAGTATCCACCTTCGCCAGCGATCGGCTCGGCCCAGAACGCGGCATAACGACCGGGATGACGATCTAGCAAACGGTTCAGTTCGTCGACGGCCCATTGTTGGCTTCGCTTGGGATTGTCGTGGTCGCGAAACGGCAGATAGTCGACGTTCACAGCCAGCGGCAAACCCATTCGATACTTGGGGCGATCGGTCAACGCAGCCATCGCAAGCGAACGACCTGCGAACGCATTGTCGAACGCGATCACACGATCGGCGGGCGACTGGTGATGCATGGCAATCTTCAGCGCATTTTCGTTCGCCATCGCGCCGCTGGTGGACAACAAACAATGATCCAACGGGGCTCCGCCGCGAGTGGCCCACTGGATCAATTTTTCACTGATTCGGACACTGGGAGGATGCTGCTGCAGATTCCCCTGCATCACGGTGTCTTCGATCGCCGCGTCGATGGCTGCGTCGGTGATCGCCGGATGGCTATGCCCGCACCCATGCACACCGATGCCACCGATGAAGTCCAGCTTGACGCTGCCATCAGCCAATTCGACATAGGGTCCATTGCCCAAACCGGCCGACAGGTATGGCCAGAATGGCGGGCCACCACGCGTCGCGGCCAATCGCTGCAACAAAGCGTCGTATCCGGGCAGCAGTTCCGGGTTCGGTGCTGACACATCGGTCAATCCAGCACCATGATCAGCCAACGCTTCGGCGATCAAACGCTTGGCCTCTGCGATGCGAGGATCAGCCCGAAATGCGTCCGCTTTCAATGGAGGACTTAAAGCGGAAGAAGACTTCTGGGCGGATGGATCCACGACGACAAACTCCGGGCCGACACACGAGAAAAAATGAAACAACCAAAACCGAGCGGCAAGCGGCACGTTTCGGTCTGATGACATAGTAACGTTTTGGACGTCCGAGGTTCAGTCACCAATCCGTGGAACGAAGCTTGCGATCCCCCCACCTATCGTCTTCGATCAGGACGATCGATGCTGAACGGCATGGGATGCCGGTCACTTGCTGGCTTGGCTCGAAAATTCAGCCACCGCTGCTGCCACGGTCACTGCCGCGGGAACCAAGGACGTGACTTCACAGAATTCATCCGGGCTGTGCAATCCGCCGCCCGACACGCCCATCGTGTCGACATTAGGCAGTCCCCAAGCGGCCAGTTTCGATCCATCGCAAGCGCCACCGGTGTCCAGCCATTTGAAATCGCGGCCGGCATAGCGTCCCGCCCGCTGGACCCACTTCTGCATCACGCGACCGGCGTCGTCGACCAACTTGGGTGGCGAATGAAACTGGCCCAGCATGCGGGCGTGATAGCCATCGACCGTGTACCGATCGACGATCGATTTCAGCGACGTCTCGGCGCGATCCATCGCCACATCGTCGACCACCCGAATATTCAGTTGAACCGATGCATGATCGGGCACGCGGTTCAGCGGCCCCCCCCCTTCAATATGGCCGACATTGACGCTCAGCCCCGCATCGGGTTGATGCAGACCGGCCACTTCACCGACCATCTTTGACAGATGAACGATGGCGTTGCGTCCATCTTCGGGGTTGCGCCCGGCGTGCGCCGATCGCCCATGGACGGACAACGCAAAGTTGCCAGACCCTTTGCGGTTGGCCACCATCGATCCGTCTGGCAACGTCGGTTCGAATACAAGCGCCCGATCAAAACCGGCTGCCATCTGCTCGATCGCATCACCCGATCCAGTCGTTCCAATTTCTTCGTCCGGGTTCAGCACCACCGAAACGCCACAATGCTGGGCCAAACCGAACCGGATGATCGCACCAGCGGCCAGCTTGATGACGGAAATCCCGCCTTTGGCATCCGCTGTTCCAGGACCGATCAATCGATCGCCTGATTGACGACATTGCGACGGTTGGCTGCCGTGCGGGTACACCGTGTCGTAATGGATCATCAGCAACACCCGTTTGGGCGCGTCGGCATTGTGATGCCAGACCAATAGCGGACCGGTCGGCTGGGGAACCCATTGCTCTGCATTGCCCAACAGCCGAACGTCGGGCAATTCCAGCGAATCCAGGGGAATTCCATCAGCCTTAAAATCGCTGGCCAAACGATCGGCCATGGCCTTCAACCGAACCTCATCCAACGACCACGAATTGGTGTCGCACCACCCGATCAGTTGATCGACTGCGCTGGAATGTTGTCCAGCAATCCATTGGGCAGCCTGATCCAGTCGGCCCGAGATCGAAGCGTCCATTTCAATCGTTTCCATTCAAACCACCATACAACCCGTTTAGGGGATCCGTTTCCGGCACAATCTTCCGGTGCAAACCTTTGCAGGTCACTGACATCCGTGCGACGACGCCATGGTGCCCACCGACGCCGGATCGGTTATTCTGTTAGGCTTCGATTCTAAGAGACCACACACCGTTCCTATTGGTACATCGCGTCGACGATGGCCTCAATTTCATGAGCGAAATACTGCTCTATTACAGGCGGCCTGATCCGACGACATGGGTTTACCTGTCGTCGTTCTTGACGATTGGATTGTACTTTGTTTTCCATCGGTTCTGGAGCATCCGGAACTTGGACCTGGTGCTGCTGATCCTGTTGGCCCCTGGATTGTTGATCGTCCACGAAGGATATCGCCGGGAACTGGCCCAGTCCGAAGCCCTGGCTTTGGCACAGAGTCATCCGACGGAGTCCGCTGCATCGGCGCTCAGCGACCAGGCCACCAAGACCGTCTTGTCGGCGCTGCCGATATTCGCCTTATTTCAGGATTCCCCGGCGGTCGATTCCCAACAATCACCGGATTCGCCTGCGGACGATTCGACGACCGCCCCAGCGGCCAGCGAAACGATCGATCCCGCGGCGCCCACCAACCCCGGAAACGGCAACCCCGGCAACGGCAACCCTGACACCGGCACCCCTGACACCGGCAACCCAGACGACGGCAGTGTCACGTCCGCCGTGGATTCCCCCACACAGAACTTGGCAACCGATAGCGCATCGACCGCTGCGGCGACAATCGCGGACGCCGCCAACCCGGCATCCGCCGACGCAGCCCCGGTCAAACTGGGGCCCCGCGATGTCCAGCGATGGGGGTTTGTTTACCTGTTCATCGTCGAAGCGTTCTTGCTGTTGCGACTGATGCTGGACCCATTGATGGTCCGCCGTCCGCTGTTGGATCCGAACCTAACCAGCGGTGGCCTGACCTTCATTGGGATTTCGTTGTTCATCTTCATGATGGCCAACGTCGTCACCAGCGATTCACGCATCCAAGTGACTCAGGGCCCCGCCTTGGGTCCCGGGTATGCCATGATGAACATGTTGCCAGCAATCCCCACGCGTCCGGTCAGCGAAGCACCCGGGGGCGTTTCGCCACCCACCCCTGCGGAATTGTCCGCGTCACAGACCCGCTTGGCCACGATTGCCAAAGCGCTTGCGATCGCCGCCCACTTGGCGATCGTGACCGGCATCGTGTTGATCGGAAATCGCCATTTCGGAAACATCCGGGCGGGCGTCGGCTGTGCAACGCTGTACTTGATGCTTCCCTATACGGCTCAGATGACCGGACGGGTGGACCATGCCTTACCGGCGGCCTTGTTATTATGGGCGGTACTAACCTACCGCCGTCCCCTGATCGCTGGCGTGTTCCTAGGGCTAGCGGGCGGCTTGGTCTATTACCCACTGTTCCTGCTGCCGTTGTGGTTCAGTTTTTATTGGCAACGTGGTGCACGCCAGTTTGCGATTGGCGTGATTGCGATGTTGGCGCTGTTGATGTTGGCGTTGTCGTTCGACGATACCGCATCGTTGACCGAGCATCTGCGGCGGATGTTTGGACTGCTGAATCCGAACCGCGACGCGCTGGGCCTTGAAGGGTTCTGGAGCCTGGGCTGGGAACCGATTTGGCGTCTGCCAGTGATCGTTGCGTTTGTGATCCTATGCGTGTTCTTTGCCATTTGGCCAGCCCAGAAGAACCTGGGAACGCTGATCAGCGGATCCGCCGCGGTCATGGTCGCGTCCCAGTTTTGGCACGGCTATGGCGGTGGTCTCTACATCGCTTGGTTCCTGCCTCTATTGTTGCTGGCGGTATTTCGCCCGAACCTGCAGGACCGTATCGCAACCAAGATGGTGACCAGCTCGTCGCGTCCGTTTGGACGCAAATCAAAGTCGTCCATCTCCGGCTTTGCTGCCGGCACCTGATCTTTCTTTCGTCGCAGCTTAGGTCCACGCCCACGCTGCTGATCCCGCTGCCCACCAACGACGCCGGTCCGAACGCCGAACCGATTCGTCACGTGATTTGCAGAGTACTAGCTTGAACCACTCGACTTCATCGAACGACCCGGCCAACACCCCGTCACGATCCGCCGCGGAGGAACCGTCCGTCGCAACCGAATCATCCAACGTCGCATCGGACAATGCCGCGGCTGCGGTCGCTCGGTATCAGGAACAATTGGAATCCATCAACGCGCGCTGCGACGTGCTGGCGGCAAAGGACCAACTGCTAGGAAAAATCCGCGTCGGCTTATTCCTGGCTGCGATTGTGTTCTGGTTGTTGGGCTATGCATCGAACGACGTCCCCAGTGCCCGATGGATCGGTTGGATCGCGTTTGCATTGTTCTTTGTTGTCGCGACGTTGAACGAACCGATCCGCGACGCGATCGCAGAAATGAAACGTCATCGCAGCGTCTTTGAACGCTTGATTGCCAGACTCAATCGAGACTGGAATGCGTTGGCCACCAAGCGATTGACCTCTTTGTTGGCCAGCGTCGAACTGCACGGCCATCGTCGTGAAGTCGCCGGAGACCTGGATCTGCTTGGACGTGCGTCTTTGTTTCACCTAGTTTCCATGGCGGCAACGACGCCCGGCATCCGGACGCTAGCGCAGTGGTTGTCAGGCCCATCGATCGCTGAAACCGCAGCCGAGCGAGCCAAGGCGGTCGACGCCCTGGCCCCGATGCGAGACCAACGAATCCGTTTTTACACGCTGGCCCGGGATGTCGGCGAAAGCACTGGCGATCCGGAACAATTCACCCGCTGGGCCACCGGCGACACCTGGCTCCAGAAACGTTCTTGGCTTTCCAGCTGGGCGCTGATCAGCGTCGTTTTGACGTTCGTCATGCTAGGTGCATTGCTGTTAGGCGGCGCCGGATGGTTGCCTGCGATGGCGTTTCGGATTGGCTTGGTCGGACTGATCTCGTTGATTGTGATCAACCTGCTGATCACCACTCTGATGCTAGGACCGGCGCACGAGATCTTTTCGATTGCGATGGCGAACCGACGGATGGTGACGGATTACGAAGAGATCTTTTCAGCAGCCACCTGGCTGCCGGTAGGCGACGACGATCGTGGTGGAGTCCTATCGCGGATTCGCAACCGAATGGTCGATGGCGACCGCTGTGCGGTGCAGGGCATGCGTCAACTGCAACGAGTCGCGGCAGCCGGCGGCCTACGCCAATCGGCCGGTACATTTTTGCTGTACCTGCCGCTTCAAGCCTTTGGACTGTGGGACGTTTGGGTCCTGAAGCGACTGGAATCTTGGCAATCCCATTTTCGCGACCAGGTGGCCGATTGGTTCGAAGCCTTGGGCGAACTGGAAGCGTTGATGTCGATCGCCGCCCTCCGCGATGAATACCCCACGTGGGCACGGGCCACATGGAACCAAGATCCGGCCACTGCCACCGTCAAGGCAACCGCCATTGGACACCCGCTATTGCCCGATTCGGCTCGCGTTCGAAATGACGTGCAAGTCGGGCCGCCGGGGACACTTCTGTTGGTCACCGGCAGCAACATGTCGGGCAAAAGCACGATGTTGCGAAGCGTCGGATTGAACGTCGCCTTGGCCGGCGCCGGCGCCCCCGTCTGTGCCCAGCAATTCGAAACCGCTTCGATCGAATTGGCCACCAGCATTCGTGTCAGCGACGATGTCAGTGAAGGCGTTTCGTTCTACATGGCCGAACTAAAACGGCTCAAGAGCGTCGTCGATCAGGCTCGGCAGATGGCCAAAATCAATGATCGAGTTTGCCTGTTTTTGTTGGACGAAATCCTGCAGGGTACCAACAGCCGCGAACGGCAGATTGCCGTCGTCCAGGTGCTCCGGCACCTGATGGATTCACGTTCCATCGGCGCGATCACCACGCACGACCTGGAACTGGCTGACGAACCGGAACTGCAGTCGATCGCAACCACCGTTCACTTCCGCGAAACAATCCGCCCGGACGCCAAAGGCAACGAACAAATGACGTTCGATTACCAAATGCGTCAGGGTGTATCACCGACCACCAACGCCCTACGGCTGTTGGAAATGGTCGGGCTGGGCGATCACACCCCCGAAGACTGATCGCCGAAGGCTGATCGCCGAGGACTGATCGCCGAGCTCTCTGAATCCGCGACCAACCGATCACAACGTTGCGAGACTCGCCAAGAGTTTCGGCGCACCGGGGAATCACCGAAAGTCTTGGCGGCTTGCGTTTGCGACCCGATCAGTGATTGATGACGTCGATCAGTCCGCGCATGCGGCCCAAGGAACGGCGGTTGAAGTGAAAGACCAATCGTGGCATCTCGGCCAAATCGGGCTCGCCACTTTCCTCTGGCAATGCGTCACGTTGCTGAAACGTTCCACCGGCCAGGATGTCGCTGTATTCGGCCCGGATCCGTTCCAGATGTTCATCCGTCAAACGACGCTTCAGCCGCATGACCACGTGATCATTCACGTACCGCATGCTGTGGTAAACCTTGTAGAAACCCAATACCGTATCCATCGCTTCGTCGATTGAATTGGTGATCCGGTATAGATTTCCATCGGCCGGGCTGATCATCCCGTTGCCAAGCAGTTGCTTGTCGATGAATTTGCCCATGTCATGCCAGTAGCTGCCGCCGGGATGGTCGACCAGCACCAACGGAATCATGGTTTGTTTTCCGGTTTGCATCAGGGTGATGGTTTCGAACGCTTCGTCCAGCGTTCCGAAGCCGCCCGGCAAACAGATCACGGCGCTACATTCTTTGACGAACATCAATTTGCGAGTGAAGAAGTACTTCATCGTCACCAGTTTGGCGTCCCCGTCGATGTATGGGTTCGCGCTCTGTTCAAAGGGCAGCATGATGTTTAGGCCCATCGACGCTTCCCGACCGGCACCACGGTGACCGGCTTCCATGATCCCACCACCGGCACCGGTAATGACCATCCAACCGTGCCCGGCAAACCGTCGGCCCAGTTCGACGCCCGCTTGATATTCGGGGTGTTCCGGTGGCGTTCGCGCCGACCCAAAGATCGTGACCTTGCGGCGACGCCGGAAAGGACGGAATACCGTAAAGGCGTACCGCAGTTCACGAAGTGTCCGTGACAGGATCTTCAAGTCACCTCGCGCTGTCTTGTCTTTTTCCAGCCGATCGACGGTGTGTCGCATCACCCGAAACAGGTCTTGGGTGTCGACCGTCGGAATCGGTTCGTCGGCCGGTTGCGGTCGCGAATGCTCGTCTTCGCCAATCGCCTCGTTAGGCAACGATTCGGGGAGATGCTTCGGCTGTTCGTCCTGATCCATATAACTATTGAAGGGGCCGGTGGAGTAGAAAATTGCATCGGCCTGCGGGGAACCCACAGGCCGATGCGGAATTTCGATCAGGCAGCTGCCGTCGAAGCCTCGGTGGATTCTATGTCAGCGGCCGGTTGAACGGGGACAATCCCCAGGGCACGCCCCATCACAATCGCGATCGGGGCTGCAGCAAAGCTTAGCAGAGCTCCCATCTTGACCGAATCCTGGATTGGACCGGGAACGGTAAACGCCGCCACGGAAACAAACAGAGCGACGGTGAATCCAATCGCTGCCACGGCCCCCAAAGTGACCACGTGCCGATAGTCCATCCCGGCGGGCTTCTCCAGCTTCAAACCTTTCTCGGCAAAGTAGGTCATGCCTGTGATCCCCAGTGGTTTGCCGATGAACAGTCCGGCCAAAACCAGCCATGTGCCCGTTCCCAAACTGCTCATCACCACGCCCGCGTTGATCAATCCAAACAGCCCCAGGAAACACTCCACCGGCAGCTTCCAACAGTGCTCGAACTCGCTCAGCGTGTCGTGTCGATCAAGTTCTTCCCGGGCAAAGATCCCCAGGTCGGTGTGGGCATGAGGCAACAGCGGAATGATCGGTACCAAACCGAGTGCCGGGTGGATATTGGCCTGATAGAAACTGAACCAACAGATGGCACCTGGCCCCAACAGGTACGCCCAGTGCGAGTGGACTTTCTGGCGTCGCAGCAACATGGCGCCACACATCGCTACCAACGTAAGGCATAGCCACTGTGGCACGATCGGTGCCTGTGGGTAAAACAGTGCCAGAATCATCAATCCGGCCGCGTCATCGGCGATCGCCAACAACAACAAGAACGCGATTGCAGGGTGCCCCGCACCAAACACGATGCGTGCCACCAGATAACTGAACGCAATATCGGTCGCGCAAGGGACCGCCCAACCGTTGCCAAGATCAATCGTGGTCCCCGTGAAGTACGCCCCCAACATGAACACCCCGGCCGGTCCCAGAATACCGCCCACGGTGGCTAACAAAGGGGTCGCAGCCTTGCGAGGTTCGTGCAGCGATCCGCCCGGCAGCAGTGATTCCCAGACTTCCTTGGCCGCGATCGCAAAGAACAACGCCATCAAGATATCGTTGACGATGAAGTGCAGGCTGAACCCATGTTGGGCGACCTGTTCCACGTCCGAGTCTTCGCCAGCGGACGAGACCAACGTCGCATCCACCTGGTGATGATCGGATCCACCTGACCACAAAGAGGTCACATCAAAGTGGACAAAATCGTGGTACGAATGGCTGCCGGATTGGTGCGCCATATTGGCCCAAACCAATGCGGCCAGTGCACCGACAATCAACAGGAATGAATTATCTACGAGCTTGCGGAACAATCCGCGTGGTTTTTCGTGACCGGACATGTGCCCCTGCGCCCCATACGATTTCTGGAAAGGTGTCAGGGCCGTTGTCGGAAACCTGACGTGTGCTTTCGAAATCGTTGGTCACACCTAGCCCTTTCGAGCCGAGCATCAACTTCCATCCGCGGGGATTCTGGCAAAATCGAACGATTGTGCCGATTATCCCCGCTGATCGACGATCCGCGACGTTAGAACGCCATTTGCGGGGCATTCGGTGGCGCCGCCAGGGTATTCAAGAACGCCAGGATCGCGTGTCGATCGGAAAGCGGCAGTTGCAGGAATCGATCCCGCGTTCCCGCCGATTCGCCACCATGCATCGCGATCGATTCCAACAGCGTTTGGGCCCGACCATCGTGCATGTAGGGTGCCGAATCCCGTACGCCCCACAGCGGCGGCGTCCGCCATTCCTGGTTGAATTTGGTCGGCTCGAAGTGAATTCGGTTGTACACCGTCTGACGGACCGTACTCTTTCGTTCAATCTTTGCATTCATCACAAGCCCGTACAGATCCTTGGACGTGCTGGAAGAGAAATTCTTTTCGTCGTAAGCGAGGTCCACCAATAGCAATCTTTCCTTGGGGACCGAAGGGGCAACAAAGTGAAGCCCTCGCATTGCAACGCCGCCGGGTCGGGCCGCAATCGATTGCGATCGCCCATAGTACGCTCGGTTATTGGGTAGCTGCGGAAGATCATCTATCCTTCCGGACTCCGCCCTGACAGCGCCCCCCCGGCCCGAATCCAGTCGACCGGAAACGGTCGTCTGATCGACATTAATCTCCGTGGCAGGCCCATAGTAGCCGCCGACCATCATGGTCCCGGTAACGCGTTCGGTTCCTGCCATCGAAAGCCGGGTCGCCGGGGTGGTTCGAATGATGTAGGGCTCGGCATGATTCAAGTCGACCAATTCGTGTCCCATATCGTGCAGCAATAGGTCGCTGTAGATTTCACGAGCGGGCCCGATATGAGGAAGGTGACAGACGGCGCATCCCACCGATGCAAACATCTGTTCGCCACGTTCCACTTGCATTCGCGATTTGGAATCACCGGGAACATCACGCACCGGCGCCGGCAGGGCAGCCATGAAGTCCGCCATCGCTTCGATCTGTTCATCGCTGATGTCGACTCCTGAATTCCGATAGCCGGGCACCATCGGGTCAGCCGGTTGCGGTTTGCGTTTGGTTTCCAAACCGACTTCGTTCGCACAGGCCTGGTCAGTGAACTCCATCAACGAAGCGACGTTCCCCCGCCATCCAAACTTCCCGATCTTTCCGCTCCGCAGCGTTGCCGGTCGGCCGCTGATCTCGGGATGCTGCTCCTGCGACTTTGCAACCTTGATGATTTCAGAATCGGTCACCCGATCGATGGCACCGGCGCCGAACAACGCGGTCGTGTTTCGCTGAAACAGCCGTGCGCGAATCGACATTTGGTATTTTCCGATCGCGTTATGAAACAACACCGGCATCGACGTCGCACTGCGCACTTCGGGCGCACTAACGGGTCCGCCATGGCTGCTGAATTCGGCCGGCAACTGTTTCAAAAACGCCGCACGACTCTGGGCAAACGCGGGTGAACCACCGTGATGCGACATCGCCAAGGTGTTGATCACCGTACCGTCGCTGAGAATGAACCCCGGATGAAAGGTGCTGACCATTCGTTTGATAATATCGGTGTCGACCGGCCCACCGACGATCTGCATTTCTTCGATGCCGATCGAATGTGCGTTGTGCTCGGCGGCACCCCCACCGCCCACGCCGCCTTGACTGTGGCAGGCCACACAGGACTGGCCATTGAACAGCGGCCCCAAACCATCGCTTGAAATGGCACGGTTGGCGGGGGTCCAATTGCGTTGGAACAACTGCTGCCCCTGCTGGACCGAGATCGGTGATACCGCGATCGCCGATGACGACCACGAAATCGATGTGACCGCCGTCGCGGCCATCGCTAAACCGAACAGAAGTGAACGTCGCATTGGAAACCCCCATCTAGGAAACGTGAGAAAAGACCTTCGGAGTCGCGTTTAGCGATTGAAACGTTTCAATAGACCAACGACTCGTCCGGGTGGACTGTTCTGAAATACGGGTAGTGGTTTTGTTTTGCCAGCGGGCAAGATGACGTAACGCAGCAACGAGTTGCCACGAACGTCGATTGGCGTCAGATCGCCGCCGCGGATGGCCGCCGCCAACTGCTGCCAATCGACTTCGCGATAACGCGTCTTGGTCGCCAATTCCTGCACACGTTGCCAACCGGCACCTGCACCGCTGGTATCGTCAGATATCGGCGGCCAAGGAATGTTTCGCAGTGCGGTGGGTGGCTGAATCGAGAACACAAATGTTTCGTCCTTGCCAAGTGTCTTGATCTGCTGGACCAATTCCGATGCATCAAAGTCACCGCGAATCGCCGGGTGTCCCCAAATCAGTTCAACCAGGGTGGGCCACTGCTGGTCGACCTGGATGCCCGCGATGAAGGGGATCATCGCTTCGCACCAAGGACGACGGGTTTGAATGTGTTGTTCCAAAGTGACTAGCCGTTCAACATCCGATGCTTCCGTCAAACCGAACCGAAGCCTGACGTCGGCAAGGTACATATCGCCAAACCGTTCGTTCAGAACCAGCATGCGTTGCGTAGCGACTTGATCGAACGATTCATAAGAAAAATCGGGTTCCAATTCGCCGATCCCCCTGTCTTTTACTCCCCCACGGTCGTCCGCCGCACCGTCCATCGCGACAACGCTTTCTTCTAAAACTTGACGCCACAGGCGGTCCATTCGCTGGCTGCTGCGACCGGCCAAATTGGCGACGACCCGCTGGCGCCCCTGCGTGTCGAGCGAACGTAAACGTTGGAATTCTTGACCGTCTTCGATCAAAGTCAAAAGATCGTCCGCATCGGGAACGCCGACCAAAAAACTGGCCAAGCGATAGTGCCCATCGCAAAGCAGCACGACGGCGCGGGCTGTCCCGTTGCTGACTTTGCCACCGGTCAATTCCCTTGGCAAGCCAGCCGGCAGCCATTGCAACATCAGCTTCGATCGCAGATCGGGCCGACGGTGCCGCAGTTCCCGAAAGGCGTCGGCAAACACGTCGGTGCACCAGCCATAGACGCCATTGGGTGCATCAACCGCAGCCCGCTGGTCATCACCATCCGCCACGTCGACGGCATCATCGACGCGAATCGGTTCATCATTGGTGATCAACAGCAGGACCAGTTTATCGTCCGCTTCGGTTGCAGAAATTGGCCCGAGAGGGTCGCCCCAATGAATCGCATCATCCGCAACCAACGCATCGTCCGCCGATAAACCAGTGGCCGTGCTGCCGCTAACGACGGCGACCCCAAACAGGACGATCAAACAAATGCACTGACGCATCACGTGGCCCCCGAACGACGATGAAAACCCGACTCGGCGAAGCCTTAGTCATAGGAGCACCGCCAAGGCACTGTCAATCAGATTCCGTGGCTGATGTGCGTGTCGCGCGCGATCTGATCCGCCGCCAAATAGGCCATCGTCATCACCGATGCGGTCGGATTCCCGAGCGGCAATCCGGGCAACACGGACGCATCCACCGCCCACAAACCGGTGGAATCCCGCACACGAAATTCAGCATCCACCACCGAATCATTGCGACGACACATGCGACACGTCCCAACTGGATGGTAAAGCGTTTGTGCATACCGAGACATCGACTTAGTGATCGCTTGGACATCGGATCGTCGAGTCCCTGGCAATACTTCGTCGATGATGAAATTGGCAAGCGGATCACGGGCCGCGATCGCGCGTGCCATTTGGACCCCCCCAGCTAAGGATTCTGCGTCCCGGGCATCCGCGAAATAGTTCGACTGGATCAATGCGGGTTTTGTCGGATCTACGCCACCGAGACCAATCTGCCCTTGTGATAGAGGCTGAGTCAGGTTGACGGCAATTGTCATCACTGCGACTTCGCTGGGCGTGGGAAAGGTCAGATAGTTTGTCGGCGTCACATGCAGTTGAAATCGACCATCGCCGAACAGCCCACCGCACTCGGCGACATTCGATGCGACCTGGCCGGTGCCCAACATCTGCCACCTGGCCACGTCTCGAAGAGGCGGATTCAGACGAAATATTTTTTTTGCTCGCGTCTTAAAAATCACGGGCATCACTAGATGATCCTGCAATTGTTGGCCCACCAACGGTCGCGGGATGCGAACATCGATCCCGTGGGTCAACAGATCGCTCGGGTTCCCGACACCACTTCGCTGCAGGATCGTCGGGGTGGCGATCGCGCCGCCACATAGAATGACGCCCAAGCGGCTGACAAGATCGACGGTCGCCCCATCCTTCATCACCGACACGCCCATGGCCCTGTCGGAGTCCCATAGGATCCGATCGACAGTGGCACGAACGACGGTGCATCCGGACAACATCGGCGTTAGGTCCAACCTTCGTCCTTGCCGATTGAATCGACGGTAGACCATCGGCGTCGCGCCGTCCAAATCTTTGGCAGCGGCCAAAAACGACTCGGATGATTCGCTTAGATAACGCGGCGATTCAGGCTGGATCATCGCTTCGGTGGCCAGCGCCGCGTTTCGCCAATCTGCGATCGAATGTCGACCACCGCTTGCTTCGGCCCAAGAATCAAAATCCGATTCGGTGGGCGAGAACCAGATCATGGCGTTGATCCGACTGCTTCCGCCGATCCCACGACCGCGTGGCCAGGCCAGTTTTCGATTCGCCAAACCGATGTTAGGACCGGTGGTGTGATTCCAATTTTCGTCGGACTCGATCAGTTTCATCCAACGCGAAGGGCGCTGGCGATCGATCGGCGGTGCTTCGGCCGATGGCGGTTCAACGACCATCACGTTTAAGTCCGTCAGCGCCCGCAAACGACAGGCCATCATGCAGCCCGCCGACCCGGCGCCGACGATGATCAGGTCAGGCGATGTCATTGTTAACTCCCACTAGAATCCGACCGACGGTCGCAAGAACGACCCGGTGCACAATATTTCTGGCACGATGTGCCTCCAACGCTTGTCCCACCCGATCGCTTTCCTGGGGCCAGCGATGTGAAACTTGCGGATCGACGCACGCGATCACGACCGCTTCGGTTGCACCACGGATGGGGCCAATTCCGATCAATACGGCCAAAACCGATGCACGGGGACGCATCCGCGGTATTTTCCGGGCGACGCCGGAGGACGACGGGGCGGGCCCCAGGCAAGTGTAGCGGGGGTCGCGGGCGGCTGGGACGTCCCGCGACGGTGGACGAATTGCCGCAGCAGGAAACTAGGTCGATGGTGAACTTGGCCGCGGTTGACTAGGATTCCGGGGTTCCCGTTCGCTTCGAAATTCACGCACACGAAAGTTCGATGACCGCAACTTCGAAACCATCGTCCCGATTCATCGGGATCACGACCGCTCCCCCCGACGCTATTCTGGGATTGACGGAGGCTTTCGCAGCCGACACCAACCCTCAGAAAATGAATCTCAGCGTCGGTGTCTACAAGGATGCGTCCGGGCAGACCCCTGTCCTGAAATGCGTCAAAGCTGCTGAAAAGTGGCTGGTCGAGAACGAGAAAACGAAGGGCTATCTGCCCATCGATGGACAGGCCGACTATCGCCGTCATGTACGCAACCTGATCTTTGGCGACTGCGTCGAATCGGACCGCGTGTCCGTCGTGCAGACCCCCGGTGGCACCGGTGCACTGCGAGTGGCTGCCGGTTTTTTGAACAGCCAGTTGGCACCGATCCGCGTTTGGATCTCCACACCGACTTGGGCTAACCACAACGCGGTGTTCACATCCGAGCATGTTCCGCAGGAAGCCTACCGCTACCTCGCCGACGACAAAAAGTCGTTCGACTTGGATGGCATGATCGACGACCTGACCAACAACACCCGGCCCGGCGACGCAGTCCTGCTGCACGCCTGTTGTCACAACCCGACCGGTGTGGACCCGACTGCGGAACAGTGGGACCAGATCGCCAGCGTCGTCGCCGAAAAACGACTGCTCCCGATCATCGACTTTGCTTACCAAGGTTTCGGCAACGGTCTGGCCGAAGACACGGTCGCGGTACGTGCGATCTTGAAGGTCTGCGACGAAGCCATCGTGTGCAGTTCATTCTCGAAGAACTTTGGCTTGTACAGCGAGCGTGTTGGTGCCATTTCGATCCTCAGCGGCGACGCTGAAATGGCGGGTGCCGTCCAAAGCCAATTGAAAACCTTGGTCCGCAGCAACTACAGCAATCCACCGCGTCATGGTGCGGCAGTGGTAGCAACCATCTTGGATGATGCCGACCTGACGCAGATGTGGCACGACGAGCTGACCGAGATGCGGACACGCATCAAGCGGCTTCGACAACAGTTCGTCGAAACGATGAAGAAGACTGGCAAAGGCCACGACTTCGGATTCTTGCTAGACCAAAACGGCATGTTTTCGTTTAGCGGGCTGAACAAGATGCAAGTGGATGAACTCAAAAACAAACACAGCATCTACATCGTCGGCAGCGGCCGAATCAACGTCGCCGGGATGAGCGAAGATCGCATGGATCAACTCTGTGCAGCCATTGCGGACGTGATTGAAAACTGATGACGGCGGCGAATCAGGCACCGGATGACTCCGAACGCGAACTACGCGAGCAAATGGCGGCTCGCGGACGTTCGCTGTTCGAGCGTCGGTTCACCCACGGCAGCACCGGCAACCTGAGTGTCCGGCTAAACGATGGGATCCTGGTCACGCCGACCGATTCCAGCCTGGGCAGCCTGGCCCCGGATCGGATCGCCAAAGTCAGCTTCGACGGCGAACATCTAGCCGGCGACCGTCCATCCAAGGAAGCGTTCCTGCATCTTTCGATGTATCGATCGCGTCCGCAGGAATTCGCGGTTGTGCATCTGCACAGCACGTATTCGGTAGCGGTTTCGTGCATGGCCGAGATCGACCCCGAAAACGTGCTGCCGCCGATCACTGCCTACCAACTGATGCGAGTGGGACGTTGCCCGCTGGTACCGTTCTACGCTCCGGGCGACATGGAACTGGCCGCCGCGGTGGGGGAACAAGCGAAAACCACGCGTGCGATGCTGCTGGCCAATCATGGCCCGGTGATTGCCGGGAAATCGCTAGCCGCCGCCGTCGCGGCCGCCGAAGAGTTGGAAGAAACGGCTCGGCTGTTCCTGCTGCTGCGTGGAATCCCAACACGTCTGGTACCCGACTTCCACCCCTGATCGGCCAACCGGAACGAAGTAGGCCGGAACAAGGAGCGCAGCGACGCAGATCCGGCAATCACCCGCCCCGACCGCAGCGAAACAATCCGGAACGACGCATCGCTTCGTCGAGCCCACGGTGTTGGATTGAACGATCCGGACATCGTGTCAGCGTACCGCATCCCTCGCTACCGCGCCGTCAGAGCGGCGCGCTGATCCAAACCCGTTTCAAATTTCAATCGTCGTAGCTTTGCGTTCAAACGGAAGCGGGTCCGTGCATCGAACCGAACCGTCCCAAGAAGAAAACGCCGGCTGAAGCCGGTACTACGAACGGAGCGGACGATCACCCGATTTGCGGGTCACGAACTCCTTCGCGATCTCGATCACATAGCTCGTTTGATTGCCTTTGCCTCGGCATCGGCGTCGTACCGCGGGTTGGGCTTGCTGGGGACCGGCGCCCCGGTGGCTTTCCGCCAAGCGACCAATTCATCATGCAACTGTTTGGTCTTGGCAGGATTCGACTCAGACTGATCATTGGATTCGCCAATGTCGTCTTTCAAATTGAACAACATCAACTTGCCGTCTTCGAAATACTCGTGCAACTTCCAGTCGCCGCGACGAATCACGCTGCATGGGCGACTGCGATAAAGCGGGTCGCGTTGACCATCGGATTTCGAATACGCCTGCAGGTAGGCCGGAAAGTGCCAAAAGATCGATCGCGGCTCGGCGGCCGGTCCGGCACCCTTGATCAGCGGCACCAGGCTGATCCCATCCACCGGCTGGTCCTGCGGTAAATCAGCCCCCGTCATCTCGCACAGCGTCGGGTACAGATCCACCTGAATGATCGGCGTGTCACACTTCGTCCCGCCCTCTACTACGGATGGCCAAACGACAAAGAAGGGTTCACGAATGCCGCCTTCGAAATAGGTTCCCTTGTATCCCTTCAACGGTGCCATCGATGTGGCAGGTCCGTAGCCACCGTTGTCGGACGTAAAGACGATCGCCGTTTTCTCGTCCAGCCCAAGTTGATTCAAACGTGCAATGATCCGCCCGATCCCTTCGTCGACACTTTGGATCATCGCGGCCATGATCGCGTGATTGTGCAATTCGCCTTTCGGCTTCTGTTTGTATTTGGCGACCAGATCATCCTTACCCTGCAACGGCGTGTGGACGGCAAAGTGGGTCAAGTACAGCATCCACCGCGTGTCTTGGTTGCGATCGATAAAACCAATCGCTTCGTCCGTCAAACGGTCGGTTAGATATTCGTCGTCGGGCGCGTCTTCCAATCCCGGTGCCTTGGGGTGTGGCGGAAAATAACCCCTCGGTGGACTACCGCTGTGGGTGCCCGCGAAATTGAAATCGAAACCGTAGGGCAGGGGATCGTTGCTAACATGCCACTTGCCGATCGATCCGGTCCGGTATCCTGCATCACGTATCTGATGGGCCCAGGTTCGGATATTGGTCGGCAACGTATCGACACCGGGAACATGTTCCAGCTTGCCATACTTCGGATTGCCACGTCGCTCGGTACCGACATTATAAATTTCGTGCCGCGGAGTGTACTGTCCCGACAACAAACAGGCCCGTGCGGGGGCGCAATTGGCGGCCGAGGAATACGCGTTGGTGAACACCATCCCGCGTGCCGCCAGGGCATCCAGATGAGGCGTTTCATAGAAATCGCTTCCCATGAACCCACAGTCTCGCCAGCCGAAATCGTCCAGGTAGATCAACAACACGTTGGGCCGCTGATCGGCCTGCGTCGCCGATCCGGATATTGTCCCCGTCGCTTGGTCGGCACCTGCGATTTCGCCGCCAACTGCGCTGGTGCAACCAAACGCAGCGAATAGAAAGACAGCGAATACTAGCTCCGCAATGCTTCGGATCCGACGCCGCCCAAGACCACCTAACATCGAAACCCCTTGGATAGAAACGTATCGATCAAGCATCCGATAGCACCGTGATGTTCGTGAGCCAATCAAGAAAGAACGCGGCCGATCGAAAATCGATGTCGGCATCGAAGTTAAGGGCAGCGGAATCAAGCCAAAATTTCGCTCACCACTCGGCTCTGCTCGACGCCGGTCAAACGTTGATCCAATCCACGGAATGGATACACAAACCGTTCTGCGTCGATGCCCATCTGGTTCAAGATCGTCGCATTGAGGTCACGGATGTGAACCGGATCCTTGGTGATATTGTAGCTAAACTCGTCCGTCTCGCCGTGCACCACTCCGGCCTTGACCCCACCACCTGCCATCCAAACGGTAAAGCATTTGGGATGGTGATCGCGTCCGTAATTCGTTTTGGTCAAACCGCCTTGGCAGTAGATCGTGCGGCCGAACTCGCCGCCCCAAACCACCAGGGTATCGTCCAGCATTCCACGTTGGCGCAGGTCGGTCAGCAATCCCGCCGATGGTTGATCCACGTCACGACATTGATTCGGAAGATCCTTGGGAAGCTGACCATGTTGGTCCCAACCTCGGTGAAAGATCTGTGTGAACCGCACGCCACGCTCGGCCATTCGACGCGACATCAAACAGCAATTGGCAAAGGTTCCCGGCTTGGTCACATCCGGCCCGTACAGATCCAAGACATGTTGGGGTTCATCGCTGATGTCGGCCAGATCGGGAACACTGGTCTGCATTCGGAACGCCATTTCGTACTGGGCGATGCGAGCATTGGTTTCCGGGTCGCCAATCTGTTCCGCCGTCGACTGGTTCAACCGGGCCAGCGAATCGAGCATTCGACGGCGAACGCTCGGGTCGACTCCGTCGGGGTTGGACAGGTATAGGACTTTGTCGCCACTGCTGCGCAGCGAGACCCCCTGATACTTGCTGGGCAAAAACCCGCTGCCCCACAATCGGTTGTACAGCGCCTGTGCCTGTTGACGCCCCGTCCACGAAGCCGTCATCACCATGAACGCCGGCAGATTCTCGTTCTCGGTCCCCAAGCCATAGCTGAGCCAGGAACCCAAACTAGCCTTCCCGGGCAACTGATCTCCGGTGCAGATATAGGTGATCGCCGGATCATGATTGATCGCTTCGGTATACATCGATTTGACCAGCGCAATCTCATCCACTTTGCCGGCCATGTGCGGGATCAGTTCGCTGGCCATCGTCTGGTTCTGCCCATGGGGCGAAAACTTATAGATGCTCGGCGCGATAGGAAACCGCGACTGTCCGCTGGTCATCGTCGTCAAACGTTGACCCTGGCGAATCGATTCGGGAAGATCCTTGTCGTACCAATCAGCCATCGCGGGTTTGTGATCCCACATGTCCATCTGGCTGGGGGCCCCAGACATGAACAAGTAGATCGCCCGGCGGGCCTTGGGTTCATGATGCGGCAGCGACGGCAGACCGCCCACGCGATCCGAACTGGATGCGGGCGTGGCGACCACATTGCCGGCGTTGAGGGACGCCAGCGCCGCAGCCCCTAAACCGGCCGACGTCTGCGAGAAAAATGAACGCCGCGTCAGGCGATTGATGATTTCTTGATTGTTCATATCAATGGAGTCCGCACTATGAATGATTGACGCTATCGAAGACGGCAACGTATCGGGGAAAACTATTTCGAAACGGTCTCGTCCAAGTTCAGCATCGTACTGGCCAAGATCGTCCAAGCCGCTGCCGCCGCATCCGACCCTTCCATCAAACTTGCCGCCAATTCGGGGTTCTGGTCGTAGTACGCCTGGGTATCGCCGAGCAGTTGTTGCAGTTCGACTCGTTCGCGGGCGTTTGGTAGACGAGCGGTGACGGTTTCGAACAGCCAGTCAATCCGCTCGGCTTCCGATTCGATCCCCGACTGCGATCGCGCCCGTTTGCCCAGCGCCTTGGCGGCTTCCAAATACTGGGTTTCGTTCATCAGCAACAACGCTTGCAACGGCGTATTGGTGCGTTCGCGACGGGCGGTACAGGATTCCCGACTAGGCGCATCCAAGGTTGCCATCTGCGGCGGAGCGCTGGTTCGTTTCCAGAACACATACACGCTGCGGCGGTTGACTTTGTCACCGGTATCCGCGGTGAACTTGACGGTATTGCTGCCGGAGTAACCGACGGCGGCCCAAAGCCCATCAGGCTGTGGCGGCTTCACGCTGGGGCCACCCTGCGAATCCACCAACAATCCGGCCAACGCCAGCGACTGGTCCCGCAACACTTCGGCATCCAGACGATGCCGAGGCCCACGAGTCAGCAGCCGATTGTTGGGATCCACACGCAACATTTGGTCATTGAATTTGGCCGATCGACAATAGGCATCGGTCAACACCAACGACTTCAACAACCGTTTGACATCCCAACCATTGGATTGAAAATCAACCGCCAACCAACGCAGCAAATCAGGGTGGCTAGGCGGTTCGCCCTGGCTACCAAAGTCCTCGCTGGTCTTGACCAAACCGGTTCCAAAAAGCTGTTGCCAAAAACGGTTCACCGCCACACGCGCCGTCAACGGATGCCCGGGCATCGTCAACCACTGGGCCAAGCCCAGACGATCCATGGGTGCGTCGGCGGGGAAGGCCGGCAAGAAAGAAGGTGTCGATCGCGGCACAACTTCACCGGGTTGGTCATACAGACCACGCTTCAACACATGCGCTTCGCGCGGCGTCGGTAATTCCTTCCACACCAACGTGGTCGGAATTTCAGACTTCAGTTTTTCGTGGGCTGCCAGTGTCCCTTTCTGCTGGTCGATCAGCGCCAACCAATCGGGGTGCAAACAGTAGACCTTGCGGTAGTAGTTTTGCAGCGAAGTGCGGACATCGTCAGAGCGTTGGTCGACGGGCGTCTTCACCAAATCGCGAAGCTGCTGCGGGATCGCGATGGCGGGAGATCGAAATGCAAACGTCAACTTCGAATCATGCGAGTGATTGACGACGCGAACGTAAAGATCGTTGTCGCCCTTTTTCAGCGGCAATTCGTACTCATCGGCCAGCGGTTCTAAATCACCGGCATCCTTGTGAACGCCGATCTGATCTTTCCCCAGGAACACCATGTATCCATCGTCCCCGCCGATCATGAACGTCACTTTTTGGTCGCGTGGCGCATGAATCGTTTGGTGCAAAACAAACGCCGTGGGCTGATCCGCCACCACTGGCAAATCGTTGACGAACACCTCGGCCAGATCATTTCGATGCTGCCAGGTGTACGATCGATTGTCGTGCTTGAAGACTTCGTCGGACTTGAATTCCAACTGTTCCGACGCAAACCGGCCTTCGTATCCAGCCGCGGGCTTCGATAGCGGGAACGGCCCCGCAGTATGAACGTCGCCTAGGGTGACCCGTTGTTCCGCAGGAACGCTAGCGATCGAATCGCTGAGCGATAGTCGCACCTTTTTGAATTGATGATTGGCGAATTGCGACTGATACTTCAATTGGATTCGAATCTTTGCATCGTCGCCTTCGACGACCAGCGATGGGATCACGAACCAAGCCGATCGGCCGCCGACCTGTTGGTGACCCGCGACCGCCCAACCTTTCCCTGCGTCCAACTTGCCGTCATGTGCCCGTTCGATGCGAAACTGGTCGCCACTTTGTTCGACGTCTGCGAACGCCGAGGCAATCGGAACCTCGACCCATTGGCCCGGTACCGACGCGTCCATGGTTTCGATCGTGATTTCGGTCAACACGACATTCCCATTGGATGATGCCCCCACCCGGTCCTCGGGACGATCCACCAGCGCTTCTAGGTACAGCGTCTGCCACTGAACCCCGGACGGAATCGCCGCGACGATCGTCGTCGTATCCTTGGCGGCCGCATCACCGACCAACACAACGGATCCATCGGCCAGTGTTTTCATTTCCACCTTGGCTTCGGACGACACTTCGGTTGGCAGCAGTGGCCGAAACTGGGCGGCGACCTGTTCGGCAAGCGAAGATTCCCAAACCCTTTGGGCAGCATCGACCGATTCGATCGGCCCTTTCTTTTCAGCTTCCAATTCGGCCAATGTTGTTTTGAACTCTTGCAACAACGACTGTTGATTCTGGTCGGGCACCGAGATCACTGGCTGGTGATCCTTGACGTTCCCGTCCATCGCCCGCCCGTCCAAACTGTTGAAGAACGCGTACAGCGAGTAATAGTCTTTTTGCGAAATCGGATCGAACTTGTGGTCGTGGCAAACAGCGCAGCCCGTCGTCAGCCCTAGAAACACGGTCCCAAACGCATCGGTTCGGTCCATGCAATTGCGAGCGAAGACTTCGTCATAGATCGATCCGCCCTCGTTGGTCGTCACGTTCAACCGATTGAAACCGCTGGCGATCCGTTCCTTGTCCGTCGCGTCGGGCAACAGATCCCCCGCCAACTGATCGGTAATGAACTGATCAAAGGGCATGTTGGCATTCACCGCTTCGATCACCCAATCGCGATAGGACCACATCTCGCGATAGTTGTCCAAATGCAGACCATGGGTGTCGGCGTACCGGACCAGATCCAACCAATAGCGACCGACGTGCTGACCGAAATGGGGTGACTGGATCAATCGATCGACCAACTTCTCGTACGCATCCGGCGACGTATCGCTGAGAAACTCTTGGATCTGATCACGTGTTGGTGGCAATCCCGTCAAATCCAAACAGACGCGGCGCAGCATCGTGCGTCGGTCGGCTCGGCCATTAAGCGGCAATCCGACTTCCCCGGCCGCCGCTTCGATGAACTGGTCAATCTGGTTGGCCGCGACAGCGGGATCGGGCGACGTGACTTCGTCGGTCGGCAACGGTTCAAAGGACCAATGCGAATCGAACTGACCGCCCGATGCAATCCAATCCCGCAGTGTTGTCTTCTGTGCATCCGACAGCGGCTTGTGATACTTCGGCGGCGGCATCAATTGATCGGTATCGTCGGAAGTGATCCGCAACACCAGTTCGCTGGCATCGACGTCCCCTGGATCGATCACATCGGCCACGCCATCGGCGGTGTCCAACCGCAGTCCCGCAGCCCGCTCGGCTTCGTCTGGCCCGTGACACGCAAAACAGTGGTCCGACAGGATCGGCCGGATGTCGCGAGCAAAATCGGGATCGGCAGCGGTGGCGGTCGCTGCTGGCAGGATCACAGCGAACAGAACCATCGCTGGAACAGCAGCAATCGTAGCAAAAGGGGCAATCGCAGAAATTCTTCGATGCATGATGATCGCGGGGAGGGTGGGAGAGCAATTGGGGCGGGATGATGGCTGGGTCTTGGTCGGCATTTCGTCCAGCGGGGCATTCACCCCCTTCCGCCCCAGTCTAACGCGGGCTTGGTGGTTCACCAAATACTGGTTTCCAAGTGACAAAAGGTTATGTTATCGGCCATACCGGGCCCCGCTGCGGGCCCCCGTCCGTCACCGCCAATGACCCTCTTCTCCCCACGGGCCTCTTCCTGTCATGCCGCGACTTCCCGACGATCAAATCATCGAATCCATTCGCCTGTACCGTGATTCGCTGAAACAGACCCAGGCCCTGTACATCGAAAGTGGCCAGTTGATCCGTGGTTCGTATGGTTGGCTTTCGGGGGGGGAAGACGCCGATGCGGCGTCGATTGCCGAACAAATGGACGACCTGCATCAGGGATTGTTGATGAAGGTTTTCGCCGGTGTCGTCCCCAACGCCAGCGGTCGCACGATGGAACAACGCCAACTTGGACGTGTGTTGCTGGAACACATTTGGGGCAAATCGGTGATGGGCAACCAACTGCATGAAGCGGTCGATTGGCTGATCGAAGCTTCGGCAGACTTTCGTTGGAGCGATCTGGTTCGGCCCTTTGCAGAGATTCCCGCGATCCGTGACCGCTGGGGAGAACTCGAAACACTCGCCATGCGTCAGGCCAATCTGCTGGCGTCGGTCGATGGCGACATCAGTCTGCGCGACAACACCAGCATCGCGGCGATGCAGTCCCAGTTCGACCAGATTCATGGCAAAGCACCGGAGACGCTTGCCAACGAAACGGACACCAACAACGCACGCGAGGCGATCCATTGGCTGCGCGACGAAGCCAAGCGACTTCGTGACGGCATCAGTCCCCAAGCCGCCGAAAAGCCGACTCCGATGGCCGGCCCCGGCGGATCCGGCAGCCATCGACCGACCGACGCCGCTTCGAAATCGGCCGCCGCCAAAACCGCACCGACACCGCCCGATGACCGCACCCCCGAACAGCGTTTGGCCGATGCGCGTGCCAAATTGGATCGCCTAGTCGGCCTGGATGCGATCAAAGACCAGATCGAAACGCTGACGAACTTTCTGAAAATGGAACGTCTTCGCGAAAAGGAAGGGCTACCGACCACTCGGCCGAGCCTGCATATGTCGTTTGTCGGCAACCCGGGCACTGGCAAAACAACCGTCGCGCGAATCGTCGCCAACATCTACGGTGCGCTGGGGATTCTGGAAAAAGGGCACCTGGTCGAAACCGACCGTAGCGGACTGGTCGCCGAATACGCCGGCCAAACCGGCCCCAAGACCAACGCCAAAGTCGACGAAGCACTCGACGGTGTCCTGTTCATCGACGAGGCCTACACGCTGATCGACGAAAGCGGCCAAGACCAGTACGGCCGCGAAGCGATCCAAACACTGCTGAAACGCATGGAAGATCAACGCGATCGATTGGTGGTCATCTTGGCCGGATACCCAGTCGAAATGCACACCATGATCCGCAGCAACCCGGGCCTCAGTTCACGCGTCGGCACGACGATGACGTTCGACGATTATTCGCCACAAGACCTGTGCCGGATCTTCGAACTGATCGCCAACAAAGCCAAGTACAGCCTGCCGACCCAGGCGCGACGTCGCCTGCTGCGTGGGTTCACGTACCTGTTCATCAATCGCGATCGACACTTTGGCAATGGTCGCTGCTCGCGCAACAGTTTCGAACGCAGTGTCCGCAAACTGGCCAACCGATTGTCGACCCTTGCCGACATCAACCGCGAACTGCTGACGACGCTAGAGGCCGACGACATCGAAGTCGCCGGCGTCTCGGACGCTCACCTGGCAGCGATGGCGGACGAGAAAGGGCAAGTCCGTGTGCAGTGCCAGCATTGCCAAGCAGCTCAAGTCATCGACGACGAGTTGTTGGGCACTCAAATCGACTGCACCGAGTGCGAAGATTCCTTTGACGCCGATTGGGGCGATCCCGTCGCCGCCATGGTCGGCCCGCCCGAAGACGAAAAAAAAGACGAAGCGGCCGGTTAACCGCGGATCACAGGTTCGCACGACAAACGTTATGAATGTCGTTGGGTTCCCGTCGCGAATGTCGACGATTCACCGTAGCGAATGTCGCCAAGACTTTCGGCGATCCGACGGCGCATGGGCCGAAACCCTTGGCGATTTTCGCTCGCCTTCCATGCTTGTGGGAACGCCGATTGGTGCGAATCCTGATCTTCGGCTGCGGGCTACTTTGCCAGATCGACGGCCACGATTTCTTTGTCGTTGCGGGCGTAGATGGTTTGGTTGGCGTAGGCCGGATGGCTCCACACGACCGATCGACCAAAACACTCGCTGGTCGGTTCCAGGATCGGTGTGCGGCCTAGGTCGTGGTAACCGTCTGCGGTCAGGCGGGCCATCAGCAGGTCGCCAGTCTCGCTGAAGATCAGATACCGATCGGTTCCATCGATTCGTGTTAAGAACGCCGTGCCGTGCTTGATGAATCGCTTTTCGCCTGGCTTGGTCGCTTCGAACGTTTCCCACAACCGCGAACCATCTTTGCTGTCCACCGCGATCAAACTGCCCTTATCGCAATCGGTTCCATAGACAACTCCGCCTGTGAAGATAGGCGTTGCATTGGCACTGTGAACGGCATTCTTTGGTTCGCCACGCCACAGTTCTTTGGCCTCCGGTCGCTGGCTGTCCAATTGAATCATCAACGCTTCGACCCGAATGCCGCTTGCGTACATCAGGTCACCATCGACCATCGGGCGAGCGATCGCCATGTCGAACTCCGGTGCGATCGGAATGCTCCAGTACTGGGATCCCGTCGCAAGGTTCAAACTGGTCACCGACACGGGGGTATAGGCGATCAGTTGACGAACGCCGCCATGTTCAATGATCGACGGTGTGCAGTACCCCGCGTTGCAATCCAGCGTCTTCCATTTCACGTCACCGGTTAACTTGTCCAGCGCCACGATGCCCTGTCCGTCACCGCCGACCATGGTGTAAAGCAAGTCGCCATCGACCAACGGATGCGATGCAAATCCCCAGATCGGAACTTCGGCACCGAAGTCCTGTTTGAAACTGCGTTTCCAAACCAGTTCGCCATCGCTGATTCGCAGCGCATGCAGATCGCCTTCGCTGCCCAAGATGTAAACCAGATCGCCATCGACCGTCGGCGTGCACCGAGGACCGGCCGGATAGGAAATGCTGTAAGGGCAATCGTAGGCATACTGCCAAACCTGTTTGCCGGTCTCGGCATCCAGCACGGTCAAGCGTTCCTGGCCCTTCAGTGCGGCTCGTTGCCCCGGATTATTGAACGATTCGCCATCCGTCTTCTGGTAGTCAAAAACGAACACTCGGCCCTCTGCCACGGCCGGTCCAGCGTACCCACCGGCGATCGGGACCCGCCACTTCACATCCAGACCGTCGGCAGGCACCTCGTCGATGATTCCTGTTTCGCGGTACACTCCGTCTCGCGTTGGTCCCATCCACCCTGGCCAATCGTCGGCCATCGCGGCGGTTGCTGTGGCGCCAAGCATGCAGATTGCTGCAAGCGAGGCCGCTGTTTTCGAGCCGACGCGAAACCGGTCAGAAAATCTTGAAAGCATAGGTGCGAAGTCCGTCGTAAAAAGCGGGTTGAACGATTCCAGGGATCCGGATTATAGGCAACCGAAGATATTTAGATGACCACCGAAGTAAACCATCCGACATCCGAGCGATCACAAATGCCGAAAACTCTGGTTTTGATGCGTCACGCGAAGAGCGACTGGGGCGATCCGAGCCTTTCGGATCATGATCGGCAGTTGAATCGGCGAGGATTGCGAGATTCTCCCGTCATGGGTCAGTGGCTTTCCCAATTTGGTGCCGTGCCCGATCTGGTGCTTTGTTCGTCGGCGGTACGGACGCAAGAAACCGTCGACGGGATGCAGGAGGCCTGGTCGACCGATCCACAGCTTTCGGTTCTGGATTCCCTGTACTTGGCCAGCCCCGAAACGATCTGGCGGACCGCGGCGTCCGAGGGCGGCCAACACGACTGTGTAATGCTGATCGCCCACAATCCGGGGATCAGCCAGCTAGCCAGTATGATGGCCGATCGCGGAATGGAGATGCCGACGGCGGCCATCGCGATTTTCCGATTCGACATCGCCGACTGGAGCGAACTTTCCAGCGGAACGGAAGCCGAGTTCGTCCAGTTCATGAGCCCCAAACTACTCTAGGGAATTGATGTCACCGACGCTCGCTTGGATCACCGCGGCCGCCGTATTGGCGGGCCACTTTGGATTGATGCTGTCCGGCTACAACCGTATCAACGGATTCGGGTGGCAGCGGCGGACGGTCAAGCGATGCACCAAGGTCATGTTCGCTTTCACTCTGCTGTGGCCTCCCATCGCCATTTGGATGTGGCAAGGATTCTTGTCGAATTGGGTCACCGGAAATGCCGATCTCAGTTCGACGCCAACCCTGTTGGCCATCTACAGCGTACTTTGCCTGTTGGCATGGCCGATGCTGGGAATCCCCTGGCTTTACTTTCGGCCTATTTTTGGAGTCGAAGCGGTCACGGCTCCGCGACAAACCGAAGTCGTTCCGGTGCAACAAGCGGTTTCCAACCGATTGGCACTGACCCGCAAATGCAAATTCGAGTCTCGCTTGCCGATCAACCAAGTGTTCGACTTGTCGATTGACCAGATCGATTTACCGGTGGCTCACCTGCCTGCCGAACTGGATGGCTATCGCATCGCTCATCTATCCGACATTCATTTGACCGGCGACATTCACCCAGACTTTGCCGGCTATGCGGTCCAACGTGCAACTCAGTGGGATCCGCACCTGATGGCGATCACCGGCGACATCATTGATAAACAACCCTGCATCGATTGGCTGGGACAGATTTTCGCTCCCGCCCGAGCACGCGACGGTTGCTATTTCGTGCTGGGCAACCACGACACGCGAGTTGTCGATTCGTGGCAAACGCGCGATGCGATGGACCGGGCCGGTTGGACCGACCTGGGCAGCCGTGGATTGAAAAAGAAACTCGGCGGCGTCGATTCGCTGTTGATCGGCAACGAATACCCGTGGTTCCAGCGACCATTGATCGACGCCCAACCGGACCAACCATTCCGATTGCTGCTGAGTCACAGCCCAGACCAATTTGGATGGGCCCGTCGTCATAACGTCACGTTGATGTTGGCCGGGCACACGCACGGCGGCCAAGGACGTTTGCCTTTGGCCGGACCGTTGTTGAGTCCAAGTTTCCATGGCAGCCGTTACGCATCAGGCGACTTCTACCGCGCACCAACAACGATGCACGTCACGCGCGGCCTAGCCGGCACCCACCTGATCCGCATCAACTGTCGCCCCGAACTGTCGCTGCTGACACTTCGCGCAGCTTGAGCCGCCCACCGCGTCAGCGGACGCAATGGCAGCGACGCCAGCGAGTTGATCGCAACGGCGATGCAGCTGCCGATTTCTGAACGGGTGGCGCTCGCCAACGCGTTGTTGAGCAGTATCGAGCCGGCATCCGGCGCGGATGTTTCACAAGTCGAGGCAGATGCGGCATGGGATGCCGAGATCGCTCAGCGAATCGACGATATTGACAGCGGCCGAGTGAAAACGGTTCCTTCGTCCGATGTATGGAAACGGATCGGCGGGAAACCCAGTGGCCGAACTTGAGTATCACCCAGGCGCGTTCGACGACGTAGCCAACACGTACGACGACTACTCGGCGATCGACCCCGATCTTGGTGAACGGTTCAAATTGGAACTTGACCGGGCCGAAGAACTGGTTCAACGATCACCCGAGACATGGAGTCGATATTTCCACGAAACGTAGGGCTTCCGCTTTCGCGGATTCCCATTCACCATGGCGTAATTTATGCGCGACGATCGAATCATCGTGATCGCCGTCTCGCACACCCGGCGGCAGCCTGGCTAAAGGCGTGATCGGCTCGAAGATTAAATTTCGATCGAGGTGACAGTTGAATTCAAGGTGAAATCGAGGATAGTTCTTAAAGAGGCGGGACAGTTTCCTTTGTCGACAGAAGCCATCTGAACCGACCAAAAGGGCAAGTCTCTTTGTTGATCGTCGTGCAGCCCGGGTGGCGTGACGGCGGACTTGACACATCTGTGGAAGCAGCGATGTCTCGATCAGCGCAAGCCTACGGGAGATCCGTTGTGGGTGCGGCATGACGTTGGCGAGCGTACTTGAATCCGGGAATGAAGAAGCATGCCGCGGCAACGATCCCGAACCAGAAATGGGCAAAATCGGGATGGATTGCCATCACCAGCGACACCGCTAGCAGGGCGGCCGCTTGCAGATAAAAGGCGCCGCTGAACATGCTGGCCTTGATGATGAACACCATGGCGCTGATCACGCCCAGCATCGGCGACAGACTTAGCACCGGCATCTGCAACCACCATTCCAGCGGGAACAACGAACCGATCGCGATCATGCTGGCCCCCCAAACATGCGCCACTTGCCTTTCGATGAATGTGACGGGCCCCATTCGTTGCCGCATCGACCAGAACACGCTGGCCCAAGCCCCTAGCCCCACGATCCAAACGGTCGCATAGACCCACCGCTGTTGGACGTCGTGATATTCCAATTGCCAGGTCAACATGCATGCGACCAGCAGCACCAACGAGTGCCAAATCCACAAGGTGCCCCAGTTTTCGAGCACCGCAGAGTGGTGAGTTTCGCGAAACAGGCGAGCGACGACCTGATTGAACTGGCCACTGCGGGCTGACACTTTTTCGTCCGCCAGATAGGCCTCCAAATCGGCCGCCAAATCATCCGCGGATTGGTAACGCAGATCGATCGGCTTTTGCAGACAGCGAATCACAATCATCTCTAGATCACGATCCAAACTGGGACATCGCCCGCGGGGCGGGACCGGATCCTGTTCGATCACCAACATCACCAACTCCATCGGCGAACTTGCGACAAACGGCGGCTGGCCGGTCAAGGCGAAGTACAACACCGCCCCCAGGCTGTACACGTCGCTGGCAGGCCCCATCAAACCGCGGCGGCCCCCAGCCTGTTCGGGCGACATATACGCCGGTGTCCCCAGCAACATTCCGCTGCGGGTTAGATCGTCCGCCTCGGAAATCTGTTTCGCCAGACCGAAATCGGTGACCATCGCCGAACCGTCGCTGGCGATCAGGATGTTGCTGGGTTTCAAATCGCGGTGCAGCACGCCATGGCGGTTGGCGTACCCGATCGCGCGAGCAACTTCGGCCACCAACTTCGCCGCACGGCGTTGGGGCAGGGGACCATCGGCGACGGCTTCGGCAAGCGTCATCCCGTCGACCAACTGCATGCTAAAGAACGGTCGACCATCGACGTCGTCCACTTCGAACACCGGGACGATGCCGGCATGTTCCAGCTTGGCGGTCGCCGAGGCTTCGGCCATGAACCGATGCAGATCCAAGTCACTTGCCAAGCGCCCCCGCAGGATCATCTTGACGGCGACTTCACGATCCAGAGAGATTTGGCGGGCCCGAAAGACCACTCCCATTCCGCCTCGACCGAGTTCTTCGATCAGTTCGTAGTCGCCCACCACGCTTGGCAAACGGAGGCTTCGCCATCGATTGCCCGCGGGATTTTGATCCGCCAGCCCTTCGTCGCGTTTGGCCCCCGCGGTGTCGGTGACAAGCACCGTGCCCAGCAATCGGCGAAGTTCACCGGCCAAATCGGGATTCGCTTGACAGACCTGGTCGATGTCCAGGATCTGGCCCTGGCAAATCGCGTCTGTGATTTCGGACAACAGGTTGGCAAGCCGCTGTTCGCGAAGGTCGCCGACCTGGCTGTCGCCATCGCTGTTTGCCTGGGACGACGCAGCCGGCATCGCATCACCGTCGGCCGACTCCGGTTCCGAAGGGCTCACGTTTCACTCTCGTCGTGCCCCGGGCCGATCTGCAGATCATCCAAAAGTTCGCGCAGGCGTCGCACCGCCCGCAGGTACCGCATGCTGGCGGCCGGGGGACTGAGCCCTAAAACCTGCGCAATTTCCAGGTTGGTCAGATGTTCGTAGTGCCGCATCAGAATGATTTCACGGTCCTGATCGGCCAACTGTTCGATCACCGATTCGACCTGGTCAGCGATCTCGCGATGGGTCGCGGCTGCGGCGGGAGTCATCGCTGGGTCGCACAACTGGGCCGCCAATTCCATCGTGGAATGATCCGCCCCACGGGGCACCGACATCGCTTGTTCACGATCCATGTTCCGCTTGGCACTAACACGATGCCGACGATAGGTATCGATGATCCGATCCCAAGCGATCTGCCGCAGCCACAAATGGAAGGCCATCGCCGGATCGTCCAGGTATTTGCCGAGCCGATTGCTGGCTTCGACCATGACATCCTGGACAACGTCACTGACGTCGACCCGGCGTTGCACCTTTCGATCTAGCCGCAGTTCCACCAACCGGCGGATCGGCGCACGATGCCGCTCGAACAGAGAATTGACGGCGTCGGCATCACCGTCGCGTGCCGACTGCAACAATGTTTCGGTGTGATCGTCGCTGGGCCAAATTGATTTTGCCACTGCATCCATCCCCTGTGATTCGTGCTTACAGCTTGCGGATTTTGAGGTTCTTGAAGCGAACCGTCATCGCCGGACCTTTGTGCAACTGCAACGCGATGATCCCGGACTTGGCAGCCTTGTCGGACTGCTGGTCGATCACTTCGCTGGTCAACGTCCCGTTGATGAAGTGCTGCAAATGATTTTCATCGGCGACAACGCGAAAATCGTTCCATTGGCCGGGATGAATTCCTTGTCCAAGTTTCACTGCATCGCCAAAGCTTTCCTTTGCCTTTTTTCCGTCGGCGCCGATCGTGACCTTTTCACCCCGCAGGGCCAGGATTCCACGAGCCTTTTCTTCGTACAGGATGCCCGCGAACTTGTTGCCATGGTCGATATCAGCCTGATACCCGGAAACCACAAATTCGGCCGGGTCGACCACACGGCTACGGTACTGGATGCCCGAGTTGCCACTTTCGATTTTGAATTCGGCGGTCAGTTCAAAGTTGTCAAACTTCTCGGCTTCGTAGACCAAAAAAGTGTTGCCGCCGATCGGATCTTCGTCGGTCGTACGTCCCACGATCTGGCCATCTTCGACCGACCACAAATCGTCACGACCGGCCCACCCGCTGAGCCCCTTGCCATCGAACAGTTCCACAACCGATCCGGCATCGGCGGTCGCGGTTGCCCCATCTTCGGCGATAGCTACCGGGGACAACGTCCCGCCGGCTAGAACCAAAGCGAAGATTGCCGAGCAACAGATCGTCGAGGAAGCGAACACATTTTTCATCGTCAGGAAACTCCGAGTGAACAGGATTGGTGGAAACGTTTGTGGTGAGATTCGCCAAAATCCTGTGTTGGAAAGGACTTCTGGTGGAACCCACGACTTCAGATCTAAAAACAACGTCCCTCGCGCCGGCAAGGGATCCGCCTGGATTGTAGTTCAACGCCCATACCGCGGTTTACTGGGCCGGTCCGATTCCATCCATCGTGCCCCAGTAACCGCCCCGCGAGTGATCGAAACGCAATTTGGATCCGCGGAAAGTTTCATCAAAACCAGCCTGCGAGCTCCACACTTGGGTTCCCCCCACGAACGTCGCCACCGGCCAACCGGTCAAGGTTTCGCCGTGCCAGGGACTCCAGCGAGTCTTGGTGTGCTGTTCCTCGTCGCGAATGGTCCGCTGCTGCTGCATGTCGACCAGCACCAAGTCCGCGTCATAACCGGCTTCGATCCGTCCCTTGCCCACGATCCCCCAGACTCGTGCCGGTGCGTCCGACATCCATGACGCGACCTGGTTGATCGTGCACCGCCCAGCCGTGACGCGGTCCAGCATCAGTGCCAAGCTATTTTCGACCGCTGGCAATCCCGACGGGCTTTCCGGATAGGGTTTTGCTTTTTCATCCAGAGTGTGCGGGGCATGATCGGTTGCGATGACCTGGATCGTTCCGTCCAACAGCGCCTGCCAAAGACCGTCGTTGTCCGCCTTGGTTTTGATCGACGGGTTCATCTGAATCCGGCTACCTAAACGGGGATAGTCATCGACGTTAAAGAACACATGGTGCAAACAGATCTCGGCGGTCAGATAGGGCGACGGGTCCGCCAACAACGGCAACTCGGCAGCCGTCGAAACATGCAGAACATGAAATCGATGTTTGTGCCGACGAGCCAAATCAGTCGCGCGACGAGTCGCGATCACAGCCGCGTTCTCGTCTCGGATCCGCGAGTGATCAGTGATGTCGGTGGTGCCCGCCAACCGTGCCGCGTTCGCCCGAACGGTGGTTTCGTCTTCGCAGTGCGCACAGATGGGCAAAGTCGTCTCGGCAAAAATCCGTTCCAACGCCGCCTGTTCGTCAACCAACAAATTGCCGGTACTGCTGCCGATAAAAATTTTGATGCCGGGAACGTCCGTGGCCGCATTCAGCTCGGCCACGTTGTCCGGCGTCGCCCCGATGTAAAAACCATAGTTGACTCGTGACTTCTGGGCCGCGATCGATTCCTTGGCTCGAACCCCTTCGACAGTGATCGCCGGCGGTTTGGTGTTGGGCATTTCCAAGAACGAAGTCACACCGCCGGCAGCACAGGCGCGAGACGCAGTTTCGAGGTCTTCTTTATGAGTCAGCCCGGGCTCGCGAAAGTGAACCTGGTCGTCGATCACACCCGGCATCAGATGCAGCCCGTCACAATCGATCACCCGGTCCGCAGCCGCGGTCGCACTGGCATCGACATCAATGATCCGGCCGTCTTCGACCAACACCGATGCGACCGGAACCGAATCAGCAAGGACAACCTGGGCGTTGCGAAAAAGAATGCGTGTCATGGCCAGTGCTTGTGTGATCGAGGGGGGGGGGGGAGGAAGTGGGCAGATGGGACGATCCGGTGTTCGGAATACGTCTAACCTAACGGCCCCTGCGGCCATCCAGAAGCCCGACGCAACGATGTTCCGGCGTTCCTATGGTCCGGCATTCGGGCGTTCTCCGCAACGATCAGAACCGCAACGATCAGAACCGCAACGACGAGAATCACAACGACGATGGCGGCGGTGATCGGTCCCGCAACGACTAGGGCCGCGAACCCATCGATCGTCGGAATGCATCGAATGCGTCCCGGTAGGCGGCCGGCGGTGGTTTGCGGTTCCCAGAATCACGCAGACCGCGCAGGGAATCCGCCCCGGCCCGTTCCGAACGTCCGGCATCGCGGTTGGTGTCACGCAGCCCCAGACTGCGCAGCGCATCCTCCATCTCGCGGCCGCCGGGCTGGTTGCCTTGGTCATTGCCCGGATCCAATTCGCGGACACGGTTCCATCGTTCACGAAATCGTTTCAGATCGGATTCGGTCCAATCCAATTGGTCCAACAATTCGCGGTCGGGCTGGTCCCGAGTCTGGTCCAGATAATCCAGCACCATGTCGGCGGCCTGCTTGGCATATTCAGTGTTCACCGGGTCCGGCGGCAGTGCAGCGTCGCCGCCTTCGCCAGCCCCATCGGAACCGTCACCGGTGCCCGGCAAGCTATCGTCGCCAGACTGCTGCTGAATCGGTTTCGCTTTGCCACCACCGGTCGACGAATCGGATGACTTGGATCCCGGTGATGCCGATTCGGGGGAATCCGGATCGGGCTTCGCCGAATCCGTGGACGAAGATTCGCCGGACGGATCGGACTTGGCCCCAGCCGCGCCGGCGCTGCCGGAATCGCCCTGACTGGAATTCCCTGCACTCGAATCGTTCATCCCATCGCTGGCGGAACCATCTTCGCCCCCCGAATCACCATCGCTGCCATCGCTGGATCCCTGTTGATCGGAACCGGCTTGGTCACCACCTTTTGGGTCACCACCTTTTGGGTCACCACCTTTTTGGTCACCACCGGTTGGATCGTCTGCGGAAGATGGATCGCCATTTTGCCCGGCTGGCTGCTGCGTGTTCGACGGGTCGGATTCACCGGCCCCGGTTGGTGAATCGGATCCTTGCGGTTGACCGGCACCATCCCCCGATGGGCTGCCGCCATCATCGCTGGGCTGCGTTTGACTCGCAGGATTTTGGCCCGCGGGATTTTGGCCGGCGGGATCCTGCCCCGCGGATGGTTGCCCAGAACTATCGGATGCGTCGGAACCATCGGATCCGTCGGATCCTTTGGACGAAGCATCCTGGCCTTGGGAGGACTGCGAATCATTCGGTGCAGACTGACCGCCCGAGGATCCCTGTTGGTCCTGGGCCTTTTTGTCCAAATAATCTTTGATCCGTTCGAACGCCTCGCCATCGTGCTGGGGCGGCCCCGAAGGCTTTGAATTCGAGTCATCCCCCTGGTCGGATTTGCCCTGGCCTGGATTCCCAGATTCGGATTCGGGATCCCCCGATTCCCCGCCGCCCGATTGATTCTCACCTGCTGGATTGGGGCTTCCTTGCGGTTGGTTCGGTTCCCCCTGACCACCTTGGCCGGCCGGGGTGCCTTCACTGCCGGGGGCCCCTTCGGTTCCGTTTCCTCCGTCGGCGGCACTATCACCGGCGTTTTCGTCGGCCCCATCATCGCTGGTGGATCCAGGATTCTTGGACGGCGACTGGCTGGGATCGGTCCCGTCACCCCTGGGCGAATTTGAACCACCTGGCGAGTCCATCGAATCGCCACCACCGGATGCACCGGAGTCCGACGATCCGCTGTCCGGACTGCGTCCATCGCCAGCGGGCTGTCCCGAACCAGCGTCGGTCGCTGCGGCGGATGAATCGGTTGATGATGGATCGGCGGAGGATTCACCACCGGGGGCTCCATCGCTTGGGGCGGGATCGGAATTCGGATCGCGATTCGCCGCGTCGTCACCCGACGACGGATCAGGCGTGCCCTTGCCGCCGGGGTTCCCCGAGTTGGCATCCATGTTGCCGGACGAACCGTCGCCGGATTCACCTTCCGAAGATCCCGAAGACCCACCCGATGGGCTGCCCGAACTGCCATCACCCGACTGCTGCTGCGAAGCGGCGTCGCCGCCACCGGAACCGCCGCCGCCTGATCCAGGCTGACCCTGGTTTCCCGATTCGGCGTTTGAATTTCCTTGATCTCCATCGCCCGCGGCGGGCTGATCATCGGGCCGGGACATCCCGCCCGATTCGGGATCGCCGGCAACCGGCAATTCGTCGGCGGCCACAATCTTTAGCAGGATGGGGTCGGTTCGCGTTTGATTCGGTTCGACCGTCGGATCGGAATCCAGCACTCGATTGTCGATCGCGACCGCGATGACCTGGACCGTATCACCGATGCGCAGGCCCAATCCGTCGCGAACTTGACCGCCCGGACGCAGCCGATACTCACACACTTGGTTGCCTTGAACGCGAACGTTTGCGGCGCCGCTTTGGCCGGCACGATTCGCGTCATCCTGGCCAGCTCGCCAAAGCACCGGTGTGTCGATCAGGTCCAAGCCAGAGCGAACTTCTAGGCGGATTTCCTGCAGCCCATAGTCCGGGTCCGCGGCATGCACTTCGATCATCTGCTGAGCATTGATCGGCACGTCCTTGGGCGACTGGACCGGCATCACGATCGCGACATCGGGCGGCAAGTCTGCCAACACGCGAATCGGATAGATGATGGGGTCTGGATTGGTTTGGTCCGAATCGTCCCAGACTCGAATTCGATAGCTGTCCAGTTCAACCGCTGACGATCGACCGCGTGCTCCCTTCATCCGAAACGATGCGGTGATGGATGTACCGGAACCGTCGATCTCCATTTCGGCGACGCCTGCGGTGGCGCGAACCACGTCTCCCAACGGGCGCGGATTGAATTCGATCACCGCTCGTTCCACGGGCCGATTGACGGTGGCGTGGATCTGGATCGCAGTTCCGTCGATCGCGGTGATCGATCCGCTGGTGCGGGTGTACGGAGTTTCCGCGGTGTAATTTGGCGGCTGGTAGCGAACCGAGTCCAGTTTGACCACGGGAATGTCGCGTACGTTCAAATGGAATGGGCCGGCCACCGCGTCGCCGGCAACGATCCGGTACGCCACCGACCCGGCTGCGGAATAGGGCAGCGCCACGGTGCCCACGTGTTGACGCGAACCCGATGCTTCGTCGATTTGCATCGATGCCTGTCGGCTTTCCGATGCCAGTTCCCATTGTACGGTCGGTTCCTCATCGTCGCGCATGCCGCGGATCATTGCCGAGACGTCGACCGATCGGCCGGCGATCGCTTCGACATCGCCGGGCGATACCTGCGTGATCGAAACGCGTCGTGGCGCATCGATGGATGCCAACGGAGCGACCACCCGCACCGCCGACTGCAATGTGTTCTTGGGGGACACAACGGCGTAGATGACCAACAACAGCATCCCCACCGCAGTGGCGATCCACCACGCCATCGTCCCGGTCGCTTCGGCGGGCAATGCGTCATGGGATGCCAGTCGCTTGGCCGTGGAGGCGCCGATCGAACGGACCACGCGTCCCTGCAAACCGCTGGCGGGCGAAGCCTGGCGAAGCGTCACGTAGCTGACCAACGACTGACGCAGATCGGGGATGTCGCGTTCCAGAGACCGGGCGGCGTACTCGGGCAAGATCCGGTTGCCCAACATCGGATAGATCACGCGGACGACATAGGTGATCGCGGCGGCCCACAGACCGAACCCGACCACACAGCGGGCGACGGGACCAGGCGAATACACCCACTGGTCCACCATCACCCAGGCCAATAGGCATCCAATCGTGATCAGCACCAACTTCAGCGACCGACGGGTCACTTCCGCCCACCACAGCGCCGAAGCCGCCTCGGAGATGCGAGTTTCGATCAGCGACTCGTTAGACGCCCCCGCCAATGGTGCAGACCGGTTCCCCATCGCAGCGTCTGCCGCTGGAGCTTGCGCTCGGCTAGGCGGTGGTGGAACGATCGACATGAGGGCGTTTTCCAGGCACTGGCAATCAAATCTCTGGTTTCAGCAACCCATCGAGTATAGGCCAAAGTTTGCGATCCCACGCGGGCCCCTGGTCCCCCCAAAACAAACTGGGGTTCCGACCGAGTGGTTGACCGTCGAATTGCGGCGGAATCACGCCCCCAGCTATCAAATCGATTCAGAATCGTGGAAGGATCCTCAATCGTCGCTAATATCGGGATAAGCGAACTTCTCGGCCGCTTCGGCTGGGATCTCCCAGCGGTTTTCAGCAAAGTCCGCAGCGGGATTCCTAACGCCACTGCCAGGGTTGCTACACTGGCATCATTGTTTTCACACGAACACTCTTTTTCTCCTACCTTTTCTGCCGCCCATGAGATACGCATTCCGTCTCGCAGAACTCCTCGGTCATACCCCGGATCGACGTAAGCGACCGGGGACCATCAAGTCCATCGTCGAGCACACGGGACTGGATCGCCACCAGGTCGCGTCGTTGCTAAAGAACGAAGCGAAATACATCCCGTTGGATGCATTGTCGCGGATTTGCGATTACCTGATCGACCACGGATATGCTCCCGCCGACCAATTGCCGGGTGCCCTGTTCGCGGTCAACGCCGAGAATTTCTGGGAATTGCTAGCCCGCCGCGGTGAGATCGAAATTGTGTTGGGAGTTCGCGAGAATTCCGACACCTCGTCTCCCGACAACGCGACCGTCGTGGCCAGCGACGCGGTCCTGTTCGGCGAATTGCTCAACGGCGTGTCGACTCTTGGCGGAGCAGCCAAGCACCACGGAACCACCGACGGCGAAGAAAATTCGGTCCAATCGGTTCCCATGCCCGACCGTTTGCAACAAACCTTGGTTTGGAGCCCCGGCCAGGTATCGTTGGAAGATGCCCGCACCCGAGCCACCGAAGTCTTCGAAGGATTCGTCGAAGCCCAGGGCGATCGCGGCATGGTTTGTATCGGCAGTGTCAAAAGCAATCCAGTCGTCGAACTGCTGTTTGCCGATGCCTTCGGATGCACGCCATTCGTCACCGAAGATGACGTCGACGACGTGTCCGCTCGATCCTGCCCGTTCTTCTTGCGATACCGCGACACGGACCCGAAACCGGGCGGTGCATCGGCCGGCCTGCGATTGAGCAAGAACGAAGACGCTCCCGAACCCGGCTTCTATTACGAAAAAGACGATGGCACCTGGGCCTATGCCGGCGGCAAGGACAAAGACACCGCGCTGGTTTTCTACCTGTTCCGTGAAGCCCTGGGCCGACTGGACATGGTGCTAAGCGGGTTCTCTGGCCGAGCGACTCGTTTGCTGGCCAAAACACTTGCCATTCGTGGCGAAGAATTCTGGCCACCGGTTTACGAAGAAGCCGGACTGCAGATCGGTGCTTACTTGGTCCAGTACGACAACACGGACACCAAACCAAGCCGCGAAGACCTGCTGTTCAATGCCGGTGGTGCTGCCACCATCATGCCACTGTCGCGCGACGCAATCGCCAAACGGATGGCCCGCCGATAATCCGGCGATTCACCCATCGTTGATCGCATTTGCCGCCTACCGTTGCGGCAAATGCGAACGATTGGAAAGTGGAAGGTCATCCCGGGCAGGATCCAACCCCGATGTCCGTGGCATGCGGGTCGGACACTTCTTTCTTCCACGATCCCTGCGTCTAGACGCGGTAAAGCATGGATTCCCCCATGCTTGGGGCGGTTCTTCGTAGCGGAACTCGTCAAGAGTTTCGGCCTCGGATGGGAGACCACCGAAAGTCTTGACGACTTCCGCTACGAAATGCTTCACAGCGACCTCTACGTCTGCGGGGCAACGATCCCGTAGGCGTGACGCCAATCTTGGCAGCCTTTGCTGCCGACGCGAAAGTCGCGGCACACACTGGGCCTGGCCTCGTGGTGCTTGCAGCGCCGGCTTTCCAGGTCCAACCACACGCATGGACCGTCCAATTCGCCTTCGGGCACCGAATAGGATTCCACATAGGCCAGCCACTGCGACTTCAGATCCGCCGGCATTTGAGTCCAGTACGGTTCCACCGGTCCGCCATTCTCGCCACGAAGATAGGGCGGGTAACCCATGTGCATGCAGCACACGCCGCAATCACCGCAATCTTCAATCGTTGGCAACTTCGTCACGCTTGATCTTCCATTGTTCGTCAAAAAATCCATCGGCCACCACGTCGCCCGCAAAGATGCCATCGTCTTCGCTGTCGACGCTGAGGACCGCCCAATCGGGCAGCATCGCGATTTGACGTGAATTGCTGACGTTCGAAAACTCACGAAACGTCATTCCCGAATTCACGACGATGTATCGATCGAGGTTCAGCGGGTTGGGATAACAAAAGACGGGAACATGCGAAACCGGATCAAATTGCCGGTCGCCTACCGACACACCATCTTTGGTCCACTGGATCGGCAACTGCCCGGCCAACTTGGCCAACAAACGGTTGCTGGTGAAGTCGCCAAAGCAGACCAGGTTGCACGTCTGGATCATTTCGTCGGTCACTTCGGTGTCCTGAACCACGTTGGCCTGGCCTCGCATCAGCGTTTCCCATCGCCGGATCGCGTACTTGGTTTCACGATCAATCCACCGTTGAACTCGGCCGTGCGTCGCGGGACGACTGGGCGTTACGAACACGAACCGCTGGCAAAACGCATCATCGATCGGCCCCTGCATGCCAGGACGTTTTTGCAGTCCGGTGATCGCCTGAGTTGATTGCAGCCAGGCACCGCCCGATTCGTCACGAACCAAGTCGACCTGCAGCCCCGCAGTTTCGCTGGTGTCTGTCAGCAAGACCTGCTGCTGATCGATATCAAGCGTGACCGCCTGACGGTCGGCGGGCCAACCGGAATCGGCAAAATCCAAACGCAACCTGGTCACGCCGCTGGTCGTCATCTCAATCGCGTGGTCACCCACCACTTCAGCCACCACATGGCCCGGTTGAAACTGCTGGGTCAGTCCATCCACGGACAACCAATCGGATCGGTGATAACGCAGCAGGTAAGTGACAAAGTCGATCTTGGTACGCGGTGCGGGCATTTGCTGACTGGCCAGATCATCCAGAATCGCGTCGATTTTCTGGGCCGAAGGTGGATCGATCTTATGCCCCATGCCTTTACCGATGATGTGTTGATACGGAATGCCCTGCTGGCCCGCGGCCTGGGTCACCCGCTCGGCCGCTTGGCGTTGTTTGTCGACTTCACCGCTGTAGGCAACCAATTCGGTGTTTCGCAGATTGGTCACCCACGGCAAAACGTCGTACCAGTTCAACAGTTTGCGACGCGTGTCCGTCAATTCGAACGGCATCTTCTGCGACCATCCCTGGTACACGATCGTGTCGACAAAGCCGGCTCCTGGATTGACCGCGAACCAACGACTGGGCTGATGCACCCCCAGGTGCCAAACACCGGCCCCACCCATCGAAAAACCTCGCATGGCGATCCGGTCCGAATCGACCTCTAACAATTCCGAAACGTGTTGGATCGCTTCGTCGACATCGGTTTCGCCAGCAAACTTGAACGCCACGCAGTGCCGACCAAAGGGATGCAACACGAAGGTATCGCCGGGCGAATACTGACCGACCTTGGTCATGCGTTCTTTCAGAAACGCGATCTCTGTCTTGGTATCCCCACGTCCGTGCAACCAAATGTCCATCCGGTATTTGGAATCCGTTGACGCGTCATCGGCCGTATAGCCCGCCGGAATCACCAACCCGAACGGTTGGACCGAATCATCGATATCCGACTTGAAACCACCGATGACGGGCAATGGTTCTTTGGATCCCAAGCGACCATCGGCCAGTAAAGCTAAGCCTCGTTTGCCACTGCTGGCGGATTGCAATCGACGCTGAGCCTCGTCCAGCAACCGGCCCGCATCTTTCACTTCCGATGCTTTGTAGAACCCGTTTTGTTCCAGAGCCAACCTGACTGATCGGACCAGTACCTCGACATCGGGTGACCATGCATCCGCATCGTCCGAGGCAGACTTGGCGGCCACAATCTTGGCCTGGATGGCGTTGACCCGATCCACCAACGACGCGCGGTCATCGGCATCCAACGAAATCCCCGGCGGGGGCAACTGTTTGAAATCTTCGGCAACGGCTCTGGATCGCGAATCACCTGCAAAGGCAAATCCGACCCACAATACAACACATGTCCATCGCAAAGAAAATCCGATCACCTGGTCAAGCTCCTAAGGCAGCGTTTGGGGGTCCATTCAAGTTGGCCCCCATGATAACTCGGTTCAACCGCGGCGGCTGATCACGATGATGGGGCAGTGAGTTCGGCTTGCGATCTGCCGCGTGAACCGTCCGAACAGCTTCTGGCGTGGCCCGATTCGCTGGACCCCTAGGATCACCAATCCCGATGCGTCGGCGCGGGACACGACGGCATCGACCGGGTCGTCACTTTCGACGACTTCGCGTTCGCAGCGTCCACCAAAATTGTCGTAGGCCAAGCGGTCCAGTTCTTTCTCTACCCGTCTCAATTCGCCCAGCCCGGATGCAACCGGTATCACGCGAACAAACTTGACATCACAATTCTGGTTCCGTGTCAGACTGCCCAGCAATCGGGTCAACAGATAGTCATGTCCACCGTGACCGGCGACGGGCACCAGAATCTTCTGGCGTTCGGCCAGGTGCCAATCGTTGGGTGCTCGCAAGACCACCACGTCGGTCTCCAACCGGCTTAGCAAGGCTTCCATCGGCGCCGGGGGACCGTCCTCGGCGATCTCGCTGAGCCCTAGCAGCACCGATCCGCATCGGTGCAATCGGGCAACACGTGCGATTTCTTCGAACGGTGATGCCGCCACCGTGACTAACGTTTCGGCATGCACGCCCAGCCGCAGCGATGCACTGATCAGCGCCCGCTGGACCACATGGGACCGGTCGGCCGGTCCGGGATCCAGATCGGGGGCCCAATCCGGCGGGGCCACCACGACGGTGTGCAACAGCACGCGTCCCAGGGCGGCCGGCACCAAGGTTTCGGCAAGCGCGATCATCGCCTCGGCGTTCTGTGGATTGGCGATCGGCACAAGCACTAGCGGTGTGTTCCCGCGCAGCCGCGACAACTCGGGATTGGCTGCCATGCTGGAAACATCGCGCAGCCGGGCACTGCGAGCAAACAGGGTCAGAAACAAGACGCCGCCCAGCGATAACCAAACCACTGCGATCAAACCGGCCGTTGGAACAGCAATGCCCTGAAACACCGCCAAACTGACGCATGCCAGTCCACCCACCACTGGCACGACCGGATACCAAGGCGACATGAAGGGGGGCGGATTGGCCGGGCTGCGCTGACGCACCAACACGCTTAACCAGTGCGCAATCGCAAAGGTCACCAAAAAGATCAAACTGGATGCCGCCCCGGCAGCCGACAAGTCTGGCAGCGCCACCACCAACAAACAGACCAACGTCGTGGTCACGATCACCGATACCGTCGGGTTCCCATTGCCAGCACTGACCCGGCTCATCATTCGCGGCAGCGTGCGGTCGCCAGCCATCGCCTGCGCGATTCGCGATGCCGCAAACAGATTGGCCTGCAGCGCCGTGAACATCGACAAAACGGCCGCCACGATGACCAACCAAAAACCGGTCACCCCCAGATAGTTCCGGGCCGCGTTGGCAACGATCGAACCGGGATCGGCAGCAGCAGCCTCGGTGATCGATTCGCCCGACGGCGTGCCCACCGCAACGATCACCGACAACAATGGCAAATAGATCAATAATGCGATCACCAACGAAAGCATCATCGCACGGGGGATCGTGCGGGCCGGCTGCTTGATTTCACCGCCCACCGCGGCGATCAGGTCAAACCCCTGCAGCGCAATGAAGCTGTACCCCATCGCTTGAACCAACCCGCCCATCCCGTCGGCAAAGAAAGGGCGAAAGGATGCGACCGTGTCGCCGGCCGACTGTTGGCAAACCGCCCACACGCCGCCCACGATCAGGACCACGAACACAGCCACCTTGGCGACGTTGGCAAACGTGCCACCGCCCCCGGTTCGCATCATCAACCCCACCGCTAGTAAGACCGATGTCGCGATCGCGGTGACCGGGACCAGGATCGGACGATGCAGCCAGTCCCACTGATAGCCGTTGGCCGAACTGAGTTCCTGGCAAAAGATCAGCCCAAAGTGCGCAAAGCCGAGCGCGTACAGAACCGCCGCGACGATCGATGCGAACCACACGACCCAGCCCACGGTAAACGCAGACTCCACCGACAAAACTTTGCGGCTGAACGTGTAGGTCCCGCCCGATTCGGGGAACTTCGATGCCATTTCGGCAAAGCTAAGCGCCGTCAACATCGCGATCACTCCATTGATCGCAAACGCGACGATCGCGGCCGGACCGGTGGTGGCAAAGGCGACTCCCGCCAAAGCCAAAATCCCACCGCCAACGATTGCCCCCACTCCGATGCCAGTAGCGCCGAACAAGCCCAGATGACGCTGCTGTGTGTCGGTCACCGACTATGCCTTTTGGGGCTGAATCACGACCTTCATTTGATCCGGATCACCCGCGTGCAATCGTTCGAACCACTGTGGTCCGTCCGCCAATCCGATCATCGAAGTGATCAGCGGCGCGACGTTGATGATGCCACGGTTCATCAAGTCGATGCACTGCGGATACTCGCCATTGCAACCACAGGTCCCCTGCAATCGAATTTCTCGCGTCACGACCGACTGCAATGGCAGTTCGATCGTCGGGGCGACATTGCCGATCAAAGTCACGCTGCCACCTTTGCGAACCGATTCGATTGCCGTCTTGATCGTCGGCGTCGCACCGACCACTTCCAATGCCACGTCGGCACCACGACCTTCGGTCAATTCACGGACCGCGGCGGGGACGTCCACCAGATCGCCACGCAGAACATGATCAGCACCGAGTTCTTTGGCTGCCGCCAGTCGCTTGTCGTTCAAATCGACTGCGATCACCTGCGTCGCCCCCGCAGCACGAATCGCTTGCACCGCCAACAATCCGATCATGCCGGCACCGACCACGACGGCCGTGTCGCCCAACTGGACTGGGGTCACCGCTGCGGCGTGAACAGCGACCGAAACGGCTTCGACCAACGCAGCGTGTTCGAACGGCAACGAATCGGGCAGCGTGTAAACGATCCAGCGAGGCACACTGATGCGTTCAGCAAAGGCGCCGTGCCGTCGGTATTCGCCGCACGAAACACCCAGCACCATCCGGTTGTCACACAAATTGCCATCGCCTTGGCGACAGAAATGACACTGCCCACAGGAAACCATCGAATCGAAGGTGACGCGGGTCCCGTTGGGCATATCGGTCACATTGTCGCCCGTGGCGACCACGATTCCGGCCGCTTCGTGGCCCATCACCAAAGGTGGAATTCGTCGACCGGTGCTGCCGTCGTACCCGTGAATGTCGCTGCCGCAGATGCCGCATGCTTCGACCTGTACCAGAACGTCATCGGCGCCGACTTCGGGCTCGTCGACATCGGTAACTTCCATCTTCTTGTATTCGGTCAGCAACAAAGCTTTCATGGTCGGGGCTCGGATGGGTGCGACGGGTAGAAACATTCTTGATACAAAAGGCGATTATCAAGCCGAAACGTACTTTAGCACAGGTGCCGTACGATTGAATCAAGACACCGACCAGGACGACGAAACCCTGACCTCTTACCACGAAGCCGGTCACGCCGTCGTCGCTCATTCGCTGGGTGCGACCGTCGATTCGATGCAACTGTGGGGGGAAGCCGATGATTGGCTGCCCGAGCGATTTGGGGACTGCCGTGTGAATTGGGGGCCGGTCGACCCAAATTTGGACTGGCAGCGACAGCGTGAAATCATGACCTATCTGGCCGGTCCGGTGGCAGAAATGATCTACCGCGGCGAACCGCTACACCCAGCCCTGTACGGGCCTTGGCAAGATGACTGGCAGCGCGCGATGGCCACCTGCGAAGCGATCATTCGCGATCCCCAGCAACGCACCCTACTGCTGGAAAAGATCATCGTCAGCCTGCATCAACACCTGCAAAACGAACCCTACTGGCCAGCGATCGCGGGGCTGGCCGATGAATTGGCCGCCCACGAGATGCTAGAGGCCGATCAGGTTGCCGAGACCCTGGAATTCTGGCTGCGCCGTTAGCGGGCTGTCGGTTTCGTTAGCCGCTTAGGCCAACGCCGTGAAGCATTCACACCCCGTGCGTCGGGACGTTTTTCGTAGCGGAACTCGTCAAGAGTTTCGGCCTCAGATGTGAGATCACCGAAAGTCTTGACGACTTCCGCTACGAAATGCTTCACAGCGTTAGCGTTTAGGCGATAACAGTCTGCTGATCTAGTGAGCCGTGATCGCGTGAGCGGCCGGGAATTGCCCATTGCCTCACGGCCAGCGGCTCACCATTGCGGTTGAAAACTCGCCTAAACCGGCAGCCCGCTAGCGATGAATGGACGTCGGCACCAGGCGGTTGATGGTCGCGATCGCTTCGTCGTGCGTGATCACCCTGGCGTATCGGTCGCGCAACGTGGCCAGCGACGCGGCGTGCAACTCCGGCGTCACGGTCGCACAGCAGTCCTCGACAATCGTGACCAAGTAACCCAAGTCGCAAGCATCGCGGACGGTCGTCTCCACACATTCATTGGTGTAAACGCCAACGACGAACAGCGACTCGATCCCCAAGTTTTTCAAGACGTAGTGCAGATTTGTCGACGAGAAAACGCCACTGGCGGTCTTGTTGATCACGATCTCGTCGCCGCCTTCCAGCGGTGCGACCTGTTCCACGAACTCGGCTTCGCGTGACCCCGGCGCAGCCAACAAGTTCAATCGCTTGTGCCCCTTTCCACGATCGCGACCATCGCGAGTGAGCGACTGGATCCGCGTGTGGATGACTTCCATTTCGTGCCGGCGGAATGCGTCCTGGACCGCACGAACGTTGGGCAGAACCAGCGAATCAAGTCGATCGAAATAGTACTTCTGGTCCTCGTGCGACACACCGCTGTTGTCGGCATCTTCGAACACACCACAACCGGGAACGGCATCAAGTTTTTGAAGGTCGATCGACAGCAGCGCCGTTTTCCCTTTGACCAGGAACTCGTTGTGCGCCGGGTTATCGATGAACGATTCCACATACACCGCGCGCAGCGGATCGACATGTTCAACGTGCTGGGGAACTTGCGATTGCTTATCAGTCATTGAATGATTCGATCCAGTGAGCGTGTGATCATAGGTAGCGAGAACTCCGCAAGCGGTCCGCCGTGGCAGTGATATGTCCCACCGATGGTATCCCCAGACGCGAACGAACACGACCCGACCAGCCATCGATCGTACAACCATTCTGCTCGGCGAGCTTTAAAATCTCGTCGCGTTGTTGCTCGGGGCTTTCTTCCTGCTTGTCGCTCGACATGCGGATGTAGCCAAAGGTCGATCACCGCGTCGGTGGCCCGACGAACGGTTCGGATTTTGATCGGGATGTCTCGACCGTGCTTGGCCCGCAGGTCGGCGTACAACGCTTGCAGGGCATCTTGACCCAACGATGCGGCTTCATCTTTTTCGGCCGCGTCGATCTGCGACATTTTTCTGCCGGTCGTTTGGGTGGCGGCCGGCTTCTTTGCCGAAGCGTTCTTGGTGGCGGTGATCTTGGTCGCTGCGGTGGTTTTCTTCGTTGCCATGTCTGTGTTCCCGTTGTTGGGCGTTTCGAGGTTTCGCGTTGGCCACGGTGGCCACCGTGGCCACCGTGGCCAACGTGGCCACCGTGGCCAACGGGACCACACCGTTACCTCTGTCTCGAAAACACATCCAGCGCTGTTCCGGAGTTTTTCCGAGACCTTTTTTGCGTAGTAATAGCGAAGCGAAATCGCGTCAGGCGTTTCGGCAAAGAGAAATCGCCAATTGCTTCGCGGTGGCAACATCGGCGGGTTTGAATTCCACACCAACCATGGCAGCCAGTCGCTCCACGAGTTGTTCAGGGGCATCGAAGTCCACTTTCTTGATGCAATGCACTTTCGCACCTGACGCCAACTCGTTGATCGCTGAATCGACGCTGCGATCGTGAACCGCTTCGATACCAATGCGTTCATCATCGCCAGCGATGGCGATGAAAGTTGTTTGAGGCCAGGCTGCTTGAACGTCTTTATAAAGCAACGCAAGCTTTCGATGCGTCGCGCCGATCGGCATTTCATTTTTTGCCGCCTTCAAACGTCGATCAGCCCACATCCGAAGATGAGCAACGCGGAACGCTTGGTCGTTAACTAGATTCCAACTCTGCCCCGTGACGAGATGATCGCAAACCGAATCGAAACCGGGGGCGCAGTACGATTCCGGTGCTTCAGCAATGGCCTCCGGCGGACGTGCGGTCCCGAAAGAGATACCCAGACGATGAAGGATTGCCGCAACAATCATACGTTGCCGATGACTGCTGCCGACAACCGCAATGACCGGATGATCGATTCGCAAATCGTAGAACGACCGCGCATCCGGGAAAAAGTTTGCGTCAAGGTGTTTCTGTTTGATGTTGCTAAACCCAGCTTCTTGTCCGATCAGCCAGCGATCAGGACAGTACAAACCGCCATCGAACTCCGCGTGCAATTCACCGAAGCGGTGATCGACGTGATGCTTTTCGCCCCAGGCGTCTCGGTCATGTAAATGAGCGGCGACCATTTGCATTGCAGTGGCACCGCGGAATGCGTAAGCGTGGCTACGATGCGCATTGAACGGCCGGTACACAGGTTCGCTTATTCGAATCGGCAGCCCCTGTTCGCGTTGAATATGTTGACCACCGAGATAGACCCACTGCCAATCGATAGGGAGTTCGCGTTCGAATGCTTTAAAGAGCGTGCTAAATTCAGCATGGCAGAATGCATCATCTTCCATCACCAACAGTGATTGGGCTCCGTCGCTGATCGCCTGCTCAATTACGCACTGGTGTGAACGAAAGCAGCCCCAGGCGGCATCACCAGCCACCCACCAAGGCGGGCAAGGGAGTCGCGAACCATCGAAAGCCGAGAACCGCTCCGGTCGTGGAAAAGGCCAATCGGCAGGCAAAGCCTGATAGAATCGTTCCAACCGCTGGCTATCGCGATCGAGGTTGATCACAACAGCCCGTTCAATCTCCATTTTCATCGATTCGTTCCTCTCCGATCTCTGCACCCATGAAATCACTGGTTTGGCTTGCATCCTATCCGAAGTCGGGCAACACCTGGATGCGTCTGTTATTCGCGGCGTACCAAAAGTCACCGGACGACGAGAAGTTTGAACTCAGCGATGCCTACCACGCCACCATGTCCGAATCACGTCGGCAAGCGTTCGAGCGCATCGCCGGCAAGACAGACCTGACCAATCAAGAGATCGACGAACTACGCGAAGCGGTGCAAATCGACCTTTCAAATCGCGTGCGTCCACCGGTATTGATCAAAACACACAGTGCCCGTGTGCAACACAATGGCTTTCCTATCATTCGCCGTGAACTCACGCTCGGAGCAATCTACATCGTCCGCAACCCGCTGGACGTGGTCGATTCCGTCGGAGACCACTGGGGCGTCGATCACGATCGTGCTATCGCGATGATGAACGATCGCAATCTCACTATCGGCGGCCCCAAACAAGACTTGGTCACGCAGTACCTCGAATCCTGGAGCGGACACGTCACGTCGTGGATTGACCAACGAGCGTTCCCAGTCCATGTCGTCTGCTACGAAGATTTGCTCGCCCGCACCGAAATCACGTTCCGCAATGTCTTGACCTTTCTTGGTTGGGATCCGGACCCCGAGCGAATCGAACGTGCGATCGCGGAGACCGATTTCCGTCGTTTGCAAAAGCGAGAAAAGGAAGCCGGCTTTGGCGAACGAAGCAACAAGAGCAAAAGCGGGACTTTCTTTCGGAGCGGCAAAGCGGAGCGTTGGCGAGAAACGCTTTCCGAGGACCAGGTCAGTCGAGTTGTCGAAGCCCACGCCGGAGTCATGAAGCGATTTTGCTATCAAACGATCGTTGCTGCTCGCGAATCCATGGATTAGGCGGTCTCAATTCAACCCGCAGATAAATGTTTGCACGGCCTGGCAAACTTCGATACGTTTGTAGGGGTTGAAGCAGTTAAGCAGAGCGACTCTTCGAAGACCACGGCACGCGCACAAGGGGCAGAGCATTGGGATCACGCAACGGAATTCCAGCAAACGGCTCGAACAACAGCCCTCGCCGCTCCCGCAAGCGCCGTCTACGCGTCGAGACGCTGCAATCGCGGCGTTTGTTCGCTGCTGACCTTGCTGTCGCAACCGCAACGGCTACGCCGACAAACGTGGCCCGCGAGATCCGGCCGGACGTCAACGGCGACGGCTTTGTGTCGCCGGTCGACGTTTTACAGGTCATCAACGTTCTGGCCGACAGCACGCGGTTCGAGGACAACCCGTATGCCGATGCGAATCAGGACGGCGAGGTCACGGTCGATGACGTCGACGCGGTGTTTGGTGCGATGGGTACGGAGACCGAGCCTCGCCTCGGTGTTCTGAATTACACTCCCGAGAGGTTCGAGTCGCAGTCGGCGAACATGGCACCAATGGCTTCGGCGTTCAGCTATTCTCCATCGAGCAGCAACTACGGAACGTCCAGTTCTAGCTATTCCCCGAGTTCGTCAGGTTCGTCATCGGGCTCAACATCAACCAGTACGTCGACAAGCACGCCGACATCGACCTCCACAAGTACAAGTACATCGACATCCACCTGCACATCGACACACACGTCAACTTCGACTTGCACTCATACATCGACCTCAACGAGCACATCAACATCCACACCGACTGGAACTTCGACGAGCACTGGTACATCTACTTCGACTTCAACGAGCACATCGACCGGAACTTCTACCTCGAATACCCCGCCGGTAGCAGTTGATGATGACTTTTACACACTTGACACGGTCAACTTGACTGGGAACGTTCTTGGCAACGATTACGATCCAGATTTCGGTCCCAGTTCAATTCAGGTGTACACATCATCTGCACCTTCACATGGAACGTTGACAATTGATGTCGGCGGTTCCTTCACTTACAACGCGACCGATGGGTACAGCGGTTCAGATTCTTTTGAATACACGATCTACGATGGGGCAGACGAAAGCTACACTGCGACAGTTGAGATTGAGGTTGGTCGCGTCGTGCTCAAAGATGGGGTGTTGGATATCACCGACCAAACCCAAGATGTCTGGGTAAGTGATATCGTCGCCCCGGTTGCAATTTTGATCAACGGTCAAGGAAACGATATCGATTCGCCGTCGTGGACTGTGCCTGGATACGAGTTGGCGAACTGGGACTGGAATCAGACGCCCCCTAAGCTGGTCTACCCGGACCTCAATGTCCTTAGTACGAGTTGGTTCTGGGTAGACGGAGGCAATGGTCGAGTTGTTACTCTCTCGGGAAACGTACAGGGGCAATCCTTCAGTGTTAGCACTACCTATGACGTGCTGCGACCTAACATCTCGCTAAACATTGACAACTCTGGTGTGATTGACGTCTACGGGAATAGGGTGTCTTACGGAGATCCAAACGCTCCGCCTCCGGGTATTAGGTTCGATATTGTTGGTGGAGCACCACCGATTCCTCCGGCGGGGAGCTATCAGTTTGGATACCTGCAGGTTGGAAACTCGCTTGACGCCAGTCGCGTCGATGTTAACAACGTTACGCAGAACAGGAATCAGAACGGACCGCTCTTAGATGGCGGATTTGTTTACCCAGGACAAATTGGTCCATTTACGGCGATCGATGTCCCGCAAGAGCCACTTGCTGCGGGCTATAAAGCTTGGTCTCGCGATGACAGTTTCTCGACGTACGTGATGTTCCAGAGAAACGGAGGGGGCGTCGTTCCGCTTCGCGTTGTGAGTTGGAGTTGGGGCTTTGAAGCTAGCAGCACTGATGGAGGACAAACCTGGTCGCTTGACAGTTCGTACAAAGGTCTCTCCCCGCAATCTGACACAACGAATTATCCAACCTGGACTGGCCTGATTAATCCTGCGGCCCCCTTTATCTAAATAGGTTTGATGATGGCTTATTCACTAATACTTTTACTCTGCTTAGCCCCTCCCTTGGTTCCTACATTCCATGGCACCCCAAAGGTGCTCTTAGAGGGAGACTTGAGGGTTGATCGCGGACAAGATGTGACATTCACGGTACTACTTGCCTGCGAAACTGGCATGACGCCAGCCTACAATCCTTTTCTCGATAACAGCTACTATGTGCCCGCTAGTGTTGTAATCTTGGACAAGGAAGGCAAAGTCTTGAAGGATTTGGCTGCCTCAAAAAATCCGGCTGTACTCGACACGGACCCAGTGCGTATACCCAGAACCGGGTCGGTTGGTCGGGTATTCTCGGTACCAACGGGTCAGGTAGACGGCAAAACGTTTTCATTGCCTGCAGGGGAATATGTCGTTAAAGCCACGTACTTCAAAAGTATCTTGACTGGGGCGATGGATTCGAGCGAGATTCTTTGTGTAAGCAAGTCCCATGAAATTGTGGTGCGCAAATGATTATCCGGAAATTGTTTTGCTCAGCCGTCGTGACCTTATTGTGCCAAGACGTCTGCTGGAGCGAAGACGCGATGTCAGTTGTTGCAGACGTGTGCCAGGACGACGCACAAGTTCGTGTGTCATGTAAACTTGACCACGGGAGTTGGAGAATTGGCGAGAAAATAACTGCAACACTATCCATTGAGAATAAAGGCGAAGCGGGTGTTCGTGTCTTCGACCCGTTGGGACGTGGTAGAGGAAAAGTAGGGGGCATGGAGGTTGTCCAACTAGAGCTGCTCGATCAAAACAGGCAGCGAATCGGAAATCTTTTTGCTACCGAGGGAGGTTCGGCGATCCCCCCCTCTGACGGGTTCTGGATTCTTCTTCCTAAATACGGAATTTGCCGTTCTCAGATTCGTTGCTACGGTGCAGGCTATGTTCCACGAACGCGTTTCTCGAAGGGTCGCGAGTTACCCCCTGGAAACTACTTTCTTCGGCTTGTAGTGATGAAGAAATTCCTGTTGTCGAATTACGAGAACGATCGTGGTAACAACGATCGACTGGCGGAATCAAAGATAATGCCGATAAAGCTGACAGCCCAGTAGCAATCAGACACGCGTTGACCCAGAGTCTGCGCCATCCCCGATGGCTGCGGGAGATTCCCGGGGTTGGGCATTCTCGAGCATGTTGTTGAGGTGGCAAAGCCCGACTAACACACTTTTGCACAAACACACGGGGACGGAAATTGGGGTCAAGCAACCGAAGTATATCGTAATGGCTCACTTGGTGTCTTTCGTCGCAAATGCCAAAGGCGCCTTCACGTCGAAACGCTGTAGTCATGCAGTCTTTTTGCGACTGACCTCGCCGGCGTCACCGCGAGTCCAACGGACGTAGCGCGCGAAGTGCGTCTCGATGGCAACGCGAACTCACTCTCGGAGCAATCTACATCGTTCGCAACCCGCTGGACGTGGTCGATTCCGTCGCAGACCACTGGGGCGTCCATCACGATCGTGCCATCGCAATGATGAACGATCGCAATTTCATTATCGGTGGCCCCAAACAAGACTTGGTCACGCAGTACCTCGAATTCTGGAGCGGACACGTCACGTCGTGGATTGACCAACGAGCGTTCCCGGTTCACGTCGTCTGCTACGAAGATCTGCTGGCCCGTACCGAGATCACGTTCCGCAATGTGCTGACGTTCCTGGGCTGGGATCCTGATCGCGAACGAATTGAGCGGGCTATCGCAGAAACTGATTTCCGGCGCTTACAGAAACGAGAGAAAGAAGCTGGCTTTGGCGAACGCAGCAACAAGAGTAAAAGCGGGACTTTCTTTCGGAGCGGAAAAGCGGAGCGTTGGCGAGAAACACTTACTGAGGAACAGGTCAAGCGGGTTATCGAAGTCCACGAGGAAGTCATGAAGCGGTTTTGCTATCAAACGATCGTTGCTGCTCGCGAATCCACGGATTAGTCGATCTCGATTGAACCCGCAGAAAAATGTTTGCACCGCTTGGCTAACAACGATACGGTCGTAGGGGCTGAAGCAGTTAAGCAGAGCGACTCTTCGAAGACCACGGCACACGCACAAGGGGCAGAACATTGGGATCACGCAACGGAATTGCAGCAAATGGCTCGAACAACAGCCCTCGCCGCTCCCGCAAGCGCCGTCTACGCGTCGAGACGCTGCAATCGCGGCGTTTGTTCGCTGCTGACCTTGCTGTCGCAACCGCAACGGCTACGCCGACAAACGTGGCCCGCGAGATCCGGCCGGACGTCAACGGCGACGGCTTTGTGTCGCCGGTCGACGTTTTACAGGTCATCAACGTTCTGGCCGACAGCCCCCTCTTCGAGGACAACCCGTACGCAGACGCGAATCAGGATGGTGAGGTCACCGTCGACGACATCGACGCGGTATTTGGTGCGATGGGCACCGAGACCGAGCCCCGCCTTGGTGTTCTGAACTACACGCCGGAACGGTTCGAGTCACAGTCAGCGGTCTTGGCACCGATGACCTCTGCGTTCAGTTATTCGCCATCGAGCAGCAATTACGGAACACCCAGCTCCAGCTACTCGCCAAGTTCGTCAGGATCCTCGTCGAGCTCAACCTCGACCAGTACGTCCACGTCTACCAGTACGTCCACGTCTACCAGTACGCCGACATCGACAAGCACCAGCACGTCAACATCGACAAGTACGTCAACCTCGACGCCGACCAGCACGCCAACAAGCACTAGCACCTCAACCCCAACCAGTACTTCTACCTCGACACCTACCGGCACATCTTCGCCGACCAGCACTTCGACTTCGACGTCTACAAGCGATCCTGAGACCGGTAGCATCAGCGATTGGGCCTGGCTGGACGCAAATGGAGATGGACTTCAGTCGCAGGGCGAACAAGGCGTTGACGAAGTCTTGGTTACGCTCTTCCGATGGACAGGATCTGACTGGTTTTTCGTGGAGGACATGCTTACTGATGCTGGTGGCAACTACGAATTCGATGATCTGCCTTCCGACGATTATGCAGTATCCTTCCGAGCTCCGGTGGGGTATGTGTTCACGGCGCAGCACGTTGGGAGCAATCGCTTACAGGACAGTGATGCCGCTTGGTACACGTTGTTCTTAAACCAGGGAGAGAGTCGAACCGATGTAGACGCAGGTTTAATCGACACCACGACTGGTGGTGGGGGAGGCGGAGGTGGACCAGCGTTGACCACAGGCAATTTAACGGCGTATCGACCGATGTTTACCACGGGAGGGTACTTTCCATTCACCAAAACCGTAGTTCCAGACGGGCGTGAAATGAACGCCGAGCTAGGGCCTGGTATTCGAGTCAACGGAGATGATGACAATAACAATGGCACGGCTGATTTCAACGATGCCGGAACGGTTGCCAATGAAAACGACCTTATAGAGTTGGATGTTCGAGTTTCGGTCGCGTCTGCCAGTCGTTTTGTCTTTACCACAAACAGTCCTTCATTGCGACTCTGGTCAGACGCAGACAAAGGTCAGCCGGTTCCAATCTCGCCGGGCGTCAATGCCCCTTCGTATGCTGATCTTTCATCTGGAACCGAAACGGTCTATGCAGAATGGATCGGCCCCGCTGGTGCAACAGGCATCTTGAATTTTGTTGACGTTACGACTGCAACCACTCTTGACTCAATTCTTTTCCATTCTTTCACTTCGATCACGACAGTGCTAGGCGGATTGAATCAAGTGCCGTCCGTGCCTACGGACCCGAATCACGGGATCTTCTCCACGGCAGATGACCTCTACCGCGAAGGCTACAACGTTTACAAGTTCGATGAGCAAGACGTTGCGGCTGGGTTCGGTTTCGGACCGCCCGGCCCCGGACCTGTGTACGATACGTTAGAAAACGCTGTTAACAGCCAGTCGATTGTGGATATCTCGATATACGGGTACAGCCAGGGGGGCGGCTCTACCTACAACCTTTCGAACTACCTCAGTGGCCAACGCACCGCAGGAAATATTGGTGCCTACTCGCTGGTATTTACGGCCTACGTTGATGCTGTATCTGACTCGAGCAACTTAGCTGAAACTCGTCGTCCGATTGGGTCGAACTGGCACTTGAACCTTTATCAAATGTCTGATGAACCATGGGGGCAAGATCTACTTCAACTTGACGGAGACGCTGTTCCGGGATCGCAAGAACAGTTCAACGTTGAAACAAGCCCCGTCTTCAATCTCCCAAATGTTACTCATTACGATATTGATGACACGCAGTCTGTTCTAAATTGGTTGCTGATGCGATATCGGCAGAACGTCAGCCGTTAATTGGGTTTGATGCGTGGTTTCGATTCAATTCGCAGGTTTCAAAGGTGACATTGTGGGTCGTGGATTACTAATCGGGTTTCTGTTGACTTGCGTAGCCGCTTGTCTTGCTCAGCTGGAAATGTCGATCACGCTTCCAGCAGTCGTTGGCTATTTGCTTTCCGTGATAATCGTTCCATTGTTGTGGATTGGTAGTGCAATCACGTATTTTTCCATAGTTGGTGACGACTACCAAGCGAATGCCCATTTCTGGCCTTACGTATTCACGATTAGCGTTGCTGTAAACTCCGCGATTGGGGTCCTGCTCGGTGGTCTTTGGAAGCTCTATCGGAAGCGGAAAGATCCGCTGCCGACGCAAATTGAATAGCGAAAGCTAATACTGGTTCGCATGATCGATTCTTCGTCTGTTCCGAGCGTTTGGTCGAGAAACTGTCGGCTTCGGATATCACTCTAAGGTTCGAGCAACTGGTCCTCGATCACTTCGAGTCGTTCCTGCAAGACGTGAACGGCGTCCTGAGTAGGTTTCGCGTTGGCCTGCAGGTCGGCCAGGATTCGTTTGTGCTCCTTGACCTGTGATCGGTAGCGTTTTCGTTCCTGATCGAACGGCGTCACCTCGGCTTTCTCCTTGTCCTGGCGAATCCAGCTTTCGCGTTTGGTGATCTCCTCGTCCTTGCCGGCTCGCTCGTGCTGGGCCTCGTGGAGGTCTTCGAGGACCGATTCGTAGGCGGCGACGAGTTCGCGGTCTTCGCATGAGTCGCGTAATTCGCTGCGGGCCTGCGCTGCTCGTTTTCGGATCGCTTTGATCTCGTTTCGCCGAATGTATAGCGGCGACGTTTCCTCTTCGTGCTTGGCGGTCATTGTCTCAAACGCCTGTTCGGCCTCGGAGATTTTTCGGTCAACCTTCACGGCTTCGCTTTCAAGCGGTTCGATCGCGTCCATCTCGGCACGCAGCTTTCGCCGGCGGGCCAGCAGCTTAGCGTCGTCACGGAGTTCGTCGAGCGTTTTTTCATTGTCGGCCAGGACCGTGGCGACCTTGTCGGCGTCGGGTTCTTTGCCGTCACAGATGTTGGCGACCAGCGATCGGTAGGCCGACCATTTGGACAGCGGGCGATCGCGTTGACGGTTGGTGATTTTTTCAAGTAGTGATGTCAAACTCATTGTTCATCCTTTGGCGTTGGGATTGGAAATTGATCCAGGAACGTTGGTCGGCTTCGTAGACGGCTTTGAAAGCCGGAGGTGGGGTGAGCGAACAAATCTGCCGAAACGTCGCGGCGCACAGCGTGTTGGCCTCGGCTTTGATCTCGCTGGCGTACTTGGCGGCCGGTGACATGCCGTACCGCTGAGGGCTGTAGACTTCATCGGCGCGGACGTCGTAGCCGAGCGATCGGGCGCGGAAGTAAAGGTGGTACGCGATCCGCATGAACCGCGATTCATGCGTAGTCCAGGGTGGCGTCGTCCCATCGCCCTCCTCTTCGCGAGAAACGGCTTCGGCGACGCGGATCGCTTCGGCGCGGATGTACTGCTGGTTGTACCCTCGGGGCGGAAACAACGACGGCCGTTCGAGGATGTGGGCCAGTTCATGCAGCGTGGTTCCGAGCATCTTGTTGTACGTTTGCTCGGGGAAGTCTCGCTCGATGTTCAAATTGCCCAGCACAATCACTGGCCCACGAATGCCTTCCCAATCGGAAAAACAGTGATGCAGGTGCATGTCGAGGCTCGGCGACGTGTATCCGTAGCAAATCGTGTGTCGACCGAGCATCGGTGGCAGGTTGGTTTGCGGCACGACCCAGAGCGGCGAACCCGATAGCTCGGCGGGCGCGTAGCAGAGTTCTTTGGCGTCGGTGACGACGTTTTCAATGTTCATCTATTTTGTCCTCCATGGTGAATGGTTCGCCGGCGCGAACCTTGGCTTCGAGTCGTTTGAGCCATCGCAATTCCCAAAGCGGGACCATGACGACGGATCGTTGGCGGTATCGTTAGATCACCAACGGCCGTTCGGTTTCAGCAACGTGCTGGTAGTAAAAGCCGATCGAATCACGGACATGCGTGATCGGAACGGCGAAGTTTTCGAGGTCGTCTTCGTCCATGAATTGGCCCACCGTTCGGACATGTACAACAATCAAACTGTGATTATGAGTGCCGCTGTTCCCACGGCGCTCTTTGCAAAACGCAAAGTCGAAGGAGGCCCCGCTCGTCCTCGCCGGCCAGTTCGCTCGCCCCAACACGGCCGCACACGCTGGCCGGTGTCGCGTTTGGTTTTGTGATTGGCGTTCTCGGTAGGGCGTTCGTTTCGTTGCCGCGCTCGCCCACTGCGTTTGCGCACACGTGAGACCAAAACCCTGGGGCGTGCCTCGCGCACGCACCCAGGGGGTACTAGGGGGTGTGCGCGCGAGGGCGGGAGTGTTTTCAAGACTTGCTTTTGCCGGCCGATTCAGGCTGTGGCTCGGTCGCAAATTTGTGTTTTTGGTTCGATGCAAATCGCCAGCGGTGGACCAATCCTTCGTCCTCGGCTTGCTCCAATAGCGTTTGAGCTTGCCGGCCCGAAACCTTGCTCTTCTTCGCTGCCGCTTTGATCACGACAGCGGTCTTGGGCTCGGCGTCGATGAATGTTTGAACGAACCGTTCGGCGTCCCAGGGGGCCTCAGTTGGCTTGTCGTCTTTAGGCTTTCGCCGGCGACCATCGTTCTTGAGTTTGCTGGCGTTGAGCGCCGCGTCGGGTGCCCAAATGGGAAAGTTCCAACGCAGGCCAATAGGATCCAGCGGTGGCCAGGAACGCACGCCCGCGTCGAGCACGATCGCGTTGTCCTCTTCGTGCGGACGAAGCACCAGGTGCGTGTCGGTCGCGCGGGCTTGGCTGCCTGCGCCGGCACCGACGTCGGTGATGGATTTGTAGGACTGGTTGCCCTTGCTTGTGTGGTGGACGAGAACGAACGCGGACCCGAGCATTTCAGCGTATCGGTCAATCGTGTTGTAAACGCCAGCCATCGCCGCGTTGTCGTTCTCATCCGCATTGGCCGACAGCATTCGATAGAACGCGGCGATGATGATCATCCGGAATCGTTCTTCGTAAACGTGATTGAAGTATGTTCCAAGCGAAGTGATGTCTTTGAGGTTGCCCCGTAGGTTGGAAACGAAAATGTGGTCCGAGACGTCGGCGTCCGTGATCCCTCGCGCGGCCATGACCTTCGGGATTCGGTGCGCCGACGTCGTCGGATGTAGCTCGTTGTCGATGATCAGCACTTCGCCACGTTCGGTATCGAACCGATCGAGCCACGGCCGGCCGGTCGCGACGGCGAGGGCCATGTCGTTGACCAACCATGATTTGCCAACCTTGGGCGGCGCGATCACGTTCATCGTTTCGCCAGCACGAAGCAGCCCGTGAATGATGGGACGCTTGAGCGACGAGAATTGCTTGAACAATCGCCGCAAGCTCCGCGGCCTTATGTCTGCGTCCCGTGGCAACGAATCGTACGTGATCTGCATCAACTGATGGATTTCATCGAGCTTGTCCTGCGTGTTGGCGTCAATGTCTTCGGCCGGCCGAGGCGGCAACACGATCTGGTCGGGACACAGCAAACCTTTGCGCCAACGTTGAACGCGGGCATTCCACCCGGTCATCGCGATGTTACGAATCGTTCGTGTATCGAAGCCTTCGCGCATGAAGTGACGCCAACCCTCGATCGCAATCCAAGCCGCCTGGGCCTGCCCGCGAGTCTTGGACGCTTCGATCGGATGGTCCGGCCGAAACAGGCACGCCCCATGGTCGGCACCGCAAACGGCTTTGTTCTTGACCGCCCGCCTGGCCATCATGAATTGATCGAATGCCTGCACGTTCGGTTGCGTCCAACCCTGCACGCCCGTCGCGGTCTTGGCAAACCATTCGCGATACGCTTTCTCGGATTCAACGGCCAGCGGTGAATCTGGAAAGCATGACCCGTCCTCGTACGGCGTGTTGATTTAGTCGGCTATGAGTGGCGGTGGTTGGCGCTATGATATCAGCGACGGAGAAACTGATGACTAAATTTTCGACGCCGCCGCTGAGCCGCGATCAGTTGGTGCTCTTTCCCGAGCGACTCGACCAAGCGATTCCTGCCGACCATAGCGTCCGGCTCCTCGATGATATTCTCGGCAGGCTCTCTTGGAGCCAATGGGAACGGCAATACAACGGGCGAATCGGACAGCCACCGATTCACCCGCGTGTCCTCGCCAGCGTGATTCTCTACGGACTATTGTGCCGCATCCGCACCTCACGGGCACTCGAAGAAGCACTCATCGTTCGCATCGACTTTCGCTGGCTCGTCGAAGGACGCACGATTGACCACACCACAATCAGCGAATTTCGACGCAACCACTCCGACGCACTGAAGGATCTCTTCGTCCAGATTGGATTGGTCGCTCGCGATCTTGGCCATCTGCCGCTACAGACGCTGGCATTTGATGGCACCCGGATTCGGGCAAACAACCGCAAGACTGGCACGCGGACGCCCGAAGAACTTCGCACAGCCAAGAAAGAACTGGAAGACAAGTTCGCTGAACTCGAAGCCAAAACGTCCGAAGCAGACAGTTGCCAAGACGAACAACTGGGAACCGACAACGCTCACCAACTCAGCGAGGAACTGACCGATGTCAAGCAACGTCGTGAACGTGTCGACGCTGCCCTGGCTGAGATTGATCGACTTGAGTCCGAAGGCAAAAAGGTGCCGGCCCGCATCCCCATCACCGATCCCGAGTCGCGAGTGACGCCTAACAAGGAAGGCGGTTGCGCTCCGAATTTCACCCCCCATGCAACCGTCGATGCCGATAGCGGGATCATCGTTAGCGAGGGCGTGATCGCTGAGGCCAACGAAGACAAAGAGTTGTTCGGGGCGATCGAAGATGTCAAGGAATCCTTTGGCTTGGCGGAGGCTCCCGCCGAGATGCTCGCCGACGGCTTGATGAGCACCGGCGAGAACCTAGCCAAGTGCGAAGAAGCGGGCATTGATCATTATTCGCCAATCAAAGGCGGTGGCAGCGAAGACAGTCCTGCGATTCGCCCCGACCCCAGCGAAGCGGTGGCGTCCGGCGATGTGGATCGCTTGCCGACGACCACGACGAAGAAGAAGGACGGCTCAAAAACAACGAAGTTCAACAAGGCTGCCTTCGTGTACGACGCCGAGGCGGACTGTTACTGGTGCCCGGCCGGCAAGGCAATGCCCTACGCGAACAAGACCAGCCAAGTGGAAAACGGTCGAAAGCGAATCAAGTATCGTTACAAAGCGGACGCATCGGACTGTGCCAGTTGCCCGTTGGCGGCGCGTTGCTTCAGCGGCCAGGCGAAGTCGCGTCAAATCAGCCACGAACAACACGAAGCTCGGCGGATAGCTCACGCGAAGAAGATGAGCACTGAGTCGGCGAAGAAAAAGTATTCCCGTCGTCGGCATCCTGGCGAGCGTCCTTTCGCGATGATCAAGAGTCACTTCGGGGCACGTCGTTTTCTGACTCGCGGCCTGGAGCGAGTGGGCAACGAGTGGCGTTGGCTGTGTACGGCGTTCAACCTTCATCGGCTCCTGAATTTAATCACCAGTGGTAGCGACCCACCGGCACTGGAATCCACACCGTAGTCCACGTCCCCGCCCGTTTCCTCCAGCCAGCCGATCCCACGCCAATCAACTGGGGTCGCGTTGTATCTGGAGCGAACGGGGGTAAAGGGGGGAAACCAACCAAACTCGCAGTACAATGAACTAAATCAACACGCCGCGTAGATTCGTGTTGGTTGGTTTGTGTTGTTGGTCATCGCGATGTGACGTCTCCGTTCCCGATGGCCGGCGTTTCGTTGGGCGAGTCTTGTTTGCGTTTGTCGTAGACGTCGACCAGCACCGCTGCCCAAACGTCGGCAGCGTGCTCCGGCAAATCGAACTGCACCATTTCGCCGTCGACGATCGTTTCGTTTTGACCGTTGAGCGGTTCGACAACGATCTTGTCTGGCAACGCATCCGTGGCGTTCATCATGCTTGTGAATCCATTCGTGAAAAGGTGTGCTCCCACCGGAACTATCTATGCCGACCGGAGGGCGCACGGTCCATCGGCGTATTTGTCCGAAAGAACTTCGCGTCAGATGTTTCGCGAAGACGTGTTCGACTAACTACCACCTATGCCGTTTGGCGACGCCGTTGCACACGTTCGTGACACTTTTGCGGGAAAACTATTCCACTGCTTGGCCGAGACATTCATCGCGATTTACGAGTGCCCGTCTCAGGTTACCTATGCCGCGTTTTGCGAAACGTGCTCGATAAAGGTTGCATCTTTCGCAACTTTCTCGGGAGACGATTCGCCGGGACGAACGTCGCCCCTTATTACCTATGCCGTTTCGGAGCACGACGGCGCAAAAACGTTGGGGAACCTGTTTCCCTCTACCCCTGAGCTACTCGGTTTTGCGGCGGTCCGCCGGAGGGCCAACAAAAAAAGTTTCCACGGTGCGGGGCGTTCGGTGACAAGCGACGAACACCCGTCTACCCGTAGACCTACCGGAAGAAACATCCGAATCACGAAAAGCGACGAGCAATTTTTAGAAATAGTTTGCCGGCCGACGTGTCGCCCTCTACCCCTTGAGCTACGCCGCCCAGCAACGGATTGGCGTTGAGGTCGTCAGAAAAGTTCCGGACAAAGATGCAGGACGATTCATTCGGCGGTCGCCGGCACCAACCAGCCGCGACGCGGAACGTGAACCAGCAGACAAATTCCGTCGATTCATTTGTGTCACTTGAGCCATGTAAGCCGGCACGGAAATCGCTAGCAAACAATTCCTTAGGCCGTGCGTGTCACATTGGCAGTCGGCTTCCTAACATCTATGAAACGGAGAATGATGCTATGGCTAGATGTACGGCACCGGTAAATGGCCATCGGTCGGCTGCTGCGGCAGCGAATTGCCCAGCGTGTGGAGGGCGGTCTGGTAGCTACGGATCGTACTCTTCCTATACACCGTCTTTCTCGAATTCGGGTGGCTCCGGTGGTTACAGTACAAATGCCCGCGGCCGGAGTAGCGGTGGTCGCTCCACTGCCAGGCGTCCGCGATGGTCACGTTCCGGTTCTTCGGTGGTTTACACCTCTGCACAGATGCAGACGCTAACTCCTATCCGAGAAAGCGTTGAAACGCGAGCTTCACTGCCTGACCTTCGGGACGTCTTTCTTTGCCATGCTTGGGATGATCGAAAAGACGCGGCTAAAGACCTTCACGATCGCCTGGAGACTCTTGGCGTTTCCGTCTGGTTCAGCGAAAAAGATGTCATCCTCGGCTCGCCTTTGCTTCGCGAAATTGACAAGGGACTCGCAAAATCTCGAGTCGGAATCGTCTTGGTCACGCCCGCATTCTTAAAACGCATAGACGGTGCGGGGATTGCAGAGAAAGAGCTTTCCGCTTTACTGGCTCGTGACCTTCTAGTTCCCATCCTTCACAACACGACTTACGACGCGCTCCGAGACGTGAGTCCACTTCTTGGCTCACGGAGTGGCTTGGACACAGCCGAAGAAACGCTTGACGAGATCGCGACCAAGCTAGCTGAATTGGTGACGGTCGATGACGGCCTTATCGCTGAACCGGCAATGGCATGAAATTAATGACATCCACCGAAGGACGCAAGCGCAACGATTGGGCAATGCTGACTCTTTCCGGCGTGGTCTGACGTTCGTCGCTTGAGCTAGTACTGACACACGGTGGTTTTCAATATTTTTTTACCAGCCAGCCCTTGCGTGGCACCTGAACCAGCAGCCCCAGCTTGCCGGCCCGATGCAGGTGCGTTTTCACGGTGCCTTAGTTCCGCCTTAACCGTTCGGCGACGTCTTTGGTGCGGCAATCCCGTATGGCGAGTGGTTGACGTCATTGCTCCGCAAGACCCGAGGATCGCGGTTTTCGATTTTGGTGCCCGACGTTTGCCACCCGATTCGACTGTGATGGAACCGCAAGATGCGTAACCAACTCGCTGCGCTCGCGACACTCGTCCGCTTCCTCTCCTCGTCCCGCTCTCCCCCAAGCAAACTCCTCACGCCAGCATTACTCATCCGCTTGCAGACCATGTCAGCGACCACTGCTTAGATTCAACAGGGTGTGCAACATCACATTGGCACCGGCTTCAATGTCGCTCCACGCGGTCCACTCGGCAGGCGAATGGCTCTGTCCATTTTTGCTGGGCACAAAGATCATGCCGACCGGAACCAAACCGCCCATGATCTGCGCATCGTGCGCCGCGCCGCTTGGCATCCGGTGGGCATCCAAGCCCAAGCGATCCGCCTGCGACGCGATCTGGTTGACGACATCGGGACTGCAGTGGATCGGATCAATGAAACTCTTCTGATCAAATTCGAACATCAAATCGCGACGCCGGGCGATCGCCGAAAGCGCCTTGCGAAAGGCTGCCGCCAGCTCTTCTAACACGACATCGGAGGTGTCTCGCACGTCCAACGAAAATTCCACCAACCCGGCCACCGTGTTGGTTGCCCCCGGCAAAATCTGGGCCTTGCCGATCGTTGCCCGGCTGCGGTCGCTGCCGTTTTCGTCCAGGATCCGGGGCACTTCGTGGGCAAAGTCGGCTAGCCCCATGAAAGCGTCCTTCCGCATGTTCATCGGGGTGGTCCCGGCATGATTGGCTTCCCCACGCAGCCGCACCGACCAAGTGAACAACCCGGTAATCTCGTCGACCACACCCAGCTGTTTGTGCAGTGAATCAAGCACGGGCCCCTGTTCGATGTGCAGCTCGACATAGCACTCGATCGATTCAGCGGCACGTGCCGCGTCCAGCGCCGCCAAGGGGTCGTACCCTTGCCGCTGCATTTCGTCGAACAAGCGAATACCAGAGGTATCGGTCTTGGTGGCCAGTAACTCGGGGTTGATCTGTCCGCAAACCGATTGGGAACCAAACATTCCCCCAAAACGTCCTTCTTCGTCACTGAACGCGATCAGTTCCAAGGTTCGCTCAGGCACGTACCCGGTCTCCCGAATCCGGCGCAGGCATTCCAAGCCGACGACAACCCCCAGCGTTCCATCCAGGGCACCGGCGCAGGGGACCGTGTCGATATGCGACCCGACCAAGATCCGAGGCAGATCCGTCGCCCCGGCCAAGACGCCCGAAACGTTGGCGGCGCCGTCTTGCGACTGGTCCAATTCGGCATCCCGAATCCGACTGGCTAGCCAACGTTTGCCTTCCATGTCCGCATCGGTGAACGCCATTCGATAGATGCCGCGATCTTCATCGCAGCGTCCGATCTGGGCCAGCTCCAATATGTCAGCCTTGATCCGTTCCAAATCAACCCGCAATTCTCCGATTGCATCCGTCATCACAGTCCCGCCTTAGGTTCGACTTTCGCCAGCAATTCTTGCCGCCGGGGAATCCTGGCGAATCTCACTACCAAATCATCGCTCATTCAGTCGACCGTGGGCAGCGGCAGACCTTCGACGTATTGGCCATGCAGCATGTGCAACTGCAGTGCATGATTGATCACGATATCGTTGCGGCGAGCCACCGCAGCGTCGGTTTCGACCCAAGCGTCTTGGATGAACTTGGTCAGCGTTCCGCGATCGAAAAACCCGACTTCGCGAACACGGTCTTCGGTTAGCCAGTGGTCAATCATTTCTTGCAGCGCGGCACGCTTGACCGGATCCGTATGTGCCGGCGGTGCCATGAACGCGAACTTTTTGCGTTCATACAGTTCGCGTGGCAACACATTCACCATCGCTTCGCGGAGCACCCATTTTTCGACGCCGCCGCGGATACGAACCTCGGGCGGAATCGTCACCGCGTACTCGGCCACATGGTGGTCCAAGAACGCTGGGCGTGCTTCCATGCTGTTTGCCATATCCATCCGATCGCCACCCCAGGTCAGAATCTGTCCCTCCAACATAGTCTTGCACCACGTGTACTGGGACACATCCAATCGGTGTCGACCGCGGGTCTGGTTGGGATCGATGGCGGCGGCCACTTCGCCGACCGGGTCATACTGGGCCAGCAGATCTTTCATCGGCCCAGACAGCAACGGCCCAAACCGCTGCAGCGTCAGCATCCAAGGCTGAATCCATGACGGCGTGAACCCACACAGATCTTGCCATGCCGGATGCTGTTGATCTTCTTCGGCCAACAGTGCACCTGCGAACAGGCCACCGTCGTCTTCACGGCCATGCCAATCGCGTTTAAAGAACGGGTATCCGCCGAACAATTCGTCCGACCCTTCGCCTGTGATCACCGCCTTGTAGTTGCAGGCTCGAACCCGCCGACTCATGTGCCACTTCGCGACTGCCAACGTGTTGTAGAACGTCCGTTCGGCGTGCCAGGTCGCTCGTTCGAAAGCCGGACCATAGAGCTCCTTTTCGGTCAACAACAACAACTCTTGCTCAGCCCCGGTGCGATCGGCCATCAACTTGGCGATGTTCGATTCATCGTATTCCGCATTGTCGAACGCGATCGTGAACGCTTTGACGGGCGACTGCTGCAACGTGGTCGCCAATCCCAAAATCGAACAACTGTCGATACCACCGGATAGGTAACAACCGACCGGCACGTCAGCTTCCAAGCGAGTTGCCACGGCATCGATCAGACGATCTTGAACGCCTTGCACAAAGGGCGCCGGATCAGCCGCACCGTCGTGAGACGTCGGGAATTCTAGATCCCACCAACGGGTTGTCTTGGTTTCCAGTCGACCGTCGCGGAGCTTGACGACCAACATATGGCCGGGCATCAGCGCCTCGACACCCGCAAAGGCGGTGGAACCGGGGACCATCACTTGCATCATCTGGTGCAGCGCGGCCTTGGGACACAAACGGGGATCCACGTCGGGGTGCTTCAAGATCGCTTTGACCTCGGACCCCCACACAATGCCCTGATCGTTGATCGCATAGTACAGCGGTTTGACGCCGAAACGATCGCGAATCAGCACCAACTGCTTTTCACGATGGTCATACAAGACGATGGCAAACTCGCCTCGCAAATCATGCACAAACGACAAACCATCACGCAGGTACATCGGAAGCGCGATCGCACTGTCACTTTTTGCATTCGTCACATAGGCGTTGCAGGCCAACCGAGTCCGGATCCGCTTGTAGTCATACAGTTCACCGTTGACCGTGACGGCATAGTCACCGTCGTCCGTTTCGATCGGCTGATGACCGTGGGCCAACCCGATGATCGACAACCGAGTGTGCCCCAACGCCAGTCCCTGATCGACAAACAGTCGGCTCCCACGTTCGTCCGGTCCACGGTGATCCAACACATCCAACATCGGGTCAAGCGAGTGCCGCAGTTGGCGTTCATTGGTTCGCGACGGATTCCAAAACCCGGCAATCCCACACATACATTCGTCCCAGTCTTTGTTCGTTTGAAATAAAAATCGTATCGCTGGGGTCTACCGCTGGCCGCAAACGCCCGTCGGCTAATTTCTTAGATCCCGCTGATCCGTGACAACCGGTCCAACACAGCCGTCAGAACCGCTTGCCGAACGAAAACGGCGCCAGCGGCCTGTGCGAAATAAAGGTTGTGATCGGTTTCGTCTAAATCTTCGGACAGTTCGTCGTTGCGAGCCAACGGGTGCATGATCACGGCATCCGACTTCAAGTTACTGCTGGCATCCAACTTGAATCGGTTGTCCAAGTTGCGATAGCTATCCCCCAAGAATGCGATCGAGTTGACATAGACCACATCCAGAGTGGGCAACACATCCTGAACGTCGTTGACAATGTCGATTGGAATCGGCGACTCTTCGATCGGTTCAGTCAAATCCAAGCCAACCGGGTCGGCCATTTCCGAGATCAAAGTGATGCGTTCGACCGAACCGGCAAACATCAACGACAAGCGAAGAAAGCTCTTGACCGCTCGCATCGATCCGGGCGTCCCAATGATCCCCAGATGGACTCGGCGATCCGGTGGGCAATTCGGCAGACTCAGTTCGGGTCGCCACTTCAACAGCGCGTACCAATCGATCAGCGCCTGAGTCGGATGATGCCCCGAACCGTTGCCGGCATTGATCAGCGGCCGCTGCAGATTCCGGCGAATTTCGTCAATGCTGTCCGTATCGGGATGTCGCATGATCACAACATCGCCGTAGGTATTGAACATCTCGCCGATGTCAGCTAACGATTCGCCCTTGGCGATCCCCGTGACCTGCCCATCGGGCACGGACAACACTTTGCCATCCAATCGTTGCACCGAACTTTCGAACGACAAACGCGTACGAGTGCTGGGTTCAAAAAACGCAGTGATCGCGATCTTGCCATCCAGCGGTTTATCGATTTCGACGTTTCGCAGTTCCAGCATCGCGGCCAACTGCGAAATCGCAACCACCGTGCGGCGATCAAATTGACGAGGATTCAGAATCGATTGCCCGGCCAACGCGTCCAGGGGAGGGCGGTCGACTTTCCCATCGGTCATCGCCAACAGCGACTCGGGCGACAGACGCCGCCCCTTGGAATTGGTCGCACGTTCGGTAAGTGCCGTCGTGATTTGATTTTTCGAAAGTGAGTTCACAGTCATCACCAGATCTTGTTGCCCTTGGAATCCACTATCAAAAACACCACTAACATCATCGCACCCGCCCCGCACAAGACCAGCGAACCGATGATCAACCATTCTAGAAACCACAGCGGAAACATTGCCATCAACCTTCCGCCTTGGGCGAAGCGAGCGAATCAAAATCGAAGTCGCCGGGCGACACTTTCATACCGATGACAAAAACCACCCCGGACACCGCCGCGCCCACCAGCGAAGCAACGAACCACCCGATCGTAAAGTACGCCGTCAATCCACAAGCGTTGCCCAAAAGCATCGCCGACGAAGCGGCCAACGGACTGGCACGACGCCAATACAGTCCGCCAACAATCGGCCAGATACAACTGGCGACCATCGGCCCAGCAAAAAACAATACGGTCGCTAGCGTGCCCACGTTCGGCAGCGCCACCACCCAGGCGGTGAAACCGAGCCCGACGATCGCGATCATCGACCAGCGTCGCTTGCTGCTGTCGGACACATCCGCAGCGAGGCATGGTTCCACCATGTCGTTGACAATCAAGTCCGACGTCGCAGCGAGCAGACTGTCGATGCTAGATGCCAACGAACAGAACACCACCACAAACACCAACAACGCACCGCCGTAGCCCAACAAGGTCGCTGCGACCAACGGCCCGACCGTGTCAGGCTGGCTGATCCCGATCCCCAGCGCCGGTGCTGCCAAGCCCAGGAAACCAGCGACGATCGGCACGGGCAACCATAGCAGGCCGCCCAGTGCATACGCCTTGGGGCCAACGCCTTCTCGCATCGCAAACGCTCGGCTCCACCAAACGTTGCTGTGAAAAATCTCGCCAAACCCAAACAACAAATTATTGAACAACGCCATCAGCGCCGCCGGGAATGCAATCGACAACAACATCGGCCGGTCCGCCTGCAGCCGCGCATGAACATCGGCGATGTCGATTTGATACAGCACCGCAGTCGCCACGACGACCAACCCGACCAAGATGATCAGACTTTGGATAAAGTCCGTTCCGATCACCGCGTACATCCCACCGAACAGCGTGTACAGGACGCACACCAGCACCACCACGCTCATCCCAACCGGATAGGGAATCCCCGACAGCACGTGCAGTAGTTTTCCGCCGGCCATCGACATCGAAACCAACCACGTCAACGCATAGAACAGCGATATGACCAAAAACATCACGGTCGTCACCGGCCCGTATCGCCGCCGCACAAATTCGACCGCGGTATAGCCGTGCGGCATCAAGCGACGAATCCGCCCGCTCATCGGCGCAAAGGCGAACAGTCCAAAGCTAGCGGTCGAATAGGCCAACGCGCCCCACACGCCTAGCTGCAGCGCGAACTGCGGCGCTAACATGGTGGTGTTGGATGTGATCCAGGTGGCTACCGCCGTCGCGGTCCCCAACGCCAAACCCACGTTGCGTCCGGCGACCGAAAACCCATCATAGGATGTCGCACGACGCCCCCACCAGATTCCCAAACCGACCCACAGGACGCTAAAAATCCCCAGCATCCAATAGCCAGCGGCGGGTGTCAGAATCGGCGCCGACGCCAATGACCCCGATCCAATTCGATACTGCCCCAATGGATCCAGCCCAAACGCTGCCAACGCACCGGAGCCAACGTCGATCATCCCGCAACCTGCATCAAACATTTCGGCGGACTCCGGTTGCCATCGCCCCGCGGGTGATCACGCACACCAAAGCCAAGAAAACAAAGCCACCCACGGCGAAACATGACATCGCCTGAGTCATCGTCCAGTGGACCACTTGCACGACGGCCGGCACCGTCGATTGGGCGACCAGATTGCCGCCGCTGTCGATCGCCCGCACATGCATCTGGAACGTGCCGTTGGGCAATCCGGACAAGAACGCCTCGGGAAATTGCCCGCGATACATCCGATTGCCCGACGCATCGATGACCTCGTAATGCGCATCGGGACCGTCCGATCCCTGGCCCGCAGCGGTGTTCAGAACATCGTTCCAGCGAAGCGTCACATAGCCTTCGCGAACGGAATCAAACTCGGTCTGCTGGAAAGCAATCGATGGCGTCCCCACCGATGGTTCGGGGGATTGCCGAGCAGATTCCGCACGACTTTCGATTGTCGTTTCCGGTGGATTCTCTACCGGCGGATCTTGCCCGCAAACAGGCAGCACCTGAATAAAAATGAAGAACAGCGACCCGATCAGCCCTCCGGCTAACCGTTCACTGAGTGCGAAAATGCCTTGGCGGCAAAAAAGCAAACCAGTTCCCAAGTTTTGATGTGACTGTGCCGGACGTTCCTTCCGCCTGCGCCCGACCGAGCACGAATGGTCATCAACCGTGCGTAGAGCCTACCAGAGATCCAACGCCTGACAAACCGCGGCCCGCTGGGAATCATCGGTTCGGTGTCAAGGCGAGCACACCGACCGTCTCAGCCACCAAGAATCCAATCGCCTTAGTCATCCAGCCCCAATTCCGCCAAAATATCCTGCATCGCATCGCGTTCCTCTTCGGTGGGGTCGGCGGCGCGATTGATCGTCAAACTGGCTTTTTGGCCGCTGCGGGGCAGCGACGCCTCGACGTGAATGATGCCGTCGGCGTCATACCGAAATGCCACGTCGACCGGCGTGCCGGCGGCCAAGTGAGGCGGCAGCCCGTCGACCACGCAGCGCCCGATCGCCGTCGCGTGGGCACCCATCGCGTCACCGCCCTCGACCACTTCCACCACCACGTTGGGTTGGTTGTCGGTGTTGGTTTCGAACCGCGACACCCGAGCGGCCGGCAACGGTGTGTTGCGACGAATCATGATGTGGTTGACTCGTTGACCGGTTTTTTTGTCGACACCGATGACTCCCAAATGATGGGCGTTTACATCCGTCACCTGAACGCCCGACGACAGGTTCGATCGACTTCCCTGACTGCCCACGACTCCGAACGGCCGATTCGATGTCGGCCGGATGTTCACATCGGGCGAGACCGGTTGGGCGGTGCCCTGCGCCGATGGCTTGGCGGGTGCCGACGCAGGCTGCGGTGGCGACAGAAGTGTCATCGCGAACAACGCAGCGCCATGGGCCACCGCTTCGTCGGCCGAAATCGTCGACTCTGGTTCAATCCCCGTTTCCTTCGCCAACATCTGGTGGATCTGCGGCATGCGAGTCGATCCGCCGACCATCAGAATACGGTCCACCTCGATCCACGAGATCCCAGAATCTTCCACCAACTTGGCGATCGTGAACCGGGTTCGATCCAACAGGTGTGCCGTCAGTTCCTCGAAGTCATCACGCGTCATCTTGGTCTGCAGGGATCGACCATCAAAGACGACTCGCACATCGGCGCTGCGGCGGCTGGTCAGGGTGTGTTTGAGTTCTTCCGCTTCGCGTAACAGCAGCGCGTCGCCGCCGGGCAAGGACGACGGATGAAAGCCATGGGCGATGGCGAACTCCTGATCGATCCAGCGAGCCAGGCACTTGTCCCAATCCATCCCACCAAGCATCGCGTTGCCATCGGTCGCGATCACATCAAATTTGCGTCCGTTGATCCGCACCAACGATGAATCGAAGGTCCCGCCACCCAGGTCATAGACAAGAATCGTCATCGGGCCAGTGGCCTGACTTTGCTTATCAACCCCATAGGCGATCGCCGCTGCGGTCGGTTCGTTGATCACCGCGCGAACGTCCAATCCCGCCAACCGACCGGCATCCATCGTGGATCGTCGTTTGGGTTCGTTGAAGTAGGCCGGAACGGTGATCACGGCCTGTGTGACCGGCATTCCCAACCTGGCTTGGGCGTCCCGCCGCAGTTTGCCCAACACCAATGACTGGATCAATTCAGGCGGATAGTTCGTGCCATTGATTTCGCGCGAATAGGCAACATTGCCCATCTCTCGCTTGGCAAAGGTCGCGACCTGATTGGGCAATACCTGCAACGCCTTCAGGGCTTCCTTGCCGACCGTGACCCCATCACTTTCAAACAGCACAACCGACGGCGTGGTCGGTTCGCCCTCGCTACTAAAGATCGTGACCGGTTTGCCCGACGAATCCACCCACGCGATCACGCTGCGCGTCGTCCCCAAGTCGATTCCGACGATCGGCGATCGCGAAACAGCGGGGCGTTCATCGGATGCGTTACCAGCAGGCGTGTTATCGACAGACAAGGGTCGAGCTCGAAGTTCGTTGGATTTCGATCAACAGATCCACCGAGCATGCCCGGCGATCAACGTCACCATGATAACGTCGCAGTCAGCGTTCGATCAGTTCCCACGTTTTGAATCAGCAGAGTGAACCAGCACTGACCATCCCATTGGGGTGGCGCCCAACGAGCCAAGTCGATGCGGTACGAATCGGATCTCCCGATGTCAGTCACCAACGTGGGCTTCGTTGCCGTGCCCCAGGTCGGCATCGCGGTGAATTCGCGAGCCGGTTTCAACCCCAGCCCCAGAAAGACTCGCCGCGAATAACCTTCGGCGGTGTGATAGTCGACGACGAACCCGCTTTTGGCATACGCGTCGTCGGCTGCCATTTCTTTGTGAGACGATTTGCCATCGACGGTCAGAACCTTCACACCGCGCAGTTCCACCCCGGCTTCGGCCTGGCCGATGCCGTCCGGGCGTCGCCCGATCCCGACCACCAAAGTCTGGTCATCGACCGAAGCATAGTCACGACGCGAATCGCTTCCGGTTCGCCACTTTCGCCCGATGATCTCGGGTTGGTCAGACATCGCCGGCCCCGCGGCGGGCTGCGACGGGTCCAAATTGACGCCACCGTCTGGATTGGCCGCCGCCATGCCTTCGAACACAGTCGCTTCGCCATCACCGGGCAGCCGATCGGGGAAACGTTGTTCCAGTTCTGCCAGACGCAATTCGACCTTCTTGCGTTCCAACCCCACAACCACACTCTGGGACGCGTCGTACCAATGCAGCGAATGCCGCAGCACGGCGTCGGTGCTTTGCGAATCGGGCATCCGCGGGGCTAGGTCGTACCAAACGTCGGCGATCTTGATCGCCTGTTGAATGTCCTGCTGCGCGGCCAACTCGGCTTGCGCCGCGGCCGTCACCGGCGACGCCGGACCAGCGGCCAAGTGCGGTAACCCCGCCTGCCAACGTTGTTGGACCAAACACAGATAGGCGCCTACCGTCTGGTTCGCTTTGGGATCCTCGGGGGTCGCGACCAAGGCCCCAGCGGCCACCTGGTAGGCAGCGAACCGTTGCTGCAGTGCGGCAACTTCGTCACGTGCGGCCGTCAACTCTTTGCGTCTGTTGCGCGTCATCCGCGTGCCAAACGTTTGCTGGACATAGTCGCCAAACTGGGCTGCGGATTCAAAATCCTGTTCTGCTGCCAACCGGCGGATCACATCGACCGATACCGATACCAGTTCCGGCATCTGGCTGCCACTGATCCCGTCGGCACTGGCCTTCAACGATTCGACCCTGCGTCGGTTCAAATCGACATCGCGATAGTGATTGGCAATCGCTTCGTCGATTTGGATCGCATCGCCGAACCGGCCTGCGGTTGCATGGATCGTTCGCGCGACGGTCCACAGTGCGAAACGCCCAACAGCATCGTCGGCGGTTTCGATTCCATCGCGGTACATCTGCTGGGCCAACGCCAGTTTCTCTGCCGCCGTGTTGGCTGCACTGTACTGATCTTTGTACAGATCGCTGACCAGTTCCATCGCACTGGCCAATTCAGGCCCCATCGGGATGGGCGGCAGATCGTCGGCAATCGCCTCGGGATCGTCCACAGCGGCGGCCGCGGCCATCATCATGCCGGAGTTGGCAGCGTCGGTGGGAACCGAATTTGCGGTGTCCATCGGACCGGCTTCGGACCGCTCTGCCGCTGCATTCATTTTGCCCGCAGCGTTTGTTCGGCCCGCTGTGTTTGTTCGGCCCGCAGCGTTTGTTCCAGCGGCTGCGTTCATTCGACCGGCAGCTCCGGCCGATGGTGTGGTGGGCCGGTACACCGAATTTTCTGGCGCTGCGTCGTTCGGTTGCTGCCCCATTTCAGCCGGCGACATTTCAGCTGGCCCCATCCCAGCTGGCGACGGAGCGGACGACACCATCGGTGACACGCCCGTCGGTCCAACAACGTTGGCCGGATCGACCTGTTCGGCCCGATCGTTCTCTGACCAATCGATCCCGAACCGATCCAATGACAAAGTCAACAGGTTTCGCTTCACCGCGATCCCAATCAACGCCATCACGACGATCATCAGGATGGACGAGTAGTGAAAGTAGTTCCATCCGGATCGGCGACGACGTTGGCGATCGGTGCGGCGCAGGGTGCGATCTTGGGTTGCGATCGAAACCGGTTGACCCGTCGTTTGAGCTTGCGTCGCTGCGGCTTGCGTCGCCTCGGCTGGGTGTGTTGTTGCGGTGTGCGCCGCTGCGACCGGGGCGGCCGGCGTCACCATGGCGGCGGGGGACACGGGTGCTAGAAACCCTGGATCGCCGGAGGGCGAAGATTCGTCGGCCGCCGCGTCGGGAGCAACCGTCGCCGCGATCAAGGCTCGCAGCCGATCGTCATAGATCTTTTTTTTCGGGCGCGACACCAGACAGAGGCGGGCCGCAGAAACCTGGTTGGACAGATCCTCGGCGTCGGCGGCGCGTTCCCCATTCGCCATGCTGTGCAGAAACGCCAATTGCCGGTCAGCGGCGGCGTTGATCACATCGGTTTCGGATTCAAACATCGCCAAACCGAGCAACCGATAGTGATTCGGTGGCTGGTCGGCGGCGGGAATGCCCAGCCATTGGTGAAGTGGATCAAACATGCCTGCGGTCGTGCACGGTTCGGACGATGCGAATGAAACAAAAAAGGAACGACTTGACGCAAACCGAAGGAAGGGCGGTCGAGGCAGCAATTGTACCCCGACGGGGCCACAGAACGAATCGTGTGGCTTATCATGGCCATCCTGACCCACGGACACGCCGGCTGGCCAGTTAGACAGACTTTTGTACCCTCCCAGTATCTCCCCGATCGCAGAAATTGCATGTTTTCGCGTACTTTCGCACTATGGCTGGCCATCACAGCCACCTTTGCACTCCAACTTGCGTCTGCCAACGCCGACGTTACAGATCCTGATTTCCTAGTCCAAGGCGAATATGTCGGCGACCAAACGGGGATGCAGGTCGTTGCGATTGGCGACGGCGAGTTCGATTTGGTGATCTACGAGGGTGGTCTGCCGGGTGCCGGGGCCAAGACCACGCCTCCGCGGCGAATCGAGGGCGACAGCCAGATCGTTGCCGATTTGGCCGAGTCGATGGGGCTAGCGAAAATCAATCGCACCAGCCCGACGCTGGGCGCTGCCGCACCGGCGGGCGCGATCGCCCTGTTCGATGGAACCGCCGATTCGATCGACCAGCACTGGGAATCCGGCAACCGAACCGACGAAGGTTGGTTGGCCGAAGGATCCATGACCAAACGCAAATTCCGCGACTACAAGCTGCACGTGGAATTCCGAACCCCTTGGATGCCGAAGGCCAGCGGCCAGCAGCGAGGCAACAGCGGTGTCTACCACCAGGGCCGATACGAAACCCAGGTGCTGGATTCGTTTGGACTCGAAGGCAAAGACAACGAAGCCGGTGGCATCTACGAGATCAGTTCCCCCAGCACCAATGCGTGCTTCCCGCCGCTTTCCTGGCAAACCTACGATGTCGATTTCACTGCCGCTCGGTTTGACGACGCGGGCAAGAAAACCGCCGACGCCCGCATGACGGTGCGGCTGAACGGCATCATCGTCCAGAACGATGTCGCTGTCCCACGTGCAACGCGGGCCGCGAAGTTCCCCGAGGGCCCGCAGCCGGGCCCCATCGTTCTGCAGAACCACGGCGACCCGGTCCGCTATCGCAACCTGTGGATCATCCCTCGCGATGCCGAAAAAGAAGCCCGCCGACCGATCGTCCCCGGTTTCGAACGATTTTTTGCCGCCAGCCCGCAACCATCAACCGACGGCGGCGAACTGCTGATCAGTTCGTTGGCGTGCAATGCTTGCCACGCGGGGCTTCAATCGCCGGCGCTGCCGCAGCAACAAGGCCCCGACCTCAGCCACGTCGCCAGCCGGGTTCGCGCGGACGCACTGGTCGCCATGATCGCCAACCCGCACGCCACCAAACCCGGCACGACGATGCCCGATCCATGGCCGGGAATGGATGACAAAGATCGCCAAGCGCGTGCGGCCGCCATTGCCAGCTACCTGATCGACAGCCAAAACGAAACTTTGATCGAACGGGCCACCACCGAGTCGATGGCCCAGCGCGGCGACCACCTGTATCACAGCGTGGGTTGTGCCGCATGCCACCCCAGTTTCAACGGGTCCCCCACGCCCCCGTCGACCTCCGTGCCGCTGGGTGACTTGGCATCGAAATACACCTTGGTGTCCTTGGCGCGTTTCCTACAAAACCCACACGCGGTTCGGCCCGGGCACCGCATGCCAGCGTTGGTCGGTTCGCCGGATGAAGCCTTCGCGATTGCCGCCTTCCTGACCGGTGATGTTTCCATCCAACCGGGCAGCGCACGCTTTCGCCGTCAAATCTATCGCGGAAACTGGAAGAAGCTTCCCGACTTTTCCCAACTAGAACCGGTTACCACCGACGAAGTCACCGAACTGAAAATCGACGACATATCGCCAAAGAACAACTATGCGGTTGTCTTCCAAGCAGAACTTCCGATCGCGTCCGACGGCAATTACACGTTCAAGTTGACCAGCGATGACGGCAGCGTCCTGCTGATCGACGGGCACCGTCTGGACAACGATTCCATCCACCCCGAAAAAACCGCCGAAGCGACTTACGAACTTGCCGCCGGGGTTTACCCGATCGAGGTTCAATTCTTTGACGGCGGCGGCGAAGCGGCATTGCGATTAGAAGTCAATGATCCGCAGTTTGGCACCAGCGACATTTCCCAGGTCATCTCGGACGCGGACAATGTCGACTTCCTGCCCAGCAAGTTTGTGGTCGACCCGGCCTTGGTGGACCAGGGCCGTCAGTGGTTCGCAGGTTCGGGCTGCAAAAATTGCCACGCCCTGGACGATGGTCCCAAGTCGACCTTGTCGGCGCCGGCCTTGGCCGACATGCAAATCGGGCGCGGATGCATGTCCGAGGTCATCCCGGCCGGGTCGATGGATTATGAACTGAACCTATCCCAGCTTTCCGCCATCACGGCCAAGATCGAATCCCTGCGTCACCCAGCGTCAGCCGGTCAAACGGAGTCAGCCGGTCAAACGGCGTCGACCGAACGCGACGCCGCCGCCAACGTGCACCTGACGATGGCCACCCTGAATTGTTACGCCTGTCATGAACGCGGCAAACTTGGCGGCCCAGAACTCTCGCGCGATGCGATCTTCCAAACCACGACGCCAGAGATGGGGCTGGAAGGCCGATTGCCGCCGGCACTGGACGGGGTCGGCGATAAACTGAACGACGAATATTTTGCCAAGGTCGTCGGTGAAGGAGCCAATCTTCGCGACTACATGCTGACCCGCATGCCAGCCTTTGGTTACGAACCACTTCGATCATTCCACCAAGATGTCAACGCGATCGATCGTCGCGATGACATGCAACCAGCCGAACATACCGATTCGCCCGCCAAAGTACTGGCCGCCGGGCGTCGGGCAGTCGGCAACAAGGGGTTGGCGTGCATCAAGTGCCACAGCTTTGGCAGTGAAAAAGGTGGCGGCATCGGTGCCATCGACATGCTGCAGATGACCAATCGACTGCGAGTGGAATGGTTCCACCGATACCTACAGGACCCGACGGGCTATCGCCCGGGAACGCGGATGCCCAACAGCTTTGTGGATGGAAAGTCGTCGCTTGCCGACCTCTACCACGGCGACCCTACACTGCAGATCGATGCGATGTGGCAATACCTCGGCCAAGGCGAAAAAGCCAAGGAACCCGTCGGCCTGAAACAGTCGGCGATCATCCTGGCCGCCGGATCCAAACCGTTGATCTATCGCAACTTTTTCGTCGGCCTTAGCGGCCGTGGCATCGCGGTTGCCTACCCCGATCACATGAATCTGATTTGGGATGCCGAATCAATGACGATGGCCCGCATTTGGCGGCACAGTTTCATCGATGCATCGAAACACTGGGTTGGCCGTGGTCAGGGGAACCAGGAACCGCTGGGCGATTCAATCGTCCAATGGGAATCAGCGACGCCTTTGGCGATCATCGATTCGATCGACGCCGATTGGCCCAGCCAACCGGGACGCCAACGGGGTTATCGGTTCAGCGGTTACCGCCTAGACAGTTCCGGAAACCCAACGTTCCAGTATTCCATCGGCGACGTCACCGTCACCGACACACCGATCCCTCGACCGACACCGGACGATTCCGGTTTCGACCGTCACGTGACCATTGATCGGTCGTCGTCCCCATCGGATGCAACCATGGTATGGCAAGCCGCCACCGGTGACATCACCGCCATCGATGGTGGTTTCCAAATCGGGAACCAGTCCACGATTTCCTTCGACGGCGCGTCCCCTGAATTGATCTCTACCGGCGACAGCCAATCGCTACGAATCGCGATTCCGCCTGGTAGCAAAACAACCTTTACCGAAACCATCCGCTGGTAACGCAGCCCCACTTAGATAGAACGATGAAATCAATTCACTTCACCATCGCTGCGCTGGCTATCTGCCTAGCGCCGTCGCTTGGAATCACTCAATCGCCGACCGAAAGCGATTATTACAAGATCACCACTTTCGAGACTCCCGAAGGCGAGGTGATCGAGGCCTGCGGTTTTCAGTGGATGCCCGATGGGCGTGTGGCGGTTTGTTCGCGCCGCGGCGACATCTTCATGATCGCTAACCCGCTTGCCGAACAGGTCACGGCCGATCAATTCAGTCTGTTTGCACGCGGCCTTCATGAACCGCTAAGTTTGGCCGAAAAAGACGGCTGGCTGTACGCGACCCAACGCCCCGAAATCACTCGCATGAAGGACGAAGACGGCGACGGATCGGCGGATGTCTTCGAGACTTATGCCGACGGCTGGGGCATCTCGGGTGACTACCACGAATACGCATTCGGATCCAAGTTTGACGCCGATGGCAACCTGGCGATCACCCTTTGTTTGACCGGTTCGTTTTCCAGCGTTGTTCCGTTCCGTGGCTGGGCGATGCAAATCACACCGGATGGCGAAACGATCCCGTTGTCCAGTGGCGTGCGTTCGCCGGGCGGAATGGGCGCCAACTTGGCCGGCGACATTTTCTATACCGACAACCAAGGACCCTGGAACGGCACCTGCGGATTGAAGGTCTTGGGGTCAGGCAAATTCATGGGGCACCCCGGCGGGTTGAAGTGGTACGAACTTGCCGAATCAGCCATCGGACCGCAGCCGCTGGCACCCGAAAGCGGAAGTCGCATTCCCATCCAAGTCGATCGCATCGAACAATTCGTCCCCCCGGCCATCTTGTTCCCCTACGACAAGATGGGCAAAAGCGCATCGGGCATCGCATGCGATACCAGCGCAGGAAAGTTTGGCCCCTTCGCAGGTCAAATGTTCGTCAGCGACCAAACGCAAAGCCGATTGATGCGTGTGTTCTTGGAAAAGGTCAACGACACCTACCAAGGTGCGTGCATCCCGTTTCTAAGCGGATTCGCATCTGGCAATGTGGGCACCGAAATGACACCTTCGGGTGCCATGTTTGTCGGCGGCACGAACCGCGGTTGGGGATCCACCGGCAACAAACCCTTTGCGGTCCAACGAGTGGATTGGACCGGCAAAGTCCCGTTCGAGATCCATGAAATGCGACTGCGGCCCGATGGATTCGAACTGACATTCACGCACCCCGTGGACGAAGCGACCGCGTCGGATGCAAGTCACTTCAAAATGACGACCTATGCGTACGAGTATCGTGAACAGTACGGCAGCCCCGAAGTCGATCACACCGAACCGACGATCCAGTCGGCCACCGTGTCACCGGATAAGAAATCGGTGCGATTGGTCATCGATGGCCTGCAACGTGGCCATGTCCATGAACTGCACGCCGATGGCGTTCGCGACCAAACCGGAAACCCGCTGCTGCATGCCGAAGCCTACTACACCGTGAACCAACTGCGTAATTGAACCAATGACGTAACGGCCCCGTACCCCTATCGGAAAGCATAGGAGAATCGATCGATGACAACGGGTGAAGTTCCACAGCCGACGAAGCCCGCCACGGTCGATACGGCCAGCGTAGATAGAGCCAACGTCGACTCGGTTCGCATCGACGCGGCGCCGTTGGCTGGCCGAGAAATAGTGGCGGCCATCTTATGGATGATTTTGGCCGATGTGTTCCTCTTTCGCGCCGTCGGCTTTTCGGGGCCGGCTGTGTTCCTGGCGGCGGCCCCAATTCTGTTCGTCGCCCTATTCCCCAACCTACTTGCCCGCACCTCGGCGCGATGGACGATCGGGATCATGGCGGTCGTGGTGGCTCGTTTGATTTGGCTGGGATCGGCATGGACACTGGTTTCGGGAATCGTTTTGGTGGTTGCGATTTCGATGATCGCGGCAGGTAGTGTTCCGATGGTGCTAGAGGGGATCGTGCTGGCGTCGCGTTCGTTATTGGACGGGGCGGTTCGCTTGGGACAGTCCCGTCTACCGCAACAACTCGGTGGCGGTGCCGGCGCAAAGGTGGCTCAGCGTTTGCTTTCGATCCTGCTGCCGATCGTGGCGGCAGGCGTGTTCGGGGCCATCTTCCTGTTCGCCAATCCCGACTTGCTGGAACGATTTTCCGCACGGCTAATGGACGCGATCGACGGACTGTTTCAATGGGCGAACCGATTTTCGGCCTGGGAGATTCCGTTCTGCATCGCGGCACTGCTGATCGGCATCGGACTGATGCGTCCCGCATTGCCATTGATCCGGTTTGGAACCTTGAAATCGGATTCGACTCCGCCGTCTTCGCAAACCCATTCGCCGTGGTTCGCGGCGTTTCGGAACACCCTGGTGACCGTGATCGTGTTGTTTGCGGTCTACCTTGGTTTCGAATGGCTGACACTGTGGCGACGCGAATTCCCGGCAGGGTTCTATTACGCCGGATACGCGCACCAGGGTGCCGCTTGGCTGACGGTCGCACTGGCGTTGGCCACGGGGATGCTATCGCTGATCTTTCGTGGATCGATCCTGGCCGATCCGCGCCTCGCTTCGCTGAAACGGCTGACCTGGGTTTGGTCAGGCGCCAACTTGTTGCTGGCCGTCGCCGTCTACAACCGACTGTTGATTTACGTTGGTTATAACGGGATGACGCAGATGCGAACCGTTGGATTCTTTGGCATCACGCTGGTGGTGATCGGTTTTGCCTTGGTGCTGTACAAGATCCGCCGTGGTCGTAATTTCTGGTGGCTGATCCGAACTCAGTTGGTCGCCTTGGTGTTGACGATCATCGCCTACAGCGTCTTTCCGGTCGACTACGTGACGAGCCGATACAACGCATCCCGTGTTGCCCAAGGCTATTTGCCTCCATCGGTCATGATCGCCGTCAAACCAACCAACGACGAGGGAGTTGCACCGCTGCTGGACCTGGTCGACTGCGAAGACGAAATCATCCGCGAAGGCGTGTTGGCGATCCTGGCCCAGCGACACTCAGGACTACAGTATTTGGCACGCCAGCACGGCGGCGCCCACTGGACCGCTTACCAGGGCAGCCAAAGCTGGCTGCGCAATCAGCTGGCCGCCAACGCGTCGAAGTGGTCCGAGTTCGAATCCCATGACAAGCGAAGCGATGCGATCAGAAGGTTCGAAGAATACGCGATGCAGTGGTACTGATTCATTGCGGCCGGATCCCATCGATCATCGAAAAGTAGGACGTCCTTTCCAGGCCGTCGGGGGTTTTCCCTGCGAAGACAAACGGCCTGAAAAGGCCGTCCTACGGATGGGGCAGCCCGGCTGCGACGGTGGCTTCCTGGGGACTACCGAATGCTTGATACAGGTACCATGACTTCTTTTTTTCGCCGTAGGGATGCTGCTTCGAAGGCAACCCACGCAGTCCCAACATCAGTCCGCCTTCCTGTGGATGGTCGATCCAACGGTGATACAGGAACGATTCGATGATTGGCAAACTCCGCACCTTTTGCATCGCGTACAGCAGCGATCCGGCTTGACGGTCCTGTGCATCCGGTCGGTCGTCGGTGTGGAATCCCTGTTCGCTAAGGATCACCGGGCGGACGTTCCCGCGCGTGCCTAACATCGATGGCTGACGCAGGAACCGAACCAAGACTTCCAAGTTTTCGATGGTGATCAGCGGCGTGTCCAGATCATCGCGAACCTCGCCGGGTGCCTCGGCAACGTCGTTCCAAGCGACCGGGGCAAACAGGCTTCGAGGATAGGGATGGTAGGCCACACCCCACGCAAAATCGCCTTCGACACGACTGCGATGCTGCAATCCTTCGATCACTTCCTTGGGCGATAACTGTTTCCATTGACCGTCGTCCGGCACGTTCCAGTGATGGGTCAGGGATGCGAAAACCCTAGCGTGTGGGTTGGACTGGACGGCCGCATTGTGAATCATCCGCATCGATCGATAGTAGGTTTCGATGACCAGTTCACGCGGCTGTCTTCCCATGTTGGTCCACACCGTGTGGAAGTCGATCTCGTTATGAGCGATCCAGTTGGTGATGCCTCCCGGAGCCCGACCGGTATGACGATAACGATCCGCCAACCGCCGCAGCACTTCGGCATAGATCGCCACCCCACGGTCGGTCGTCAAGTCCGGCATCGCGTAGGTGCCACCATCGCAGTCCGGATGAACCAGTGGTGCATTGGCCGACGCTTGGCGTGGCGTGGGGATCAACAAGATCGCCGACACGACCATCTGCGACCGACACGCAAAATCGATCAGCGGATCCAGATCGCCGAAGGGACGTGAATCAAAGTAGACAGGGTCGCCTGGCGCAGCGATCCGTTGGCGACCGGGACCGCCTGATGAAGTCACAAACCGGCTCAGCAAAACATTGATCGTGACCGCATCGATTCCCAAATCAACCAGATCACTTTCGGGACCACGCCGGCTGAAACCGCTAAGCCCTTTTTGGGATGACGGAATCGGTCTGGCATCGGCATAGTCGTCGTCGACCGGTTCAATCTTGGTGGCGTACGCTCTGGACGACAACGCCCGCCCCGACCCGGCCGTTGCATCCGCCGCCTGACCGATCAAACGCCACGCGCTATGAAACCGGTCGCGTCCATCGACGATCCGGGGTACCTCGATGTCGAAATGGCCCGCTGGTCCCTGCGATGACACGACCGGCCCCAGGTCTGTGGTTCGCTGATCCGCACGGCCGATCAGGTGAAGCGGTCGTTCAACCAAACGGACCGCGGCGTCGACCGGTGCTTGTCCTTGGCCACGGATGCGGATCGTGTCGGCGCGGACGACGACGTCTTCGATCGACATCGGGTAGTCACGTTCGCGGTCCTGGCGTAATTGATCGGCAAATTCCAGTTTGGCTTGCCGATCCAGTTGCCGCTGCGCGTCTGCCAGCTTTTCAATGTCGGTAGCAACTCGCACGACCAGATTGCGAATTCGAAGCCGCACGCCAGCCTGAATCCCAAGATCCAGACGCAGCTGCGTCGCGCGGCCGGCCAAGACTCGCTGGCCCGCGTCGGGCAACCGTGCCCGATAGGTCACCCATCCCTCGGCAACATCCAAAGGCGGCAGGTCAAAACTGTCGACACTGCGTATCCCCGGTCCGTAGAACCCCGACATGTTTCGCACGCCATCGGGACAGAAATAGTCGAACTGCAATATTTGATGTTCGGGCTTTAAAGGCTGTGACAAACGACCGACGATGTAGGGATCGTTGCCGGTGGTGGTGATTTCCCAACCCGCCCGGGCTTGGCGATCGTTGTCATTTCCGATTCCATCGGAATCGCCGTCCAACGCCCGCACATCCACATCATGATCCAGGCCAGGCAACCGCTCCCACTGGACGGCATAGCCATCGGTTGCCAAAACAAGCACACCCCAAGCGGCCAAGACAGCCATCCCCAAGGTCGATCGAAACGTAGGATTGGTCATCGCAAAATCACCTGCATGCATGCGCCGGCGAGACGCGGGGCGGGAAGAAACAGAAACGGGCGGGGCAGGGCGTTGGCTCGGTGGAGCCAGGTGGGCAGTTTTCTCTAGCATAATCTGACGATGAAAAAGCAACAGCGAGCCGACTTGGTCCAACAACGTTTGGCCGACCTGTATCCCGACCCACCGATCCCGCTGGACCACAAGGATGAATTCACGTTGTTGGTGGCGGTGCTGTTGAGCGCCCAATGCACCGATAAGAAAGTCAACGAGGTCACCCCGGAACTATTCCGCCAAGGACCGACACCAGAAAAAATGCGTGACTTGGGCGAACCGGCGATCCTGCAGATCATTCGTCCGCTGGGCCTGTCAAAACAAAAGGCCAAACATGTGGCCAAGCTGTCCGAAATCATCGTGGACCAGCACGACAGCAAGGTCCCGCAATCCTTCGAAGGGCTGGAGGCATTGCCCGGCGTCGGACACAAAACAGCCAGCGTTGTGATGTCCCAAGCGTTCGGGGTGCCCGCGTTCCCCGTCGACACCCACATCCACCGACTGGCCCAACGTTGGGGATTGTCCAGCGGCAAAAGCGTCGTCCAGACCGAACGGGATCTGAAAAATCTGTTCCCCGAATCAACCTGGAACGACCTGCATCTACAGATCATCTTCTATGGCCGCCAACACTGCACCGCGCGCGGTTGCGACGGTACCAAGTGCGGACTTTGCCAAGAACTGTACCCGCGCCGAAAGACGCCTGTGGTTTGGATCAAACCATAGCCGCCTACCGGCCCCAGCCAAGCGAGCCGGGTCACCGCCGACGGACGGCTTCGGTCAGCACGAGGTTGTCGCGATGAACCACGTTGTCGTAGGGACAGTGCCCCAGCAGTTCGCTGATTCGGTCGCTCGGTTGTCCCAGGATTTTTTCGACTTCGGACGACCGGTAATTGCACAGTCCGCGAGCGACTTCGTTGCCCCAGGGATCCAACATCGCAACGATACTGCCGCGTCCAAAGGATCCATTGACTGCCGTCACGCCCACAGCCAGCAAACTGCTGCCGCGGGTGGCCAGCGCATCGGCGGCACCGGCGTCCAGTTGCAAACTGCCGGCGACCGTGGCGGCCGCACCGATCCAACGACGACGTCCCCGGATCGTATGCTTTCGCGCCAAGAACAGTGTCCCGACCGATTCGCCGGCAAAGATCTTGTCCAAGACATGATCATCCCGACCGGGCGCAATGATCGTGGGGTGCCCATGTCGGGTCGCCAACTTGGCCGCTTTTAACTTGCTGGCCATGCCGCCCTTGCTGGACTTGCTCAGTCGGTCATGGGCGAACCCCAGAATCCGATCGTCGATTGCTTCGACCACATCGATCCGCGTGCTAGCCGGATCACTGGGCGGACCATCGTACAGCCCTTCGATATCCGACAGGATGATCAACAGTGCGTCCACCAACAGTCCGGCGACCTGAGCGGCCAAGCGGTCATTGTCGCCAAAGGTGGTTTTCAGTTCCGAAACGGCAACCGAATCGTTCTCGTTGATGATCGCAATCGCGCCGAAGGCGTGAATTTGGGTCAGCGCGTTGCGAACGTGCAGGTACCCGGTCCGACGCCGCAAATCCGCCGCGGTCAACAACACCTGTGCCGCGTGACGACCTTTCAGTGCCAACGACATCTCGTAGGCTTGGATCAGGTCGGTTTGCCCGATCGCCGCGATCGCCTGCAACTGGGATAGGCCCGTGGGCCTTTCTTCCAGGCCCAATTTCCCGACCCCGGCACCAACGGCACCGCTACTGACCAGCAAAACCTGCCGATCGGTGTCGGCAAGGCGGCACAGTTGGCTGGCCAAAATATCGATTCGGCGGCGATCTAACTTCCCATCGGGAGTCGTCAGGACGCGTGTGCCTACCTTCACGACGACGCAAGTGGCGTCGTTAATCGCTTCTAGTCGGGCTTGGTTCGGCAAGTCTGGGCTTTGATTCATAACCACGTGGGGGAAGAAACGAGCAAGAGTGCGATTTGCGGTTTGTTTTTATTAGAATCCGCGTATTCTGAGGGGCAGAGAATTGTCACGGGGAATCGACGCCCATGGAAGCCCGCTGTAAAACGGCGCCGCTGACCGCTTGGATCGTACCGAACGCCCTGCAGCTACAAGTATCGCCCCGGACACTGTCGGTCCACCCGAGGAAATTCCGTCGTATGAGCGAAATCCATCACGAATGTGGTGTTGCGGCCATCTACCACCTGTCTGGCCGCGGACGAAGCCCAATGTGCACCGAGGATGGCCCGCGTCAAATCACGCGGTTGCTGCCACGGATGCTGTTGGACATTCAAAATCGCGGCCAATTAGCCGCTGGGATGACAACCTACGACCCTGACCTGCCAAGGTTGTTGAAGACTCGCAAGGACGTCGGCACCGTCACCGAAGTCTTCCGACTCAATCACCGCGCCAAAGCCGAATCGCTGATGAAGTCGTTGGCCGGCCGGGCTGCGATCGGGCACGTTCGCTATGCCACCTGTGGCCAAGATGACCGCAGCTATGCCCAGCCATTCGAACGAAAACACATCCACAAACGAAAATGGTTCAGTTTTTGTTTCAACGGTCAACTGACCAATTACGGGCTGCTGAAGGAACGTTTGCTGGCCGACGGTGACCATCACCTGACACTGGACACCGATACCGAAATCATCCTGCACGAATTCGCGCGGCAGATGAGCCAGACGCAGAAACGAATCGATTGGATCGACGTTCTGCGGCAAACCACCGCTGGATTCGACGGCGCCTACAGCCTGGCTGTGTTGACGGCCGAAGGCGAAATGATCGTCGCCCGCGACCCGCTGGGCATCAAACCGATGTGTTATGTCCAAGAGGGCCCCCTGTTTGCCGCCGCCAGCGAAAGTGTGGCACTGCTGAACCTCGGATTCAGCGACGAACAGATCAAATCGCTGCCCCCCGGACACGCCATCATCATCCATCCCGAAACGGGATTCCGGATGGAACAGTTTGCCGAAACCCAGGATCCAAAGCACTGCTTTTTTGAATGGATCTACTTTGCCAACGTGGCCAGCACCCTGGATGACCGCAGCGTCTACCTGAGCCGGACACGGTTGGGCGAAGAATTAGCCCGAGCCGAACGTGAACTCAACACCGTCTCGCTGGACCCCGAAGACACGATCATCGTGCCGGTCCCGGATACCAGCAAAGCGGCTGCCGATTCGATGGCATTCCAATTGTCGATCCCCTGCCGCGAAGGGCTGATCCGAAACCGCTATGCGGGCCGGACGTTCATCGAAGGCGGCACCGCACGGAAAGCCAAAGCGGCGACCAAGTACACGCCGCTCCGCGAAGTCCTCGAAGGCAAACGCGTCATCCTGGTCGAAGATTCGATCGTTCGAAGCACGACCATGAACGCCTTGCTGGACCGGATTCGGGACGTAGGTGGTGCGAAAGAAATTCACGTTCGGGTTGCCTGCCCGCCGATCATCGCGCCGTGTTTCTATGGCATCGACATGAGCACGATCGATCAACTGATCGCGCCCAAGTACTTCAAGAACGGATTGCTGACCGACGAATCTCAGCAGCGTTTGGCGGACGACCTGGGTGCGGACTCGCTCCGTTACCTGCCCGTCGAAGCCATCGCTCGGGCGATTGGCAAACCGTCCAATCACCTTTGCCAGGCCTGTGTGACGGGACAATACCCGACGGACTGTGGCCAACACCTGTACCAAATTGCCCTGGATAACCGAGGCACTAAACTGGACAGCAAGCGAACCTACGAACAACTGGCCGCCGCCCTTTCGACCGGCTAGTGCTCGATTTTTAAACCGATCGGCGGCGAGACACGCCGATGGAACGGATCCCACTTCCGTCGTGGGATTCGCCAGAATTCCTTCGTTCGACTTTTGTCGCCAGAATTTCGTCGTTGGGAAACAGTGGACTTCCGGTGAAGTCCACCTCACGATTCGTTCTCTAGGAAAGACCGCTGCCCACGGACGGGGACAACAAGTGCTCGATCGCCGTCCAAAACATGCGATCAGCCATCTGTTCGGCGTCCTGGCGTGTCATGCTGCCATCGTCGATTTCGGTCATCCAGTTCGCACTTCCGCCGGCCGCTTGCATCGAAACACAGATTCGATGTGTCTGATCGTCGCGGCGCGGCTGGGTTGGCAGAACCGCCAACAAAGAAATCCCGACTGCGTCTTGGATGTCGCCGCTGCCCAACCGAGTGGCTCGATCATGGGCTACCATCGCCGCCTGCGTGGCGGTTTCGGGCGACGCGCTGCCAGCAATCGGCGGACGGCCCAAGTAGTCTTCCAGCGATTTTCGAGAATAGGGAATCACCGCTTCGACGAAATTCACAGACGCTTGGGGGCGACGAAAGCACTGCGTCACCGCGCCGCTGCCGCCACCGGTGACCACCAACGCGATCCGCCAATCGGATTGGACCAGCCGCGCCAAGCAGTTCACGGCATCCGCGGCCTCTGGATCGTCCATCGAATTCAACATTCCCCCGCTTGTCCTTCTGTTTGACGACCTGAACATTACCATGGCATCCTGATTCATCTCGGCAAAGCGCGAATCACGACCGTTTGGCAACACCACCCGCAACCACCCGCAACGAAATCCCTAACGATGACTCGATCGATCTCCTGCCATCACCCACGGTACCCACACGCAACAGTGATGGCCTGGTGCCTTGCCTGGATTGTAGCTGTCGGTTTGACCCTGACGATGCCGGCGACCGCACGGGCCCAGGTCGTACGATCCGATGCCGATGCCGCGGTTGTCCCTAGCGCAGGTGAGATTACCCCCGCCAAGATCAAGGATCTTCAGTCGCAGATCGATAGTGCGACAGACATCGAAGACGACGTCCGCACCCGGCTCACTGGACTTCTGAGCCAAGCATCGGACGAACTGAGCCGGGCCGCCAAACTAGAAGCCGCCGCCCAACAAGACCAGGCACTTGTCGAAAGCGTTCAAACACGCCTTCAAACGACGCTGAACGAGATCAAGGCGATCACCGATTCGCAGCCCGCATCGCCGTCCGAATCCGCCACGATGCCAGAACTGGAAAGCAGTCTGGCCAAAAAGATGGCTGACGCCCAACAGACCAAAAATCGGCTATCCGCGTTGCAAGCCGACATCACGCGGCGAAGCGATCGCCGCAAACAGATTTCATTGCTGCAGGCATCCCACGCCGAGCGTCTTGCCGAAACCGAAGCCCAACTCAACATCACTCCACCCAGCGGCGAATCGAACTGGTCAGCCAGTGCTCGGACGATTCTGCAACAAGCCAAAATGCAAGCGCTTGCTGCCGAACCGTTGGCCTATCAATGGGAACTGGCCAAGTACGACGCCGAACAAGCGGTGGACCTGCCCACCCAGAAGGTACGGGAGGCACAGGCCGAGGTCGCACGCAATGAAGCCGAGCTTGAAAAACTAAACCAACGAATCGATCAGCTGCGAAAAAGCCAAGCCCAATCACGCGTCACTGACCTGCGTGTCGCCGCCGGACAGATCGACGATCCAGTGCTCCAGCAACAAGCGATTCGCAACGTCGAACTCGCCGAAGAAAACCAAGATGTCGTGAAAGACATCGGCATCGCTTCAGCGAGAACCGACGCCGTCAAACAACGCCTCACAACGCTTGCCACCCAAGAAGAACGAACCCGCCAAAGAGTCGCCCGAGTCGGTCTTAGCGGAGCCATCGGTCTGGAACTGCGAAAACAACTCTCGTCGCTGCCCAACACACGCGACATCGAGCGGCAGGGATCGCAGCGTCAAGAAATCATGCGAAAAGTCGAACTGAGCCGTTTGCAGTACGAGGATGATCTGACTGATCTATCCAAGGAAAAACCCAATCCCAATGCAACCGAAATCGAAACGGGAATCCAAGCCGATCACGAAGCGACGCTTCAATCCTTGGGCAAAAACTATGACAAGTATTTCCAACAGTTGTCGGATCTGGACTTCAGCGAAAATCAACTGATCGCAGCAACCGATAGCTACCGCAGCTTCCTGAACGAACACGTCCTGTGGATCCGCAGCAACGGATTTTTTGGATGGACGGATCTGCGTGAAGCCGCCGAACAGTTTCGCGATCTGTTGCTTCCGTCGCTCTGGGCCGATGTTGGTCGATCGCTGTGGATTGACGTGTTCAGCCAACCCTGGCTGTACGGGCTGGGATTGCTGGCGTTGCTATTGTTGATGCCGGCCCGTTATCGAGGACGCAATCAACTATTGGCGTTTGGAAAGTCAGCCGAGCGACCAACCTGTACGGAATTTTCAATCACGATCCGCGCCGCACTGATGACCGTCACGATGGCGGTGGCATGGCCTGCTGTGCTGATGTTCCTGGGATGGCGATTGGCTGCGTCCCCACTGAACACAACGTTCCCGGTGGCCGTGGGACGCGCTTTGATCGCCACCGGTGGTGTGCTGACGCTATTGAACGTGGTCCGCCATAGCTGCCGCGAAATGGGACTCGCCGTCGCCCACTTTGGTTGGCCCAAACGAGCGGTCGAACTGCTCAAACGAAGAACCCGCCAACTGCGATTCTTGTTTTTGCCTTTCGTGTTTTTGGTGGTGCTGCTGCGTGAACTTTCGGCGATCAATGCCAACAATGCGCTCGAACGATTGGCGTTGTCAGCATCGCTGGTCATCCTTAGTTGGGCGTTGCTAAAGATCCTGCATCCCCGACGAGGAATCTTGGCCGAATACCTAAGCCGGATGCCAACTGCCTGGATCACTCGCACCAGCAATCTATGGTCGTGGACGATCATCGGATTCCCGATGTTGATGGCCATTTTGATCCTGTTCGGTTTCTATTACACCGCGTCGGAATTGGTGTGGCGGTTCTGGCACACGATGTGGCTAGCGGTCAGCTTGGTCGCGCTGCGTGCGTTTGTGATTCGCGCCTTGCAAATCAACCATCGCAAGATCCGCATTCAGACGATCAAGGATCGCCGTGCACAACAGATTGCCGCCCAAACACCGGGCGCCACGCCCGTCGTGGAACAGGCCGTGACGGGCGAAGCATTGACGCTAGAAAATGAACACGATGCGTTGCGAGCCAACAGCGAACAGGTGCTACGGATCCTGCACTCGGGACTGCTGATGACGGGGCTGCTGCTGATGTGGTTCCTATGGTCGGGATTGTTCCCAGCCTTTGGCATTCTGGACCAAGTCGAGTTTTGGAACACCGAACGAGACATTGTCGTCGAAATTCCGGCCGATGATGGCAGCATGACTCGCACGACCGAACTCCGCGTCGTCCCCGTCACGCTGATCAATTTGATCGCCGCGGCACTGATCGGACTGGTCACATTCACATTGGTCCGAAACGTCCCCGGCCTTATCGAAATCGTGATCCTGCAAAAACTGCCCCTCGAAGCGTCGTTCAAATTTGCGATCGTGACGATGTGTCGATACGCCATTCTGGTCGTCGGGCTGCTGTTGGCGTTTTCTGCGGTCGGAGCCAGTTGGTCCAAATTGCAATGGTTGGTGGCGGCGTTGACCGTCGGCTTGGGATTCGGCCTGCAGGAGATCTTTGGCAACTTTGTCTCCGGCATCATCATCCTGTGGGAACGCCCCATCCGCATCGGCGATGTCGTGACACTCGACGCGGTCAGCGGAACGGTCTCTCGAATCCAGATGCGTGCGACCACCATCTCGGACTGGGACCGCAAGGAATACATTGTTCCCAACAAGGATTTTGTCACCGGACGACTGCTGAACTGGACACGATCCGATCAGGTCAGCCGGATCGTGGTGCACATCGGCGTCGCCTATGGATCCAATGTCCGCCAAGCGATTGACCTGTTACTTGCAGCAGCCAATCACCACCCCCGCGTGATGGACGACCCAGCCCCAAGTTCGACCTTTGACGGATTCGGCGACAGCACGCTGAACCTCAGCTTGCGATGCTTCGTCCCCAACCTGGAAGGTCGCTTGGACGTGATCAGCGAAATCAATCTTGCGATCGATGATACGTTCAAACAAGCCGGAATCGAAATCGCCTTCCCGCAAACCGATCTGCACATCCGCAGCGTTCCAGCCGAATGGACGGTCAGCTCGGGTCCACAACCCTCGGCCCCGGCAACCGTCACCACCCGCGAACGGACCGACGCGTCCAATTATCCCGTTGGCGAAGAAATTCGTGCAGGTTCCAAGTCGCTTTCAAACGAATGACAATTCCACCTCTTCCCGTGGGGAGAGCCAAAGCGAGGGAAGGGCGGTGGGGGCGGCTGCCGCGGCCCGAACAACGCCGCTATCGGAGATACCGGGATCGGCAAGCGTGCCACTCCCTCAACTGGTCGGCCAGGAACCATCGCGGTCGGCCGGCCACCACCCCGCCCACAGATCCCCGTCTCCGATTGGCCGAAAATAAAACATTCTTCGCTTGGCTGCGCCGCCTCCCCAAGCGGCAACCCAGTACCGCGTAGCCTTCTTGGCAGGCAAAATTTTGCGGTTGGCACATCATCTGCTTTTAAGGGCGAACATTGGGCGAAGAACGCTCACCGCCTGTATGTGTCTTCCCTGAAAGCTTGCCGTCGATGCCATTTCGTTGCCCCCCCGTTGATAGCCGCCCGACGAACGGGGCAGGTACCCAGCGGTGGGCAAAGCGACGGTCGGCCACCATCCAATCGGTAGCGATCGCCTGGGCCACGACGGCTGCCATCTGCATCGGCTTCGCCCCGCCTTTGGTATATGGGCAAGCCGCCACCGACGCGTCCGCGGAAACCACGACCACCGAACCGGCCCAAGCCGTCTCAGTCGAAAATGTGACCGACGACGCGGAAATCACAGACCGCGTCACTCGCATCCTGAAATCGACACCCTGGTTCAAGGATGTCAAAGTCGAGACCGACAACGGTGTGGTGACGGTTCACGGTGTCGCGGACACCGCCGAACATCGTGACTGGGCCATCGCCCTGGTCAATCGCACCGAGGATGCGGTCGCAACGGTGGATGCGATGTCGATCGACCCCACCGTCGACCTGCAAGCATCCGCATCGGTCGTTGAACGCAGCTTGTATGAACTGTGGCGAGACTTCCTGTTGCGATTGCCATTGTTGATCGCATCGTTGGTCTTCCTGGTCATCACCGCAGTGCTTGCCAAAATCATTTCTTCGGTCGTACGACGAGTATTGAACAAGCGACGCATGCGGACAGGACTGAAAGACCTGCTGGATCAGTTGACGACGATCGCCATCTGGATCATCGGAATCTTGATCGCAACGGTCATCGCGTTTCCAGGCATGACCCCGTCGAAAGCATTGACCGTGCTGGGCCTCGGGTCGGTCGCCATCGGTTTTGCGTTTAAAGACATCTTCGAGAACTTCTTTGCCGGAATCTTGATCCTGCTGCGATACCCATTCGATCGCGGCGACTTCATCACCTGCAACGGTCTGACCGGGTGCGTTCAAGAGATCACGATTCGAAACACGATGATCCGCCGTCTGGATGGTGAATTGACCATCATCCCCAACGCCCAACTGTTCAAATCCAACGTTGATGTGCTGACCAACCAAGACCAACGCCGAATGCGGCTGATCTGCGGCGTCGCCTACGACGAGGACGTCGACCAGGCCCGAGATGTGATTTCAGACGCGGTCCGCAAGTGCCAAGCAGTCGACTCGGACCGAACCATCGAAGTATTTGCCATGGAATTCGCGGATTCCAGTATCAATTTCGAAGTGACCTGGTGGACCGGGTCGCTGCCAGCCGATTTACGCCGCAGCCGTGACCAGGTGGTCGCATCGATCAAACGAGCCCTCGACCAGGCTGGAATCGAGATTCCGTTCCCATATCGAACATTGACGTTTAAAGATCCCAATTTGACTGCATCGGTCTTGGGCCCCCCTCCGCAATTGGAGCAAAAATGATGACAATCAGCGAACCATCTCCAACAGCACCTGCGGTAGAAAACAGTCTTTCGCAACAGGTCGCTGATATCCAACGCCCACTGCGGACCGAGCGCATGCCCAAAGTACTGGTCATCGACGATGACAGAACCATCTTGTTGCTGGCCGAAAAGGCGTTAGCACCGATTGCCGATGTGACCACCGCAGAAACGGCCAAAGAAGGCCTGAAACTGCTGCACAGCGATACGTTCGATGCCGTCCTGCTGGACATCATGTTGCCCGACCAAAACGGGTTGGCGTTCTATTGCCAAATTCGCGATCTGGATCGTCGATTGCCCGTCATCTTCATGACGGTCGAAGCGGCAAGCCATACGGCGATCGAAGCGATGCAGCTGGGTGCCTTCGATTACTTGGCCAAACCATTGTCGGTGGACCCGCTTCGTGACTTGGTCGACAAAGCGATCGAACAACGCCAAATCAGCAGCATCCCGGTTGCGATCTCGGCAAACGATGAATCCGCGGACTCGTCCAGCGAATTGTTCATCGGCCGTAGCCAACCGATGGTCGACGTTTTCAAAGCGATCGGCCGCGTTGCCAAACAGAACGTGCCGGTTCTGATCCGTGGGGAAAGCGGTACCGGCAAGGAACTGGTCGCCCGGGCTCTGTACCAGTACAGCCACCGCAGCGAGGGCCCGTTCCTGGCGGTCAACTGCGCGGCGCTACCCGACAACCTGTTGGAGAGCGAACTTTTCGGCCACGAAAAAGGCGCCTTCACCGGTGCCGAGTCTCGCCGTATCGGGAAGTTCGAACAGTGCAACGGCGGCACGCTGTTCTTGGACGAAATTGGTGACATGGCACCGTCGGTCCAGGCCAAGGTGCTGCGAGTGCTGCAAGAGCAACGATTCGAACGCGTCGGTGGCAACACCGAACTGACAACGGACGTCCGGATTGTCGCCGCGACGAATCGACCGTTGGAAAAGATGGTCGAAGATGGCGAATACCGTGAAGACCTGCTGTACCGATTGAACGGCGTGACGATTCATCTGCCACCGCTCAAAGAACGTCGCGATGACATCGCCGCACTGATTCACCACTTCTTGTTGCAGGCCAAACGCGACCTGAACAAGCCTGACCTGGAAGGGTTGTCGCCGGAAACGGTGCGTCTGCTAGTGAATCATGATTGGCCGGGGAATGTACGGCAGTTGCGAGCGGTGATTCGCCGCTGTGTGCTCGACACATCCTTGCCCGTCGTCGTGCATGACACGTTGCCCAACGACATCAAAGGAACATCGGCCGCTAAACCCAACGCTGGCGATACCCTCACCACGGACCGCGGGTCCGATGCTGCGGGCAAACAGTTGCCTGAACTGGTCGATCGACTGCTTCGCGAAAAATCAACCGATGTCTATGCCGAGGCCGTCCGTTACACCGAACAGTTTGTGTTGTTGAAAGTATTGCAGGAAACCGGCGGCAATCAAAGTCAGGCGGCTGAAATCTTGGGCATTACACGTGGCAAGCTTCGCGATCGAATCGCTAGCTACAACATCGTTTTGGAAAGTGGCGTTTCGATTCGCAACGAACAATAGCAGGGAGAGAGTGACTGTGACCGAAGATCAAAGAGAGCGATTCGCATCCGCATTGAAGCGTCTTTCGGGTGACGAAGAATTACTAGTTCAAATGGCTGTCATGGTTTCGCAAGACGCCGTTCCCGTGTTGGCATTGCTGCGTCAACAAATCAGTGAATCATCACTCGATGATGCGGCAGCCACGGGCCACAAATTGAAGGGCATGTTCAGCACGTTTGAAACGGGATCTCCCGTTGCCGAACTGCAGGACGTGATCCAAGTTTGCCGATCGGGCGATTCGGCCGCCGCCCAGTCGATGTTCGCAGGCCTGGAACCTGACCTGAATGTCCTGTTGGGCGAACTAGAACTGCTATCCACTTCCGATGACCCATCTTCGATGGATCGCTCGTCGTGAATCGGCTGGCCAAGGAATCATCGGATCGTTCTAGCCAGTTGGTGCGAGACACGTTGACCCGGATCGCGCTGGTAACCGCATGCGGATTGGCGATCGCGATTGGGTTCTTTGCCCGTGATCTGTGGATGCTGATTTTCGGGGCGGCCTTGGTATCGGTAGTGATCAATCGGTCGGCACGCATGCTAGGGAAAATCACACCCGCATCCTGGACGGACCAGTTTCGTGTCGGTCTGATTCTGTTGATGCTCGTCATCGCCGCCGCGATCACCGCGGTAACCTTCGCCAATTCGGCCAGTCAACAAGTTGTCACGTTGACCGACCGAATCAGCGATTCATCCACCGAATTCCTGCAGTCCGTCCGTCAACATCCGATCTACCAACGCTTGCAACCTGCGGCCGAAAATCCCGACGGTTCGACCATGATCACCAACGCGATGCCCGATTCGGGAAAGTCGCTGGGAATGTTGCGATCGCTGTTCACGTCGACCTTTGGTTTGATGACAGATTTCTTGGTCCTGGTCATCCTTTCGGCGTACTTTTGTGTCTCCCCATCGGTTTACCGCGATGGTGCGTTGAAGTTCTTGCCGGTCGATTGGCGGGACCGGGCTCGTGGCTTGATGACGGAAACCGGCGACACCTTGTCGCGATGGATGGTCGGTCGATTGATCGCAATGTCCTTGGTCGGCATTTGTTTTTCAATCGGATTGGCAGTGATCGGGATTCCGATGCCGATCCAGCTTGGAATCTTTGCCGGCCTAGTCACGTTCATCCCCAACCTAGGTGCGTTGGCAGCCGTCGTCCCGGCGTTGCTGTTGGCGTTCAGCCAAAGCAATACAGCCATGATCTCTGTGATCGCTTTGTACGGTGCTATCCAGTTCGCCGAAAGCTATCTGATCACGCCGCTAGTCCAACAGCACCAGGTCGCTTTGCCACCGGCGATCGTGATTTTGTCACAGATCATGGCGGGCATCCTTTTCGGATTCTGGGGCATCGTCTTTGCGACCCCGCTGGCTGCTGCGGCGATGGTCTGGATACGTGGACTGTATTTGCAGGACTACCTTCAACAGGACTCGCAATAGCGTCGGGTCGGCAAAACACTTTGGCTAGCACCCAGTGCGTCGGCAGGTAAACGAAAGTCGGTAGCCCCACCATCAGAAGCGTCAGCCATGCCCAAGATGGCATCGAAGTCTGTGGCTGCGCGTCGTCCATGCCAAACACATAGTTGATGTTGTGTGGCTGATTGGCAAAGTCCAATTCTGCTCCCGCTGGCGGCATCAGGAAATAGCACACCAACATCAAACCCCACGCGGTGATTGTCCATGCTTTCAGAGCCCGACGGTCGTAGCCAATGCGCGCCAGGATGAACAACAGCAGGATCGGCAACCAGAAGTGAAAGAACGATAGTCCACGGGCAAACAACGATATCCCGTCGTCAAACATGTAGCTTGTCATCCCGGTCACGGGCAATCCAGCGATCTGGCCCAAGAAGTCCACCTGCCACAGCACCTGGGGGACGGCGATTCCAACCGCCGCCATCGATGCAAAGATCGGACGTTCCGTCCAAATTCCAATCACGGCCAAGAACAACGCAACGTCGCAGTAATACAGAAAATTCGTGGCCCCGTACTCGCGCCAATAGTACGGCACCAAGACTGCGACGAACGCGGTGAACAAAACTTTGGCGGCCATCGGCAGACGACGTGTTGATTGGTCGATGTGCCGGCCAATGGATGGGGTGTCGCCTGCGGGGAAGGCGTCCATCGGATTTCCGACTCTCGTTTCGTTCATCTTGTTCCGCCCGCCCGAAGTAGAAATGGGTGTCTCTGGATCGTCGACTAACTGCTCTAAAAATCCAGAGCCTACGCCGCTGGGACGGCTGCGCAGAAAAGTGGCTGCCAACGCCGAATTCGTTCTGGCAGCAGTCCGAGGATGACTTGTTGCGGCCGCGGGGGCGGGCTACAGTGGCTTAGCCACCGCCGCTGCTCACCACGAGGTCATCTGTTGCAAACCGAACGAATCCCCGTCTACGAGCGACTAAACGACCGGCTAAGGACGGCGCTTGGGGACGACTATCGCTGCGGCGACAAGTTTCTGACCGAACGAGAAATCAGCCACCAGTTTTCAGTTAGCCGCGCCACCGCCAACAAGGCTCTGGCCAGTTTAGTGTCCGAAGGGTTGCTGGAATTCCGCCGTGGGATCGGCACCTTCGTGCGGCGTGATGCGATCCACTACGACGTGCGATCCTTGGTCAGCTTTACGGAGAAGGCCAGGGCAGCGGGAAAAGTCCCATCGACTCAACTGATCTCGTTCGACCGTGTCGATGCCGGCCAGACTGACGCGATGGTGTGCGAAGCATTGGGCGCGTCGCCAGAATCCAAACTATGGCACATGCAGCGACTTCGCTTGGCAGATGGCTGCCCAGTCATTCTGGAACGCCGCTACATCAACCAATCGCGATGCCCCAAACTGACCAAGGCCCAAGCGGCTGGGTCGTTGTACCACGCCTTGACCGAGAAACATTCGTTGGCGATCGCTGGTGCCGATGAAATCATCCGAGCGGTTTTGTTGACGGCAAGCGACGCAAAACAGTTGGGCGTCCCGGCGAATTCGCCCGCGCTCGAAGTCGTGGCGGTCGGCTTCATTGACGACCGTGATTCGTCGCCACTGTGGTGGGAACGAACGCTTTACCGTGGTGATCAGTACGAATTCCACAGCCGGCTTGGCCCGATACGTACGGCCACACCGGCGCAAGGACGGCTGCGTCAAACCAAGTGATCGAAATCGACTGAAAAACACACTGCATCCATCGAAGCCCAAAGGAACACTCGCCCCGTGAACACTCAACCTTGCGCCGCCGTTGTCGGAACTGGATTCATCGGCCCCGTCCATGTCGAGGCTCTGAAGCGAGCCGGCGTCCAGGTAACGGGCATCCTGGGATCGTCACCCGCAAAGTCGGTCGCTGCGGCACAATCGCTTGGTCTACCGCGCGGTTACCAGTCGTTCGACGAAGTGCTGGCCGATGAAACCGTCGACGCGGTGCACCTGACGACGCCCAACCGTTTTCATTTTGAACAGGCGGCCGCATGCTTGCGATCTGGCAAACATGTGATGTGCGAGAAACCACTGGCGATGAACTCCGCACAATCGCAGGAACTGGTCCAATTGGCTCGGCAATCGGGGTTAGCCGCAGGCGTCGCGTACAACATTCGCTTCTATCCGCTTTGCCACGAAGCAGCAGCGAGAGCCCGAACAGCAGACTTTGGTGACTGCCTGCACATCACCGGATCCTATGTCCAGGATTGGCTGCTGAAACCGACCGACTACAACTGGCGTGTCATCGCCGAAGACGGTGGTGAACTGCGGGCCGTCGCGGACATTGGCACTCACTGGCTTGACCTGGTTCAGTTTGTCACCGGACTTCACGTTCAATCCGTGTGCGCGGATCTGCAAACCGTACACGCCACGCGTCAACGTCCTACCGGCGAAACCCGATCGTTCTCTCACAGCAACGATGCAGCGACCCACCCGGTGTCGATCACAACCGAAGACGCTGGATGCATCCTGTTGAAATTTTCGGACTTAAGTCGCGGTTCGCTACATGTATCCCAGACGACCGCAGGCCGAAAGAACTGTTTACGATTCGAGATCGCCGGCAGCGGACAATCGCTGGCCTGGGATAGCCAACAGCCCAATTCGCTGTGGATCGGCCATCGCGATCGCCCCTCGGAAACCCTGATTCGCGACCCTGCCTTGATGTCACCCTCGGCAGCCCAAGTCACCAGCTATCCCGGCGGCCACAACGAGGGTTTTCCCGACACATTCAAGCAGCTATTCCGCACGTTCTATGCCTCCATCGAAGCCCACGACTTTGGCCCGTCACAGAAGTATCCGATGTTCATCGATGGACACCGAGAAATCCTGCTGTGCGAAGCGATCCTGCAGAGCCATCGCCAACAGGCCTGGGTGGACGTTGACCGTTTCGAAGATTAGCCGCGTTCATCCATCCCCGTTCGCTACACCTCCTTGGTTGCCCCATTCCTGAAAGATTTTTCATGCAAGATTTCACCTATCACGATGTCTCGAAGATGATTGATCACTCGTTGCTCAATCCCACTCTTTGCGTTGCGGATCTAGAATCCGGCATCGAATTGGCGATCGCTTACGACGTTGCAAGCGTGTGCATCATGCCATACCACCTTCGTCGTTGTGCCGAGCTGCTGGCGGGCACAGACGTCCAGCCATCCACCACGATCGGATTCCCACACGGCGGGCACACCACGGCCATCAAACGCGCCGAAGCATCACGTGCCGTCGATGATGGATGCCAGGAACTGGATATGGTGATCAACATTTCCAAGACGCTCTCCGGCGACTGGGACTACGTCCAACAAGACATTGCGGCTGTGATCGAAGTGGCCCATGCAGCCGATCGAAAGGTGAAAGTGATCTTCGAAAACTGCTACCTTCGTGATGATCAAAAGATTCGCCTGTGCACCATCTGTACGGATTTGAAAGCCGACTGGGTGAAGACGTCGACCGGGTATGGCACCGGCGGCGCGACCCACGACGACCTAAAATTGATGCGTCAACATTCCGGCGATCATGTTCAAGTCAAAGCCGCCGGTGGCGTGCGGGATTTGGACGCCCTATTGGCTGTTCGCGAACTAGGCGTGACGCGGTGCGGCGCAAGCCGAACAGCCGAAATGATGGACCAAGCACGCCAACGCTTGGGTTTACCGACCATCGATGTGAAAGCGTCCGGATCAGCCGGATACTGATCACCGGCAGCGCCGGATTCCCATCACCCCGCACGGATCATCCCAAGGCGAACACGAAGAACCGAGTCTTGAATGGTTCACGATCACGAACGTTGTTGGTGATTGCGGCCTGCGCATTTGGTCGAGCTTTCAACGGCGATGGCGAACCGCTGGCAGTGAGGCCACGGGCGACGAAGAATGCCGGGGCGCGAACGCGCCCACGGCTCACTGAATCAGCAGGCTGCTGATCACTTCGAATCGGTGATGCAGTAGACCTTGGTCAAGGTGCGGATCAACAGTTTTCCGCCCACCACACTGGGCGTGGCGATGCACAGTTCGTCCAGCGGATTGGTCGCTAGGATTTCAAACTCGGGGCCTGCTTTGACCACATACGTCAGTCCATCTTCGCTTAAACAGAATACTTTGCCGTCGTAGGCCCAGGGCGACGCGGTGAAGGATCCCTTCGGCGAAAAGCGTTGTTTGCCGTAGACTTCTTCGCCCGTCAACGCGTTGTGGCACGTCATGAATCCTTGATCGTAGACGGTATACAGGTAGTCGCCGTACACGATTTGCGTGGTGTTGTAGGCCGAGGCCTGGGGCTGATACCACTGGATGAATTCGCTGTTGCTGAAGTCCCCGTCACTCAAGTCCCCCTCACTCAAGTCCCCGTCGTTGGCAATATCCCCGCTGGCCCCTGGCAGAATCGCAAACGTCGGGCGATGCGTGTCGCCGACATATCCCGATGACACGTAACACATCCCATGCGCCGCAAACGGTGACGGGATCACCAGGATCGACATATCCCCGTCGAAGCTCCAAAGTTCGTCGCCCGCGAGCGAATAGCTGCGATTCTTTTGTTTCCCGGGGACCACGATTTCGGTTCGCAGGTCGTTTTCCCAGATGAACGGTGTGGCCCAAGATGCGGTTTCCGATCGCTCGGTTCGCCATCGCTGTTGGCCGGTCTTGGCGTCCAGTGATGTGATCCAGGAATCTTCCTGGTTGTCGTACACGACGATCACTTGCCCATCGTGCACCACCGGCGATGATGCGGCGCCATAGTCCATGTTGGTCTTCTTGGGATCGATCATCTTGGACCACATCAAGTCCCCGTCCAAGCTGTAACAAAACAACCCCAAGTCACCGAACAACACAAACAACCGCTCGCCATCCGTCGCCGGCGTCTCGGCCGCATAGGAACTCTTGGGGTGCCGTGGCACCAGAGGACGCCCAGTATGCGATTCGCGTTTCCAAATCTGGTTTCCGGTATTCAAATCCAAACAGTACACCATCCAGTGGTGAATTCCCTTGGCTGGATCTCGCACCCCCTTGCCCAGGTACAATCCACTCTTCGGTTCCACATTCGGCTCGTCCGCCACCACCGACGAAACGAAGATTCGATCACCAACCACGATGGGGCTGCCCCAACCCTGGCCCTCGACATCCGCAACCCATGCAACATTGTCCTCGGCATTCCACTGCGTTGGCAGCCGGGGATGGTCATCCGCGACGCCCGTCGCATCGGCACCACGAAAACGCGGGAAGGTATCGTCCGACACCCCCACCGAAGCCAGACAAATCATCAGTCCAAAAACAAAGGTTCGCATCTCGGATTCCAGTTTGGCACAGCGTTGGCAAATCAACATGAACATCGCATTCTAATAGACTCGGGCGGCACCCACCTCCGCCACCAGACCAGATCGCAGACGAATCGACACCGACCATGGCCGGACCGCACGACACACCAGGGAACACTCGATGCCCCATCCCACGGACACAAGCCGCCGGCACGGCGTTCTAGGCAAATCCGTCCGCCGCGCATGTGACGCAGCATTCGCCACGATCGAACGTGGCCGGCGACTTCTGGGCCGACCGCCGGTGCGAAGCATCTCGACCGAAGAAGTTCGCAAAGCGACCACAAAACACGGATCGCCCATCGTGTTGGTGGATGTTCGCGACGATTCGGAACAACGGGTATCCCGAATCCCAGGATCGATTTCGCTAAAAGAATTCAACGCCGCCCCGAACCGGCATCGCGGCAAAACGATCGTTCCCTACTGCACCATCGGCGGACGCAGTTACCTGTTTGCCCGCCGATTGGTCGCCAAGGGGTTCGACGCCCAAAACTATCGCGACAGCATCCTGGGGTGGGTCCACTGCGGACTGCCCCTGGAAACCCCAACCGGACAACCCACCAACGCGATCCACCCCTACTGGTCGATCTTTCAAGTTCCGGACGCTTACCGCGCGCAAAAGTGACGACCCAGGATATCACCGTCGGATACGTCCGCCCGGAGGGGGAGAGGCTTACTTCGATAGGTGAGTGACAAACCAATCGACCATCGCTTCGGTTGCTTTGCGAGCATCCTCGCCACCGAATCCATGACCGGCATTTTCGAACTCGATCAGATCGCTGGTCACGTTCGCCTTCTGAAACGCGGCCTGGATATTGCGGCTGTGAAAGATCGGAACCAGTTCGTCCTTGACTCCCGCCAACAACAAGGTTGGCGGATCATCCGGCGACACATGCAGTAGCGGCGAATCGACTTCCGCCGCTTGTTGATCGATTTCCAGTGCCGGGAACCCACCATACGCGGCCAACCGGTCGGGGGCGTCTTTGGCCATCACTCGCAAATCGGTCGGTGCCACGTACGCCACCACCGCGTTGACCCGGTCGCTGATGTGTTCGATCGGATCCTTGGATTCGGCGATGCCGTCGTCCGATGCTGTCCCCAACATCAACGACAGGTGGCCACCGGCACTCATACCGAACACACCGATTCGATCCGGATCAATCTTGAATCGTTCGGCGTTGGCGCGGATGAATCGAACGCTGCGGCGAACATCCGCGACCGCTTCGGTGATCGTGAACCGAGGGCTGCTGCCATGTCGAACGGCGAACACGGTAAACCCCTTGTCCGTCAGCGGGCGAAACATGTGCTGGGACTGTTCCGGCGGCGACCAACCGGAATACCAACCACCGCTGACCATGAACAGCACTGCCGCACCGTTGGCATCTTCTTGGGGCGTGAACGCGTCGCAAGTCATCGCCAACCCGAGCTTATGCCCGTAAACGACGTCGGGCGAAATGATGACGTCGTCGGCGCTGCCCCGCGGCGACATTGCGATCAACAACGCCGCTGCACACAACTGAAATGGAACTCGCATTTTGGACCCTTTGGGTTGGAAAGAACGGGGACTCACTAGAACACCATCACCGAACCGATGTGTCGATTGAATTTGTACCGCTTTGTAGAATAGCCGGGTCTTTGGTAGCACCCGATGGCTCGATTCACTACTGTAAAAGTTGCGGCATGACGATGGCCCATCCTCGTGATCGCGACTGCGAAACAACAACTTTTCTACGGAATGATTCGTGATGACCGTTCGCGCAGCCCTCCCATTGCTGATTGCCTTCATCGCCACCGCTTCGATCGGGGTCCAGCAACCGTCTGCGGCTCAGCCACCCACGTCCCCCGATCTGTCGCTGGCTCCGGTTCGCCAAGGACCTGAACCCATCCAAGGCGGTGACCACGGCGTTGGCAAACGGGTTGCCGATGCGACTTTGACCGACCTAGCGGGACGGCCTCATAGCCTGGGCAAGCTTGCCGATCAGAACCGCGCGGTCGTGATCGCCATGACCAGCAGCAGTTGCCCGCTTAGCAGAAAGTACCTGCCAACACTCGTCGAACTTTCAAAACAGTACGGTGACGACATCGCTTGGGTGATCGTCAATCCGATCGCCACCGACCAACCCGACGAGATGCAGGCCGCCGCCCAACAGTTCGATCCCGACGTTATCTACGGGCACGACCGTGACGGAAAGTTTGCCGCTGGCATCGGCGCCCTGACCACCACCGACGTGATCGTATTGGACCGATCCCAAACGATCCTTTACCACGGCGCGATCGATGACCAGTACGGCTTCGGCTACTCCATCGCGGCACCACGGCATCGGTATCTGGCCGACGCCTTGTCCGCGATCAACCAAGGCCAGAACCCGACCGTGGCTGCCACCAAGGCACCCGGATGCACCCTGTCCCATGATCCCCAAGCCTCTGCCACAGCCAGCGACCTGACGTATCACAATCGGATCTCGCGAATCACTCAGCAACACTGTGTTGGCTGTCATCGTGATGGCGGTGTCGCACCTTTCCCGCTGGTCACCTTTGACGACGTGTCGGCGCATGCGGCAATGATCCAGCAGGTCGTTCAAGGCCAGACCATGCCGCCCTGGTTCGCCGCCAAATCGGCAAACGCGACTGACCGGTCACTGTCGCCTTGGGCAAATGATTGCTCGCTTGCCGAAACCGAAAAACGTGACCTCCTGGATTGGCTGGCCGGCCCGATGCCCGAAGGCGATCCCAACGACGCGCCGCAGGCGAGGCAGTTCACCAGTGATTGGCAAATCGGAACACCCGATGCCATCTTTCAGTTTGACGATCCCCAGCCGGTGAAGGCGACCGGCGTGATGCCTTACAAGTATGTCGAAGTGCAAACCGACATCCCAGAAGATAAATGGGTGCAAGCGATCGAAGTCAAACCAGGTGACCGAAGCGTCGTTCATCATGTGCTGGTCTTTGCCCAAGGTGCCGGCCAAAAATCCGATGAACGCGATGGATTCTGGGGGATCTATGTACCGGGCAACAGTTCGCTGATCTATCCCGATGGATTTGCAAAACGGCTTCCCAAGCAAGCCAAGCTACGGTTCCAAATGCATTACACGCCCAACGGAACCGAGACGACCGATCGGACCAGCATCGGAGTTGTCTACGCAAAACATCCTCCGCAACACGAGGTTCACGTCAAAGGCATCTACAACGACAAGATCAACATCCCCGCAGGTGCCAAGAACCATCCGGAAGTGGCAACGTTGCCTATCCCCACGGACGCCCGCGTGATGGGCTTCCTGCCGCACATGCACCTGCGTGGCAAGGCCGCTCGTTACGAACTGATTCGCGAAAGCGAAACCACCACGCTGTTGGACATTCCTCGTTACGATTTCAATTGGCAATTGCTGTATCGCTATCGCGAACCGCTGTTGTTGCATCCGGGCGACATGATTCGCTTTACATCATGGTACGACAACAGCGATCAAAACCCCGCCAACCCTGACCCAACCAAGACAGTCCGTTGGGGGCCACAAACGTTTGATGAAATGCAGCTCGGCTATGTCGAATATTACCTACCGGGCACACAACCAGGCGAGGCAAACGGAAAGTCGGCTTTGGCAGGCGAGTCCGGTGGCCGCCGAGACCGCGGAACGGTTTTGTTCCGCCGGCTGGACGTCAACCAAGATGGCGTGATCACAAAGGCGGAAGTGCGCGAGCGGATGCCCAACGAACCCAACGCCGCTGGCCCGATCTTTGACCGGCTCGATATGGACAGCAACGGTGAACTCACACGATCTGAACTGGAAAAACTGAAATGAATCGTTCATGTGCAGCCCAGATTCCACATCGGCTCGTGAGTGTCTGCATCGCGATCACCTTTGCCGTCGCCAGCTCCGTCGGATCGAACCACCCCCTGTCGGCTCAACAGCAAACGGTGGACGATTCCGCCGCCCAAAGTACGGCCGATTCGCAGAGCAACCGATCGCAACAGGTGCGAACCTGGCTGGTCGATGGGGTCGAGCGTCAGGCAATCGTTTCGTTGCCTGCGGATTCGCAGACCCCACCCACTGCGTTGGTGTTCGTGTTCCATGGACACGGCGGCACGATGAATCGCGCACTCACCATGTTTGCGATGGACCGACATTGGCCGGAATCGATCGTCGTCAGCCCGCAAGGACTCCGGACGCCCGGATTGCTGACGGATTCCGACGGAAAGAAGCCCGACTGGCAAACGTCGCCAGGCCAACAAAACGACCGCGATTTGAAGTTCTTCGATGCGATGCTGGCCAGCCTGAAACAGGAACACAACATCGACCAGCAACAGATTTTCGCCACCGGGCATTCCAACGGGGCCGCGTTTTGCTATTTGCTGTGGGCCCTGCGCGGTGACACCCTCACCGCAACTGCGCCATCGGCGGGTGCCATCACACTGAAACTTCGCCGGCTATTAAAACCTAAGCCCGCGATGCTTCTGGCAGGAGAAAACGACCAGTTGGTGAAGTTCGCATGGCAACAGAGGTCGATCGAATTCGTGCGCAGACTCAATCATTGCGATGACCAACCAACGACGGCGGGGAACCTTCATACGTACCCATCCAAACTGCAGATGCCGCTCCAGGCGTACATCCACCCGGGCGGCCATCGGTTCGCCACCGAAGCAGCCCCGGCGATCGCAAAGTTCTTCCAAAGCCAATCCAAACCCGACACTCCGTGATCTCAGCAGACGGCGAAGAACCCCATCGCCAAGCTTTCAGTAGAACGGCCTTTCCAGGCCGTCTTCTTTCCGCGAAGACCGGTTAATACAGACAGCCCAAGCCGTGTCGACCAAGGCTCCGTCTGCGAAACGCAACCCAATCGATGCCCCCGTTTTTTAGCCGCGGGCGGTCCGGCGACGTCTCCAAACCGCAGCAATTCCAAGCGTCAGCAGGCCAAGAGTGGTGCTGGGTTCGGGAACCGCAACCACGCTGGAATAGAACACGCTATCCAGATAGATCACCGCATCGGACTGCCCACGAAACACGATCGAATCCACGGTCATGTTCTGGCCTAACACGCCATCGCCGAGGCTGCTGGCACCAAAGGCGGGCAGCCACAACGAATCGTTATTCAGCGACCATTGGTATTGGTGCCATTGTCCGTCGGCAATGATATCCAGGTAAGTCGACTGTTCGAGGTCAGCATTCGCAACATCGTTCTGCCATTCGTCAATCGTGATCGCAACGCGCAGATTGGCATCGCTAGCGACAGGTTCGGCAAGCAACCAAAATCCGATCGAACCCTCGGTAGGCAGAACTAGATTGCCGACAGGATCGCCCGCGGGGTTGGTCGGCGCACCGTTGGTGATGTTGGACAACCGTCGGCCATTGGCGACGCCGGAAAGATGACGAACCGTGAACCCGTCTTGGACACCATTGTCCGACCGATCGCCCGCAGCGTCATAGTCGATGGTGATCTTCTGTGACGAGCTTCCCTCTTGTGCCTCCTGCTGGCTGACTTCGGCAGAGGAACCGGCGCCCAGGTTGCGAGTCTGGCCTGCGAAATTGATCGCACGGGCAAAGTGTTCATTCCCCGCTTCGAAGCCCGTCAATGTCTTGTGCATGGGCGGTTGCCCCGGCAGCGGGTTGACCAGACCAAGTTGAATGTCACCGCCATAGTAGAACTTCAAGATATTTTGATAGAACGCGCCGTCGTCACTGAGTCGATCCGACCCGTTCTGGCTCATCGCGCCACGGTTGGGATAGTTGGGGTTCGACGGAGTCCCCACAAAACCCAATGTGGTCCCCGTGTTGTTCGGCCCCAATCGGTCATTGGCGAAGGTGTAGGTGACGAAACGTTCGGTGTTGGTCGGATCGGGATCACTTCCCGTCGCGACCGCTGAACTGTTCGACGGAATCGCACCGGCCACATAGAAGGTTGCCGTTAGTATCCCATTGAACGAAAGGATCTCGCCCTCGGTGGCCCGCACCGCGGCTTCCCAAAGTCCGCCTGGGTTCGGTTGTACGCCGCCCAGGCTGTAGACCTGGTCCGAGGTTCCGTTACGGATGAAGGTGTCCCCGCGAAGCTTGTAGTACGCAAACGTCCGCGCGGCGACGGCCTGTACCTTCAGCGCCTCGAAGGAAGCAGCGCCGTTTTCACGGCGAACCACATTGGGCAGATAGTTGCCCTCGAAATCGACCGTAAAGAAAGTGCCGTCACCGCTATCGTCGCGAACCGTGATCTCGCCAATCCCGTCGACGACCGCCGCTGTCAGGGGGGACGCAACCAGAACAAGACCGAGACATATCAATCGAACGATCACTGTGTTCATCCTCGGGTTCTTGGGAACGGCGATCATTCTCTCCCCCCCCACCGATTCCGCGTAATCGGCGTGCCCGAACGCAAAGCGGCAACGCTAACGTGCCTAAGGCGATGCGAATCGGAAGGACGCCTCCATTTCCCCAAAAGGATTCATGGAAGGCGCGTAAGAATGATGAAGATTTCGTTGAGATCCATCCCCCAACGAACTAGCCTGGAAAACCAGCATAATCCGACCAATCGGAATTATCGTCCTTTCCTTCATGTTTTCATCCTTGAAACTTCGGTGCATTCTCATGATCAAGAAGTTCTTACCTGCCCTCGTCCTGACGCTAGCGGCGGGGCCAGCTTCCGCTGCGATCGTCGTTTCGGATAACTTTGACGGCTACGCTGACACAGCAGCCATGCAGGTCAACTGGGGCGCCAGTGGAGCTGGAAGCCTAGATACGACGACCGGCAACGGAGGCCAATCAGCAGCTCACCCCGGTGGAACGGTCAATAGCTGGATTGGATCGTCGTTCGCATTGACGCCAACGGCGACTCAAGCAATCGTACTGACGGCAGACCTTTATGACGACGCGACTAGCCAGAACGAACGACTGTCGGTGGGCCTTCGAAATGGAGCGAATCCATTGTTCGAGATGGGGCACTACAACGGCGCAGACGGGCACTATTTTGTCCGCATTCTGAATACGAGTGGAAATGAGGGTTGGGTCCCGATCGACGACACGCTGAATGATGGTGGAATCGTTGCAGGCTGGAATCGTTACGAAGCAACCTTCACGTTGACGGACTTGACGGTGACGATCGACCTGGGTGCGGACGGTACGATTGACGGTACCTTCGTTAGCACCGGTGCACCATCGGCAAACGCCTTCACCGACCTTCGCTTTGGTGGACCATCGAACTTGTCATCCGGTGGTGGTGGTTTCAATGTCGACAACATTAGCTTGACCACGGTCGCCGTCCCCGAACCGACTTCCATGGCCGCGTTAGCAGCACTGGGCGTATTTGGCGTGGCGCGTCGCCGCATGAAAACCAAGGCAAAAGCGAGCGTCTAAGCGACGGTCTGCATGCGTTGGACGATCCTTGTCCGGTCGCCTAGCCATCCATCAAAGCTGGCTCATCCGTCGGAAGGGAGCGCCGAACCCAGGAACGAGGTTTTCGAAGGAATCTCTCCGATGCCCGAAGTTTGAACCGACCATTTCGATGCGTTAGAATTGATTTGCCAAGTGAAGCGGAAGCGAGCTCTGCTGAGGAGCAACTCGCCAAGGAATAGCTTGGTCTCCGATGCGCCGAAGGTGCTTCGTGGCCCACCGGCATGCTCGCCATGCCGGTGGGGTGTTTTCAACAAGGACGCCATCCATCACCAAACGTTCGGACATCGGAGTATGCCTCGAAAACCTCCGGCGCACTCTTCCCAGGGATGAGCCTCAAAACTTTCGATCGGCTTCATCCCGCGCGGGTGAGGCCGTTTTTTTTGGTCTCTTCTGTTTTAGCCACTCGCGGGAAATTTCAGTTGTAGTGGACGAGGCATGAGGCCGTCCTGCGAACGCAGCGACGGCGAATCGCAGTCCAATCGTTTAGCCGCGTGGGCAGCGCCCCGTGCGTGCGCTGAAACGCGTGGCCCGATGGGCACACGGCTAAACGACACGGGCCGATGCGCCGCGTAGGTTTCAGACGTGCTGTACAACTCGCAGTCCAATCGTTTAGCCGCGTGGGCAGCGCCCCGTGCGTGCGCTGAAACGCGCGGCCCGGTGGGCACACGGCTAAACGACTGCTGCGACGGCGATTGATCATGGGACGTGGCAGGGCGTTTCAGAATCTGGTCCAATCAGACGGTCAGAAACAGCACTCCGTCGCCCCGCCATACAGGAAATCAACGATGGCAGTTTCGGCAAATTCGGTTTCAAAATCCACCAAGTTGTCGGCCAAGAGGAAGCGTGCGGCGAAACGCGAGAACGTGTTTCATCAACGGTTGGGAACGCTGACCTATCATCAAGCCGTTGGCCTGCTGGGCGATGAGGGTGCCAAGCTGATTCGCGGCGGCGGTCAAAGGTTTGAAATTCAATCTGATCGCGATGTCTACCTTGGCGGCGACTTGTTCCGGGTTCGTGTCGAGGATGTGCTACGTGAAAAGATGCGTCCGGTTCTGCTGAGGCGTACGCGCTGCGAAGTTGCCAAACAATTGCCCGACCGCACCGACGAAGTCATCCGCTGCGAGGCAACGGCGGAGCAGAAGGAGGTGCACGATGCAAACATGCAAGTGGTCGCGCAGATCGCGGCGAAAAAGTTCATGACCGAGATGGATCGATTGCGGATGCAGAAGTGCTTGCTGATGGCGAGAATGGCCTGTGACAGCACGTACCTGTTGGACCAAGAAGCAGCCGAGTACAGCAGCAAGCTGGAACGACTCAGCGAGTTGCTAGAAGGACTGATCGCCGACCCGACTCGCAAGATCATTCTGTTTAGCGAATGGCGACGGATGCTAGATCGTGTGGAACATCGACTCGACAGCTTCGGCTGCGACTACGTGCGACTCGATGGGCAAGTCCCCCAAAAGAAGCGGGCCGAACTGGTTGCCAGGTTTCAAAAGGATCCCGAATGCCGCGTGCTCAATATGACGAACGCCGGTTCGACCGGACTGAATTTGCAAGCGGCCAATACCATCATCAACGTCGATCTGCCTTGGAATCCTGCGGTACTGGAACAACGCATTGCACGAGCGTACCGGATGGGACAAGCCAACCCAGTCCATGTTTACAAACTGGTCACGACCAGCTCGCCAACGCCGACGATCGAAGAAGGTCTGCTGACGACGTTGGCATCCAAACAAAACCTTGCCGACGCGTCCATCAACTTCGATAGCGAAATCCGTGAAGTGTCGATGCAAAGTGGCATGGAAGATCTGAAACGTCGTTTGGAGGTGATCCTGCCGCCACCGATCGCGGTCCCCGTCGACGAGAGCCAAAAGCGGCGTGTCGAACAGGAAGCCGAGGCGTTGACCGCCCAGCGACGTGAACAGGTATCCGCCGCTAGCGGACAACTTGTCATGGCAGCCTTGTCGTTGGCGGATGGATTGGTAGGCGACGGTGTCGCGCCACCTCAAGAGACCGTTGACCGATTGGCGCAAAGGTTGACCGAATGTGTCGACCGCGATATTTCGGGCCGACCCCAGTTGAAGATCAGCTTGGACAGCGACGATGCCCTGCGCGGGTTTGCGACCGTACTCGCCAAACTGCTTGGTTAGGACCGTGCCTCCAGAATCCTCTCGATCGCTTCAACGCGGCGATAGTTCATCGATCTCGCACGTCGACTTTCACGAAGGCACACTGCGACTGCGCGGGGCTACCCGTGATATCATTCAGAATCAACTTGCGGGGATCCCGCTGCGTTTGGATTCACGCGACGCTTGCTATCGCTGCGACGCCATGTGGGCAGCCCAGTTAAGAATCCAGCTACCTGAACCTGTCGAATGGCGAGTGGATGAATTCATCGATTCATTCGACAATTTGAAGATGACCGATCGGCGGAAGATTCGTCTCCGCGCAGATCAACTTGAAGCCGTCGCCGACTTTGAATCTGGCAACCGCCGTGGTCTGCTGGTGCTGCCCACCGGCACGGGCAAGACCGTCATCGCGATTGAACTGATTTTGCGACACGGGGCCAGCGTTCTGGTGGTCGTACCGGTACGCGATTTGATGTACCAGTGGCATGACAAAATCCGCGAGGCTACCGGAATCGACGCAGGCTTGATCGGCGATGGCGTTCACCGGGTCAGTCCGATTAGCGTGACGACCTACGATTCCGCAGCGATCCACATGCCCCGGATTGGCAACCGATTTTCGATGATCGTTTTCGATGAGGTCCACCATTTGGCCGGCCGCTGGCGTTCCGACGCCGCCCGAATGTCGATCGCCCCGATTCGATTAGGGCTGACCGCGACACCGCCAACCGACACCGACCGCTTGGCCGTGCTGGGCGAATGCGTCGGCCCGATCCTGCATCAACAGTCAATCGCCAATGCGGCTGGCAAGACCCTGGCCGAATACGTCATCCGACGGATCGCAGTTCGCCTGACCCCCGACGAGTCAGATCGATACCGCCAGCTATCAAAAATCGTCCAAGAGTTTGTCTACCATCAACGACAACTCGATGACAGCTTCCGCTGGGAAGATGTGCATAAGATCACCGCCGCAGCCGAAACCGATCCCCAGCGATCCGCCGAGGCACTGCAAGCGGTGCAAGCCTTTCGCGCCAAACGCAAGATCGAGGAACAAGCCGACGCCAAGATGCGAACGCTGGAAGACTTGTTCCGACTGCACGCCGGCCATCCAGTCATCGTCTTCACCGGTTCTAACGTGATGGCTCGAAAGATATCAATGCGTTTCATGGTACCCTGCCTGCTTTCCCACTGTGCAAAGAAAGAACGTCGCGAGTACCTAGCGGGGTTCGCGGCGGGCCAATACCCCGTGCTGGTCGCCAACCGTGTGCTCGACGAAGGCGTCGATTTACCCGAGGTCAAGACCGCGATCGTATTGGGCGGGTTGTCCAGTGGCAGACAGGCTATCCAACGCCTAGGCCGCGTATTACGAAAAGGCGACGGCAGCCGCGCGACGCTGTACGAAGTTGTCGTGGAAGACACTGGCGAAGTCCAACGCAGCCGGGCACGTCGCCGCAACGATACTTACCGCCGATAACCGACATGCTTCGCAGCGAACATTCGATCGTCACCTATGACTTTGCAACCATGACGGTCCAACCTGACCGGTTGCGACGCAGGCGTGACGACGCCTATGTCGATACGGTCAACGACTGCATCACGGCTTATCGCGAGGGCATCGGACGTCGCCGTCAGGACCTGCACAGTGACGTCGGCAGAAGACTGCAACAGATCCAGGGCTGTCCACCTCGACGGATCGCTTCGTTTTGCAAGTTACTAGATGACTGTTCTCAATACCGCAGCAACCCTCAAGCCGCGGTCGCCCTTCGGAGACGCTTGTTTCAAGCTGCGGCTCCGCTGCATCCGATTGTATCCCATCGTGAAGGCATCTTCGAACACGACCTATTGGCGGCCAGACAGAAAGTCTGCGCGGAACTTGGCATTGACTGGAACCAAATCGAATCCAACCTGTTCGCCGACGTCATCGAACTGCAAACGCTGGAAAGCATCGATCACAGCGTCAACGCCGCAAGCCTTCTTTCCCAATACAATATCACCCAGACGCAAGCCGCACTGTATCGCGCCAGCAGTGTGCGTGTTGAAGCGTTTGCTGATTTCAAATCCATCATCCGCCATGCCAAACTGGCTCGGCTGATGCACCGGATCGATCGAATCGAAAGCCCACGTCGTGGCTACCGATTCGTATTCGATGGGCCCGGTTCGGCGTTGCGGTCAACCAGCCGCTATGGCATCGGGTTTGCAAAGCTGATGGCAACTCTGCTGCGGTGTAGCGATTGGAAACTTGGCGCCGCCATCATTGGGCCACAGGGACGCAAGTTTCGGCTGACCGTTACCCCAGCAGACCGCTTGGGTTGCCCACCGAATCCGGAGCATGAATTTGATTCGCAACTGGAATCGGACGTCGAAGCGGTTTGGAAGAAACGCCCTGTCGCCGGCTGGACCCTAGAACACGAAAGCGAACTACTCCATCGCGGACAAACCGTACTGACCCCCGATTTTGTGCTCCGGCACGACGATGGCCGTCTGATCTATCTGGAGGTCGTTGGGTTCTGGACACCCGAATACTTGGCAGAGAAGGTCAACCGATTGAGGATCTTCATCGGCGACGAAAGCGACCATCGCTGGCTGCTGCTGTTCCCAAAATCAAAAGTGAAGTCAGCCGAAACGATGTCCGAACAACTCCAAGTTCCCTTCGCAATCTTTGACAAACGTTCCGACCCAGCGGATTGGGTGACTGAATAAAATCGGCGAACATAAACATTCCCCTCGACATACCCCAACCTTGTTTTGCCGCGTGGGCAACGTTCCGCTCCGTTCGTAGTACCGGCTTCAGCCGGACTTCCTTCGCGAACGAATGTCGATGTTCGTCCCGCTTCCGCCTTGAACCGTTCATGAAGAATCGAGAACGTTGCTTATCCAAGCGGCGTACCGTCGAACGTAGTCCTTGTCGGAACACGCCGCAGTCTTCGCTGCGTCCGCCAGCCGATCGGCGTCAAATCGGATCGCCATCGAAAGCTGATCTTTGAATTGTTCCGAGAATCGCCCATCAAGCAGACGGTTGACGATCGCATCCACCATCCGCTTACATTCGCCATCTGTGGGCGGATGATTTTTAAAGTAGCGACAAAGCTTGGCGCGTGCACGATTGTGCCACAAACCAAAGCTTTCGGAGGCCACGAAAACAGTCGCCCGGGACGTCGCGTCAGGGTCTCCAAGTTTGACCTCGTTGACCAGGGAACGAAGCTCGGATGAAGTCAGCGCGCGAATCCAGAGTGCAGCAAAGGATGCTCGAAATGTCGAGGACTTTCGTGGCATAGTTCACGATCGTTTAACGGTGCGGTTCACGGGTAGAAACGAGCGACCTGGAACACCTCAGTTCGTCGCCTCTGGTACCTCGATCACGTCTAGCGTCCCCGGGGCATCGGATCGTTCGCCGCTGTCCTGGGCTACCGCTTTCGAACTCGGATGATGACGCAGAACCTGAATGCTTGTCTCGCGTTCCAATCCTAGCAGAGAAATCGCGACGACATCGCCATCGTCTTCAGCGCGAAGAATTGTGATTTGCTTCTGGTCCGGCATGAACCTGAAAGCGAGATGTGTTGACAGCGACATGGATGTCGTCTGAAAGAATCCTATCCCTGGCCCCGGCTTCCCTTCGGCAACGAACCGATTCAGAGTATTGACGAGCTGCGTTTCGCCGACCAGATCGGCATACCATTTCACGATCTCTTGGAAGCTCGCGACATTCGCGTCAACGACTCTGGTCGTGCATTCGAAGGAACGAATCCCGTCGCGATCAGCAGCAAACGATTGCTTCGTCATTGCCGAATGCAGCTCGGCGTTCGTGGGCGAAGACGCAATGGCGACCGGGTACATCCACGGTTCGTCAGCATCGACAGTCGTCGCAAATACACACATCAGAATAGCAATTAGAATCTTCATTTCGTTCTTGGTCTCTCTAGAAGGAAGATACAGGCGAAGCCGGCATGACAAAGTAAAAGCACGAGAACACCTTCGATACGCCATCTGCAAAAATCAATTCCGAACGCGTGGCCAACACTTTCCTTGGCGCGAGTTACCCCCGCTTGTCTGCCAACCATTCCCAGCCCATACCTGAATCGCATGGCTCGCTGCGGTTGCATCACGCGTCGAACGGAGGTTCGTATGGATACGCCAAGACGATTGTTGGACCAATGAAGTCGAGCCAAGGTTCGCCCGGGCCATCGCGCTGAAAAATCACGGTAGGGACAGGCCAACCGTGAAAACGAGTATTGGCATTTGCCAAATAGGTGTAGCGGAAGGTCGTAATGTATGCAGCGATGGCACCGCCGATCAACGAAAGAAGGTACAACGCCCCCAACCATATCGGGACACGACCAGCGATCGCCGCACAGGCAGCCCCAATGACCAGCCCGCAAGCAGCTAGGAACAACAGGAGGATGAGGGCAAACAAAGGAAGCCTGTCTTTCGTTGGGTTGGGACTGCGTCCGTTGAAAGAACGGCGGAAGTCACACAATCCGGGACGACTGGATTTTCCAATCGCGAAACCGCGAGAAGGCGTCACCTGACGCACCGCCTGACTCTAGCCTCCCACCTTCTTCGTACTCGTACTCTGCATCGCGGTACTCGCACTCCTACTCGATCCCCAAACCGCACCCGCATGTCCCACCTGCAGCCTGATCGCGTCTTCCCGTGCATGTCACGACTCTGCCTCGACCGCTTCGCTTCCACGCACATCATCAGCACGCGTCCATCGGCAACACACTGCACCGCCGATGAGTCCCACGACCAGGGCAGACAGGCACACGCCGAGCCGAATCGCATTGTACCAACTCGGAATGGACGATCGCAATTGCGAAGGATGACTCAGTTGCCCCGATGCGTGCAGAGAATGCATGTGTCCGTAAGGCGTATGGTGCCAACCGGCTTGATACTCCCGATATCGCCCGTAGCCAGAGACGACAGACTGATCCCATTGAAATGGTGTGGCAGCCGTGTAAATCCATTGGGGAACGGGCCAGCTTTGATAGTTGGCAGGGGTCTCTGCATAGAAGCCGAGCCAAAAGACAAGCCACGACCAACCAGCAAGCGAAAACCCAAGCGAAAAATGGCTTCGCGCGCTGAATGCGTGAACGGTTGCAGAACCCAACCAGCATATGGTTGCAACGACAACCAAAGTTCCAAACCAAAGATTCGCGTAGAGATAGGTTGTGCAGCATACCGCAACGTATGCCAGTATCAGCAAGAGGCTGCGTAGCGACAGACGCCATTGAGACGCTTGCTTTATGCGTTGAGTTTTAGAAGACAGCTGAAATCTCCATTCGATGGCAATTGGCCAGGGTCGCTTCCGTTCGCAGTACCGTCTTCAGGCGGCATCCAGCTTCCAACAGCCTCGGAGAGGCGAAAGCATCATGCCGGTGGCCTCTGGACACCGGATATTGCATTCCCCAATGATCTTCTGGGCCGGGCCGCCTGAGGGCGGCCCGGCCCAGAAGATCCAGATTGTGTCAGTCATCGCGAACAGGTCGAAGAACGCGTCGAAAAAGCACTGTTGTTCAGGCCGAAACATTGCCTTGCAAAAACAGAATAGGCAAAGTGGATCCAATCGCAATCATCGTGTAGATCGCAGGCAGTACGCAGCAGCGCACTGTAACGCGATTGGAAGCGTGACCAATTCTGGAGGCAAACTCCGGCGTCATGATCAACGCAATCGCAAGCGACTCACCACGTCGGTCAACTCAACTCGGGGACTCGTCTGCATCGGCTGGTTCGCCATGCTCGCCGGATCGGACGGCCGCGCGGTGGCTGCGAATCTCATTCAACATTTTCGTGATCTTGTCGTGGTTTTGACGATGAGTCGAAATGACGAGACATAGGTTCTGCGGGTAAGAGGTATAGGTCGACTTGCCTCCGCCTTCTTCCCAATCCGATGGTGACGTCATCGCACGAATCATCCGCATCATTAACTTGGGGTAAAATTGGCCGTCAGCGGTGAAAACGGGAAGATCAGAGAACCTGTAAACGGCTGGAAAGACCTGATTCACATCGGCGTTGCGACCGTCTTGAGCCACAGCAACGGAATCGCTGGCTGCACACGAACAAATGATTGCGAAAGCCAGCATAAATGGTAGTCGAGTGAAGTGTCGCATCGAAACATCCTTCTGGGGAACAGGAAACGCAACCCTGAAGCTATCGCCAAATGTTCGTTCGGGAAACAGCAATCGCTTCTGCGACGAACCGCAGACAACAGCCAGCACGCACGGAAGAGCAACCACTGCCGAATCGTTTTCTCGAGCTTTCGAGGGGAGCAGCACCAAGCCTTTCGAGTTCAGGATAGGGCTTGTGTTCACCGTGTGCCACAAATTTCTCCTTGCAGTGTCACAATATCCACTTCTCGCCTAATGGAGCGACGAACCCTCTCTGCGAAACGTACTCGCGCCGCCAGTTCTCCGTTGCAGCCGGTAGTTACCCGCCGCTTTTGTGCCCAACATTTTGAACTCGCGTCAGGCAATAGGCGATGAAGCCGGCCGCGAATGGTGGAGCAAACATCATCGCGGCCAGGTAGGGAATCATTTGCCATGCTTTGGTCAAGCCAAGGCGATCTAGCCCAAGGAAGGACGAAGCGATCAAGACAGATACCGAAATGATGGCGAAGCCAGCTGCAAAGAATGCTGAACAGCGGTGTGCGTCTATTCTGAACAACCGGCCAAGGATGGGGCATCCGATTGAACCGCAAAGGAGGCCGTATGGCAGTGCGAGGATAACGACAATGGCGATCATCACTGGCATGCCCTCGGACGGGGCATCTTCCTTGCCTGCACTAGCGGCGAACACCAGAATTGTGAACCAAACCGGAAGCAGTGCTGATGCAGTCGTTGCCGCGATCATTGACCGCGACGTAGCTTTCGCGTCTCTCATCCGTTCGGTCGCAACTTCAGTCGGGCAGTATGAACGCGCAAACAAACCAACGCGACACCGCGCCACCTTGGAACCGCGATACACGTTAGGGCGCCCATCAATACCGCCGCCATCCCCATAGCCGCGATGGCAAACATTCGGACCCCAAGAACCAAGGCGGGAGTCTCTCCGATGCCGTTGGAATCAATGTTCCAAACACCATAGACGGCGCACCAAGCAAAAATCAGTGCCGTGAGGGCGATGCTACCAATCACAAAGAGTGCCCCGATCGGATGCCGGATGGAGCCTTCTGATGTCTTTCCGGAGGATCGACTGTTCAACTTATCAGTCGCCTGACGGGCGTTCGTGATTTTCGACGAAGGGCGATGCATCACACTGGCTATCCGCCGTCAGGGGTTTGGGGGCTGGGGTCTGGGGTCTGGACGACCGCGACTCTCGAGCCGAAGTGACCATTCCATCGAGCGATGAAACGAACTGATCAAAGACAGCAGCATTTGATCCACAAAACAGATACAGGGTGCGCCCAGGAATCTCTGTGTCGAACACAGCCCATTGTATCGGGCCGCGATACCAAGGTGAAAACCGAAAGAGCGTGTAGAGCAATGTCGCGACACCCGCAGCAACGCAGACGGAGGTGTACATCCCGAGGAAGTGCGAGGATAGTCCCACCGCCATCGGGGCGATCACCAAGAACGATGCGCCGCGCACAAATCTGCTTCTCTCAACAGACTTCACTGGTGAAGGATAAAGCCTTTCGAGTGGCATTTCGTATGACCATTCGTCAAAGCCATCGCGGTAGCACCAAGCGATGCTCTCACCATCGGCTTCGATTTCGACTGCCATTCGGAACAGGCGAGCTTCGTAGTGAATCAAAAAAAGGGCTTTCAAAAGTCGTTAAAATGGGCATCCCTGATTCGGATTGCGGCAATGGCGTGCGCGGTGGCGGCGATCGATTGGCGATCGGCGATTTGGGATCGAGTGCCGATGATCGTTGCTATTCTGGCATCGCAGCAAACAACTTCGCAGCCTCGGCTTGAATTTGGTCAGGAGTCATTTCGCGAAGTGGAGTTGCGATCCCCCACTCGTGTCCGAACGGATCACGCACGCGGGCAAATCGTTCGCCCCAGAAAACGTCTTCCGGGGCCATCAACACAGTCGAGCCGTTGTCCGTCATGGTTTGAACCATCACGTCGCAGTCGTCGACGTACAGGTGAATCGCGACCGTTGTGCAACCCTGTCGTGTTGGGCTAGGCGTGCCTCCATGTTCAGGAAGCTCTTCGCTGATAAAGAAACGTGCATTTCCGATCCGAAACTCGCAATGCATAACGCGCCCGTCGGGCATGTTGAGCAGAAGGTACGGATCGACCCCGAAGACACGCGAGTAAAAACCAACGGCTTTTGATGCGTCGGCGATGCTGAGGTACGGGACGAATTCGCAGCTCGGTTGGGTTGGCATGTTGAACTCGTTCCGATTGTGTTTCGAGAGAAAGAAAGGTAAGTCGGGGAACAGTACCCGACACTGAACCGTGAGCGTTGATTGCCCATTCGCGAGACCGACCGAAAGAGGGCCGAACAACAAACGATCGAGCGAATCAGCAATCCGGCGATGATCGCTGGATGCGCCGACTGCATCAGGATTTGGGAATTAGTAACGAGCGATCAAGCAACCGAGCAGCCTACTCTTCGTCTGAAAGAGCCTCAATTTGACGTTCAGAATGCACGGGTGCCCTGGGCAACAAGCGAAGCAAGGATTCAACCTGCCGAAGAGCCTCTTGGGTTTCGGGGTCCGACAGCATTTTCAGAGTCTCATTCGTTGAACGTATGGTAGACGGCAATGAAATAAAACTATCGACAATGTCCCGCCGGCCAAGTTTTGACCCACCAACCCAATCTTCCAATCCATGAAACAGTCGCTCAAGCTGTGCCCCATCTAATTCGAGAGTTGTAGTGCCCTCGCCCCGCACCACACCAACACTGCCCATACACACCTCGTATGAGCCTTGAACCTTGATGCGGACAACCCCCTCACCGACCGTTTGACGCGCAAGTGTCGATTCATCCCCATCGCGTGCCGCCATGCCATTGCCGAACTGCGCGGGCAATGCCGGGAGCGCGGAAGCCTCTGCAGGCATCAGCTGGTCCGTCTTCGTCGCACTTTCCGAAGGTTCGTCGAATGCCAGTTCCGTCGCCACGGGGCCAGTGACTCCAACAGGTTCTTCCGCTGGGAGATTGCACGGGCAGCAAGCGCCCGCGAGAACAGCGAAAACGCCGAGCGGGAAGGGGGGAGCCGAGCGCCTCGACGAGAATCGACATTTCGCTTTGGGATTATTCATGTTTCGCTCTGTGTTGGCGTAGTGTCACCCGTCACCGTGTACGGACGAATCGGTTTCTACTCGTAAAATCACGCAAGCCGTACTTCGGTGCATGGGGTGGCTCGCCCGGACTCACCCAGGTGCAACGTCACCGCCCAGTACTCAGTTTCAAACACTCAGTTTCAAACACTCAGGTCTCAAATTCCCCTGTACCTCAAAGGGGTTCGCTCCTGAGATTCAAGCGGTTGCTCTCAACAACAAAAACCCGTTGCTTCGTGTCAACCTTCGCGAACTGCGAGCCCGGTCGACTGCCCCAGGTTACACGATACACCCTACTGCCGAGGTCGGTATATTTCGGCGGCGTCATTCCCCCGCTCACAGCGGCACCGAGTTCACGGTGACCGTTGGCCGTCAACGGGTCGGGAGAGACAGCCCTGCGATTCCCCAAACGCCCGCAAGCCCGACTCCGCGTGCATCACGTGGTCATCCGCCTTTCTTGGATATAGGAGACGGAGGTTCATATGGGTTGCCTGTCTCGCGAACACGACTGCAGCCATTGCGGCGATGCTCGTCAACTCAGATAAAGCTTGTGGGGACATAGGAAGGTAGTTCGCTTGGTTCAATCAATCAGAAAACGATACCGATCAACCGGCGGCGACGGTTGATCGTCCACTCTCAAGAATCCCGACTTCGCCCCTTGAATGCAGCGCTCGGTTCGCCGCTCGCGGCAGCCGTCAGGGACCAAACGTGACGGACAGCCTGTCGGCAGTAATACAGAGCTCGCCACCCTCGAGCAAAACGCACAATTCGATTGCGTCGCTGACTGCATGCAGCTCCTCGTAAAGCCACACATCACCCACGCAATCATCGACGCCATTGGCCGAACGAACGCCGTCAAATCTTAGGCGAACAGCCCCAACTTGGCCCCAGGGATTGTTGCTGGCGTCGACGGCAACGATGACCTGGCCCCCGTCTGCGGTAACGACGTGCGTGATGACTCCGTCATGGAATGTAGTGTCCGCAAGCCATGCAAAACCATCCCGTAATTGCGGCTTCAGTTCATCCAGGGCAGCACTGTATTGGGTCGCATTCTGTTCCCACAGCACAATGGCGCGGTCAGCGTCCGGTTCCCCCGGCCCAGGCTGCAATGCGTCGAATAGTTGGCGTGTGAAATATCGCATATTCATCGGGTCGACGAACGACTCGGACCACGGGAACCGGGAGTGAAGCTTCCATCCGCAAGAACTGACCACCGAACCTCCGGTGCCTACCCTGGTTCGCCGATCCTCACGAATGCGGTAGCTTCTCTACCGTTTCGACGCGTGAGGAGAATCTGGAATAACGAACTCCGCCGCGGATGGACTCTGCTGTTCGTTTCGATGCAAAAGCATTTTTGGCTCCACGTTTTCAACTTGATAGCCGTTCGCTTGAAACACTTTGGCGAGAGAGATCGCCAGAGAATCCGGGAAATCCTTCGCGACCGCCGAAACCACGCTCGATCCTTTGATCTTCAGCACCAGAAAATCGTTTGAGCGAAACCTTAAATCCGCATCTTCATACGACTTGAGATAAAATTTCGCACTCTTGAAACGGTGAAGCGGCGCCCCTGTCAGTCGAAGGAACTTCGGGTCGGTGTTCCCGGTCACCCTCAGATGATACTCGTTACGGTCGCTCGTTTGCCCCGGCACCTTCTGTATGGTGATCCATGCAGATTCCGAATCCGAGGAAACGCTGCTGTCTGCGGTGAGCAGATTGGGAGCAAGCAGAAACACGGACAGCACAAGACATGATCGAATCATCAAAGGGGTCTCCTAACCAAGGTCCGTTACGTCGGCGAACGCCGGACATCACGGGGGACATAGAGTGGATCATCCATGCCAGCAAACACCGCAAGCCGTCCTTCCCAGCACGGCATTGCTATCCGTCGTTGGGACCATCCGGCGGTGCACCAAAGATAGCGTATCTCGCGAAGTGCAGCAGACCCGAAAATCGATAGTGGGGGTCCACGTAGTGTTCGATGACGTAAAAGGCGAAGTAATACGCACGACAGAACGACCAGATCGCAATCGCGAGCAGCATTGCGACGCGCAAGTCCGGCAGACGTGCAATCAATAGCCCCGAAGCGAGTGTACCGAGCGCAGCGAAGAGCCCGCCCTTGAGCCAGATCATCCGGGGATCGGTCAGGTTTCGCATGGAGTTAAACCGCAGGGAAAGAGACGCAATCGCCATCAGTCAACGAGATAAACTGAACATCAGGAGCAATATTCAAAGGCCAAGTCGGATCACGTTCGTGGTTACACGGTGGCGACCCAGGATGTTGTGGTGAAGTAGCCGTCAGGACCTACTCCTACTGCCTCGAAGGTCCTGCCAGTTGGGTCGTCCGCATCCTGGCTCGCATCTGGAATCACCGAACGCCAGAGGCTGAGCTGAAGCGTTGGAAAGACGTAAGTGTAGCCGGGCTCGGGAGCATCAGGGTCGAATGGAGCCATCTTTTCGACGTGAGCGACGGCGGAAGCGGCATTCAGTTCGTGCGGACCAATAAGCTTACGGACGTCGGCGCGAGTCATTCCGAAACGAATCGGACCAACACCAACGGCCGGGAGTATGTCGAATGTCTGCATACAGTTTCTTCAGCCGGGTACCGTTGGCCATCACCGGGCACGGAGAGACGGAATTGTCCGAGTTGAGAAACGAAAAATGGCTCCTTTCGCTGCAATAGACGAGCTGAATCACGAGGACTCGCTCAACGGCTCAGCGGTCGTAACCGACGATGTGGAGATCGCGGTTCGACAATACATGCGAAAGAAGCCAGATGAGTTCTACAACAATCTCACACCTCAAGAAAGCAAAAAGCACGACTCGTGCTCACCCCTAGGCCGCGCCACCGCGATGCGGATTGTCCATGTTGGCTTCGATGTCGGAAGTGAATCCCTGCACGGGGCGATGGAGCTTCCCACCGGAGAGCCCCAATGCGAACTTCCCCAGTGCAGGATCCGGTTCGGCGAGCGACTCGGAAGAATGAACCAGCGAAGCGAGAATGAAGAAAAGAAAATCAACTGAAAGTTGCGCGACTAAAGAGGGAAGTCAACTCTGCGAGTCAACCTTCCCACAAGCATCGCGGCTCAACGCGAGCTCGATAGATCGGCTCGCTTGCTGCCAGTCGTCACGAACGCTTGACAAGCAAGCGTAAAACGACGACGTGGTTATCTGTTTTCATTCGGACACCGGCACCTCGCCCTTGTCGTCGACGACAAATTTGCGAAACGGAGATCCCTCAATCTCGTTGTAGACGGTAGTCCCCGCAGGAAGATCGAGGAGGTCAATCGCGATTTCGTCTTCCCGAATAGGGACGTTAATGAACGACCAATTGGAAAACGTGAACGCCAAGTTTTTCATTTCCTGATTGCCAGCGTGTTTCAAACCCGCTGGCAACCAATGGCCATCTTTAAAATTCCAGTCGTACGTTGCATCCACCACCGTCGACGACACTTTCCCCCTCACGTTCTCGCTGAAATGCGATTCAACGACAAAATCACGCTTCGAATCGAGAACGTAAACACTTCGATAGCTCACGCTCGGCGAAGCGGGTATTGGCTGGTAGTACTCAAGACGGTACCGGCCGTCGCCTAGCCCGATGACCTTCTCAGCCGCTGGCAGTTCGTCAATTCGCTTGACTGCATCGTCGAAACTGAAAGCCATGTTCCCATAATCCGCTGCGGTCGCAATTCCAAGCGTGCGAGGATCAAGAAGCACAGTCCACCTGAGCCTTTGGCCCTTCGGCTTGGTAACCCAGGCGCCGGCATCGCCAGCACCGATACGAGTGCCACCGAACCACTGAAGTCTCCGTGCCTCGGTTTCGAACCAAGCGGAATCGACCTGCGAAACCCAGTTGTTCATCCGAACCATGAAACGATTGTTCTTCCAGTCCGCAACTTCAACGATTCGAAAGTCGTGGCTTTCAGACACGATGAGCTGCCTATCTTCATCACGGCTCAGGTACTCAATCTCGCCACTCATTTCGAATCGACAACTCCAAAGCTTCGCTCGATTCGCCTTCCAATTTGTCCATGCGTGGCGTGCGATGGCATCCGCTTCGAAGCCGGTGTATTCATCGGCTTGCACCGATCCAGATCACCAATCGACAGGTAGTGCGACATCCGTGCATTGCGAAATTCGTCGTTGTCGGGATCTAGGTGAATCGCTTGATCGTAGTGTCGGACCATGGAGCTCATATCGTTGTCGATCTCTTGGTACGCATTGCCAAGCAAAATGTATGCATCAGGAAAATACGGATTCAATTCAATGGACCGCAGCAACAGGTCACGCGCTTCGCGATAGCTTTGCAGCTGGTCGGCGGTGTAGGCGATAAACTCGTCGCGGTCTACAGGCGGGCGTTCGCCAGCAAACCACGCAGTCATCCCGTCGGACCATCGAGGAATCGCTGAACGATGTAGCAATCTGATTTGATTGACCGCGTGGCGAAAGAGGCGAATCGCTTCGCGCGCATCAGACGCTAAAACGGAAGTTCTGGACACTGCTCTTCAGCCGAATAGCGATTGCGATAACCGAGTCGCGGGAGTTGACTGCCCGAACGGAAAAAGGCCCGCGAGCACATCCGTGGCGTCGTGCGTGACGCAGATTGTGCGACCATCGTCGATCAGTTCGTGTGTTGCACCGGGCGGGATGCAGAAAGCAGCTACACCTGGATACTCGATTGTTGGCCAATCCGCGTATGTGGTCTTCATCAACGTTGCGTCGCGCGGGCTTCAATGGGGTAACGTCCCGCATCACGGGGCAGAGGGAGGAGACATTGATTTCGAAATCCGCTGGCCACCGCCGCTCCTTTGCATACGTTGGTTCGTCGGCCATGGGGAGTTTGACTGTGCGGTAAGCAATCATGCATTAAGGTGATGGAGTATAGCCTTCTTCTGCAAAATCGCCGACGTGCCATCGAATCACAGAGATATTCTCATCGGTCTGAAGCGCACGATCAACAAATAGCGAGATCGCCTCGCGTTCCGGGAGGGCTTGGTTGCGGCGAAAGATGTGCCAGAACGAGGAGGCGTATTCATTGATTTGCATTAGCCATTCGTCGTCACCGTCGCCTACGAATCCGAGGAGCAAATACAATTTTTTGCCGTTTCGTTTTGTGTCCATTGACCAAGCGAAATCTTCGTAGTTGCCGATCTTGGTGATCGGGACGCCTGCATCGGAGAAACGGCGCGACAGATATTCGGCAACCTCTTCTCCTACTGGGTGTGACGTGTCGTCGAACGGCAAATCGCATCGAAACGTGACGTTGAGACGTTTCATGCAGTGGAGCCGCGGCTAGGCCGATGGACGGTGGCGTTCACCGAGCCGGGGCGAACGATTCTCAATTGTCAAACCACTCGGCTCCCTGGCTTCGTATGCAACGCTTGGTTCTGTGGGATTTGTCTTGTGAACGAACGGTTTCGTGCGTCACGAACGCGAGGAACCATCGGAAGCAATTCAGACAGACGATCGAAGTCGACTGTCGGCGGAATACCAATCACCCGCGATCTGGTTTTCGATTTCCTAGTGTAGCAGATGCGTAAACGAATTCGATCATCAGCGTGAAATGAGAGATTCGGTAGGACAAATTGCGGAACCGCCAATTTAAATCCAGCGATGATCGCGACGGACACGATTGCAGTACCGAGCGCAATCCGAATGAGGGACGCCGGATTGAGGATATGGTTCAACTGCGACCACAATCGTCGAGTGTAGGCCCATCGCGGAACGTACCAAGTTAGTTTCGGTTTTGCCGTGGCGAATTTCCTTTCGGTCAATCGGTTGCCCACAGAACGGCCCCCGTAGCCGGGCGGCGAAGAAGGATTGTCCATTTCACATCCGCCCGACTCTGCCGCTGTGGATCCCGGCATTGTTCGCCGGTTCCTTGCCCACCTAAAGCGACTGCGTGCGGGGCGATTTCCATGCAGGTGGACACCCACAGCCCAACGAATGGTGGCGGTGGCGCTGACATCGCTTGGAATGCACTCGCATCTGGCGGCGTTATTTCCAGGAAACCGTCAGCTGACGTCCACGTCTGTGCATTCGCAAGTGCAGGGAGAGCGAGCACAAAAAACAATGTTGCTAACGTGCGGATATGCATAGAGGAGACCTGAATGAAGTGAAACAAAGGTAGAGTTTAGCGAGCCGGGCGTGTCGATTGTCCACTTGAGAAACCATGCAAGCTCGGCTTCGCGTGCAACTGATGGTCCTGTGCGATTTGCTCGTGCAGTCTCAGCGAGAATCCCGCATACCAACAAGACCAATCCGAAACCACAGGCGATAGCGCCGGGGACTGCGTCCGCAATTTCCTGGAGAAGGGCTGGACCCGCGATGTAACGCAATGTGACCAACGCGATGCCGCCAAAGATACAGAAGAACCAAGACGTGCATTCGTAGGCACGCCCCCGCCGCCCTCGGGCCGACAGAAGATATCCGCATGATGCCGAGAAAAAAAATGCGAGAACGAACCCGAGACTACGCGTGTCAAGAAAGAGTTGACGAAGGGCATGTTCAAATTCGGCAGAAAAAATGCGAACGTCAGTGCTGGTGCCCAAAGCAAGAAAAGAATCGCAAGAATTGCGCGCAACCATTCAAAATAGAACCGAGGCCTTGCGATTCCGTTGATTCCGAAACGTCGAATATCCTGGAAGGATTCGTCCCCGATTGAAAGCGTACCGACAAAGCCCATCACCCAAAGTGCAAACCAACCCGCCCAAGCAAACACAATATTTTGAACCCAAACATTGAGCCCAAACATCACGGGCATCATCATGCCGAACTACGCGAACCATCCCATTGGCATCGCCCATCCCGGTGATGCTCTGCGATTGGCGAAGATGGTTCGTATCAGATTCATGTGCACAGAACGGTAGGGTTTCGCGCGCAGCGGCGATTGACGTGCAAGCAAACAGAAAAGGTGACCACCACCGCACCGGTCAACAACTGACAGCTATCCGGGCGTCTCAACGAGTTGCGAGCGGAAGAAACTGGACGGGTGGATTTCGCACGAATTCTTCGACCTTCTCGTGACGCAAACGCATTTCGTCATTCGCACTCCTAAGCTCTTCGAGTTGCGAAGAAACGGCATCAAGGCGAAGCTGCAGCTCTCGATTCTGGCGATGCTGAGAAAACAGAACCAGAAAGAGTGCCGTCAGGAGCGTCAAAGCAAATAGAAATCGCAGTGAGAATCGGATTTGCGAATAACGCTTAGGTTCTGCGTTAGCGTTCATTGGACATCGGCAAAGGGGAGCATGGATTGAAGTTGGGGAACGGCAGGGATCAGCGGGGCCGCGCAACCGACTCTCCACTTCAAAAAACGCAACTCGCGACCTCCGTTGCCCCGCTGTTCTACGCTAGCGACCGACATTACCAACCCATTGAAACACAGCGTTCACGACCAATCCCCATATCATCCATTGCAAGCCGCCAAACAGCAACACGAAAAAGATTGCTTGAAAATTGGTTGACGCCTCCGCCATCGCGAAAAGGGCTACCACGCCGAGCGGAAAATCGACCAATGCCCAGAAACTCCACGCCATAGCTGCCGAGTCCGCATTGGGTCCGGCAGCGTCGGGGGACGCAATCGCAAAAGCAACCACAGCGACGCAATGGATGAATACAAATGCCGCTGGAACAGCAAAGCGACTGCCTAGACGTTCCATTGCGGATTCCATGTGGGATCTAGCTAGCGAGACGTTACGATTGGCCAGCGAACGTTACGCGCCACCGGGCACGCGTGAAAGATCATCAAATTCAAAACCGCTCAGCTCGCGTACTCCGGTGCACGCAATTGTTTTCCGCGAGTGTGGGTTACGAGGCGAACCGCCAACGAGCACGGGCCGCGCGAGCGGAAAATAACGACGGAACGTCGCCGGCCTGGATTTCGTCCACGCGGGTGACGCCTGCAATGTGTGTGGTCATTCACCGTTACCTAGCGTCTCATCCAGAGGCACCGAATCGTCATTTAGTGGCACGCGTGACAAAGACTCGAACAAAAAGTGTAGTGAAACAACAAGGGCAACTGCAGACAGGGCGAACAGTAAGCGAAAGTGATCGTAATGATACACGCGAGCGTCCCGTCCAGGAAACCAGCAACTGTCGAGTGCCGTTGTCGCAACAGACGCAGTAAGGAAGTACGCGGATAGACGGAGCGCACCAAAATCTAAGACTCGTCGGTGAAATTGGGTGTAAGCCGCGAAGACCGCTGCGAGCGTCAGCATCTGGATGTATGGCATGAAAGGGCTGATTGGCTTTGTGGATATCTTGGTCGCATGCGTCCATGCCCAGTCGGATAACTTGCTTCTCACCCGAAGGCTCGGTGAGATTCAGTGGTGGGGGGATATTCTGGACGGTTGTGCGGTGAGAATAGGCCACTTGTGCGGTTCACTGCTGACTGATTCTCGCTGGTTCACCGACCGCCCGGGCGACTGATTCTCACTCACAGGGGGACGCGGAGCAAGCATTTGGGTTCTGGAGCGTGAGGGCTGGCTTGCAATTTCCGCTCACGGACGGGCGAAAGCGAGTGAACAGGAGGGCATGCGGGATTGACCAGGAACCGCCGCGATCGCGACGTGGGAGATCCAACTTCTTCCCTGGGCCAAGATCACTCTAACTTCGCGCGCGCGGCGGACCGCTGGGCGGTCCATGATGGCTGCTAGAACCAGACTGCCACAACAGCGGAGTGGCGTAGCACCGGAGTGGCGTGGGCGCAAAAAGTAGGCCAACGCATTTCTGCGCTGGCCTACGGGGAGTACCCCGGAGAGGATTCGAACCTCCGACCTGCTCGTTAGGGTGAGGCGATCAAGTTAAAACCCGGTTTCAGCGTGATTTCCCCGCTTTTTAGATCGTAGCGGGTGTGCTTCTCGCTCACCTTGCGAGGCTCGACATCGAGGCTGATCGATTCGACGAGGGCAGCCAGCATCTCACGAACTAGCCGTGGTTCGGTATCGACCAAGTCGGCAACCGCTTCCTTCAAATCCGCGACGATGTTGGTCAGCGTCGACAATTGGGAATCAAACTTGACCGATGGCGTCGAGTTGTCTCGGTCGACCGCTTCCGCCTCCGCGATATCTCCCCTCATCTTTTCGATCTCCGCTTTGTGCTGCCTCAGATCGCCGGTGAAGTCCTCTAGCAGGTCAGGCGGCAGCTTTTGGATCTTCCCCCTCAGTTCCGCGTACTCGGCTTCACGCTTCACCAGAGACCGCCTGAGGGCCTCAGCGTTGTTGCCCTCACGGCGATCGGCAACGTTTGCGTAATACTCCTCACGGATCTTCTCGACGTGCTCGGGGCTCAGGACGCTGTCGAGGGACGCGACCACCGAGGCGACGATGTCACGCTGGTCAACGTAGTTAGCCCCGCAGGTGCCGTGACGGTAGCCGTTGCAGGTCAAAACCAGCCGGTCGAGATTGCCGTTCTTTCCCTTGTGCCTGCTACCCGAGAACCCGCTTCCGCAACGAGCGCATCGGCATAGCCCCGTCAAAAGATGAACGCCACCGTTTCGGAAAGGTGTCGTTTTGGTCGAACGTTCTGCCACCAGATGCTGAACTCGGGTCCAAGTCTCACGGTCAATAATGGCGGGGTGATTGTTTGGGATGTAGACCGTGTCGCTTTCCTCGTTGACGCCCGCCTTGAAGTCGTCAGTGATCCGCCCATCTCGCAGCGCGAAGAACCGCCCCCGCGTTTTCCTGTTCCAACGGTAGTCGCCGACATAGAACGGATTCACCAGCATCCGCTGGACGAAGTTCTGTGTCCGCTTTACGCCTCGTTCCGATTGCATTTTCTCCAAGATTCCGCGATGGCTGAAACCTTCTTGATACCAACGGAACACGCAGCGGACGGTCTCCACGTCGTCAGGGTCACCAAGAACGATGTCGCCCGCCTTGGGGTCTTTCTTCGGATCGGTGCGGATGTAGTCCATCGCGAACGGCGGTGTGCCTCCAACCCACTTGCCTTTCGTTGCCTTCTTCTCGTGCTGGCCACGAACGACTGAACGAGCCATTGAAAGGACGTAGTCGTTTGCTGAGTTTGCATCGCATGCAACGGTCAGGAAGTCGGTGAACTTGTCCAGATCCACGACACCCTTGTTGGTGAAGACCAACTTCACGCCGGCGGATGCGATCGGATCCATCTCCGCGAAGAACTCACGAGGTTTCGATCGACTTGCCCGGTTCTGCTCCCAACAGATCACGAACTCAAACTTTCCCGCCTGAGCATCCTCGACAAGCTGCTGAAATCCGCTTCGCTTGAGCTTGCTGGCGATTCCCGTGATGGCCTCATCTGCGTACTCGGCGACCACCTCGTAGCCGTGATCGGCGGCGTAAAGCAGACACGCCTCCCGCTGCTGCGGAATACTGTCCTTTTGTGGGTTTGACGACATCCGAAGATAGATGACCGCGCGCTTGCTACCCTTGCTGCGAGATACTCGCATGACACACTCTTCCTGTTAAGCGTGGTGATTCCTGAGAAAAAACGGGGGAAACCGGCTCAGGAAAGCCGGGGTTCGGATTCGGGAGCTACCCGAGGCCTATCCCCTGCTGACGTTTTCTTGGTTTACGCCCAGCAAGTCAAGCCATTTGGTAGCGAATCGGCCCCACCCGCGAGCTTGGCATTTATCGAAAACGACGTTTCCCAATACGCGAATCGCCGTGTTTTACGGTCTATTTCTCTGAGAAACGTAAACTCGGGGAGCGTTCCCCGAGTTTAGGGACGCCCCCACCTCTGGGACGCATCCGCAATGAAACAACTTGCTCGTTGAGGATAGGAATCCGGGAGCGGATGCGACCACTGGAGTGCTTCAGCGAGATTTTGCAATTCTGCATAAGCGACGTTGATTTCAAAGTAGGTGGGGGCTAGCGGTCTTTTGACCGCATTTCATTCGAGCCGCAGGGCGGCAGCCTGTCGCCATCACCGCTTTCTCGTTGGTGATAGCGGATTTTCCACTGCGTCAATGTGTCAGGCTCGAATGATCGTTCACTATTCTGTTCACTCCATGAATGCATCGCTCGTAACCCGAACTAGTCCCTCCCCCCCCTGAAAAAGACTACAATCCAGAGCTGTTGGCGAAGCTTTGTGGACTCCTTAACCAGTTATCTCTAAAGAGTTTAAGGTAAACTCATCGCTTTTCTTCAGGTAAACTACAATTTCTTTTATCGGGAGTTTGACCTAACGTGTCACTTCTTACGGGCATACTTGATGGGTTGGGCATGGCGACTTCGACCACCGATGGCACTTCAGTCGACATGGTTGAGAGCATTTGCGGTGCGATTGTCGCGGTCGCTCAAAAACTCGGCCCTGACTACACATTCTGCGTCCTGCTTATGTTGATCCTGGTCGCTGGGGTCGTCGGTTTTTTTTACGTATGGGCGGTCTACGTCAACGAAGATGGAACGCTTGTTGCACTGCGTAACGAATGCGAGAAGTCGGTTCACCGGGCTGCCGATGAAGCCAGGACCTACAAAATGCTGTATTTCACGAGGGTTGGCGGCATGACACCTTCGGAGGCAACTGACCTATTCGAGAAGGGAGGTTATCTGACGGCAAAGGAGTCGAGGGAAGCCGCAGAGCAAAGTCGACCGCCACAAACACACCCAGATAGCAAGAAGGAAGGAACATGATCAGCCAAACTCAGATTTTATTATCCCTCCTCATTGGAACGGTAGTATTACTCCAAGTTGCGAGGCTCTACCTGAGTTACCGCAAAAATGCGAAACTTCGCAAATGGCTCATGGACGAGCGAACGCGCGCTCGCTTTGCAGATGCGAGGAAAGAACTGGAGTTGCTCGCATTCGAAAAGGAGATTGATCCGCGAACGGATCTTTTCGGTTTCCTCTACGGCATTCAGACGTATGTAATGCGTAGGCCAGACCATTTTGAGACCATCTCAGAGCACCTTGGAACCAAGTTTAGCGATGCACATGCAGACGCCCTGAATGAAAGTGTGATGCAACGCCTGCAAGCCGAAGCTAGCAGCGCACCCAGCGGGCTCGTGAACTCCATCGGTCTTACAATCGATGCATTCGAGGCACTGTTGAATGACTACCAACAAACGGGTCAGGTCACTTATGAAGGACAGCGGCTAGCGGCATCCGCGTACATGAAGAAGATCATCGAGTTCTTGAACAATCTGATTTCCCGGATTCAGACTTCCAGCAAGCCGGGTTCACACTTTAGCACAGGGTTTCAGCCAGGGCAGATTGGCACTCAGGCTACCGCATAGCTAACTGTTTGGCCGCTGATTGGGGCGACCACCCATGTGCCAGTTTCGGCCCGGTGAAGCATTGGCATCGGTCGCTCGGAAATGCGATTGATCGTGCGACGGACACATGAACTCGATCATCGCAAAATTTGCCGCATCAATTAGGAATTCGGTGTTCCCGGTTCGCTCGTACTCACGCAAACGCGTTTGAAGAGAAGCGATCGCATCAACTTTGTGCGGGTAAGCATCCCTAATGGGACCATACTTGTGAAATGAGACAAGCATTCTCGAACGCATCATCTCTACAAATTCTTCGTTAAATTCGCTTTTTGGTACCGAAGTCATTTCTAATTCCACGTGTCGGGGATGCGAGGAGGCTAGTTGCGCCCGGACCACAATTTGGTGATGATTAACGAGACTCAGCGGTGCAGTTTAGCACCACATCATTGATTCAAACTACCGCTGAATTTTTCATGAGTGCTACGTTCATCGCTGCTACTACGGCGACTTCGAGTCTCCCACGTCTGCAAATTCGGCCTGATGTGGCGGGCCTAGTGGTCGCAGGTCACTCAGCCGTGACATTGATAACCTAAAGAGCGGGATCTGGAAGCCTCGCCAACAGCCCGAAACTGGAAAATGTTGCCGATTGTGTTGGAAATCATTCCGACGCCTCTCTCCGCCGTTGTTTTCAAATGACTAACGCGACCCTAGCCCGCGTAGCCTTCGTTGAATTCGGTTTAACGGAGCATTTTGGTGGACCGCCGTTTGAAACGCCCATCGCTAGCCATCTTCCCGCCGCCCCTCGAAGTATCGTCTGACCGCTTCGTGGAGGCCTGGCTTGTCCGATGACCACTCAAGGATGCCGGCGTCGTTGATCCGAACGTCAGCCGATGGATCGAAGTCGTTCTCGCTCAGGATCCTGTTTCGCTCGCCGTACTGACGATCTTTTCGATCGCCGTGCCACAGATGGTACACGTCGGCGTCCAGGTAGCCCCCTGAACGCTCGCCGCACGCTTCGGTGACTCGTTTGACGTAGTTCTCGACGCACGCCGCTAGGGTGTCGCTGTACTGCGTTACGTGCCATCCCGTTTTGCCGATGAATCCGTCGAAGAAGCACTGGTCGCCGCCGCCGACGATGTTGCCGTCGAATAGACCGCCGATCGACTCCAGGAAGGAACGGTCAGCGATCCACGCGCCGCCGGGGTTTCCATTGGTACTGCCGTTGGTGGTGAAGTTCTTCATTCCGCTGGTTCGCGGCGCTGACGGTTGCTTTTGTTGATCCAGGTACTGTAGCTGGCCCACCATCTGAACCGCTGGGCAGCCGTCGTCGATCATCGTGACCGATCGTTCCATCCAGTCTGGTTTGTCGATCACCATGTCATGGTCGAGCCAGGCGACGTATCGCTTGCTGGCATCGGCATCCCGCAATGCTCGGTTGACGATCGCCTCCTTCTGCCAGATCCAATTGGCCTCGCGTGTTCCTCTGATGACGATCGATCCGGGGATCTCCGGTTCATCGTCGTCGAAGACCAACTCGTAGCACTGGAGATGATCACGAAGCGGCCCGAGCGTTGGCGCCCACTCGAAGTAGGTCTGACGCATCCGCTTGTATCGAAGCGGGTTGAAGTGGAACGTCACTAGCAGGACTTCGCCGATGCGGTCGAATGGCTTTGCGATTCCCCATTTATTGAGCGGGCAGTGCGTCAGGAGGTTGGGGATTCCTCGACTGTGCATCAGATAGCCTGGCTTTCCTTTTGCTGCGATCACCCCGCACCTTTCGCCGTCAATCTGATGTTCGCACGCGCCGCATAAACTAACGCGGTCAGCGACCCAAGGGGCGACCGTGTTTCGCTTCGGCTTTGGCGTGTTGGCTGCGGCCACGATCTTCTTCGCATCGAGCGGACCATCGTGCTTGATTCCGCAACGACAATGGTTCGGCCAGACGCGGCATTTGAACGCGAAACCGCACTGGCACCTAAAGCTCGACATACTCAATCACCGTATCAACTGTGATGGTGCTGGAACCTGACGATGTAATCGTGGTGCTGGTCGATTCCGTCAGACTGCAAAACCCACAAGTGTCGGTAGTTTCGGAGTATCCAGGTAGGTCGGGCGTCTTCCCCACGCTGTAGACAGCTCGTCCGGTTTCCGGCTTCTCGCAAGTCACCAATGGGCACGATATCCGAGTCGAACCTGGCTCCGCCGAAACGCCAATTCGGTTCTTATCATTTAGAAGTCTCGCGACCGTACCGATTTTGATGGATGTCACATTGCCTAGGAACGTACCCGATGTCGGAGGCGTTGGCATTGGTGCCCCGCTTCCGCATGCGATGCCCAGATCTTCCTCAACGATGGTGTGAGTGAAATCGACTTGAACGCTGGGGTGGTCAACGAATCGCCACTGATAGTTGCCGAAGTTACCCGAACAGAGCGAGCCGTCTTTAAGGCCGTCCAGAATCTCTGATTCTTCCGTTGCGGAAAGTGGAACGTACGTCCCAAGGGTCAGCCGGTGTAGCGTCGCGTGGCGAGTGCCGTTGTACTGACTGTTTGAGACAGTTTTAGTGAACGTCCTTTTCACCTTCTGTAGGTTGCACGAGAAATCCCCTACGTAGTGAATCCGGACTTCCTCGCCCACCGCATCGACCGCGCCGGCTGTTTCCCAACGTAGGCCCGTGATGATGTATTGCGGTTCATCAAGCCCACATGGCATCTCCTCGCACTCCCGTGACTCGCAAGCTGCGTTTGCGGTAGCGCTATCGGATATTGTGACACTCCCAATCGTCACGGATACCGAATCACCGGCCCGGATGACCAGTTCGACTGGATTGGGAGTGCCAAAGTATCGATTGCACGAGGATCCTTTCAGCACTCCCGACTGATGCACCTCGACAAAACAATCGATGTAGTTGTCGTATCCGCCATGCACGTTGCGGTGCATCGTGATTTGGAACGGCAACGAATAGTCGACATTCGAAATCAAGCTGCACTGGATCTGATTCAACAGCAAATACTTCGTGCCGCCCAAGTCGACCAACGCGACGTGGTTCTGCCCATCGCTCCAGCGTGCCCCAACGGCATCCTCTGCGTCTAGGACTTCAAAAGTCACTATGGAGCCGTCAACACGATCGGAAATGAGAAGCGTCGTTTCTGTGCCCGCTGGTACGATGTCCTCGCCGTTCCCAGGGTGATCCACCCAATCCGGCCAGCATCCGCCGCTGCCACCGTCGCCTGATCCGTAGCTGTAGCAAGGGGGACGCAGTTCAGTCGCCTCACACCCGCCACCGCAGCAGTTATGTCCTCTGCGCGTCATTCCAGATGATCCTTTGAGAGTGCGTCAGCACGGTGCCTGTACGGCTTCAAAATCGTTCCCGCACAAGTCGCAGAAACCTTCGTCACCGCTCACTTGGTCATCCATCAGTGACAGTGGGTCGGAAAGATTGATCGCGGAATGAAACACCGTTCCCGATCGGTCAACTAGCTTTGCAGTGGTGACCGCTGGAGCCTGCGAATCTTCGGTCAGCTCGTAGCGCCATCGGGCGCACTCATCGCGAAAGTTGATCAGTCCGTAATCACCACCGCTTAGCTTCGCGAGAAGCCGCCCCACGCCGCTCGTGGAACCCTTCATCTCGTTTAGGCTCGATGGGTCAAGCATCACGAACGAGTCAGAACCTGAACCGGCTGAGAGCGATACGAGGCAGTGCCCGCTGATCACCGCGAGACCGTAGCCATCGTCAGGGATTGGCTCAGCAAGGATCACGAGGCGCGAGATCGATGTGTGCCAGACTGGATCGACGCAGTCGTAGACCACGCTCGTGGGAATCTCGAAGACGTTCGAACCGTCTGGACCGTCCCATGAGTCGATCGCGAGCACTTCACCAATGTCGCGGTTGCTTCCGCTGGAGTTCTTAATCTGGCATTCAACCCGAGACATCCCGAAACCGCCCGCTCCAAAACCGGCCTCAGACGATTCAAGCCGATCAATGACTCGATTCCATTTCCCAGCGGCGACGGGCTCGTCAGGCTTGGCTTTCAGATCGCTCATACCGGGGCGGCTCCGATTTTCAGTAGCGAGTGATCCGCCTCACCGTAGATCTGATCGACGTAACAGGCTCGTGGTTTGCTGACCAACATTCCGGTCGATGCGTCTTTGTCGTGATCGAAGAGATACCAGAGATACTCGTGACCCTTCTTGCTCACACCAGTGATGCCACCGAAGGTCTCGCTCGTGGCGTTCTTGCTGGCAAGGAACGAAAACGTCAGTTGTGGATCCTCTGCAACGACATCCCCTGACGCCCCGGCGAACAAAAGCTCGCCGCGTTTGTAAATCACACCTTCGCCATCGCTGAAAATGTCGGCGTTGTTCGTGGTTCCCGTTAGCGATGCGATCAGATTCGAGTACCGCAGTGGGCTGCCAACGTACTGCGTTGCAATCTTCGCTCGGACGTTGATCTTCAGCGCCGGAATGATCCGCTGAACCCCTTGGGGGCGCCCATCCTGAACGTCGATCGACTTGAAGAAGTCGGGAGCGGTTTTACCGGATGCCGCGAACTTGGTTTGAAGGTAGGAACTGGTTTGAAGAACCATACCTCCCGTCGTATCGATTGAGACGGTATAGCCTCCGACATTCGGAACCGCCGCGTTGTAATGCGCGGTGAAGTCCCATGCGTTGTAGGCTGGTCCCTGCTCGTAGGAGAGCGATTCGATAAAGATACCGTCATGTTCGTTGATCTGTACTGGCCCGTCACGCAACGCAGCACGCGACGTCTGAGGGCTCGCAGAACCGGTTACACGCCAAGTTCTCTGCGCCGTGTCTGACCCCGTTGTGGTGTCGGTCCCCGTCCGGCCTGCAATCTCTTTGATTCGCAGACCGTTGTAGAACGCGAAGCCATCGTAGGTACCGTTGGCCAGGACTTGATTCAAATCGGATGCCATTACGCAAACCTCGCGACGTTGTTCTTCTTGGATTGTCTGGCAATCGTTGCCGTGTTGGCTGCTGTTTCGCGGCGTAACTTCATCGCCTCGTTCTCACTGCCGTTACCCGCACCGATGATCGACGCAGCGGCTGCCGAGAACGTTGACGTTGGTCCCGTTCTGGACCGTTCTTGGTCGAGTCCCGTGTTCACATCCGAGGCCGTCTTGGCACTGCGTTCCTGTTCCTCCGCGAACTCTCGACGCACACGATCCTCAGCCCGCAAAGCGGTCTTGTCGGTGATGGCGCCGTTGCTTTGAAGTTGGGTGATCTCCCGCAGCTTGGCGTTGAGCACTTCCGCTGGGGTGCGTAGCGAATCGGCAAGTGCCTTACCGTCAGCCTTCAACTGGTCGAGTTGGTCAGCAAGGTTCTCTCGGGCAGTTCCTCTCGCCGTGTCGGCGGTGTCTTTGCCGATCAATCCATTCTGTTGATCAGACCCGATTTGCTTCATCACGCGATCGAAGATGTCTTTGGGGGATACGCCTGCGGCAGCCAGCTGGTCACCCTTCTTCATGACCGAGTCGACTCGATTCTTTGCCGCGTCTTTCTCGGCCTGCTGGGCATCCTCAATTGCCTTCTTCTTCGCCTTCAAAACCTCAATCTGTTTGATTTGCACATCGGTGAGGCCTTCATCGGCAAGCCGCTTTCTGTTGGCCGCGTCTTCGCCATTCTCAAGCGCGAAGATCTCAAGTTCGATCGCTTTAATCTTGTCGGTAATGACGGCAGCATCCTTCTCGTGGGCGCTCTGTCCCTGCTGCTTGCCAGGCGCCCCGCCAGCTGCGCCACCGGTCCCACTCGCTTCCTCGACCTTGTTTCGTTCTTTCGATAGGGCAAGCGATTGCCGAAGGACGGCCAATTCCTGCTTTGCTGCGTCCGCTCGACCACTCACGTCGAAGTTGTTCGCGGCGCCCGCAAGCTCTCCCACTAGCGTGCCGATCTCCCGCGCTGCTTGGATCGGGTTGACGATTGCCATCGCGATCGCCTTAGTCGCTTTCCAAGCCGTCTCTACCAGCGAAGTAAAGAACCGCTTACCGGTTGCCCACGCTTCGCTCCAGAGCCACTTGAAAGCGTCCATGGCGCCCTCGACGCCAGTCCAGAATGCAGCCCGCACTCCCAACCAAAGTGCCTGGGCGGCAGTCGCAAAGTCTCCTGAACTCATCGCATCGCGGATAACAGAGAACGTGTCTGAAACGACGCTCACCAATCCGCCAACGGTCGTCTTCACGATGTCCCAAGCTCTGGCTAGATCCATTCCCGCGACTGCTGCATAGCCAGCGACTCCAACGAGCGAACCGATAACGGCCACCGCCGCAGCGCCAGCAGCAACGAACGGAAGGATGGGACCAGTGATCACGGCCCAAGCGGAGCCAACAACGCCTGCGGCTGCCGTCCAAGCTGATCCCACCAGACCCGCCATAGCAGCCGCTAACGTGCTTGGAGCGGAAAGGGCTGTCAGCACTGCCCCGACCGATCCCCACGCCGCAACGGCGATACCAGCGAACGCTGGGCTGATTCCGTAGGCAGCATTCACCAACGCAATGCCCGCTGCCATCCCCGCCGATGTCCCTTGAGCTACAGCGAAGGCGCCAGCGGTTGCGAGCGTGACGGCTTTCACTGCCGTGGTGACTGCGGCAACGCCTTTGAGAATCCCTGACACCGCAGCGAAGGCGGTTCCAACCGTTCCGATTCCAGCCGCGACCAATTGCGAGGTGACACCCAGGGCGATCATCGCCGCACCGGTACCAACCATTCCAACCGTGGTTGCCGCAACGGCAGCGACCAACGACTTGTTCGCTTCGATCCACGCCGTGAAGCCACCCAGCGATGCGGTCAGAGAATCCGTCACCGATTGCAGTGAACCACCGAACGATTCGCCAATAGCGATGACGGCGCCTTCCGCAGCCGATGCGATCTTGCGGAACGATCCGCCAAGCCCAGCGTCCATCCTTTCAGCGGTGGTGCCTGCGATGCCCTCGGCTTCTTGGATGGCGGTCAGCAGTGCCTTGGTGGATGTCGTCGCTTGGCCTAACGCGCCAGCAGCCGTGATTCCCAACAGACCGAACGCTTCGTTGAACTTTGATGCCCGCGCTGCGGTGCCGAGTCCGTTGGTCGCCTGAGCAACTTCTCCCAGCGTATCGATCAGCGGTCGAGCGTTCCCGGCTGCGTCGATGAACTCCACGCCGAAGATGCGTTTCATCTTCTCGGCTTCGGCACCGGTGAGCGTCAGAAGTCGCCGAATCGCGGTACCTGCCGAGCTACCCTGGATGCCCACGTTTCCGAGCGTTCCCAGGATGGCGAGCGTTTCCTCTAGCGAGAGCCCGAACGCCTTCGCCTCGGGGCCCGCGTAGCTAAGTGCCTCCCCCAACGATTCGACGCTGTTGAACGACTTGTTGGCTGCTGCGGTAAGCCCGTCAGAAACACGCGCCGCGTCACCGGCTTCCAATCCGTATTGGCGAATTGTCGCCGCCAGGATTCCAGCTGATTGCGCCGCTTCCGTGCCTGTAGCGCGAGAAAGGTTCAGAACCGCGCCGGTCATTTCGTTGATCTGCGAAGGATCGAAGCCAGCACGCCCCAACTCGCTCATCAGCATTGCAACGTCAACGGCTGTGAAGCTGGTCGTTCGCCCCAACTCCTTTGCCGTGTTCGTCAGCATCGACAACTGCTTTTCGGACGCTTGGCTAATCGCTCCGACGCTTCGCATGGCATCGTCGAAGTTCGCCAGCTTGCCCGCAGCAAATGCGAACGGTGCCCCCAGCGTAAGACCCAAGCCACTGATGATCCCGCCCAGCGCGGTGACCCGGCGCCCCATCTTGTCCAAATCGGACTGAACACCCTTGGCACCTTCGGCGATCCGGTTTCGGATACCGATCTCGACGTAGCCTTCGCCCGCCTTGATCTTTGATTTTGCCATTTAGCTACCGACTACGTTCGCCCACGGGGAAAGAATGTTGCCGGCATCCGCTTCCGCTTGAAGCGAGGGCGCGGCATTGGGGTGGGGAGCAATCTTGACTCTGCGTTTCCGAGTCTTCTTGCGGGACGAAACACGCCGACTGCGGCGCTGTTTTGCCCACGTTTTCCCGTCCCAACTCTCCTCTGGTATCGTGACAACGCCGCCCAACTCCAAGAGTCCAGGCAAGGCTTGGTCACTCGTCGACAACGACCGTTGGCCGTTCAGCTTGATCGACCCAACGACACCGGACTTGGTGCGCTCGTCATACGCGAAGAAAATGGCCTTTAGCGAGGCAACGGGATTCGTTGAATGAACGCTTGGCGATTGCCCAGGTTTACTAGCCTTCTTCCTGCGGCGAAGTCCCGAACGCATCCGCCGGCGAACGTAGGCAAGTGATTTGCTGAGCGCTCGGCGGGTCTCTCGATCGATAGCGTCGTTGATCTTCTGACGATCAAAGAACGCTTTCTTCATCTTGAAGGTTGGCGTGATCATGCTTGTTCCTTCATCAGTCGATCGTACTCGGCGCCCGGATCATCCAACTGATGGATAGGCTCGGGGCGTTCCCGTAACGGGTGGAAGTGATCGCGTTGGTAGCTTCCCGTCGTGTGGATCGTTGCCATCAGCGCCATCAGGTCGGCGGTGTGATCCCACTGGCACCGACGTTTCGCTTCGGCAGCTTTGACCAACTCACGAAGCGTTAGCGGCCAGGGGTCAACGCCAGCGATAGACGCTAGCTCGGCGACCCATTCCCAGCGCTCTCTTGAAACATCCGTTCCACTTCGTCCTCGGCTTGGCTGATCAAGGAAGTAATCTGCCCACTGCTCTCCAAGTCCTGCATCCGTGTCTCGCCCGCTCGAATCGCCTTGATCGCAATCGTCGTCAGCATCGCGAACGCTTTCTGGCCGAGCTTCTGGTAAAAATCCGCGAGTTCTTCCAGGAACGCGACTCCAGCCTCCGTTGAGAAGCCATCGCCATAGAGTCGTTCCTCGAACTGGTCGACTGAGACTTCGATGGCTTTCGCCTGTTCTTCAACAAGCAAGAAGCAGAAAGCCAGTCTGTCAACCAGGCTCTCCATCACCTGCCGATGATGCTCGTGGTTGAACAGATCCAGACCGAGCGTTTGACGATGCTTTCGCACGCTTGCCAGGCTGAGCGCCAGGTTCCACTCGTGTCCCTGATTGTCCTTGAACGTTTTCATCGTCGCTTTCGCTGTTATTGGAATCTTGGCTCTCGGATGCGGGCGGTTGGGCGGCTCGACAGCGAGAGAGCATTTCGCTGTTGGCATAGACCGTGGTGGACGCCGAGCCTTTGCTCGAAAGTCCACACCACTCCCGCATCTCACCCTCGGGTAAGTGCGGGATCATTGCGGCCAGTTCGCCCCTTGTGATGGGCGTGGCCATTACGACGACGATCCGCTCAGCGGTGCGTAGTTGACAGCGTCACCGGATGCGTCGAAGGCATCAGCCTTGGCGAATGGGATGGTCACCACAACGCCGTCGTTGCCATTGGCAGGCTCGCTGAACTCGCCAAGCAGCACGGGGCATTCCCAGCCTTTGGCATCGTCGCTCGTGATCGGTCCGTTCAGGTGAGCAATCTCGATGATGCTGCCGGCGTCTCGCGCCGCTACCAAAGCATCCCAGACGGTATCAGCTCCGCGTTTCCGCACGTACTCAAATGATCCCGCGAACTTCTTGTAGCCGGGAATGTTTCCAGTTTCAGCAGCGCCGTGGAACTCCACTTCGGTCAAAGCGGGACCACGATTCGTCTGCATGTTGCGAATGCGTGGCATCTCGACCCACGTCTGCGATGCATGGGTTGCGGAGTTGTAATAACCGAACGTTTCCTTGCCGGAATACGCTCCACGTACTAGGTCAGTCGCCATCGTTATTCGTCGCTTTCGTCTTGGGAGTCACGGTAGGTAAGTTGGATCATCGAAAGCCAAATGCCTTCGTTGTAAAGTTTGGTCGCATCAAAGTTGATTGCTTGATCGATCGAGTCGAACGCATGTTCAGCCATGCCGCATCGCGACAAAGGCCCGTTGGGTGTCCACAACGCGATGACCGATTCCATCAAGCCATCGAACCCATCGCATGCCGCAACTTGGGCTGCGCGATAGACCGATTCTTCGTGGTCTTTGCGTTCTGGGGTCACCCCCACAGTTCCGACCTCTATCTCTATGTCCCGCTCGTCTGGTCCTTGATCAACGCGAAGCTCACGGGCACCAAACCGAACAATGATTCTCGGGCCCGAATCGAGTTCTTCGCGTGTGTAGTGAGGGACGAGGAACGTCTCGACCGTCTGATCGGTCAGTCGCTCTTTGATCGCCTCAGCAACGGCGTCTCTGACATCAGAAGCTCGGGACATTTCGTCTCACTGAATGGATTCGATAGTGCGTTTTGTGTCCGTCGGACCATTCCCAGACTTTTCCTGACGTTCCGGGAACAACGTCAAACACTTCAAAATCGTTCCGTCGAATCTGGTCACCTCGCTGCGGTTCGGTTCTGAAAACCGCTTTCCGCAGCTCGTCTGGCGTGATCAGCCAATCAACCGTTTTGGTTTCGATCCGCGTCTCACCATCACCAGCCACATCCTCGAAAATCGTTTGCCCGACGACAGCGAGGATTGAGGCACTCAAGGCGTCGCCTCGGAAATAGATCACGGGCTCACCTGCGGCTTGCTTTAGAGCCTTAGCGTGAATCCTCAATCCTCGTTGCATCAGGTTCATGATTAGGCCGCAGCGACGAGAGCTTCGGTGTTCACGATCTGATCAGTCGCAACAATTGGGATGTTGAAACTTTCAGTCGGGATCGGAGCGGGGGCACCGTTGGCGGTGGTTGCCGTTCGCGAAGACTGCAACTGCGATTGCGATTGCGTGCTCATCACCAACAGGTTCGGCTTGCGAGCGGCAGGGAACTTCGCCAACAGTTGGCTGATCAATGCGTCGGTCAGGCCTTTCCCAGCCTGGGCGGTCAGGTTGACGATTCGACCCAGGTCGTTCGAAGTCGCAACTTGGATGCCGCCCCAGAACAGGATGGGAGTTCGCATGGCGTCGTAAACGCCCGTGGTCGAACCCGACAACGTGGTTTGGTACTCTTCGCCGATCTCGATCTCGCCACCAGCGCCGAAGACAGCGGAGACTGCCGACTCGCCAAGACGGATCGCCCACACCGAAGTTGCACCGCCAACGGTGGTCCCGGTCGCGTCCACGACCATTGCATCGTCTTTCTTGTCGACGCTTGTCTCGTTTGCCAGACCGGCGAATCCATCGGAATCATTGCCGGTTCCGTAGATCAATTGGGCTTCCATGTCGGCGAAGGCTGCCGATAGATGGTCCATCGCTTCCCGACGACGCAGCGCGTCACCGTTCTTCGTTTTCAACAGACCCAAGTCCAGGCTGAACGAAGCGTCGTACAGTTTCAGCGTCTGAGTGACCTTGGTGTAGGTCGCCTTGACGTTCTCGCGACCATCGTTCAGATCCCGGAAGCCCGTGCTGGGGGCAGCCGTCTTCTTTAGCCACTCATGGCTTGTGTCGTGCGAAGCCTCGATTGCGGCCATAGCGGCTAGCAGCGGGGCGTCTTCGAGTAGTTGCGACACTTCGATGTCGCTGATGTTTCCGTCGCCGAGTTGAAGTAGCTCGGCGGTACCGACGAATGCGTTAGCCATGGGTGGCTCCTAGGATCTTGATTTGATTGGGTCAGATGAAAGCGTGTAAGGTCGGCAGAGCTGGTTAGCTCTTTTTGGTTCGGATCGCTTCGGCGAAGGTTCGCTTCTTCGATTCCTTGCCGTCGTCAGCGCCGGTCTCAACCGGATCTGTCTCACCAAGGCTCAGCGATGCGAGCTTCTCTTCGGCGACGGTGCGTGCTTCGTTGGCAGCGGTCAACTCGGCTTGGACTGCGTCACAATGGAGTTCCAAGGCTTCCGAGAAGCTCTTGTTCTCGCCGAACCACTTGGCGCCGTTGGCCGCACCGAATCGCTCGGTGAATCGGTTCAGTTCGGCGGCGAAGTCTTCACGCGACGGTGCGTCGACGGTGACCGGATCGGGATTGGGTGAGTCAGCCATTTCGGCTCCTGCTTTGTTGATCGAAAGTGAATGCGTGTGCATGAAGCGTTCAAGAAACTGCTGTGCACGGTCAGGATCAACACCCAGGGCACTCGCCTGCGGTTTGACGTCGGTGAGCCCCAGAGCGAACGACAGGAAGGCATCAGCGTCGCGTGCCAAAGATTGGCGATCGAACAGGCCCTCTGCGTTAGCCGCTGGCTCGTCGACGATGTCGGCGGCGTTAAGGCTCTTGAGACGGACGTGCGGATAGTTTTCGATGTTGCTTTCGTCGGGTGACTTGAACCGGGTGCCCATGGCCTTTCGCCCCTTATGGTCCGTGATTTCGAACTCCTCCTGATGGTTCTCCCGAAACTCGTTCTCGGCGGCGAAGTCGTGGTGAAACACGATGGACAAGCCAGCCGCCGTTGGGTCTTCATCCGCGAGGCTCATAACGTATTCAGCGAGGTCACCGTCGGGCGTGTCGTGCGCGAGCTTTGCGAGGTGCAAGTCTGCGAGCACACGACCGCCTTCAATGCGTGGGTCATGCAGTCGGCCTAACAGTCGCCCCATCCCATCCGAAGACATTCCCGGATGAGTGAAGCGGGCCTTTGTGCCGGCCTCGTTCGCTGCCATTGCGAGCGAATGAACCTGAGCGAGTGTCTCGGCATCGATCCAGTATTCGTGGCCCAGGGCTTCCCCCATGGCGATCATCGAAACGCCGTGAATGATTCCCGCACCGAATCGCCCGCCCTCACGATCGCACTGGACGGCAGAGGCATCGACGGTGGCGCGTGCGCCTCGGAATGCGTCTTCTCGGGGTTGGACTTCGGGACGTGCAGGGCGTGTAGCGGTGGTCATGGTTTAACCTTGGTTTTTGGGTTCGATGATGGGCGCGAAGTCGACTGCCACGCCTTTGCTCTTCGCGTATTCGGATGCCTTGGCGATGGCGTCGATGTTCTCTTCGTAGACCCCGCCTTTCTCAGCGGCGATTCGCTGCGGCGTGTCCAATCCAGCCTTGATGGCGGCGACGTGACCACGGGCCTCTTTAGATTGGTCAAACCACGGGGTTTTATTCGCTGCAATCCACTCGAAATCGAGGTCGCTGATCGTCGTGCCGATCGGTAACACCAGACGCCCATCGCGAATCCACTGGCGTAGCTTCCAGACGGTGTAGACTCGCCGCATTTCGATTTGGTCAGCACGCTTGTCTTGGCACGAACTCAAATACTGAAGCCACTCGGCGCGGCCCCCGTAGAATGTCGATCGAGAGCCGTCGAACATGCTGAAAGGGATATCGAGTGCCGTCAGCGCGAGCTGAATGACCAGCACCGAAAACGCCTGGAACTCAGTCGAGGGCGTTCGGGAGTCCAAAAACTTGGCATCGTCTCCAGGAGCGAGATCTAGAAGCTGGGGGTCGTCGAAGTCGACCGCGTAGTTGGTTGGATCTTCGTCGTCGGGATCGCCAATTGTTTCTGGTGCGTCCCGGGTGATTGCCATGGCGAAAATCTGGGCGACCTTCGCGCGGGCCTGCGCTAGCTGAATTGATTCCTTCAAATCACGCAGCGGATCCAACGCAGCGACCAACGGCGAAATTCCCCGAACCTGATCCGCAGCGAATCGATCTGAGAAAAAGCCATAGTGGATGACGTTGGTGGCGTTGATTCGTCGGTCGTATTTACGTCCCGAGTAGCCATGCCGCTGATGCACGCCAAAGGCGAGTCGTCTACCGAATCCAGTTACGAGAACGCCATTGATCCAGTCTTCGCCCGGCAGCACCTTGTCAGGATCGCGGATCAGGTCCGCCGAGATTCCCTGGAGACGACCATCGTTGAGCATCACAAGAGCCGTGTCGCCATCGACAACGCGACGCGCCTCGGCAATGCGGAACATCTTCTCACGACCGAACTTACCAGCGATGTCGCAACGAGACGGACGTGCGTCAATCGCCATCAGCCGTTCGATTTCCGTGTTCAGTTCGACGTTGGCCGTCTTCATGTTGAACGTGAAGCAAGACACGTAGTCGAGATGCTTCCTGACCGCCCAAGCGCAGACGCTCATGTTGCGAACCAAATCGCTCGCGTTGGCCTGCAACGCCCGGTGCTTATTGCCCCGAACGTGCTTGTCCTCACGCGTGACGATGCTGGAAACCCTCTTGCGTCGACCGCGTGGGGTCAGAGCCTCGTAGGTGAAGGCGCTCTTGGCGCGATCAATTGTTGATCGGATCATTCCCATCGGTTACGCCCCCGATGTTTTGATTCGGGTGAACAATGGGCGTCGACCGGATCCAGCGGCCAACTGCTGCTGGAGATACCGGCGTTGGTCCTTGAGGGCCTGGATGTCGATTTTTGTCGTCGTCCCATCGACCGTCACGGATGTAACACCCGCGTCGATGGTCCGATCGATTTCCTCGATACGAATACGCAGCTCGTATTGAGCCGCAGACGATTGGTTTTGTGGCTGAGTCATGCCGGGAAGCTATGACTCGACAGGCTCAGAAAAAAGAATCCGGCTCAGTGTCTGCGGTTTCGATCGACGTCGAATCGCTCAGTGTGGGCACCAATCGAAGCTCGCGATCGACTCGGCTCTGACCGCAACTCTTGCACTTCGTACGACGCCAGGTGATTTGATCGTATTCCTGACCATCCGGTGAAATACCGCTAATGTCATGGGTCGTTACGTTTGAGTACCGCTCGCGTTTGATCGAGAGGCATTTGGGGCAACGGGATTTCGCCGCTGTGATGTCCACGGTGGGGCCGGGGTTTTTCTGCGTCATTTTTTCATCCGATGTTTAGTGGGCTTGCGCCGTAAGATCTCTTCTTCGAACCTTTCGAAGCGGTTGCTTTCGGTGAGTTCTTTTCGAAAACGCCAAGGGTCGAAGCTAGAGCCATGCAGCCCACGGCCCCGTCCCAGTAGTCGTTTTCGATTTGGCCAGAATTGACGGCCTCCCATGCAATAAATTGATTGCCGTCCGCATCCTTCTTCTGGATTGGCTTTTCCGAAACGCAGCTCTCGCCAAACATCAGATGACTGGAAGGTGTGTCGTTGTAGAGAACAACGGCGCGATTGGATGACTCGGGAATAGATAGGCTTTCCGCGAACGAGGTCTTCCAGAAGTTCGTGTCGATGAGTAGCTCCTGATTCCCGCGTTGTCCCTTGGGTGGGTTGTAGAACGCACAATTCAAGCCACGAGTCTTTCGTGTCTTGCCGCCCTTGATCCGCTGCCAGTGCTGAGATTTCGCGTTGTACGCTTTGCCCTGCTGGGGATGCAGTCGGGCGCGGTGCACCGATTCTCGACAGATCCTGCGAACTTCGTGCGAGACAAGTTTCCATCCGACGTCGATGCCGGCCTTATCGATCGAGTACACCCGGTCACCGCAATAGTATTCTTGCGTCATCAAGTCATTGACCAACTCATCAAGCCCCATCGCAACTCGGTCGGCAATTGAAATCTCACCAAATTCGTCGGTCAGAGTTTTGGTCAATGATTGCTTTGTGAAATACGGGGTCATTTGGTCTGGAAAAGCGCCGTAGTCGATGACGTATCCGCGCCCTGTCATCGTGAAAGCCATCACGACGTATGGCAAAAACTCGTTTTGAACGTCAATGAACGCGGTCAGAATCTCGCATCCTTCGGGGACTTCCCGCCGTTTGAACGGCGAGACCCGTCGAGCAATCGCTTCGGCATCTAGTACGAACAGCTGGCTCTCGTCACCGCCCGCCACCGTTGGCGATAGCTGAAACTCTGCATTGAAGGAATCGGCGTCATCTAGCTTTTGCACCATCAATCCGTGGAGCGCCGACTGAAATAGCGACCTATCGAAATTGTCGGTCCAGAACAGTTCGGCGTCCTCGTGCATTGCCTTGAAATTTTCGGCTACGAACTTGGTCGATTTATCGTGCGGCAGATCGGCATCTAGTTCAAACCCGTACAGCTCTTCGAATTCGTTCCAGAGGCCGGTGTTAGAAGGGAACGTCTTGATGGCCGGAATCTTTTCGCCTCGCCAGTGCCGCGACTTCGATCGATCTACCATTTGGTCGGCGAGGTCTCCGCGCCTGATGATCGTCACCGCAGCAAACGCCGCGACCTTCCTTTCGCCACCTGCCAGTTTCAGGCAGTCTCCGTTCACGATGTCGAGGCGTTTCTTCGTTGCGTTTTTGCTTGCTGCGCTGGCTCGGGTTTGCGGATCGTCAACCAAAACTAGGTCCGGTCGTATCGTTTCACCGGTTGTCGCCAGATACTGCTGCCCGCGCATTCCGCCCAATAGCGATCCGCACGTGATCACGAACTCATTGGTGAGAACGCCATCGACGTGCCCGCTGGCGATCATCCCTTTTTGCCACACAACATTTGTTTTCTTTCCATTGACGTGCTGGCCTTCTGCGAGTGTCGAACGCCCGCCTAGTGATATCAAAGCATGCAGCTCATGCGCGTAATCAGCTTGAATCATCGGGTTCGTCAGAAGCACTTTCCTCAAGTTCGTCATCTGCTTCTTCGCTTCATCTGCCGTAGCAGAGAACATCGAAACGAATCGACGGCGTCGGGTCAGTACCGCCCAGATGATAGCGCGTACTAGAATCGACGACTTTCCGCCGCTTCTCATCAACGCAATCGCCTTGCAACCTCCATCCTCGATGGTCCGTTGAATCTGCCCGATAATCCGAACGTGGTCTGGTGAGAACTCACATCGGAATGTTTCGCGGTGGTACGTCTTCAGGTGGAACAGCAGCGATTCGTCAGACTGCCTACGACGCTCTGGATCGGCCAACCCGTCAGGCGGTAGACCAATATCCTGGCTACATCGGGTGGCTGCCTTCTGGGCATTCGATGAGGCGGCACGCATCTTGTCGGCGCGTGACACTACCAGCCCGGTCCCGGCCTCAATCTGGGCGATGCGGCTTTCAAGGAGTGCGAGATCGTCGTGTTCCTCGACCTCATCGAGCAGTGCGAGCAACTGCGCCCGGTCAGTCATCTGCGTCCAACGTGAGAGATTCGATCCGCTTTCGCAATTCGTCTTTCCGCTCCGACAAGTTCAGATTCAGATTGACCCGTTGGGACACCTTGGGCTTCTGGTCGAGGTTGATCTTGTCGAACGCGGCCAGCGCCTTTGATGCTGAGATCAGTTCGCGATTCGTGGAGTTTGGATCAAGCACAATCAGGAACAATTTCTTGATGGTCGCTTCTCGATACTCTTCCGTGATCGGCCATCGCTCGTTCGCGGCTTTCGCAGCGAGAACGCAATCGGCTCTGGACATGGTTTCCTTTTCCACGATTTCCCCTACCCCCTGAACCTGTAGCGCTTCGTTAATGAGTTTTCCTGCCTGTTCCCGCTGATGGTCTCAGTAGTGCGATCTCCAGGTAGTACCTACGGCCCATCGGTCTACCTCAGCATCTGAGCGCCAGGCTCAACGATGACGTCTGTGCGTCGCCACACGAGGTCTCCTTCGCTCCAGCACTCGACCGTGTACATCCCGGGCCACGGTTTCTGCTGTTGCTCAATCGGCTCGCCGTACATTCGGTCGTTCGGCACCAGCTCTAGCAGTGCGTAGCCGTCCTCGTCCGTCTCCGACTCCAGCCGCGTCGACGTGTAGAGGGCGCCGTTCAGTCCCGCGTAGTGGTTCGGTAGTCGAGCGATGACCGTTCCGTTGACTACTGGCTTGCCGTCGGGCGTCTTGAAGTAACAGTGAACCGCTGCCATCGTTGGATCGGTTGGTTCGCTGATCACCGGCAGTAGCAGGCTGACGCTGTACGTCTTGTCTTCCCCGTCGATCTCGATCGTGACCGTTGCCTCTGTGATGTAGAGACCGGGTGGGGTGACGATGAAGGTGTGACTTCCGTCCGCAAGGTGGAACTCCGCCTCACCGTTCTCGTTGGTGAACGCTTTCAGGGAAGTGCCTGCCAGTTGGAACGCTACGCCGCCTACCCCCGATGTTCCGTCGGTTGTCGCTTCGATGGTCAGTTTGCGTCGGACTCCACTGGTAACGCCCGATGATGCCTCTAGGCTCGACAGTTCGGGATCGTAGGATCCGCCACCGGTGTTGAGTTCGCTCATCGCAACAGCGTCTGCGGTGTCGCCCCGGGCAATGGCCCGCATCCACGAACTCAATCGGGTGATCCCCGCTAGCACTGACCGCACACCGTCGACCATTCCGCCTGATCGTTCGATTCGAGCCACGACGTCATCAGCGATGAACGGGCCAACGGTATCAGCCAGGACGATGGTGCCATGCTCGATGATGGTTGCGCCATCGTCGACCGTGTATCGGCAATCGCCCTCGATGGCTTCGGTGATGGTCGCTTCGAACACGCCGTTGGCCTGCGCCGTCTCGGTCAGGGCGTCGCCAGCACCGTTTAGCTCGGCATCGCCCCCAGCATCAAACAGCGAGACCGTCAGCCCGGTTTCGCCGGATCGATGGGGGAAGATGAAGCGTGCGATAGTGGCTGTCATGCTTGGTTCTCTTGGTTGCTGTCCGTCTGCTCGGCTTCATTCGCCGCTCGTTTCGCCTGCTGCCACTCGGTTCGGTGACGTTTGATCGTCGTTTTTGAAATGTGGACGCGTTGGCTAATCTGAGCGAGGCCCAATCCCTGCTCAAAGAAATGGTGAAGCCGCTTTAGTTCGGCGTCCGTGGTGTGCTTGCCTGGGAGCGCTGGCATTCAGTCGTGCTCGTTTTGCGAACGGGATATACATCAGTGCCCGAAGTATCCGACGCATATGGGGCCACTAGCAACTGGCGCGGTGCCGAATGACATCGACCACGATCGTCCCTTCAACGCCCAACCGCTTTGCGATCAACGGCTGTTGAACACCGTCGTCGGCTAGCGCGATGATCTCCCGACGCAGTTTGTCTGGGATCTCACCCGCGTCCTCTGGTCGATCGGAAACGCAGTCGGAACGCCATACCGGTACCCGCCTCCGGTTGGATCCAGGGACCGCAAACGCACCGAAGTCGGAAAGGTCGACTTGGTTCTTGGTCGGTCGAATCACACCTCGGTGGGATCGTTCAATCGTTTCCCCGTCTTCGCGTTCCCTGGCCAAGTCGATCACGGGCGTCGGCATACCGGTGGCGTCGATCTTGGTCAGACGATCCAACCACCGCCAGAACGAGAATCGACCAGTCCCCGCGATGCGTTCACGAGTCGTCTCGATCTCGAATCTGCAGATGATCCCCAGGTCGTGCTGCTCGAACTTCTGGAAGATCACCCGCCCAGTGTCGTGCCCCCAAAGGGGACTCAGATTTGCCGATCCCACGTCACGCTGAATCGCGTTGATGATCTTCTTGGCCGGCGTCTCAAAGACGGCTGCAAACGAATCCAAAGCACTCTCCCCGAATGAAACCCATCAACTTGTCACTGATGGTCGGGGCGGGGCAGATCCATTCGCAATGGATGCGGCGAAGATGTGTTGCAGCCGACACCCCGGGGGAACCCCTGAAAACCTGGGGGGCGCCCCCCGGGTTTAGCCCTACTGCCGGACGGTCGAGATCGGGGGGCGCTCAATACTCGGGGGGCGCCCCCCAGGTTTCTATTTCTCAGAGAAATATTATCGCGCAGAGAAATAACACGTAAAACACGGGGATCTACGTATTTGAAAACGCCGTTTTCGGTTTATTGCGAAATCGGGGGGCGCGTCGTTTCGGCCCGTTTCGGGGCTGCTTCCCATGTCTCCGAAGCAAAAAAGCCCGCTGTATCGTCGCGGGACTCATGGTGCCAGCCGTTGCAGAAAGGCACCCACGCACCGCCCCCGTAGTCACTCCCGGTGAGGGGCGGCGATTGGCGGTCAGGCTTACTCGGCTTCTTGGCCGAAACGCTCAAGCATCCAAATCAGAATGCTCTCGATCGACTGATCGAATGCGTCACCGGTATCCGCCCCAAACCGCTGGACGACCTCGGCCAGCTCTGTCGCAATCATCTGGTTGATCGTGCCGATGTAACGCAGCTCAACCTGATCGCCGACAAATCCAATCACTCTCGAAACGCGAGGCGACGTGTTTGCGTCCACGAACAATTGCGGGGTCAACTGGACCATGAATGTCGAGATGTCCCTGACCAGCATGCGATAGCAAACGTTGTCTGGCAGGACGGCGGGCGGGCCAGCTGAATCATCTGACTTGGCTATGTCGTCGACGCGAGAGATCAGGAGTTCCAACTGGAATCGCGAGAAGTTCAGCGTGGATGGGTCGGCAGTGACCGGACTTGCGGAAGACAGCAACATGGGAAGAGCCCTAGATGGTGAGACAAATTATCGGTCTCCCGTTCGCGAGCGCCAGATTCATCTGGTGAACGCGGTCAATCAACGTGTTGCAGACGTTGATCGACACCCGAATCATTACCGATCCGAATCGGCCCGTCAATCGGAATCCGTGGTCAGATCATCATTTCCATCGCCGACGTGAAGCCAACAGGCGGGGATGTGCACACCGGTAACAGGATCCGGCACCCGCTGGTCGTCATGACCACGCCCGGTCGGCGCCCGGTAGGCTCAAGCCAGATCTCCACTCGGTCACCTGACTCCGCCATTGCGGCCTGACGAACATGACGCAGGTCTAAGTACATACCGAACGCTCGACCGACATAGCCGACATCAAGTGCCATCTGCGAAAACCCGGTCCTGGGGTGCCCCGCTGACAGCACTGCACACCCGCTGGAGAACTGCAAATGGCAAGCATTTGCTTCGTAAGGCGTGAGTGGACGCGACTGACGAACCGCCAATAGCAGATCCTTCTTAGGGATGGATGCCTTGGCCGTCGCATCAACCAAAGCAGAATCGATGACGCCGAGCCGGTGAGGAGTTGCCGAGATCCAAGGGGCAGTGTGAATCGCAGCGCCGCTTCTAAAGATCACTTCCTCTTGGTTGGCCGTGATGCTTGTGGTGATACCCAAGGACGATGCAATGACTTTTTCGCGATCGCGAGAGCTGATCATCGCGGTGAAATCCCGACTGGACGTCTGAACCGGAACTGCGATAACCGCGACACGGGCATCGTCGCTGGCGCTGACCGTAAAAGTTCCACCGATGCACGCGATCTGCACAAACTTAGACCGCTGAACGGCGGTGCGAACAGTATTGATTGCGTGACGAAGGGGCCCCGACTGAACCGTCACGCCACTGCCGTCGTCATACGCTTGGGCGTCGGCGTGGGCCATGGGCGCGGGCATCCATGACTTCCCTAGCCGAACAGCCCCCACGCACTCGTTGGACACTCCGAGTCGATTCGCGATGTCGCCATTTGTCTTTTCGCTCGACCGAATGAACTCTACGTCCGCATCGGTAAGTTTAGCGTTGGTTGATTGCTCGCCACGGATGCCCCTCCGGTAAACCCGAGCGTGTGTGCTGTGCGTGACTAGACCCAAATTGCCGACCGCGCAGTTCGTCTTGTCCCCGTCCCGATGAACAATGACAACGCCGTCTGGTAGCTCGCCCCGGAAAGTTTTGACAATGACGCGTGCACGTGACTCACCACTGCGAACCTTACCGTCGAAAAACCGGCACGAGTTTGCGTCGGCACAACGACGCAGTCTCCCGAACGGCTTTTTTGAAGTGCGCGATCTGCGAGACCAGATGCCCCCGGTGATGTCGCAAAAATAGCCAGGATGGCCTGTGATGGGCCTCAAGCAGCAGATCCAGCCTGGAGGCGACAACTGCTCGCACGCACGACTGCGGGGCTGTCTAGATCGCTTACGTTTTGCTTTTTTCTTTGCCATTCGCAAATGAAAGACGGCAGGCAGGTCACGGTCAACGATCGCCTCTCGTTGCGACTATTTGGCCTCGACGACTCCGATGATGTCTGAGACTCCCAAGGAGCCGTCTTGGCAGTTGTGGAATGACTCCTTTGAAACGGCGGCGCCGGGCCGATGGCACACGCCCGAGTCCAGAACGGTCATCAGGACCACCTGCCCATCAGACAAGGAGAACGAACCAACTGGGCCGTGATGGGTCTCCCCGCAGACCCGGCATTTGTACTCGAACGCGCGCTCTACCGTTTGACTTTCTGACGATGCCTCGGGACGCTCACCAGTAAGCGCGTCTCTCAGCCGCTGGATCGACACGGAGTCGTCTTGAGGGGCGAGCGTGCCCTCTTCGTGTGCGCGAACAACGCGAGCCGCAGCTTCCGTGAGTCGGATGAATTTAGACCGAAGTTGGTCAGCTGGCATTCGTTCGGGCGAGTCGTCTGGTCGCATCAGGTTTTGATCCAGTTCAGAGGTTGGCGAGTGAGTATCTCGCCGAACGTATCAACGGATCCATCAATTGGAAGTCAGAGCGACCACCCGGTCAGCAAGCGTGCCAGCCGGATCTGATTTCACCGCTCGCGAGACGCCAAGTTCTTTCGCGACGGCCTCGGCTGTCGATTTCGGTTTTTGCGTTTTTTCCCGTGTTTCACTCGAACCCTCAGGTTGAGGGTTCGAGCGGGCGTTTGGAATTAAATTCGCTTTTGCGTCCTGCTTTCTGTCGTTGAAAATCCGCCCCCGAAGGATCGCCATCTCGCCGTCAGACACGTTGCGGAATATGCGTTTTTCCCCGTGTTTCACTCGAAGTGCCAAGTTGGCACTTCGAGGACCGATCAGACGAAATACCTACCTCAATCGCCCATCGTCCAATCAGGCAGCAGCCGCGCTACAGCCTCCATGATGTCGAGCGTGGCCTCGCGGTCGTATTCCGCGTCAGGGCGGCTCAGGGCGTCTCCTGTGCCGTCGAGGAACTCGTCACTGCCGTCCCACACCTGATGACCTCCGATCGTCAGGAATCGATCGTGAAGGACGTCCCAGACGGCGAATGGTTTCAGACCGTCGCAGACCTGGCGCATATCGACGATGCGGAACGCTGGCTTGGCGTGATCGGAGTCGGCAAACCATGCGTCCATGAATTGCCCCACGTTCTGCGTGCGCTGGCGCCGAACCATGCGCCACTGATTGGCTGCATCGGCAACGATGTCGAAGACGTTTTCTCCCTTGGGGCCATCGAAGCATTCGAGGCTCGACATCGGCCAACCCATGGGGCCGTAGATCGTGGCCATCGAGATGTAGTCTGCGCTTCGATAGTGGATCTCATCGAGGAGTTCTTTAAGAGGCATGTCGTTGGGTGTCTTCTCCTCCATGGCGTATTCAATGAGAGCGATATCGAAGAAGCGCTGGAGGTTCGGTCTTGTGGGGATCTCGATTTGGTTCGCGTTCATCGAAAAGTTCATGCAAGGGAGGGGTTGAAGTTAGGTCACGTCTGTCGGTCGTTGGATTTACTTCGCGCGAACCAACGACTCGAACCCGAGAAGCTCCGCGCCGACTTCACGGATTAGGCCGGCAGCCATCTCGACCGACGACTCGCCAACGAGGATGCCATCGTGCAGGGGCAGGCATGCCACGCCACGCCCGACGAGGGATCCGTACGCCCGATTCATCGTCTGACCTTCCAAGCGGCTGAGGAAGTGCGACAGACCGCTTGGCCCCTTCTCGCTTTTGCGGAGGCGGTTGATCAGAGCCGCCAGCTTCGGAAAGGTTTTGGAGAATGATTTCCACATCGGTCGGGCGCAAACCCGCCAATCGATTCCGAACAGCAGCTGCCGCTGCGCTTCCACCTTCACGGAGTCGCGATCGGCTGAGGTGTCCATCGGCATCTGAGTCGCATCGGCTAGCCACTCGTACCACTGGCCCGATTGCAGCAAGGACACCAGACGCCGTTTTTCGGCTGATTCCGGGAGCTGTCCCGCCAAAAAGGTGAAGTACGATGCCGCCACGTCAGCTTCGGCCAATCGCTCACCGCCGATCCTGAGCAGTCGGCGTAGCTCACGGGGGCACTGCGTCAACGAGTGGTAGCAGCGGCCAGCCAGAACGCGAACCTTACGAATAACGCCGCTGACGACGCACCGGCGCTGGTACATGTACCCGTGTTCGCGCGGGCTCAGTCGGCTTTCGTGGCTGCGATCACCAGACAGCGTCGTTAGCCAGCCGCTCGATCGAGGAAATTCGATTTTCGAGAGCGATTCAAAGACCGATCGCCCCATTGAGGTCCTGCCTAGATAGTCAGTCGGCAGATCGTATTGATTAGCCTCGCACCAATCGGCCCAATGCACTGCGCGATTGTGAAGCCAGCCACCATCGATCAGATGGATAGTCCGTAGTGAGGGAGGCAGGTAGAGGGCGGGAAGACAGGGGAGAGTGGCACTATCTGGTGCCCCGATTTCTACACCGCGCAAACCGACGAATTTGTGGACGGCAGCCGACCGTTGACGCTCTGCCGGAGCTACCTGTTTGATCATCGGACAGGACCGAATCGCACTCGCTGTCGCCGCTCTAGAGTTGCTGCTGGATGTGGCCGTCAGCCGCTTCTGGTTGATCGAAAACTCACCGGATTTCAACCAGGTTCGAAAGCCAATGGCAAGTTCGTTCTTCGCGTGGATGTTCCGCACATTGTCGCCCAGCCAGTCGGCGAAGTCGGTATGGATGGGCACTCGCCAATCATGCTGACCTATCTCGTAGGTGCGTAGGCACGCGTGAGTCTTGCTTTTGGGGTCGTTCATCGGGATACTTCGGTTGGCTTTGGTGATCGCGGTGGCCAGTGGCCTGTGAGGGGACTTATTTCCCTGGCCACCGCGACCCATTTAGTTTTCTTGCTTCTGGCACGCTGCCTTAGGCTTTGCGGTATCCGATCGATCGGGACCGCTAGCAACTCTGGCGCTAGCCCTAGGCCGCGTAGACAGTCCGCTTGACCATCTGCCCCAGCGCGACGATCGCCAACTCGGCTTCTTCGTGGCCAAGGTGATCACGGGCGATTTTGAGACGCTCCTGATACTCGTCGTCGGTCATCGCGTCTCGTGCGGCGGATAGTGCAGCGACCCAGACCCACGTTTCCGCGTCGGGACCATCGAGCGTTTGACGATCAGCGTCGTACTCACGCGACCAATCGATCAGGATGGCCGCGTCTAGCTCCATCGCGATTTGGTACCGCAGCCATGCCTGAGGCCGCGTGACGCGCCCAGCGAGGATGTGATCCGGCCCCATGCAGTAGATGCCGTCCCCGCTTCGGATGGCGGCAGTAACTTCCTGACGAATCACAGCCGTCCAAAACTCATCGATTGCGGGCCACACCAGTTCAACAGCTGGATGCTGGATCAGATCGCCACGGTAGTAGGGAGCGGCAATCAGTCGCTCCGCTTGTCGGATCGTCAAAACGGACGCGCGTGTCCGTTTTGGCTCGATGGAGTTCCAATTGCGATCGATGGACATGTAGCGTCGAGCGGTGCGTTCGACGAAGTGACAGTTCTTCGATACCCACTCCGAAAATTCGCCGTGTGGCAGTCGTTCCTTGACCGCGTTCAGGGTAGCGCCGGCATCCCGAGCGTGCTTGATCGCCTCGGTTGCGGAGGCAATTGCTGCATCGTGGGCAGCGTTGATCCGCTGGGCAGCGGCGGTCAGATCAGTAATGGCTGCTAGTGTCGTGGTCATGCTTAGGTGCTTCGTTCTGGTGTTGTGGATGCCGCCATCGGCTTTGAGGCGGCGCAAAATCTCCCGTTTTTGCGTTGTTGGTTTGGCTACTTGTCCGACGTTGCCGGAATGGTCTCGGCCTGCATTTCTTCACGCAGACGCCGTTGCTTCTTTGCAGCGATCAGGACGGCTGCCGCTGCTGCTGCGAACGCATTCACGTTTGCTTCGGCGATATGCCCGCCTGGATTCGTCGACTCTCTCAGAGTGAAATCGGGCGGAGCGGCCTTGGTGGTCGCTGGACGGATCACGATCGACGCCTCGATCTCTTGGTCGGCGACGGGGGCATGAGGAACCGAACCTCGATTCCATGCCCATGTAGCTCATCATGCGATCTTGCTACTTCGTCTCGGTCGCCGTCATCTGCGGCGTGCATCATCGAGCAGATGCAGGCGAGGACGTCGGCGATCTCTCGCATCCTCATGTCGCGTCGTGAAATGGTTGCCATCGGGTTGCTCCAGGGAATGTAGAACTCACTGGAAGCCCGTCCTCGTGTTGCGTTTTGTTGCGTTTTGAAAACGCAACACGCACCGCAACTACATAAAAAAAGCCCGCGTTTTGCGGGCTAGAAAGTTTTTCTGGTGTTTTTTCAACTCTGTTGCGTTTTGCGTCGGAAATGCAGATCCGCATCGTGGACCTGTTCCATTCCGACACGGCGGTGTTCGCCGCACTCGAACTCTTCTCGGATCGCCTTCCACTTCTTGCTCCGGCTTAAGACGGACCTGTCTTTGCGAACGGCAATCGCGATTTTTGCGTCGGACATATTTGGATTCTGCGTCAGTAGAGCCCTAGCCGTTTCGATCCACACATTGTTCCTTCGCTTTGGCTTATCCCCGCCTACGGCTGCACTGTCAGCTGGATCAGGTGTCGCTGTCAGTTGTTCAATGGCTTCGTCGACGGTCAGAGCCACGACATTCTGCCTCGGCAATCCAGTCTTCTCGGTCAAATGAGTGATGATTCGCTTGGCTGCGTCCTTCGGTTCCATGGCGTAGTCGCCCAGTTCCGCCTTGACCGCTGCGATAACCATTCTGGTATTCGCCTCTCGCTTGATGGCGGAGACTTGATCGACCGAATGGTGTTGGTGACTCGCCTCACCCGCTGCGAAGTCCAACCGGTAGCGAAACGTCTCGGCGATGACTCGGCGGCGATCCGCTGCCGCTCGCTCCCAGTCTTCCTGCCTTTGCCGATCGAGTCGCTGTTGAATGTCTCGCTCTTGGGCGGATTCAGCAGCCTCGGCTAGGCCCGCAGTGATTGATTGGTGCAGGTCCGTCGCGAACTCGGCGGATCGCTTGGCTGGTCCGTCGCTGAACGGCGATATGGTTGCGCTCTTCATCTTCTTTTCCCCGTGGTGATTGGATGCCGCCCTGACCATCGGCACCCACGGGTTGACTGCCGCTGGCCAGGGTAGCTGCCGGTTCATGACTTCCGACGGTTTCAATCTACCGCGAGCGCAAAGAGCAGGCCAGCGCACTTTGCACTGGCCTGACGCAATACCCCGAAGAGGATTCGAACCTCCGACCACCTCGTTAGGAATGAGGTGCTCTGTCCAGCTGAGCTACCGGGGCTTTGTCGCGGTTAAGCGACGAACTTCACTATTGTAAGGGGCAACCTAGTAACTTGAACGACGCGCCAGGAATGAGCTGCTCTGTCCAGCTGAGCTACCGGGGCGTTGTCGCGGTGAAGCGACGAACTTGACCATTCTAAGCGGGGACGCCGCGGGACTTGAACCACGCCTCTGGGTGCGGACCGCTGGCCGATCCGACAGTCTGAACGGTGGGCTGCGTTCTTAGAAGTAGGAGCGGTTTCATTTTGCTCGCGATTCGAGTGCGGCGCGGACGGTCTTGGCGACCTGCTTGCCCAGCAGTGCGGAACCTTCGGCGGTGTAGTGGACATCGGCTTTTCGTTGCAGGTTTTTATGCTGCAGGGCAACGTCATACATCGGATCGGTTTCGATCCCGCCGACTTCGGCGATCACTTTCGCGGCCACATCGTTGTAGCGTTTCGAATCGCCAGGAATCCGACCCTTGGCTCCCTCGGGAACCGGCGTGGTTTCTCGCCAAATGACGGTCGCCCCGGTGGCCTTCAGCTGGCGGGCGATCTGACGCAGATTGGTCGCGTAGTCTTCGATCGAAACCTGCGGGGCGCTGTCGGCGGCCTTGGGATCTGCCAGATTACCACCCTTGGGACCCACGTACTTCAGATCATGAAGACCGAAGTTAAAATGGATGACGTCCCATTTCCGATCGCCCAACCAAGCATCCAGTGATGTCAAACCGCGAGTCGTCGGCCCACAATTGGTGGCAGGTCGCCAAACGTTCGCGACCCCCGCTAATTCCTTGCGGGCATCCAGCATGTAGCCTATGGAGATCGAGTCGCCGATCAGCAGCACATGAGGCAGACTGTCGTCGACCTTCGGTGGCTGGTATTCAGATCGCATCTTCGCAACGACGGGCTTCTTCGCTGGCGTCTTGGTGGCTGCATCCTGTGCCGTCACCGCCGAAGTGAGACAGGCGAACACGAGCACCAACATAACACTTTTCAATACTGACATCTCAGACCACCTCGATATTCTATGACTGACGAATCTTTGCGAGCCACTTATCGTATTCTGGATGCGTCGGCCAATCGAGCCCTGGAGGGGCTGCGGACGATGGAAGAGTTTGCGAGGTTCGGCTTGAACGATGGCGATTTATCGGGGCAATTGAAGTCGATTCGCCACGCGGTCACGGCGGCGATCGAGCGGTTGCCCAGGGAACTGCGGTTGTCGGCGCGTGACACTCCCGGCGACGTCGGCACCTTGATCGGCGAGGCGTCGGAGTACCATCGGGCGACGGCCAGCGACGTGGTGGCGGCGGCCGCATCCCGGACGGCTCAGTCGCTGCGGGTGATCGAGGAATACGGCAAAATGATCGACCCGGTGATGGCGACCGAGATCGAACGCAATCGCTATCGGTGCTACACCGCGGCCAGCCAACTGGAACTGCGGATGCCCGCCCAACGGCGGCGCGAGCGGTTGATGACGTCGCTTCTATACGTATTGACCGACGCGGGTCCGGATGAACCTACTTTTCAGGCAACGGTCACCGAGCTGTATCAAGGCGGCGCCGACGTTGTGCAGTTGCGAGACCACAAGGTGGACGATCGAACGCTGATCGCACGAGCCATGCAAGGAACCCAGATCGCGGCTCAGGTCGGCGGATTGTTCATCGTCAACGATCGTGCGGATATCGCGCTGGCGGCCGGTGCCGACGGCGTCCATGTGGGCCAGGACGAGCTGCCGGTATCGGTGGCTAGGCGGATTCTGGGGCCCAATCGGCTGATCGGCCTTTCGACCCATTCGATCCAACAGGCGCGCGAAGCACGATCCAGCGGTGCGGACTACATCGGGTGCGGCCCCGTGTTTTCTGGACGCACCAAGTCGTTCGACGACTACGTCGGGACGGATCTGCTGCGGGAAGTCAGCAAGTGGAGCCTGGGGGCCGACCGGTACCCGGCTTTCGCGATCGGGGGCATCGAAGCGTCCAACTTGGATCAGGTCATCGAAGCTGGCTTTCGCCGCATCGCGGTGACCGGCGCGGTACGTGACGCGGCGGATCCGGCCGCTGCCGCCAGAGAGCTGAAACAGCGACTGGCCCGATAGGTGGGCGAGATATGATGCATTTCCGGGTTTTCTCGTAGCGGCGCACGGGGCGATGCCCACGCGGCTAAACGATCAGCGCGTGGCAGGAATGAGCCGGTTTCACTCGTTTAGCCGCGTGCCCAGCGGGCCGTGCGTCCGTAGCGGCGCACGGGGCGATGCCCACGCGGTTAAACGATCAGCGCGTGGTTAGCCTGCGGGGCCCTGCTGCTTGATTTCCCCTGATCTGTGCTGGCGGCTTCTTCTCGAATGCCGCTGTGGGACCTAGAATCGGGCCTTTTCGATTCGCGGTAGTGAAAACTGGCACATTGATGAACGACACCGCGACCGATCTGTGGCCTCGCCGAGTCGCGATTCTGGGTGTTGGATTGCTGGGTGGAAGCGTGGCGATGTCGATTCGCCGAACCTTGCCCGACACGGTGTTTGTCGGCTATTCACGTGGATTGGACCGGCTTGCCGATGCGGTCCAACGCGGGTTGATCGACGTGGCGACCGATTCGGTGGAACAGGCCTGCGCGGGGTGTGATGTGGTCGTGGTAGCGACGCCGGTGGACCGAATCGCGGCGATGGCGGTCACCGCAGCGGCGGCAACAGCGGCCGATACATTGATCACGGACGTCGGCAGCACCAAGGCCGGGATCGTGGCGGCGGTCGAGTCGGATCCGATCGCGAGAAGGAAATTTGTGGCGGCCCACCCGATTGCCGGCAGCGAGAAATCGGGTGCTCGATACGCCCAGGCCGGGCTTTTCGACCAAAAAGTGATCGTGCTGACCCCCGGCGATTCGGCCGGTGATGCGATCCGCGAAAAGGCCGATCGATTCTGGAAATTGGTGGGCGGCCAGACCATCACAATGACCGCTGATGAGCACGACGCCCACTTGGCAGCGGTCAGCCACGTGCCACACTTGGTGTCCGCATTGGTTGCTCGCATGGTCCCCCCCGAGGCTCGATCGTTGGTCGGATCGGGTTGGTCGGATATCACGCGAGTGGCGGCGGGCGATCCAGAGATGTGGACGGCGATTTGCCACGAAAACCGAGCGGCGGTGCTGAGCGAACTGGATCGGCTGCGTGACGAGCTGGACCGGCTGCGGGAAACGATCGGCGCGGCAGACGACGCCGGACTGACGCAGTGGTTGGACGAAGCCAAACGAATCAAAGAAGACCGCCGGTAACGAACGACGTCTACCAGCGATGAATTTTACCGCCGCCGATGATCCGGCGGCGCGGACAACGAACGAATTACATTCTCCCTCATCAAAGGGTCTCCCCCATGCCGCTTTGGCAAATTGACATTTATCCGGCCGACAACCAAGTCGATCGTGAAGCGATCCGCACCAGCGAAGAGATCGCAGAACTAGGTCTGGGCGAATCGGTCTCGATCGCGATGGCACGGGGGTTCCTGGTGCAGGGCAATTTGGACCAAGCCGAAGCGGTACGATTGGCCGAGACTCTGTTATCCGACTCGATTACCGAGTACCCGGTGGTCGCCATCGCTGGGCAAGACCTGCTGAACGAACCGCCCGGCGACCAAACGGTTCAGGTCAACGTGCTGCCCAAACCAGGCGTGATGGATCCGGTCGCGGCCAGCACATTGGGTGCGGCCAAGGACGCGGGCTTTTCCGTCGAAGCGGTTCGCACCATGCGGAAATACTGGATCGGGAACGTCGACGAATCGTCGCTGGACACGATTTGCCGGCGGGCATTGTCCAACGACGCGATCGAACAGTTTGTGGTCGGACCACTGGAAATGGACCAATTGGATGTCGGTGCGCCGAACGATTTTCAATTGCTGACCGTGCCGATTCGCGAATTGGATGACGCCGGACTGGAAAAGCTATCCAAGGATGGCCAACTGTATCTGACGTTGGTCGAAATGCAGACCATCCGCGCTCACTTCAACACCCTGGGACGCGACCCGACCGACATCGAATTGGAATCGGTTGCCCAGACTTGGTCGGAACACTGCAGCCACAAAACATTGGCCGGCCGGATTCACTATCGGGGTCCCAACGAGGCCGGGTTGCCGATGGCCGACGAGCGTCAGTATGAAAACATGCTGAAGGAAACCATCTTTGCAGCGACGCAGACGATCCGAAAAACGCTGGGCGAAAACGACTGGTGCGTCAGCGTGTTCAAGGACAACGCCGGCGTGGTCACGTTTGATGATGATTTCCATGTCTGTTTCAAAGTGGAAACCCACAACCACCCGTCGGCTCTGGAACCCTACGGCGGTGCCAACACGGGCATCGGCGGGGTGATCCGCGATCCGATGGGCACCGGGTTGGGTGCCAAACCGGTTTGCAACACCGACGTGTTTTGCTTTGCACCGCCGGAAACGCCTGTCGATTCGCTGCCGCCCGGCATCCTGCACCCTCGCCGCGTGATGAAGGGCGTCGTTTCAGGCGTCCGTGACTACGGCAACCGGATGGGAATCCCGACGGTCAACGGCGCGGTTTACTTTGACAAACGGTACCTCGGCAACCCGTTGGTGTACTGTGGCAACGTCGGCATGATTCCGGTGGGCATGGAAGAGAAAGAGGTCAAACCCGACGACCTGATTGTCGCTATCGGCGGGCGCACCGGGCGTGATGGCATCCACGGCGCCACGTTCAGTTCCGCGGAACTGACCAGCGAATCGGAATCGCTATCCGGTGGTGCGGTCCAGATCGGCAACGCGATCACCGAAAAGATGGTGCTAGACGTACTGCTGCAGGCCCGTGACCGAGGCCTATTCAATGCCGTGACCGACTGTGGTGCCGGTGGATTCAGCAGCGCCGTCGGCGAGATGGGCGAACACTTGGGCGCCGAAGTGTGGCTGGACAAGGCCCCGCTGAAATACGACGGTTTGACGTACACCGAAATCTGGATCTCGGAAGCTCAGGAACGCATGGTGTTTGCGGTTCCACAAGAGAAATGGGACGAACTTCGTCAGCTGTGCGAAAGCGAAGGCGTCGAGGCTGCAGTCCTAGGACGCTTCGTCCCGACCGGCCGATTGCACCTGACCTATCAAGGCCACACGGTCGGCGACGTATCCATGCAGTTCCTGCATGACGGACGTCCACCGATCATCCGCGATGCGGTTTACAACCCGCCCGAAGTGACGACGATCGACCTGCCTGAGATGTCGGCTGACGACCATCGCGACGCACTGTTGTCGATCATGGGCAGCCTGAACGTGGCCAGCAAAGAATGGGTCATCCGCCAATACGATCATGAAGTCCAAGGCGGCAGCGTGGTCAAACCATTGGTCGGCCCACAGTGCGATGGACCGGGTGACGCGGCCGTGATTCGGCCGTTGATCGAATCCCGCCGTGGTTTGGTGATTTCCTGTGGCATGAACCCCCACTACGGCGATTTTGATACCTATCACATGGCGGCATCGGCAATCGACGAAGCGATGCGGAACGCGGTCGCGGTCGGTGCCAATCCGGAAAAGATTGCGATCCTGGATAACTTCTGCTGGGGCTATACCGACCGAGCCGAAACGTTGGGTTCGCTAGTCCGTGCTGCGATCGCTTGCCAAGACATGGCGATCACCCTGGGCACACCATTTGTCAGTGGCAAAGACAGCCTGAACAACGAGTTCAGTTTCATGGATGGTGACGGAACCAAACAAACGATTTCGATCCCCCCCAGCCTGTTGATCAGCGCGATGGGGCAAATCGATGATGTTTCCAAGGCCGTCACCATGGACGCCAAAGAGGTCGGCAATGTCGTGTTCCAGGTCGGCGAAACCAAGTCCGAACTAGGCGGATCGCACCTATCGTTGGTGCGAGAATTGACCGGCGGTCAAGTTCCGATGGTGGACGCGATTTTGGCCAAAACCACCTTTGTCGCCATGCACCGCGCGATCATGTCGGGCCAGGTCCGTGCCTGTCACGACCTCAGCGAGGGTGGTTTGGCGGTCGCTGCGACCGAAATGGCGATGGCCGGAATGCTGGGCATGTCGATCGACATCGAATCGCTCTGTGGCGGCGGAATCAGCACCACCGAAGCTCTGTTCAGCGAATCCAACACGCGATTCTTGGTCGAAGTGCCTGCCGATGCGGCGGATGATTTCGAAAAGTCGATGAAGTCCGACAACGTTCCGGTTGCCCGTCTAGGTACAATCCAGGACTGCAGTGACGTCATCGTGTCGCGAGGATCCGACACCGTGCTGAACGTGACGACCGGCGATGCCAAAGAAGCGTGGCAAAAACCGCTGGCGTGGTGAGGCCGGCGAGATGACCAAACGCGACCCCTTCTGCATTCGCTAGCGACAACATGATCTCTGCCACTCGATCCGCTACCCACACCATCGTCATTTCGCGAGGCCAATCGCGGAATCCGGAAAAACGTGGACTCGAACAAGCGATCGCGGACGCCGTCGGCAAGATCGAAAGCGTGGACGTGTTGGTGATTCCTCACCTATACGACCTGCCGAAATCAAGCGAATCGTTCCAGAAGCTTTCGGACATCGAAGGCGACCTGGTCGTCGTGTCATGGATCTATGGACGGGCCGCCCACTGGGTGCTGGACCGGAACGGTATCCGCGGCCAGTTCGGCGAAGTGCAGCTGGGCGCCCCCGATGATGACGAAGATTCCGATGTCGAAGCGACGCCTGAAACCGACCAGGACGACACGCCTGTGGTGGACCGGGTCACCGATTTGCATCCGCGTCCGGATCGCCAGATCCACTGCATCGACCTGAAAGTCGGCAACGACCCGACCGCGTTCATCACCGAAGTGCAGCGCATCATCGGACACGAGCCATCGCCGGCTGATACTTCGCTGCCGATCATCGGTGGCAAGATCGTCCAGGTGGACGAAGCGACTTCGCGGCGCTGGTACCCGGTGATCGATTTCAGCCGCTGCACCAACTGCATGGAGTGTGTCGACTTTTGCTTGTTCGGCGTCTACGGCGTCGACCACGGCGAGAACATCCTGGTCGAACAGCCCGACAATTGCCGCAAAGGGTGCCCGGCATGCAGCCGAGTGTGTCCCGAAAATGCAATCATCTTTCCACAGCACAAAGCGCCGGCGATCGCCGGTGCCGAGATCGAGGGCGAAGAGGGTTTCAAGATCGACCTGTCGGTCCTGTTTGGTGCTCCCGCAACCGGCGACGATCCCATCGCCACCGCAGCGCGCGAACGGGACGAGCAACTATTGCTAGCAGGTCGCAACGCTGTCGGCATCGATGACCAACTGAGCAAGCGGCAGGCCGAGGCCCAAACCAAGCCGAAAGACACGTTGGACAAGCTGATTGACTCACTTGACCAATTCGATCTTTAATTATTCTGGTCGGGGGGTACAAATTTTGACCGGAATCACAATTTGTTGGCCACTTTGCAGTCACATATAGGTCAACTCCTGCATGCACTCTGACCGATACTTCGGGTATGTCTCGCCCGAACTCGGAGCACCTCGTGCAGCAACGCAGCCTCCCCCTATCGTCCAAACGGCGCTACCTGTGCGCCATTCTTGCCACCGGACTTGCTTGCGGCAGCGCTAGCCAGAGCGATGCGCAGGAGGTTCGTTTGATCGCTCCGTCGCAGGCCAAGCTTGTCGCACCGCAGCCGGACGCTTCGCAGCCACCATCCGCAAATACGTCGACCGCAGGTACCACGGCAGCCGATGCGCCCGCCGCTCGGATCGCGACCGCGCCGTCATCGGATGCCGATCACGGCGGCGAGATGATGCTCAATGCGCCGGGAAACTCGACGCTGGAGATGCGGCTAGCGCGGCGTCCATGGCTGTTAGAAAAATTGATGAACCCAGGCGGTTCGGATTCCGAATCGGCCGACGTGCCGAAGCCACCAGCCGACCTGCCCGATCCACCGTCGCTGAACCGATTGGTTCCCAAACCTGTCGACCGTTCGCCGATTGATCACGGCGATGATGATGGCGGATGGCGGATTCGACAACCGTCCGCTGCGTCCCCATTGAACCCGGCTCCGCAGCAGCCATCCCTGCGACTGGTCGAGCCCCAGCAAACCGCTCCGCGGGCAGTGGAGAACACGACGCAGCAGCGTCCAATCCTCGTCCCCGCGATCGCTGCGCCGATGCCGAAGGTTACGTCGCCTGAAGTCGCGGCACCGAAGGTTACGGCGCCCGCGCCGGCAATCCCCGCGACGGCAATCCCCGCGCCGGCAATCACGGTACCCGCCATCACAGCGCCGGCTCCCATCGCCACCCAAGACTCCGGGCCAACAACGCGACCGGCCGTTCGCCCGGCACCCGTGACCCCAGCGGAACCGAAAACCCGGCTGGCACCGACGATGTCGCCAGTGCCCACGTTCAATCCGGCGCCCAAGTCGACGCCATTGCCACCACGGTCGGACACTCCGATCCCGCTGACGGATCCACCGGAGATGGGGACCGTCAACAGTCGCCCCGCGCCGTCACCGCGAGTCTATGTCGCGCCTCAGGAAGCACCGACCACTCGCCCAGCAGCGCCTCAACCATCGTCGGCACGGCCGACACGCATCGGCGACAGCGCCCGGATGGACGACCGCTTGGAATCGTCATCGACCACGACCCGATCCGTCGGCGACATCCCCGCCACCGAAGATCCATCGTTCGACATTCAAGACGACGAGATCCCCGTCCGCAAGCTAAAGATCGCTCGCGACGGCAAACCAGTCGACGAAGACAACGAGGGTTCCGCCAACGGGCGTTCCCATCGTTCGATTGGCGATTTGCCCCCGTACGTGGATACCGATCAAAGCGAGCCGCAGCGATCCACACCACGCACGATCTCGCAAGCACCCGAACTTTCGATTGCACCGGAGCGTGCCGCGCCGGATCGCATCAGTTCGCTGCCCAAACCGCAGCGTCCCGATCTAGATCGTCCCGACGCGATCTCGCAACACGAAGTCCGCCCCGAACTTGACTACGCCGGCTATCCCGCCCAGCCGATCGAATTGTCGCTGTCGGTACGGCGGTTGCAAAACACGATGCGAGCCTGCTTGTCGTACTATCATGACCGACGCGAAGTTGCCAACGAACGCAGCAACTGGGGCATGATGCATGCGATCATGGTGTACGGAGTCGACACCAAGGTGCAGGTCGAACGCAATTCGTACAGCACGATCGCGTGGATTGCGGGCAACAACGCCTGCCGCGGTCAACGATTGCTGACCGAAAAAGACGGCCGCATTGTGGTCCGAAGCGGCGTCGGGCTGCAGGGTCACCAGGCTCAAATGCTAGCCGTATTTTCGCTCTGCGAAGTCCCCGAAGACTATCCATTGTATGCCGATGGGCAGCAGTTTTCGGTTGCCGATGTGATCCGCGAAGAACAGTTGGCGTGCAAATCCGGCGAAGAGCTGACATTCACGTTGATCGGTCTTTCCCATTACATGGACACCGACGCGACTTGGACGAGCGAAGACGGCCAGACCTGGGACTTCCAGCGTTTGATTCGTGAAGAACTGTCCCAGCCGATCGTCGGGGCCGCCTGTGGGGGAACCCACCGGTTGATGGGATTCGCCCACGCACTTCGCCAGCGTCGTGCCGAAGGCAAGCCGATCGACGGACAATGGCAGCGGGCTGAAAAGTTCACGCAGGACTTTGTCGACTATGCCTACCGGCTCCAGAATCGCGACGGATCGTTCAGCACGGACTGGTTCGAAGGGCGAGAAAACAAAGACGATATCGATCGCAAAGTCCAGGTGACCGGCCACATGGTCGAATGGCTGCTGACGTTGACCCCGGATTCAGAGCTGCAAAATCCTCGCCTCGTTTCGGCCGTACGGTACCTCTTGTCGGCGATGTATCGGGAACGTGGACACGACTGGAGCATCGGTCCCAAGGGACACGCTCTGCGATCGCTGGCGATGTTCTATGAACGGGCCTATCAGAGCGGACCGGCCTGGCAACAGCCGATGACGGCCCGTTCCAATGACCAAATCCGGCGATAGTGGCCGGCGTAAAACGTGCGTCGACCTGTGCGAAGCTAGGCCAATAGGCTAAAACAGCGAGACTACGCGACGACGACACTCCTGCACTGAAACGGCCTCCACGTGGCGACGCAACGATTCACCAAACACAACGCTGCCATCATCCAAACGGGCGTGGCTTTGTTAAAGGCTCGCAATGCCGACGCTTTGTTGGTGTTGTTGGATGGATCAACCGACTGGAAGCGGATCGCCGAAATCGCATCGGAAGTTGAAAAACCGATCATCGTGGCGGTCGATTCCCCTGACGACCTGGAAGGGGCATCCGAGGCCGGGCTGAAAGCTCTGGCGCTGAACAAGGAAAAAGCACCGCTGTTGGAACGGCTGCAGCATGCTCTGCTGGAAGCTGCGGCCGACGAGTTCATTCGGACCAACGGCGAAATCGTCGCCGTCTACAGTGGTTTTCACCAAGGCCGGCTGGATTCGATCAGCCACCTGCAACTGGACGAACGGATGCGGCGTCTTACGACCCGCGACCTGCAGATGCTGGAGAGCCGGGTGCCGTTGCCAACGATCAAAGCCGTCATCGATTTGGCCGCGCAAATTGGTCGCGAAGGCCGCGAAGGCAAGCCCGTCGGCACGCTGTTTGTCGTCGGCGACACCCGCAAGGTGCTGGAACACAGCAACGATTCTGGCGTCGACCCGTTCCGCGGGTACAACCGAAAGAGCCGCAATCTGTTGGACGCCAAAGTCCAAGACGATGCCAAAGAAATCGCTCAACTCGACGGTGCATTTGTTGTCGGCAGCGACGCGGTCATCGAACGCAGTCGGCAGATGTTGGAAGTGTCTCACGAAGACCTGACGATGACCAAGGGATTGGGGGCACGCCACTGGGCAGCCGCCGCGATCTCGCGAAAAACCAAGGCCATTTCTGTGGTGGTCAGCCAATCGACTGGCACGGTCCGACTGTATCAAGACGGGCATTTGGTGATGCGAATCGAACCGATGGACAAAGCGGTCACGTGGCAAGAGTTCGCCTTTGAACCGCCGTCATCAAACCAAGCCGAGTCGTGATCCTGTGACGGGACCACGCCGCATCGGACTCGTCTCGGCCACGACGCTGGTGGCTGCCAGCATGATCGGGGTCGGCGTCTACACGACCAGCGGGTTCACCTTGGCAGCCCTGGGTTCGCCCGACCAAGTCGTCGCGGCATGGATCGTGGCCGGCGTGATCGCCATCTGTGGTGCCAGCGGATACGCCAGCCTATCGTCGCGGTTCCATCAATCGGGCGGCGAATACCTGTTCCTAAGCCGGACGCTGCATCCGATCGCAGGCGTGATCGCAGGATTGGTTTCGATGTTGGCTGGGTTCACCGGAGCCATCGCCATCGCCGCCATCGGGCTCGAAGAATACGCACGGCCGCTGCTGGGAGAAACGTTGGCGAGCCTGCCCAGCGGTACGATCGCGGTCGCATCGGTGGCCGCCGCAGCGACACTGCACTCGATCGGCATCCGCGGGGCGTCTCGCATCCAAGACGTGATCGTGATCGCCAAGTTGTTGATGATCGCCGGCTTCATCGTATTGGCCGTTTCCAGCAGCCGCGGCGATGGATCGCTGCCCAATTCTCCGGTTGCCAATACTCCGGCTACCAATTCTCCGACTACCAATTCTCCGACTACCAGTGGGCCGGTTGCCAACGTGCCACCTGCCGCTGACACGCCGGCCGATGCCCCAATCGATCGCCAGGCTTCCGATAGCGGCCTGGACGACAGCGTGCCTGCAGACACCGTCGTGGATGAACCGGCCAGTTTCGATTGGCTGAATTTCGCTCAGCAGTTGGTGTGGATTTCGTTCAGTTATGCAGGGTTCAACGCGGCGGTGTATGTGGCTGGCGAGGTGCGTGATCCACAGCGCAACATTCCTCGCGCGTTGGTCGGTGGCACCGTGATGGTGACGATACTGTACGTCATTCTGAACTGGATCTTTGTCACTTCCGCCCCGGTCGAACAACTGACCGACCCAGCGAACATTTCGCAGATCGCGGCCGCGTCGGCGGTTGCGATTGGCGGCGACGGCTTTTCGACGTTGGTCCGGTTGGTGATTGTGGTGTCGTTGATGACATCCGTATCGGCGATGGTGATGACGGGACCTCGGGTGTACGCCAAGATGGCCGACGACGGTTTCCTGCCGAGCTGGTTTCGATTCGAAGATCGCCCACCGGTCGCCGCCATCGGTTTCCAAGCGGCACTTGCGATCACCGCGATTCTGATCGCATCCCTGACTCAGTTGCTCGGCTACCTGGGGCTGACACTTTCGGTTTGCTCGGCTCTGACCGTTGCGATGCTGTGGGTCGACCGTGCACGCGGCCGAATCACTCGGCTGCCGTTGTGGGGAATGCCGGCTGCGATCTATGTCATCGCAACACTGGTGATCACGACCCTGTACGCGATCCAGGAACCAGGCCAAGCCAAGGTTGCTGGCCTGACGATCGCGGTTGGCACGGTCGCCTGCCTGATCGGGCGACGGCGCAAGCACTGACCCACTCGGTCACTCCACACCGTCCGTAGTACCGTCCGTCCAGCTTCCAGCAGCCTTCGAAGAGGCGAAAGCTTTTTGCCGGTTGCCTCGGCAACCGGATTTGGCTTCCCCCAATGATCTTCTCGGGCGGGCTGGACGCTCTGTTTAGCCGACGTTTCTCCATTCGCCTGGCACGATGAACCAGACCCGATTCCGCCTGAAGGCGGTACTACGAACGGTGTCTGCGGCATGTCCAAATGTTAATTTTTCGCGTGCGCCGGCACTGCGAAAAATCCGCGATACACTTGGCGAGATCCTTTTGCGATTCCTCATCCTGCGACGAGCTGAACATGACCCAGGCATCTTCACGGCGACAGTTCTTAAGCGACAACTTTGCGGCTGCGACCACCTTTGCGGCGGGCGCCGCCTTTGGATCGATGGGGCGACGATTGGCACTAGGGGATGCACCGTCACCGAAATGCTTTCTGGCCCCCGCGCTGGACGAAACGACGGGGCTACCCCTGTTGAGGTTGCCCGAAGGATTTCGTTACCGGTCGTTCGGTTGGGCCGGCGACATGATGAACGATGGCTTCGAAACGCCGAATCTGCATGATGGCATGGGCGTCGTGGCCAGCGACGGAAACCTGCTGACCCTATGCCGCAACCACGAGATCAGCGAAGACGGCCCCTGCCTGTCGATCAAGGGCGATGGGGTCTACGACAAACAGGCGATGGGCGGATGCACATCGCTTGTCTTTGATGCCGAGCGGGGCGACTGGGTCAGCAGCCGCACCAGTTTGTCGGGCACCAGCCGCAACTGCGCCGGCGGCGTCACCCCTTGGAACACTTGGTTGACGGCCGAGGAAACGGTGCTGGGACCTGGGGACCGCGATGCGTACAACAATTACGCTAAGAAGACATTCCAAAAGACGCACGGCTGGGTGTTCGAAGTCCCGGCCAATGGGATCGGCAATCCCGAACCGATCAAGGCGATGGGGCGATTCGTCCACGAAGCCATCGCGGTCGACCGCAACAGCGGGATCGTTTACGAAACCGAAGACCGTGGAACCGCCGGCTTCTACCGATTCATCCCGACCCAGCCGGGCAACCTGCATGCCGGTGGCGTGCTGGAGATGGCCGAAGTGGTCAACACACCGGATTTACGTGGCGGGTTCGCCGACGGATCCACGTTCGATGTTCGCTGGCATCGTATCGACGACCCCACTTTGTCCGCGACCAAAGCTGGCTTCCCGGCCGACGAACTAGGCGTGTTCAAGCAAGGCCAAGCGAAGGGCGGGTCCATGTTTTCCCGTTTGGAAGGATGCTGGTTCGGCGGCGGCAAAGTTTACTTCGACGCCACCGATGGCGGGGCCGCCGGTGCTGGCCAGATCTGGGAATTTGACCCCGAGAACCAGAAACTAAAACTGCTGTTCGAATCGCCCAGCAAGCCAGTGCTGAACATGCCCGACAATCTGTGCGTCAGCCCGCGCGGTGGCATCGTGCTATGCGAGGACAACGATTACGGTGCGAACGAATACCCGCAGCGGATCTTCGGACTGTCCCAAGACGGAAAACTATCGCTGTTCGCCGAGAACAACATCCAATTGAAGGGCGAAAAGAACGGCATCAGCGGCGACTTCCGCACCAAAGAATGGGCCGGTGCGACCTTCAGCCCCGACGGCAAATGGCTATTCGTCAACGCCCAAAGCCCCGGCATCACCTTTGCCATCACAGGCCCGTGGGAAACCACATTGATGTAAACCGGCCGGTGGCCAGGGTGCAAACATCAGGCCAAGTGCCGGGCGGTTCGGCTTAGCCGGATCCCGGTTTGGACGCTGTTTTCGTTGGAATCCGGTGCAGGCGACAATTGTCGCCGGGGCCGATTCCAGGTGGTGGGATCTTGCGCGTCAGCCCCGCTTGCGCTAGGATCGCGGTTTACGAAAACCGATCGTCCACTACCGACGCCTGAGCTCATCCCCATCATGCTTCCAACCAACCAGATTCACCAAGGCAGTTGCATCGATGGAATGGCCCAGATCGAAACGGGCAAAGTCGACTTGGTGTTCGCCGATCCGCCCTTCAACATCGGCTACACCTACGACGTCTACGACGACCAACGCGAAGCGGCCGAGTACCTGGAATTCTGTGAAGCCTGGATCGGGCAAGCCCATCGCATCCTGAAACCCGACGGGACGTTCTGGTTGGCGATTGGCGACGAGTACGCTGCCGAACTGAAACTGCTTTCACAGAAACTAGGATTCCACTGCCGCAGTTGGGTGATTTGGTACTACACCTTTGGCGTCAACTGTGTGCGCGGATTCAGCCGATCGCACACGCACCTATTCCACTTTGTCAAAGACCGCGAACAGTTCACCTTCAACGGCGACAACCCGCTGGTTCGCGTCGCCTCGGCACGACAATTGGTGTACGCCGACAAACGAGCGAATTCTCGCGGCCGGCTGCCCGACAACACTTGGATCCTGCGGCCACAGGACTCGCCACCCGGTGGCTTTGCAACCTCGCACGACACCTGGTTCTATTCTCGCGTGGCGGGAACGTTCAAAGAACGCGAAGGGTTCCACGGGTGCCAAATGCCCGAACAGATCCTCGGTCGTATCCTGCGGATTTCCAGCAACCCGGGGGACGTTGTCGTCGACCCCTTTGGTGGCAGCGGAACCACGTTGTCGGTCGCAAAGAAACTGGGTCGGCAATGGATGGGGTTCGAACTTTCGCCTGAATACGCCGAGCACATCGAATCACGAATGGCGCAGTGCAACATCGGCGACCCGCTTGATGGCGTCGAAGATCCGCTGGGCAGTTCCCCCAAGACTTCGCAGGGCCGAACTCGCACGACCTTCAAAAACGGGCGCCCGGTGATCCCGTTGGACGACGAGACTCGCCAAGCGATCGTGGAATCGTTCACCGAAGCCTCGGGCGGTCACTCGGCCGACTTTGTGCTTTGCGACCCGAAGCTGTCGACCGCATTCAGCAAGGCCTGCCGAAGCCGCAAGATCGCTGGCGACCCCAGGATCTGGAACACGATGCTGCTGCGACTTCGGAAGTCAAAACAATTGCCCAAGGCGGTTGAAAAGGGACGGCGATCGACTTGGTCCGAGATGGAACCGTTTCAGAACGCAGCCGAAATTGCACTCCGGCTGATCAGCCTGGACTACGCGATGACGCTGGACGAAATGCTGTGCACCCCGGCAGCGATGGAACAGTTTGACCAATTGGCCGCGATGCTATCGCCGGGCCATTCGCCCCTGGATTACCGCTGGGCCGCACTTTCGCTTCGCAAACGAGCCAGGACCAAAAAGTTTCAGTCGGCGGCCGCCGAACAAGACTCGCATTGGCAGGCGGCATCGGCGCCCAAATCCAAGCCAATCCAGGACTGCCTGCAGGCGGGCAAATCGGACGCTGGCGTCTATGAAATTGCCAATGACGACGAAACCATCTATGTCGGCGAAAGCAATCAGATCAGCGAACGACTGGCCAACATTGCCCAGAATGACGCCTGGCAGCGGTTTTCGCCCACCCGCGTCAGGATTTGGAAAGTCGACAAGGAAATCGACCGTTTTGCGTTGCGAGCCCACCTGATCGGGAGGGAGCGACCCCTACTGAACTCGAAATTCCTAATAATCGAAGGGGCTGGAGGCGCATAACGAGCGTTTTATGCCCATTGGATGTACAAACGGGCGGCTTATGCGTCTACAATCCGGTGGTCTCCTGGCCGTACATGCGATCCCCGGGGACCCCCACCTTCAGTCAACTTCAGGAATTAGAATCCATGCAAAACAAACCCGACCGTCGCTCTTTCCTAAAGACATCTACCGCAGCAGCAGCTGGCGCGGCGCTTACCAGCACGATTGCCAAGACTGCCCACGCAGCTGGTAGCGATGAAATTCGATTCGTGCTGGTTGGATGCGGCGGTCGTGGTACCGGTGCAGCGGCTCAGATTTTCAACACCAAGGGCAACGTCAAACTGGTCGCCGTCGCCGACGCGTTCCAAGGCAATGCCGACCGAGCGATCAAGTCGCTTAGCCGCGGCGAAAACAAGTCCAAGATCGACGTGCCAGCCGAACGTGTCTTCGTCGGACTGGACGCCTACAAAGCCGCCATCGACGTCGAAGCCGACTTGGTTGTGATCGCGACCCCACCGGGATTCAAACCACAACAGTTTGAATATGCCGTCAACAAGGGCCGACACATCTTCATGGAAAAGCCGGTCGCTTCGGATGCCGCCGGAGTTCGCCGCGTGCTGAAGAGCGTCGAAGAATCCAAGAAGAAAAACCTGATGCTGGCGATCGGCCTACAACGCCGTCACCAACCCAACTACATGGAAACCATCGAACGCATCCACGACGGTGCGATCGGCGATGTGATTTCGCAACAAGTTTATTGGAACGGCGGCGGCATCTGGTACCGCAACCGCACCGATGCACAATCCGAAATGGCTTTCCAAACCAACAACTGGTACCACTTCAACTGGGTTTGCGGTGACCAAATTTGTGAACAACACATTCACAACTTGGACGTCGGTTGCTGGGTCAAAGGCATGTACCCGGTCGAATGCAACGGCATGGGCGGACGCGAACAACGAATGGGTGGCGACGCCACCAAGTCGCAGATCTTTGACCACACGGCTTGCGAGTACACGTTCGCCGATGGAACCAAGATGTTCAGCCAAGGCCGTCACCTGGCCGGCGGTTGGAACCATGTCGGTGAATTCGCCCAAGGCACCAAGGGCACCGCGGACCCATCAGGCACCATCAATGGCGCCAACGCGTGGAAGTTCAGTGGCGAAAACGTCAATGGCCACCAACAAGAGCAGCACGACCTGATCGAAGCTCTGATGCGAGGCGAGATCTACAACGAAGGCGAGTACGGCGCTCACTCGACCTTCACCGCCATCCTGGGCCGCGAAGCTTGCTATAGCGGCAAGATCGTCAAATGGGACGAACTGCTAGAGAAGGGCACTGAACTGGCTCCTGGCATCGACTCCTACACACTGGATTCGGAAGTCCCAGCTTCGGCACGACCAGACTCCGAAGGTCGCTACCCAGTACCGACCCCAGGCAAGTACAACCCGTTCGCGTAATCGTAGCGGACGCAAAACGGAATCGAAGAGCCCCGCGATCAGCGATGATTCGCGGGGCTTTTTCATGCGCCGGCGCTGACCGACCACTAGAAGCCGAGCGCTCGTTTCGCCGTGCCCCCAAACACCATCTGCCGCTCGTCATCGCTTAACGCGCCGAGCAACGAGCGCGCCCGATCGATGGTCTGGCGATAGGACGCGGGAGTCGCACTGGCATTGAAACCGCCGCCATACATCAACCGCGATGGACCGAAACGGTCCACGATCTGATCAATCGTAGGGCGGATGTCTCGATGCGGATAATTGGTCTGCACAGGAATCGATGACAGCTTCATGATCGTGTTGGGGAAATCAGCCAAAGCCAATACATCGTCGTACTGCGACGATGTCCCCTGAAACGGTCGCCCCAGATGGTCGATCAACACCGTGGTGTCAGGAAAATCCCGAATCAGCGAAGCGAACTTCGCTGCATGTCGCGGTTCGAAGTGCAATTGCACCGCCAACCCCAACCGCGTTGCGGTCGACCATAATCGACGCAGCCCATCGGAATCAAAATCCGGCATCCGCTCTGGTGCATACGCATGCACTCGAACGGCCACCACGTCGGTTCGATCATGCAGTTCCTGAACCTGCCGGGAAGCATCAGGCCGATCAGAGAATACCAAGACGGTCCCCTTCAGCCGACCGCTACCGACCTTCAAACAGTGTTCCAGATAGCGGTGATCGTCCTGGTACGGTTCGGGATGGACCACGACCGCAAAGTCCACTCCCACCGCATCCATGCACTCGATCAGATACTCCGGCGTCGCTGCCGCCGTCGGTCGATAGGGAGCATTGGCATGATAGGGAAACGAAACCGATCGGGGCCCTGCAAAGCAATGAAGATGGGTATCGATCAATAGATTGTCGCGGCGCTGACCAGAGGCGTCCGCCGCATCAGCCCAAGCCGATGACCGGGATCCGGCAATTGCAGCCCCCACCATCGCTGACCCAGCCACCTTCAATGCTTGCCGCCGTGTTGGGGTGACACCATCCAGAACTGACATCCAAAAATCCTACGCCGAGTATCGATCGCGCCGCCGATGCAGTCGCATACGAAGACATGATACCGCGTCGAGTATCAGCAGATGCAAACCCAAGCCCCCAACCCCGTCGTGAGATTCGGCTGAATTCCCGAACGCCAAGCGTCCTCAGAACGAAGGCGAATCGTGTTATGAAGAACGACGCCGTGGGATTCGATTGGAATCGTCCGACCGTAGCCGCGATGGGGGGGGGGGGGAGGGTTATGGGCGGTCAATCTTGGTGGTGCGGGCTGCCTTGGTTGGGCGGTAGATGCACCTTAAGGCGTGGCGTCCCATCGACCAGATCCGGACGATCCAGTCGCGACGGTCCATTGACACCGTTGTCCGAAAACGTGGTGGGCCGATCGCTGCTGGACTGATCTGTATCGTCATCCTGATTGCTGAGGGATGCCGATTTCACCGGGCGTCCATCAGCATCCAATCGTGGCTTGAAGAATCGCCCCAGCGGTCCCGCCAGCAGGGCCGGCAACATCACTAGGTCCCCGATCAAGGCAGCCGCCAACATCACCAGCATCAACGTGCCAAACCGCTGCGTTGGCGTGAAGGTTGACAGGGCGAACACGAACAGGCCCAGGCCGCCCACGATGGTCGTTTGCGTCATCGCGGGACCGACTCGACGATAGGTTTCAATCAACGCTTCGACGCGCGTCAGACCGCGGTCCAAGTTGTCACGGAACCAGGACAGAAAGTGAATCGTGTCGTCGACGGCGACACCCATCGCGACCGATGCGGTCATCATCGTACCGATGTCAATTTCGATCCCCATGTGGCACATCAGCCCAAAGATCGTCAGCACCGGGAACACGTTGGGGATCATCGCCACCGCACCGGCGGCGAACCCATTGCCCATGTTTCCCATGGTGAACCATCCGTACGGTACCCGGCCGGGATTCAGCAACAACACCATCACGATCCAGATCAACACAAAGGCCAGCGCGATCGAATCCGCCAAGCTGACCAGCAGCGTTCGCTGTGCCTTGTACACCACAGGGATCACACCGGTGTAAATCACCTGCATCGGACCGGCCCCATCGACGTCCGGAATCTGCCCGGGCAACAAGGATGGCGACACGATCTTGTGCTCAATTGCGTTGGCATCGACGAAATGTTTGGCCGCAGCAAAGTCCGCCTGTGCGAAGCTTTCGCCCCCCAACCAGACGACCGTTTTGTACTTGGCCAAGATCTTTTCCCAACGCCCCGACGACTTCATATCCGCCGCCTGTTCGGTCGTGGGATCGATCCACATCGGCTTTTCGATCTGTTCGCCGGCCAACAATTCGCCGAGCGTTGCGACGAAGGTATTGTTGGTCAGAATTTCGGTCCGGTCTTCGGACACCAGATCAATCGCATCGAGCGACGCTGGACGTTTCGCGCCGACGACCAAGACAAACTTTTGATCGACCGGATCCGCGGCGATTTGCTTCATCAATTCATCGCGAGTTTCGTACGCTCGCAGAACCGGTTCAACGGCGGTACGCAGCGTCGAAATGAACTCGCCATAGTCGACATCGGACAGCGCGGCCACACGAAGACTGATCCGCCAAAGTTCGCTGCCGGAATAGTCGCCTTCCTTTTCCAGTTTCAGATAGTCGTTGTCGCGAAGCGTATCGCCCGCAGCCAGCAATTCACGATTGAACTTTGCCCGTACCGCGTTGTACCCGTTACTAGGACCGGGCAACTCGGGCAGGAACGTATCCGAGCTGGTGGATTGGCCGACGATCCCCAAACCGGGCTCGCCCAACGTACGATGCACGACGCGCCGAATCCGCGATACGGCTTCGACACGTTCCAGGATATCTAGCGGTTCGGCTGCACCTTCGCCGTCTGCGGCTGCGATCCCAGCCGCATCCGATTCGGCTTGCATCTGCGGCGGCATCCGCACGATCAATTCCATCGGCACTAGTTTGCCGAAGTGGTCTTCCAACCAAGCGTAATCGTGGATGATCCGCGCGTCGGGATCGAACAGTTTCAACAGTTGCACGGACGTTTTGATGTGACGCATGCCGATGGCACATGCGAACAGCACCAACAAACATCCCACTGTGACCATACGGTGGTGACCGGTCACCCAACGACCGAATCCGGCCCACCAATCGCTCAACCCGCTTTCCGTGTTCAGTTCATCGGGGTTGTCGGATGCTTCCGATGCGGCGGGCGAATCGGTCACCGACGGCGTGAACGTTTGCAGGGCGGCGGGCAAGTAAGAGAACAGGATGCCCAATGTCGACATCACTCCGATGCCCGCATACAACCCAAAGTTACTGATCGGCGCCAGGTTGCTAGTGACCAGCGACACCAATCCGATCGCGGTCGTTAGCGACGCCAAGGTGCAAGGAACGATTGCATGCCGCAGCGCGCGGCCAGCGGCACCAGTCGTGCCGCGTGCGCGAACTTCATCGCGGTAGTAATTGACCACATGGATGGCACCGGAAAGGCCCAACACATAGACCAACGAAGGCATGCTCATCAGGATCGCATCGACCTTACCACCGGTCCACCAAACCATCGCCATGCTTAGCATCGCCGAGCTGCCGCCGACGACAAAGATCATGATCGTGATTTTGACGCTGCGGAAACAGACGTACGACAACAGGATGCCGATCAACACGCTGTAACCGACCAAGCGGACCAAGGTCACCGTGCCTTCTTCGTCGATCGCCATGTTGTCGACCGGCGGACCACCCATCCGAAACGCGGCCAAACCGTCGGCCGGTTCAGCAGCCTGACGATTGAAGGGTGGCGGCGCCATCGACGGCGGCCCAGCAGGACGCAGCCCGGAATCGGCAGCCAGTTGCAACAACCGGCCTCGCGGTTGGCCCAACACGCCACGACCGATCGCATAGACCAGATTGTCTTTGGCCAAGTCGGTCAGCGTCACCAACACACAGGTCAAACGGTGCGGCGATTCGATCCCAGCGGCATCCCAAACGGCATACCAAGCTTCCGCCTGCTCGTGCAGCGGCGCTTGCTGAAGTTGTTCCAGTGAACCGCCGAAGTGATCATCGAGGTACTTGGTCAGCGAGTTTGCCGCGATGACGTCGAAATCGGGCGTGACTTCGGATTGACGTTTTTCGGGCAGTGCTTCGCGGAATGCTTCCGGCGTCCAGGTGAACCCCTGTGGCACAGCCGGCGCAAACAGGGTGCCTGTCAAACGTTCCATCGCCAACCGTCGGGCCACCTTCGCGCGCTGCGACTGATCGGTCAGGTCGACCGGCCACAGCGGACCACCTTCCTGAGCCAACTGTTGAACAATCGTTTCGCCGGTTTGAACCGAATGGAACAACGATGCGGTCAACAGGGACAGGTCGTTGTAGAACGGGTTGGCCAATCGTGATCCGGGCGCATCGCTGGGTGCTTCGCCGAACGCGGTGACCAAGGTCCCACCAAGTTCGTACACGCCGCGTGCCTTTTTGACCGAACGGATCAGAGCCGCCGGCCCGGTCATCGATTCTTCCCAACGGTATAGTTTTCCGTCGGGAGTGACGTAGTACCATTGCCCGCTTGGTGTGCTGAGCCACTTCTCGTTCTTGCCACCCCAATTCAGATGGTCGGTGCCGCCTTGCAGCAGCCCCAATTCGTTGCCGACATCTTTCGCACGGCGATACGTCGCCGCCAGTTCAGGCGGGAAGTCAGCCGACGGGTCGTAGGTATCCGATTCATGGGTCAGTTTGCTGGCCAGCAGCGTCAACCGCTGGTCTTCGACATTGCAACCTTCCCAGGTTGCCAACACAAAGCTCTCGCCGGCAAAGTGGTCCGCAAACCACTCCAATTCGGCGGTCTCGGCAAAGTTACTGGGCAACCAATCTTTGACGTCGTTTTCCTTCTCGCCCAAGCTCATCCGAGCAGCTCGAAACGCAGCCGGCAAACAAAAGAAGAATGCCAACAGAATCAACAAAGCATACGGAATCCCCAGCGGGCCACGTCGCTCTAGCAGGGATGTCTGTTTCATAGTTGGGGGTCAGTTGATCAGCGATAGATTGGTGTTGGTTTGCCGCAATCGGCTTGCGAGAAGCGGTTGCGGAACGACCGGTAAATCCCGCACGTAAATTACAGGTCGACGTGCCGGTGGTCTACTTCAATCGGCTTGTCATCATCAATCCGATCGCATCCGCTGTGCGGAATGTTCCGGTGACGGCCACTTTGACGCCAAGCAGCGAAAACGGCCGTTTGGGTGCTTTGCATAAACGGGGACAAAGACGCTCTGTTTCTGCCCCCAATCGCGGTGTATTCATGTTTTCCTAGACGGCCGCAGGCTGTGATTTCCGAGATGACGTTCGGTAAAATCGGTTGCCCAGAACTTGTTCCAACAGAAAAACGATCAGTGCCAACAACATAGCAGGCGAATGCAACGACACTCGACTTGCCGATCGCTGGTCAGACATTTCAATTTCGTCTCGCGTGGTTGCCAATTGGTAACGATCGGCTCCCAATACCTGGTCCAGTCGATCCGCGTCGACACGGTCAAAGTTGAACGCATTATCGGGTAGATTCGCCGAAAACCCCAGCCCCGGGCTGCTGCCACGGACCCAATAGGTGCCTGCGACCGACACGTCGGCGACCACGACCGAATCCGCCGCTGCGGCTTTGTCCAACGGAACCGGCAACCGCCCATCCGGCGGAAATACCTGCAACCGGGTGGAACGAGTGGCAAGCGAGGCGTCCACCGCCGCCGGCCCCACATCGGTGGACCCAGGGCCACCCCCCGCATTAGTGCCCGCGATGGTGCCCGTGTTGGTGCCTAACGCGATGTTAGAGCTTTCCGCCGCGCCGGTTTCCGCGTCCGCATTGGCATCCGGCACCCGGACCGCATAGGGGCGACCCACCAACGTCATCGCACCGTTCTGGCTTCGCCCCGTCAGAAATTCGATCGATTGCCGGATCAACACAAACGCCGGCCAGGGATCGGTGCCGAACAATTCGTTCCACGAACGAGTCGATTTTGCGAGCGCCGGCACTGGCGTCGTCAGCACCAGAACACTCCCACCGGTTTCAGATCCAGCGGCTGGAAGCCCAGCCGGATCCGAATCCGCTGGCACGTCACCAGATTTTGGCGGGATCGCGACGCGGCGCCCAATCAGTGCGGGGTGATCGGTTCCGGCGTATCGCATCAACACGCGATCGCCAGGTGCAGGCGACACCTGCCAATACTGGTGAACCCAAAAATCGCTCCACGGCGTGTCTTCGGACACCGCTTCGGTGACGGGATGACGAGTCCGGCTAGCCTGCAAAAACGTCCCTTCGTCGGGCACTCGCCATCGAAGCACCAAGGGCGGCATGAACGTCGATTCCAAGGCCGTATCGCCCGCGGCCGGTCCCAACGAAACCAGCACACCGCCGCCACCGGCGACGTATTCAGCGATCGTCGGATCACTGAGCACCGCGATCGGCGGATCCAACAAGACGATCGCGTCGTAATCCGACAACCGCGCCACTCGCAGATCCCCATGCCCGATCCGTTCGACCTGGAACTCGGCGTTGGCATCATCGGCGATCGTCGCCGACACCGTGATCACCTTGGCAATCGCCGCCGCTTCGTCCGTATCATCACTGACCAACAACACCGATGCCGGTGGCAACACGGACACCGAAAAGTACCTTGCGTCGTCCAACGGCATCGAATCATTGCCGGTCAAACGAATACGACCATGATGCACACCTAGCGACAGCGACGGGATGGTCAGCAACAAATCGCTGGAACTACCCGGAATCAGTCGCACGCTGGTCCGATCCACACTGCGAGCCGCCGGGTAAACGACTTTGCCATCCCGAACCACCGGCAACGACGGAGCCCGCTCGAACAGTTCCAACTCTACCGTCACCGTGCGACCGCCACCGGATGATTCAACAGCCGCTTGGTCACCCGCGTCCGCTGGACCGACTTGGCCAATCGTTTGCTGGGATAGGGTCGCCGTGATCGGAACCGGCGTCCCCATCGGCGGCGTCGCATCAGCGATTCGCGGCATCGAAAGGTGCCGATTGGTCGCATCGATCGCGCCGACGTCATAAACCGTCACACCGATCGGCGGATCAGCGGCATACGTATCATCGGCCGCAACTTCCGACACACTATCGCCCCAAGTCGAAGTCGCCAGATCGGTAATGATCAAGATCTGGCGGTTGGTCAAGTCGCTGGTCCGCAGCAAACGGGCCGCTGCATCAACGCGCTGCGTGATCGGCTGAACCACCTGACGAACCGACGTTTGTTCAATCTTTGAAATCGCACCGCCAACGTCCAACGAAAACACCGCCGGTGCGGACGAACGGTCCAAGACCGCAACCCGACTGGTCGCGGGCAACCGCGAAACCATCCAAGCGGCAACCTCTTGCATCCGAGTGACCTGATCGCCTGACGAACGACCATCCCCTGTGGACCGCAGAGCAGAAGTCGGTGAATTGTCCAACACGATCGCAAGCGCCACTGGATCCGTCGTATCCAACGAAACCGCAGGCCCAGATGCATACGTGTAGGCTCCCCACACGCCTGCGAACAACAGGGCTGCGGCGGCCCCCGACACCAGACCGACCGAAACGTTGCGGGACTGACCTTTGCTGATCGCGATCGATGCCATCACCAACAACGCCAACCCAGCGGCCCCCACCAAACCGATCGTCAACCAGGTCAACGACAACGATTGATGGATCGCCGGACGCGCCAGCGCAAAGGCCAACGCAGCAACCGCCGCGATCCGCAGCGCCAACAACCACCATCGCCTGACTCGCATTCGGCTGCGATGCGAATCGACACGGCGGGTCAGAAACGCTACCGATGGAAACACGACCTTGCGAGGTTCGCGGCGCGCGATCAAATGCAACACGATCGGAATGATCGCGGCCAACGAGCCGAAGATAAGTGTTGCGTTTAGAAACGACAAAGCGGATTCGCAAAACGGATTGGAACGAGATCGATTGGCAACGTTACAGCGTCAGTTTGTCATTCTATCCGATTGTTGACGAATACCGAATCGACATCAGCGACTATATTGCCCCGGTGCATGCCCCCAACCTGGATTTAGAATCGGACAGAGATCGAGATGATGTGGGTGGAATTCTTCTGTGGCATCGGTGGAGTCGCCGAAGCGATGCGTCAATTGGCTTCCGATGGCGGGCGTGCCGATCTGAAAACCTACCACGCCATCGACATCGATCACGACTGTGGCCGCGTCTACCAGCACAACTTTGGGCTGGCGGTGGATTGCCGAACGATCGAATCGGTCCATTGGGACAACCTAGCCGACGCAGGCAAACTGACCAGCCACAGCAACACGGCAAAACATGGCAACCCAGGGGGCCTAGCCGGTCCGGGCAACCCGATCGACCAACAGGATGGACGGGACAGGAAACTCGAGACCGCCGGTGATCACGATCCTGTTCATTGGTGGCTTTCGCCGCCCTGCCAACCGTATTGCCGCCGCGGCACGGGCGATTACGTGAACGATCGTCGCTGCGATGCACTGCTGGCGCTGATCGCCTGGATGCGGGCTCAGCCCAAGCGGATCCCTGCAAAGATCGTGATCGAAAACGTTCCGCTATTCGCATCATCGTCACACGCAGACCAACTTCGCGATGCGCTGTGCATCAACGGCTATCGGATCACCGAGGCGACGCTATGCCCGACGCAGTTTGGGATCCCCAATCGCCGCCTGCGTTACTACATGATCGCGAATCAATCCCACCAGGTTTCGATCGATGTGCCCGCAGATGCTTCGCTGCGCTTCACGATTCCCGACATCTTGGATCCCATGCCGAACGTCGATTCAACGCGATGGATCTCGCCACAGATTGCAAACGATTACGCCGCCGCAATGGACGTGGTGGACGCCGATGATGCAGCGGCGACCAGTGCATGCTTTGCCAGCGGATATGGCAAATCGATGATCCGCAGCGGATCCTACGTTCGACACGGCGAACGGCTACGAAGGTTTTCGCCCACCGAAGTGTCACGATTGATGGGGTTCTCGGCACGGTTCCAATTCCCACCGGACCTATCGGATCGCAAACGTTGGAAGATGCTAGGCAACAGCCTATCGATCCCCGTCGTGAAATCGTTACTGCTGTAAATTAGGTTTCCAGCAAAGTAGGCCGGATCAAGCAGCGCAGCGACGCAGATCCGGCAATCACACACCCCAAACACCACCGAGCAATCCGATATACGGCGTTTCGCTTGGCCCGGCTTACGTTGCTTTTCCGTCGGCAGGTCGCACCAACCGGCTGGAAGCCTGCCCTACGTTCTTACAGGCGTTGTTGCCGTCCCAACAGGTACTCCGTCAACGCCTTGTCGAAGGGCATGCTGGTATCCAGCGGGACGTAGTCGACGTGCAACTTGTGGCAACCGGCACGGTAGGCTTCGCGGAATTCATCCAGCTGTTTCAGGTAGTCTTCGCGGAACCCGGTCGCGTCGACCGTCACCATGGCACCGCTTTCCGCGTCTTCGAATTGAACCGGTCCATCGTAGGGAAAATTCACTTCGGCTTCGTCCATGACATGGAACACGATCACATCGTTGCCACCGTGCCGCAGCCGGGCCAAGCCTGAAATCACATCTTCGGGCGAACCGGTTTCGGTGTCCGAGGGCAGCAGATCGGAAAACAGCATCACCAGCGAATGCTGTTTCAACATCGCTGCTAATTGAGTCAACGAGGCTGGCAGATCGGTCCGCCCGGTTGGCTTCAACCGCGTCAGCGCGGCCATCACATCCCCCAGGTGACCGCGACGGCTGCGGGCTGGTAACAACGCACGCATCTTTTCGTCGAACGAGATCAGACCGACGGGATCCTGCTGCATCGTCATCAGGTAGGTCAGCGACGCGGCCAGACAAGTGCAGTATTCGAACTTGGTCATCGAACCGCTCTCGGTAAAGCCCATCGACTTTGACAAGTCCATCACCAAGTACCCGGTCAGGTTCGTCTCGGCCTCGAAACGTTTGGTGTAATACTTGTCCGTCTTTGCATAGACCAACCAATCGATCAGCCGCGGATCATCGCCACGGTTGTACCGGCGGTGTTCGCTGAACTGAACCGAAAATCCCTGAAACGGACTGCTATGCAAACCTTGCAAGAACCCACGCACCACCATCCGGGCGCGAAGATCAAGTCGCTGGATCGACTGCAACGATTCCGGAGTCAGCAGAGACATGAAACCAGGGTGGTGGAGACGTGAAGTTTACGATGGAAGCAAGCCGAGCGATTCGCGAAGACCTGAATCCCCACGACGGCCACTGGTCACTTTTTCTTTGCCATCTTCTCGGGCTCCGGTGGCTGGATGTCTTCCAACAGCCGTGCGACGATCGCGTCGGTATCCATGCCTTCGGCCTGAGCCTGAAAGTTGGTGGCCATCCGATGGCGCAGCACTGGCACCGCGATGCGTTTGATGTCGTCCGGGTCAATGCTGAACCGACCGTCCATCGCGGCCAGCGCTTTGGCACCGGCGATCAAGTTTTGGCCTGCGCGTGGGCCGGCCCCCCAGTCCACCAATTCACGGATGTACTTGGGCGCCGTTTCGTCGGCCGGACGAGTCGCCCGCACCAACTTGGCGGCGTAGCGGATCACGTACGGATTGACCGCGACGCTGCCGACCAACTTTTGGACATTCAGGATCGCGCGTGCCGACAGCACTTTGTTGACCGTGGGCGAATCGCCACGACTGGTCGCCGTCAAAATCTGTTCTTCTTCGGCAGCCGACGGATAGCCCACTTTGATGTTGAACATGAACCGGTCCAACTGGGCTTCCGGCAACGGGTACGTCCCTTCCTGTTCGATCGGGTTCTGTGTGGCGATCGTAAAGAACGGCGGCGGCAGATCGTAGGTGTCGCGGCCAATGGTGACTTGGCGTTCCTGCATCGCTTCCAACAGGGCGGCCTGAGTCTTCGGCGGCGTCCGGTTGATTTCGTCCGCCAGCAAGATATTCGTAAAAATGGGGCCTTCGACAAAGCGAAAACTGCGACGGCCGTGTTCGTCTTCTTCTAGAACCTGGGTCCCGGTGATGTCCGAGGGCATCAAGTCCGGAGTAAACTGAATTCGCTTGAACGAAACGTCTAGGATATCGGCCAACGTGCTGACCATCAGCGTCTTGGCCAGACCGGGAACGCCTTCCAGCAGCACATGACCACGCGTAAAGATCGCGGCCAATAATTGTTCGATCACATCGCTTTGTCCGATGATGACCTTGGCAAGCTCTGATCGCATGGTCTGCTGGTGATCAGAAAACTCTCGCAACACGTCGCCCAGATTGCGAGCCGGTGCCGACGAACCGGCCGCGGATTGGCTGGAAGCGGCCGGTGGTGGATTCGGCGAATTGGAACCAGCCGGGTTAGGGCCAGGTGGTGGCACAGGAGGAGGACCGCTCATGATGATTAACGCACATTCCTTTGCTGAAACGCATCGGCTGGCCTTTGCACAGACACAACGGCCGGACTTCAGTCCACCAAATCTTAGACGCTGGAAGCCCGCCAAGGCGAGGCGTCTGACGCTGGCGTTGGTAGTTTGGGTAGTTGTCACGGCGTTCTGCAGCCACACCACCCGCTGCTGGGCGGCGGAGGTCGATGCGGCGACCGTCCAACGGGCCATCGATCGCGGCGTTGCCTATCTTCGCAAGACACAAAGCGAACGCGGCAATTGGGACGAATACAGCGGGTATTCGTGCGGCCAAACCGCACTGTGCACGTTGGCGCTGTTGAATTGCGGGATCCCCAAGGATGACCCCACTGTGGCCAAGGCGATGAAGTACCTGCGATCGTTCGAGCCGCAGGAAACGTATTCGGTGTCGCTGCAAACCATGGTTTACTGCCAATTGGGTGCCGCCGGTGACCTGCCTCGTATCCGCCGCAACGCTCAGTGGTTGGTCGACACCCAGTTCCGCGAGGGTGCTGGCCCCAGCGGGCTTGGCGCTTGGAACTATGGAACGCAGCGAGGCGGGCCTGGCGATCCGTCGAATTCGCAATTTGCGATCCTGGCGTTGGGTGCGGCCGAGGAACGGGGCATCCAAGTCGAACCCGTCGCATTCGAATTGGCGATGCGATATTGGACCAACCGACAGCGGCCGGGCGGATCCTGGGCCTACAACTCTCGCGACCCCTCGGGCAGCATGACCTGCGCGGGCGTGGCATCGATCATCATTTCCCGTGGCCGGCTGGGCGGGGGAACGTCTTCGATCGTGGGCAACCAAATCCGTTGCTGTGGTGGCGACGACGAACAAACCGATCCGGTCGAAGCGGGGCTGGATTGGCTGGGCCGCAACTTCACCACTTTGGTCAATCCGGGCGGCAACGGAATGACGCTTTATTACTACATCTACGCGCTCGAACGAGTCGGACGACTATCGGGGCGTCGTTTCATCGGCGGTCACGACTGGTACCGCGAAGGGGCCGAGCGACTGATCACGCTGCAGGACGACTTCCTGGGTTACTGGAAAGGCAACGGTGCGTTGGAACCCGAAGCGGTGGCAACGTCCTTTGCGCTGCTGTTCCTTAGCAAGGGAAAACGCCAGGTGGTCGTCGGCCGACTGCGATACCCCGATGCGCCGAACGTGGATTCGACGAATTCGGTGGGCTGGAAACAGCATCCCGACGGAATGCGGCAACTGGTCCGCCAAGTCGAACGTGACTGGGGACGCGACCTGACCTGGCAAACGATCGAAAGCGAATCGGCCAATCTTGCAGACCTGTTGCAGACGCCGGTCCTGGTGATCAGCGGCCGACAAGCGATCCGGTGGTCCGACAAGACATCCGAAACCCTTCGCCAATACACTCAACAGGGCGGCACGATCCTGTTCGAAGCCGATGGCGGGGACGGCTGCGGCGACGCATCCGGATTCGGACGCAGTGTCATGAAATTATGCGGCGATTGGTTCGACGGTGCCAAACTAGAACGATTGCCGCCCGACCATCCGGTATGGTTCGCCGAAAAGAAAGTCGACCCGACGGCGATCAGCAAGAACTTCTGGATGTACGGGGTCCAGGCTTGCTGTCGCACCAGCGTGTTCTTCTCGCCACAAAGTTTGTCGTGCCGATGGGAACTGGGGGACGTCCTGTTTCGCCGCAGCGAAATCGCACCGGCCGCAAAGGCCCAGATCACCGCGGCGGTCGGCATCGGCGAAAACGTGATCGCGTACGCGACCGGGCGCGAATTGAAGGACAAATTGGAAAGCCGATTCGTGATCAACGATGGCAGCGACATCGACGCATCGCGAGGTTCGATCCACATGGCGACCTTGGACCTGGACGCGGGTGGCCAAGAAGCTCGCCGCGCCGTCCCGCATGCCGCCGCACTGGTCAAATCGCGCGTGCCGCTACGGATTCTAGCCGCGGACCAACCGATCGGATTTGACGCCCAATCGCTTGCCGACGTGCAGTTCCTGTGGATTCACGGCCGCACGGACTTCGCCTTCGACGACGCCCAACGCCAGGTGCTGGCCGACTTTGTTCGCGACGACGGCATCATTTTGGGGTCATCGGTGTGCGGCGGAGAAGCTTTTACGGAAGCATTTCGGCGGGAGATGAAAAAAATATTCCCAGCCTCTCCGCTGGAAACCGTCCCCCCCGACCATCCGCTGTGGCGGGCCAGTGGCGGGTTCGACCTATCCAGCGTCACCATCCGCACGCCGGGGGACGGGGGCAGGGGACTGGCCAAACGAACTGGTCGGCCATTGATGGAAATGGTCACGATTGACGATATCGCGGGCGTATTCTTCTCGCCGCTGGACATCAGCTGTGCCCTGGAAAGCCCCAATTCGGTCCAGTGCCCGGGTTACAGCACCGAGGACGCCGCCAAGATCGTGGCCAATCTGCTGCTGTTCGGGCTGCAACAGTGAACGCCCCCCCCCCCACCAGGACTGCAATTCACAGGGTAAAAAGTGCCTGACAAGCAAACTGGGCAAGAATCCGGCGGGAAGTACCTTGCCCAAAACCGCCTTCTCCTGCCATAATCCCGGGCCACTCATCAAAAAACCACCCAAATATTCACCTGTAGACCAAGATCTGATCGATGTCCAAGAGCAAGAAGAAAGCGGAAACGATCTTCCTCGTTTGCGAAGAAACCGGCGATTACAACTACTCGCTGAAACGCAAACCAGGCGGCGAAAAGCTGCGTTTGAAGAAGTACAGCGCCCGTTTGCGTAAGCACACCTGGCACAACGAAAAGAAGAAGTAGTCTGCTTTCGAAGGCTCGTATCCTGGCCTAACAGCCGGTCGATTCGCCCCGAAACGGAACCTTTTGTCACGGGATTCACAAGAATCCCCATCTGGAAAGGACTTCTGGCGAAGTCCACGACGTTCCCCACGCGCGCCCACACTCGCCGGATCGTCCATCCACAGACCGCCTGCGCTGCGGGCGTGAAATTCAACTGCCCGCCAGTACGGAGTCACGGATGCAGCGGAAATGGCGGATCATTCCACACGATTCCTCCCGTGTCGAAATGTTGATGCGAGAGGCTCGAGTCCCCGCCGTCGTGGCGCAGGTGCTGGTCAGCCGGGGCGTCTACACCGCCGCCGACGCGTCTCAGTTTCTGGATACGAAACTGAAGGCACTGCGAGAACCGCTGCTGCTGCCGGGCGTCCCCGAGGCGACCAAGATCCTGGTCGCGGCGATTCGTGCGAAGACCCCGATCGTGATCTACGGCGACTATGACTGCGACGGCATGACCGGCGCAGCGATCCTGGTCAACGGTTTCCGGTTGCTCGGCGGCGACGTCAGCTATCACGTTCCCAATCGCCTGGAAGACGGTTACGGGCTGAACGAGAACGCGATTCGCAAACTGGCCAAACACGGCAAGAAAGTCATCGTGTCGGTCGACTGTGGGATCACGTCGGTCAGCCACGCCAAGCTGTGCAAAGAACTAGGAATCACGCTGGTCATCACCGACCACCACACCATTGGCGACGAATTGCCCGATGCGGATGCGATCGTCCACCCACGTTTGCCCGGGACCGCCTACCCATTCGGTGAACTGTGCGGTGCCGGCGTGGCGTTCAAATTGGCATGGGCGATGTGCCAAGACATGTGTGGATCCAAGAAGGTGACCGAACCGCTGCGACGCTACCTGATGCAGTCGTTGGCCTTGGCCGGGATCGGCACGATTGCCGACGTCGTGCCGCTGTTGGACGAGAATCGGATCCTGGTCGAACACGGCCTAAAGATGCTGCAGGCGGAACCACTGCCGGGTCTGGCCGAACTGATGAAGATCCTGAAACTGGACGAAGCCACCAGCCTGGATACGGATTCGATCGCGTTCGCGATCGCACCGCGACTCAACGCGGCCGGCCGATTGGGCCAGGCCCAACTAGCCGTCGAACTGTTGACGACACCGGCGGGCGACCGAGCCAAAGCGCTGGCCGAATACATCCACGAACTGAACAACAGCCGCGACACGCTGCAGCGCAGCGTTTACCTGGCTGCCCAAAAACAAGCGAAGAACGATTTCAATATCGAAGAGGATGCGGCGCTGGTCCTAGCCGGCGTGGGTTGGCACCAAGGTGTGATCGGTGTCGTCGCTGGTCGTCTGGCCGAAAAATACGCCAAGCCGGTCCTGGTGATCTCGCAGGACGCGGCTGGGAAAGTCGATGCCGTCGGATCCGGGCGGGTCGGTGGCACCAACATCAACCTGTACGAAGCCCTGGCCGAATGCAGCGAACGATTGGTTCGATTCGGAGGCCACAAAGCGGCCGCCGGATTGACGATCGACGAACGGCAACTCGATGCGTTTCGCGGCGACTTCTGCGAAGCGGTCGCTCGCCAATGGGCCGAAAACGACGTGGTCCCCGAGATCGTGATCGACGCCGAAGCGCCGCTGGGACAACTGAACCTAGAATCCATCAAACAGATCGAAATGCTGGCACCGTTCGGCGCCGGCAATCCGCGTCCGATCCTATGCTGCCGGGACGTGCGTCTGGACACCCCAGCGACCCTGATGGGCAAGACCAAGGCCCACCTGACGGTGAACCTGCGGCAGGGCAACAAAGTGATTCGCGCCGTTGCCTTCGGTTGCAGTGAATGGTGCGACGAGCTGAACACGACCGATGGCCCAATCGAAATCGCCTACCGTCCGGTGATCAACGAGTTCCGCGGTTTTCGCAAAGTCGAAATCCACCTGGTGGACTGGCAACCAACCAAGAAGCCAGCCACCGTCTAATCACCGCTATCCGCTGGATGGTGAAACGATTGAACCCGCCAAACGCATCGCCCCCTATCGTTGGACCGCGCGCCCAGCGGGCCGCGCGTTGCCAACGCACAAACGCACGGGGCGTTGCCCACGTGGTGAAACGATTGAACCCGCCAAACGCATCGCCCCCTATCGTTGGACCGCGCGCCCAGCGGGCCGCGCGTTGCCAACACACAAACGCACGGGACGATGCCCACGCGGTGAATCGATTGAACCCGCCAAACGCATCGCCCCCTATCGTTGGACCGCGCGCCCAGCGGGCCGCGCGTTGCCAACGTACAAACGCACGGGGCGATGCCCACGTGGTGAAACGATTGAACCCGCCAAGCACATCATCCCCTATCGTTTAACCGCGTGCCCAGCGGGCCGCGCGTTGCCAACACACAAACGCACGGGACGATGCCCACGCGGTGAAACGATTGAACCCGCCAAGCGCATCGCCCCCTATCGTTTAACCGCGTGCCCAGCGGGCCGCGCGTTGCCAACGCACAAACGCACGGGGCGATGCCCACGCGGTTAAACGATTGAACCCGCCAAGCGCATCATCCCCCTATCGTTTAACCGCGTGCCCAGCGGGCCGCGCGTTGCCAACGCACAAACGCACGGGGCGATGCCCACGTGGTTAAACGAAAAATCGGGCCGCGCGTTGCCAACGCACAAACGCACGGGGCGATGCCCACGTGGTGAAACGAAAAATCGGGCCGCGCGTTGCCAACGCACAAACGCACGGGGCGTTGCCCACGCGGTGAAACGAAGCGTTGGGCGGTCGAGTGACTTGAACCGCGCGTGCTAGCGCATCGATCGGTACCTGCGGATCAACGCGTTGGTGGAACTATCGTGGTCCAATTCGGACGCCGATTTCGGATCCAGTTCGGGGATGATGTTCTTGGCCAAAACCTTGCCCAGTTCGACGCCCCATTGGTCGAACGCGTCGATGTTCCAAACGACGCTTTGCACGAACACGATGTGCTCGTACAACGCGACCAATTTGCCCAACATCGTTGGCGACATCTGATCGGCCAAGATCGTGTTGGATGGGCGATTGCCTTGGAACACACGGTGCGGCACCAACCAATCCTGCGTGCCTTCGGCTTTGACTTCGTCGGCTGTCTTGCCGAACGCCAAGGCTTCGCTTTGAGCCAACACGTTGGCGATCAAGATGTCTTGGTGATCGCCGATCGGGTTCAGGGACTTTCCAAACGCGATGAAGTCACATGGAATCAACCGCGTGCCTTGGTGAATCAATTGATAGAACGAATGCTGACCGTTGGTTCCCGGTTCGCCCCAATAGATCATCCCGGTCGCATAATCAACCTGGCCGCCGTCGGTCGTGACGTACTTGCCGTTGCTTTCCATCGTCAGCTGTTGCAGGTAGGCCGGGAACCGTTTCAGGTACTGTTCGTACGGCAGCACCGCGGTCGTCTCGCAACCGAAAAAGTTCGAATACCAGATCGACAACATGCCCATCAACACGGGCAGGTTCTGATCCAGCGGGGCATTGCGAAAGTGTTGGTCCATTTCATGGAACCCGTCCAACATCTCGCGAAAACCTTGCGGCCCGATTGCCAACATCGTCGACAGTCCGATCGCCGATTCCATGGAATAGCGTCCGCCGACCCAGTCCCAGAATTCGAACATGTTGTCGGTGTCGATACCGAACTCTGCCACCTTTTCAGCGTTGGTCGAGAGGGCCACGAAGTGCTTGGGGATCGCCGTCTGGTCACCGCCCAACCCATCGACCAACCATTGCCGCGCGGTCGCCGCGTTGGTCATCGTTTCGATGGTCGTGAAGGTTTTCGAAGCGACGATGAACAGAGTTTCGGACGGGTCCAGATCAACGGTGGCTTCGGCAAAGTCGGTGGCGTCCACGTTGCTGATGAAGCGAAAGGTCAACTGTCGGTCACTGAAATGCCGCAGCGATTCGTAGGCCATCACCGGCCCCAGATCCGAACCACCGATCCCCACATTGACGATGTTACGAATCCGTTTGCCAGTGTGACCTTTCCATTGGCCGCTGCGAACGCGATCGCAAAAAGCGGACATCTTGTCCAACACCGCATGGACTTCGGGGATCACGTCGACACCGTCGACCAGGACCGATTTGCCCTTGGGCGTACGCAGCGCCGTGTGCAGCACCGACCGTCCTTCGGTCAGGTTGATTTTTTCGCCGGTGAACATCGCTTCGATGCGGTCCGACAGGTTGGCGGACTTGGCCAGATCGACCAACAGCCCCATTGTTTCTGCGGTCGCACGGTTCTTGGAATAGTCGAGGTACAACCCCACGGCATCCAACGTCATCGCTTCGCCGCGTGCCGGATCATCGGCGAACATTTCACGCAAATGCACGTTCTTGATCGCGTCGTAGTGTTGGGCCAGCGATTTCCAGGGGGGGCTCGAAGTCAGCGGCGACGTCATCGAAGGTTCCTTTTCGTGCATTCGGTTGGCTCGTTTCCCCATTGGCGGATCCACCGATGGTTCGAGCATTTCAAACGCCAGGATACCGCCATGACGGTCGAGGCTCCATAACGGTGCAGGTTCCCCGCACGGGCACGACCGTTGGCGCAGGCCCAGCGTGGACCGACACCGGGCCCCGAAAGCGACTGGACTGCGCGGGGCCACTGCGGACCTGAACGAGGCAGCGTCCGCTCGCGATGGGTTGCCGTCAAACCGTTTTTTGCCGGCTAACTACAATGGGATCATCACCGACGGTGCCTGATCTCCACCGACCTCGTTCCATTGCACGCCGTACGGCGACGCGTGAAGCATTCATTCCTCACATTTTGGGCGGTTTTTCGTTGCGAAACTCGCCAATATTTTCGGCCTTGGATTTTGGATCACCGAGAGTCTTGGCGACGTCCGCTACGAAATGCTCCACCGCGTTTGCTTCAACGGCCAGAAAGGTTCCGACCATGAAATTGTCTTCGCTGACCTCCCGAACCCAGTTTCTGGTCCCTGTCGCGATGGTTTCTGTCTTGCTGTGGGCATCTGCGACGCAGGCCGCCGAGGAAAACAGTGACGACCGAAATGCCAAACCGTCGACCGCAATCGCGACGTTTGCCGGCGGTTGCTTTTGGTGCATGGAACCGCCGTTTGACAAGATGACGGGGGTTTTGTCGACGACATCAGGCTATACCGGTGGACGCACCCCCAACCCGACTTACGAAGCCGTCAAAACAGGCCGAACCGGGCATATCGAATCGATGCAAATCGTCTACGACCCATCGAAGGTCAGCTACGAACAACTGCTAGGGCTGTATTGGCACAACGTTGACCCGATCAAAGCCAACGGCCAATTCTGTGACGAGGGCGGCCAATACCGGACGGCGATTTTCTATCACGATGACGAACAGAAACAGGCAGCCGAAGCGTCCAAGAAGGCCACTGCCAAAACACTCAGGGCTCGCGTTCGTACCGAGATCATCGAAGCCACCAAGTTCTATCCGGCCGAAGATTACCACCAGGATTACTACACCAAGAATCCGACCAAGTACAAATTCTATCGTTGGACCTGCGGGCGTGATGCGCGGCTGGACGCGTTATGGGGTGACAAAGCGAGGAAGCCGTGATCAACTTGGCGGAACACCGTATGGATGTCTGACTGCACTGACGCCAGATCGACATTTTGTCCCATGCACCCTGCCCGAACACGCTATCCGCAGATCCCTTTGAAATGCCCCAAGCCGAACGCACTCATATCGAACCGCTAGACTGTATCGTGGTCGACGGCGGACCCGACCCCAAAATTGCAGTCATCATTTGCCACGGCTATGGCGCGTCATACGACGACCTAGCACCGTTAGCGGGCGAATGGATATCGATGTTGGGTGATGCGGCCGGCGCCTTTCGATTTGTGTTCCCCGATGCCCCGCATTCATTAGCCGATTTGGGCATGCCGGGCGGGCGAGCGTGGTGGCCGATCAACATGACAGGTTTGGCCGCAGCGGTCCAAGCCAAGCGTTTCGACGAACTGCACGATCAAACGCCTCCCGGCATCGACGACGCTCGCACGGCACTGTGCCAAGTCATCGCGAACGTCAAATCCAGCATGGATGGCGACAACACACCAATCGTGATGGGCGGCTTTTCCCAGGGTGCGATGCTGACCATGGACGCAGCGGTCCGCGGCGATGTGCTGCCGCCCGCGGCGATGTTCCTGTTTTCTGGAACGCTGGTTTGCCAACCCCAATGGAAAGCTGGGCTGCCTCGCTTGAAGCACTGCCAGGTGTTTCAATCGCACGGACAGATTGACCCGATCCTGCCATTCACGAGCGCCGAATCGCTGCGGGATTTGATCACCGACGCCGATGTACCGATCAAATTCCACCCGTTCATGGGTCCCCACACGATCGATGGCGACTCGGTCGCCATCACCGCAACGATGCTAGGCGACCTGGCTGCGGATCAGTAGCCCGCGACCTACGCACCGTCGGTGCCCACAACCGGCGCTGGCGCCATCGACCTGGACAGCGACGCGGATCGATCCCATGGATCAGGCTTCTGGGTCCGCCACGACGGATCCTTGTTTCCCACTGGATCCGGCGCCAAATAACAACCGCCCAAAATCGATTTCGTGGACGGTCAGCGGTCTTAGGGTTTGGGGAATGCCGTCGGCGGTGACGCTGGCCAAGTGATCCTGGTAGGCGTTGACCGACGCGTTGAAGGTCGACTGGGATTCCTGGATGTTGTTGCCCGCGTCGCGCAGCCCACTTAAACAGGCAACCACACACGGTTTTTCCGACACCGCAGGGTTGGAAACGACCGTCGCGATCAACCGGTTCATGGGACTGATGAACCGATCCTGGTCGGCCGCGACTTGGCAATACAGCGAAGCGGGCGCTGATTCCACGGCTAGCGATCGCACGCTGTGTGCTGCGGTTTCATTCAGCGTTCTCAGCTGATCCCGATCCGACTGGTCGCCGACACCGACCGGCAGGGAATCCAGCAGGTGGGTGACGATCAGATGGCGATCGAGCAACTGCTTCTGAAGCACCTGCCAATGTTGGCAGGTTTGTCGTTCCAATTCGACCAACCCACGCCGGCGTTTTCTGACGCCACCAATCACCACCGCGGCCACGATGGCGGCGGTACAGATTCCTAGAATGCAAAATACAACAGTATCCAAGCCTTGCTCCTGGCGTCCCCAATTGACGCAAACATCAGGGCGCTGGTGGTCCGTCCCCCCTTCGCCCCCGCTTGCCCAAAAGCTTACTAAGATTGACTCCGTTGAATACTGATATTTATCGCCGCGTCCGCTGCGGCGCATCATGCACGCATAAACGAGCCAGAAAGTCATCAATGAACAACATTGCCAGTCGACGGCCGCAACCGGAAGAGTTCGCAGAAACGCTGTCGGCATCGGTTTACCAGCGAGATCAGGTCGAAAAAGTCGACGGTGAATGCGCGCTGGCGGTACTAAGGGGCCAACTGCACTGGATCTGCGAATTGACGGGGCACCTCAGCACCGGCCAGATCGATCGGATCCACGCACCGTATTCGTGGACGATCCGCCAGGTCCTGGCCCACTGTTTGGATGCCGAACGGGTGTTTGGATATCGCATGATGCGAATTGCCGCCGGCGACTCGACTCCGCTGCCCGGATGGGACGAAAACGCCTACGCCGACAGCCGGTTTGGGCTGGGTAATTTCACCAACCTGACCAGCGAACTGGTAGCACTGCGACAGTCCAACCTGTGGCTGCTGCAGCGGATTGTGCCCCAAGCATGGGATCGGTCCGCCGAAGTTTCGGGGAACCGGATGACGGTTCGAGCGATCGCTTGGTTGACCGCTGGACACCTGCAGCACCACTTCCAGATCATCGAAGAACGATGTGAAACGAAAGTTGCACGAACACCGCCGCCGATGATGCCCCCACAGGAACCGGCAAAGGCATCGACCGAAACGCCGATGTCATCCTGAGAGTCGGCGATCGGGTCGATCGAGTTTAGTGGGTTGTTGCAGCCTAGAAATCTTGGCTGACGACTTCACCCGAAGCACGCGTGCCCAGGCTGCCCCACAGCCCGTAGGGGCTGGCACTTCCAACCGCCGCCCCACCGGTGCCACCGGACCAAACATTGCCGATATGGATGTCGCCGGCATCGATCGAATCGGTGATGAAGGAGACTGCGCCATCGGATAGCAAGATGTGGGCGCCGCCTTGGTGATAGCTGCTGATCGTTGCCACACCGGGGACATAAACCCCGTCGCCAGGATCGCCACCGAGACAGAGTTCGCGGTTGGGCGGCAAGATCGTGTTGAATTCGCTGAACACCGTACCAGCGGAAGCCCAACGAAACCCACGACCTTGATCAGCCGCAGCCAAGGTCGGCACGGTCCCACCACCGGTTCCGTCGGCCCAAAATCTTGGACGCAGCGGGCTGACCAGTCCGTCATGAAAACAGAAGTCGGGTTCGTCACGAATTTCGTCCGTATCGTTCTCGATCGCCGCGATCGTGCGGTTGTTTCGGTCGCCCAGGTCGGTCGCGATTTCGCCGCACATGACGGTGTTGGACAGGCCATCCAAGATGTCGCGGAATCGCATATCACGGTGCGCGACAAACACACCCCGGCATCCGGCCTGGGCACGCTGGGCAACCGAGGATGGCGTCGGACGAACCAGGACCCCATTGTTGATCTGGATAGGGCCCGAATCCATCATGTCAATCGAATCGCCCAGGCAGGCGGCATAGTTGGTGCGTCCCATCGATGGTTCGCCGACACCCGGATCGCTAGGACATCGAAGCGTTGGAATTTCGGTATTCCAAGGCACGTATTGATCGACGTAGGGCGCCGCGCCCATCGACGGAAACGGCGGCGATTGGGTTCCGCCATCGACACGCGACTGGTTGGGATTGGAGATTTGTTCCCACAGGGCTTGCTGTTCCATGAACGGAGTCAGCCCGACCAGGAACGACAACTGCATGCGGTTGTTCATGTCGGTTGGCGTGTTTCCGTCGGACCAAGTGCCACCGTATTGGCGCGGCAATTGGTTGTAGGCCGAATGGTAGTTGTGCAGTGCCAAGCCAAGCTGCTTGAAATTGTTGCTACAGCTCATCCGACGCGCCGCTTCGCGAGCCGCCTGAACCGCTGGCAACAGCAGACCGACCAGCACACCGATGATGGCGATCACCACCAACAATTCGACCAACGTAAAACCGCGACGACGAGATGCTGCGAGCGCGCAGCGAGACTGACTGTTTTGAAAATGATGCATTGAATTGGATCCAACCAAAGACTGAAAGATGAAAGAGCGAAACAGAATCGTTACGCCATCTTTGGTGGACCTCGCGAAGAATCGGCACCGCAAAGCGGGCTTAGATACAGCGATCGCTGAGTGAACGCGGGGCAGGGCAGCGGCGGTGCAAGCCGAGTCGTGACATCGTCGTGGACAACGACGATCGACACCATCGTCTGGGCCACGCAAACGACACACAATCCGCTGTGGCAATGATCGCTGATTCCACGCGAGCCGATGTGGCCCGATTGCCCATCGAGGTGCTTGTCGCCACAACCCGCTGGATTGGCGGATGGATTGGCCGAATCGGCGAGCCGATCACAGCCACGATGGCCAGCAACATCCGATGGCGAACCATCGTCGGCTGACGAACCGTCACCTGCGATCGAATCGCTGGCGAGCGAATCGTGCGCGTGTTCGTGGTCGTGCGAAGCGTCACTGGAGTGGTGGTGCCCACCACAAAGAACCACGCCCTGGCTCGCCACCACGTTGTGCGCATGGAAGTGCGAAGCGGGCAGAAGCCAGCCGCCAACCAAGTACGCCAAGAGGGTGAAACGTGTAATCCAGACCATCAGAAATCGGATCAAGCGGGGACGGATCGTGTCGAAAAAGTGACTTTCCAACCCGGACAGTACCGAAAGTCAGCAAATTCGACTAGACAATTTTCGCAGATTTTGCTCCCCACCTGTACGCACGTTTCCGCATCATGGTTCGAACGGTTCTGCATCATGGTTCAAACGGTTCCGGGGGGGGCGGAAGAATAAACGGCCCAAATTAGGCCAACTTGCCAGCGAATTGCCAGGACTTTCGGCCCACGCAACGACGCCGAAAGTCTTGGCGACTTGCGCTACGGGTCAGGGACTCGGCCGATTCGCTGAACGCCTTGGTGACTTACGCTACGGGGCAGGGATTGGCGGATTCGGCGGCCCTCCGTGCTGGAGCCGGGGGGGGCTTCTAGCGAGGTCCACGACGCCACAGCCGGAACCGAATTGCCCCGCGACTTGGGCGCGAGCACAAATCATGGGATAACAATGCCATCGACTTCACTTTTGTCCCCCGCGATGGCTGTATTGACGTGTTTGAAGACTCTCTTGATCAACTCCTAGGCGACCAAGCCGATCCGGTCGCCGCCGGTTGGCGACTGCGTGAACTTGCCGAAGCCGCCAACGGGCACGCCCCCGCGTTGATCCAGGAATTGGTTCAGCGGACCGCTGATTTGGGGACATCCGACGCTGCGATCGCTGGTGGTTTACTGCGAGTGGTCCACACGACGATTTTGCAGGCTGGCGCCGAAGAAGTCGCCAAACTGGACATCGACACGATCCAGAAACTGGAAACGTCGCTGCCCGCCGGCACCCCCAATCGCTACCTGCTGCTGCATCTATTGGCGATGATCCGCAGCCCACAAGCGTTGGACCGTTTGGTTTCGATCCTGCAGGTGGCGCCACCGGAGAAGTGGATCGAGGCGGCCCAGGTCCTCAGCCCACTGATGCAACACGACGATTGGCCCGTCGAAGCGGTCTATCCCGCCATCCTGGACGCGCTGCAACATCCATCGCTGGCATCGCCCCTATTGGACCTAGCCAACTACCTCTATCGCAATGGCCGGTCACCGGTGCACCCGGCCGCCGACCGATTGGCAACCCTGAACGTGTTGCTGGGGGAAATCAGCGGACGATTGGCACAGTTCGAAGAAAACCCACGCAGCTTCGGCGACGATGTCGACACGGTCCAAGCCAAACTTGGCGAAGCGGTCGCGCTAGCGGTATCGTTGTGCGACACCGTCGGCATGCTGGGCGACGAAACATCGATCGGAAAGCTGAACCAAACGGTTGAACTGAAACACCGACGCGTGCAATGCGAGGCCGCAGGAGCCTTGGCCCGGCTGGGCGACGAAGCCGGTCAAAAGCGTTTGATCGAACTGGCCGGCGAACCATCGGCTCGGCTGCGGGCGATCCATTACTGCGATGAACTGGGCATCGGCGACGAAATCGAAGAACGCTATCGCAGCGACGAAGCCAAAGCCGAAGCCGAGATCGCGCTGTACCTTAGTCAGCCAACCCAAATGGGCGTCCCACCGACATCGGTGGAAGTGGTCGATTCCAAGCGGATGCTGTGGCCCAGTTTCAACGACCCCGTTGACGTTTTTCTGGTGCGTTTCGAATACAACTTTGGCGAACGCATTTACAGCAACGTCGGCGTCACCGGACCAGTCACATTCACCATGTCGACCGACGTGGCCGACTTTTCGATGGCCGACATCTATGCGATCTACGCTGGGTGGCACGCGGAACACGACGACATATTCGCCGTCGCCGCCGAACATCTTAACGACGGCCAAATCCGCGTGATGAACGCGCTGCAGAAACACCTCGAACACCTGGGCTATGAATCCATCAGCCCGTCCTTGCTAGGACTGTTCTTGGATGAAAAGGCGGGGATCTTTACGGCGACGCGTGAAAGCAAACCCTGCGTCGTCGTCACCGATGGCTTGGAAACCATCGACCATCCCACCGGTGGTCGCATCCGCCCGATCACCCCGGCGGACCTGTTCCACCTGTACAAGGGCCGAAAGATGCTGCGAACGTTCAATCCCTAGACCCCTGCCGGTGGATCGCTCGTGGATTCGTCCAAGCGATTGGCCAGCGGAATCATTGACTGGCATCCTGCCCCGCCCGGGTCAGGTGCTAGACTAGAAAGAATCTGCTGCGTTTCCTTGGCACTTTCGTCCTTTTCCAACCGCGAGCCCGACCGATGGCATTCAATCTTGGCCGCGTCACGGACTGCGAAAGCCGATTGCAACGAGACTTTGTTGAGTTTGCACGGCAATGGGCCGATGTTCGTGAACATTGGCAGGACCAACGACGCGTGCAGTTCGAAAAAGATCACCTGACGACGTTGGGTCCCAGCCTGAACCGATTCGCTGCGGCGCTGCGAGACTTTTCGGACACCGTCCGCAAAGCCGATCGTGCGCTCCAGGAAGATTCACAATCGCTGAACGACTAGAATACAGATACGCCGGCGGGATTCCCCTGTCGTCTCCGCCCGTCGACGACCCACATGCCATCGGTCGTTACACACTCGTCTTGGTGGAAGATCATGAAAGATTCGTCGGTCAGCCCCGCTGGCCTGTTTGACGTTCGCAGGCAGCGCCGACTGCTGGACGGATTGGCTCAGCGCATCTCGACCTCGATCCAGCAACGCGATCGGATGACGGCGTACCATGCCCAGCAGCGTCAACAGGAAGAGAGCGAACTGGAACGGGTCCGATCCGAAGCGCTGGCCCATTGCCGCGAAACGCGACACCAGATGCTATCGCAGTGGGACCAAGCCGAAGAACAGCTGACGTACCAGTACGAATCGAAGGCACTGACCCACCGGATGGAATTGAATCGGTTGGGGGTCATCTTCCGTCGCAAACAGGCTGACGAAACCAAGGTCATCACACGGAAAGTCGATTCGCGGCGACAAGCGGTACTGCAACAGTACGAAAACCGCAAAAACCAACCTGGGCAAATCAAACGCAAAGAAATCAAACACATTGATGATGCGTTGACGACGCTGCAAAGCAATCTGGAATGGGCTCGCGCCCTGACCATCCGCCGCTTGGACCGACTGCCCGACGTGCCACCGGCGACGGATCCGGAAGACGACATGCGAGTCCCGGCGCCCCAATCGGTTGCGGACACGATCGATGCGATCAGCCGGTTGACCCGACGTTCCACCGACGTGATCAGCGAGATGCAAACCGGCGCCGCATCGCAGATCGTGGACCGTTTCTATTTGCCCGCTGGCGTCGCTGCCTTCGTTGTCCTGTGGGCAATCGCGGCCTATTTCATCGCTCCTTCGCCACCCTACCTGTGGATGGCCGCAGGCATCATCCCCGCCGGGTTGTTGGGATTCACGACCTATTTGATCCTGCTGTGGCCGCTGAAACGCATGACGCGGCGTCTTTATCCCGTGGTCGAACGGATCCACCGCGCAGCCGAAGAGTGCGCCACTAGCGGACGAAACATCGCGACCCAAACGGCCAACGAAGCATCCGCCGATTTGATTCGCCGACGGGACGCGCACCTGCAATCAGCAGCCCGTTGGAGCGAAGAACAACTGACTGCACTGGAGACACGATTGGCCAGCGAGCAGGCCGTGCTTCGCCAGCAATTGTCGCAGACGATCGTCGAATCGGACCGCCACTACACTGACGAATTTTCGGCCGTTGGAACGGCGATGCGGTCCAAAGCCGAAGCCGTTGCGAAGAACATCACCGACCACCTGACATCGACCGACCATTCGCTGCAACAGAAACGTGAAACCAATGCCGCCGGGCGGGTAGCCGACATGCAGCGCGTGGCAACTCGACTCAAAGCAGGCGTGGGGCGAGGACTTCAGCGAATGGTTTCCACCGATCACCAAGTCGCCGAAGCCTTTCCCGAATGGCTAAAGGTTGTCCAGGATCCGGCGGCCAATCATGATCCCGTCATCGACTATGTTCCGATCGGTTCCTTGCAAGTCGATACACGCATCCAGCAGTTGCTGGCCCAGAAAGGGTCCAGTGATGCCCCCGTGGCATCCGGCGAATCGACCCCGCAGATGCTGGCCAATGCCGAGATCCCAACGGGTTTGCCCGTTGTGCTGCACCGCCGAATCCAAAGCTGCTTGTTGATTCGATCGGACCCGGCATCGATGGATGCGGCGGTCGCCGTCGCGCATCAATTCCTATGGCGATTGCTCTGCAGCGCCCCACCGTCACGTGCAAAATTGACGTTGATTGACCCGCTGGGGCGAGGCCAACACTTCACCAGTTTCATGGCGTTGGCGGATCACGATCCGGCGATCGTCGGCCACCGCGTTTGGACCACCGACCAAAAGATCGAAGCCAGATTGGCCGAATTGGCTCACCATGTCGAAGACGTATTGCAGTCCAGTCTGCGCGACCGATTCGAACGGATCGAAGACTACAACGAATTGGCCGGGTCCATGGCCGAACCCTATCGCGCAATCGCAGCGGTAGGATTCCCAAACGGATTGTCCAGGGAAGCCCACGGACATCTGCGTGCGTTGATCGAAAGCGGGCTCCGCTGCGGAATCTTTACCGTGCTGGTCTGTGACGAATCCAACCCTTGGCCGTCGGACATCCCGATCCCCAGCGGCGACAAAGTGCTGACATTGCGAGTCGATGGTGCCGGACGCTGGACCATCCCACAAGAAGGATTGGACGACCTGCCTTTCCATCCGTTGCCGACGCCCCCATCATCGCTGCGACCGGCGTTGGTGGAATCGATCGGCACCGCTGCGGTGGCTGCATCGCGAGTCGAAATTCCGCTGGAAAGCGTGTTGGCGGGAATCGTCGAAGGCACCGGTTCGACTGCCGACGAAATTGCCATCGCCGTGGGATCGCAAGGTGCCAATCGATCGCTCAGCGTCGAACTGGGGGAAGGCGTTCGCCAACATGTCCTGATCGCTGGCAAAACCGGATCGGGGAAAAGCACACTGCTGCATTCGATCATCACTTCGGGTGCCTACCGCTATCGCCCCGATCAACTTCAGTATTACCTGCTGGACTTCAAGAAAGGTGTAGAGTTCAAACCCTATGCCGATATCGGGCTGCCACACGCGCGCGTCATCGGGATCGAAAGCGAACGAGAATTTGGGCGCAGCGTGCTGCAGCGTCTGGATGCCGAACTGCAACAACGGGGCGAGAAGTTTCGTGCCGCGGGGGTCCAGGAATTGGCCCACTATCGTGAAGCGTCATCGGAACCGATGCCGCGAATCATGCTGGTCATCGACGAGTTCCAGGAACTGTTTGTTCGTGACGACCGCATCGCAGGCGACTGTGCGATGCTGCTAGACCGATTGGTCCGCCAGGGACGTTCATTCGGGATGCATGTTGTGCTAAGCAGCCAATCGTTGGCCGGCGCCTATTCGCTGCCGCGTGCAACACTAGGACAAATGGCGGTTCGGATCGCCATGCAGTGCAGCGAGTCGGACGCCGCATTGATTTTGTCCGATGACAACACCGCCGCTCGATTGATCAGTCGACCGGGGGAAGCGATCTACAACGATGCGGGCGGTCTGGCCGAAGGCAATCAACCGTTCCAAGTCGCTTGGCTGCCGGCGACACGCCACCGCGAAATGCTATCCGCGATCACCGCACGCGATCAAAGCTATGCGCAAGCCATGTTGCCGCCGGTGATCTTCGAAGGCAATCGCCCCTGTCATTGGAAACCCGCCTTGGCAGACGCAGCCCTGACAAGTCAGCCGGCCACCACCGTGGGCGGACTGCTGGGGGAATCCGTCGAAATCGGGCCACCGGTATCACTAGGACTGACCCGCAACACGGGGCGAAATCTGCTGTTGATCGCGCCGGCCAGTTCGCGGATCGCCGTCTTGGCGTCGTCCCTATCGGGATTCGCCAAGCAACATCCCGACCTGGAACTGGTTTACCTGGACGGAACTCGCGCAGACGAAGGCGAATCGTTGGCACCCTGGCTGGCAGCATCCGGCATCGAAGCCAAACGGGTGCGCCCCCGTGATAGCGACGCTGAAATGGTACGGCTAAGCGAAGAAGTCCAGCAACGCGGCGATGAATCCGATCAACCACCGATCGTGGTCGTGATCGATCCCCTGGAACGGTTCCGCGATCTCCGCCAAGATGAATCGTTCAGCTTCTCGTTAGACGCCGCCCCAGGTGGCGGTGGCGGGCCGGCCGCTTTCCAAAGTCTGCTTCGCGATGGACCACCATCCGGCGTGTTCGTCATGCTGGTTTGCGGGTCCGCAGAAACGCTGTCGCGATGGCTACCACGCGGCAGCCAACACGACCTAGAACTTCGTGTCGTCGGCCAAATGAACCAGTCCGATTCGTCACTGCTGATCGATTCGCCAATCGCGTCCGAACTATCAGCCGCCACCATGCTGATGTACGACGACGCAGACGGACGGATCAGCAAATTCCGACAATGCTCGCTGCCCGACCCCAAGGAAGTGTCCCAGTGGCTGGGCCGCGAAAGCCTTGCCAGCGATGACTAGCGCGACCACGCGGCGTCTGCGTTGATGTTGCGCCACGATTGGCCGAACCGAATCATCGTTGGGATCATGGGAGAAAAAGGAGCCCGCCGAGTCCTTGCGGCAGCCGGGCGGGCCACAGAGACCCGATCGGCGACCTACCGCAGCGTCGTCATTTCTTCTCTCGGCGAACGTTTTCGAATCGAATCTGCTTCAGCCCCTTGGGCGGTGTTTGCGATGACTGCATTCGATCTCGCAGTTGCTTGGACAATCGATTCACGACGTCGGCATGCTGGGCGTCGTTGGCCAAGTTATGCATTTCCGCGGGATCGCTACGAACATCGTACAGCTCGCGTCCACCCTTCGCTTCGTCGCCCCATTCGGTATAGCGATAGTCCGCAACACGCAGCGAAAAACCATCGTTCAATTGCGACAGCGCCGATGTTCGCGTTGCCTTGCTGGGGTCTGCCAAGGTCGCCGCCAAGCTGATTCCCGACACCGACGCAGGCGCCTGCAACGACGTCAGTTCAGCCAACGTGGGATAGAAGTCGACCATCTCGGCCATCGACGCCGACGTTTCGCCTTTCGCGATTCCGGGACCGGCAAAGATCAACGGCACGCGTGTCGCATTTTCGAACAGGGTCAGCTTCTGGTAGTGACCGTGTTCGCCCATGTGATACCCATGGTCCGACGTGAAGACGACGACGGTGTTCTGATCCAATCCGGTTTGTTCTAACGTTTCCAAGACATGCCCCAACTGGGCGTCGGCAAACGTGATCGATGCATAGTAGGCCTGGATCGCCTGCCGAGCCAAGTTTGGATCCAAGTTCCATTGGTTCTTTCGGCCGGCAACGGTCTTACCAGCGGCCGGCGGGATCGTTTCGAGATAATCGTCGGGGACCTTGGGAATCTGGATCTCGTCGATCGGGTACATCTCGAAATACCGTTTAGGCGCCACGTAGGGCGTGTGTGGCCGAAACAAACCCACCGCCAAGAAGAACGGCGTTTGGTCGGCGGCATGCTGTTTCAACACCCGCTGTGCTTCGGCGGCGGCGATGCCATCGGTTTGCTCGCTGTCGTCACCATCGGCGGCCAACCAGCTAAGTGTGCCACCAAAACTGCCCGGGACCAACGATGTGATCTTGTCGTGTTCGTTGCGATCGCGACCGCGCGGGTTGACCGTATAGTCCCACGAATACGGATCATCATGTCCCGAGGTCCCGATATGCAGCGGCACGTTGTAATGAAAGATCTTGCCAACGCGGGTCGCGGTGTAGTTTGCATCCCGAAACATCTGCGCGATCGTTTTCACGTTCGGCACATGTTCGCGAATGTAGATCGCGTTTCGGGTCACCAAGGTTTGATCGGGATACATTCCCGTCATGAAGGATGCCCGACTGGGACCGCACAGCGGATACTGGCAATAGGCGTTTTCAAACCGAACACCGCGCTGGGCCAACCGATCCATGTTGGGCGTTTTGACCTGGGGATGCCCATAGGAACCGATATCACAGTTCAGGTCATCGCAGATCAGGAACAGCACGTTGGTTGGCTGGGCGGCGACCGCCAATTCCGCCATCCCCAGGCCACCAAGAACAAAGCCAATCCACAGCCAAGGGAAACGGAGGATCGTGCGAGAAAAAAATGTCCGCCTCCTTTCGCCGGAAACCGGCCCTACGGGTGCTTTGCACAAAAGGGGTCGGACGCTTGATTTCCGTTTAGACCTTGAACGGGCACTCGGCGAGATCATCACAGGCGACTTTCGAAACATGGAAAGGAGGGGCGGCAGGGCGAGGCGGGAACGCGATGCGGGCATAAAAAAACGGCACTTCCGATCGAAATCGAAAGCACCGTTAATGTATTCCACCTGGATCGGCCGTGCCGAAACTAGCTCAGCTTGTCGCCCCGGGCGTGCTTGGCCAGCGTTTCCTGGTATCGCTTTTTGCCTTCTTCGACCGATTTGCGGATCGCCTTGGTGCTTTCCTCGGACTCTTTGCGAAGTTCGGCGATCATTTCCAGCGATTCGATCTGGAACCCGCTGATCGCTTCCACCAATTTCTGGACCGATTCGGGATTGATCGTGCTGCCGTATCCGGCCCGCAAAGCGGCCCGTTCCAGTTCACGCCCCAGCGTCGCGACATCTTCCAATCCCTTGTTGACGCCTTCCTTCATCGCTTCGGTGGCCTGGGTGACTTCGTGCAGCCCATGCTGGCTGGTGTAGACCGTTCCCAAGATGGTGAAGACGTGTTCGTTGGTCGTGAAGAATGTCACGGCCCGACGATAGACTCGTTCCTTCACATCGTGAGTCTGTTTCAGCTTGGTGATCAACGTTTCGCCGACGTCGTAACCGATTTCAAGGTTTTCGGCGATGTCTTTCAACAACTGATAGGTCTCGTCTTCTTTCTCGTACTTGAATCGCGCTTCGTCGCGTCGCAATTCGGCTTGGCTCTTGCCACCTTGGTCGTCGCCGGCGTATTCGTCCAACGCTTTCTGGCTGTCGGCCAAGCCCGCTTTGGCGGCTTCTAGAATCGGCCCATGGGTGTCCAGAATTTCGCGAGCCAAGACTTCGGCTTCCTTCAATGCGAAGCGGAAGTCAATGTAGCCTTCCATGATCGCTTCTTCGCTCTTGAGCGCCTGCTTGGTGTCCTTAGCCACCTCGCTGTAGGTTTCGACGATCTGTTCGAATCGATCGTTTGGCGTTCCGCGACGCATCTTCATCCACCAATTGGACACCTTTTCGGTGCCGCTGATCTTGCCGTCATCCAACTGCATGATCAATCGTTTGCTATCTTCGCGGACCGAATCGAACATCTGAGTGATGTCCATGTATCGGTTCCCGATTTTGATGCTTTCGACGTTCTCTCGCACCAACTGGTTGAACGAACTCATGTGTTGGATCACTTCCGCGATCGCAAGCACCTTTTGTTCATCCAGGTGTTTGACTTCTTCCAACAACCCGATCAATTCCTGCGGAGCGGTGTTTTTGTTGTCGACACCGAATTTCTTGAGCACGCCGACGGCACGATCGAGGTATTCCTTCATCGATCGCATATCCCGAGACGTCGTCTGGGACTGCGGTGCCGAAGGATTCGGGGCGTTTGCTTGGGCTTGATCTGACATGCCGATGAAGTCTCCGGGGATTGATCGCGCGAAAGGTCACTCGAACACGGCGCCGCGCGGTCACTGATTGCCAACCGTTCACGCTTTAGATTAGCGCTTCGAGAGACGACCTGCAATCATACCCTGCCGAGATCAAGATGATTCAATAGAATTGATACGCTAGACACGTAGCCACCGCCTGCGGTGTGTCCGACCGATTCCTTTTCCAGAGAATCTTATCCATGCCTTCGGCACAAGCATCCGCCCGGCAGACCACCGATTCATCGAATCTGCCCGGTCCGCTAGAGAACTTAACGCTGCAGGAAACCTTGCGCGTGATGGACGTGGCTCGCGAAATGCGTGATCGGCGGGAAACAGCCGAAGAGATGTTTCGACGTGATGACCTGCGTGCCAATTTGCGAGAAAAACTGATCCGCACCGCTCGCCTGTCCGGCGACAGTGTCACCGAAGCCGAAATCGACGCCGCCATCGGTCAGTACATGGATACGCTGCACACCTTCCAGGATCCCGCGCCCGGGATGAGCAAATTCATGGCCCATTGTTGGATATGGCGTCACCGTATCATGGCGGGCGCCGCGGTGGCGGCCGGCGTGGCGGGCACCTTCTGGTTCCTGTGGGGGTAACCGAGCAACATCGCGCCCCGATCCACGCGTCCATGCCCAAGCGTCACGCGTCACACGCTTCGACCTGCTGAACCCGTCACACCGCTTCTCCATCCCCTCGTCCAGGCAAAAACGTCCGATGCCGATCTCCGGTCCCGTCGTCCACCAACAATTGATGGATGCCTACACCCAGACCCAGTCACGTCTGGAATCGATGCGCAACCAAGTCGGGAAGGTTGACCAACATCGTGAACAACTGGACGACCAACGCAGCGACGCCTTGGTGAAGTTGGCGGAATATTACCTGCCGGAACTGACTCCCGATGCGATTCGAGAAACTTGGGCCGAAGTTCGCCCGTCGATCGCGCAGGTGTTTCGCCGTCAGGAAAACAAGTGCCAGCAGCTCAATGACCAGATCACCCGTCTTGCCGGTCAACGACAGTTGGCGGATGCCGAACTGATCAAGATCAATCAAGAACTGGACGCATCGATCGATTCTCACGAACAGCTTTCCAAACAGGTCGAAGAACAACTGCGCCGTGACGAAACCTTTGTCAGACTTTCAGAACGCGCCGGGGCAGCCGAAGCGGCGTTAGAGCGTGCGGAAGCCAACCTGAACGAGATCGAACAGGACGCCGCCAAGAAACTTCCTGCCTACGAAAACAGTTCGCTATTCACCTATCTGCGTGATCGCCAATTCGGCACACCCCAGTATGCCTCGCGCGGGTTCACCCGGCGAATGGATCGCTGGGTCGCCAAGATGATCGACTTCCAAACCGCAAAACAGGGATACGATTTCCTGCGGAAGACGCCCGAACAGATGCGTCGGATCATCGCCGATGACCGAAATGCGCTGGATACCGTGATGGGCGAACTGGAACGACATCGCGACCAAGTTGCCACCAATCTTGGGCTGCCGGCTAGCATCGAACGTTCCCAATCGATCGCGCTGACCCGTGACCAGCATCTGAACCGATTCAACGAATTGATGGCCGACACGAATCAGGCCGAACGCGAATTGACCACCGCCGCGGACAGCCAGGGCCCGTTTTACCACGAAGCCATCGGGTTGTTCCGCGACATGCTGAAACACATCGATTCGGGCGACCTGCGACGCCGCGCCCAAGACACGATCGATCTTAGCGACGATCAAATTGTTGCCCAACTGATGGACGTCGAAGCCAAAATTGGTTCACTGTCCGAAGCGACTCAGCGGCATCATACGCAGACCAACCAAATGCAATCGTTCCTGGAAGACATGGGTCGGCTGATCCAACAGTTCCGATCGGCGGGCTTCGATTCGTCACGTTCCCAGTTCGTCGGCACACTGGACATTTCATCCGAACTGAACCGGGCGATCGATGCGGGGGACGCTGAAATGTTATGGAACGCCATCCGTTCGGCTCAACGATGGGGACCGACCGTCATGGAACAGGTCACTGCCGTCGCGGCGCACCCGATGACACAAGTCCTGATCAACGCGATGGCTCACGCGGCCGGCGGTGCACTGCAAGAACACGCCCGGCGGGCAGGCCAACGACGTGGCCGAAAAAATCGCCAATGGAGCAGTTCGTGGGACAGTTCATGGGGCAGCAGCAACCGGCGATCGCCCTGGTAAAGCACGCGGCAAGCACTCAGCCGCTTCGTTCGCAGCACCGCCGGTTAGCGAAAGCCAGCCTCGCGGACCCAACGATCAAACCAAAGTCACGCACCAAGCCACTAGACAGGATCGATTGGAAAGAAACGCGTCGAAGCATTGCGTAGCGGAAGTCGTCAAGACTTTCGGTGGCCCCACGTCCTAAGCCGAAACTCTTGGCGAGTTGCGCTACGAAAAACGGTAAAGCACGCGGCAAGCACTCAGCCGCTTCGTTCGCAGCACCGCCGGTTAGCGAAAGCCAGCCTCGCGGACCCAACGATCAAACCAAAGTCACGCACCAAGCCACTAGACAGGATCGATTGGAAAGAAACGCGTCGAAGCATTCCGTAGCGGAAGTCGTCAAGACTTTCGGTGGCCCCACGTCCTAAGCCGAAACTCTTGGCGAGTTCCGCTACGAAAAACGGTAAAACACGCGGCAAGCACTCAGCCGCTTCGTTCGCAGCACCGCCGGTTAGCGAAAGCCAGCCTCGCGGACCCAACGATCAAACCAAAGTCACGCACCAAGCAACTAGACAGGATCGATTGGAAAGAAACGCGTCGAAGCATTGCGTAGCGGAAGTCGTCAAGACTTTCGGTGGCCCCACGTCCTAAGCCGAAACTCTTGGCGAGTTCCGCTACGAAAAACGGTAAAACACGTGGCAAGCACTCAGTCGCTTCGTTCGCAGTACCGCCTGTTGGCGGATGCCAGCCTCGCGGACCCAACGATCAAACCAAAGTCTCGCACCAAACAGGTAGACAGGATTGATTGGGAAGAAACGCGTCGAAGCATTCCGTAGCGGAAGTCGTCAAGACTTTCGGTGGCCCCACGTCCTAAGCCGAAACTCTTGGCGAGTTGCGCTACGAAGAACGGTAAAACACGCGGCAAGCACTCAGTCGCTTCGTTCGCAGCACCGCCGGTTAGCGAAAGCCAGCCTCGCGGACCCAACGATCAAACCAAAGTCACGCACCAAGCCACTAGACAGGATCGATTGGAAAGAAACGCGTCGAAGCATTGCGTAGCGGAAGTCGTCAAGACTTTCGGTAATCCCACGTCCTAGGCCGAAACTCTTGACGAGTTCCGCTACGAAAAATGGTAAAACACGTGGCAAGCACTCAGCCGCTTCGTTCGCAGTACCGCCTGTTGGCGGATGCCAGCCTCGCGGACCCAACGATCAAACCAAAGTCACGCACCAAGCAACTAGACAGGATTGATTGGGAAGAAAAGCGTCGAAGCATTCCGTAGCGGAAGTCGTCAAGACTTTCGGTGGCCCCACGTCCTAAGCCGAAACTCTTGGCGAGTTGCGCTACGAAAAACGGTAAAACACGCGGCAAGCACTCAGTCGCTTCGTTCGCAGCACCGCCTGTTAGTGAAAGCCAGCCTCGCGGAGCCAACGATCAAACCAAAGTCACGCACCAAGCCACTAGACAGGATCGATTGGAAAGAAACGCGTCGAAGCATTTCGTAGCGGAAGTCGTCAAGACTTTCGGTGATCCGACGTCCTAAGCCGAAACTCTTGGCGAGTTCCGCTACGAAAAACGGTAAAACACGTGGCAAGCACTCAGTCGCTTCGTTCGCAGTACCGCCTGTTGGCGGATGCCAGCCTCGCGGACCCAACGATCAAACCAAAGTCACGCACCAAGCCACTAGACAGGATCGATTGGAAAGAAACGCGTCGAAGCATTCCGTAGCGGAAGTCGTCAAGACTTTCGGTGGCCCCACGTCCTAAGCCGAAACTCTTGGCGAGTTCCGCTACGAAAAACGGTAAAACACGTGGCAAGCACTCAGTCGCTTCGTTCGCAGTACTGCCTGTTAGTGAAAGCCAGCCTCGCGGACCCAACGATCAAACCAAAGTCACGCACCAAACAGGTAGACAGGATTGATTGGGAAGAAAAGCGTCGAAGCATTGCGTTGCGGAAGTCGTCAAGACTTTCGGTAACCCCACGTCCTAAGCCGAAACTCTTGGCGAGTTCCGCTACGAAAAACGGCCCTAAACGGCTGATCCACCTGCTTTGACATGCTGTTTTCGTTCCGGTGGGGTCGCGAACCATGCACACGCGGATGCCACGAAAAGGGTCCCGCCAAAGGCCAACAGCGCGGGCTGAAAGCTGCCCAAGCGGTCATGCGACAGCCCCATCAGCAGCGGGCCGCATCCGCTGCCGGCCACGGTCATGCACCAAACCGAGCCCCGGATCGTGCCCAGGTGTTCGCGGCCAAAGTAACGCACCCAAACCGCGGAACCGACCGCCAACAGCATCCCCTGGCCACCACCAAACAGAAATGCAAACCCATGGGACAGCCATTCGGTTTCTCCACCGACCAACATCACGATCCCCGCCAGCAATAGCGTCACACCGATCCCCAGCAAGCGGTTCAGCGCCACAAAATCCGCCAACACCCCGCCGACCAATTGCCCCACCAACATCGCTAGTCCCAGCGTCTTGAACATGTCGCTGGCAACATTGCTGCCCAGTCCGCGCTGCTGACAAATCGTGTACAGGTAGAACACCACCCCGGTACCGATCATCGCCCAGGAAACATTCGTCACCGCCAAGATGAAATACGATCGCGTCCGCAGCGCCTCGGCCATCGTCCACGACGGTTCATCGACGGTCGTGGTTGCCACCACCGAATGATTGCCCGTCTTGGCAATATCTTTCGCTACCACGTCCGAATCAGGCGAAGCCCCATCGACGCGTTGACCAAGATCTTCCGGCCGCTCGCGGAACAGCAACACCACCATCGGCACGATGACGACAGTCACTGCGATCGCAATCCATCGATAAGTCGCCTGCCAACCGATCTCTGCGATCGAATCGTTGACCATCTCTGGCACCCACGCGAAGGCGACCGAAGTGCCAATGCTGATCACCGCTGAAACTCGCCCGATGCGGCTTCGAAACCACATCGCGGTCGTGTTGTTCCCCAACAGCGACAGCGTTCCTTGGCCCAGAAACCGCAACAGAAAAAACGCAGCCAACAGACCATACCAACCGCTAATCGTCGATGCGAACCAACAGGTGCACCCGAGAGCTAATGCGGCAACGAACGAGGTCGAACGCAACCCAAATCGATCCGCCAGTGGTCCTACCAACAACAGCGGGATGGCTGCTAAAAGAGTTCCCAACATGTACGCAAACGACAACTCGCTTTCAGACAACACAAGCGATTGGCGGATTGCGGGCAAAAACGCACTGAACGCAAACGTCTGGCCAGGGCTGGTTGCGATCAACAACAGCATGGCGACGGGGATCATCACGTACCCATAGAAGAAGGGCAGCCGCAAAGCCAGTCCATCCGAAAGCCAGTTTGCCGGTCGCCGCCGATTCCACAGCACACCCGTGACGGTGGTCGGGTTCCGACCATCATCCGAATCTGCGGCCGCCTGATCGATCACCGATTCGTCCACCAACGCTTGACCGCCATGCAGGTGGACAACGTGCCGGCTAGCAGCAGTGGTGACGTGAACGTAAACATGACGAAGATGATGTGGGGCAATCGCCCCACGTCACCGCCTGAACGACGAGTAAATTCGTTCTGGATCGCTGGCACGCGGGCAGCGTACAGCAACCCTGCCGCCATCACGGCGAATACGATCGTCATCAACAGCATGAATCCGATGCTGATCTGTGGCGGCCGGCGTTTCGGGGGTGCAGCGTTGTTCATTCACCAAAGGGATGGTTGATCAGCGTTCGGGGTTCATCAGGGTGATTCGTATGACACGATTGTAGTGTCCGGGCGGCCCAAGTCGATCCATCGGGATCCGAGGCCCCCCCAAGGCGTCGGCCCAGGCAATCAGGTCCCGCAGCGGATCCCGACGACGGTTTGCCGATTGAGTGAGCCGCGACGCGTGAGCGGCCGGGAATTCCCCCCAAAGCCCGTGGTCTCACGGCCCGTAGTCTCACGGCCCGTAGTCTCACGGCCAGCGGTCTCACGGCCCGTGGTCTCACGGCCAGCGGCTTACCATTCCCGTTGCCAGTTCGACGAAATCAACAGACCGACGACGGGGCGCGATCACTGGTCTAGCGATCGAACTTGTCGCTGGTGTTCGTACATCACGACCCCCACGGTCGTGGCCAGGTTCAGACTGCGGACGTGACCGGACGTTGGCAGCCGCAGCGATCGCGGATCGGCGGGATCCAAAATCGATTCGGGCAGCCCCGAGGTTTCTCGGCCGAAAACGAACACGTCATCAGGCCGCAGTTCGACGTCCCAGACGTTGCGAGTGGCGAAACGCGACAGAAAAAAGAACCGCCGTGGTTCCAACTGTCGCACCAGATCGTCCCAGTTGTCCGCGTCGCCCAGTTCCAGATGCTGCCAATAGTCTAGCCCGGCTCGTTTCAGCCGTTTGTCATCGATTTGGAACCCGGCTGGACGAACTATCCACAATTTGGCCCCCACGGCGACGCAGGTCCGTCCAATGTTTCCAGTGTTCTGTGGAATTTCGGGCTGATACAGAACGACGTGCGCGGTGGGCGACATTGCAGTGGGGGTATCCGTTGGATTCATAGAAACCGGGTTGGGCGTAGGCCACGGTGCGAAGGGATGGTGGCGGCCGAAAAGCTTGGGTTAACCCAGCGGTCGCCGCACCGCACCTACAATAGCAAATCCGATGTCTGTTATTATCACCTTCGGCCCGCTTTCGCATGTCGCCGAAAGCCTGTTTCCCAACAATCTGCTTTTCTCGTCTTCCATGCCGATCCAAGTCACCTGCCCGAAGTGTTTGAAGCGGTTTCAAGTCAGTGAGAAATTCGCTGGCAAAACCGGCCCCTGCCCGAGCTGCAAGAACCAGATTCGCGTTCCGGACGAATCCGAGGAAGTCGTCATTCACGCCCCCGACGACGGGGCACCGAAAGATCGCACCGGGCAAAGCGTTCTGAAGCCGCTGAAACGGACCGAGACGGACGTGACGCGAAAGGGATTGCTGATCACCGGCGGCGCTGTGCTGGCCGCGATCGGTGTGGCGATCGGGCTGCGTTTCACCGGCGGCGTCCCCATGGTGATGAACATCATTGGCGCGTTGGCGATCGCCCCACCGTTGGTGTGGGCCGGATACACCTTTGTGCGTGATTCGGAACTGGCTCCCTACGTCGCATCCGAACTGCGGAATCGTGTTTTGATTTGTTCGGTGTTGTTGGCGGCCATGTGGCTGCTGTATGCGTTCTTGCCGTCCTACATGCTGGACTTGGAATCGCCATCCGAAATGTCGTTCATGTGGTTCGGGATTATCTTTTCAGTGATGTTGGTTGTCGGCGCGTTCGTGTCGGTCGGCACGTTCGAGCTGGAATTCACCAGCGGGCTGGCGCATGCCGGGCTGTATCTGATCGCCACCCTCTTGTTAGCTCTGCTAAGCGGTACAACGCTAGCCACCGGAACTCCGGTTCCCTAACCGACGTAACGTTCTCGTACCGTCCGTTTCAGGGTGAACGCAAAGCATGCTGCCAGAATTAAATTCGTTGTACCAAACCGGATCGTTGATCCGAATTCCTCCCGCCCAAGATGTGCCGATATCGCCCCGCATCCGCCGGCTGATTGACACCGCACCGATGCGGCGGTTGGCGTCGATCAGCCAGCTGGGGATGGTATCGCTGGTGTACCCCGGCGCTACCCATTCGCGCTTGGAACATTCCTTAGGCGTGTACGACAACGCGATCCGAGTCCTGGGACGATTCGCCCACGACGATGCGTTCACGTCGATCGTCGATCCGAAGATGGCCGAGGCGTTTGTGCTGTCGGCACTGCTGCACGATGTCGGCCACTGGCCCTTTTGCCACCCCATCGAAGACATGCGGATCCAAGGCCTAGCTGAACACGAACAGCGGATTGGCGACTGGATTCGTCAATCCGAATTGGCAGAATGCATCGACCAGGATTGGTCCTGTGATACCGATGATCTAATCGGCCTGCTATGCCCACCGAAGCCATCAAGCGACCAAGCGACATCCGCCGGACAACACTTTCTAGCCACTTGTTTAAGCGGACCGATCGATGTCGACAAATTGGATTATCTGCAGCGGGATAGTCTGCATGCGGGTGTCCCCTACGGCCGCAATTTTGACGCTGGACGATTGATTTCGTCGCTTTGCGTCCATCCCGAAACCGGTTCGCTGGCGATCGGCGATAAGGGACGCACGGCAGCCGAAATGATGGTCTTTTCGCGGTACATCATGTTCAGCGAAGTGTATTGGCATCACAGTGTCCGGGCCGCCACGGCGATGCTGCAGCGATGCGTGTTCCTGCTGCAACACCGACTGGATTTGGAATCTACTTTGCGGATGACCGACGATGACTGGATCGCCAACCTACGCCGAGCAGCCGAAGGAAGCGTCGCGGAACCCTTGGCCCAAGGGTTGTTCGGACCGCGCCGACTGCTTTACAAACGGGCCGCCGAATTCAACGCCATCGATGGCGATCAAGTGCACGATCGGCTGGCCCGAAAACCTTACTGGTGGTTGGTCGCGTTGGCCGAACGACTAGCCGAACAGCTATCGCGACGCACCGGTCTGGTCATTCACCCGGTCGATGTATTGATCGACGCACCGCCCGCCAAGCTAGAAGTCGACATCAACATCGACGTCGTCGGACGGGACGCGGTGGTACGTACCCTGGGCGACGTGTCCCCCGTTACATCGGCGCTTGCCCAGCGACAGTTCGACAACCACGTCAAACGCGTTCGTGTCTTCCTTAGGAACGACCTACGCGATCGCACCTGCGAAAAACTAAGCGTTGGCGATCTGACCTACGTGATGATGGAAACGATCCAGAACCTTGAATCGGAATTGATATGACCTCGGATCCGAAACTGACCATATTGGACGGGCCTGACGAAGTCGCGGACCATGTCGCCGGCATTTTCGCTGACGCGGTCGTCGCGAACCCGAGCGTGGTCTTAGGCTTGGCAACCGGCGGCAGCCCAGTTGCCACGTATGGTCGATTGATCGACCGACACCGAACGGCGGGACTGGATTTCAGTCGCGTGACGACCTTCAACTTGGATGAATACATCGGCTTGGGTCCGGACCACCCTCAAAGCTTTCGTCACTTCATGCAGCAACAACTCTTTGACCACGTCAATGTGAACCTGGCCAAAACCCATGTCCCCGACGGTTGCTGCCGCGATCTGGATGCCCATGTCGCAGCGTACGAAGCCGCGATCACCGGTGCCGGCGGCATTGAATTGCAACTTCTAGGAATCGGTTCCAACGGACACATCGCATTCAACGAACCTGGATCACCAGCCGATAGCCGGACTCGCAAGGTTGCATTGACGCAGGAAACAATCGACGCCAATTCACGCTTCTTTGATTCAATCGACGACGTGCCACGAACCGCCATCACCATGGGCATCGGTACGATCTTGGAATCCCGCCGGATCGTGTTGATTGCAACTGGAACATCCAAGGCCGAAGCCGTTGCGGCAGCGATCCGTGGCCCACGCACGATCGACTGCCCCGCATCGCTGTTGCAATCGCACGACGACGTCACGCTTGTCATCGACCAAGCGGCCGCTGCCCAACTTTAAACGCAGCTTGCCGTTCACTTCGAAAGCGAGCGTCAGAAGATCACGGTCGCCGGCAAGCCAAGCAGTCGATACACGTTGGCGATGACGACGGTCCAAGCCCGCCCATCGATGATGGGGTGTGCAACCGTGCGATTTGAACGCGCGTTCCCGCCGGTCCAGTCGGGTTCATGAAGCCGGTGTGAACGGTGGATGAATACTGGGTGATTGCCCCCCTGCGCGACACGGACAATTGCTAAGTTCGCCGCCTTCGTCGAGCCACCGCGTTGATGCTTCGACGCATCACGCACTTCGATCCTGCCCACCGATCACAATCGCGGGCAGGCGGTCTCGGCCACCACCGCCTGGGGGATCGAACCACCGTGAACGGCAACGCGAATTCCGCGCCACGATTACTGGCCACCGCTGTGGCCGCGTTCGGCGTTTACTTTTGCATGTATGCATTTCGCAAACCGTTCACTGCGGGCACCTTTGCGGACCAAGAACTGTTTGGGTTTGGTCTGAAGACGGCGCTGGTGGTTGCGCAACTGCTCGGCTATGTCGTATCCAAGTTCATCGGCGTGAAGATCATTTCGGAAATGCCCAGTCGCTACCGCGTGGTGACGATCGCTGGCCTGATCGGTTTTTCGGAACTGGCCTTGGTCGGATTTGCATACGCACCGATGCCCATCAAACCGATGATGTTGTTTTTCAACGGCCTACCGCTGGGGATGATCTTTGGGTTGGTGCTGGGATTCTTAGAAGGTCGCAAGCAAACCGAAGCACTCTCTGCCGCGCTGTGTGCCAGTTTCATCGTGTCATCGGGCGTTGTGAAATCGGTTGGCCGCTGGCTGATTGCTGACGTCGGCGTCAGCGAATTTCAGATGCCGATGTGGGTTGGACTGATCTTTTTGCCGCCACTGTTTGTCGCCCTTGCCGTTCTGCAAAGCACGCCACCACCGGATCAAGACGATCGTCGACTGCGCCGCGAACGCAATGTGATGACGGGCCAACAACGAAAGGATTTCTTTCTTCGATACTGGCCGGGACTGTGCCTGTTGTTCTTTGTCTACATCGCGTTGACGATCGCCAGAACGGTGCGAGACGACTTTGCGGTTGAAATCTGGCAGGGCCTGGGGATCGACCAACAACCTTCGATCCACGCCACGTCGGAAACGATCGTCGCAGTGATCATCACAGCGCTCAGTGGCATGGCTGCCTGTTTTCGAGACAACATTCTGGCCATGCGGATCACAACGTTGGCGATGATGACCGCGTTCGTGGTGGTGTCGGCGTCGGCGATGGGAATTCGATATGGACTGCTATCACCGATCGTGTTCATGGTTGCCTGCGGAGTCGGACTGTACGTCCCGTACGTGCTGTTCCACACGACCGTGTTCGAGCGATTGATCGCCGCATCCAAGGTGCCTAGCAATTTGGGATTCTTGATCTACATCGCCGATTCACTAGGCTACCTCGGCTACGCAGTCGTCATGCTGTTGCCGATATCTTCGGGCCAGCCGCACGAAACGCTGCCGTTTTTTGGCAGTCTGCTGATCACGGTCGCCGTCGTGTCGATCGCAGCTCTGGCGATGGCCAATGGATACTTCCGCCGCACGCTTGCCGAGCCATCGCTATGACGCCCGCCCCGATCGATGCCCGCGGCCGCGCTGCCGTGCTTCGAAAAATCGGTCACCCAGTGGATCTGTGCACTGTGCCGCTACCGTCCCTAGGCGACGGCGAAGTATTGGTCCGGATCGAATGCAGCACTCTGTGCGGCAGCGATCGACACACCGTCACCGGCGATCGCAACGAACCCATGCCGACGGTGTTGGGGCACGAAGCGATCGGCGTCGTCACCGAACTAGGCAGCCAACCACCGACCGACGTCCAAGGCACCCCACTGTCTATCGGCGACCGTGTCACGTGGTCATGCGCGGTATCGTGCTTTGACTGCGACCGATGCCACAATGGTCTGCCACAAAAATGCCGATCACTGATGAAATATGGGCACACGGTCGCAAAAGGACGTGACACCCTCAGCGGCGGGCTAGCGGATTTCATCTTACTGAAACAAGGATCTAGCATCGTTCAGCTGTCGCCCCACCTTCCCTGGCAGGTTGCCTGTCCGGCCAATTGCGCAACCGCCACGGTAGCCGCCGCGATGCGCACGGCCAAGTGTGGCAGGGGAGACCGCGTGTTGATCTTCGGTGCCGGCATGCTTGGGCTGACTGCGACCGCGATGGCTCATGCCGCCCAGGCAAAATCCATCACAGTGGTCGATCCCGTGGCCGATCGTTTGGCCCGCGCCAAACGGTTTGGGGCAACCGATACCTGCCAAGTCGGATCCAGCGTCACGCCACCTGCCCTCGCCGACGGCAGTGAAGGATTCGATGTGATCCTAGAATTCTCGGGCTCGGCGACCGCCGTCGCTGCCGCAGTCCGCGTCGGCGATGTCGGCGCCCGAATCGTACTGGTCGGCACCGTCATGCCCAGCGATCCCGTGGCAATGGACCCCCAACGGTGGGTTCGCAACTGTCTTTCCATGCACGGAATCCACAACTACCGTCCAGACGACTTGGTCGCCGCCGTGCGGTTCCTGGAATCCCAACATGCCACGTACCCATTCGCGTCGTTGATTGAAGAATCGTTTTCGCTGGCAGACATCGACGCGGCCCTGACTTGCTTGATCGACCAGCGTCCGGTCCGCGTCGCCGTGATCCCTGACCCTGCGTCCATGAACGATACGCCCAATCCAATCGCGACTCTTCAAGCGGATCAAAACGGATGAACTCTCATTTTGATGTTGCCGTGATCGGCGGTGGCATTGTCGGCTTAGCTCATGCTCTGGCTGCGTCGCGCCGCGGCCTATCGGTTGGATTGTTCGAACGATCCTCGGCCGCCCAGGGTGCCTCGGTTCGAAACTTCGGCATGATCTGGCCGATCGGACAACCCGGCGGCCCGCTCTATGAACTAGCCCTGCAATCACGCCTGCGGTGGCTGGACCTCGATCGTCAGGGCGTCGTCAGCGCCGAAACCTGCGGCTCGATCCATGTCGCCCGGCAGCCCGACGAATTGGCGGTCCTAGAAGAATTCTGTGCCTTGGGGTCCCACGATGCCCGCATGGTCAATCCAAACCAAATCGCTGATCTTTCACCGCTGGTGCGGACCGATGGATTGTTGGGCGGAATGCACAGCCCGACCGAACTCCGCGTCGACCCACGAACAGCGTCCGCTAACATCGCGGCTTGGTTGACGGAGACAGGGCGTGCGGATTGCCACTTCGAAACCCTGATCAGCGGTGTCAGCGATGGACGGATCGAGGCATCCGACGGGCGTTGTTGGCGGGCGGATCGAATTCTGGTCTGCAGCGGCAGCGACCTGGAAACGCTGTTCCCCGAATCGCTCCAGAAATCCGGCCTGAAGCTTTGCAAATTGCAGATGCTGAAAACGTCCCAGCGACCACCGACAAAACCTTCGCCCCATATCGCCAGCGGGCTAACACTGCGGCACTACACATCATTCAATGCGTGCCCATCACTCGCCGGCCTGCGCCAACGAATCGCCCAGCAATCCCCTGAACTGGACCAGTACGGCATCCATGTGATGGCGTCAACGTTCCCCAGCGGGGACGTGATCCTGGGTGATTCGCACGAATACGGGGATGACATTTCACCGTTCGATAAACCACAAATCGACGACCGGATCATCCGCGAACTACGAGAATTGATTCATCTGGATGACTGGACGGTGCGACAACGGTGGCACGGGATCTACGCAAAACACACTTCGCTACCGATCTATCACGACACACCCGCGGGTGCCGTTGATGTCTTTGTCGGCACCGGCGGCGCCGGGATGACGATGGCGCACGGCTTGGCAGAACAAACTTGGCAACAATGGGCAGGAGACCCTTCATGACCCAGAACTTCACACACCTTCGCGCCTTGGTCCTCGATTGGGCCGGTACCACGATCGACCACGGCAGCCGAGCCCCGGCCGCCGTGTTCCAATCGGTCTTTGCTAGCCGGGGCGTGGACATCACAATCGTCGAAGCCCGAGAACCGATGGGCAGGGCCAAACGAGATCACATCCTGGCGATTGCCACGATGACGCGAGTCGCCCAGGCATGGCAAGCAGAACATGGTCGACCGATATCCGACGACGACGTGGATGCGATCTATGACGAATTTTTGCCGATCCAAAAGTCGATCCTGGGTGACCACTGCGAAATGATCGATGGGGTCGTTGATGCGATTGACCAATGCAGATCCCGTGGCCTGAAAATCGGATCCAGCACCGGCTACACGCAGGAATTGATGCAGATCGTTGCTCCGGCGGCTCGGCAACAGGGCTACGACCCGGATGTAATTCTGTGCGCCGACGATGCACCTCGCGGCCGCCCCGCGCCGTTCTTGCTGTTCGAAGCGGCAAAACGCTTGGACGTGTTTCCGATGCATCGGATCGTCAAAGTCGACGACACCCAAGTCGGAATCGAAGCCGGACGCAACGCCGGATGTTGGACCGTGGGGATTACCCGCAGCGGCAATTGTGTCGGACTAAGTCAGCAACAGTGGGACGAACTGCCACTGGACCAACAGCAACCGAAGCTTGCCGCGGCGGTCCAACAGTTGACCACCGCCGGCGCCCACTACACGATCGAATCGGTCGCGCTGCTGGTGCCCGTGTTGAACGAAATCGACGCCCGCAGCCAAGCGGGTGAACGACCGGGATGATTCGACGCGCGGCCCAGTGGGGCTCGCCGCGGATCTAGCCGCGGATGTCCACGGCGTAGGGATACCGATCTGCCGCGGGGACCACGGCAGATCGTAATCGGGTCAATCCAGCGACTACACGCCCGCCAATTTGTTCAGCATCGACTTGTCGGTCAACGATGGCTGCATCGGGTCAGCACCAAGGGTTCCGATCAACGATTGCTGGTAGTTAGGCGACGACACATTGTCGATCTGTTGACGAACGAACTGCAGCCGCTGATTCAGTTCGGCTGCCTCGGCCTTGTCGGTCATCGACATTTCTTCGTCCGTCAGTTCCTTGATCACCGTTGTCAGCCGATCTTCGAACGACTTCCAAAGGTCCAGATCACGGTTCTTTTTGGTCACCAGGCGACGTTGATACCAATCGCTGGCCAACAACGCATCGCGATTGAACAACTCACGTACTTCGGGATCATTGATCGATTTCCCTTCGTATTCGCCGTAGGCCATGATGCTAAGCACCGCCTGCAACGGCGGGCACGCCAGTTCGTAGCCACCGTCGGCCATGTACTGCAGGGCAACCCGTTTCTGTGCTTCGGCAATGTGCAGCACGCCGTCGGCGAACGAGGCCGGGTCTTGCAGTTCGGGTTTCAGCAGTTCGTCCGGGAACACCTTTGCCGGATTATCAAAGATCCGCCCCAGGTAGGTTCGCACGAACTTGCGAGTGATCCGGTATCCCAATCGGCTAGCGGGAATCAGTACTCCGTCGGCTTCGAAGTCTTCGACCTTCTCTAGCATTTTCGCATCGATCAATGCCTGTGGGTCGCGTTCCTCGGGTCCCATCCGGCACCACACTTCGGGGATCAGCAACGAAATATCGTGTCCGATCGCGAACTTGGGTCCGATGTGACCGGCCGGCGTGCTGAACCCAGCCAATTCCGTCAGGATCATCGACACCACCATCGAATTCAAATCGATCGAAGGCATCAACGCGTTGAACGGTCCCTTGGTCAGCGCGCCTTCGCTGCCCGCACCGGTGGTGCTAGGACTCTTACCCGTCAGCGAACAGACATAGTCCATCACCAGTTCAGGCAGTTCTTGGTAGTGCAGGGGCGAATAGACCGCCAACGATCGAATGCCTTTATCGGCTTCGGGCGGATTGTTCCGCCGTCCACTGAGCACCGATCCGACCGGAGTGTGCACCGGAGCGTCCGCGGGCAATCGGCGATGCAGTTGCATGCCTCGCATGGCGACATAGGTATCGCGAGCGTTGACCATGTCAGGACGGTTTTGCAAGTATCGCGGGTTCGACGTACGCGTTCCGTCGCCCATCACGCGTGGGTGGGCGGTGCTGACCACAAACCCATCGTCGACCGCGGCCGCACGCAGCAGCAGGTCCTGCATCGGATCGGTGAACTTGTCGAATTCGATCGCGTCTTCGACCAATTCTCGGGTAACTTCGCTGGGCAGCGGCTGAAAATTGCTGATGAAGTTGCCCGGCTTGGACAAATCCAGTTCGGTTTGTTTATCCAATCCACGGTGGATCGCATCATCAGGACGCTGGAACAGACGGTATTCACAGTTCTCGACGAACTTGTAACTCCCCGCCTTGGGAACCGCGACGCCGACTTGATCGACAGCGCCAGCGGGAACCACCACGCTGCAACTGATGTCGTCTTCGCGTTGGACCTTGGCCGCCGCGATGAAGTCCTGGCGAAGCTTGAACGTCCGCCAACGCTGTTCGTCCAACCCGATTCGCAGGTAGGTCCCCACCAAGGAACGGTCGCCAATTTTCAATTCGTGACCGGGGGCACCGTTGACGATATCGACGCCAAAGTAATCCTTCCAGTTATTCTCCATGCCGGGCTTGATGAATCGCTTGATGATCAAGGCCAACGCATAGACATGGTCAGGAATCGTCGCCAACCATGCGACGTACTCTTCGCGGAAATTCGGCTGCGGCGTCAGCAACTGAATCATGCTGCCCAGACTTCGCTTGGGGTCCAGCACGCCACGGCTTGGCCGATCGTCATAGCTGGGTTTGTCTTCGGTGTTGGGGTCCCAACGATCTTGATAATCGCGGCTGAAGATTTCGTCCAACTTGGCAAAATCTTTCTCGTGGTCGGCAACGAAGATCGGGCCGTACAGCATGTAGTCGCGCAGACTCTTGCTGATCTCACTTTTCCCGCCACCACTGACCGTGCAGGGTTTGTGGCAAAAGATGCCTTCGCCGACGGTCCCGATCAGCCGCCACGACGGTGCTTCGGGGTGTTTTTCAAGCTGGATCTTGTATCCGCTGGGTGCGATGTAGATGTTTCGCGGCAGCAGAGGGATCCGCTGTTCGACGCCATCCTTCGTCCAAAGAATGCATTTTTCGGACAGTGTGGCTCGAGCCGATTCGGGGATGTAGATCACCGATGGGTCGAATTTATCGATCCCGTAACCTTCGGGCTGAAAGTCGATGAACGACTGGTATTCCTTGACGATTTCGTCGAACTTGCGACCGTTGTATCGGCGACTGTTGACCTGAAAATCTTCGCCCAAGGAATACGACGCAAACGCCAGCGCACCACCGGCGTGTTCTTCCTCGGTGTTGCCCATCAGGTTGGTGGCGTAGCTGATCTGTGTTTTGACTTCTTTTTTGCAGTAACCGTAATAGTTGTCCGCAATCAAAGTGACCATCACACCGGAGGCATCGCGACAGGTGATCTTGAAGGCACCCCCGTCGTTGTACTTTTCGCCGGGATCTTTCCAGCACATCGAATCACGCCGCTGGCGTTCGGTCGCATCGTCATAGGACGGCAGTCCCAGTTCCTTCTTGGTCAGCGAGGTCAAATGGGTGGCCAGGACCACGCATCCGGTATGCCCGCTCCAGCCGTGGACATCCAAGCTGGCGTCATTGGCCGCGATCAACGGGTCACCGGCATTGCCGAAAATCGATTCCACGAAATCCAGATTGCTGACCAGCGTCGCGGGCGCAAAGAAGCGAACTTCCAGCGACTTTGCCTCGCAGTATCCTGGCACCCGCGGACACACCAATGGCCGCAACAGCAACGACACCCAGGTGTGTGCCCGGCGATTGGATTGAGACGAATAGGGCAGTTCCATCAACGATTCAGGCGGGCTCATCGCCGCGCGGAACAGATTGACGAAGACGTTTTTGGGCACCGCGCGTTTGTCACCGGGGATTGGCAATCCCCCCTCGACCACGTGAAAGGTGCCAGCCGTTGTGCGACGATCGGCGCGAGGATTGTTCAGCACGCCGTTTTCGCAGCGGAAGGATTCCACCAGCTCGTTTTTGTATTCATTGCCACCAATCGGCAAACTCAACTCGCGTGCCATCCCATGGCGATCCAGAGTCAACGATCGGCTGGGCAATCGCAGCGCCGATTCACCGACTTCGTCGCGAAAGTAGTCCTGCAAAAAAGATTCGATGCGGCTGTCGACCGGTGCTCGGTGCTCGGCCAACAAGCGGTTCTTTTCCTTCAGACTATCCAGAATCCCTGTCGAAAAGGCCGCCATCGAATCAGCAACGGTTTCGTCGTCGGGAGGCAACAGACCGGCCGACGCCATCTGAAACGCGATGTAGCTACGCAGTCGCTCGCGTTCAGCCGGTTCCGCAGATACTTGGGCATCCCAGCCGACGGAACGTTGCAATGCGCCAGGATCTTTGACCAACGATGACATAGCTTTAGGCTCCGAAAAGGCATTCAAAACGTTCGTTTTTACGGGTCTAACATAACAAATCGCGGCCACAACACAGTTGTTCCGAACCATCCAGAATGAATTCTGGACGCCCTGCGTTGGAGCATTTGCCCGTATATGGTTATCATCGCAAAATATCCCTCCAATACACACCCGCCATCCCCACCAAAAAGGTCTGTCGCCAATGCGATACCTCTTGTCACTTTTTGCCGCCTCCATGTTTTTTGCCGTCGGGGCGTCCGCCCATGCGGCGGGACTGGGCGTCACCCCGGTTGACCAGTTCAGTGTCCCCGAAGGTTTCCAGGTCGAACTGATCCACGAAGTTCCCGGCGACACCGAAGGATCCTGGGTCAGCCTGACGGTGGATCCCAAAGGACGATTGATCGCGTGCGACCAATACGGTGGGCTGTACCGAATCGACATCAGCGGCGATGACCCGCAAGTCGAAAAACTGGACATTGAATTCGAAGGTGCACAGGGATTGCTGTGTGCGTTCGGATCTTTGTACGCCAACGTCAACTCGCGAACGTTCCCCGCAGGCGTGTGGCGTCTGACGGACACCAACGGTGACGATCAGTACGACAAGAAAGAACACATCATCCCGCTCAACGGTGGATCCGAGCACGGTCCGCACGCGATGATCCTGACCCCCGACGAACAGCGAATTCTGATGTGCGCGGGCAACAACACCAGCCTGCCAAAGAACATCACTCGCAGTCGTGTTCCTGAAAACTGGGACGAAGATCACCTGTTGGGCCGCATGCCCGACGCCCGTGGTCACAACGCCGATCGCTTGGCCCCCGGTGGCTACGTCGTTTCGTTCAACCCGGACGCCAGCGATATCGAATTGGTCGCCACCGGATTCCGAAACGAATACGACATCGCACTGAACCGACAAGGCGAACTGTTCGCCTATGACGCGGACATGGAATGGGACGTCGGTACACCTTGGTATCGCCCAACCCGCATCAACCACGTCATCAGTGGCGCCGAATTTGGATGGCGAAACGGAACTGGCAAATGGCCAGAGTATTACCCCGATTCGTTCGGTTCGGCCGTCGACATCGGCCCTGGATCGCCCACCGGAATCTGTTTCGGATACGGCGCCAAGTTCCCCGCCAAGTACCGCGATTCGCTGTTCATCTGTGACTGGAGCTACGGCAACATTCACGCCGTGGAATTGACCCCCGATGGCAGCTCCTATACCGGTTCGTACAAAACGTTTGCGACCGCAGCACCGCTGCCGGTGACCGACATTTTGATTCACCCGACCGACGGTGCGATGTACTTCACCATCGGTGGACGCAAAACCCAAAGCGGTCTGTACCGAATCACGTACACCGGCGACCTGGCCGACGAACCGGTCCCAGCGGTCGATTCGTCTGCCCAAGCACTTCGCGATCTTCGCCACCAATTGGAAGCGTTGCATGTCGGGGACGTCTCGGCTGACTCGATCCCGATGATGCTGGAAAACCTGTCGCATGAAGACCGAGCCATCCGTTTCGCGGCTCGCATCGCGCTGGAACATCAACCGGTACAGCGATGGCGTGACCAGGTCGTTTCATTGGACGACCCACGTGCCAGAATCCTTGGTGTGATTGCGCTGGCCCGTTGTGGCGAAGCGAGCGACAAGGCGGCTGCCCTGTCCGGTTTGAACGAACTGGAATGGTCATCGCTAGACGCCAGCAACCGCATTGGCCTGCTGCGAGCCTACGGATTGGTTGCCATTCGATTGGGCGCCATCGACGCGGACGAAGCCAAACCGCTGTTGGCCAAAATCGACGGACAGTTCCCGACCGGCGACAATCAGGTGGACCGCGAATTGGCACAGATGCTGATCTACCTCGGTTCGGCCGACGCGACCGCCAAGGTCGTTGCCGAAATGAAGGCATCGCCCAGCCAGGAAAACCAGATCCACTATGCGATGGCATTGCGGGACACCAAGAACGGTTGGACCCCGGAATTGCATCGCCAGTACTTCACTTGGTTCAGCGATATCCAAAGCGCACGCGGCGGCATGTCGTTCGGCGGCTTCATCGACAACATCAAAAAGGCGGCTCTGCAACGAGTCCCCCAAGATGTTCAGGATCAATTGGCTTCGGTCATCAATCCACCTCAGAAAGCCGATGACGCTGTCACCAAGGCACGTCCGTTTGTCCACAAATGGACCGTCGACGACCTGCTAGATGTGACGACCGCAGAGGATCACGTTGCCAACTTTGAACGTGGCAAAGAAGTCTTCGCGGCAGCACAGTGTTACAAGTGTCACCGGATGGGAGTGCAGGGCGGTATCCTAGGACCGGACCTGACCTCTGCTGGCGGACGCTTCAACGCCAAAGACTTGCTGGTTTCGATCATCGAACCAAGTAAAGTGATCAGTGACCAATACGGTGCGACCCAATTTTTGACGGACGATGGACGCGTGGTCGTCGGTCGAGTCGTCAACATGAACGGAAGCAACCTGGCCGTCATGACCAACATGCTAGACCCATCGTCGCAAACGCAGGTCAATCGTGACACGATTGAAACCACGAAACCGGCGACCACTAGCATGATGCCAGCCGGACTGATCGACACGTTCACCGACGAAGAAATCGCTGACTTGGTCGCCTACCTGCGTGCAGGTGGCAACGCCAAACACCCGATCTTCCAAAAGTAGGTGACGACAGACTTCCGTCCCGCTGCGATCCGCAGCGGGACGCGCTTCGGTGGGTAGAGGACTGTTGGAACAATCACTGACGTAGTGGATTTCTGGCGAACCCCACGACGCGGCCTCCCACACCAGGCCTGGCAAACAACCATCAACTCTTCCCTCGTATCGACCGAGACTTCCATGCTTCGTGCATTCCTGTGTTTGACAATCCTGGCCGTGTCCGCATCGGTACCGGCCCTTGGCGATGACCCTTGGTTGACCTTTCCTGGTGGCGATGGCCCCGGTGCGGGAAAACACATCGTGCTGGTCTCGGGCGATCATGAATACCGCAGCGAGGAAGCTCTGCCACAGCTCGGAAAAATCCTCTCCCAGCGACTCGGATTTCGCTGCACCGTGCTGTTCGCAATCGATCCCAAAACCGGGCTGATCGATCCCGAATTTGAATCCAACATCCCTGGACTTCAGGCATTGGATTCAGCCGACTTGGTGATCCTAGGGCTGCGATTTCGCAACCTTCCCGATGACCAGATGAAAATGATCCTGGACTATGTCGATGCCGGTCGCCCATTGATGGGGCTGCGAACATCGACCCACCCGTTCAACATTCCCGCCGACCGCAAATACGCCAAGTATTCGTGGAACAACAAAAACAAAGACTTTGCCGGCGGCTTCGGCAAACAGGTGCTGGGTGAAACCTGGGTAGCCCACCATGGCAAACATGGCTCGGAATCCACTGCTGGGATCATCAGCGACCCGGACCACCCGATCGCAACCGGCATCCAGTCGGGCGACATCTGGGGGCCAACGGACGTGTACGCGGTCAAGCTGCCGCTATCGGGCGACGGGCACGCGATCGTCAAGGGACAGATCCTGTCAGGCATGAACCCAGATGACGCGCCCGTTACCGACGATCGCAACGACCCCATGATGCCAATCGCTTGGACGCGGACCTACAACGGCGGCCGCGTTTTCACAACCACGATGGGATCCGCCGATGACCTGCCCAACGAAGGCGTTCGCCGAATGCTGGTCAACGCGTCGCTGTGGTGCGTGGGCCTAGAAGACCGGATCACCGATGACTTGGACGTTTCGATCGTGGGCGAATACAACCCAACCGGGTTTGGGTTCAAAAAGTTCATCCCCGGCAAGAAACCGGCCGACTACGACCTAACGCAACCGCAGCCCGCCAAGTAGGCTTGGCGAGGCAAACGTTGGCTTGGATCGTCCCGCGATCCATTGACCGGTTGGCTAACCATCGATCAAGTCGAACGCAGCCGTCATCGCCTTGGCTGTGGCGGCACAAGCCGGACCATTTTCCATCGCCGCCAGTTTGCGATTGAATGGTTCGGCACGGATCGGGCCGTCGTACCCGATCGCGACCAGAGACTGCAAGAACGACTTCAGGTCGATCACGCCGGTCGCCATGGGAAGCATTCGTTGATTGTCGATCTGCTGGTCCACCGCCAATCCGGCCGGCGCGTCGTTCAAGTCACAAGCCACCACATCGGCATTCGATAGAGACGTGATGTCGGCGACGGTTTCACCGGCCGTGTACCAGTGCCAACTATCTAAAATGAACCCCACACCGGGCTGATCGATCTGGGCAATCAGGTCCTTGGTTTCCGCCATCGAATGGATGAAGGGATATCGCTTGGATGTCCACAACGTCTTCGGACCGACGTATTCCATTCCGAATCGTTGCCCGTGGTCGCCGAGCACTTGGACGCATTGGCGCAGACGTTCGGCGTGCTGACGCATGTTCTGTGTGTAGGTCAGATCGTCATGACAGGGCATCAGGTATGTGCCCACTCGCGTCACCCCGGCATCCTGCATCGCGGCCGCCAAGTCTGGCAACGAATTCAACTGTTCGCGAAAAGTTGCCTCGTCCCGGCGAAACTCGACCGGCAATCCGGCGGCTCCCCACACCAACCCCGATTCCTTCATCTGGTCGATCCACTCGGCCCTTTGATCCACACTGGCATTGGCAAGAGCGTGCGGGTCAGGCGTTACCGCTTCGAATCCATGTCGGGCTGCCAAGCGAATCGCTTCGGGCTGGTCCGTGTTCACACCGATCGAACCACCGCGCAGCGACATCGTGAACAACCGCTTGGTCGGCGCCGCGGCGCGAGCCCAACGCGTGGTCACGCCGGCCAGTACGGTGGCGGCGGACGCCTGCAACATGCGGCGGCGATTGCTGGTCAACATCGGCATGGATCGGGGTCCAAAAGGAGAAAGCAGGGGAGGGAGAGTGAAGGGAGTGATCCTTGGCGATTCGATCGGAATCAACTGCCACTGGGGTCATATTGGCCGTTGGGAAAGTCCGGCTCGGTCGTTCGATTGGCAACGAACTGTTTTTCCAGACGATCCACCACATCGGGATGCTGGGCCGACAAATCATTCGACTCGGTTTCATCCACGCTTAGGTCGTACAGTTCCCATGCACTGGGCTGCGTGCCGCTGACGCCACGACGGACCGCTTTCCAACGACCATCACGAACCGCAGCGATGCCGCCGTAGCCACTGAAATCCCAGATCAACGGTTGATCCCGACCGGACAACGCTTCCCCACGCAACACCGGATTCAAATCCACTCCATCGATCGTCTGAGACGTCGGCAGTTTGCCGCCGGCGATCGACGTCAACGTCGGAAACCAATCCGGGAAATAGGTTGGTTCGGAATTCTTGGTGCCCGCCCCGACATGCCCCGGCCAACGGACAACACAGGGAATTCGGATTCCGCCTTCGTAACAGCTTCCCTTCCAACCTCGCAGCCCGCGATTCGAATCAAAGAACGTGCAGGCGGCACCGCCGACGTGAAATTCGGGATTGCGACTGCCATGGGTTGGCCCATTGTCGGACGTAAAAACAACGATCGTGTTGTCCGACAATCCATGCTGTTCCAATCGCTGCAGGATCTGGCCCACGTGTTCGTCCAGATCCGAAATCATCGCCGCATAGGCTGCCCGTGGACGCGGATGTGGCAGGTAACCATTCTCACCACGATAGGGACCATGTTCTTCGTCCCACTGCGTTGGATACTCGTCAATCCAGCGCTGGGGTGGCTGCATCGAAACGTGCGGTTCGACAAACGGCAGGTACAAGAAAAAGGGTCGTTTCTTGTTCTGGTCTAAGAACCGGATCGCTTCGGAAAGAATCCGATCCGGGGCATAGGTCTTCGATCGGTAGTCATCGGCAACCACTTCGCCGTCGGGTTTGCGATCGTGCCCGGGGATCGGGTACGGGTTGATGGTCACCTCTTTTTCGTTGCTGTCAAGAAAAGTCGGATAGTAGCTGTGGGCGTTCCGCTGACAGTTGTATCCAAAGAACCGATCGAACCCCTGCTTGATTGGCGAACCCGATGTGTTGGACGGACCGAGTCCCCATTTGCCAAACGCGCCGGTGGTATACCCCGCCTGCTTTAGAACCTCGGCAACGGTGACGACATCGTCCGTGATCGGCCACTGACCCGGATAGATCCGGCCGTTACCCGAATCACGATTCCCACGGATTTGGGCGTGCCCCAAATGCTGACCCGTCATCAACGTGCATCGGGCGGGCGCACAGACCGGTGCACCGGTGTAGTGATGCAAGAACGTCATTCCATCACGAGCCAACGAATCGATGTGCGGCGTGCGAATTTTCTGCTGGCCGTAACAGCCCAGTTCGCCATAGCCAAGATCGTCAGCCAAAATGAACACGATGTTCGGGCGATCACTGGCTTGGTCCGCCCCGCGCGCCGTTCCAATAGCGCCCAACACAAACATCAGTGCCATGCCACAACCCACCGCGGACGTGGCCAGATCGTGAAGAAATTTAGATCGACAGGAAATCATGAGGTCAGCATCCGCATAGCAGTATGGTGATGGATCGCAGCCACACAAACGAGTGGTACACAAACGCGACACACACTCACCGGCGCGAATCCTAGGCAGTTCAAGAGATCAGCCCAGCATAACTGAGCGTCCGACACGGTGTGCCGCAGCGATTGCCTCTGCGCCGGTTTGCCACAATCCATCGCCGCAGAACCGCGTTCGAAAGAATGCCCACTGCCCACAACAGGAATCTCGTCGAACAAAATTCCCGAGCCAACTTCTGTCAGGGCACCACCGCCCGAGATGGGGGGATAAGATAATGGCAGCCAAGCAAGCTTCCTCTTCTGGACCAGCGGGACGAAACAATGTCAGTCGATCAAATGTCGCCAAGTTCACCGGAAACGATGGCCCAACCCGTCCCGCCCAAGTCCAGAACCGGATGCCTGTTGATGGGGATCGGCGGCGGTTGTTTGGTAGCCATCCTGATCTGCGGCGGACTTGCCGCCACCGGCGTGATCAGCGTTTTCGCCCTGCTGAAATCCAGCCAACCGTACACCGAATCGCTGCAACGAGCACAGCAAAACGTTGAACTGCAGCAGCAAATCGGAACGCCGATCGAACCCAGCATGCTGGTCAACGGCAACGTCAACCTGAACAACGACGACGGCGAAGCCAACTTGAACTATTCCGTTCATGGCCCCAATGGGTCCGCCCAGGTGAAGGTCGTTGCGACCAAGACGGACGGAAACTGGCAGTACCAGCAGATGCAGGTCACCCCGGATCAGACCAAAACGCCGATCGACTTAGCGACGCCCAACGAACCCTAGGCTGGCAAAACCCCAGTCCCCCTAAACCCCCAGAACCACCAAGGGTGTGCCCGCTGTGGCACTGACCTTAATCCCAAGACGCTAGAACTCAACCAACGGCGGTTTCTGTCCCGCTGATCCGATTTAGAGGCGCTTTGTTGTTGATTACCGCCCCGCAGCCCCCAAGACTAGGGCTGGGGAAGGTCGGCCATCGTCTTCATTCCGACCTCGAAATTGTTCTGGCTTAGTGGATTTTGCGATGAAACCGATGACACGATTGGCAGCCCTGCTGTTCTTATCGATACCGCTGATGGGGTGCGACGACAGACCGTCCGTGTCCATTGAAGATGGTGACGAGGAAGCGATCGCCAAGTACGAGGCGATGCTGGCCGCCGAAGGGGAAGGCGACAAAGACCTGGACGCTCCCTGATTGATCGAATGACATTCAGGGGCATCCCGCCAGGGATTCTGTGCAGCACGCGAGACAACGCGAACCGCTGTTAGGGATCCAGTTGCCCGGGTTCAGCTGCTTGCATCCGGCTACCCGGATTCAGCAGTGTGGGCCCAACGGGGGACCGAGCGATCATCCATTGCGATGGACGGTCATTTTGCGAGAAGCACTTCGGCGCCCCCGAACACTGCCGCATCGATTTCATGCGGTCATATTCTTTTCTTATCTTATCGAGGGGACGTTCTGATGAAGAACCACAAGAACGGTTTCACATTGGTGGAACTGCTAGTCGTGATCGCCATCATTGGTGTTTTGGTCGGGCTACTGCTACCGGCGGTGCAGTCGGCTCGCGAAGCGGCCAGACGGATGAGCTGCAGCAACAACTTCAAAAACATCGGGCTGTCGATCCACAACTACCACTCGGCGTTCCAGCAACTCCCGATGCACGGGACGGGTGCGACGAACGAAACCGAGGACAATTGGAACAACGCCGACAACCCAGGCACCCCTGGGGCACCCGGCGGCTACACCCGCCATCAGTTGAGCATGCTAGTGGGCATCTTGCCGTTTTTAGAACAGACGGCGATGTGGGAACAGATTTCCAATCCGCTGGAAGAACCCAGTGGTGAAACGTGGGCGGCGATGGGACCGGCACCCTACACGATTCGGTACACCCCATGGACCACCGACGTTCAAACCTATCGATGCCCAAGCGATCCCGGCGTCGGTCTGCCGGCCATCGGGCGCACCAACTATGCGGCCTGCACGGGCGATTCATGCAGCCGCGCCAACTTGGGCATCTCACGATTCAATGGCGGCCAAGGTCGCTGGTACTACCAAAACGAATCGTGGTTGATGCAACAGGTTCGCGCAGCCCAGCGAGGCATGTTTGTGCCGCGTGCCAACGGCAAGTTCCGTGACACGTTGGATGGGCTGGCCAACACGGTGATGATGGCAGAGATCATCACATCGCTTGGCGACCGAGACATCCGCAGCGTTGGATCCCGCGCCAAAGGATCCCGTTGGGGTGGCGGAGTGGAAGGCAACCCCAGCATTTGCTTGGACGAAGACATCGATCCGCTGCGTCCCAGATACTGGTTGCCTGGCACCAACCTGCCCGGTGCTGCCACCCAACGCGGATTCCGCTGGGCCGACTTCCGACCGCAATACACCCAGGTCAACACGATCCTGCCACCCAACAGCACGGTCTGTTTGAACTACAACGATCACGGTGGCGATGGAATCATGCCGCCCAGCAGCCATCACCCCGGCGGTGTCCATATCCTGATGGGGGATGCTTCGATTCAGTTCATCACCGATTCGGTTGAATCCGGGGATGGTCATGCTGAAATGGTTTGGCGTCAAAACAATAACAACCAAAGCACTCTGCAACCGGGCTCGGCAAGCCCCTATGGCGTGTGGGGTGCGCTCGGAACGCGAGCGACACGCGAACAGGTCGACCTGCCTTTCTAGCCCGCTGGTTATCTGGCCTCGAAATCACCGATCCGAACCCCGTCTGAATGTTCAGGCGGGGTTCTTTGTGCGCCGTTGGTTGCCCTAGGTCGCATTTTGAATCACGCTTGTGCCGAGTCGCTGAGGCCGTGCGAATCCGCGTCTGACGAACCGCCCAAGCTGGAATACCTGGAAACGAAAAGTACAAGCGATGCCCGAACCGCTGCGCAGCGTCCATACGTCGAACATTCCCGACATCCTTCACCAATTAGGAATTTCGATCCTGGTCACGACCTACCAGGCTGGCCGGCTGGTGATGCTGCGCGCCCAGGACACAGCTCTGAACACGCACTTTCGGTCATTCGATAAACCAATGGGGTTGGCGATCGACGGAAATCGATTGGCCGTTGGCACCGCCAACCAGATTTGGGAGTTCCATAACCTGCCGGCGGTGTGCGAAAAAGTGGATGCGAAAATACGGGCGTCCGATCCGGCGTCTCCGGTGCATCATGACGCTTGCCTTCTGCCACGCACGACCCACTGGACCGGCGACATACAGATCCACGAAATGGATTGGGTCAACGGCGCCGCGGGAACGGAGCTATGGGCCGTCAACACACGCTTTTCGTGCCTTTGCCGGCGCAGCGACGTGCACAGTTTCGAACCCGTGTGGCGACCGTCATTCATCCCACACTTCGTCCCCGGCGACTGCTGCCATCTGAACGGTTTGGCGACTCGAGATGGCCAGGCCCGCTATGTGACAGCGCTCGGGGAAACCCACGAAGTGGAAGGTTGGCGCAAAAACAAACGCAATGGCGGGATCCTGATCGATATCGAATCGGATCAAGTGATGGCACATGGCCTATCGATGCCCCATTCACCCCGCTGGCACCAGGGTCATCTATGGGTCCTGCAATCCGGTATCGGCGAACTCGGCATCATCGACCCGGCCAATGGAAGCTACCAGAGCGTTGCCAAACTGCCCGGCTTCACGCGTGGGTTGTCGTTCGTCGGACCGCTTGCGTTGATCGGCTTATCACAAGTCCGCGAATCCGCGATCTTTGGCGGAGTCCCGATCGCAGAGGCGAAGCTTGACCAGCGCGTTTGCGGTGTATGGGTGGTCAACATCGAAACGGGAGAAACCGTCGGCTTTGTCCGGTTCGAGGACGCCGTCCACGAGATCTTTGCCGTCGAAATCTGGCCAACCCGTTACCCCGAATTGATCAACGACGATCAGGATCTGCTGGCTGGATCGTTCGAACTAGCCGACGAAGCTCTGGCCGACGTCCCAACTGAAATGCGTCGCCAATGACCCGATCGACGCGAACGCCGATGCGGAAGAAGCGGATCGGCGACGGCCAATAAAAAACGCCTAGGACCTTGCATCAGGTCCTAGACGAATCAAGTTCAGTCGTTTGATCGATCGATCGCGGCAGTGACTACTGAGCCGACTTTGGCTTCGCCTTGGCGAATGCCTTTGCGAAAGGTTTCTCGGCGAAGACCAGTTTCATTTTGGCTTCGTCGCCTTCGGCCTTGTCGACGGACCCTTTGCAGCCTTCACAGCAGAACGCAACCTTGGTCTTGGCAACGACGGTGTTGATGTCCGCGCTGACATCTCGGCCGCTCATTGGGCAGGCCTTCTGTTCGTATTGCTTCGTTGCGACCAGTTGGAAATTCGCTTTCGTGGCGAACTTTTTCGTGTCGGCTGCAAATTTGCCAGCGCATCCGCCACAGCAAAAATAGACCTTGCCTTCTTTGTATTCGGCCGACTTACCTTCGCTGGCTGCCTTGGGGGCAACGACGCATTGAACGCCTTCCAAATCGACATCGCCAGCGACAACGGTCGCACCGGCAACTAGCAAGATAGCAAAGCAACTGAGTAGTTTCTTGATCATGATTCGTCTCTTCTGATGGAATCGAAGCGGGGGAATGCGGCCAAATCGGCAAAGACGGCGCATCAGCACACTAGGTTAGGCTGGCTAGGTCGTCGATGCAAATACTTCGTCCGAATCACCCCATGGATTGGGCAGGCCCGGCTTTCGCGGCATCTATTCCGCTTGGCCGGACTCCAAGATCATTCTCAGATAGCTGCGGGACTCGGCATCCCGCAATCCCAGCTTGGTGGCCAATATCGTGATTTGATCCCGAGCGGCTTCGACGGAATCCGCATCGGCGGCCAGCATTTCAATTTCCGCGTGGGGCCCTAGACCGGTGACATCGTCCACCACGACGGTCAATTCGCCGCCGACCGAATCGGAGCGGGGATCGGCGGCCGGAAATCTGAAACTGCGGCGTGTCTTGTGGACGGTGGCAACGCGGCGAAAGCCCAGCAGGACCAGCATTTCTTCCATCTTCGATCCATCGCTATCGCCCGGATCCAATCGCCATTCGAGTTCGCGTCTGGCCTTGATCGCCCCGGGCAGTTTGGTGCCCTTGTAGGTGATCATCGGAATGCCATCGACGCGGCGGATGCGAAGTGCTTCGCGAGTCTCGCTGAAGTCGCGCGACGGATGGTTGTAATACGTATCGCTGTGACACTCCGCAGCCTGTTCGACACCGCCGCCTGCCTGCAGTTGGCGGATCAGCGCGTCCGCATCTTCGACCCTGAACTTCTGTTCTACTTCAAACATCAACAGCGAACCATTTCGAGAAATCAAACACGTTCATCGACCGGGCTGGGAAACCTTTTGCATCCAGGCGGGGGTGCCTTCGCTCGTCACCCACACCTGGCTGTTGGGGCCCACTGCCATGGCTTCGATCTGTCGCAAGCGTGGCAGATCCATCGCCGTTGGCAAAGCCGCCAACATCTTCGACAGCGGCGTGGCAGGATCGGTTCCGGCAAACCGGAAGGCCTGAAAGTAGTTGATCACCCACAAGTCACCCGTCGCCGAATCAAAATCAGCCGCGGTCACCATCGGCATCGCCAGCGTGGTCACCGCAGTGGCCTGGACTTGGATGATCGATTGGCCGTCGTCGAAATGCGGGATCGGAATTGCGTAGACGCGGCACAGTGGAAAACCAGACTTGGTCAACATCACGATCAATCGCCGCTGGACATCGACGGCGACGGCTTCGCAATCGTGTGGCCCATCGGGAAAGGCCACCTGGATCGTTTGCACGTCGGCTTGCTGCTTGTCGTCATCGAGTCCGGGCTCGTCACACAAGTGAAGCGATACCGTGCTTCGGACGCCCTTGTTGTCGCCCGTATCGGCGATCAACAACCGTGGCACACCGTCATCGACAAAGGATGCCATGTCTTCCCAATCGATCGCCTTTCGGATCGACGGAAATCGCAACCGAACCAAACGGCGTCCGGTCAAATCGAAGGCAAACAGTTCCGGCTTGCTGCCCGAATCGTTGTGCGTCCAAAATGCATCATCGCGGTGATGCGAACGTGCCAGACCACTGCTTTCGACCAACCTCGCTTCATCCAATCGGATTTTGGATGCGGCTGTGGCACCGGCGTCGGTTTCCATTGCGGATGACTTGCCGGACGAGTCATCGTTGGCGGACTGGAATACCCCGATGACCATTAACCCGATAAGCAGCATTGCCGGAATTGCCATCCAGATCCTGCTGCGCCAATCATTTTCGATCATCGAATCACCACGATAGTTTGGATCAGCGAACTAGGCTTAACCGAAAACAACATTAGCGAACCTCGTTTCCTCTTTGCCGTAAAACCATACCGTGTCCGCACCGAACCCACAGTCTACCACCGACACCCCAACGGCCCCTTCGACCGGCACAGGCCCGAAGATCGGATTGTGGATCTTCGTGTTGGCCATCGTTGGCGCGACCACCATGGTGATGATGGGCAACCGCCCGCGAGCGGAGAATGCCGCGCTCGGCAAGCCATCGCCGCAATTGGATTTGGTGCGATTGGATTCGGGAACCGCGATGGATCCGGACGACGCCGCCCCCGCAGGCACGGTTCGGCTGCTGCATTTTTGGGGCACCTGGTGCGGCCCCTGCCGGATGGAGTATCCGCATTTGGCCAAACGGGCCCAAGAGTTGACCGCCGACCCGAATTTTCGTTTCCTGCCGGTATCCTGCGAATCGGGAGCCGGTGAAACGATGGGCGGATTGGCAGAGAAAACCAGTGACTATTTCGAACGCGAAAACATCACGAGCCCCGCGATCGCTGACCCTCGCGGCATCACCCGCCGCAGCGCGGCTGAGCGATTGGAACAACCGTCGCTGTACTATCCAACATCGATGTTGATCGGACCCGATGGCAAGATCGTCGGCGTCTGGGAAGGTTACACGCCCAGTGCGGTCGAAGAGATCGCCGAAGCGGCGACCAGCCTGCTGACGCAGATCCCTTAGCAACGAGCGATCGATCAGTGTCGCGATTCAAGTCATCTCGCCCCCGCCGCGAAGCGGTTTGCGGGGGAGAGAGTTAGAGAGAGGGGAAAGAAAGAAACGATACTGAATGATCGCACGTTGCTTAGCGGCGTGGGCGGCCAAAATCCTCTACGCCAGAGGATTTCTTGATGGGGCTGATCGGATCAACCGGGTAGGTTGTGGCCCATCTTGTCGCGTTTGGTTTCCAGGTACTTCTGGTTGTGTTCGTTGACGTCCGAAACGATCGGCACCTGATCGACGACTCGCAAATCGAAGCCGCGTAGGTTGAAGGCTTCGGTTTTCTTGGGGTTGTTGGTCAACAAACGAACCTCGCTAAGCCCCAGATCTTTCAGGATCTGTAGCCCGATGCCGTAGTCGCGCATGTCGGCTTTGAACCCGAGTGCATGATTGGCTTCGACGGTGTCCATGCCTTTATCCTGCAGGGCATAAGCACGAATTTTCTGTGCCAACCCGATGCCCCGTCCCTCTTGCGGCAAGTAGATCAACGCCCCGCGTCCTTCGCTGCTGATCATCTGTAGGGCTAGGTGCAACTGGTCACCGCAATCACAACGCAGTGATGCGACCAGGTCGCCGGTAAAGCAACTGCTGTGCATTCGGACCAGCGCCGGGTTCCCTTCGGCAGTCAGGTCGCCGAACACCAACGCGATCGGTTCTTGCGCCTCGTATTGGACCCCGTACACGACGATCGTAAAGTCGCCGTACTTTGTCGGCAGACGGGCTTCGGCAGTACGCGAGATCAGTTTCTCGCTGACCCGACGGTGGGCGATCAACTGTTCGATGCTGATGATCTTCAGGTTATGTTTTTGGGCGATCTGGCCCAAATCGGCCCGCGAAGCTCGTTCGCCCGAATCGTCCAAGATCTCGCATAGCGCGGCGGCCGAACCGAGGCCGGCCATGCGTGCTAGGTCCATCGCGGCTTCGGTGTGACCGGCGCGGCGCAGCACGCCCCCCTGTTTGGCCAACAATGGATAAACGTGGCCCGGACGAACGAAGTCGTCCACCTTGCATTCCGGCGACGCCAACCGACGAATCGTCTCGGCTCGCTCGGATGCCGTGATCCCAGTCTTGGCACTGCGAATATCGATCGGTGTCATGAACGCGGTTTTCAACGGCGCATCGTTCTGGACGACGACCGGTGTCAGTTCCAATCGCTTGGCCGCATCAGGCAGAATCGACACGCACAACTGGCCGCGGCCGGACAACATGAAATTGATGACTTCCGGCGTGCACTTTTCAGCCGCGCAGATGTAATCGCCTTCGTTTTCACGATCCTCGGCATCCACAACGATGACGACTTCACCGGCTCGGATCGCTTCGACGGCTTCGGGAACAGTATTCAGTTCGACTGGCATGATGGACTTTCGCGACAAATGAGATTTCGGCGAAGCTCGCCGACTTTGTAGTATACGTGGGATGCAACTTCATCCCACCGCCCCATTTAAAACCGCCACGTCAAAACCGCCACGAATCCAAAACCGCCACCAGGAACCCAGCCAATGCGATCCGGAGAATTGATTCCGTCGGCAACGGCGGATCACCGCAACCACAATCAATGCAGCGACAATCAATGCAGCGACGATCGATCCTGCGACGACCACAACGGGCGGCGGCGGACGATATCGCCCCTGTGGCTAGCGATCGTGTGGTTGATGATCGGTTCGCAGACCAGCCTGGCAACGGACGAAACCGTTTCGGTCGTTACGGATCAACGATACGGCGAAACCGAAGGCAAAGCGGGTCTGTGCGACGTTTACTCCCCCACCGGTGACGTCCCCACAGGCGGTTTTCCGGCCGTGGTCGTGATCCATGGTGGCGGATGGATGAGCGGCGATAAATGGACGCTGGGAAGCTATGCTCGGCAATTGGCAGAAAACGGCTTCGTCGCCATCACGATCAACTATCGCTTGGCCCCGACGCATCCCTTTCCCGCCCAGGCCGACGATGTTCGCCAAGCCCTGCTGTGGACCAACGACAACGCCAAGCGTTTGTCGATCGACTTGGATCGACTCGGTGTGTTCGGATACTCGGCCGGTGGGCACCTGTCGCTATTGATCGCTAGCCTGGCCGACGAACCCGTCCCTCAACAAGCCGCTGCCAGCCAGTGGTCGGCGTCGGATTCTCGTTGGAAATCACTTCCCAAGATCCGTGCGGTTTGCGCCGGAGGCCCGCCCTGTGATTTTCGATCCCTGCCGATCGACAACACGGCACTGGCCTATTTTTTGGGCGGATCGCGGCGTGAAAAACCGCAGCTTTACGCTGCCGCATCGCCGGCGGCTCATGTTTCGGCTACCGACCCGGTGACTCAAATCATCCATGGCGTGACCGATCTGATCGTGCCAATTCAGGCAAGCCAGTCGTTTCACGATGCGCAGATTGCAGCGGCCGTTGATAGCCGCATGACCGCGGTCCCCCAACAGGGACACATGTTGACGTTCCTGAACCCCAGCACCCGACAAACGATGGTGCGGTTCTTTCAGGAAGTCATGCCGGCTGATGCCGCGGAACCCAGCGTCCCCGCAGCCAGCGAATGATCAACGCGGCGTGCGCCGATCGGGATGGGACGATCGGTTGATTTCGTCAGCCGTGACGCGTCGGCGGCCGGTCAATGACCGGCCTACGCGGCATCCAATAGCGGTCTATTCCAAGATCATGTCGTCGACGGTCATGCCGCCGGGGATCATTGGCAGAACGTGTTCTTGGTACGGCACTTGGACGTCCAACAGGTAAGGTCCCTTGTGCGCGATCATTTCGCGGATCGCACCTTCCAGGTCGGCTTTCTTGCGGATCGTCGCTGCGCCACAACCGTAGCCCTGTGCGATTTTGACAAAGTCCGGATAGCGTTCTTCGGCATACTGGAATCGGTCGGCGTCGCTCTTGCCCTTGGCCTCTACGTGATGAATCGGGCCCAGGTAAGTGTGTGCTCGGTTGCGTTCCATGAACCGGTCTTCCCATTGGACGACCATGCCCAGGTGTTGGTTGTTCAGCAAGAACACCTTCACAGGCAGTTCTTCGCAGAAACAAGTCGCCAGTTCTTGGATGTTCATCTGGAAACTACCGTCACCATCGATGTCGATCGACAGGGCGTTGGGGTGTGCCGCTTGGACACCCATCGCCGAAGGCAGGCCGAATCCCATCGTGCCCAAGCCGCTGCTGGACAACCAAGTGCGAGGACGACGGAACTTATAGAACTGTGCAGCCCACATCTGGTGCTGGCCAACACCAACGCTGATGTACGCGTCCATGTCAGCGGTGACATCGCTAAGCGTCTTGATCGCGTGTTGTTGCAGGATGCCGTCGAAGTTCTCGTCGTACTTCATCGGGAACTTCGCCTTCAGATCGACGCAGTGTTTTTGCCACTCGCTGATCTCTGGCTTTTGGACGATCTTGTTCAGTTCGGTCAACACTTGCTTGACGTCGCCGCGAACCGGGATGTGCGCCTCTTTGTTCTTGTTCAGCTCCGATGCATCGATATCCACGTGGATGATCTTGGCGTCCTTGGCGAACGCTTCGACCTTGCCGGTCACGCGATCGTCGAATCGGACACCCAATGCGATCAACAGGTCGCAGTCACGCACGGCATAGTTGGCGTAGGCCGCCCCGTGCATGCCCAACCAATCCATCGAATGTTCGTGTTCGGGGGGAACGGAACCCAGCCCCATCAGCGTGGTGACGGTGGGAATACCGCTTTTGGTGATGAATTCACGCAAATCTTCGCTGGCACCCCCGATGATCACACCACCACCGGAATAGATCACAGGTCGTCGCGCCAATTTGATCGCGGCCGCGATTTGACGGATCGTTTCGCTAGGCACGGCAGGCGGTGCAGCCTGATAGCCCGGCAGATCCATCGGCGGATCCATGTCGATGTCCGTCATGTTCCCAAGCTGAATGTCCTTGGGCATGTCGATCAAAACGGGTCCCGGTCGGCCGCTTTGCGCGATATGGAACGCTTCCTTCATGATCCGCGGCAGATCCGCGATCTTGGTCACCAGATAGTGGTGTTTGGTGATGCCACGACAAACTTCGACCATCGGCGTTTCTTGGAACGCGTCGCTACCGATCGCCTTGGTAGGCACTTGGCCGGTGATGCAAACCATCGGAATGCTGTCCAGCTTGGCATCGGCGATCGCGGTGACCAGGTTGGTCGCGCCCGGACCACTGGTGGCCATCACAACGCCCACCTTGCCGGTGCTGCGGGAATAACCCTGCGCGGCGAAGGCTCCGCCCTGTTCGTGACGTGGCAGAATGGTGCGGATCGATCCACCGAAACGGGTCAACGCTTGGTGCATCGGCATACTGCATCCGCCAGGATAGGCGAAAAGCACGTCGACGCCGTGGTCTACCAATGATTTGACCAAGATATCGGCACCGGTCATCACTTGGGGTTCTGTGGCGGCTTTCGCAGTACTCATGTGCTCTTCGGAACAGAAAAAGGCGGCGGACGGAGACTCGTAATATCCCTGGGACAGGCCCAATGGACAGAACGTTCGGGGTCAATATTTAGGAATCCAGAGCAGTGCGTCGCGAAACCGGCAAAAACTGACGTTTACGCGGTCGCCCGAAACTCCGAATCTACTCGCTAACGTAAGTTCGTGCCCATACTTAGGCAATGGTTAAAACGGCCAGCGACGATGACAACTTGGATCAACATGACAGCGGTCGCGGCAGGCGGAGCCCTCGGTTCGGTGGCACGCTACCTGATCACTCTAGCCGCAATCGCGGTCCCAGGCGGTTCGTCCATGCTGGGCACCACGATCGCCAACGTGCTCGGTTGCGCCCTGATCGGTGGACTGATCGAATACACCACTGTCGAAGGGATGGTCGCCGAACGGATGCGATTGGCACTTCAAACCGGCTTTTTGGGCGGGCTGACCACCTTTTCGACCTTCTCGGCCGAATCAGCCTCCTTAGGACTCGATGGCCGCTGGGCCCTGTCCGGACTGTACCTCAGCGCGAATCTGCTGCTCGGATGGACCGCGTTGATCGGTGCGGCGGGAATCGTACGAGGATGGAATTCATGACCTATCGATGCTTTGCCATGGCGATTTCGGCCAGCCAGAATTTGATCCACGGTTTCTGGCACTCGGCCCGCCCAACCCGCACGGACACCCCCCATCCGGTGACCCGCGTTCCCTTTTCGAGGTGGATAGTGACCTGTTGCCGCAAAATTTGCCTGCCCTTGCCGATCAGCCAGGTGGGCGGAATCGCGATCCTGTTGCTGGGGATCGCCACGGCCTCGGCGGCGTCGCCCGAACTGCCACCGGCCTATTCCCAAACCCGATTGCTGCGATCCCAAGCGGCGCTCAACGCGGTCGCGTTTTACGACGACCAACTCGGTGTCGCCGTGGGCGACCGCGGCCGGATCATGAAGACCAGCGACGGTGGCCAAACCTGGACCCCATCGGAAAGCGGTGTCGAGTGCCGGATCGACGACCTGATCTGGATCGATGCCCAGCGAATGGTTGCGGTGGGCGGCGGCTACGACGCGATTACCCGAATCAGCCGCGGTGTCGTGCTGATCAGCAACGACGGTGGCAACCGCTGGCAGCGTGGTGCGGACAATGATCTGCCCCGACTTCGCAAGATCCAACGTCGCGACGACGGAAAGCTGACGGCCGATGGCGACTGGTCGCACCCGTCGCTGACCCATCAGTTCGAAAGTCGCAGCGATGGACGAACCTGGACCGGCAACGGCAACCAGCATCCGCCCGCCCCACTGGCCCGCACCCCCGACGCCAAGGATCTGCTGTCTTGGGTTCAAACCACCTCGGTCCCGGTAGCCGTCCGCGCCGCCTGTCGAATCGCCGCAAACCGGTTGTGCGCCGTCGGTGACCACGGTGTGATCATGACCAGCGACGACAATGGCAAAACATGGACGACTCGCGCAGGCCAAGATCGCCATACAGCCATCCTGTTCGTGGCCGCTAGCGCCCCATCAGTCGCTTGGTCGATGGTCGGCAGCGAATCGTTAGAGTCCAGGAACCGAACCACCGTTCTGGTCGACCTTCCCCCATCGCAACAGAACCAACAATCCGACCCCGCCAATCAGCCATCCCAGCTTGAACTGGCGCATCAAGTCGCCGTGATGCTGGGCGCATCCGGCGTCGATACGTTCGGACGCACGGACAACAGCGATGACAACGTCCGCATGGCGATGCGTTGGATCGCGATCCTGCAACCCTCCGCAGTGGTCCTGGACCAAAACCTTGCACCGGAGACACTGGACGCATTTTTTCAAGCCGCCACCACAGCAGGTGTGCAGCGTGTGGCGTCCTACACGACCGGGCAATCCCAATCCACGACACTGCACCGCGACGCGTTACTGCCAAAAACCGGCATCCTAGCCAGCGACTTGGCCTATGACGCGCTGCACCACATCGCGCCCCATCAAAACCACGTCGAATCGATCTCGCTGCGATACCTGTATGACGCCAACCCATCACGACGGACCGGCGAATCAGTCACCTCGGGACTGAACCTTTCGGCCGGCCAACGACTTCCCGATCGATCGGCACCGGCCTCGCGACGGCAACTGCAAGTGGTCCAGGCCAGGATGAAACAATCCAAACGGATCGAACAACTGCTGAACAGCAAGCACCGCGTGGGATCGTTCGACCAATCGCTGGCGACGATTTTGGACCAGACCGCCAAAGAGGACCAATTTCGGTTGGCATGGTCGATTTTGGCAGCCACGTCGGATGCCAGTTTGTCGGACATCCGGACACGGCAAACCGTCCTGGGCGTGATTGCCCAACGATTTGCGGACCGTTCGGCCGGCCATTGGGCCAAAGTGCGACTGCAGTCGCTGACGCACAGCGTCGAACGAAGGCGACTGGAAGAGATCCTGACCACCGGTGGGCAAACCGCTGATCGACCGATCGCATCGGTTTCCCGATCGATCGCCGTCTCACCGTTCCAGTCGATTGCACCGGAGGCTGCGTCGCCGACACCCACCAGCGGCGGTTTCAGCGATGGCCCGGCTATGGGCCAGGTTCGGCAAGTCTCGGCGATCGCGCCGGTGATCGTTCCTGAACCCGAAATGCTGGACATGCCATCCGCCCCCAAGGCCACCCCATCCAGCGAAGTCGATCTGGCGTGGGAATTCCATCCGATTGTGCTGCTGGGCGGCGAAGCATCTCGCAACCGCAGCGATCGTGTTGGGCTGCAGATCGCCGAAGAACAACCGGCCAGCCTACGCCGGTTGGCCGATGCTACATCCAACCCATGGTCGGGACTGCTGCGACGACGGGGCCCGCAAGTGGTCCGCGCTCGCCGCACCGCGTCGCCACCGCGATTGGACGGGATGACCAACGACTCTTGCTGGTCCGAAAGCGAAGCCTCCGCGAACTCGGACACATCCATCCGCATGGCCTATGACGACGACTACATCTATGTCGCTGTGGAATGTCCCGAAGATCGGATGCACCCGGACAGTCATCGCGATTCCGCATCGGGCATCCGTGACGACGACCTTTCCATGGTCGATCGTCTGTCGCTTTGCCTGGACATCGACGGCGACCTGATGACGTCGATGCAGCTAAGTGCCTCGGCATCCCGGCGAACCCACGACGCCATCGACGGCAACCCCGCTTGGCAACCGACTTGGTATTTGGACGCCGCCTACGACAAGGGTTACGTGACATTCGAAATCGCGATCCTTCGCCGCGACGTGGTCGATCTGCCGATTGAACCCGGTTCGACGGGCACCGACCAAAGCTGGTTTGTTTCAGCCCGACCGCTGGCTGCCGGCACATCCCTGCCGACACCGGTGATCCCCGACCCGGCGGACTGGGTCCGAGTCATCTTCCAATAGCCGATTCGCCCGCTGCACCTGTGGTAACGTAGGCAATGTCAGGAAAAAGGGGTCAGCCCCGTTTTGCCTGCCGCTTTTTCCCGCCTACGCTGACGACGTCCTGCCTTCTGATGGGTGCCCCATGATTCGATCCACGTGTGTGCCGTTTGGTTTCCTGATGCTGTTGACCGCGATCGGTCCCGCACAGGTCGATGCAGCCGAACCATCCGATCGTCCGAACATCATTGTGATTGTCGCCGACGACATGGGATTTTCGGACCTGGGTTGCTTCGGTGGCGAAATCGACACACCCAACTTGGATCGATTGGCCGCCGGCGGGTTGCGAATGGTCGACTTCCACAACAATGCCAAGTGCAGCGAGACTCGTGCATCGCTGTTGACGGGACTGTGGCACCAACAGTCGCGAAACCTTTCCAAGCCGGGAAACGTCACGATCGCCGAAGTACTGCGAGACGCCGGCTACACGACATTGATGAGCGGCAAGTGGCACGTCGCCCAGACACCGCCCCAACGTGGCTTCGACCGCTACTTTGGTTTCCTTAGCGGTGCCATCAATTTCTACACCGGTGTCGATCTGAGATCGGGTGAAAATTTCATGCGGTTAGACGACCAGGAATACAAGGCACCCGCCGATTTCTATTCCACCGACGCGTTTACCGATTACGCAATCGAGTTCCTGGACCAGGCTCGCACCAAGGACCAGCCCTATTTCCTGTATCTGGCTCACAACGCGCCACACTACCCGCTGCAGGCTCCGCCCGAAGACATCGCCAAGTACCGTGGCAAATTCGATGCGGGATGGGACGTCATCCGGCAGCAACGTTTTGAACGAATGCAGAAGATGGGGCTGATCGACGACAGCTGGAAACTATCGCCGCGAGACCCCAAGGTCGAAACGTTTGATTCGCTGTCCGATGCCGAAAAGAAACATCTGCTGCCGATGATCGAAGTCTATGCGGCCATGGTCGACCGGCTGGACAAAAACATCGGACGCGTCATCGCCGACCTGGAACAGCACGACGAACTGGACAACACGCTGATCCTGTTCTTTTCCGACAACGGTGCCTGCCCATACGACCACGATCGCACACCAGGCGTTGCACCGGGGCCTGTGGACAGTGACATCGCCTACGATGCACGATGGGCCAACATGTGCAACACGCCGCTGCGGCTGTACAAGCAATACGCACACGAAGGCGGCAGCGCGACACCGATGATCGCTCACTGGCCAGCCAAAATCAAAGCTGCCGGATCGATCTCGAAGTACACCGGTCACATCGTCGATGTGATGCCCACGGTGGTCGAATTGGCGGCGACCACGTACCCGGCCCAAGCCCACGGATCGGATGTGTTGCCGATGCAGGGCGTGTCGTTGGTTCCGGCACTGACCGGCCGCCAGAGTGAACGTACCGATAGCCCGATCTATTGGGAGTACAGCGGCAACCACGCGGTTCGCGACGGACAGTGGAAACTGGTCGCCCAGCGGAACCGCGACTGGGAACTGTACGACTTGTCGACCGATCGCAGCGAAACGACCGACGTGTCGGCTGACCATCCCCAACGTGTTATCGCCATGGCCCAAGCCTACGATCAGTGGGCCCAACGCACCGGTGCCAAAACACACGCCAAGAGCATGAAGACCAAACCGAGCTCCCAATCGCAACTGATCAATCTGTCCCGGCAGGTTAGGTAAACAACGAGCGACCAATAAGTGTCGCGTTTTCAGTCCTCTCTCCCCCGCCGCGCAGCGGTTTGCGGGGGAGAGAGTTAGAGCTCGGCTGGTTCCATTTCGCCGTCATCACGGCGTCCGCAGCACCATCGCGTCGGGATCGTTTACCACGACATTCAGCATCGTGTACTGCGGCGCCTCTCCGCGAACGACGGGCTGGGTAACGAGACCCCATTTGCAATCCGGGTTCAAGGCATTGCGGAGCATGACAAAACGCCAAACCTGCATCTCAAAGCTACCGTCTATCGATGTCGTTGCGATTCCAAAAGCGCGACCTCTGACGCCCGATAGGACCACAATCTGCGCAGTGGCAATCGGTTGCCCTTCAGCATCCACCAAACGTCCGCGCAGGATTCGTTTTCGGTGGACTTCCATGATGCCCGCGTCGAACGATTCGGCATCGTCTGGAATTGTCAGTTGTTGGGACTCAGGGGATTCGTAGAGCGCACTTTGGTTAGGCCCCAAAGACATCACGTGTGAACGAAATTCACCTCGGGGAACACGGAGTGAGTATCGTCCTTGATCATCCGTATCTGCACGACAAGTGAAATCTCTTCTAAGAACGGGCGAGATGACAATGGTGGCCCCCACAACAGGCTGACGAGTATCCGCAGCCAGAATTTGCCCCGTCACGGGCACAGTCGGCAGCGCGTCAACCACAACCTCAGTCGTCTGACCTGCGACCACACTGGGCAGTCCGCGCATCATCAGTTGGTACGGCGCATCCGATTGACTCGCCGACGCCATCACGAGTTTGCCTTCAGCCAAATTCGTGATCGCAAAACGTCCATCCACATCCACCTTCACTTTGACCTGTCCACGAGGTCTGCTGACTCCATTTTTTAGAGTAATCCTCTCTCCATCGATCAACCGAGTATCGCTCGTTATCCAAAGCTCTCGGCCAGCAAACTGCTGCAGATTATCCCCCTCGATCACTCCCTCGACTCGCCCTACTGCAGAGAGCCGAAAGTCAGTATCACGACTTCCGAAATCTTGTACACCAAAATCAGGACTCTCTACCAACATACTTTTCTGCAGCGCGGGCGGGATCGAAGCCATCCTCGCCCGACCTCGATCATCCGTCCGTACAGCAAGTTCACTAGCCAGTTCGTCGGGAAAGGGATGCGTCAATCCCGTTCTCTCGTCAGCTTCATAGACCCCGTTGGGAACATCGAAGTATTTCGGTCGTACTACCATTCCCTCAGCTGGCTTGCCGTCAGGCAAAAAAACATTGAAATCAACTGACTCCATTCGGGGCAAGCGGATCTCAGCGTTCTTCACGACCTTTGAATTTTGATCGCGGAACAGAGCGGCCATCCGGACGACGCGGATGCTGTGCTGGGGCGAATAGCACCATACGAAATAGTCCTCGTGGCTTCCCCCTTGCGGAAACGCGATCGTGTACTCGCCGCGATCGTCCGATTTGGCCATGGGTGTGCTCGGTGGAAGCCCCTCGCGATACACGGACGAGTACAACTTAGCGCCGGCCACGGGATTGCCATCCGCATCCACCACTCGCCCGGATGCCTGGTAGACCATCGCCGTTTCGGAACCGTCGCGGTTTCCCGATTCGTCTTTCGCGGCAACATCGCTGGCTGCATCGGCGGATGCGGGCGCCGAAGCATCGCGGGTTATCCCATCGTTTTGTGGGAGCGTGTCATCAGGGGTTTGTAGCACCATCGCATCGGGATCGTACAACACGACATTCAGCATCGTGTACTGCGGCGCCTCTTCACCGACGGCGGGGCGGGTTTCGAGAGCCCATTTTCCGTCGAGATTCTTAAAGCGACGGCGCATGTCAAAATCTCTAACCGGCATCTCAAAACTGCCGTCCGGCGCTGTCGTCGCACGATCACCGGCCTGATGATGGGCTCCGTTTGGAATTACAATCTTTGCATTCTCAATCGGCCGTCCATCGGCATCTAGCAATCGTCCACGGACGACTCGCTGTGGATGGACTTCGATGATTCCGGCGTCAAAGGCGTTGACACCCTCAGGGATGCTAATCGAATCTAACACTGGACAATCGTAGAAAGCATCGTTCAGGGAACCCAGGTACCCCATGACCTGTCGAATCTCCCCGCGAGGAAAGCGGAGAGAGTAGCGACCATCCTTATCGGTATGCACTTTACGAATGAAGTGTCGCCCAGCGTGAGGCAACACGATGTTGACATCGGCACCCACGACTGTTTGATAAGTGTAGTAGCGCCCACGGGCAGGCAACATGACATTGATGCTGGCACCCACGACTGGTTGACGAGTATCGGCAGCCAAGACTTTCCCGGTCAGGGACACTGTCGGTAAAACATCCACCACAACCTGAGTCGTTTGACCAGCGATCACTCTCGGCTGCCCATGCACCATCAGTTGATACTGTGCGACTGACCCACTGGTCGAATGCAAGACTAACTGACCTTCAATCATTTCCGGGATCACAAAACGTCCATCGGCATCCAGCTTCACCCTCACTTGGCTACGAGGCTTGCGGTCGGTACCCACCAGGGTATTCTTCGCTCCATTATTCAGCCGAGGATCGCTCCCAATCCAAAGTTCCTGACCATGAAACCGGAGTGGAGCATCCGCTTCGATCGCACCCTCAACTCGCCCCACTGCAGCGAGCTTAAGATCACTCGGTACGCCTAAGAAATCTTGCTGACCGAAACCGTCACTTTTCACACGCATTCCACCATTGAGTCTTCGCTGGATCGAGCGGATCGTCGCCCGACCTTGATCGTCGGTGCGAGCAGCAAGCTCACGGGCGAGTTCATCAGGAAAATATTCATTCGCAGCTGCACGCTCATCGGATTCGTAAACTCCGCTGGGAACCGCAAAGAAAAGTGGCGACACGGTCATTCCCTCAGCTGGCTTGCCGTCAGGCAAAAAAACATTGAAATCAACTGACTCCATTCGGGGCAAGCGGATCTCAGCGTTCTTCACGACCTTTGAATTTTGATCGCGGAACAGAGCGGCCATCCGGACGACGCGGATGCTGTGATCGGGCGAGTAGCACCATACGAAATAACCCTCGTACGGAAGACCTTGTGGAAACGCGATCGTGTACTCGCCTCGATCGTCCGATTTGGCCATGGGTGTGCTCGGTGGAAGCCCCTCGCGATACACGGACGAGTACAACTTAGCGCCGGCCACGGGATTGCCATCCGCATCCACCACTCGCCCGGATGCCTGATAGACCATCGCCGTTTCGGAACCGTCGCGGTTTCCCGATTCGTCTTTCGCGGCAACATCGCTGGCTGCATCGGCGGATGCGGGCGCCGAAGCATCGCGGGTTATCCCATCGTTTTGTGGGAGCGTTTCTTCAGCGGCCTGTTGGGGCGCTGCCGCGACCTGATCCTCGGCCGCCTGCGGCTGGCGAACGTCGCTGAGTCCCGACAGGATTAGCAGGCAGGCGACCAACGCCGCGATGACCGATTGCCAGCGCCGCGGCTTGCTGAATGCCATCACCGCTTCGACGCGCTGCCGCAAACCGGATCCCTCGACCGCCATCGGCAACATCAGCGCCGCGCCTGAGCGGACCGAGGTCCCCGAGCCAGCCAACTGGACCAACAACTGCCCGTAGTCACGTGATCGCTTCTCACCGATCCTTTCGATCATCGCCGCATCCACGGCCATTTCAATTCCCAACCGCAATTGCCGGCGCAGCCAGTAGGCGATGGGATTGAACCATGCCACCGTAGTTGCCACCGTCGCCAACCCCATCCACGCGGCGTCCCAGCGACGGATGTGCATCCATTCATGATCAACGATCAACTGCAAATCGGCGGCGGGGTGGCTCTCGACAATACGGCGAGGGATGATGATGCAGGGGCGGAACAGGCCGAACGTGGCTGGACCAATTTCCCCATCACTGACAGAACCATCACTGACAGAACCGTCACTGACAAAACCGTCGCTGATCAAACAACGCACCGTCCGACGCCTGCCCCAGAGTCCGGGCAACGCACCACGGCAATCGATCATCGCTTGAATCCGCGCTGGCACCGTGGCATCGCATCGCCGCAGCAATCGAGCCAACTGGATACGGGCGATCAGGCAACGCGTGAACACGATCATCACTCCCGTCATCCAAATCACCGTCGCCACGCCGGACCATCTGACCTGTGACCAAGCGGAATCGCTGCTTGCCGCGGGCGGCGTCGCAGCTGCCACGTCAGTCTTCGAAGCAATCACAACGGGACTGTTTTCAAAATCTTGGAATCCCTGCATGTTTCCTTGATCGCCAGGGGCCCAACCGGTATCCGAGGGAAATCCGGAACCCAGCGGTGCGTCCGCCATCTCCGGTGCGATCATTTGTTGCGGAGTCACTTTCGCCATGGTCCATCCGTAGCGATCGGAATCCGCGATTCCCTGGAACAGACTGATGCCCGACCAGGGCAACACCAGCACCACCATCCGAACCAATGGAATCATCCACAGCACCACTCGCCACGACGGCGCCAGCCAGCGGCCTGCCGAACGGATGATGCCCCACACGACCGCAGCCAGAATCGCGGATTGCCAAGTCGAAAGCCAAAGCAGTTCGATGCAATCAGAACTAAGAAGTGTCGACATGATCATTCTCCTTTGCGATGTTTCGAACTGGACTTGGGACTATCGAGTGCTTCGCGAATCGCCGCCCAGTCGTCGGGGGAAATGGATTCGTGCTGCGCGAAGTGCATCAACAGCGATTTCACATCGCCGGAAAAGAACCGCTGGCTGAACGACTTAGCCGCTGACCGAACACAGGCATCCTTGGACACTGCGGCCCGATAGAAATGCGTCCGTCCATCGACGCGGACTGCGATCGCTGCCTTGTCGACCAATCGCCCCAACAGAGTGCGGATCGTACGGTGACTCCATTGCCGCGACCGAGCCGCGTCGTCCTTCGCCGCATCGGCATTCTGGATGCGAGCGATCACGTCACCGGCCACCTGTTCGCCGCCGTCCCACACCGCCTGCATCACTTCCCATTCCGCTTCCGTGATATGCATTTGCGTTCCCCGCGTTGGATCCCATCAACCAAGCTGCCGACGGCCCAATCCGCCGAACCAGCATGACTACACCCGTAGTACATCGGCAACGTACCACACTCGTAGTCACGCAATCAAGCGAAAGATAACAGGACATCGGAAAAATTCCCGAAGCTTGCATTGGGGTTCGCCAAAATTCGTGGCGGAGAGGAGAGAGGGGTCTTTTGGCGAAGTCCACTACGCCACTCGTCGGCTGTTGTCGCTGTGGGACTTCGCGGACTGATAGCCACGAAGTGGCGACAGAATCCTGCCGTGGACATTGGTCCACGGTGACGCCGCGGGTCCCAACAATCCTTTTCCTCCACACCGATCGCCGCCTTTCGCGGCAATCGGTGTGGAGGAACAACGAGCGAGGTCGGGATCAAGCAAACCGGTGGTCGAGACCACCGGCAGGAAGCTGTCGTCCCTGCGGGACTTTTGATGGTTGGCGGGAGAAGGGACTTCTGGCGAAGTCCACTACCTAGATATGGAGCCGTCGTCGCTGTGGGAATTGCTGACCGAAAGCCGTGGAGCGGCGGTATTTCCCTGCCGTGGACCTTGGTCCACGGTGACGCCGCGGGCTCCAACAATCCCTTTCCTCCACTCCGATCGCCGCCTTTCGCGGCGATCGGTGTGAAGGAAAGGGAGCGAGGTCTGGATCAAACAAACCGGTGGTCGAGACCACCGGCATGATGCTGTCGTCCCTGCGGGACTTTCGATGGATGCTGGGAGAAGGGACTTCTGGCGAAGCCCACTACTTAGCGATGGAGCCATCGTCCCTGTGGGAATTGCTGACCGGAAGCCGCGGAGCGGCGGTAGCTCCCTGCCGTGGACCTTGGTCCACGGTGACGCTGCGAGCCCCAACGACTTGTTTCCTCCACACCGATCGCCGCCTTTCGCGGCGATCGGTGTGGAGGAAAGGGAGCGAGGTCTGGATCAAACAAACCGGTGGTCGAGACCACCGGCATGACGCTGTCGTCCCTGCGGGACTTTTGATGGTTGGCGGGAGAAGGGACTTCTGGCGAAGTCCACTACATAGATATGGAGTCGTCGTCCCTGTGGGACTTCGCGGTGTGAGAGATCCGCTATAGAATTTGATGAAACAAAGCGACAGGCATCGTTCCTTGACGCCTGGCATGCTTTGATCATCGGGCCAGAGTCAGAGGACTCTGCCGAATCAACTTCACTCGGTCGCTTCTTTGACCTTGTCGGATGCTGTGTCGGCAGCGTCTTTGGCGCCTTCGACAACTTTGTCAGCTGCGTCCTTGGTTGCATCAACGGCGTCGCCGGCTGCTTCCTTGGTTGCGTCAACTGCGTCGCTGGTCATTTCGGCGGCAGCGTCACCGGTCTTTTCGGCAGCTTCGCCGACTGCATCGGCGGCTTCGCCCACGCTGGTCTTGGCTTCGTCGACCGAGTCCGAAGCTTGGTCGCAACCGGCGAATCCGAGTACGAAACACGCCATTGCTACGACAACAAACTTGTAAAACATCGTTTACCTACGTCTCTAAAGGGGGAACAGGAGTATGAAAGCAGCGTACACGAGAGAGACTCGCACCGCTCTTCATCCTTCGCTAACATCCCGCCTTCAAGCTATTTGCGATACCCCCCCGTCGACAGGACCCGGATCATCGGAGCAACCGTCCGTTATCCGAGCAGCCTGCCGGGATTCACTCGCGTCCAGCGATCCACCAGCTCGTCGCCGACGCCCAGCTGATCGCGCAGGATTTCCGCCATCGTTTGCATCGGAGTCGCGCAGCCCGCAAAATGCTGGCGACCTTCCGCCCAAGCCGCCCCATCGGGGTCCACTTCGACCCGTTGGCCCGCCAGCGAATATTTCCCCGGGCCCAGACCAGCGGCATTGATCGCGTCGGTCACGATGATAACCCGGTCATGTGGGATGCAGCGGAGGTAGTTGGCCAGTGCAAAGTTGGGCACGTGATGCCCATCGGCAATCAACGAAACGTACATCTGATCGCTTAGCCGGATCACTCGCTGGATGATATTGTCGTGACGATTCAATTGGGACGGGCAACCGTTCCCCAGGTGAGTGTACAGCGACATGCCTTGGTCGACCGCCTGTTGCAACTGGTCCAGCGACGCATCGCTGTGGCCGCCGGCAACGACAATGCCCTGGTCCGACAAATGACGCACCAACCGTGCCCCAGCATCACACTCCGGTGCAAGCGTCAGCAACCGAACATGACCGCGGCCAGCATCCAGCAATCGATCCGCTGTCGCCACATCCGCGGGCATCACCGCAGCAGTGGGATGCGCCCCGACAAAACCGGCGACCGGACTGATGAAGGGGCCTTCGACATGAATCCCAGCAACCATACGGGCCACTTCGGGGAACGTTTCCATCGCGATGGCGATGCGTTCGATTCGGGCAATCATCCGATCAATGGGTGCCGTAATCACGGTTGCCAAAATTTTGTCGACGCCGTCCGCGGTAAGCCGGGCACAGACATCTAGCCACTGTTGGTCGCTGACGTGTTCGTCGTTGAAATCGACACCGGCATATCCGTTGACCTGCAGATCGATGAAACCGGTCATGCGATTCGCTCGATCGAATCAAGTCGCTGTTTCGAAAGTTTCGCGGCCGACGCTTCGTCGATCACCAACACGGTATCACCGTGACGTTTCAGGATAGTGGCGGGATCCTGAGGTGAAATCGGATTTTCGATTGTCGCTGCGACCGCGGTCGCCTTTTGCGCATCGGGCACGCTGCAGTAGATCTTTGCCGACTGCAGAATCTGATGCACCGACATGCTGATCGCGTGTGTGGGAACATCGTCCAGTGATGCAAACCATCCTTCGCCAACCTGTTGCATGCGACAGGGCTGATCCAATTCGACCAACAGATAGGGGTCGGTCGTGTCGAAGTCCGCGGGCGGATCGTTGAACGCCAAGTGCCCGTTTTCGCCGATGCCAACCAATGCGACATCGATCTTTGTCGCGGCAACCAACTTGCCGACACGTTCCATCGTGGACTGGGGATCCTGGTCACCGATCAGGTACTGAAAATCGGCCAAGGGAACTTGGTCCACGAACCTTTCTCGTAGATATCGACAGAACGAAGCGGGATGATCCGAAGCCAGACCAACGTATTCGTCCAAATGGAACCCGTGTACTTTCGACCAGTCAATGTCGGGCTGTTTCACCAAATTCGCCAAAACCTCGAACTGCGACGCGCCAGTAGCCACAATAAGGCCGGCTTGTCCGTCACGATCGATCGCCGATCGCAGGTCAGCCGCCGCTTGGGCGGCGACCCAAGACCCCATCGTGTCACGATTGGTCGCTAATATGATCCGCATTGAGATGCCTTTACCGATGGCCGAAAATTGGAATGTAAACGAGGTGCACCATGAATCGTAGTTTTGGAATCATTTTAACCGTTTGTTGTAGCTTGGTCGCGGGGGTGGTGACCTGGGCCGACAATCCCGCGCAAGACCACTCAGACCACCGTGTGCTGCCGACCAATCAACGTCCCAGCGATGCACGACTGGGCGAACTCAAAACGTTGAACGGACACTTCCCGATGTCGGTCCCTGAGGATCCGGCGCAGTGGAACGCGCGATCCGAATGGTTGCGGCGGCAAGTTTTGGTTTCGACCGGTTTGTGGCCGATGCCCGAGAAACCACCGATCAAGGCGAACATCTATGGCAAAACAGTTCGTGATGGATTCACGGTCGAAAAAGTATCCTTCGAAAGCCTGCCGGGACACTACGTCACCGGACTGTTGTTTCGGCCCAGCGAGCCAAGCGACGCGAAGCTTCCCGGTGTGCTGTCGCCACACGGGCACGGCGGACGCAATCAAGCACTTTCGGACGACGCACTTGCCGCTCAGATCGCCAGCGGCAGCGAACACTTCGTCCGGTCGGGTCGAAATCCCAAGTTGGCCCGCTGCGCTCAACTCGCTCGAATGGGCTGCGTCACGTTCATCTTTGACATGCTGGGCTATGAAGATTCCGTCCAAATCGATTTCGAGACCGCGCATCGTCATGCCGATGCACGTCCCGAAGAAAAAGCCGATGGCGACGATTCCTGGGTCTTCTATAGCCCCGAAGCTGACTTGCGTTTGCAGTCGATCATGGGACTGCAAACCTGGAACGCGATTCGAGCACTGGATTTTCTGGCGTCGCTCCCCGACGTCGATGCCGATCGCTTGGCCGTGACCGGCGGCAGTGGTGGTGGAACCCAGTCCATCTTGTTGGGTGCGATTGACCCACGCATCAAGGTCTCGTTCCCCAACGGGATGGTGTCGACGTCGATGCAGGGCGGTTGTTACTGCGAAAACTGCAACCTGCTGCGAATCGGCACGGGCAATGTCGAATTGGCGGCGTTGTTTGCACCGCGTCCACAAGCGATGACGGCGGCCGACGACTGGACCAAGGACATGATGCACGATGGCTATCCCGAACTGAAATCGTTGTACGCCATGATCGGCAATGCCGACGACGTTTACTGTCGCCCGATGCTGCACTTCAAACACAACTACAACTACGTCACCCGGGCGACGATGTATCAGTGGATGAATCGTCATCTGGAACTGGGTTTGGACATTCCGGTCATCGAGCAGGATTTCGAACCCCTTAGCAAATCCGAAATGACGGTCTGGGACGACCAACACCCCGCTCCCAGCGAAGTGGGAATCCCGCACGAACAATCGGTTTGCCGATGGCTGGACGATGCGTCCAACCAAATCCTGGCACTGGACCAACCGCTGAGCGAAGACAAGCTGAAATCGTTCCGCACCGTGGTCGGCGGTGCCTGGCAAACGATGATGGACGTGGACGCAGAATCCGCGACCCAACCCGATGGGATCGAGTACACCGAAATCGCCGCTCGTGGCGACGAGAAGCGAAAATGGACGTTGGGATTGGTCCGCAATACCAGTGACGGCAGCGAGTTGCCGCTGATCACCGTCGTTGATGCTGGTGGACCTGATGCTGCCAAGGGCATCGTCGTCTGGGCATCCGGCGATGGAAAAGAATCGGTTTGGACGCAAACGAAGTCGCCCCAATCACCGCTGAATCAACTGATCCGGGCGGGGTACACCGTGATGATTCCAGACGTTCTAGGGCAGGGCGAATTCCGAAACGCAGACCAGAGTGCGGACCAGCAACGAGTGATTGACGATCCGCGATCCTATTCGGCGTTCACCTTTGGATACAACCCAACCCTGGCTGCATCGCGTTGCAACGACCTTCTTGCGATCGTGACGCACGCACGCGATCAACGCCCCGCGCAAGTGACTTTGATCGCGACCGAGGGCAGCGCTGCCTGGGCGGCGCCCGCCGCAGCGATCGCTGGTGACGCGATCGACCACGCGGTGATCGACACCGACGGGTTCCGGTTCGCGTCGATCACCAACTATCGCGACCCGAACTTTGTGCCGGGTTCGGTGAAGTATGGTGACCTGCCGGCCATCTTGGCGCTGCGATCTCCCCACTCGCTAACCGTCCTTGGCGAGCCCTCGCTACCGACGATCGTTCACGATGCATTCGGTTCAGCCGACACCAGCAGCGAATCGACCATCAACGACGAGATCAACGCGTTGTTGGATTGAACTAGAATGTCTGCCTCCCGCCGAACGGTTCCCACCGCACATCCCCCCCCGAGTTCTTCATGAACGTTTCTGCAGCATTGTTTCGCACCTTGGTCGTTTTGATCATCACCGGCCAATCGGTCGCCTGCGGTGACTTCCCCGAACTGTTCAACACGGAACCTCTTTCCGACGAAACGTTGATGTCGGCGGACGAAGCCGCGGCAAAGATGAAACTGCCCGCCGGGTTTCGCGCAACCGCGTTCGCCGCCGAACCGGATGTGCAGAATCCCATCGCCATGAGCTGGGATTCGAAAGGCCGGTTGTGGATTGCCGAAAACTACACCTACGCCCAACCAAGCGAACGGTTTCAGTTGGACCTGCGTGATCGCGTCATCATCTTGGACGGCGCCGACGGTGATCAGGTCAAGACACGAACCGTGTTCACCGACAATGTCCAAATGCTGACCGGATTGGAAGTGGGCCGGGATGGTGTGTGGCTGATGTGTCCGCCCAAATTGTTGTTTATCCCTGACCGCGATCACGACGATGTGCCGGACAATGCGGGCGAAGTCGTCTTGGACGGATTCGAAGTTGCCCAGGCGAACTACCACAATTTCGCCAATGGACTGAAGTTCGGTCCCGACGGTTGGCTGTACGGTCGCTGTGGCGGATCCTGTCCCGGACGGATCGGCAAACCGGGCGCTGCGGATCACCAACGACTGGCCATGGAAGGGGGCATTTGGCGATATCACCCCGACACCGGCCAGACCGAAGTGCTAACCACCGGCACCACCAACCCTTGGGGACACGACTGGGACGAATTCGGCGAGATGTTCTTCGTCAACACGGTCAACGGACACCTGTGGCACATGATTCCGGGCGCCCACTTCGTGCGTCCCTTCACGTTGGACCCGAATCCGCGGACCTATGAACTGATCGATTTCCATGCCGATCACTGGCACTTTGACACCACCGGCGCGTGGAACCAGTCGCGTGATGGCGTGGCCAATTCGTTCGGTGGTGGACACGCCCATAGTGGAACGATGATCTACCAGGGTGGACGATGGCCTGCACCGTACGACGGCAAACTGTTCACACTGAATTTCCACGGCCGACGTGCCAACCAGGAAATCCTACAGCCCGAAGGAAGTGGTTATGTGGCCCGCCACGGCGAGGACTTCCTGATCGCTTCGGACACTTGGTTTCGCGGCATGGAAATGGAAAGCGGCCCCGATGGCAACGCGTTCGTGTTGGATTGGAGCGACACCGGGGAATGCCACGAACACACCGGCGTGCACCGAACCAGCGGGCGAATTTTCAAAGTTTCGTCGACCGAATCACGGCCCATGACGACCATGCCGACGGGCGACCTGCGTGACTGGTCTATCGACCAATTGCTGGACACGATCCAGCAAACCAACGACTGGTACGTCCGACAAGCAAGACTGGAACTGACCCGGCGATCAGCAGCCGGTGTCGACATGACGGACGCCCAAGCCGCCTTGAAACAGTCAATCAGCCAGTCCAAGGATCAACGCGAACAGATTCAATCGATGCTGACACTGCACTGCATCGGAGGCACCGATGATTCGTTCCTGCGGGACATGTTGGCCCACGATTCGGCGCATGCCAGGTCTTGGGCGATTCGGATGCTGTCGCAATCATGGCCGATCGACGACGCACTTGGGCCAGCTTGGGTGGATCCAAACTTGGCTGCGTCGCTGAAGGATCAAATTCAAACGTGGCTGCCAGCTTTGCAACGCATCGCAAAATCCGACCCCGCTGCGAGTGTGCGATTGACCTTGGCATCGACTCTGCAGCGACTGCCTGTGGATCTTCGCAGCCAGCTTGCGATGGGCTTGGTCACTCACGCCTCGGATGCAGACGACCACAACCTACCGCTGATGATCTGGTACGGACTGATCCCCGTTGGCGCTGAATCGCCCGGCGACCTAGTGCCGATCGCGGCCCAGTGCGAACTGCCCACGACGCTGCGTCTGATCGCTCGCTGTTTGGCCGAACAGATGAATGAATCGCCCCAACCGATCGATGACCTGTTGGCGGCGGCATTGAAACGAAACGACGTTGCGTTCACCGCTGCGGTTTTGGCCGGCATTGCCGAGGGCGTCAAAGGGTGGCAACAGGCACCCAAACCGTCGAACTGGGATCGGATTGCAAAGATAGAATCCGCCCCGATCCAATCGACCGTTCGCGAACTGAGTGTTGTGTTCGGTGACGGACGGGCGATCGAAGAACTGAAACAGATCGCGTTGGGAAAAACCGATGCGGATTCCGAGATACGATTGTCGGCTCTGGCCACGCTGATCCAAAGCGAACCCGACGACCTGCAACAGATCTGCCAAACACTGCTTCGCGACGCGCGGATGAACGTGTTGGCCGCCCAGGGTTTGTCGAAGTTTGACGTGCCGGAAATTGGCGATTCGCTAGTACAGAACTATCGGCGATTCCGAGCACCCCAGCGTCCCAAAATCATGTCGATCCTGGTTTCGCGTCCATCGTTTGCGGCTGCCATGCTAGAGGGCATCCGGGATGGCAAGATCCCACGACAAGACCTATCGGCGTACCAAGTTCGACAGATCCATAGCATGGGCGATGAACGGTTGGCCAAAACGGTGGGACAGGTATGGGGCGAGGTGCGTGACACGCCGCAGGCCAAACAACAGGCGATCCAAACACTGAAGAAAACGTTGACCGATGACGCGTTGGCCGGCGCCGACAAAACGCAGGGCAGGGCACTGTTCGCCAAAACCTGCCAAACCTGTCACAAGCTGTACGGCGAAGGTGCCAAGGTCGGTCCCGACCTAACCGGTGCGAACCGAGCCAACATGGATTACCTGCTATCCAACATCGTCGACCCCAGTGCGGTGGTCGACAAAGATTTTCGGATGTCGATCCTGTTGTTGGATGATGACCGGATCGTCAACGGGTTGGTGGCCGCCGAAACCGACCGAACATTGACTCTGCAAACGGCAACCGAGTCGCTGACGATCGCCAAAGAATCGATCACCAGTCGCAAGATCACCGAAAAGTCGCCGATGCCCGACGGGCTATTGGAAACCCTGACGCAGGAACAAATTCGCGACTTGGTTGGTTACCTGCGACACCCCAGCCAGGTGCCGTTGCCAGCAGGCGTCGATGGCCAAGGGCAAACGCTACCCTGATGACTGAAGGAACTTGGCGACCTGTGCACGAATTTGCTTGCCACTGGACAGCTTCAAAACGTCGGCGGCAAGTTCACACAATTGGTCGATTTTCAGTTTGCCAAGCATCGCCTTGAGTTCAAAAATGGACGGCGAGGACACTGAAAACTCGCGCAGTCCCATCCCCACCAAGATGGCAAAGCATTCTGGATCGCTGGCCATTTCGCCGCAGATGCACAATCCTTTGCCGCGTCGCCCGGTGACGCTGACCATGTGGGCGATCGCCGACAACACCGCCGGGTGAAGCGAATCGTAGTAATGGTGCACTGCCGGATTCCCGCGATCAGCAGCCAACAGATACTGAATCAAATCGTTGGTACCCAAAGCGAAAAAGTCGACTTCATCGGCGAAATGGTCGGCCATCATGATGGCTGCGGGAACCTCGACCATCACACCCAAGGGCACGTTCGGAATCTCCCAGCCTTGAGCCGCTAGATTCTGTTTCGCTTCGGCGACCACTTCTTTGCAGGCGATGATTTCTTCCATGTTGGTGACCATCGGGAACATCAACCGAACGTCACCGTGGGTAGCCGCCATCAACACGGCTTCGATTTGGGCTAGAAACATTTCGCGTTGATCCAACGACACCCGCACGCTTCGCCAACCCAGGAACGGATTGAGTTCTTTGGGAGCGTCAAAGTAGGGCAACATTTTGTCGCCACCGATATCCAGCGTTCGAATCGTCACGGTTTGATTGGGAAAACCTTCGACGACGCTGCTGTAAATCTGATATTGGGTCTGTCGATCGGGAAAGCTGGATCTGGCCATGTAGGGCAGTTCGGTGCGATACAGGCCCACCCCTTCGGCGCCGTATTGTTGGGCAATGGCGACGTCGCTAAGCAAACCGATGTTGGCCAACAGTTTGACTTTCGTGCCGTCAAGCGTGACCGCCGCACGATCCTTGTACTGCTGCAGTTCGGCTTGCTGGCGTCGACCATCCAATTCCAGACGCTGATACTCGCGTCGGATTTCATCGGCTGGTTGGATGTGCAAGCTGCCGCTGGCGGAATCTAAGATCAGTTCCACACCGGCTTCGATTCGCCGTGTCGCACCGGCCACGCCAATCAGTGTGGGGATGCCCAACGACTTTGCAACGATGACCGCATGCCCATTGGAATCCGAGGCTTCCAGGACCAAACCCAAGATTCGGGCGTGGTCCAGCAAGGCGATGTCCGATGGCAACAACTGTTTGGCGACCACGATCGCGGCGTACGGCAACTGGATCACTTCGCGCGCCTGTCCGCACATCCCGGCGACCAAGCGGCGACCGATGTCTTCCATATCCGTGGCGCGATCGCGCAGATACGGATCTTCCATCTGGCGGAACGTTTCGACGTATTCACTGATGACGTGCTTGATGGCGACCGTGGCGCTGCGACCGTCTTGAATCAGCAACCGAATCTTGTCGATCAACACCCTGTCCTGCAGGATCATCAGGTGGCTGTGGAAGATTGCCGCGTCGTCTTCGCCCAATTTCTGGGCGATGCGTTTTTCCAAACAAAGCGTTTCGATCTTGGCCTTTTCAACAGCCTCGGCGAATCGTTCCAGTTCCACATCAGGACTGACCGGACAATAGTCGCCGATTTCGGCAACGCCTAAATGTTCATCGATCAGGTAGGCCGGCCCCATGGCAACGCCGCCAAACCCGAGCTCGCCCTTCAGCATCGCACTGGTCGGATCCGTCGTTTTCGATGCCAACGCAGACGACGACGGGGTGGCCGAATCGCGTTGCAATCGATCCATCAGGTGGGCGCTGTGGACGATCGACGAAAGCTGGAATCCGATCGTGGTTAGCGTGCTAATTTCGATCGCACTGAATTCGCGCGGTTCGACCGTCTGGATCGCCATCACACCGATCAATCGTTGGCGATCGCTTAGCGGGATCCCTAAGAACGAGTGATACAGTTCTTCGTTCGAATTGACGACGTAATGGAAACGTGGGTGCGATTGGGGTTCGCCAACGTTGACGACCGATCGCGTCTCGGCGGTGTAGCCGATCAATCCTTCGCTAAGCCCCAAACTGATCCGGCCAACCGATTCGGGTGACAGCCCGATCGTCGCGCGAAGCACCAAACGATCTTCTTCGCATAGGTAGATCGAACAAGCTTCCGTTTCCATCCGGTCGGCGACCAAACGCACAATGTTCAGCAACGTCTGTTCGAGCCCACGCGACTGCAGAATCAGCTTGCTGATGTCTTCCAACGTCGCCAACCCGATCCGTTCGTGCTTGGCATCGTCGTTGTCGTAAAACGATTGCGGTTGGACCATGATCAGAACGCGACACAAGCGGATGAGAAAAGAAAAAGCAATGGAACGAAAAGCGACCCAACGGATCGGGGCCGGGGATCGGACGACCGCGGCGGAGGTCAGCGAACAGCATACCGAAACGACACGCTGACGCCTTGGTGGGATCGCCCGGGTCCGCAGAAGGACCACGGATCCCCCCTAAACGCACCTTTCGTGTGCCGCGAATGTATAGGCTGCCCCCTAGAAACGCGCACGGGGAGGGCAGAAAATGGACCGCCGATCGATGCCGAAATGTCCATTCGAATGTCAAAAACTGACGTCGACTGCACGATAAATTTGCTGGTTTCTCCCTGACTTTGCGCAGTGGCCGATCGCCTCAAACGGCCTGCGGAAAACCAGTCCCCCCCAGCGGCCCACAGCGGCAACATCGACGCCACCAAAAGACGCCTAGTCAACGTCAAACCTGACGGTACGGTAGCTGCAACAGGTTTGCCGTCGTCTGGCAGCCCCTTTTTCTAACCTCTTCTCTGATCGGTCTCGCTGCTATGGAGACAACGTCCCCACACTATCGCCACACCAAAATCATCGCGACTCTTGGGCCTGCGACTCAGACACGCGAACGATTGACGGCATTAACGCTAGCCGGTGTGGACCTGTTTCGTTTGAACATGGCACATGGATCCGTTCAATGGGTCGCCGAGATCGTGGCGTTGATCCGCGAGATATCCGCCGAAGTCGAGCGCGAAGTCGCGGTCATGATCGACGTCAAAGGCCCCGAGATCCGGACTGGCGATTTGCCCGAACCAGTGGTGCTGACACCGGGCGACCAAATTCACTTGTTCACGACCAATGCCACCGCACCGGCCCCCACCGACGTGTTGAGCGTATCGGTCAACTACCCGGATCTGCCATCCGATGTTGCCGTCGGGTCAACCATTTTGGTCGACAGCGGATTGATGCGTCTGAAGGTGTTGAACAAGGACGCCACCAGCGTTCGGTGCCAGGTGATGACAGCGGGCACACTTGGTTCGCGACGACACATCAACCTGCCGGGGGTGGAAGTCAATCTGCCATCGCTTACCGAGAAAGACGAAGCCGACTTGATCGCCGGGATTGATGCCGGCATCGACTTTGTCGCACTGTCTTTTGTTCGCAAGGCCGACGACATCTTTGCACTCCGCAAGTTCCTGGACGACCGCGGATCGCCAGCTCGCATCATCGCGAAGATCGAAGAACAGTCGGGCGTTCGCAACATGGACGAGATCATCCGTGCCGCCGATGCGATCATGGTGGCTCGCGGTGACCTGGGGATCGAAATCGATTATCACTGTCTGCCGTTGGTGCAAACCCAACTGGTCCAGGCCTGCCAAGACCAAGGCAAACCGGTCATCATCGCCACCCATCTGTTGGAATCGATGATTCAGTCGCCGATTCCAACTCGCGCTGAAATTTCCGATGTATCCAATGCCGTTCGCGAACAGGCCGACGCCGTGATGCTGTCGGGCGAAACGACGACAGGCGCGTATCCGTTGGAATCGGTCGAGGTACTGAAGAATATCATTCAAAGCATCGAACCATCGGTCAGCTCGGATCTGAACAGCCGCATCAAGCTGATCGAACCGAAAGAGAAGATGCTGCGTTCGACCGCCAGGTTGGCACAGGACCTAGGCGATTCCGGGATCGTTGTTTTCACTCGCAGCGGATTCCTGGCCTACGTGCTGGGAGCCCTTCGTCCCCGGGGTGTGCCGATCTTTGCATTCACCGACAACGAATCCATTTTCCGTCAGCTGCTGTTGCCGTGGGGCGTCGAACCGTTCTTGATCGACTTCTCCGCCGACCCCGAAGAAACGATCCAAGATGCGTTCGAACGGCTGAAGGAAAAAGGATGGTGCGTGCCGGGTTCATGGTTAGTCGTGATCACCAACGCCTTGGCAAACGATAAGGTCATCGATACGACTCAGATTCGCCAAGTCGAATAGCCCCGCTAGGCAGAACGTTTCACCGTGCGGGCAACGCCCCACGCGTCCATGCACCCCAAACGCGCGGCACGGAGGGCACGCGGTGAAACGATGGCGGCGGTAACGGATCGCGCGAAACGCTGGGCAGATCGTTTAACCGTGCGGGCAACGCCCCACGCGTCCATGCGCCCCAAACGCGCGGCACGCTGGGCACGCGGTGAAACGATGGCGGCGGCGACGGATCGCGCGGCACGCCAGGCAGATCGTTTAACCGTGCGGGCAACGCCCCACGCGTCCATGCACCCTAAACGCGCGGCCCGTTGGGCACGCGGTTAAACGATGGCGGCGGCGACGGATCACGCGGCACGGAGGGCAGATCGTTTAACCGTGCGGGCAACGCCCCACGCGTCCATGCGACCTAAACGCGCGGCCCGATGGGCACGCGGTTAAACGATGGCGGCGGTAACGGATCACGCGGCACGCTGGGCAGATCGTTTAACCGTGCGGGCAACGCCCCGCGCGTCCATGCACCCCAAACGCGCGGCCCGATGGGCACGCGGTTAAACGATGGCGGGCAACGCCCCACGCGTCCCCAAACGCGCGGCCCGATGGGCACGCGGTTAAACGATGGCGGGCAACACCCCGCGCGTCCATGCGCCCTAAACGCGCGGCCCGGTGGGCACGCGGTTAAACGATGGCGGGCAACGCCCCACGCGTCCATGCGCCCCCAAGCGCGCGGCCCGATGGGCACGCGGTGAAACGATGGCGGGCATCGCCCCGCGCGGCAACGGATCGTTTAGCCGCGGTCGGCTAGGTCTTGGTTGGTGTTGGACCGGTCGTCGGGGCGAAGTTTTGCCAGTGGCTTTTCGTTGACGGTGCCGGGGACCAACCAGGGGCCACGACTATTCTCGCGAATCAGTCGCATCAGTTCGTCGTTGTCGATCGCCTCGACTTCCAACAACCGCTGGGTGACGGCTTCGAGCACGTCGCGGCGTTGTTCTAGAATCTCGCGTGTCTGGGTCAGCGAGTCATCGATGATACGCGTGACTTCTTTGTCGATCATCTTCGCCATTTCTTCGCTGTGCATCGTTTGGTAGCCTTCGCCACCACCGGCCAGGAATGCCGATCGATTGCTCCGCCGCAAATTGATTCGCCCCAACCGGCTCATGCCATAATCCATCACCATGCTGCGAGCGATCTCGGTACAACGTTCCAGGTCGTTTTGAGCACCGGTGCTGATGTCTTGGAACGTCATCTCTTCGGTCAACGTGCCCGCCAACAGCACCTTCATGTTGCTTTCCAGTTCCGTCTTCGTCATCAAGTAGCGTTCCGATTCGGGACGCTGCATCGTGTAGCCCAATGCCGCTAGTCCACGCGGGATGATGCTGACCTTGTGTACCGGATCGGTGTTGGGAAGTGCTGCGGCGACGATCGCGTGGCCAGCTTCGTGATAGGCGACGCGGATTTTTTCGTCCGCGTTCATCACCCGATTTTTCTTTTCCAGTCCGGCGGTAACGCGTTCCACCGCCTCGTTGAATTGATCGATGCTGACGGCACGTTTTTCGGCGCGAGCGGCAAGCAGCGCCGCTTCGTTGACCAGGTTGGCCAAGTCGGCACCGACGAAACCAGGCGTGATCGAGGCGATCTCTTTCAAATCAACCTGTTCGTCCAGTTTGACGTTTTTGACGTGCACTTTCAGGATCGCTTCGCGGCCGCCGACATCGGGGCGATCGACCAGCACGTGCCGATCGAATCGACCGGGACGCAGCAGCGCGGGGTCCAACGTTTCGGGACGGTTGGTCGCGGCGATCACGATCACGCCGGAATTCGATACGAAACCATCCATTTCGACCAACAATGCATTGAGCGTCTGTTCCCGCTCGTCGTGACCACCGACGGCTGACCCGCTGCGACTTTTGCCCAGCGCGTCCAGTTCGTCGATAAAGATGATGCAGGGTGCACGGTTGGTGGCCTGTTGGAACATGTCACGGACGCGAGCAGCGCCGACACCGACATACATTTCGACAAAGTCACTTCCCGACAGGCTAAAGAAGGGCACGCCGGCTTCGCCCGCAATCGCCTTGGCCAACAACGTCTTGCCCGTTCCGGGAGGCCCGACCAACAACACTCCCTTGGGAATGCGACCACCGAGCGATTGGTACTTTTCGCTGTTCTTTAGGAAGTCAACGATCTCGCGAACCTCTTCGACCGCTTCGTCGATGCCCGCGGTGTCTGCAAACGAAAGCCCCAGTTCCTCTTGGCTGTACAGTTTGCCCCGGCTTCGCGAGAACGACATCGGCGATCCGACCCCGCCGATCCGGCGCAACATCACCACACCTAGGACGACGAAGATGCCGATCATCAACAGTTCGGGCCAATGGTCCTGCAGGAACCGACTTGGTCGGGCGTTGTCCCAGGTCACACCCGAGGCGTCCAGGTAGGCGACCAGCCGCTCGTGTTCGGCTTCGTTAAGCGTATCCCGGATGGTTTGGAACTCGACTCGCTTGGCCGGTTCCTTGGGATTGGTACCACCGACCCCCAACGACCGATACATCACGGTTCCGGTGATCGATTCATCCGACACTTCGATATCTTGCGGATCGCTGTATTCGATCTGGATCTCGGGGTTCTTTTTGGAGGTGACCACCAGAGTTGGAACAGGAGGACCGGCGACCGAGTCCGTTTTCGCAGCCTCTCTCGCGACGGAATCGGCGTCGCCGTCCGGGTCGTCCGCATTGGCTTTGTCCGAATCGCCTGCGGCCGCGACTTCACCACCGTCGGTCGGCTTGGCGGCGTCATCAGCAGGCTTGGTCGCGGCGGCATCCGCGTCGCCATCGGCTGAATCAACCGGTGCAGGATCAGAATCAGCTTGGTCGGAATCAGCTTGGTCGGTGCCATTTTCGTCGGCATCGGCAGGGGACAATGTTTCGGGCGCAGCGCCGGTGTCCGGGGTGCTCGAGGTCGCAGCCGCCTGGTCCGTGGCGGACAGCTTCAGCAATGCCATCAAATCGGGATAGCGTAGGCTGCGTGCGTTGTTGCCAAACAGAAACGCGCTGACCAGGACGGCGGCGGTCACCAGGACCAAGACCAACCAGACGTTACCAGCGGGCTTTTGTTCGCTGTTGCGTTGGGGATTGTCGCTCATTCGCTATCAGATCTTCGATGAATGGTAAGAACGGGGTGGCTAATGGTGGTGGTGCGGTTAGCCGATACGCTGCGCGGGTGTCCGCAAGGCAGGCGAGCCACAACACATTGTGTTTGCGCATTGTTTGGGCTTCCAGCGTGTCGGACAAGCGCGGGTGCACCGATCCAACTTCGTCACCGGGTCGTAACGATGGTGCCGATCGTCCATCATGGTATGCCGTCCAAGCCGATTTGGCTCGTCGGTGTATTCTGATCGGCATCGATCGGGATCGACGAGTCCTTCGGGGGCTGGAAACCGGAAGACCAGTTGATCGGCCAATCGGATTCCGTGCTTTGGTTCGCATCGACCTGCGGATTCCCGGTGATTTCGCATTCATTTGTCTGACTAGATTAGCCGCCCGTGACGCAAACTTCCCCCCAAGGTCGCCCTATGTCGAATTCAGCGGCGTCGAATGCAGCGGCGTCGAATTCAGCGGCGCCGATCCAGAAGGTCGCGGTCCTGGGCGCGACAGGCAGCATCGGCACGGCAACGGCCGAGGTAATCAATCACCTGAACCGGGTGGATTCCCAGTATCGCTGGCATTTATGGGCCGCCTCTGGCCATCAAAACCTGGATCGATTGATCGAAATCGCTGACGCAGCGGACGATCCCCCCGAACATTTGGTGATGTCCGACCCGGCATCGGCTGCAAACTTCACCTCAATGGACGCTGTCGCCGGCGGCGCTGCCCCGCGGCCAAATTCGTCATCCTGGCCTGATTCGCTCGCTGGCACCCGGATTTCGTACGGCCCAGACGCTCTGATCGACGTGGCCAGCGCCCCGGAGGTCGACGTGGTGGTGGCGTCGATCGTCGGACGAGCCGGTCTGGAAAGCACCTTAGCGGCGGTCCAGGCGGGCAAACGCGTGGCACTGGCCAACAAAGAAACGTTGGTCGTGGCCGGCCCGCTGGTTCGCCAGGCGATGTTGACCAGCGGAGCCGAACTGTTGCCGGTCGACAGCGAGCATTCGGCGATCTTCCAGTGCATGGGCGGAGCCGCGTCTGCCTGTGCCCCCGGCCACCCATCAGGCCACCCATCGGGCCCCAACGCCGATCCCCATCCGGCCCCACGCCCCAAGAAGCTGATCCTGACGGCCAGCGGCGGGCCATTTCGGACCTGGACAAAACAACAGATGTCCGACGCCACCGTCGAATCGGCACTGGCCCACCCGACCTGGGACATGGGCCCCAAGATCACGATCGACTCGGCGACGATGATGAACAAATCGCTGGAAATCATCGAAGCCCGCTGGCTGTTTGATTTACCCGCCGAGGCCATCGAAGTGGTCGTTCACCCCCAATCGATCATTCATTCGATGGTCGAGTTCGACGACGGGTCCGTGATCGCCCAGCTGAGCCCGCCGGACATGAAGTTGCCGATTCAGTACGCACTGACGTATCCTCGGCGCTTAGCATGCCCCTCACCGCCCCTGGATCGAACCCGGTCCTGGGACCTGACTTTGGAAGTGGCCGACCAGGACCGTTTTCCCGGTTTGACGCTAGGATTCGAGGTCGCGGCGGCCGGCGGCACCGCCGGTGCGGTGGTCAACGCGGCCAACGAAGAGGCGGTCGGTCTGTTCCTGAACGGTCAAATTCGGTTTACTGACATCGTTTTGGGATGCCGTGACGTTCTGGAACACCACACGCACGAGTCCGCACCGACCCTGAGCCGATTGCTGGAACTGGATCGCTGGGCACGTGCCGAGACTCGACAAAGATTCAAGCTGTAACCGAACCAGCTGGAAACCCGCCGGCTGGAACCAATCCATCGGGCCTGCCCAGCGCAGTCATCCCGACCCAACCCCTACCTTCGCTCACCCCAAACGGACACTCAAACCGTCCGTTTTAATCGTTTTAGGCACCTGATAGATGATGTTGATTGACTCGATCGCGGCGATGCTCCCGATGATCGCCGCCCTACCATTGGCGGCTACCGATGACCCCGGATTCATCGCCTCGCTGCTGACAAACATTTTCTTGTGGGGACGAGTGGCGCTCGGAATCGGGTTGGTCATTTTTGTCCACGAACTGGGACACTTTGTGGCCGCCAAGTCGTTTGGCGTCAAATGCGAAAAGTTCTACGTCGGATTCGATGTGCCGATCAAAATCGGCCCGATCAAGTTTCCTCGCACGTTGGGCAAATTCACCTACGGCGAAACCGAATACGGCATCGGCATCATCCCGCTGGGCGGCTACGTCAAGATGCTGGGCCAAGACGACGATCCACGCAACTTAGAAGAAGAAAACAAACGCATCTCGGTCGACAGTGACACCGCCGACGAACCGGTGCTGGACCCCCGCAGCTTTCCAGCCAAACCGGTTTGGCAACGGATGATCATCATCAGCGCCGGCGTGGTCGTGAACGTGATCACCGGCGTGCTGTTTGCCGCAATCGCGTTTGGTTACGGAGTCACCTACAGCCCGGCCGTGGTGGGCGGAGTGACGCCGGGCGGCCCCGCTTGGCAAGCCGGTATCGAACCCGGTGGCAAGGTCATCGCCGTGGGCGAACTGAAAGATGACCAGATGCATTTCCGCGAAATGAAGATGGAAATCCTGACGCAAGGATTCGAAACGCCCGACCAGCCCATCGATGTCGCGATCCAATACGACGACGGCGTCCGCAATTTCAAACTGCAACCCAAAGCGCTGCCGGAAAACAAAGACTATCGCATGATCGGCGTGGCGATTCCGCACTCCGTCACGCTGAACCAGGACACCTACGCTCGCCCGCAAAGTGTTGCCGCCGATGTGCTTTCGGATGCCGACGCAGGAGCCACGATCACGGCCTTCAATGGCAACCCGATCGTCAGCGATTCGATCGTGCCGGGAACGAACTTCTTTGACTACCTGTACACCCACCCCAACGAAGCGGTCGAACTGACGCTGAAGCGCAGTGACGACAGCGAAGCCACGGTCAGCTTGCCACCGCAAACAGCGAAATCGGCAGGCATCCGTTTTGCCATTGGCCCGATCGTCGCCATGGTCGATGGCGGACCGGCCGAACAGGCGGGCCTGAAACTGGGCGACGTCATCACTGCGATCGGTGACAACGACCAGATCGACGCCTACAGCCTGCCAGCGATGTTGGTTGGCAACAGCGATCCGGTAGCTTTGAAGATTCGTCGTGGCGACGGTGACGATGCCGAATCGACCACCATCACCATCACCCCGAACCGGTCACTGCAAACGCTGTCACCGACGGCCAATCTGTCGAACGACATCGGCATCAATTCGCTGGGACTGGCCTACAAACCGCTATCCACCGTGGCACGCATCACCGCGCCGGCGAAAAGCGATGCCGAAGATGGCGGGTTGAAGGTCGGCGACCGACTGCAAAAGATTCGCTTGGTGATGTCGGATTCGGAAACCCCGGACTGGCTGCACGACGAACTGTTTGGCCCGGTGCTGAAGTCGCTTCGTGAAGGCCAAGAGTTCTCGCCATCGACGCCGCTGAACGCCTTTGTCGACACCATCCAATACCTACCGGTTGGCACCAAGCTAGAGATTCAAGCGACCCGTCCACCCGAAAATCGAGTGGTCACGGCGACCGTCGAAATCCAAGCGGACGAGTTCAATCTGTTCGATCGTGGACTGCAGTTCCCGCCACGGGAAGCCGTCCAAAAAGCGACCTCGCCCGGCAACGCGTTGGCGCTCGGCTACCGCGAAGGCAAGCGACGTTTGAAAGACGTTTTGCGTTTCTTGGAAATGCTGCCGCGAGGACAAATCGGGCTGAAACAAGTCGGTGGACCGTTGGCGATCGTGGGGATCGCTAAGAGCGAAGCCGAGAAGGGCATCTCGCCGCAATTGATGTTCTTGACCATGCTGAGCATGAACTTGGCGATCTTGAATTTCCTGCCGATCCCTGCCTTGGACGGCGGACACATGATGTTCTTGCTGTACGAATTGGTCGCCGGAAAACGGGCCAACGAACAATTGGAATTCCGGCTGACGATTGCCGGGCTGCTGTCGCTGCTAGCCTTGATGGTGGTCGTGTTCGCCAACGACCTATTCCGGTTCCTGAACTAACCGGTCGGGATGGCCGAAAGTCTTGGCGACTTGCGCTACGGGGATTTCGGATCGCGGCTTGCCGATTCCCGGCCGCTTACGCGATCACGGCTCACTCAATCGCCAGCCCGTTGGCCAGTTTCGCGACGGTTGCTGTGTCTATCGCTGTTCTAGCTTGCGAATGATGGGCTCCATCGCTTCCAGTTCGGTGTAATACATCGCACTGGGGTCGATGCCTTTGTCGTCCAGCCACTCGATTCGCTCGCTGACCGTCGGGCGATTGGCGATCCAGGGCAGGACCACCAACCAAACGACCGCGATCACGGCGATCGATGCAGCCAACCGCCATCGCGGCGTGATGATCACGGCAGGTACTGGTCAATCTGGTCTCGGAACACGACCCGGAACATCAACCAGGCCATGGCCAGCGTCAGGACCAAGTTCAGCGTCTGACCACAGACGTACAGGATCAACGGCTTGCCGCCTTTGAGGTGCGGCGCTAGTTCACGGAAATTGGTCTGCAATCCGATGCTGACAAATGCCAAACAGAACAGCCAACCACGCAGCGTCTTGGTCGATCCACCGATCATCGCGTCGATCACCGCAGGGCCACCGACCAAGTTGCTATACAGCAACGAAAAGATCACCGACGCCGCCACGAACCCCAACACGAACTTGGGAAACCGATACCAAATTTCCATGGCATCGGGCCGGATTCCCGAATCGTTCTTTTCGACACAGGTGACCCAGTAGATCGCGACACCAAAGGCGGTGATCCCGATCAGGATGTTCTGGATCATCTTGACGGTGGCCGCCACTTCTAAGGCTCGGTCGCCCAGCACTGCACCGGCGGCCGCCACAGCGCCGGTTGCATCAATCGTGCCTCCCAACCAAGCACCGCCCAGGACTTCGTCCATCCCAACGGCTTTGATGATCGCCGGCAGCACCACCATCATGATGACGGTAAAGGACAGCGACAGCCCGATCGCCAACGACAGTTCTTCCTTTTTGGCTTTGCAGGCCGCCGCGGTCGCGATCGCTGCCGAGACGCCGCAGACCGACATATCGGCCGAGATCACCATGTTCAGCGAAGGCGACTGAATCTTCAGCACCTTTTGGCCAAAGATAAACGTGCTGATCAAGACGATCGGCGTGACCACCCAAGCGACACAGATGCCGGGCAGTCCCAGCACCAACAACCGGCTCATCAGCACTTCGGCGCCCAGCAGGACCAAGCCCGTCTTGATGTAGAACTCTGTCAAAACCGCCGGCCCTAAAAACTTCGGAGTGCCGACGGTGTTGCTGATGATCAACCCGACCAATAGCGCCCACAACGCGTATTCCAGGTTGTACGATTTGACGACAACTTGGCCGGCCAATACGTACGCCAACATGGCTAGCAGGAAGACCACCGGAAAGGCTTTCAGGAACCCGCCCGCAGAGTGACCACGGAAACTCTGGGCGACCGCGAACAACACCCCTAGGACGATGAACACACCGACCAAGCCACCGATTGCATTGACTGCCTTCTGAGCCTCGCGCTCTTCAGCCTCCTGGACTGGCGGCCTGTAGACCGAATCGACGGGGTTGGATTCCCATGACCCCGGTTTGGCAAACCAAGCTTTCCAAGGGTGACTGACGGTGACCTTGGTGTCCGCTGCGATCTGCTTGGCAAGCCCGTCGTCACCGGCCGCTTTGGCTTCGGCGATCTCGGATTTTGCATCGGCCGCGCGCTGCACTTGGTCGGCCAAGTCGGCTGGCCGCGAAATCCAAACCGCCCCGAATGACAACAGCAACAACAACCCGCCACACCAAATCGCCCACCAGTCCTCGGCGGTTTTCATCTCACGGAAAGTACTGTGTCGTGGATTGGGTGCGTCGGTCGACATGGCATTTCAAAACGGAAGGGAGGGAAGGCGGGGCGGGCGGGGCGGGGCGGGGCAGCGTGCCCAAGTCAAATTTCTTAGTAGCTCTTAGTAGCGGGGGACGGACTGATCGACCAATTGGCTCCAGGCATCGATGCCACCAGCCATGTTCTGGACACGTGTGAAACCGGCAGACTGCAAGGCGCGAGTGACATGCATGCTGCGTCCACCATGGTGACAGTGCACCACAATGTGATCGTCGCGGTGCGGATCCAAATCGGCCATCCGATCCGCCAACTGGCTCATCGGGACCAGCCGACTTCCCGGCAGTTTGGCAAAGTCGTATTCGTCTTGTTCGCGCACGTCCAGCAAGACGAAGTCGTCGCCCCGCTGTTGCATCGCAGCCACCGTGGTGACGTCGACTTCGATCGGCAGGTCGGACGCATCGGGCGTGGGTGAATCGGACATGGATGTACCTTGTTGTTTCGATTCGCCGCGTTTGGATGGGCGGCGATTTTGTGGGCGGCGATAGGGATGACAATGCTGTGATCGACCGCGGACTACAGTCGGCAATTCAGGATCGGCGTTTCGATGATCGCCGAAGCACCAGCGGCTTCCAATCGTTCCATCGTGTCGATGATATCTTTGCGGCGGACCATGGCGCGAACGCTGCACCAATTTTTGTCTTCCAACGAATTCACGGTCGGTGAATCGTAACCCGGCGTGATCTGTTCCACCTCGGCCAACTTCGATCGCGGCACGTTGTATTCCAGCGACGAATAGTCACGTGCGATCACAACGCCTTCGAGCCGTCGGACGATCCGGTCGGCGGTGTCGGGATCATGACCACGGTTGTTCTGAATCAGAACGGTTTCGTAGGAACCAATGTCTTCAAGCACACGCAAGCGGTTGGCGGCCAGGGTGCTGCCGGTTTCGACCAGATCCACGATCGCGTCGGCAACGCCAAGCTGGATCATGACTTCGACGGAACCGGACAGCGATACCAGATGTGCACTGGCGCCATGAGCGGCCAAGTAGGTGTTGGTGATGGTCGGAAAACTGGACGCGATCCGTTTCTGGTCCAAATCGGCGGCCGATTGATAGGCTGCGTTGTCGGGCACACAGATCGCTAGCCTGCAACGGCCAACGCCAAGCTTCATTCGCGTTTTGACATCCACCGCCGACTCTTCGACCAGGTCGCTGCCGGTGATCCCCATGTCGATGGCGCCCTCGTTACACAGCGTGGGGATGTCATCGGTGCGAAGAAAGATGATATCGATGGGCAACCCGCTGACCCGCGCAAACAGGCCTCGCGATTGTCGCCGGAAATTCAAACCGGCTTGGCCGAGCAGTTCGCCAGCGATGTCGCTGAGTCGGCCCTTGCTGGGGATGCCAATGCGGAGGTTACGGTCAGATCCCATTTGTAATCTTTCGATCCCTGCGAGGGGATGTTGGTTTTCGTGTGTAGGAAGCTTGGATATTTGGTGTTCAGAACGCCGGGTTGGACGACCGGATCAGGCCTGGTCGGACTTGGGTTGCCGGCTAGCCTTTTCGACCAGTCCCGATGTGCCTTCGCGACGAGCCAGTTCGGCGGCGACTTCGGCGATGTCAACGTCTCGCCAAGCCATCAAGACCATCGCGTGATAGATCAGGTCGCCGGCTTCGTAGACAAAATGTTCGCGGCCGGCATCCCCCGATTCCCCCGCCGCTTCGATCATCTCGTCGGCCTCTTCGCGAATCTTGCCACCGATCTTCTCGGGGCCTCCATCGAGCAACTTGGTCGTGTACGAACCGGCGGGTCGCTGCTGGGCTCGCGTACGAAGCGTTTCCATCAAGCGGACGAGGGGGTCAAGCGAGTGAGCGGGCATCACGTTTCCAGGGCGGACGGACCGGAAAAAAGCAGCCCCGATGTTAAACCGGCGCCTCTGAATTGCCAACGCGACGCCATACGAAAGCATCCTTTCGCCAACAAACGCTGTTCGAATCGCCCGGCCAGGCCCCAAAATTGGCGGGCAACCCTTCCGAGCGGGCCACCTGCCCAAGGCCAGCAGGGATCCAGCGATCGGGATCCAGCGATCGGGGGATCAACGAACTCGGGGGATCAACGAACTCGGGGGCACAACGAACTCGGGGCCCGGGTCCAGTGTCGGCTACTTTGTAGTAACTTGTCCGGTCTCGATTCCCCTTTTTCCTTCGCTGCAAAACATCATGATCACGATCGTCGACTATCAGATGGGCAATCTACGGAGCGTCCAGAAGGCCATTGAACGAGTGGGGGGCGAGGCAAAAATCAGCTCGGATCCAGTCGAAATCTCTGCTGCCGACAAACTGGTCCTGCCCGGCGTGGGTGCCTTTGGCGATGCGATGGCCGAGATCCGACGACGCGACCTGGCCCAGCCGATCATTGATTTTGTGGCCACCGGACGACCGTTCCTGGGAATTTGTTTGGGGCTGCAACTGCTGTTCGAAACCGGCCTAGAACACGGCGAACACGAAGGTTTGGGCATTCTGAAGGGCGATGTTGTACGATTTGAACCGCCCGTTCTGAATTCCGATTCCGGCCAACCGGCAGCCGATTCCGGCCAACCGGCGGGGCCCATCTTGAAGGTTCCCCACATGGGGTGGAATACCGTCACCAAACGATCCTCTGGCCCGATCCTGGACGACATCCAAGATGGCAGCCACTTCTATTTCGTCCACTCGTACTATGTCCGCCCCACCGACCCCGACGTGGTCGCACTGACCTGTGACTACGGCCACGAATTTTGTGCCATGGTCCGGAAAGGGAACCTGCTGGCCACCCAGTTCCACCCCGAAAAGAGCCAAGCGGACGGACTGAAACTGCTGGCCGGGTTCAACGGGTTGTCCACCGATGCCGAGGTATCCGCATGACCGCGACTCCCGCCAACCAACCTGCACGCATTCGCCTAGACGTCCCCGGCGGCCGAATTCGAGTCGAATTTCGCTGGGAAGGCGACCGTTTTGTGCACCGAATCTGGGTCGACGATATCGAATCGTGCCACAGCATCGATGGCGACGCGGACACCGACTGGCCGCCATCACCACCGATTCAACAACTGTCGCTCGAAGACATCAACGGCGCACCGGTGATCCTTGGCGTCGGTGCGGCCGGGCGAGGGCACTGGAGCATCAGTGTCGAATCGGAAGCCGATGGAAACGCTCTGAAATTCGACCTAGCGTGCCGATATCGCGACGAAGCGAACTCGCTGGGCAGCGCCTACCAGACGGACGACCGAGCCCAGGTGACCGCGCTGACCGGATCCCTGAACACGATGGGGCCCGATGAAGGCACCACGGACAACGGCGCCGACGACAAGAAACGTCCAACCGTTCGCGTGGTTCCCGAGGACACGGTCGCCAATGGGTCCGGTGCGGGCACCCAGCGGTGGGTGTATCGGATCGAAGCGAATTAGCCCACTGGCCCCAGGGCCCCCAGCCTTCCATTTCGGAGTTTTTTTTTCTTCGTCCGCTGCGATCAAGGCCTCGGCGATGCTAAGTCGTGTAGCGGCCGGGATGATGGAACGTGCCAAAGCGACATCGCCAGAAAAACTATCGCAATTCGCCTACCAAACCCCCTTTACCTAAGCTGAATCCGCCCGATCCTTGCCGCACTGTCATCAGCAGCCAGCAGGACGGGCGTCTAACGACGCTGACATCTGATGGACTGGTGAGAAACACTTTTCTTGGAATGTCGGAGATTCTTGATGCGTAAGTTTGATTTGGCGGTTGCAGGCTTGGTTTTGTCAGTCACATCGGTGCTAGCAACCGCAGTGCCGGCAACCGCTCAAACCGGGACTGTCGTCCGTCCCGCAGCGACTCGACCGGTCCTGGCAACCGGATCGCCCGCCGGCGGAGGGTCGCACGGGGTGGTCGTTTCCAACGTCACCAGCAGCACCGGATCGGTGTGTGCCAAGTGCGGCAAGATCCATCATCCGCCGGCATCGGCCACGGCCGGATCGGCGGTTCAACGCGTCTCGTACCCATCGGCAGCGGTGCCGATGGCGGCATCGTCGTCGATCTCATCGTCTGTCTCGTCGGCCGGCGGGGTCAGCAATGTGCTCGGTGCGCTCAACGCACAACGATCTCGACAAGGCATCGGTGCCCTGCGATACGATGCATCCTTGCAAGCGGTGGCCCAGCGCCGCGCCCAACAGATGGCGTCGATGGGTCTGAAGAGTCATCCGCCGGGATCATTTGCCCCGGGAACCTACGAAGGCGTGGGTTGGTCCAGTTCGTATTCTCCGTCGGGAGTGTCGGCTTGTTTCACCAACGACAGCAGAATGCAGTACGCCGGTGCGGCGATGGCCACCGGTCGCGATGGCGTCTACTTTGCGGTCGTCTATCGCTAGGCGATCTGCACCGATGCCCCAGGGCCGCAGCGGGATGGATCCTGTTGGCGGCCGCCTGGGCGGTGCCGGCGATCGGACAGGGACCCACCAATCGGCAGACTGCGGATTCGGGATCCATGACGCTGGAATCGCCAATTTCAGGTCCGCGCTACGCGCCTGCGTCGATGCCGATCGAGCCGATGCCATTCGACCAGCAGACTGCCAAGGCATCCGTCCAATGGTTGGTCGATCGAACGCTGCGTCAGATGCCACGAAGCTTTGACGGCGACAAGGACTGGGGCAACACCAAAAAGGTGTGGGCCGGCGTGAAGGTTCGGATGGATGGTCTGAAACTAAAAACCAATCGTCGTTGGCGTGAAGTCGAACACGGTCGATGGATCCAATACGAAGTCACGCTGCCCGATATCGATGCAGCTAGGAACCTAGACATCACAATCGATGCAACAAAACCCATCCAGGATCTGCAATCCGGAGAACAGCGCTGGTCGATCGATTCGACCATCATCGCGCCGATGAAATTCAGCGCCCGAATCCAGCGTTGGAATCGGGGTGTCAAACTGTTCAGCGTGACCGTGACCGGGACCATGAAACTTCGGCTGCGATCGACAGCCACGATCGGAATCTATCCCGACTACCTGAAGATACCGCCCGACCTGGTGATCGATCCGCGAATGGAACAGGCCGACCTGAAACTGCAGAAGTTCGAAGTCGATCGCGTCAGCCACATCGGTGGCGACGCCGCCGAAGCTTGGGGCGAAATCGTGCAAGAAGTGTTGGTCCAACGCTTTGTCGAAAAGCAAGACGAACGACTGGTCAGCAAGCTGAACAAGGCAATCGAAAAACAGCGAGACGACTTGAAGATATCGATGGCCGATTGGTTGGTGCAGTTGGCACAAGGAAGCACTGAATAGGGAAACCCAGAACAGGGAAGGCCAGAACAGGGAAACCCAGAACAGCCCTAGTATCGACGTCGCAACGGTCGGTTGTGCATCACGGCACTAATCCTCGGTCGCCAATCCGGCGGCGGCGGCGACTGCGGCGGCGATCCTTGGGGAAACCGTTCGATCCAAGGGGTCGGGCAGGATGCGGTCGGCGCTTGGGTTTTCGACACAGGCTGCGAGCGTTCTGGCGGCGGTCACTTTCATTTCTTCGCTGATCGTGTGAGCGCCGGCGTCCAAGGCGCCGCGAAAGACACCGGGGAACACCAACACATTGTTGACCTGGTTGGGAAAGTCACTGCGGCCGGTTCCCACGACCGCCGCACCGCCGGCGTGCGCTTCATCGGGCATGATCTCGGGTGTCGGGTTCGCCATCGCCAACACCACCGAATCGGGATTCATCGTCCGCACATCGGCGGCCGTCAACAGGTTGCCCTTGCTGACACCGATGAACACATCCGCCCCGGCCAACGCTTCCTTCAAACCACCGACAAGCGACTGACGGTTGGTGTAGGCCAACAGTTCGCGTTTGTATCTGCTTAGATCGTCTCGCCCCGCATGAATGGTTCCTTTTGAATCGCAGACGATGACATCTTTCACGGGGACACAAACGTTGGGGTCGTGGCCGACGCAGCGCAACAGTTTTGCGATCGCTGTCCCGGCCGCACCGGCACCATTGATCACCACTCGCAGATCGGTCAACGAGCGACCTAGGACTTGGGTGGCGTTGATCAACCCGGCCAGCAACACGATCGCGGTGCCGTGTTGGTCATCGTGAAAAACGGGGATGTCCAGACACTGAAGCCGTTCTTCGATCTCGAAACAGCGGGGCGCCGAGATGTCTTCTAGATTGATCCCACCGAATACCGGTGCGATGCGTTTGACGGTTTCGACAATCTCGTCACTATCCTGTGTGTCCAAGCAAATGGGCCACGCATCGATCCCGGCAAATTCCTTGAACAGGATCGCTTTGCCTTCCATCACCGGGATCGCACCGTAGGGACCGATGTTGCCCAAACCAAGAACGGCTGAACCGTCGCTGACAACGGCAACCGTGTTGCGTTTGATCGTCAATTCGCGAGCCATGGCTGGATCAGCGGCGATCACTTCGCAGGGGCGTGCGACGCCTGGGGTGTAGGCGACCGACAGGTCATCGCGGTTGTGGATGGGCATCCGAGACTGAATGCCCATTTTGCCTCGCAGCTGCTGGTGAATGATCAGGCTGCGTTCAAAGAAGTCGGACATCGCGAAAACCCACGGCAAGAAGGACACGGAAGTGTCCTGCCAAGCTTAGGCTGGCGTCCGATGGGCCGCAAATCCACGCGGCCATGCGGCGTTAGCTGATTGGTGTGGATCGCTGTGTGGCCAAGGCCAATCGACGCGCGACCACGGGTTGGTGCGAGTACGACCAGGCACCGAACAGGATGGCGGTGAACGCCAAGTCGCCGGCGATGGTGTAGCCAAAGAAAGGAATCGCAGCGACATAACAGGCGGCCAAACCAGCCATGGTCATCGAATACCAACCGGCCATCCAAACGCCAAAGTTGCTGACCAAGAAGAACAAGGTCGATGCCACCAACGAACCGCTGAAGATTCGCAAACCCTTCTTGGTCTGACCCACTGGGCCGGACGCCGCACTACCGGCCAAGCGGCTGGCGGTGCCCAGATATCGGCCCACGGGAACGGCCAAGGTGGCACCCAGATAGACCGCTGCCATCGTATAAGGCGAATGGAATCCCATGCCGGGAATTCCCATCGCTTGACCGATCACGTCGCTGATCAACAGCACAGTCACTGGCACCAAGTAAGCTCGTCGGCCAGCCAAATAGCAGCCTGCGAACAAACCCAACGCGCCCACACAGGCCACATTGGGCGGGTGCGGCAAGAATCGGCTGGCGGCGACAATCAGGGTAAGAGCGTAAAACATCATGGCAACGACGGCTGTTTGTGAGACGGAAAAAAGGGTTTTCCGAAGGATCTATATCTGGTCAGTCACTCTATCCGAGCAATCAAGACGGCGAAAGTCCTACATGCCGACCCCAATTGCCCAACATGCCTGCCCAAACAAGACCCGAATCTTCCCGGCCCTCGAAAACGGTCTGAACGCCGATCCGTTACGGAATCACGACGAATCCGGTCGCTACGGCTGCCGATTCGGCGATGATGGCACGTCGGTCCCATGGTGGACGCTGGAAGGTCATCGGTGCGCACGATCCGCTGCGGTAGTAGCCCAGCGTGTATTCGCACTCACACGGTGGCTGGATGGCCATCAGGTAGGGCAACATGGGCACGGTGGCAGCAAAACGGGCTCCGCTGACCAATGGCTGAGCGATTCCGAAGCGTTGGTGACCGTGCCGTTCTAGCATCCGATCTTCGAAGTATTTCGGGTACGCGAACGTGTTGGCTGCGGACCAGTTTGCCACCGACCAATTCCAAGGCTGTTCGCGATCGGCGCCGGATTCCGGCAGACTTTGCAGCGGTCGTTCCTGGTCGCCGCGAAAACCGCTCGGGATTTTGCCGTTGCCGACATCTTCGGTGGCTGTCGAACGGGCTTCTAGCGGCGGCAGAGTGAACCGGCCATCGACCACTTTCGGTTGTGCGTTGACGGCGCCGCTTCCAAAAATCATGGGCGAACGAGTGTCGCTGGCGTCACCACTGGCATCCGGGCCGCCGGCCGCCAATTGGCTGGCGATGGTGGCTGAGGAATCTTGATCGTCGGCCACGGCGGTTGTCGAGATCGCGACAACGGCTAACAACGACGCAGCCCACCGAACGGATGCCGGCGATCGCTTTGCGGCAGTTTCATGATCCGATTGTTGGCCGGCCACCGTTCGGACCGTCTGGATTCTGGGGTCCAGATCGTTCGACTTCCGATCGCTCGTCATCAGGGTTCTGATCTTCATGGGGTGATTCATCCATCCTTGGGTGCACCTTGGTGTTTCGGGACTTCCCGAAACCTTTCGCACATACGGCGATTGATGCCGCAGGTCCAAGGATTCCTTCGACCGTTTCGACTGCGATAATGCAGCCAGGTAGAACGACAACGAACAATCCACATCGGCGCAAGAACCCGCATAACCCGACTTGCCGAAACACTCCCTATCAACCCCCAGAATTGACGAGCAATCCGGCGTCATCGTGGCGTGTTTCCCACCCAGGTGGCGTACTTTTTATCAGGCCAATCCATCCGAACCTTCCGCAGCCCGATCCATCCCTATGCTTTCCCAGCAACCCTTTGACGAATCGTTGTTGCCTTCGCCCGGTATGTCGATGCGATGGCGATTGATTTGGACCGCGTTGTTCTTTGGTCCCGCGACCTACTTTGCGATCCAATCCGACTATATCGCGGCGGCCATTTTCTCGGTGACCGGGTTTTCGGCCTTTGCCGGATATCGAACCGGGGTGTTTTCGATCTTTGCATCGACGATGGCGATCATCGCAGCGATTGCGTTCGCCCCCGATCTGGGGATGAATCACGCCCATCGATTCAGTCAGTGGTTTGGCACCACGGGGTTGGCCAATCGCTTTCTAAGCATCGGCGTCATCGGGGTGGTGATCGCGTTTGCTGTGATCGCGGTTTTGTGGTTCATTCTGGGCCGGTCGCTGGCTCGGCGGCCGGCGCTTGACCGTGCCAACCGATCGCTGGGATTCACCTTGGGGATCGTCCAAGGCGTTGCCGGAATGCTGTTCTTTGTCGGCGGCATGCTGGCCATGGAACCGATCCAACGCGAACGTTTGGCACTGCAAGATGCCAGCGTCGAAAGCGAAAACGTTGCTTCCAACCTGATCCTAAAAACGGCCGAAGCCACGCGTGCTAGCCAACTGGGCCCCTACCTGATTCGGTACAACCCGCTGACGCTGATGCCCGAACTGAACAAGGTCCAACAGTTCAATCAAACCGCCGAAGTGCTTAGCAATCCGGCCAAGATGGGACAGCTGCTCAACGAGCCCGAAATCCAGGCGCTGAGGCGCCGACCGTCGGTGGAAAAATTGGTCAAAGAACTCAGTGCCGATCCGGAGGTCAGCGAAATGTTGAATTCCGGTAGTCCGATGACCGCATCGACGGCAATGACTTTGCTGAGCCATCCGGCAGTGATGGAATTGATCGACCAGCCGGGATTCTTGGAAGAGGCCACCAAGGCGATCCAAAAAGTCGTCCCGACCACCGGATTGGCCCGGTAGTCGGCGCAGGAACCAGGGTGGGAATCGGCTGCGGCTGATCCGCCGGTGCGAGTGATTCGGTCGCTGCGGCCAGGGCGTGATGGCCCGCTCCGCTGCTGGGTTCGTGGATCCGTCAACGGTTGGGGCTTTCCAAGACGGCGTTCTGGGTCGATTTGCTGAACCGTTTCCTTCTTGGGGGACATGCGGTTAGGCTTGAAGCATCTGGTCGCCGCGTTCTGTGAACGTCTTGGGTTCCCGAACGTCTCGGTTGATTCAATGTCCGGGACGCACCCCCCCCTGATCGAAGCTCCCCCCCCCTCCTCCGAAACCAGTCATACCGATGTATCTTCGCCTGGCACGACGATTTCTGTTCGAGACCGACAAACGGCTTTTGTGGAAGGCCGCCTGGACCCTCGGTTTGGGCGGATTGATCAGTGTTCACAAACACAAACGTCGGCTAAAGCGGGGCGAGTTCTTTCCACCGTTTCTGTACCTGTCGGTGATCAATAGTTGCAACCTGCGCTGTCAGGGCTGCTGGGTGGACGTGGCTGCCAAACAACACAAGATCGAAGTCGAAGCAGCCAACAAGACGATCGCCGAAGCCAAGGCGATGGGCAATCGATTCTTTGGCATCCTGGGCGGCGAACCGTTCATGCACAAAGACCTGATGAAGATCTTTGCCGCCAACCCGGACGTGTACTTCCAAGTCTTTACCAATGGTCACTTCATCACCGACGAAGTCGCAGCCGAACTGCGGCGGCTGGGGAACGTGACGCCGCTGATCAGTGTCGAAGGTTCTGAAATCATCAGCGATACCCGTCGCGGCCGCGAAGGTGTCCTGAACCAAACGATGCAGGGGTTGGAAACAGCGCTGCGGCACAAGTTGCTAGTCGGCGTCTGCACCAGCGTCTGCAAATCCAACATCGACGACCTGGTTCGAAACCAGTGGGTCGATCGGCTGATCGAAATGGGTGTGATGTATTGTTGGTATCACATCTACCGTCCCGTCGGCCCGGAACCCAACCAAGCGTTGGCGTTGTCCAGCGAAGAACAGCGTCGGGTTCGCCAGTTTGTGGTCGACACGCGAGCCACCAAGCCGATCATCGTCATCGATGCCTATCACGACGACGCCGGGAACGCGTTGTGCCCAGCCGTCACCGGGTTCACGCACCACGTCGGCCCCTGGGGCGATATCGAACCCTGCCCAGTGATCCAATTGGCGACCGAATCGATCCATGACGACCGACCGCTTGCCGAAACGATGAACCAGTCCGAGTTCCTACGGGATTTCCGTGAACTGACCGCCAAACACACTCGCGGATGTGTGATCATGGAACGCCCTGATCTGTTGATCCAGTTGGCGGAAAAGCACGGCGCCCGTGACACGACGGCTCGTAAAGCGGTGATCCAAGAACTCGAAAACATCACTCCGCGGCGAAGCCAGTATCAACCCGGCGACGAAATCCCGGAACGCAGCTTCGTCTACCGCTGGGCCAAGAAGTACGCCTTCAATGATTTCGGCACCTACGGCAAACACTTTGATGTGTCGCAGTACGACGACCCAGACCAATCCCCCGAACCGGCGAAGAACAGCCTGCCGGTGGTAACACGTTAAGGAAAGCGGCCCAGTAGGCCAGTAGGCCGGATCAAGGAGCGAAGCGACGCCGATCCGGCAACCAAGCATTCCAAATCGGAGCGTCACACCGACGGTCCAACGTGAATCACAAACCCGAGCTTCGGAGCGCTGCCGGATTCAAACTCCGTGCCAATTGCACAGCCCACAGGTGAACTCCGCAGCATTTCGGGTTTACTTGTTGGGTGCTGTTTTTCTATACACCTGATTCAGGAACCGATCGCAGCATGAGGCTGCTTTAGAATTGCCCCGCCGAAAAGGAATTTGAAAGTGGCTGATACCGCCGAAGCGCTCACCGAATCAGGGATCACAGAATCTGGGATCACGGATCCAAGCATTCAAGAGCAGAGCATTGCGGATGCGACCGATAACATGATCACCAAACTGACGACCGAGGGTGATTACACGGTGTTGACGGATTACGCAGCGAACCATCTGGCACCGTCGCTCTTTTGGGCCGCGGTCGGACTAACGATCATTTTCGTCGGTTATCTTTGCGCGAAGTACATTTCGCGATTGATCAGCCGACCGGTTTGCAAGCGAGTCGACGAAACGTTGGGCCGGTTCATCGGCAAGATGGTTTTCTACTGCATCATGTTCGGGATCACCGGTGCGGTGTTGTCGAAATTGGGTGCACCGTTGGGCGGATTGGCCGCGATGCTGGCTGCGGCCGGCTTCGCGATCGGGCTGGCGTTCCAAGGCACGCTTAGCAATTTTGCTTCGGGCGTTCTGATGCTGGTTTTCCGCCCCTTCAAGGTGGGTGACGTCGTCAACGCGGGCGGAGTGATGGGCAAGGTCAATGAAATCGATCTGTTCACGACCACGTTGGATACACCTGACAATCGCCGCATCATTGTCCCCAACAGTTCGATTTCCAGCGGCACGATCGAAAACATTACCTTCCACGCGCATCGCCGCGTCGAGGTTTTGGTGGGCGTCGATTACGCCGCCGACTTGGACCAAACGCGTGCGGCGCTAGAAAATGCGATCGCCCAATTTTCGATGGCCACCATCCAAGGGGAAGGCCGTGGCGGACAAGTCGTCTTGGCCAGCCTGGGTGACAGTGCGGTGAACTGGAAAGTTCGTCTGTGGGTTGCTGCGGCCAATTTCTGGCCTGTCACCGAGTCGTTGACCGGCGAAGTGAAGCGTCAACTCGACGCAGCCAAAATTTCGATTCCGTTCCCCCAGTTGGACGTTCACATCAATCGGGACGACGAGGAATCGGTCAGTCGCACACGCGTTCGCCCGGCTCGCCGAGAAATCAGCGGAACCGATTCCCAATCGCCGCTTTCTCGCGCGTCGTAAGTCGTCGCTGGCGAACGACCTAGGACTGAGCGGAAAACAAGTGTTCGCCCGCTTTTGTGCGAAGCCGCCGCAGGGCCGGTTCCCGGCAACCGAGGTCGGACTCTGTTTTCTTGCACGATCTTTACGTTGATCCATCGTGAATTTCCGACTAGCCGTGTACTCGCGCTAGTCTGCCCGATTATGATGTCGGCGGCTAAAGTGCCGCTGACATTTTTTTATTCCCAATGGCCGAGATGATCGGTAGGATTGGGATTCGGGGGGAAGGGATTTTCATGTGGCACACCAGCCGAGGCGACCGGGTATTGCGTGGCGACGAAGGGGCGCTTGTTGGCACTTCGATCGACACCATGATCGATGCACTTTTGGTCCATGTTGACGTCGACGACGCCGATGAATTGGTTCCCGATTGCGATTCTGGAATTGCCGTCTTCGACCAGTTGACCGTGTGTCAACGAATCGGGCTGTTGCACGACGTGGCCGAACATTTGCTAATGGAAACATCGGCAGCGATGCCGTTGACGGCGCTAGCCGAAGCCACGGTCGCGGCGATCTTTGTCGAAGCCCGCGACCAGACGGCGATCGAGATCGACCTGTTTGGCGACACCGAAAACATCCAGTGGGGCAGCGAGGTCACCTATTGGCGATCTCTGGTCCTGAATGCCTATCGGTCGACGCCGTTGGTGTGTTTGGATGACCTTCCGGCGGTGGATAGTTGTGATCTAAGCCGGTGGGAAGACTTGATCGACATTTTGGCTGGCGCGATCCTATGGGATCGTGACTTTGAAATGGCGGAAAGCTTTCTCGACATCGACCCCAATGTGTCGCAACAGCGTCGCAAACTGCTGGGCATCGATGACGACTACTTCACCTCCGTGGCTCCCGATCCCAGGCCCGAAGAAGCCTTCGGATTGGTCTCGCGAACGCGTGAAATCGTGCGTCCCAAACCTCGCTAAAACGCGTGACTTCGGTTTCGATCCAGGACGCCACCGGCCACCGGCGGCCGGAGGATCGCCGCATGGGCGTCGCCCAGAAAATCCAGCTGAAGCCGGTACGACGAACGGACGGGATCAGACTGTCGACTCGTCCAAGTGATGAAGCCAATCCGCTAGGCGGTAGGCGACCACAAGTGAATCGGGCAACGGAATCGAGGGGCCGACGTGCCCCCATTTAGCGGTCTTCTTTGACCGGGGACCAGAATCCCTGGGATTCACTCTTGCCACAACCCCGCGCCGATCGGCACACTCGATCGATAGGTCGGCTTCATTTTCGAGGCCGACCTTTTTAAGGACTTTTGGCGCGAGGGATGCGACCGTGGCGATCAACGGATTACACGATTTGTCAAATTTGAGCGTGGAACAACTCTACTCGGTTTACTTAGCCGTTGCCCGTGCCGATTGGCTATGGAGGCGCCGAGCGGTGTACGGTGCCACCACGCCGCCACCGGGGCACGCAGAGTTTCGCCCCTTGGCGTTTCCCGTATTCAAACTGCGAATGGATACGGTGGCCTCGGTATTGCGTGGCGACACGATCCTGCGTGAACGACTTTCCCGTCAGGCGAGTGCCTATGGGATCGACATTGCATCGGCAATGACCATTCAATCGCAAGCTGCTTAGTTCCCAGCCCGGCTGGGTGATCCTGTAACCCGGTGACGAAACCATTCGCACCGGCATACGGTGAATCCAAGGACTGTCTTCACCTGACATGGTCGTCGTTTGACATGAACCCTCTGATCTCGATTCTGCGCGCCGCTCACTGCCGCAGCACTCACCACTTCTTTGCGATCGACGCTTTGCCGATGGTGCAAACCGATGCCGGTCGCAGACTGGTGCAAGTATTGCTTCGACATCACGACCGTTACCTAACGGGCGCGAAAGATCCGGACACGCGGTTTCGAGATTTCCAGAATCATGTGGTTCACGTCACCGACGGCTACTGGGGCGGCGCACCGCGTGTAGCGCATGCTTGGTACGACCGTATGCAACGTTACCTGCGGACCAATCGCCCCGGCGATGCGGCACACGCAGCCGGCGTACTGAGCCACTACTTCACCGACCCAATGATGCCGCTGCACACCCAGCAGTGCGAGCGAGAAAAGGTGCTGCATCGGCCGATCGAATGGAGCGTGACGAAATCGTACGACGCGATTTTGAAGACTTGGCGTGACGACCAAATGCGCATCGTCTTTGATCTTTCTGATCGCGTCGGATGGTTGGGCGAAGCGATTCTGCATGGGGCTCGCTACGCCAACCGATCTTACTTTCCGTTGCTGGACACCTACGATTTAGAACGTGGACGAGTCGATCCGCCGGCGGGTCTTAACTTGGTTGCCCGTCGATCGCTAGCCGAATTGTTCGGACTGGCGATCACCGGATGGGCGCGTGTGCTAGAACGGGCCGCAGGCGATGCCGAAGCGGCTACCGGAAAACCAATCGCCAGCGCATCGCTGACCGTCGGTGCAGCGCTGGCATCGATTCGCGTTCCGATGCGATGGTGGATTCGCCGGATCGAACATCGCAGGGAACAAGAATGTGTGACGCGATTGATCCGTGAGTTCCAACGCAGCGGTACCCTTCAAGAGAATCTGCCTGCCGAAGTCGACATCGTTCACCGCGTCGTCGCGGTCCATCGACACGAAATGTCGTGGCAACAACAGCGCCGCCGAGCACAACTGGCATCCCAGTCGACGGTGGTCGAAGTCCAAACACCGGCACCGCAGGCAGAGGACCGACCAGCGACCGCAGAGGTGTCCGCAGGCGCAGCACCAGAAATCCAAGCGGTATCGCAATCGGATTCCGAGACCGGTTCCCCATCGTCCGCAGCAGACGACCGCCCCGCCACGATCCCGTTCACCCGGCCGGTCACCGCCAACCCATTTGCGACGCCTGCCCATCCGATGCCACGGTGTCGATTGTCGCGTCCATCACCGCTGGTCGACGCCCCATCGATCGGCCCCAAAACGGCACAGCGGTTCGCGTCGATTGACGTCGAAACCGTCGGACAATTTTTGGATCAATCGGCCGCCCAAATGGCGGAATCGCTGCTGACCTATTGGATCACCACCGACACCGTCACGCAGTGGCAGTGGCAGGCCAAACTGATGTGCGAGATTCCTGGTCTGTTGGCCCGTGACTGCCAACTATTGGCCGGTTCCCAGTACAATTCGGCGGCAACCGTCGCGGTCTGTGATCCCCACGCGTTGCATCAAGAAGTCTCTGCCTTCGCAGCCACGGCCAGCGGTCGACGATGTCTGCGTGGGGCCGAACCACCCCCATTGGCTGATGTCCAGCAATGGATCGACAATGCGGCGCGGGCGACGCAAGCGGCCATGGCCCCGTCAGCGATGCGGCGTGCTGCCTAGGCGAGCGAGACGTGCTGCCTAGGCGAGCAATCTGGGGTAAGCTGCACACAGACAGTGATCGTGATTGGCAACAATCCGGTCTGCCCCAACGATACCCGCAACGATGCTTGGGTCAAACCGATGACGCTGTCCATCGACGGCAATGGGGACATCGATCTTTTCGCTGTCGACCAACAGCTTCCCGCACCATATCTATTCGACCCCCATTCGTTTTCACCAGGATTGCGGACCGATGCGAGCATTCGAAGCCACTCAACATTTCTTTGACGTCGCAGCTGAGCACCTGAATATCAGCGCCGAAATGCGAGAAGCCCTGCTGACGCCAAAGCGGGAGGTCCAAGTTCGTGTGACGATCGAGCGCGATAACGGACGGCTGGCCAACTACGTCGGATTCCGTGTTCAACACGACAACCACCGCGGACCGATGAAGGGCGGACTGCGGTATCACCCCGATGTCGACTTGGACGAAACTCGCGCGCTGGCCAGTCTGATGACCTGGAAGACCGCGGTCGTCGACTTGCCCTACGGTGGCGCCAAAGGCGGTATCGGCGTCGATCCGTCGGAGCTGTCGCCGCGCGAGATCGAAAGACTGACGCGAGTGTTCGTCGACCAAATTCACGATATCGTTGGTCCCGATACGGACATCCCAGCCCCGGACATGGGCACCGACCACCGCGTGATGGCTTGGTTTCGAAACCAATGGGAAAAGTACCATGGTTTCAACCCAGCGGTGATCACGGGCAAACCGGTCGAAGAGTACGGTGCCAAGGGACGCGAAGAAGCGACCGGACGCGGGGTCGGGACGTTGACCGGCAAACTGTGCAAACGGCTCGGTTACAAGCCCGAAAAAACCAACATCGCAATCCAAGGTTTCGGAAACGTCGGGTCCCACGCAGCCAAGTTTCTAAGCGAGTCGCAGTTCCCGATCGTTGCGGTCAGCGACATTTCGGGGACCTACTATGACCCCAAGGGATTGAACGTTCCCAGCCTGTTGCATCACAAACTTGGGCATCCTCGCGGGTTGATGGAAGGCTACCATCAGTGCCAATGTTTACCGGTCAACGCGTTATTGGAACTCAATGACGTGCAAGTGTTGATCCCCGCCGCCCTGGGTGGCGTGATCACGGAAAAGAACGTGGGCAACATCAAAGCGTCCGTGATCATCGAAGCCGCCAACGGCCCGGTCCATCCGGCCGCCGATAAAGCGTTGTCCGATCGCGGCGTGACCGTCTTGCCGGATATCTTGGCAAACGCCGGCGGCGTGACGGTCAGCTATTTTGAATGGGTCCAGAACCGTCAACATTACCGCTGGACACTGGATCGTGTGCGTCAAGAACTGGACCATACGATGAACCAAGCTTTCGAAAACGTTTGGCAAACCGCTCAGGAACGAAACGTTTCGCTGCGAACGGCTGCTTACATCATTGGAATTACCCGCGTTCGACGGTCGGCTGAATTGGCCGGCTTCGCTTCCTGAGGCCCGATCGGCGATGCCCAGCCTGACCACCGAAAACTACATCAAAGCCATCTACCAATTGGATGGTGAATGGAACCTGCCGGCCAAGCAATCATCCGATGGTGATGCCTCGGTGCGGCAGGCGGTTGCCACTGGCGCGATCGCCAATCAGTTGTCCGTATCCCCGGGCAGCGTGACGGCCATGCTGAAAACGCTGCGCGACGCCGACCTGGTCGAATACGCTCCCTACGAAGGGGTGCGATTGACCGCTAGCGGCCAACGGTTGGCCCTCCGCGTGCTCCGACGCCACCGTCTGATCGAACTGTTTCTGTCCCAAACGCTGGACATGCCTTGGGACGAAGTTCACGAGGAAGCCGAACACATGGAACACGCCGTCAGCGACCGATTGGTGGATCGGATCGACGCGTTCCTGGGGTATCCCGGCAGCGATCCGCATGGCGATCCGATCCCGCGCAGCGATGGTTCGTTGGACACCGGTCGCGGGACAACCCTGACCGCCTGGCCGGCCGGCCAAACGTTCCGGCTGGTCCGCGTGCTGGATCAATCGAGCGACTTTCTGCGATTCCTGACCGCATCCGGGTTGGAACTTTCCGCGGTCGGGAAGATCATCGATCACGAACCGCATGCGGCGACGACCACGGTGATCATCGGTGATCAAACCACCGTCCTTAGCGAACATGTTGCCGACAAACTGATCGTCGTGAACCACTAGCAATCAGATCACGGCCGACGGCCGGCGAAATAACAGATCAGCCGGTGCGATCACGCGCATCGATCATTGGGTCTTTTCGCGTGGTTTGATCAGGCAATGAAACCCGACGCAGGGATCTTCGCTGACGCGTTCCGATTCGGCACTCTGCAGAATCTCTTGCACTTGCTGCAGCCGCTCGGGAGACAATGCCGCGGAAATCACTCGTTGGTTGCCGTCCGGGCCCATCGCCACGGTCGTGATCACAGCAACCGTATCATCATGCTGTAGCGCCCGGATGATGTGCTGACCAACCTGTTCCTCGGCATTGCGGATCGTGGTCACGAATTGAGCAATCTGTTCCTTGTCGACTTGGTTGGTGACCTGGTCCGTGGGCACCGGCGTGGACGCAGGCGTGGACGGCAAAGGAGTCGCAGGCGTCAGGGGTTCATCGGGATTCTGCGTCATGATCGGTCTCTGGACAGCATGGAATAGTGGTCCATCAAAGTGAGTCTGACGAACGCGTTCTCACGATTGTAGCGGCAGCGGCGAAAACGCACAGCGAAGCAGTCAACCGAAGCCCCACTGCGTCCACCATTTCAACGCGATGCCGGGCCGTCAGTCCGGCGAACCGAACGATCGGCTGGTCAGACCAACGCGTGATCCGACCAGCGGCCACCGCAAAACCGACGCCTAAACGATGCGCCACTTCCCAACGGTACCTTCGATCAGGTTGACGTAGTACAAGGAACCATCGGGCCCCTGTTGAATGTCCGTGACGTACTGGGCACCGGTGGTGAACACGTTGATGTCCACCAGTTCGCCGTTGGGCCCCACGTCGGCATGTCGGACAACGCCACGGTACAAGTCGTTGTAGAAAAGGTCGCCTTCGTATTGGATTCCCAAATCCAGATTCGTCACGATGTCGCCCAGCACGACGGCATCGGATCCGCCCTGGTGCTGCAACGCGATCTGCGCGGGTGTCGCCGTCACGTTTTGATAGAACGTGCCAGCCTGGGCCAGATCGCGGTATCCAGGTGTGCGGCTGTTGTACCCTTGGGCGCCCTCGTAGAAAGGCCATCCAAAGTTAGCACCCGCACCGCCGGTGTTGATTTCTTCGTAACTGCCCAACCCGGTCTCGCCGATGTACAGCCGGTCGGAATTCGGATCAATGGTCAGACGCCACGGGTTTCGCAATCCCAACTGATAGACCTTCGATGCATTGGCATTTGCGTCCCCCGTGTAGAACGGGTTGTCGCTTAGCCCTTGGCCGGTTGCCGGGTCAATCCGCAAGACTTTGCCCGACAGACTGTTGACGTCCTGAACACGCAGGGCCCGCACATCCGTCCGACTGAAACTGGCACCGTCACCGATCGAAACGAACAGGTTTCCATCGGCTGCAAACGCCAAACTTCCGACGGTGTGGGACCGACTGTCGCTGTTGATAAAGTCCTGAACGAACTGGCCGTTCTGGACACCACTTTGTGGTTCACCAAGGCTGTCGGTGCTGTCCACGAATGCGTTGATGTTGCTCCAGTTGCTGTTCTTGCCCAGCAGGATCACTTCGCTGCCAGAGACCACCGAAGTGAATCCGCTAGATGCGTCCAAGGTGAACCGCGATAGTCGGCCCGCTCGGTTGCCCCGTCCATCCGGTCCGGCATAAGAGTTGCCAACGTAATTGTTGACCTCTGGTGGATCGTAGGTGTACAGCAGATAGATATAGCCGTTGGATTGGAAATCAGGATCCAACGCAAAATCGACCAAGCCACGATCTTGCAAATCGTTGACCATGAACGAGATATCCAGAACCGTGCTGGCGCTGGTGCTGCCATCGCGGGCCACCTTGATCACGCCACCCTTTTCGCCGACGTACATGTTGCGTCCGTCGGGCGACCAGGCCACGGCCAACGGTTGGGTCAGTCCGGTGATCAAGTTCTGTTCAACCACCGTTCCCGATGGGTTCACCGGTGGGTCACCAATGGGTTGGTCCAGTGTCAGGTTCCAAGATCCCACACGGTGATAGTTGGGACGATTGAAGTTCCCCGCAGTGAATCCGGCGTAGGCCTGGTTGCCGACGATACCGGCGATATCGATCTGGGTCTTCAAGACTGCAAAGACAGGCTTTTCATCGGTCTCGGAAATGAACACGGCCAGAGTGTTGGTTTCGCCGTTGTATTCAACCCACGCATGATACTGCGTGTTGTTGTTCAGGTTGAATGGCGAACTGGTTTGCAACACCGCGTTGGCATACTGGCCGTTGACCACCACGGCGACCGAGTCGCCCGCGATGTCCCAGGAATTTTGGCTGGTATCAAATTCGATGGCGATGCTTTGACCGATCGTGTCGTAGCCCAGGTAACCACCATTGCGGCCCAATGCGTCCGCACCGGCACCCGAGTTCTGCAGCAGGAATGTCATTCCGTCGGCGCCGCCACTACCGCTGCCGCCACCGATCTGAAAACTGAACGATGACTGGAAGGATGTGTTTTCGTTGAATGAAATGGGATCGTTATAGAAAGCCGATCCAGCCTGTTGGACACCGGTGCTAGTCAGTTGCAACTGACCGTCGACCACGGATGCCGATCCATTCAGATTCAAGCCTGCGGCCGAACCAAAGGAATCGTATCGCGGCAATCCGGAATCATCATCCAGCACGGTGACAATCGATGTGCGCGGAGCCAACAGATCGGCTCCGATTGAATTGTCGATATGGACGGTGAAGGTTTCCGTCGCTTCGGAAACACCATCGTTTAGAATATTAACGGTGAAACTTTTGGATGTTTCGCCATCCCCAAAGAACAGGCGGCCACTGTTCCCTTGAAAATCCTGGCCATCGACCGCGGTGTTCCCCGACGTAAAGAAGTCGATCGACGCGCTGCCGTCACTGCCACCGATGCGGCGAACTTCCAACGTGATGGCGCCCTGACCTTCGACGGTCGTGATCTGGCTAGTCACCAAGGAAAAACTGCCCGCGTCACCACCATTTCCGGGGTCATTGGTGGCAAGGTATTGGAAGTATCCGTTGGTGTGCAGAGTGTCGCTTTGCCGGAACCCGGGCACGATGCCATCCGATTCCAACCAAGTTCCAGTCGAATAAGTGGTCGCGGCTTCGGTTTGGTAAGTTTGGCCATCGATGCGTAGGAAGTCGACCGTCAAGTTGCGGTCAAACCCACCTTCGACATACTCGTCGTTGGTAAACTCTACTCGCACGCGATCGGCCGTCAAAGTCCCATCGCTTTCGAACGAAAAGATTTGGCCGGCCGTCGAAATGTTGTCGTACGTCGCCACCACGCTGCCATCGATCAATACCCGTGCCGACTCGGTACCGGTTTGGCCACGCAAACTGATTTCGACGTTGGAACCGTTTCCGCCGCCAGTCGATGCGAACTGAAAATAGCCGTTGGAATGCAAGTATTCCGATTGTAGATTTCCGTCGGTGATTCCCACCCCGTCGACATAGACACCGCTTGCGAAGACAGATGAATCTTCGCTCTGGTAGGTCACGCCATCGACCACGATCCGATCCACCCGCAGGTTTCGATCGATGCCCTGCGATGGGTCGTAAAGATCGTTCACAAAGTTGATACGAATGTCTTCGATGGCCACGTTTTGGTCGTCGACCGAATAGCTGTACAACCGATCGGCTTCCGCATCGGTTCCCAACACAAACCAGGTGTCGACGATTTGGCCGTTGATCTCCAGTTCCATCAACTCGTTGCCGGTCGATCCACCGGCAAAGATTTCGATCCCAAGGTGCCCGTCAAAGGCACCCAGTTTTGACGCCGACAACAGCCCCATCGAATCGATCTGGCCAATGCGATACTCCAGATCCCAGTCGGCATGATGTTGGTCGTTGGCGGTTCCCGTTCGATCACTTGACGCTGCCACATCGACGCCGGCCATCGATGCCAGCCGATTCAGAAATCGAACTCCATCGGTTCCAGCAGCCAAGTCACAACCGTAGATCAACAGGTCCGCATCGGGCGACATCGCCTGTTGCCACTGGGTGATTTGCGATCGATACACATCCAGGTTCGCGTCCGAAATCACCTGGTCACCTAGCAGCAGGGCACCTTCGGTGGCATGGCAAAGCAGGTGAACCGAGTCCAGGTTCTGATGATTGCGAAGGACCTCAGTGATCTGTTGGATTCCACCCTGAGTCGAATCAATCATCATGATTTCGGCACCGGCAGGCACAGCGGATAGAAGCGCCGCAGCGTCATCCACCCCGCCATCAATGATCACCAAGTCGGTGGTGGTGACGGCGACGCTATGGGTAGTCGTCACCGCGGGGGCAGTGGCCTGGACCACCGCGACACCGGCGTCGCCCGCCAGCATCAACCGCGGCTCCAGTTCGCAGGTCAGCCATCGCCGCGAACGCTTGGAGTTCTGCGAACGCGTCGAGTTTTTCGATCGCTTGGAGGCGGAAGCGGAAGTTCGACGAGTGAAAAGTCGCAGAGACATGGGTCGAATCCAGACAGCTAGCTGACAGGGTGAATACATCAGAATCGACGACACAGTGTACTTTGCGATTTCAGACGGGCAAATTTGGTGGATCAAGAACACCGGCAATCCAGCACGCCCGCTCTGATTGTCCGGATCGCAACGGTTCTGCGGAAAGGCAAATCGGCCCGCCATCGCGTGCCAAGCGCCGGCGGCACCTGGGACACCAACCCAAGGTTCATCCGCGGGGGCAAAAATCCATTCGAAAACGGCCGCGAGTGTTGCTGATTGCCCCTTCGATAGGCCCCGGGTCTCGGTCAGTTCCCGCCATCCCTGAACGAGCGGCCGAAACGGCCCAGTCCGAAGAATCGGTACCGAACACTTTTTTCGCGGACCCTTTCTAGCTTTTCCGCCCGCCCGGCCATCCAGAATGTACTACGGGGATGAACGCTACGTTCGGAACACGTTCGAACCTTGATGCTAGCAAAACTTGTGTTGCCCTTTGGCGACGCCACATAGGTGCCGATTCGGGATTCAGGTGGGACCGTCGATGACGTCGGCTCTGTCCTTCATTGCCTGTCATTTCGAGCGCATCAAGTATGAATCCTTTCAAAATCGCCTTTGTCGGAATCGGCCAAAACTATCCATCCCATGTTTGGATGGGGCGAATGAAACAGATGCTTGGCGACCATGTGGTTCTGAATGTGGACGATCTGCGGAACACGCCACGCGGGTCGAATCTTTCGGACGACACCCACTACATTCCTCGCAAGGTCAGCCGAGCCAAGCGTGCCATGCGATCGATCGGTTTGGTCCGACAGACCGACGATGCGATGCGATCGCAGTGGCTATTGAACCAGATTCGGGAATCGAAGGCTTCGTCGGTGTTTGTTCATTTCCTGGACTTTGCGACCAAGTTCAACGATGTCTGGAATCGTCTGGACATTCCCATCGTCGTCCATTGCCACGGGTACGACATCACCTGGGACGTTCGCCATCACGTCCACCAAACTCCGCTGCACCCGGTCGACTATCCATCATCCGTCCGGTCGTTGCCGGACAACGTGTGGTTCATCGCCAATTCAAACTACACGCGGAACCAACTATTGAAGCTTGACATCAACCCCAGGAAGATCTTTCTGAAACGGTTCGGGGTTCCTTTGTCGAACAGGCCGCGAGTGTCGACGGCGTCGGATCGTCCGCAGGTGTTGTTCCTGGGTCGGTTGGTTGATTTCAAAGGACCGCTAGAAACCGTTGAAGCCTTCGGCCAGATCGCCGGCAACCATCCTGGTTCGCGGCTTGAAATCGCTGGCAGCGGCGGGCTGTCCACCGATTTGAATGATTTGATCCGGGATCGCAACCTCCAATCGGCTGTCCACTGTCACGGGGCGGTCGACCAGGCCACCGGTGCAGCGATGCGACAGCGGTCGGCGATCTTTACCGCGCACAATCAAACCGGCGCGGTCACGCGGCAGTGCGAAGCGTTTGGTGTCAGCCTGTTAGAAGCCATGGGCGAAGGCGTCCCCGTCGTCACCGGTCGCAGCGGCGGCATCGTCGATTTTATCCAAAGCGACCAAAACGGGATGCTGTTCGAACCCGGTGACATCGATTCGCACGCCGGGATGCTGGACGACCTGATGTCATCGGCCAAGCGACGAGAATCACTCGGCGCCGCAGCCTGGGAAACCGTCCGTGACGGTTACCAATCCCATCACGAAAAGTCCGACCTGCTGCGAATCTTTCGCGAGGTCAGCGATACCGTCGCCGCCCCCACAATTGCCGCCCCCACAATTGTCGATCGCCCATTGGCCGACGTGGTCAAGCGAGCGGCTTGATTGCCGGGCGGTCAGCGAAGTAGGCCGGACCAAGGCGCGAAGCGAAACCGATCCGGCAATCACGCATTCCGGGTCCCGCCAAGCAGTCCGGCGCAGCGTTTCGCATCGGCCGATACCAACAATCCTATTGACCAAAACCGACCATTTTCACTAGTTCCAACGTTCCCCCCTGTAGATCGCGGACGATCCTTGCCGCTGACGACGTATCGACCGGAAAAAGAACATGAAAAAGCAACTGTATTCGATCGCACGCCGTGTCACTCGCGTCTTGATGAAGAACGATCGGCTGTGGGAACTGGCCCAATACCTACCGGCCCAAAACTTCTTTTATCATCAACGAACACCGGTCATTCAAAAGCGTGCGGCGCGTGAATGCGCCGACCTGTTGCAGCAGTGCGAGGTTTTGGCGGGTCCGTTCACGGGCATGCGATATGCCAAGGCCGCGTCGGTGGGCAGCATGTTGTGGCCCAAATTGCTGGGCACCTACGAATCCGAACTTCGACCTTGCATCGAATCGATCGCCCAGAAGTCGCAGTACCGTCAAATCGTTGACGTCGGATTCGCCGAAGGATTCTATCTGGTCGGCCTTGGACGGATCTTCTCCGACGCACGATTGATCGGGTTTGACACCGAAGACGAAGCCAAACGCCAATGCCACGCCAACGCGGAATTGAACGACATCGAACCGAGTCGACTCTCTTTGTTCGGCGGCTTTGATGCCGATACCTTTCGCCAAAACCTTGACGACGACTCGCTGGTCGTGGTGGACTGCGAAGGTTTCGAAAACGACGTGGTCGAAAGTGTGTCGCCCGACGAGCGACAGAAGGCCGACTGGTTGATCGAAACCCACGATCACTTGGTCCATGGGACCACCGAGCGCATGATCCACGCGTTCGAAGACACTCACGACGTGGTGGAAGTGACAACCGACGATGGGCTGCAGAACAAACTAGAACTGTTGCCCGATTTCATTCGCCAGCGCCACAACCAATACGTCCAAGAGGCGTTGGTGTCCGAGCGTCGCAAGACCAAGCAAAGTTGGATCATCGCGACCCGCCGAGCGGCCTAGTACTTCGCCGCACCTTGGTTTTCGGGTAGCGGAAAATCGCCAACAGCTTCGGCCTCGCCATGATTTACGAAAGTCTTGACGACTTCCGCTACGACGTTTGAACACAGCGAACACGGTGGCTAAGACAATTTCGACCGGATCGATTTCCGGAGTTTGCGAAAGCCGCGTTCCATCCGCTTCAGCGGACCATGGCCACCGGTGCCACTGAAGACCAGGTTGTCGGTGAACTGGTCGGCGTCGACATCCTGAACGATCCAACCTGGATGTTGGATCTGGTCGATCGAGCAGGTCGGCAGGTTCGACGTCGAATTCGATTTGCGGGTGTGGGTGGCGTCTTCACCAAACCCGGTATTACGCACCAAATTGACTTGCGGCAAAACCGTCAACCCATGGTTCATCCAAGTGGCCAGCGTCCATGGGAACGCCCAACTTTGGCTTTGCCCCTGATGGACCTTGTCGAAGATCTCGGTCCAGTACTGAATTTCGCGTTGGCTGGAACAGACCGACCGTAAACCGCCTGCGTCTCGAAAGGCGGGCCAGTCCGGGATGCCCAGATCGAACTGCTGCCAGGCACGTCGCCACGTTGCCCAACCCCAACAATGCGGGTACTTAGAAAAGTAATAGCTGGCGTCGCCGCGGCGGCGTCCCTGTTGGAAATTGTTGCCGCTGACCGCCATCACACGTTCGTCGTCGGCATAGCGATCCAGCACGCTTTGGCAAAACGGAAAGAACGAAGCGTCAGCCACACAGTCGTCTTCCATCACGATCAATCGTTCGACCGACTGCAGCGCCTGGGTGATGCCCGAACTGATCCGTCGGCCACATCCCAAATTGTCATCCGCATAGATCCGCGTGACGTCACAATCCCAGTCGATCTGGTCGGTAACCTGTCGAGTCTGTGCGACGCGTTCGGCCTCGCCGTCGCGGTCTGCCCTGGGGCCATCGCTGATCAGGAACAAGGTTCGCGGTTGCAACCTTTGGATGCACTGAAAGGTCGCCCGCGCAGAATCAGGACGATTGAACGTGACGAATGCGATCGGTACATCGAACATAAGAATCTAGTACGACCATTTGGGATCAAGCGGCGATCGATCGCGGTGCGGATGATTCGCCTAGCAGTTCGGCGTACAACGAACGATAGGCGGCGGCTTCCTGGCGGCTGCGGTATTCGCGTTCGATGGTGCGACGAGCGCCGCGTCCGAGAGCGATCGCTTGGGCGGGATCGCTCAGGATCGATCGCAGTTTCTGGCCCAGGTCTTCGGCATCGCCGGTCCGTGCCAGCAGTCCTGTGGAACCTGGACGAACATAGTCTGGAATTCCACCGGCATCAAAGCCGACCACCGCCGTCCCACAGGCCATCGCTTCCAACCCTGTCAACGGAAGATTGTCCTCTAGCGATGGCAGCACGAATACGTCCGCCGCGCTGTAGATCGTCCGCTGGGCCAACAAACCTCGCACCGGCCCCACCTGATGCATCTTGGGCATCGATTGGTCGCTATCGGGTAGCTTGCCACTGCCAAAGACCAAGCCTTCGACATTCGGCAGGTCGGCGATGTGGGAAAGTGCCCGCAGCATATGGTGGGCACCTTTGCGGCGACTTTTGACATCCATCGCACCAAAACAGAACACCGTTGCGCCCGGATCGATCCCCAACCGGGCTCGTGCTTCGTCCCGATTCATCGGGTAATAATCGTCGGTCGAAATTCCGTACGGGATGTGGTGAAACGATCGCGCCGCAGACAGCATCGGGCTGGATTTGGCAGCGTCCAACAACCAACGGCTAGGCGCTGCGATGTGCAGGTTCACGTTGGCCAGTGCGGCTTGCTTTTCCGCAAAGTAGCGGCGACTGATGTCTTGGACATTCGGGCGTCCGTTGCCCGCATCGTCCCCGGCCGATGGATCCATTGCCGATGGATCCATTCCCGATGGATTGGTTGACGGGGCCGATGTTTGGATGTTCGATGGCAATTGGGGACATCCGCCACAACCGAACTGAAATCGTTGACAACCGTCGCTAAAGTGGCAGCCGCCGGTCAGCGCGTTCATGTCATGAAGCGTCCACACCACGGGTTGGTCCGGATCGATCGATCCAAAGAAACTGGTGTAATCCAGGAACTTGGCGATCCAGTGCAGTTGGATGATCTGGCGTTGGTCGGCCGCGTCCTTGGACGGGTTGGTTCGATCAACCGGCGGCCAAGGTGTGTGCGGCCCGCCTTGCGGAGTGCTGAAAATTTCGTGACCGCTGGGTCGTCGCCGAGTCAGCTTTTTCAGTTCCTGACGCCCGCTGCGAAAACGCAGATAGTCGACGACCGATTGCCCCCAACCCTGACGTCGCCAGCGTGCGATCGCGTAAGAGTGGTCGAGTTCGTCCCGCATGCCCTGGCTAGCCGAATAATAGAACCGGCTATCCAAGCCCGATCGCACCAATTCAGAGTGCAACCGACGAGCGGCAGTTGCAGCGCCACCATCCAGAAGACTATTGAAATGATTGATCTGCACGGGATTCGCGATCGAAAGAGACGGCTGCGGTTGTAACGGGAAATGCCTCGACGACATCGCCTAGCGCCAACGGCTTCATCGTTACATTCGTCATGGCTTCACAGCAATCTATAGCCAAATTCACCATTTCACTGGCGAATCTACGGGCGATCCCATCCCAGAGACAGCCCAATCGCGGGAACCCACCTTAGGCTGCTGCGATCCCGTCGCCGGCAACCGGGTTCATGATCTGGTTCAGCCGGCTGCCCGGCGGTAGACGGACCGCGTCGAACGGTTCATCCGCAGAATTCATTGCCCACAGCGGGATCTGGCCATAGAACGACGCCCACCCGGTGAAGGTGCTCGGCGGCCCGATCAACAGGTCGGCGGCGGCGAACGAATACATGTCTTCGACCATTTGGCCGGTCCCAAAATGGACGTCCAGATCGCCAAAGTCTTCTTGCACCAACGGCACGTTGCCACAGACCAAGAAAGTAACCTTTGCGCCGCTGAAGCGATCACGGATACGTTTCATCGCCGCGACGTACTTGGGGATCGAATAAAAGTAGCGTCCGTTTTTGAACGTGGCATAATCGCCGCCGCGAACGTGCACGCCGACCAGGATATCGCTGGTCGAACGAGCCCGGCCGACCAGTTCATCGACGTTGCGTTGATGGTCAGGCCGGATGCGATAAAAGTCGCGAATCACGTCGGCGTGTTTGTGCAACCAGCTGCCGGCGTGGAAGTGCCAGCCGCTGACCAGGACCGGACGGCCGCTTCGAGCCATGCTGGCAAATTCAGCGGATTGCAGATCAAACTTTCGTTCGCCCGTCATCCGAATCAGATGGAACGGCAGCCGTGTCATCCGCAGGTGCGCCAGCGTCCGACCCGTCAGATAGACCGATCGATACAACGCTTGGCGAGCGATCGGGCGGGGCGGGGCAGTGGTGGTGGCGTCATCCGATCGTGACGGAAACCGACACCACAGATCATTGGCCGTGGACGTGAAATAGCTGGCGTACTGTGAAAACGATGGATTCCGCAGCGGAACGTCCAATTCACAGGCGGCGGCAATCAGGTTGGCCGACAACATCAACCGGTTGCCCAGTTGGCCGTAATTTCGAGCGATCACGATCATAAGAGTTGCACTTCCGGCGGATCAAAAGGACCAGCGGTTACGCTAGCAGCGCCAAGCAAAAACCAGCAATATCGATCGCGATCGATGACCGTACATGCGCCCGAGGGCGTCCTAGCTCGGCGACGGACGATTTCTATTGACCCAAGACGCGATGAATTGGTAGTTCCCAAGGCCCAAGATTCGGGTGCCCTGCTAACTCTACCTATCGGAAACCAATGCCATGGATCGTCTTGAATTGCTTCGACGATGGGACGAGCGTCGCAATCAATCCGCGCTGGCCGCGCCGGCTCAGTGGCTGGACTGGCGAATCCACAAGAAACTGGCCAAGTGGACCGGCCGGGCCAGGAAGCGACAAGCCAATCTGTTCTGGGGTCAGCCGATGACAATCGTCTATCCCGAAAACGTTTCCAATCGAATCGGCCGTCACGGATACTTCGAAGACGACGTAACAGCGATGTTCCTGGACGTGCTGCGCCCCGGCATGGTCATCTACGACATCGGTTCGCACTACGGATTCTTTAGCCTGTTGGCGTCCGAGATCGTGGGTGCCACCGGCCAAGTCTTGGCATGGGAACCAACCCCGTCGACCTTTGCATTGCTAAGCGAAAACGCGGACCGCCGCGAAAACATCACCGCCGTGAACCTAGCCGCATTCTCGTGCACCGGATCGCTGCGGTTCCTGCAGCAGGACGTTCGCGATAGCTCGCTGAACTTTGTCGTGCACGAGTCCGAATCGGTTGACTGCCCCGGTGCCCATGTGATCACGGTCCCGGCGGTCGCTCTGGATGACTACGTCACCGAGCACCCGGAACCCGACTTTCTGAAGATCGATGCCGAAGGCGCCGAAGGACAGATTTTGGAAGGCATGATCGAGATCATCAAGCGATCGCATCCCGGCATCAGCCTGGAAATGGGCGACCGAGTGAACGAGAAGACGGGCAATCGACCGTGCCGCGAAAATGTCGAATTCCTGATGGATCACGGTTACCAGCCCTTCGAATATCGCAACCGACAACGGCACGCACACCAGATCGAAACGCGATACCAGTACAAGAATCTGTTGTTCCGCCACCCCCAGTGGCGATTCATGGAATCGGGCTCAGCAGCCCAAGCCCCATGCCAACAACACAGCAGCGAAACGGATCATCAACCGACCGGATTCGCCCAACCTCGCTGAACGAGACCTCGATCGCACCTTCCCTGCCCCCCCACCACCAACTTAAACTCGAACTTAAACTCGAACTCGAACTTCCTCTCCATCCTCCGCCCCCCTCGCTCCGCCCCCTCTGTCCTGCCTGTCCTCCCCTGTCCTGCCTGTCCTCTGTCCTCCCCGGGGGAATCTTGGCATCACCCCCCCAGTCCGGGGCGGAATGGCATTTTCCGGGCCACTGATTGACTTGGCCTCGACGATTCCCGCGGGCGACTGGTACATTACGCGGCTTGCCCAATTTTTTCGGGCCACCAGACCATCCTCCTGGCACCTCGTACGTTCGACATTTCGCCGTGATCCTGATCCTGAAGAACCTCGCCACCGACGATCAAATTGATCACGTATTGCGGCGCGTCGAGGAAATGGGGCTCCAGCATCACCTAAGCCGGGGCACTCACCGAACGATCGTGGGGATCATCGGCGACGAGGATCAGCTTCGCGAGGAACCTTTGCGAGCGATTCCCGGCGTGGCCCAAGTCGTGCCGGTCCTGCCCCCCTACAAACTGGCATCACGGGATGCCCACCCCGAGTCCAGCATCGTGGACGTATCGGGAGTCAAGATTGGCGGTGGCCATTTGGGCATGATTGCCGGTCCGTGCAGCGTCGAAGACCCCGACCGGATGTTTCGAATCGCAGAGAAGGTCGTCGCATCGGGCGCCAACCTATTCCGCGGCGGTGCGTACAAACCACGCACCAGCCCCTATGCATTTCAGGGCATGGGCGAAGACGGGCTGAAATTGCTTCGCGAAGTCGGCAACCGATACAATATCCCTGTGGTGACCGAAGTAACCGATCCACGGTTGGTCGAATTGGTATCCGGGTACGCCGACATGCTGCAGGTCGGGGCCCGAAACATGCAAAATTTCGCCCTGCTGACGGAAGTTGGCAAATCGAAGCGGCCGGTGCTGCTGAAGCGTGGCATGAGTGCGACGATCACCGATTTGCTGATGTGCGCCGAATACATTCTGTCGCAGGGCAACATGAACGTGGTGCTGTGCGAACGAGGCATCAAGAGTTTTGACCCGGCAACACGAAACCTATTCGACGTCGCTGCCGTACCGCTGGTCCAGCAACTCTCGCACCTGCCGATCATCGTCGACCCATCTCACGCCACCGGCCGTCCGGATTTGATTCCGGCCTGTGCGATGGCGGGTTTGGCGGCGGGCGCCGACGGCGTCCACATCGAAGTGCACGATTGCCCGGAAGTTGCCAAAAGCGACGGTCCGCAAGCGCTGCTGCCTGAACAATACGACCAACTGGCTGGCCAGATGAAGAGTCTGGCGGCGTTGCTTGGCAAACAATTTTCTACACTGCCCGGTTCGCCGAACCCGTCAGCATCTGATCCTCAATCATCCATCAACTCGGAGACAGTCGTTTGACACGCCGAATTCTGATCGCAGGCAACTGGAAAATGAACACCCGTCGCGCCGGGGCCGTTGAACTCGCCAAAGGCATCGTTGCCGGCGTGGGCGACGAACCGTCGGTCGATGTGGCTCTGTGCCCACCATCGGTGTACTTGACTGTGGTGGCCGATGCCGTCGCGGGCACACCGATCGGACTAGGTGCCCAAAACCTTTACGCCGCCGATGACGGAGCCTTCACCGGCGAAGTCAACGCGTCGATGCTGACCGATGTGGGCTGCCGCTACGTGATCCTGGGTCACAGCGAACGCCGCGCGATCATGGGCGAAACCGATCAACAGATCAGCGAAAAGCTGCACGCCGCTTTGGCTGGCAATCTGATCCCGATCGTTTGTGTTGGCGAAACGCTGGAAGATCGCGAATCCGGCAGCACCGAAAAGGTTGTCGAAACGCAACTCCGCGGCTCGCTAGACGGACTCGACGACGCTCGCGCCGCTGGCGTCGTGATCGCCTACGAACCGGTTTGGGCCATCGGCACCGGCAAAACGGCATCGCCAGCACAAGCCGAAGAGGTTCATGCATTCATTCGTAAGTTGCTGGGCGAATTGTTCGGCGATGATGTGGCCGGCCAAATGCGAATTCAGTACGGTGGCAGCGTCAAACCGGGCAACGCCAAGGAATTGCTGGGTCAACCGAATATCGACGGTGCCCTCGTGGGCGGTGCCAGCCTGAAAGTCGAAGACTTCATGGGCATCATCAACCCAGCCTAACCGCTGGTTGATTGCCACGACCGGCGCAAAGTCGTCCCTGACAATCCTACCGAACCAACCCAAACCACCTGATTCTTGGTATTTCGATGACGTTCCTGCTAATCGGCTCCGTTTCCAGCACCATGCTCGGATTCTTGATGGGCTTTCTGTCGCTGTTTTTGATCCTGTTGATCCTGATCCAACGAGGCAAAGGCGGCGGATTGAGCGGTGCTTTGGGTGGCCCCGGTGGGCAAAGTGCCTTTGGTAGTAAAGCCGGTGACACGTTCACCGTCATCACAGTCGTCGTGGCCGCCGTTTGGGGTTTCACCTGTGCATTCACGATGTGGTTGCTGGGCACCCACGCCACGGCACCCATCGCCGACAGCGCCGTTACGGCCGGCCCTGGCGATGCCGATTCAACCGGCAACACCCTGTCCGTTCCACCCCTTGGTGGCGATGCATCCTCGCTAAGCGGCAGCGAATCGTCGATCTCGGGCGGTGAATTGGTTCCCAAGCCAGCCCCCGCCACCGCCACCGCCACCGATGCGGCCGAAACCGCAACGACACCCGACGCAGCAGCAACACCGCAAACGCCCGCCACGACCGACGCAGCAGCCGAAACCGATCAACCGGCTGCCGAAAGTGCTGAATCCACGGCCACCGAAGCTACCACCGAACCGGCCGACAACGCGTCCGGCGAAGATTCCGCCGAAGCGACCGACAAGTAAGATTGCCGGCAAAGTTTTTGTGCACCGCATCGTCTAGCCGGTGCCGACCGTCCTCCCACCGGCGAACAAACCGCCGGTGACCGCGAACCGATCTTCATGAAGCCATTCAATCCCGCCGGCGTCCGCAGTATGACCGGCCAGGGCCACGCGTCCGATCAAAGCGACCTAGGCACCATCACGGTCGAGGTTCGCACGGTCAACAACCGCGGCTTCAAATGTTCGTCTCGGATCAGCGATTCGCTGTCCGCCCTGGACAACAAGATCGAAACACTGGCGCGGTCGCTGATTCACCGCGGCAGTGTGACATTGTCGATTTCGTGGCGAAAACCGGACAATCAGGACGCTCCCGCCGTCAATCGCGAAATCCTGAAGTCCTATGCCCAGCATCTGCAGCAGGTCCGCCAAGAACTAGACGACCCGTCGATGACGATCGAACTGGCATCCTTGATGACGTTGCCAGGCGTCTTTGTGACGCACCGTGAAGATCGCCGCAAAGATGACGAACTGTGGGCGTTTGTTCGCGGGGCCATCAAGGCCGCGATCGCAAATTTGGATCGGATGCGTGAAAGCGAAGGGCAAAACATGGCCACCACGCTTCGCACCGATGTCCAACAGATTCGCCAGTCGCTGGACCAGATCAGCATCTTGGCACCGCGTGCGGTCGAGACCTATCGCAATCGGCTAGAAACCAAGATCGAGCGGATTTTGACCGAACGAGCGATCGAGACGCAACCAGTCGATCTGCTTCGCGAGGTCCAAATCTACGCCGATCGAGCCGACATCAGCGAAGAAATCATGCGATTGGGCAGTCACCTAGAGATGTTTCAGAACGTTTTGGACGGAACCGACAACAGTGACCATCGCGAACCCACCGGCCGCAAACTAGACTTCGTGATCCAAGAAATGTTCCGCGAAACCAATACCATCGGCAGCAAGGCGTCCGACGCCGAAGTGTCGGCCAACGTGGTCGAAATCAAATGTGCGATTGAACGAATGCGGGAACTGGTCCAAAATTTGGAATGATCGCGACGCAGTATTTTGATGGCAGCAGCAGTTCGACGAAGCGACGTATTGAATGAGTGACGGGCATCCAGGCCGATTGATCATCATTTCCGGACCGAGTGGTGCGGGAAAAAGCACGGTTGTGCGCCAACTTTTACAAGTCTGCGATTTGCCAATCACGCTCAGTGTGTCGGCAACCACCCGGCCGCCACGGCCCGGCGAAGTCGACGGTGTCCAGTATCACTTCCTATCGGCGGAGGAGTTCGCCCAGCAGAAAGCGGCCGACGAGTTCCTGGAATGCAAAGAGGTTTTTGGCCTCGGGTATTGGTACGGAACGCTACGCCGGCAGGTTGCCTCTGGCTTGAATGCCGGAAAATGGGTAATTTTGGAGATCGACGTCCAGGGTGCGATGACGGTTTTAGAGAACAAATCCCTGAACCCGATCTCGTTGTTCATCCATCCGGGTAATATGGACGAACTGGAAAATCGCCTTCGTCGGCGGCAAACCGAAAGCGAAGAAGTGATCGCTGCACGATTGGAAACAGCCATCGCCGAGATGCAGTACATGCATCGATATCAGTACGAAATCATCAACGGATCCGTCGACGTGGCGGTCGCCGAGATCTGTCAAATTCTGAAAGACCAAAGGGAAAAACAAAGATGCTCGAAGAGCTAAAAGAAGAAGAAATCGTCAACAAGGTTGGCGGTCGTTTCAAGCTCAGCACTCTGATCCAAAAGCGATTGGTCCAGCTGAACCAGGGCAGTCGTGCATTGGTCAACGTTGACACCCACGACAAGATGTCGATCGTGTTGCAAGAAATCATGCAAGACAAAATCGTCTTGAACATGGACAACGAAGTCGAATCGATTCCAGATTTGAACGCCGCCGTGGCAGCGGCCGAAGGTCCGGATTTGGACGTTTCGGATCTATAGAAGCGACCACGCCAAGCGGGCGCGATCGATGGCAAACCATCCACGAACGATTCTGCTGTCTATCGGAGGCGGAATCGCAGCCTACAAGTCGGCTGTCCTATGCAGCCGACTGGCGCAATCGGGCTACTCGGTGCGCGTCGCGATGACGCGCGCCGCGGCCTCGTTTATCGGACCACCCACCCTGGCCGCTCTATCGGCCAAACCGGTGGCGATCGAGATGTTCGACCCCCGGTTCCCGCTGGGCCCACACATCGAACTGGCCGATGGCATCGATTTGATGATCGTTGCACCCGCGACGGCGAATTTATTGTCGAAATTTGCCTGCGGTACTGCCGATGACTTAGTCAGTACCCTGTATCTGCAAGTCGAAGCGCCGGTCCTGCTTGCACCGGCGATGAGTGCGCCGATGTGGAGCAAACCCTCGGTCCAGCGAAACATCGACCAACTGAAAAGTGATGGCTGTCACTTCGTCGGCCCCGACTCGGGATGGCTCAGCTGCCGTGCCCGTGGCGAAGGACGAATGAGTGAGCCCGAATCGATTGTCGCCGCAGCCGAAGAGTTGCTGCTGAGCGTGCCCAAGGAAAGTTCATAAAACCGCCGCAGGCGATCCCCTCGCATGCGATTGTCCGTCTTCGTTCAGCATGTCCTTCTTTGGCAACTTCCATGAGCCTTTTTGTTTTCGGCCACCGCAATCCTGATACGGACGCCATCTGCAGCGCGCTGGCATACGCGGACTTCCTGCGCCGAACAACGCGGCCCGACGCGATCGCCGCTTGCTGCGGGACACCGAACCAACGAACCGAGTTTGCGCTCAAAAAGGCCAAGGTTCAGCATCCGCGGATCATCATGGATATCCGCCCGGAACTGGAAGACGTCTGCAATCGCGACACGATCGTGGCGCGGAAAGACGACGTGTTCTACGACGTCTACCAACGCATGAATGCCCACGAAGTCCGTTCGATCCCCGTCCTGGATGACGAGGACAAAGTGGTGGGGATCGTGACGCTGTTGGACCTGCTGGAATTGATGCTGCAAGGCGGTGTCGACCCCGTCCGTTCACGACAGGTCACCAGCACGCTGGAAAAAGTCGTCTCCGTCGTCGGTGGTTCGTTTCAGCATGTTGTCGAACCCGAACGCATTGATGACTTTGTCGTCACCGTCGGTGCGATGAGCGCCGGTGGGTTCACCGAACGGATGCGGCAGTTCCCGGCCGAACGTTTGTTGGTGGTCAGCGGCGACCGACCATCGATCCAACTGCCCGCTCTGGAAATGGGCGTCCGCGCGATGGTCGTTACCGGCGGCTATGAACTGTCCAGCGGTTTGATGCAGTTGGCCAAGGCCCAAGGTGTGTCCATCATCACCAGCCCGTTCGATACTGCGACCACCACCATGCGGATCAAAGCCGCACAGCGGATCGATTCGATCATCGAAACCAACTTCATCAAGCTGTCATCGAAGATGCCCGTCGAATCGGCTCGAAGTCACGTTTTCCGCAGCCCGCAAACCATCTTTCCCGTGGTCGATGGCGACGAATTGATCGGCGTGATCAGCAAAAGCGATCTGGTGAACCCGCCCAAAACCGAAATCGTCTTGGTCGACCACAATGAAATCTCGCAAGCCGTGCAGGGTGCCGAAGACGCCAACATCGTCGAAGTGCTTGACCACCACCGGCTAGGCGGTTCGCTGAAATCGAATCACCCGATGCGGTTCTACATGGAACCTGTGGGATCGACATGCACTTTGGTGGCCAAGATGTTCCAACGTGCCGGCATCAATCCATCGCCCGGCATCGCCCTATGCATGGCATCGGGCATGATCAGCGACACGCTGTACCTGCGATCGCCGACCACGACCGATACCGATCGTGACATGCTGCAGTGGCTGGAACAGCTTTGCGAAGTCGAGATGGACGAATACGCCAACGAGTTCTTCCAAGTCGGTTCGGCACTGCGATCGTGCACGCCCGAGGAAGTCGTCCGCGAGGACTGTAAAGAGTTCGAAGAATCAGGCCGCCGTTTTTCAATCTCGCAGATCGAAGAAATCGGATTCGATTTGTTCTGGCAACGCAAAGACGAATTGACCAAGGCGTTGGAAGATCTTGCGTCGGAATCCAATCTCGAATTTTCCGCTCTGCTGATCACCGACATCGCCAGCAATGGCAGCCTGCTGTTGATGAGCAGCGAGCCCGATGGGTGGGAAGAAATCAACTACCCACAACTGGAAGACATGCTGTACGAACTGGAACAGGTGGTCAGCCGCAAAAAACAACTGCTGCCATTGATCATCAGCCTGTTGGATTCAACACCAGCCCACAACAACTAGCGATCCCGCCCCAATCAGCTCGGGGTGGCTCGCCGCCGCGGCCGCCGCGGCCGCCGCCAAAATGGCTACAGGTCTTCGGCCGTGATGACGACCCATTCCAACGAAATTGGATCTTCCGATCGACCGTCGATTCGAATGGTTTGAATCACAGCGTTCAGGTTCGTCTCGTTCATCAAACGATCGATTTGAACGAATTGGCGATCGCTTGCAACGATCGGGGGATACCGCGGCGGATTTCGGACAGTTGCGGCAATCGACCTTCGATCGTATCGGTTCGAATTTCCGATAGCGACGTGTGATTGATCGGTGGCTTCCCACACAGCAACACGAACAGGGTAGCACCCAAGCTGTAGATGTCGCTGGCCGGTGTCGGCGCCAAGTGCGAAAACTGTTCAGGACTCATGAACGCCGGTGTGCCAGCCCCGCGACCGGTCGTTGAACCCGACTGGCTACCGGATAGCTGGATGGCCAGCGTCTTTTCGCCACTCTGTTTGAAGCGTTCGTCTCGCAGCACCGGGATTGCCAGCCCCCAATCGACGACGATCGTTTCACCGAAGCGACCGATCATGACGTTCGCTGGTTTGATGTCACGGTGCACGATGCCACGGTTGTGGGCGTAGGCAATCGTCTTGCACAACGAAACATAACACGGTGCATGAATTTAACGGCCACGCTGCGTCGCAGCGCATCGTCCTGACCGACGTAAACTTCACCGAGCCCGCCAGCGCTTAAAAAGTTCAAATCCCCGATCACCGAGGCGATGTCCAGCGGTGGCAGTTTCGGTGCAGATTGACGCTTCCGCTTTTTGCGGGGAGACGGTTTCCGCTGTACCGCTTTCAGCGCGGCGATCCGTCGTTCGATGTCCGATCGTAATTCGGGATGGTCCTGGCACAGGGTATCCAGGGGAATCGGTTCTCCCTGATCGCCCGTTTCCTCCCACCGGCCCAGCAGTTCTTCGATGATCTGCTGGCTAGGCCCGTCGCCGAAGCGCAGGACCAATTCATCAGCCGCCTCTTCGGTGATCAAACGGTGCAACTGGGACGGCGTGCTGATGGGCACATCGTGCAGTCGCTGCATCACCCGGGTAGAAACTTCATCGCTGATCTCGGTGCAGACCGCATCTGCGACCACGATTGACCGCGACTTCAACAGACGAACAACGACGCGATCGATTCGCGGCCGGGCTAAATTCAACAATTCGCCGCGAACCGAAACATCCCATCGGCTAGACGTTGGATGACCGCTTGAAAATGGGGCAGTTTGGAAATGTCCGTCTGAGGCTGGTCAGTCGGAGTTCGGTTGGCTTTCATCCCGCCATGATAGCCTTCGCGAGAAGGCCCGCCATAAGAAACCTGCGACTTGGTAGAGCCTGCGGGATGCGCCGCTGGCAACAGTCGGGGGATGGGCTGGCCACAGCCTGCCAAATCAAGAATCGCCGGAACGACGCACAGCCCGGCAGGTTTGCCGGTCGGCTGTGCATCGCCAGGGTTCACCTAGCCCGGGTTCACCTAGCCGGGGCAAGCCACGGCCGGGGTGTCATCTTTCTAGCGTTGGACGCGAGCGCTGCCGCCTTCGGCGAACGCTTCGACTTCGGCCAGGCTGGCTCGCGAAACATCGCCGGGGAAGGTGGTCAGAAGAGCACCATGAGCCCAGCCCAGTTTCAGAGCTTCTTGAGGCTCCCGTCCGTCGATCAATCCGTAGATCAACCCAGACGCGAATCCGTCACCGCCACCGATCCGGTCAATGACGTCCAATTCGGCTGTTGGGGCGATGTATTCTTTGCCGTCGTACCACAACACAGCGCTCCACGAGTGACGATTGGTCGAGTGGACTTCGCGAAGCGTGGTGGCGACCGCTTTGACGTTCGGGAACTTCTTGACAGCGTCTCCGATCATGCCAAAGAAGTTTTTGGGGTCCAGCTTGCTGTCGGTCTTTTCCTCGACATCAGGGCCCTTCACGCCCAAGCCCTTCTGCAAATCTTCTTCGTTTCCAACCAAGACGTCGACGTTTTCGACGATCTTGGCGATCATCTTTTGGCCTTGGGCCAAGCCACCGATCGTGTCCCACAACTTGGCACGATAGTTCAGGTCGAACGAACGGATCGCACCGGCACGTCCGGCGGCTTCCATCATCTCGACGACGACGTCAGCGGTCGTTTCCGACAGGGCTGCGAAGATACCGCCACTGTGAACCCAGCGAACGCCGCCGGCAAACATCTTGTCCCAATCAAAGTCGCCCGGCTTCAGCATCGCGCCGGCTTCGTTGGCCCGGTTGTAGAACACGACAGGGGCGCGAACGCCTTGGCCGCGATCGCTGTACACGGTCGCCATGTTTGGACCACGAACACCATCGTGCTTGAAATCCTTGTAGAAAGGCTTCACGCCCATCGCACGCACTTGGCGTTGGATCAGTTCGCCGATGGGGTTGTCGACCATCGCGGTCGCCACGCCGGTGTTGAGCCCGAAGCAAGACGACAGGTTGGCAGCACAGTTGTACTCGCCACCGGAAACATGGACTTCGAAGTTGTCTGCGGTGCGGAATGGAATCACACCCGGATCCAAACGGTGGACGAGTGCACCTAGTGCGCAGAAATCGAGTGCCTTATCGCCGCTGGGAATGTTCAGTCCGCTCATAGTTATATTTCGCAGGTTTGGAGGATCAAAAGTGGAGGAAATGGAAAACCGAGATCTAGATGGTGACCGACGCGAACCCGCCGTCGACGGCAATGTTTTGGCCGGTGACAAAGGACGACGCGCGACGGCTGGCCAACCAGACCACAGCGCCGGCTAGTTCGTCAGGGTTGCCGAAGCGATCCATCGGCGTGTGTCCGATGATCTGGCCGCCACGTTCGGTGTACGAACCATCATCGTTGAACAACAGTTTGCGGTTCTGTTCGGCCGGAAAGAATCCGGGGCTGATCGCGTTGACTCGGACGCCCGTGGTCGCCCACTCGCGTGCCAGCCACAGGGTCAGGTTGATCACGGCCGCTTTTGCTGCCGAATAGGCAACCACTCGCGACAACGGGATCATTCCCGACATCGATGCGATGTTGATCACACTGCCGACACCAGCTTGGATCATGTCCGGAGCAAAAATCTGGCTGGGCAACAGGGCACCGCCGACCAAGTTCAGGTCGAAGACGTCCCGCCATGCATCGAGCGGCAATTTGCAGACGTCGCCACCTGGGGGGATCGTCGCATCGGGGCGATTTCCGCCCGCCGCGTTGACCAATACCGACGCGGGAGCTCCCGCCCAAGCCTTGATCGCTTGACGAGCCTCGTCGAGCGATTCCGCCGATAGTCCGTCGGCGGCAAAGAACTTCGCCTCGCCGCCCGCATCGGTGATTTTCTTGGCACGAGCGTCACCGCGTTCGGCATTTCGACCGACCACAGCGACTTTTGCACCGAATCCACCCAGTGACTCGGCCATCATGCCGCCAAGTTCACCAGTGCCGCCGATTACGACCGCGACATCATCGTTGAGTTCAAATAGGTTTTTCATAGTGGACACAATTTAGTCCTTGGCCCCCCGAGGTAACAGGGTGTGGCGGGTAACTGACATTGGGCCCACCGGAACGCGATCCTTTTGCCCCCGCCCCAGCGGTCATTGCCAGCGGCCTGAGCCCAGCCGTCGTGTACTGAGCGGCTTGCCCCCACGGTCCTAACCCCGGGCAAATCAAGCCCGTCGTTGCCTGCCGACCGGGTTGTCCGAAGGTTCACTTGGCTTGCACAGATCGCAATGGATACCGCACAACTGGTACGCTGTCCCCCAATTGGATCCTCCTGTGCCAAAATCCAGTTGCCTCTTCTCCCACGCGTTATCGCCGGACGGACCACGTGAGCGAACCGCCCCCCGAACTGGTCGAATCGATTTTTTTCGATGCGCTTGATCGCCCGGCTGATCAGCGTGATGCCTTCATCCGAGATCGCTGCGGAGGAAACGAGACGCTGCTAGCGAAAGTGATGGGTTTGGTCGCAGCCGATTCGGCCGCAGGGAGCGACGATTTTTTAGAGTCCGGATTCCTGGACCAACAAGCGTTGGTGTCGGCTCATCGGTCGCCCCCAACCCCGGAGGGCGATGATTCGGCCGATGGTCGGGATTCCGAACTGGATCGGTTCCGGATCCTGTCGCGGCACCAGGAAGGCGGTTTGGGGGAAGTGCTGATCGCCCTGGACCGGCAACTCGGCCGCGAAGTCGCCATCAAACAGATCAAACCCAAGTGGCAATCTCACCACGAGGCCCGGCAACGGTTTGTCCAAGAAGCCGAAGTGACCGGCCGCCTGGAACACCCCGGCGTTGTGCCCGTCTATGCGATGGGAACCTGGCCCGACGGCCGCCATTTCTACGCGATGCGTTTCATCGAAGGGGACACGTTCAAGGAAGTCATCGCTCGGCATCATCAACCGGCCAACCATGCCAACGAAGACGCCATCGGGAAATCGACCCGCGATCTGGGGCTTCGCCAACTGCTAAGAACCTTTGTCGACGTCTGCGACACGATCAGCTACGCCCACAGCCGCCAAATCCTGCACCGTGATATCAAACCGGCCAACGTCATGGTCGGCCGCTACGGCGAAACCCTGGTGGTCGATTGGGGATTGGCCAAATTGCTAGACGCGCCACGCGACGAGTCGATGACGGCCGCGTTGATGGAAGATCTGAATCAAGAAAAGGACAACGATTCAACACCCACCCGATTCGGTGGCACCGTCGGCACCCCTCAATACATGAGCCCCGAACAGGCCAACGGCCACTGGGAAGACATCAGCCGCCGCACCGACATCTACCTGTTGGGGGCGACCCTGTACGAAGTCCTGACCGGCGTGCCACCGCATCGCGACGAATCGATCCAGAAACTGTTGCCACGAATCGCAGTGGGCGACTTTCCCCCGCCGCATGAAATTTCATCGGACGTGCCACCGGCGTTGGAAGCGATCTGTCTAAACGCGATGGCGACCAAACCCATCGATCGATATCGCACGGTGTCGGATCTGGCAACCGACATCGAACGATGGCTGGCGGATGAACCGGTTTCGGTACACCGGGACTCGGTTTCCGTCCGCACCGGGCGGTGGGTCCGGCGACATCGCACGTTGGCGTATTCGGGCGCCGTTGCAGCGACTCTGTTGACGATCGGATCGATCTTGGGTTCCGCGATCTGGAGCGGGCAACAGGCCAAACAGTTTCGCATCCAGCGGGAGAACACCGCCAAAGCGATCGCGTTGGAATCCGCGCAGTCCAGCCGTTTGGTTGAACTGCGAACCGCCGTCGCCGGCGCCGCATCGCTGGCCCAAGCCGAGATCGCGGCCAACCGGTACTCATCCGCATCAAGCGTTTTGTCCGAAGCCGTCAAACTGATCGCCGATGAACCCAGTCTGGCGGCCCAGCGAGATTCACTGGCGTCCAAAGCGGATCGCATCGCCCAAATCGTCACGTTCTATGAATCGTTCGATGTCACCAACGAACAAAACGTTCTTAGCCGCGACAGCAAAGCGATCGCGGCCGGTCGATGGGGACTGGAAGCATTGGGCGTTTGGGATCGCGAAGATTGGTGGTTCCAGTTGCCGGTCCAGGACCTGTCCCCTGAACAAGCCGATCGGCTGCGCTGGGATGTGTACCAACAATGGATGCTGATCAACGCCATGCTGGTCAAGACGATCGGGGTCCGTTTGACGGGGACCGGGCGAGTCACGTCGGCGTCCAACATGGTGCCGGCGATTCGGCGATTCCTGCGCACCGACCAAGGGAAACGCGAAGCGGCCGCCGCGATCATCGTCAGCCGCCGGATCGAACTGTTCCGCCTTTCCGAAGCCGCCCGTTGGTATCGACGTTCAGCCGAATTCCGATTGTTCCAAGGGTCGCGGTTGGCGGGCAGCGATCTGGGACGAACCCGCACGGCGACCGATTCGCATAGCATCGGTGTGCTGTCGATGATCGCCGCCTTCGACCCTAACTTTGAAATCTTCTTTCGCGATTACCAGGGCAGTGATTCCATGGTGACTGCTCGAGATCTTTTCCTGCGTGCCTCCGCACAGCGACCGGATTATTACTGGACCAGTCTGGGTTTGTCACAGGTCGAGTTTCTGTTGGCCCAGCGTGATGGGGGCGACGACCTGCACCAATACGATGCCGCCATCCAATCGATCGGTCGCTGCATCGCACTGCGGCCCGACAAGTGCTTTGGGTACGCCGACCGTTCGTCGATGTACCGTGCCCAGGCCAGATTGATCCAGCGTGTACGCAACGCCGACGATCAAATTCAAACCGAATCGGTCGAAGAACTACGGCGGTGGAGTTTGGCGGATGCCCAGATGGCGGATCGGCTGGGGCGAACCCAACCATGGGTCGGTTGGCAACATGGTTTGGCCCTGTTGGAAATGGGCAACGTTGACGAAGCGATCACACGGTTCTTGGAAACGTCCAAACGGACTCTGGAACTAGTCGGGATCAACGACGCACCGTTTGTGAAAACCGACGACCTTCGGGGACGCAGCGAAGTCGCCGATGTCACCGAACAGCTTCAAAACGAATATCCCGACGACGCTCGCTTTCCCACACTGTTGGCGTCGATCCGATTGAACCAAAACCGTTTCGACGAAGCCGCTGCGATCATCGGCCAAGCCATCGCGTTGCCCAACGCCGCCGCTCACGCCCATGCCGTGTCCGGGATGATCAAGATTTCCGCCGAAGATCTGACCAGGCCCGACCCACAAAGATCCGAGCAAACGGCCGCGCTGATCGAATCGGCCAAAGCGGACTTCACGACGGCGATCACGTTGGATCCCAATCATGACTGGGCACATTACGGGTTGGCGGTTTGTTTCGAAGCCGAAGACCAGATCGACGAAGCGCTAGCGGAATACAGCATCGCCCAATCGATTGCACGGACCGACGATCAACGATCCGCGGCGCTGCTGGGCAAAGGACGAACACTGGGAATCCTGCGACGTTACAACGAAGCCACCGAAGCGATCATGTTGGCCCGGGAATTGGAACCGGCCTGTCATCTGATGTCCGTCATCCGACCCTTGGGAATCCGCTACGGGACGATTCAAAAGACGGCACCCCAGAGCGAGTATTTGCCTGCGATGAAATCGTTTGTCGAATCGCTGATGGAATTGCCACGGATCACCGGGATGAAGGTTCCGCAGCAACGGAGTCCGAACTATCGCGCCGCGCTGCTCAACGGCGACTTTGAACTCGGGTCGACGAAATACTGGCAGATCCCCACCAACGTTCGCGTGATCCCATCGCCCGGACAGACCGGCCAATCGGCACTGCAACTGCAGGGTGGCAATGCCAGTCTGTATCAAGATTTCTCGGTCGAACCCGGTGTCCGCTATCGCGTCACGATGCGAGTGAAGCAGGACTTGCCCGCATCCCCCACAACGACCGTGCAAATTGGATCGCACCCCATCATCTCGATCCCAGGCAGCGAGGGAACTGCCAATACCAAGTCGACCCAATCCAGCACAGCTTGGACGACCCACCAGGGTCAGTTCACCACGCCGGTAGACCCCCGCGGCCGGATCACAGAATCAAGGATCACGATCAGCGGCGCCGGAAAAGGCCGGGTCTGGATCGATGACGTTGTGATCACACGTATTCCCTAACACGGTAAACGGCCTGCTGGCTTCGTCGAGTATCGATCGGCAACGCATGAGCCGTTGAGGCGATATCCTTGGTTCCATCGGCCACCAATCAGGGCAAGCGCACTGTCGATTTCGTCGCGTCTTTCAACGGCAAAGATAAGCCGCCGGCCGTGACGACACGGGCAATTCCCGGCCGCTCACGCGCCTGCGGCTCACGAAATCAGCAGGCGGTAAACCAAGCGAAGATTCTTTTCGAGAAATCGTTAAGGGACTCTCGCAGACTTCTCGCAAGTGTGGGTGAGGCGGCTGAATCGGCCACTCGAAACACCTCCCGCAACCGCACATCCAAGAGAAGAACCATGTCCCAATCGATCAACCGAAGCTTGCCCCGTTCAACCTCGGCCGTCCGCCGCACCCTGGCCGGCCTAGCTGCCGCTCTGGTGATGACGATGATGGCACCCACCGTTTCGGCACAGAGTGCTGGTTCGTGGGTCGATATCGGCAACGGTTTTGCCGGGGCCGGTGGCAGTGCATCGGGCCCGATCTCGATCGTGAAGGGCCGCAGCAGCTCGAAAAATGGCATGCAGTTCGGCCACGGATTCGCACTCGGAGCCGGCCCCAACGGATTGGCAATCAGCAATTCAGTCGGTGCCGGTGCCGGACCAGGCGGGGTGGCTCATAACATGAACCTGAACATTGGCGCCAACGGGACCCATTTCAGCCAGGGTGGTGTGGTCAGCCAAGGCGGCAACCGGCGAGTCATTTCCGGTGGCCAAACCGGAACCCGCAATGGACAGGTCTATGGCGGCAGTCAATCGACCGGGTTCGGCCAAAACACGAAGGCCTGGTCCCAAAGCCACACTCGCCAGTGGGGCCAACCGACCTATCAACCTGCGGTTCAACCCGGATACCAGTCGGGCATGACCAACCAACGATGGTTCGGAAACCGTCGCTAAACCAACCACCGCCGACCCTCCGCCGCCTTCGGCCGATTCCTTATCGGTCGAAGGTTGTTCTGCGTACTGCCAATCATTCATTCCCTCATTAGGATCTACTGCGATGAATCGACGTTCCCTGAATTCGACTCGATGGTTGATGTTTTTCGCTGCCGGACTGCTGACCGTTTCCGGCCTCCCACTGCGAGCCCAAACCCAACCGGATTCGGACCAAGCCCAAACTTCAAACGATTCGTCCATCCCCGATGCGTCGCTGTTGGATGACCACTGGGGTGCCGAATTCGGGGCCGTTCCCAATCTGTTGCGACTGCACCTGCCGATGTTGCAGCGCCGCGGTGGCCTGGTCGTTCGCGACGTACAACCGGGACGTCCAGCCGACCTGGCAGGCTTTCGAAACGGCGACATTCTGTTGCAGGTCAATGGACAACCGGTACTCCAGCAAGATCGCCTAGGACGCCCCGACGAAATGATGATGGCGTTGGTCATCCGCCGCGGATCCATCCAAATGCTGTCGCCGGGCAATGGCCCTGCATTCGGAATCCCATCGCCGCCCAACCGTTCGTTTGGAAATCTCCCGTCCCGCCCCGGCAGGGGATGGCATCGTGATCCAGGACTCGGCACCACGGCCGCTTCATCCTCCTCCAGTAGTTCCGAGGCAGTTTCCATCAGCCAATCGGGCGACCAAATTTCGCTCAGTATCGACTCGTCGGATCCCAAGATCGGTCGACTGCAGATGCAGGGCACGCGGAAACAAATCCAACAGCAATTGGATTCGGATCGGTATTCCAAGGAAGCCAAGCAAATGATCCGGCAAGCGATCGGATTTTAAAACGCTTGACCACCGGCATGCGTGCTGTCGTCCCTGCGGGACTTGCTGCCCAACAGCCACGAACCTGGCGACAGCCCTCTGCCGTGGACCTTGGGCCACGGTGTCATTGGCCGCGCCTGAATCCACCGGTGGTCAAGACCACCGGCATGCGTGCGGTGGTCCCTGCGGGACTTGCTGCCCAATAGCCACGAACGTGGCGACAGCCCTCTGCCGTGGACCTTGGTCCACGGTGTCATTGGCCGCGTCTGGATCCACCGGTGGTCAAGACCACCGGCATGCATGCTGTCGTCCCTGCGGGACTTGCTGCCCCATAGCCACGAACCTGGCGACAGCCCTCTGCCGTGGACCTTGGTCCACGGTGTCATTGGCCGCGTCTGAATCCACCGGTGGTCAAGACCACCGGCACGCGTGCTGTCGTCCCTGCGGGACTTGCTGTCCAATAGCCACGAACCTGGCGACAGCCCTCTGCCGTGGACCTTGGGCCACGGTGTCATTGGCCGCGTCTGAATCCACCGGTGGTCAAGACCACCGGCATGCGTGCGGTGGTCCCTGCGGGACTTGCTGTCCAATAGCCACGAACGTGGCGACAGCCCTCTGCCGTGGACTTTGGGCCACGGTGTCATTGGCCGCGTCTGAATCCACCGGTGGTCAAGACCACCAGCACGCGTGCGGTGGTCCCTGCGGGACTTGCTGCCCAATAGCCACGAACGTGGCGACAGCCCTCTGCCGTGGACCTTGGGCCACGGTGTCATTGGCCGCGTCTGAATCCACCGGTGGTCAAGACCACCAGCACGCGTGCGGTGGTCCCTGCGGGACTTGCTGCCCAATAGCCACGAACGAATCCACCGGTGGTCAAGACCACCGGCATGCGTGCTGTCGTCCCTGCGGGACTTGCTGTCCAATAGCCACGAACGTGGCCCGACAAGGTTTTCTAGAAAAGATGTTAAGGGGTTCCGCCGGTTTCGACGCAAGTCCTCGTGAAAGCCAACAACGACTTTCGAAACCAAGAACCACCTCCGACCAAGGAACCTTGACGATGACACGCTTCACCACCTCCTTTGCATTTGCCGCCCTGTGCCTGATCGCGGCGGACGCCAACGCTCAAGTCACTGCCAGCAGCTACTCCAGCGGCGGGACCGCGGTCGCCAGTGCTAGCGGGCGTGGCAACACTCGACTCAATGCCACCGCGATCGCTCGCAATGGCGGCTACGCATCGGCCAACATGAACGGCCGCGGCACCAACGGTGGCTTCGCCAGCGGACGCAGCACAGCGATCGCCAATGGCGGCACCGCGATTTCCAACGGGACATCGATCGCCAATGGCTGGGGTGCTCGGTCGCACGTCAATTCCACCGCACGATCCAGTTGGGGCGGATTCGCACAATCAAATGGGCAAGCGATCGCCAACGGTAACTTCTCTAGCGCCACGGCCAATGCGGGTGCCACGGCCCGCTGGGGACAACGATCATTCAGCGCTGCCCGTGCGGTCGACAACCGCGGCTGGGTGACCCCACAACCGGTTTACCAACCTTCGGTTCAACCGGCATACCAAACCTATGGCGGCCAAACCTACCGCGGCTGGTGATCCCGACCGTGTGCCTCGCTTTCGACTCGCCATCCCTCGCCGCTGAATCAGCTGCGAGGGTTTTTTCGTGTGGCAAACTGGTATGTTAGGCAGGGTCGATTTCGTTTTCATGCCTCCGTCCCCCATTGCCCCCATGACAGACCAGCCGCACGAAGTATCCGTTCTGCTGCAGAGGCTGAAATCGGGCGACGAATCCGCCAAGGACGCTCTGTTTACGGAATTGCAAAGCGAGCTTCGTGGCATGGCGGCGGCATTGATGAGCCGCGAACGCCCCGATCACACGTTGCAGGCAACCGCGTTGGTCAACGAAGCCTGTCTGCGATTGCTGGACTCCGATGCTGCCGAAAACGCGTCCGATCGACGTTACTTTTTCGGGATGGCCAATCGAGCGATGCGTCAGATCCTGGTCGACCACGCCCGCGCTCGGAATACGACCAAACGGGGCGGCGAATACCAACGGGGTTCGCTGGACATCGTGCTGGACAACTTCGAAGCCAGCAACCAATGCAACTTTGTCGATCTAGAATCGTCCCTAGCGGAACTCGAGAAAGACTCGCCGCGACAACGCGAAGTGGTCGAACTGCGTTTCTTTTCCGGACTTTCGATTCCCGAAGTCGCCGAGGTCTTGGACGTCAGCGTGGGTACGGTCGAACGCGATTGGCGGTTGGCGCGAGCCAAACTTTACCAGAGCCTGCGTGGCGAATAGAACAGCCCGTCCATCCAACCATCGGCATTCGGAAATCATGCGAGAAAACACAACACAGTTGCGCGTCCGTTATGACGAGTGTGACCCGATGGGCTTGGTCCATCATTCACGCTATCTGCAATACTTCGAAATCGGCCGGACCGAACTGCTACGCGCCAGCGGCGGTCGATATCGGTCGATGGAAGAATCCGGTCAGTTCGTGGTCGTCGTTCGAGTCGATTGTCGATATCGAAGCCCGGCCCGGTACGACGACGTGATCGATATCCGAACGACGATCGCGAAAGTCACAGCGGCCAAGATCATTCATGACTACACGATCAGCCGCGACGGCGTGACGCTGGTCGAGGCCACGGTGACGTTGGGGGTGATCGACCGCCAAGGCGTGCTGCAGCGGGTTCCTCAAGAACTGCTGGATCTGTACGGATAGGCCTGGCAGCCGGCCGCTGGCCCGGCCACACGGCCATTGTCGAACAACGGCTAGGTCGAAGCTAAGATAAGACCGACCTGATACCCCATCGATATTTTCGCTTCTCGCGCAAGTTGCTCTCACCGTGGCTTCACCTCCTGATCCCTACGACTTCCAACGTCACCTCAGCGACGCCGGTTGCTTTGCATCGGACGGCGAAACCGAGCTGATCGGCCGGATCGACATCAGCGGGCATGACGGAGCCTACGGGACCGACGGACAGAACCGTCACAATGCGCCGCCGACCGAGGGCACCCGCGGCTATCGAGGCGGCGATGCAACCCCCGCAGCGGCGGGCCAGGATGCGGGGTCGGTTCAATTGAATCTTTCCTACGGATCCGATCGCAATGCGATGATCGTCAGTGGATCCAGCCGATCGCCCAATCATGGTTCGCAACCGATTCAGCAATTGGCGACCATCGGCACCGAAGGATACTTCTTTGTACGAGCCGCCGGCGGCGCCGGTGGAAACGGTGGCCGGGGTGGCGACGGCGGACCGGGCAGCCGAGGCTATCGTGGCCGCAACGCCACACGTTTTTCTTCCGGCACCAACGGTGGTCCCGGCGGTGACGGCGGCGATGCGGGCAACCCCACCGACGGAAAACCCGGTGGCGACGGCGGCGATGCCGTGATCGCTGTCCACGAAAACGACCAGGGACTGCTGATGCTGGTCAAAGGCAACCTGGCGGCCGGTGACATGGGATTCGCCGGCGAACCGGGACGCGGAGGTCACGGCGGCCCCGGCGGTCCCGGCGGCAGCAGCTATCACTGGACCGAACGACGATCGTATCGGGATTCCCAAGGTCGCACCCAGACACGCACCATCATGCGGTCCAACCCAGGCGGCGTCAGCGGTCCCTCGGGACGCGACGGACGCACCTCGGGCTACCGCGCCCGTGACGGATGGCCGGGAAGTGTCGGCACCTTCAAAATCGTTGTCGTCGATGACCAAGGCCGGCAACGAACTTACGATTCGCCCTACGACCTGGAACTGGTCACCTTCGATGTCGCCAGCGAATACACCATCCTAGAACCCGATTCGCTCGTTTCGATCGACAACTTGACCGTTCGTAATTGCGGTGGCATGCCGACGCCGCCCAATTACATGGTCCGCATCTATCTGGACAGCGACCAGTGGCTGCACTGTGATGGCGTCGACCTGGTCATCAGCCATTCGATTGCACCGGAGCAAACCCACACGTTCGACACTCGCGGACTGCGATTACGACTGGGCGACTACGTGGTGGACGAACCTCGCAAACGAGCGTTCCGATTACGGCATCCGGTTAGCCCGCAGGCAAGTCTGGAAAGCGGGATCGGACGCAGTTTCCGCCAATTCGAAAACGGCGAGGATCTGAACATCCGATTCCCCATCGAACTGATGTCGATCACCTGCCTGAACAGTCTGGCGCCCGGGGAATCGACGCGAGTCATCTGGGGCGTAACGAACATCGGCGATGAACCGTTTGATCAGAAGTATCTGTATCGCGCCGTCCGTTCACATGCTCGTCTGTTGGGCGGCGACCTGGATCCCGGCCAGATCGTTTTCTTTGACGACACCAACCAGCCCTACGATCTTGTGTCGTCCGCGTTCGAAAAACGAGTCGGTGAGCTACCGCCCGGCGAAACCACCATCATTGAAACCAGGATCGGCATCCGTGAATCCGCCGACGCGATCCCCTATCAGGGGTTCGCATTGGGCGTTGACCTGGACCTGCAACGTCCGAAGTCGAGCCAAACCCATGATCAGTATCGCTGCGTCGACTATCGCAAAACCTTTATCCGTGTATCCGAACGGTACCTGCGTGAACCGGGTTCGCGGTTCCTGTTGATCGCGAACGAAAAAACCACCACCACCGACATCGACCAATGGACACAACTGGCCGATTACTTCGGCAGCAGTTTGGATGTCTGGGACGTTTCGTACTACGGGTTCCTGGACTTGATCCGCGCCGTCGACCATGACAAGTCGCTGTTGCAGCAGTGGACAGGGATGACCATCATCATCCCCAACAACTATTACCAAACGCCGGATGGATCGACGGTAGCGTTCAACCAGCTCGCTAAGAGTCAATTTCTAAGGGCGGCTGCCGATCATGACATCAACTTTTACATCGTCGGCGATTCGCGGATCGGTGGCGAACAGATGTTGTCGATGTCGTTGATCCCGGTCAGCGATGAAAAGAAACCCAGCCAACTGAAATCACAGCAAGATTTCCTGCAGGCGGTCCGGCGGTGGAATCAGTACGTCGCACGCAGTCACGAAGTCGTCGGTGGAATCACCAGCAACGCTCAAGACCTGGCCGACGTATCGCTTGGTGCGGTCCACCAATTCGATATCAATCGCCGCACAATGTTGTTCCAGCCCAAAGCCGAATGGTTGGAAGCCGAAGCAAAACGGTTGCAACGGAAACTGTCCAAAGATGACCCTCTGCATCGGTGGATCATTGTGCATCGATACGATACCGGCGACACCGACACCGAGTGGGGATTTTTCAAACAGCGACAGATCGGCAAGATCGAAGTCCGCCGCACCCTGGATGCGACCAAAGGGTCGGCTGTGCTGTACGAAGTCGACGGCATCGATGCCATCGACCGTGACTTCATCACCAGCAAAGCGAACAAGCACGGGATCTTTCTGGCGTTGAAGTTCGAAGACAAGGTAGACCGTTTCATTCGGCTGGTCAGCGAGCGGACGTTCCCGCGGTACAGCGAACACTACGTCGATCGGCCACTGTCCGACGAAGAAGTTCGCCAGATCGGGGGCGAACTGGTCGATTCGATTCTGACGGATCTGTTCAACGAACAACGCGTTGCGCGTACTTGCAAAACGTGGGGACCATTCGGCGTCCGCACCATCATGCCCAAACTGAACTACCTGGCCGAACGATCGCTGAACTATGGCGTTACCTACCGCCAGATGCTGGAAAACGACGTCAGTCTGGGATTGCTGTACGAATTGGTTGCCAACGTCCGATACATGGCAGTCAAATCAAAAACGGTTTGGGACCACGCTTTGATCCCGACATCGTTCTTCAAACGCAGTCGTGCCGTATCCAACTTCATGTTAGACCGCTCGGACCGAATTGTGACCAACATCTTTGGTCGCTACCCGGGTTGGTGGGACCGCATCACCGGCGCCGGTGACGACTACGATCCGTTTGGCAGTTCGCGAGTCAAGGAACCGCAGGGCATTGCCCGAAAGACGGCCGACGATCGAATCCATGCGATCGAAACCGAACTGTACGCCGCCCAGGTGGGAATCGAAAAGTACGCGACCGCTCAGGACCATCCCGGCCTGACCTACGATCCCGAATTGCTGGGCGAACAAGTCCGTGTGATGACGGGCAAACAGTACGACCAGTTGGTGCTAGCCGAAGCGCGAGCCAGCCGCCAACGATACGAGACCGAAAAAGCAGTGCAAGCCGAACGCTCGGATCTGTTGGTTCCGCTAAGCACCCCCCAAGCCATCGAATCCCAAATTCAAGTGAGCCTCCCCACACCCTAAAAAGTAGCACGGCCTTTCCAGGCCGTCACCGACAACCAAACAGCAGACGGCCTAGAAAGGCCGTCCTACATGACCACACCCAAAGTAGGACGGCCTTTCCAGGCCGTCACCAGCAACCGCAACACAGACGGCCTGGAAAGGCCGTCCTACTTGACCAACGCCTACGCACCCCTTTTAAAAGGCATCATGATGGATTCCGTTGCTGATGCGGTTTTGGGGTTGGTGCCGGGGACGGCGTCGGTGGTGAACGTTGCCGCGGTGGGTGGTGGCTGCATCAGCGATGCCTACCGAGTGGACGTTCGCTGCGACGATGGGTCGACGCAATGCTTGTTTGTCAAAGGCAACGACGAATCCTTTGCTGATAATTTCGCGTGCGAACGGGCCGGGCTGACCTTGTTGCACGATGCCGCGTCGCTCGTCATCCCGCGACCGATTGCCGATGGGATCGTCAACGGGCGGGCGTGGTTGGTGATCGAGTGGGTGGAAAGCGGACCGCGGCCGCGATCGTTTTTCGCGGACCTGGGGCGTGGGTTAGCCGAACTGCACCGGTCGACTTTGGGGACCGAGATCGGGCTGGACCATGACAACTACTTGGGCGCCGCCCGCCAGATCAACGGTCCCTCGACGACTTGGCCGTCGTTTGTGGCCCAGCACCGAATCGGATTCCAACTCCGCTGGGCCGTCGACCAGGGATTGGCCGATTCGACACTTCGCCGCGACGTGGGGCGGATCATCGACGCCATGGATGACCTGCTTGCCGGGCGACAGGATCCGACGTCGCTGCTGCACGGGGACCTATGGAGCGGCAATATTCTGTGTGACCAACGGGGTCGACCGGTGATCGTTGATCCAGCGGTTTACCGCGGATGTCGCGAGGCCGAGCTTGGGATGCTGAAGCTTTTCGGGGCCTGTCCGGCGGACTTTTACGAAGCCTATGATCAGGCTTTCCCACTGTCTGCTGGTTGGCAGCGGCGAACCAGCGTCTATGTTCTTTATCATCTGCTGAACCATTTGAACCTGTTCGGCGTCGGATATTTGGATCAATGTCGGTCGCAAGCGGCCGATCTATTGTCATAGCGGTGTCCTTTGGGGCAGCGTCCGTTCATTAAGTAAGTCGAGATCCCCACTGATGCTTGCTGCTCGCGTGATTCCTTGCCTAGACGTTTTCGAAGGCCGCGTCGTCAAGGGAACCAATTTCGTCAATCTCCGTGACGCTGGTGACCCGGTCGAAATCGCCCGGCGGTACGAAGCCGAGGGTGCGGACGAATTGGTGTTCCTGGACATCACCGCCAGTCACGAAGAACGCGACATCATCTTGGACGTGGTTCGTCGCACGGCGGAACAGGTCTTCATGCCGTTGACGGTCGGTGGCGGGGTACGAACGGTGGACGATGTCCGTGCCCTGTTGTCGGCCGGTTGCGACAAAGTATCGATCAATTCGGCCGCCTGTACCGATCCCGACTTTGTCCGCCGCGCGGCCGACCGTTTCGGCAGCCAGTGCATCGTCGTCAACATCGATCCCAAGCGAGTGATCAAGGACGGGAAAGAAGTGTGGGAAGTTCACATCAACGGCGGCCGCAAACCGACGGGGTTGATGGCGGTCGAGTGGGCCCAAGAGATCGAACGTCTGGGAGCCGGCGAAATCGTGCTGACCAGCATGGATTGCGACGGTACCTGCGACGGGTACGACATCCCGATCACGTCGGCGGTCAGCGAAGCGGTTTCGATTCCGGTCGTCGCCAGCGGCGGTGCGGGCGGCCCCCAGCACTTGGTCGATGCGATCCTAAAGGGCAAAGCTGACGCGGCCCTAGCGGCCAGCATCTTTCACTTTGGGCAGTACACGATCGCCGAAACGAAGCAGGCGATGCGAGACGCGGGAATCGCGGTACGGTTGTAATCATGGTCACCTACGAACCCGATCTGCGACGCGTCTTGGTCCGCGACGATGCACCGTCATCGGCATACTGGATCACGCATGCCGGCGGCAGCATCCAAGCGGTGGCCAGCCGCATGCGAGACCTTGCCGACGCCACCAACGTCGATGTGCACTCGTTGGCCATGCCGGCTCGCGATGATTGGTTCCACGCCACATTCGATGGCGACTTAAATGACCTAGCCGCCGCCGTGGCCGGCGCCATCATCGACCAGCGAAATCGCGACGGGGTCCGGACACCGTTCACCGTCATCGGGCACAGTTTTGGCAGCGTGCTGGCCTATCGGATCGCCGGCGAATTGATCCGCCGGGAAGTCCCCCCACAGCGGCTGATCGTGATGTCGTTTCCGGCCCCCGATCGGCTGTCCCACGAAATGCAGCTGCACCGTTTAAGCGACGATGAACTGGTCGAACAGGTCGACGTGCTGTTCGGCGGGGTCCCTGATGACATCAAGAAAGACGTCGATGCGAGGGCATTTTTTGTTCCCGGGCTACGATTCGATCTGGGTCTGTTGGAAAGGTACCAGCATGCCGCCGACACCCCACCGCTGCCGATTCCGGTCACCGCGGTCTGCGGCGTCGACGACCGAGCCGTCGATATGGCCCAGATGCAGCGTTGGCAAATCACGACCAGCGGCGACTTTCGGCTGGTAGCGATGCCTGGCGACCACTTCTTTCCGCTGGCCCGGACTGCGGCGATTTTGAAGCTGGCGACGGCCTGAATCGACGCCGTCTGGACGATGACATCACGGTCGCCCCGTTGACCTTGATGCCTTTTGCCGATTACACCAATGTGCTGCTTTGCAATCTCTGGGCTACTTTTTCGCGCCCAGTCGCCTCGCGTTTTTCTCCGCGCTAGACCTGACCGGATCGCCATGACCGCCCCTGACGTCGTCCCCATTCGTACTGCCCTGATCAGCGTTAGCGACAAGCTCGGCCTGTCCGATCTGGCAGCCGGTCTGCAGCGTGCTGGTGTGGCCATCTACAGCACCGGCGGCACCCGACGCCATCTGGAACAGTCCGGCATCGACGTCATGGACGTCGCCGAATACACCGGTTTTCCAGAAATGCTGGACGGCCGCGTCAAAACGCTGCACCCCAAGATTTTCGGCGGCATCCTGGCCATTCGCGACCGCGACGACCACATGGACGCGATCGAAGAGCACGACATCATCCCGTTTGATTTGGTGATCGTGAATCTGTACCCGTTCGCGGCCACAGCCAGCCGCCCCGGCGCGACCCGCGAAGAATGCGTCGAACAGATCGACATCGGCGGCCCCAGCCTGGTTCGGGCGGCTGCCAAAAATCATAACGACGTGGCTGTATCGACCAGCCCCGAACAGTACAGCGAAATCCTGACTCAATTGGAAAGCGCCGGCGGCACCACCCACGAACTTCGCTCGGAACTGGCCGCGGACGCCTTCGATCACACCGCCGGGTACGACCGGGCGATCGCCGATTTCATGCGTGGCGATACCATCGGGGGCGAATTCCCATCCAGTTTGAACCTGTCGCTGCGTCGCAAAACCCAGCTTCGCTATGGCGAAAACCCCCACCAACGGGCTGCTCTGTACGCTGACCCCAGCGACCGGTCAGCGAACTTGGTCTCGGCGCGCCAAATCAGCGGCAAAGAACTCTCGTACAACAACCTGCTGGACCTCGATGCCGCACTGGAGATCGTCCGCGGGTTTGGCGGACCAGCGGTTTCGGTAATCAAGCACAACAACCCCTGCGGTGCAGCGACCGACACCAAATTGGCTCGCGCCTGCCGCCGCGCTCTGGCCGGTGACCCGCTCAGTGCGTTCGGCAGTGTGCTGGGTTTCAACCGCACCGTCGATCGCGAAACCGCCGAACTGCTGTGCGAACCCGGATTGTTCATCGAAGCGATCGTAGCCCCCGATTTTTCGGCCGAAGCCGTTGGGCTGCTGACCAGCAAACCACGATGGCGTGAAAACGTGCGGCTGATGCAAGTCGGCCGATTGGATACGCCGCCATCGCCAATCCAACGACGCTTCATCAGCGGCGGCGTCCTGGTCCAAGATGCGGACCGAATGACCAGTTCGATGCTGCAATGGAAGACCGTCACCAAGACCAAAGTTGCCGATGAACTTTGGGACGACGTTTCGTTCGCGTGGGAAATGGTCCGACATGTGAAGAGCAACGCGATCGTGTTGGCCAAAGACACATCGCTGATCGGCGTCGGTGCGGGCCAGATGAGCCGCGTCGACAGCGTCGAAATTTCGATCGACAAAGCAGGCGACCGTGCCCAGGGATCCGTGCTGGCCTCGGACGCGTTCTTCCCGTTCCCCGATTCGATCGAAGTCGCCGCCGAAGCCGGTGTTGTGGCCGTGATCCAGCCCGGCGGTTCGCGTCGCGACCAAGAAGTCATCGATGCCTGTGACAAACACAACTTGCCGCTGGTATTGACCGGTCGTCGTCACTTCAAGCACTAAGTTTTCAGGTAGCGGAACTCGTCAAGAGTTTGTCGATTTAATTCCGTTTCGATTCTTGATGTTAGCCGTTTGGACGCTAGCGGCGTGCTGATTTAATCGTTTTCCGGAACTTAGCGTGCAAATCATAACCCGAAGCGTGAGCGAGGGATCCTGTTGAATCCCTCGCTCACGCAGCGGGTTACTAAATCTGCAGGCCGCTAGCCCCGGTTCACTGGTGACGAAACCGAGGCTAGCGCCTAAACGGCTAACTAAATCGACAAACCGTTGACGACTTCCGCTACACCGTTTGTGGCCGATCGCGAAGACGACTTCACTCTGCCGTCCGGGCGAGTAGAATCGACGTTTGATCCACCACTCACCGCGTGACTCTGATATGACGATCCTGGACAAAATCATCGAGCAGACTCGGTTGACGATCCAGCGAGATCGCGCAGCCGTATCGGACCAGACGCTGGAATCGACGTTGGCGGATCTGCCGCCCTGTCGTGATTTCCACGGGGCACTGGCCGCCGGGGACCACGTCCAGGTGATCGCCGAAGTCAAGAAAGCCAGTCCTTCGGCGGGACTGATCCGCGAAGATTTTCATCCCGCGGAAATTGCCAAGGCGTACCAAGATGGCGGGGCCGCCTGCATCAGCGTGCTGACCGACGAACCGTTCTTTCAAGGATCACTTCTGTACTTGGAACAGGTTCGCCAAGCGGTCGATTTGCCACTGTTGCGCAAGGACTTTATCGTCGATCGATATCAACTGCTGCAGGCTCGTGCCAGCGGCGCCGATTGCGTGCTGCTGATCGCCGAATGTCTGTCGCCCGACGAACTGCGACGACTGCACGATCAAGCCGTCGAACTGGGACTGCAGACACTGATCGAACTCTACGAACCGGCCAACCTGGACGCCGTTCTGGCCACCGGGACCACCTTGGTCGGCGTCAACAATCGCGATCTACGCACCTTCGAAACGTCGCTCGATCATACGCTGAACCTCCGCCCATTGATCCCCGCGGACCGCTTGCTGGTCGGCGAAAGTGGTATCCGCAGTCACCAAGACGTTTTGAAACTAGGGCAGGGGGGTGTGAAGGCCGTCTTGGTTGGCGAATCGCTGATGCGACAAAACGACATTGCCGCTGCGACTCGGCAACTGCTGGGTCGTGATTAAGCTGCGACGTACGTTCGTCTGATCATTCATCCGTCGGAATTCGGAACCCCCATGTCGCAGCGATTCTGTGTTGGTCGCGGTCGCTATCTGCTGTTGTCGTTGGTCGTCTTTCTGATGGGCGTCGGTGCGACCGCCGCACGCACCGTCAAACAGTACCAGACACCGGGGCCGTTTGACCCCAGCCGCCAAGGCATGTGTGACTTTCACAATGGGATCTATTTCCCAGCCACCGCGTTGGTCGACGGCATCAGTCCCTACGGTGCCCAGTACGCCGCCACCAATCCAGTCGCGCGGCAGATTCCGTTCTTTCTGCCTTCCATCCTGGCGCTGCACGCGCCGTTGACGGTGCTGCCACTGCGGGTTGCCGAGGTCGTCTACTTTCTGTTCTCGGTCGCCTTGGTGTTGGCCATCAGCGGACTGGTTGTGGGGTCGATCATCCGCCCGATTCGGTTGGACTATCTGCTGGCCGTCGCGGCCGCGCTGGTCTTTTCCCGTGGCGGTCACATCACGTTGTTCGATGGCTATTTCACATTGGAATTGGTGCTGGCAACCTTCCTGGCAATCCGCTGGGGTGATCGGCGGCCGTGGTGGGCTGCGGTGGCGCTGGCCGTGGTTGCCGCCAAACCAACCTACCTGTTGCCATTGGGCTTTCTGATGCTGGCCCGTGGGAACGTCAAAGCGCTGGTCATCGGCGCCATCCTGACCATCATCACCGCCGGCGTTCCCTTCGCTTGGCTGGCCTACCACGAGGGCGATGGCGATTGGATCCGCGGTGCCGAGGTGCTGGGCGAACAGATCGCGTTGTCCCAGGAAATTCACCGCGCCCAATACGACGAATCTCCGGTTCATTCGTGGACTCGAGTCGATGCACTGGCCACGGTCGCCAAGTGGACCGGCAGCGAACCGAACGAATCCGTGCACCTGATCGTGATGATGGTGCTATTGGCGCCTGTCATGTTTGTCCTGGATCGTCGGCGACGCCGATCGATCGATGACGGGCTGGCTGGATTGACAGGCGCCATCATTTTGTGCGCGACCCTGGTCAGCATTTATCACCAGTCCTACGACACAATGCTATTGATCATGCCCTTGTCAGCGGTCCTGGTCGGATCCCCCGCCATTTGGAATCAAGTCCATGCCGGCTGGCGATTGGCAATCCTGTGCCTGACCGCCGTTCCCTTGTTCAACTACCTTTCGACTCGGATGGTTCTGGGACGCCTGGATGCGGGACCGACGGTGGAACAAATCGTTACCAGCATCAACGGTATCTGCCTGCTGGGGCTGCTGATTGGGGTCGTCTATTTGGGTTTTCGCCGCAGCCCCGCCGTGACGCTGCGAACCAATGAAATCGACGGTGCGGCCAAAACAGAGTGAAACTTCGTGATTCTGAGGCTTGTAGATACAGGTCACACCAATAACACTGGCTATATCGATTGGCGAACCACCCAATCGTGCCCCCTTCGCCCCTGACGGGCGGCCCCCATGATTCATTGACACTGTTCTCAGCGAAGCGGTCACCCCGCATTTGACCATGAACCAAGAACCGATCGGCTCCGATTTCCAATCGCAGGCAAGCGTCCAGAACAAGTCCGTCGGTGAATCGCGGGACTCGATCCGGTTCCGTCCCGTCAAAGTCTTCATGGCACTGCCGGCCTACAACGAAGAAGAAGCGTTGCCGGAACTGTTGGAACGGATCGGCGAAGCCTTTGCCGACAACGGTCTGCCCTATGAAGTCATCATCGTCGACGATGGCAGCAAGGATGACACCGCCAAGATTGCCGCGCAGATGTCCTTCCAAATGCCGATCCACCTGGTTCAACACGAAATCAATGCGGGCTTGGGTGTGACCATCCGTGACGGACTTCGCGAAGCCGTGGATCGCGCCGGCGAACGCGACATCATCGTCACGATGGACGCCGACAACACGCACCCGCCGGGATTGATCAACCGCATGGTGTCGATGATCCAAGAAGGTTGCGACGTTGTGATTGCATCGCGTTTCCAACCCGGCGCCCGCGTCGTGGGCGTTCCAATCGAACGCCACTTTCTGTCGATCGGTGCACGGATCCTGTTCACCGTGTTGTTCCCCACCCGTGGTGTTCGCGATTACACATCCGGCTATCGCGCCTACCGTGCATCGGTAATCCGCCAAGCGTTTGCCGAACACGGCGACGATTTCGTCGGCGAGAAAGGATTTTCCTGCATGGCCGACGTGCTGTTGAAACTGCGCGAACAAGGCGTCATGTTCGGCGAAGCTCCGCTGCGGTTGCGTTACGACCAAAAGGGCGGCGACAGCAAGATGCAAGTCTTCAAGACCATCTGGTTGACGCTAAAACTTCTCGGCCGCCATCGCGTCGGGAAGAACTAGTCGTGCCGGATTCGACTTCGACGCACCCGCACAACGAACGCAGTTCGTGGTTGGTCGTTGGCGGTGGTGTGATGGGTCTGAAGATCGCTCGGGATCTGATCGAGCGCGGACAAGACGTCACGATCGCCGAGGCCGCACCCGTGATGGGTGGATTGACCAGCGCCTGGAACCTTGGCGACGTCGTGTGGGACCGCTTCTATCACGTCACGCTGCTAAGCGATTCGAAGCTGCGCGACCTGCTGACCGAGATCGGTTTGGAAAGCGAGATCGATTGGGTCGAAACCAAGACGGGCTTCTACGCTGGCGGTCAGCTGTTGTCGATGAGCAACACGGCCGAGTTCCTGAAGTTTCCGCCGCTGTCGATGATCCAACGATTGCGATTGGGCGGCACGATCTTCTATGCATCGAAGATCAAGAATTGGCGTCGGCTAGAGAAGTTGTCGGTCGAAAAATGGCTCCGTCGTTGGTCCGGCAACGGCGCCTTCGAAAAAGTCTGGTTGCCGCTGCTGAAAGCCAAACTCGGTGACGCCTACACGCAGACCTCCGCCGCCTTCATCTGGGCTCACACCGCACGGATGTACAAAGCCCGCCGTAGCGGCGCCAAGAAAGAAATGTTCGGCTACGTCCCCGGCGGGTACGCGCGAATCCTGGATCGGTTGGTAGAGGTGCTTTCCGATCGCGGCCTAACAGTCAAAACATCGTCGCCCGTCCAGCAAGTCCAATCCGCCGACCAGGGTGGTTTGAACGTGACCTTTGGCGACGGCCGCACCGAACACTATGACAACGTGGTTTCCACCATCGCATCGCCGCTGATCGCACGATCGTGCGACGAACTAAGCGATGACGAAAAGCACAAGCTAAGCGACATTCGATACCTGGGCGTTGTTTGTGCGTCGATGTTATTGAAAGAACCGATCAGCCCCTATTACGTCACCAACATCACCGATACCTGGGTGCCGCTGACCGCAGTGATCGAGATGTCGACGATCGTCGATTCGGAAACCCAACTGGGCGGAAATCATTTGGTCTATCTGCCCAAGTATTTGCCGGATGACCATGATGGGCTCAACGAGAGCGACGCCGACTATCAAGAGAAGTGTTTGTCGACGCTGGAAAAGATGTACGACCATTTCTCGCGTGACAACGTGCTGGACTTCAAAGTCGCGCGAGCCAAGTATGTGGCGGCGTTGGCGACCGTCGACTACAGCACTCGATTGCCAAGAATCGTGACCAGCGTTCCAGGTTTCTATGCCCTCAATTCGGCGCATATCCTAGAAGGCAACCTGAACGTCAACGAAACGATCCAGTTGGGCGAAACCAAACTGGCCCACGAAGTCTGGCCCGACTATCAACGCCGTATCGCCGCGGGCCAAGTCAGCGACAAGCCAAGCCCCGATCTGGCCAACGCGTAGTGCTGCGAATCCCACTACCAAGGTTTGACAGCCACGCAGTGGCGACAGCCTTCTGCCGGTGGCCTTGGCCACCGGAATGCACATGATCGCCAGCTCGCTCTCACAGCGGGTGCACCACGCGCGTTATCCTAGGCAGCTAGGAATCCGCCCTCTCTGTCGCCGATCGAAAGTAGTTCACCCATGTCGTCTGTCATCTTGGCTATGGACCAAGGCACGACCAGTTCACGTGCCATCCTGTTTGACCGTGCCGGTTCAATCCTGGGGATGTCACAGCAAGAATTCACTCAGCACTTTCCGGACACCGACCGCGTCGAACATGACGCCGAAGAAATCTGGGAATCGCAAATCGGTGTGGCCCGCCGCGTGCTCGCCGATCACGGACTGACGGCGGCCGACGTGGCTGCGATCGGGATCACCAACCAACGCGAAACGACCTTGGTTTGGGACCGAGCGACCGGACAACCGATCGCGCCCGCCATCGTGTGGCAGGACCGACGAACAGCCGCCAAGTGCGAACAGCTACGCCAAGCCGGGCACGCGGACGTCGTGCAGAAGAAGACCGGACTGCTGATCGATTCCTATTTTTGTGCCACCAAGATCGACTGGCTGCTGGAAAACGTTCCAGGGGCTCGGCAACGCGCCGAAGCCGGCGAACTAGCCTTCGGAACCATCGATAGTTGGTTGATCTGGAAACTGACCGGCGGCCGCGTTCACGTCACCGATGTGACCAACGCATCACGAACGATGCTGATGAATATTCACACCGGCATCTGGGACACCGAACTGCTGAAGATCTTCGGCGTGCCAACCCAGATGTTGCCAGAAATTCGTCCCTCTAGCGAAGTCTATGGCGAAACCGAACCTGAACTCTTTGGCGCTGCGATCAAGATCGGTGGCGCAGCCGGTGATCAACAGTCCGCTTTGTTCGGCCAGAACTGTACCCAGCCCGGCATGGCCAAAAACACCTACGGGACGGGCTGTTTTGCACTGATGAATATTGGCGATCAGCCACGGACGTCCACCTGCAAACTACTGACCACGATGGCCTGCCAGTTCGCCGACCAACCACCCAGCTATGCGCTCGAAGGCAGCATCTTTATCGCCGGGGCAATCGTTCAGTGGCTTCGCGATGGGCTGGGCATCATCGATTCGGCCGACGAAATCGAGGCGTTGGCTGCTAGTGTTCCAGACAACGGCGGCGTGTATGTCGTTCCGGCATTGGCCGGCCTGGGGGCGCCCCACTGGGATGCATACGCACGTGGCACGATCCTGGGTCTGACTCGCGGTACCACCAAAGCACACATCGCGCGAGCCGCGTTGGAAGGCATCGCGTTTCAGGTCGCCGACGTGTTGGACGCGATGAAACAAGACGCCGACGTCCCGATTGCCGAACTGCGTGTCGATGGCGGTGCGGCCGCCAACAATCTGTTGATGCAATTCCAGGCTGATATTTTGCGAGTTCCGGTGATCCGGCCTAAAGTGATCGAAACGACCGCGCTCGGGGCCGCCTACTTGGCCGGTCTTTCCAGCGGTTTCTGGACCGGATGTGATGACATCGCCGATGTGTGGCAAACCGACCGTGTGTTTGAACCCACAATGAATGCCGACGAAGCCGCTCGGCTGCGAACTCGTTGGTCGGAAGCACTCGACCGCTCGCGTGATTGGGAACAACATGGATCGTAATGAATCACTTCGTCGCATCTACGAGCGAACCACTCCCTTTGACCTGCTGATCATCGGTGGGGGAGCGACCGGCGTGGGTGTCGCGATGGATGCCGCATCACGTGGCTACGACGTCGCCTTGATCGAACAAGCCGACTTTGGCAAAGGCACGTCCAGCCGCAGCACCAAATTGGTGCACGGCGGGGTCCGCTACCTGCAACAGGGCAACATCACGCTGGTTCGCGATGCACTGCGCGAACGCACCTTGCTGCGCCGCAACGCACCTCACCTGGTTCACGACATGCCGTTCGTGATCCCCTGTGAACATTGGTGGCAAAAGATCTATTTCGGGATCGGCCTGAAACTGTACGACCTGCTGGCGTGGTCCGACAATTTTGGAAGTTCGCACGGAGCGTCCCAATCGGATATCGCACGCGACCTGCCCACGTTGGCGGCTGAAAAGTTCAGCGGCGGTGTGGTCTACCACGATGGCCAGTTCGACGATTCCCGCCTGCTGATCAACATGGCACGTACCGCCGCCGATCATGGTGCGTCGCTGGTCAATGGCATGGGTGCCACCGAATTGGTCAAGAATGATGACGGTCGGATCGTTGGCGTGGTCGCCGTGGATCACGAAACATCCGAAACGGTGACCATCCGAGCCAACACGGTCATCAACGCCGCCGGCCCGTTCTGTGACGCGGTACGACGGATGGACAAAGCAGACTGTCAGCCGATGTTGGCGGCCAGCCAAGGGGTTCATGTCGTATTGCCGCGATCGTTCTTTCCCGGCGACGTTTCGCTGATCGTCCCCAAGACGTCCGATGGACGCGTCCTGTTCATCATCCCGTGGCACGATCGTGTGCTGGTGGGAACCACCGACACGCCGATTCCAACGCCGTCCTTGGAACCGGTCGCGCAGGAACAAGAGATCCAGTTCCTGCTGGACACCACATCCGAATACTTGACGCATCCGCCCACCCGTTCCGATGTACGCAGCGTGTTTGTCGGCATCCGCCCGTTGGTCCGCGGCGACAAGTCGGCTCGCACCGCGTCGCTGTCGCGTGATCATGTGATCCGTGTCGAAGATTCGGGATTGATGACCATCACCGGCGGCAAGTGGACCACGGTCCGAAAGATGGCCGAAGACTGCGTCGATCGCGCGATCACAGTCAGCGGGTTGGCCAAAAAACCCTGCGTGACTCCGACGCTGCACCTGCATGGTTACGCCGCTGAAACCAATGCCGATGTCGCCCGATCGTTTTACGGCAGCGACCTCGCGGCGATCGAGCAACTGGAATCGGACACGCCCGACTTGGCCCGTCGATTGTCCGACGATCATCCGATCCACCGATCCGAAGTCGTCTGGGCCGTCCGTCACGAAATGGCTCGCACCGTCGACGATGTGCTGGCCCGACGGACCCGGTTGTTGCTGCTAGATGCCGATGCCGCGGTCGCCGTCTGCGGTGACGTCGCTCGGCTGATCGCCGATGAACTAGGCCATGACGATGCTTGGTGTGCGGACCAGGTTGCCCAGTTCACTGCCATGGCACGGCAGTACCAAATCCAGAACTTTGGAACTCCGGCAACGTAAAATCCATGATCGAACCGTCAACGCCTCATTCGTTGCTATTGGCCGCATGCGATGGGCAACCGCAGGCCTGGAACCGGTTCGTGCATCTGTATGGTCCACTGATCTATCGGTGGGTTCGTCGCAGCGGAATGCAAAGCAGTGACGCGGCCGATGTGACCCAAGACGTGCTGATGTCCGTGTCACGAGATCTGGTGCGTTTCGATCCCAAGCGAACCGATACCAAGTTTCGTAGCTGGCTGTGGACGATCACTCGCCGCCGCATGGCCGATCGGTGCCGCAATGCACCGGCCGAACAAGTCATGGGGTCAGCGGCCGCCAACCTAGTATCCCCGATCGACAGCGCCGATCCGCCCACCGACGCACGCCTGGACCAACACACCGTGCTGACGCGTGCGGTTGCCATCTACCGCGACCGGTTCGACCCCAAAACTTGGGAAGCATTCTGGGGGACCGTGGTGGATGGACGTAGTCCCGATGAAGTCGCCGAATCATTGGGGGTCACGCGTTGGACGGTGTACAAGGCGCGCGCCCGTATCCTGCAGCGGCTGCGCACCGAACTGGCCGGCCTGATCGACCAGGATTCATCAGGCTAAAACCCTCGGAACAATCAGTTGGCGGTCAATCATTCGATGTCACGTTTAAAGTCCTCTCTCCCCCGCCGCGCAGCGACTTGCGGGGGAGAGAGTTAGAGAGAGGGGGAAGAAGAAATGCAAGGATTTCTGGCGAAATCCACTACGTTAGTGTTTGTTCCAAAGGTCCCAGGCTGGAAGCCTAGGCTACGGCAGTGGTGCCATTTCCACATTTTTTTTCATCGGGTGTCCAATCACTCGCGAGGGACTTGTTAGACGATCCGCATTCCCCACTTTGACGGAAGCCTGACTGATGATTGCCACCACCCACGAACATCCCTCGGACGAAGAACTGGTCGATTTCGGATTCGGCCGCGTGCCACCGGATCGATTCGAACGATTGATGCAGCACCTCGATTCCTGTCAAAGCTGCCAGCAACGGATGGACGCGTCGTCGCTCGATGATTCGTTCGCCGCGGTTCTGTCCGCAGAGGTCCCTTCCAGCGACGACGCGGTCTTGGCCGAAGCGGATTGCCAAGCGGCCATCTTTCATGCTGCCGGACCGCAAAAGATGCGGTTGGATCCCGTTCTGCCGCCGGTGGATTCGCTTGGCCCCTACCGGCTACTGCGACCGCTGGGACGTGGCGGGATGGGGGCGGTTTATCTGGCCGAACACACGCGGCTGAAACGGAAGTGTGCGATCAAACTGCTGCCCCGCGGTCATGGTTTCGACTCGGTATGGGTGAACCGATTTGAACGTGAAATGCAGGCGGTCGCCGCACTGTCGCATCCCGGCATCGTCACCGCCACCGACGCGGGCGATTCGGGCGGCTGGCATTACCTGGTGATGGAATACTTGGATGGATTGGATCTGGCCGCCATCGTGCGGCGACTCGGTCCGCTGGATATCGCGGCGGCCACGACGATCATGCGAGGCGTGTGCCGAGCGATCGCTGCGGTGCACGATCGTGGTCTGGTCCACCGCGACATCAAACCGTCCAACATCATGCTGACCAGCCAGGGGACGGTAAAGCTGCTGGATCTGGGATTGGTGCTGGACCAATCCCAACCGATTGCCGATCTGCGGCTGACCACCGTGGGGCATGTCATCGGCACGCTGGCGTTCGCTGCACCCGAACAACTGAGCGACGGCGACAGCGTCGATTCGCGAGCCGATTTGTACAGTATCGGCGCCACCCTGTACCAATTGATCGCCGGACACCCGGCCCACGATTCCTCGCGTGGGATCGCGCCACTGGTGATCGACAAGACCACCCGCCCAGCCGATCGCTTGAAAGACGCTGCGGCCGAAGTCCCCCCGGCGTTGGACGATCTGGTCAGCCAGTTGCTGTCGCGTGACCGTGACGATCGCCCGGACCAGGCCCATGAAGTCGCCGATCGCTTGGATGCGTTCACGCGTTCGGTATCGCTGAAACCACTGATCCGACAAGCGATGCGAGCCGAGGATCCGGAACCGATGCTATCGGCAACCCTACCCATCCCGAATGCCGCATCCGGTGAACCACCGCGCCCTAATCGAACCCTGATCGGGTTCCTGGGCGGTGCCGCCGCAGCCGCGATCCTGGCCACCATCATCATCACGATCCAGTCCGACAAGACCCGCGTCCGCATCGAAACCGACGATCCAAACTTGGCCGTCCAAGTGTCGCAGTCACCAACGGTTGCCAGCGCCGATCCCAACGTTGCCCTGGGTGACACGGACGAATCAGCCGCTCCCATCGTCCCATCCAAGAAACGATTCAAAGGCGAAACCATCGATCATTGGGTAGGAATTTTGGAAACCGAACGCGACGTCGACACACTGGGCGAAGCGATCAATGCGGTTGTCAGTCTGGCTGATGAAAGCGATGTAGATGCAGTCGGTGCAATTCTAAGATCAGCCCGCAGGTTCGGCGGTTGGACGGCCAGTGCCGACAAGAGCGAACCATCTCAGCTGTACATGACTCAGTTTATCGACACGATCAAACGCATCATGCCATCACCGGGGATCGAAGCGATCACGGCAGAGCTGGGTGACGGAAATCAAAACAGCCGCGCGGCCTGTCTATGGGCGCTGTTGAACTTTGAAGGTGGATTCAGCGGTACGGCAAGCTCTCGACTGCTTGCCTGGGCAGATGATCCTCAGAACAAGCAAAAGGCCGATGCATTGCACCAAGCCTTACGTTCACTGACCGACGATGACTTGCATTTCACCCAAAGCATTTCGACAGCCCGTGATTTGTCATTGAAACTCGCGATCGCATTGAACGCACCACTCGACGAAGAACCCGGCCTATCGGAAGAGATCGATCAAAACGTCACCAAAGCCAAATCAATGCCACCGATCGCGGAACGATTGGAGGACCCTTTTCCCGGTGGGCGAAACACAACAAGACAGGCCAACTTTAGTGTCTACCGATTTATAGCCGCCAAGCAACTTGGCATTGAACTGCCGCCGGCACTGGAGGTTCAGGGACTACTGGACGACGCGTTAATTGCTAGAGACAAGCGGCATCAAGGGTTCCTGGACCAGTTGAAGAAAACGCCAGCCGTCTACGCCGACGAAGCACTCTTGTGGCTTTACACCAAAAATCCCAATTGGCTCGCGTCGCCGTCCCACTATTCTGGACAGACATTCATTGAGAACCAGGATTTGTGGACGAAGGCATTGCCCATCATTGTCGAGAACACAACGCGGCCAGACATGGCTGGCCAGGTGATGGATTTGGTTCTTGCGAGCGTTGGCACCAGCATTTCGGAAGACGCAAGGAAGCTGCTGCAGGCAGCCCGAGATCGCTGCGAAGAACGTTTTGTGGCCGAACCTGGCGAAAACTCGAATGACCCATTTAGTGCTGGTTCGGAATCCCCGTTTGGCGAAATGAAGCAGCCGCATTCATCGGGCGGCGGTATGTTCTAAGAATCGGCGTTCACGCTGCGTCAGCGAAGCGAAATTCGAACCAAGCCACCGTTCCCAACGACCGTCACTCCGCTGGTAGTACCGCCTTCAGACGGAATCGGAACGGCCCAAAACATTCCGGCTAAAGAGAGCGTCCCCCTCACCCCAACCCTCTCCCCCACATTGAACGCGAGCGGAACTCGCGTTCAACACGGGGGAGAGGGGGCAAAACGAGGGAGAGGGGGCAAAACGAGGGAGAGGGGGCGACGCGGGGGAGACGCGGAGGAGAGGGGGCAAAACGGGGGAGAGGGGGGGCGAAACGAAGTGGGGAAACACTTCGGTTGGTTGGCTTTCTTTTGCCCCCTCTCCCCCTGGGTTATCGAAGTGGAGCTTCGATAACCCAGGGGGAGAGGGCTGGGGTGAGGGGGCCGTGGTAACGCTGAATCCGGTGGCCCGCCCACACGGCAGGATGCTTTCGCCTCGCCGCGGCGGCCGTAAGCTGGACGCTCTCTTCAGGCCGAATCAGAATGGCCCAAACCACTCCGGCTAAGGCCGCTACTACGAACTTCATCGCTGCAATGACAACAACGTAGTGGAATTCCTTCCCACCCGGGGGAATTCTGGCGAATCCCACTACGCTTCACTCTGGAAACTTACTTCACCACGATCGGTAAGCTTTCGCTATGACCGGCGAACTCCGGTGCGTACATGCACTGGATGTTCGCGTAGCCGGTTTGGTACTGGCCGCGGAGCTGCACGCGAGTCGAATATTCGAACACGTACGTTCCCTTGGGTAAGTAATCGATGAAGAAATGGCTGGCCGTATCCCGTGTCGATTCGTAGTACGCCAACCCATCCTGGAACCGATACTGAGACAGCACATTGGTCGGCTCGGTACCGCTGCCTCGGTAATCCTTCAGGTGGACATATTCCATGTCACGATCGGTTCGCAGCACAATCCGCACGACCAATTCATCACCAACACTGACCGGACCATCGACCGCGACCAGTGTCGGACCGTTGTCCGTGTTGGTTTTCACAAACAGCGACTTCGTCAACTTCAGCGGCGTGCCGTCATGCGCCGTCACCTTGGACATGTCTTCCAGGTACTGCCAAGAAACGCTTCCCCAGGCCACACCGTCGTCCACCTTGGTGACGGTGATATCGCCCAGCGACGGGGTCACGTCGGCACCTGCGAAACGTTCCTCAAAGAACCCCGTGCCCGCTTCGACCGATTGCGGCTGGATCGTTTTCCCGCCCATCGACACTTGCACCAGTTCGTCGGACGCCAACTGATCGCTGCCGCGCAGCAACAGCGCGTAGACGGCGTCGGAAGTCGCTTTGGTCGTCTTCCAATCCTGCGTCTGTTTCTGTTTCAACAGCCAGACCTTGCAATCTTCGACCGCCTCGGCGTCGTCCATCACTTCGTCAAACGCCTCGATCATCATCGCCTGCGACTCGATCGGTGCGTGATACCACCACCACGACGCTTCGGTGTCTCGCCAAAACCGGCCCATTTCTTCGTCCGTGACCGATCGTTCTTTGATCGAACGCATGATCCCCTCGGCCGGCGCCCGATCGCCTAAACGTGTCAGGGCGATCGCGATGTGAGCCTGTGACTGTCGATTGCCGATCGCCAGCCAATGCTGTTTGGCCTGCGACACCCAATAGTCAAACGCCTGCTGATGCTGCGGCGCGACCGCTTGATCCTTCAAAAAGAAACTGCGGCCGTAAAGATACAAGGCGACGGTGTTCGACAGATGATTCTTCGAACGGTCGACCTCTTTGAGGTCATCGAATTCGTCGCTCATCCACTGGTCCAATGCCTGCAGCGACCCGATCGCTGCGGACATATCCACATCGACGCCCAAGTGACGCATCCGGCCGAATCCGGTCGTGATGTACAGCGTGATGTAGCGGTTCGAACCACCACCGGGAAACCAAGGCCACATGCCATCGGGCTTCTGCATCTGAGTCAACTGATGCAGCGTCCGTGCGGTCTCGTCCTCCAGCCGGTTCTTGTCGAACAAGATTCCGACATTGCGACGTGCTTGGCTCTCGGATTCGGCTTGTCGCACCCACGGGGTTTCTTCCAGCACCACCGATTTTAGTTCTTCGTTCTGCTGCAGCGGGCTGTCCAGTGCCGGGGTGGCCCGCCACTGGTCGAACACTCGACGGATCTTGGGATTGCTGGTCGCGATGTGCTGGGCCATCGCGTTGGCATAGAACCGATTGAAAGTCTGCTCGCTGCACTGATGCGGGTATTCCATCAGGTAGGGCAGGGCCATCACGGCGTACCAGGACGGGTTGGATACCATCTGAGCGGTCACCGACTGATGCTCCAACGAATCCGAATCGCCCGAACGAAGCAGTTTGTCAAAATCAAACTGCTTGGTTTGCTTGCCGCGGATCGGCAACGTGATCGACTCGGTGACCAGCACGCGGCGCGACAACACCGGCAGAACACCTTCTTCGCCGTCCGACAAACGTCCCGTCGACCCGACGGCCTTGTAGGTGATTGCCCCCAGTCCGTCCGGAACACGAATCCGCCAAGCGACCGTTTGCGATTGACCGGCCGCGATCTGAAACGGTTGGTCGGTTTCGTTGTTCTCCAACAGCGAATCGACGGACTTGGTCGTTCGTGCATCCGCAAAGGTCAAACGTACCGAACCGGTCTGCCGAGTCGGCGACTGGTTGCTGACTTTGACCGTGAACTCGATCTCGTCACCTTCGCGAACGAAGCGTGGCGGGTTGGGAACCACCATCAGATCCTTGGCCGTCACAGCGGTGTCGCTGATCCCGCCACTGCGCAAACTCCGATCATGGGCAAAGCCAAGGAACTTCCACTCGGTCAGCGCCTCGGGCATCGTGAACTCCATCCGTACCGTGCCGTCATCCGCGGCAATCAGCTTAGGAAAGAAGAACGCCGTTTCGTTCAAATTTTTGCGAACCGCGACTTCACCAAAATCCACCTCTGGTTTGGCCGGACCGGATCCATCGGTTCCATTCCCGGTCGCTCCGGTCGCGGGTGCAAACGAGGGCGATGCAGCGGCTGACATAGCCATTCCACCACCCATTCCTCCGCCACCATCATCCATCATCATCGACTCGGATGCGTGCATGGGCGGACCAGAGCTCCCCTTCATCATCGCTCCACGCATCATCATGCCGCCGTAACCTCGGCCACGAAACTGCTGAAACGGAGTCTGCAAGAATTCGGGCGGCAGTGAAACGTAAGACAAACTGCCATCGCGGCGATTGATCTGCCAGCCATGGACGATTGTCCGCAATTGCTTCGGCTGGTTTTCGAACGACGACGAGATGGATGATCGCTCGCGGCGAAATCCCGTGAACCCGGTCTGCCATACGTGAGGCAAGTAGGCGTCCAAGGAAGCGTCGTACAGCGTCGCCACCATCTCCGCCGCAGCGGCTTCGGAATCAGGTCCTTGGATCACAGCGGTCCAAGTTTCCTTCGCCGCCGGTGCCAGTTTCGACACAAAGTGTTCCCATTGAACGTCCAATTTCTTGTTCGTCCAAGGCACGTCGATCACGCGAGATTCCAAGTTCGCTCGGTTGTCACGCACCATCGTGACGCGCAGCGTGAACCCGCCTCGCATCTTCTCGTCGACCATCTGTTTGATCTGCATCTGAGTGTCGGCGGGGTCCGTCCAGAAACTCTCTCGGATCTCGCCACGACATTCGATTTCGACATAAGCCCGAGCCCGGTCGTAACCGCTGCCCCAAACGGCCACGTACTGCTGGCCTGGCTGAACCGAATCTGAAGGCGAAGCCAGTAAGAATGGGACCTTCGTCGTCAACCGATTCGAATCAGGATCCAACACTCGCATCTGAGTTTCGGCGTGAACGTCCTTGCCGTACGCATCTTTGGTTACCAGCTTCGCGCGATACATGCCCGGTTCCAAAGCAACCTTGACGACTGATCGGCCGGACGCGTCGGTCGCAAAGTCATCGTGGAACACCGCTTCGCCAACATCCCAAGTGACGGGATCCGACAGGTCCGGTTTCCTCGGCTGACCCTGTGGATATCGACGATAGAGTTCAACCAAGGCTGGCCGGTGCACTCGGTCGGGCTGCTGCAACCGATAGACTGTCAGCTTCCCGTTGGCGGCGCGGCTTTCTCCGTCCAGCGACTCGGTGCGAATCGTGATCTCGGTCGGCTTGTCATCGGTCAACCAATCGTCCGCATTGACCGATGCCGACAATGCGGTGTAGCCAACACGCACGGTCCGTTGATCCGATCGCGTCTCGCCCGTCGTATCGGTGACGTCGGCGTAGACCTGGTACTCAAACGTGGGATCCGATTCCACGCTGACCGACGAATCGGGTTGGGCAACAAACGATACGTCAAATCGACCCGCCGGATCGGTTGTCGCGGTGCCGTGAGCGATCTCTTGGCTGGCTCCCTGTTGAACCGGCATCCACCAACACGAACGCAGCCACCAAATCGGATATTGCACCTGGCGTACCACTCGCCAAGATACCGACGCATCGCCGATGGCGACTCCAGTGTAGGCCGTCGCCTCACCTGTCACCGTAACGTTTTCACCCAACTTGACTTCATCACTCGGCGGCTTCAACTCGACACGGAATTTCGGCCGTTTGTATTCTTCGACCGTCACACTGGCCTGACCGCGAATGGGCCCTTCGATCGACAGTCGCATCTGTCCGGTCAGTCGGTCGCGCGGAGCCACGAAACTGCCGGAGAAACTGCCAAAGTCATTGGTTAGGAACGCCTGCTTTTCAATTTCTTTTCCGTTGACGTCGGTGAACACCACGGTTCCCTTGGTGCGTGAGAGCACTCGGTAGTCGTCGGTGGCGGCGTGCTGCCGATAGCAGATCCCTTTGAACTGGATGGTTTGACCGGGCCGATAGATCGATCGATCCGTAAACAGCACCGCGCTGCGGACGGGATCGGATCGACGCCTACTTTGCAGCAGGTACAGTTGATTCGCACTGGAAATCTGTTGTCCATTGGCCGACGCCAACAAGGTCACATTCTGTTGACGACCTCCGGTGATACGAAACATCCCGTCGGTGTCGGTTTGGACGGTCGCAAATCGCTTGCGGTTGCGTGGTTGCTGCGGCGACTGGCTCCAAGCTTCGACGTTTGCGCCGACGATGGGATCACCGGTGCGTGCATCCAACAGGAATCCATCCACCAATCCATCGCCACTGTGGTTGCGGACCACCATCGACAGGTCGCTGACCCAAACATCGCACAGCGACAACTGGTTCACCGGCGAAGCAAAGTCCTTGTCATGGCTGGCGATCAACAAATAGGATCCTGGCGCGTCGATCGCCGGCGCGTCAACCGATTCGGTCCGCACCTGATAATCATCGGTCGCCGGAAGATCGGCCGACCAAGCCGCAATCGGTGTCCGAGTCAGTAGTTCGGACATCTCATTTTGCCCGTAACCATCCACACTGCTGCGTTTACCGCTTAGGAAATCCTGAAAATCGCTTCGCACCAAACGAAGATAGACTTTCGTGACGTTCTTGTAGGCCACATCGATGGTCGGTCGGATCACGTCGTCACCGGCTAGATTCCAGACTCGTTCGGTCATGATCGTGGCGGACGGCGATTCGATCTCTTGAATCATGTTGTAACAACGTCGACCACCCACCGAATCGGGATGACGCGTCAGTCCTTCGGTCGCCGCCGCGTGGGCTGCCACCGGATCACTTTGCCGCAGCGACTGAGCCAGTTCGTTGAGCGCCATCGCCGCGATGGGATGATCGATGTTTGCGTCTGCCAATCGACGCAGTGCCGATCGGAAACGTTGGTCCTTGTCTTCGCCAAACGCGTGATTGTTGCCAAACGTCAGCCGCGACTGGTCCGCGTCCAACAACGCCGATGGGTCAGCATCCGCTTGGTGGAACCGAATCAGCGACTGGTACAACTGCACCCCACGCAGCAGGGCAGAATCCTGGTCATCGGTTTCAGGTTGCCAAGCAAGAAAAGCGTCGCGGTCGTCAAAGATGGGGCCATCGGCTGACACCTCGAACGCATCTCGAACTTGCGTCGCCGCGTGCTCGCCCGCTGAATAAAAATCAAGCGCGTTGCAAACCAACACGTCGTACAGGGTGGGGCGGTACGACGTCGGTGCGGTACCAGGTTCCAACAGTTCGTCGAACTGACCGACCGGAGTCGTCTGCAACGCGTCAGCCGCGGAAAGCGCAGTTTGGAAATGGGCGTCGACTTCCGAAAGGATCCGATCCAGACCCCAAGTCGTGAAGTCGTCACTCGGGGACTGTGCCGTTTCGGTCCGCTGAGCGAATCGCCATCGATTCTGGCTGAAGTATTGCCAGTACCAGTTGGCTAAGATCGCTTCCATCACCGGTTTCATCTCGGCCGACGACTTCTCGATCTCTTCACGCAGTCGAGTGATTTTTTCTTCCGGCTTGTTGCCTTCGATCTGACCCTCCAACGTGATCTTCCAGCACACCGCATGGATGGCCGCGTCCACGTTCCCATCGGCTCGGAAACGATCGATCATCGGATCCAATCGGTCAATCGCCGTTTGCGGTAAGCCCTGGTCGATTGCCTGCCGCACAGATTTCCATTTCACGTCACGAGTATCCTGGGCGATCGAAGGGGCGGGTACCAAACCGAACGCCAACCACAGCGCCAACCATAGCGCCGGCAGCAAACGCTGTGAAGCATTCAGTAGCGCAAGTCGCCAAGACTTTCGGTGATCACACATCCTAGGCCGAAACTCTTGGCGAGTTCCGCTACGCCAGTAGATGGCATTGATCGCTAGCCGCCACGGGTTCAGAAGCGAGACGAATTGGCAAGAGAGTGAACACAGCAGCATCACAACATCATCCTTTGAAGCAAGAGCGGAGACCCACCAACCCAACGTCCCCGAGAATCCATCCTCATTGTGGTGGCAACCGTATGAATTTACAGCGGGGTTCGGATCACCAAATTGCGAATTTCGGTCATGTCTTCCATAGCAAATCGGATGCCTTCACGCCCCAATCCACTGTCTTTGACTCCCCCATAGGGCATGTTGTCGACGCGCCACGAAGGGATATCGCCAACTACGACGCCGCCAACGTCCAATTCGTCCCACGCTTTTTGCATCTTGTACAAATCCCGTGTAAAAATGCCCGCCTGCAGTCCAAAAACGCTGTCGTTGACCCGATCGAGTGCCTCGTCAAAGCTGCTGAACCGGCTCAGCACCGCTACCGGCCCGAACGCCTCTTGGGTACAGATGTCCTGCTGGGCGGGCACGTCTTCCAACAAAGTCGCTTCCAACATCGATCCTGTGCGACCTCCCCCACACAGCAGTTTCCCGCCCGCAGCGACCGCTGTTTGAATCCAGCCATCCAAACGCGCTGCCTCGGATTCAGAGATCATCGGCCCGACAAAGGTGTCTTCGTCCTTGGGGTCCCCAGCCACCAATCGCTTAGTCGCCGCCACCAACCGGTCTCGTAACACTTCGTAGATCGATTCATGCACGATGATCCGCTGGACCCCGATGCAGCTTTGCCCGGACTGGTAAAAGGCCCCGATGACCAACCGTTCGACGACATCGTTCAAGTCCGAATCCTGATCGACGATGCAGGCCGCATTCCCCCCCAGTTCCAACACCACCTTTTTCTTGCCCGCCTTGCTCTTCAAACGCCAACCCACATCCGGCGATCCGGTAAAGCTGAGCAGTTTCAGTCGATCATCGGTCGTGAACAGGTCCGCACCGTCGCGGCTGCAGGGCAGAATTGAAAACGCCCCCGCGGGCAAATCGGTCTCGGCCAAGATCTCGCCGATCATCAAGGCACCGATCGGAGTTCGACTAGCCGGTTTCAGCACGAACGGGCAGCCGACCGCGATCGCCGGTGCAATCTTGTGCGCCGCCAAGTTCAACGGAAAGTTGAAAGGGGAAATGAAAGAACACGGTCCGATCGGAACCCGTTTCCACATTCCGCGATAACCGCGAGCCCGAGGTGAGATTTCCAGATTCATCACCTCGCCCGTCATCCGTACCGATTCCTCGGCCGCGATTCGAAACGTGTCGATCAACCGCGTCACTTCGCCTCGCGAATCCTTGATTGGTTTGCCCGCTTCGATGCACAGCGACATCGCCAGTTCGTCAAAACGCTCGCGAAACCGCCCGACACAGTGGTCCAGTATTTCTCGTCGCTGGTACGGTGGCATCCGCCGCATCGCATCAGCTGAATCAGCCGCCGCCGCGATCCCTTGTTCGATCGCCGCAGAATCCGCCACCGCCACGCGCGTCGCGACTTCTCCGGTGTATTTATCCGTCACCTCCAGATCCGTGTTCGCCGCAACCGGTCGACCGGCCAAGTAGTACGGATAGCTTGGTTTCAACATTGTGGGTTTCCTTGTGAGGTCAACGGTGCGGTCTAACTAGAAAACGTCGCCTTCAATGAGTCGTTTGGGCGCTCGCCCCGGTTCTCGGGTGACGAAACCGAGGCTATCGGCCTGCCGATTTTGTGAGCCGCGATCGCTTAAGCGGCCGGGAATCCCCCACTGCCGTTGAAAGTTGAACTCCAACAGCAGTCGGCTAGCGTCAAACGGCTAGCCAGTTCAAAACGCTGCGAGTTGCGAGGCAACCATCCAAAGTGACATTGTCTCACTAGACCGCGGCGCTTAGACGCTTGATGTCGTGATTCAGGATCTGATCATTTTCGCTGTAGTCGACCGGGACCTCGATCAAGTGGACTCCATCCGAATCATGGCACTTTTGCATCACGTCGAGCAGTTCACCGGAATTCGAAATCCGGTAACCCTTGGCACCGTAGGCTTCGGCATACTTGACGAAATCGGGGTTCCCATAGTCCAACCCGTAGTCGGCCAGACCCATGTGGGACTGTTTCCATTTGATCATTCCATAAGCGTTATCTCGCAGGACCAAGATCACCAATTGCATCTTCAATCGGACGGCGGTTTCTAGTTCCTGGCTGTTCATCATGAATCCGCCGTCGCCACAGATCGCCATGACTTTACGATCCGGATAGACCAGTCGCGCCGCCATCGCCGACGGCAGCCCCGCCCCCATCGTCGCCAACGCATTGTCCAACAACACCGTGTTGGGATCGCTGGCAGGGTAGTTCCTGGCAAACCAAATTTTATAGACGCCATTGTCCAGCGCGATGATGCCATCGTCCGGCATGACCTTGCGAACGTCAGCGACCAAGCGCTGAGGATAGATCGGGAATCGCGGATCATCGGATCCGTCGGTCAAGTGAGCGACCGCAACCGATTTTACCTTCATGAAACGGTCAAAGCACCAGTCGGTCGATGGCGTGATCGACTCACTGATCTGCCAGATCGAATTGGCGATGTCACCGACAACCTCGGTCTGCGGAAAATAAACGGGATCGACCGCAGCCGACGAAAAATTGATGTGAATCACCTGCACGCCACCCTGCTTCATAAAGAACGGCGGCTTCTCGACCACGTCATGACCAACGTTGATGATCAGGTCAGCACTGTCGACAGCGCGATGCACAAAGTCGCCCGATGACAACGCCGTGTTGCCTAGAAACAGTTCATGGTTCTCGTCCACCACCCCTTTGCCCATCTGAGTGGTGGCGAAGGGGATGCCCGTTTTGGCGATCAATTTGCCCAGAGTGCGACGGGTCAATTTTCGGTTCGCACCGGCACCGATCAATAGCAGCGGATGCTTGGCGTTTTGGATCATTTGGACCGCCGCGCGAATCGATTTTCCCTCGGCGATCGGACGGCGAACGTAACTGGCCGCATGAGGCAGGGTGTCGACTTCTTCGGCCGCAATGTCTTCGGGCAATTCCAAATGCGTCGCCCCGGGCTTCTCTTCCATCGCCAATCGGAACGCTTCGCGAACTCGAAACGGAATGTTCGATGCGCTGACCAGTTGGTGAGTGTACTTCGTCAGCGGACGCATCATGTCCACGATGTCGACGATCTGGAACTGACCCTGCTTGCTGGATTTGACCGGCTTCTGTCCGGTGATCATCAACATCGGCATGCCACCCAGCTGTGCGTAGGCCGCGGCCGTCACAAAGTTGGTCGCCCCCGGCCCCAGCGTTGATAAACAAACGCCAACCTTGCCGGTCAGACGCCCGTACGTGGCCGCCATGAACCCCGCAGCCTGTTCGTGCCGGGTCAGGATCAGCCGGATGCTGGATCGGGAAAGTGAGTCCAAGAAATCCAGGTTCTCTTCGCCGGGGATCCCAAAGATGTACTCGACCCCCTCTGCCTCGAGTGCCCGTAGGAACAATTCTGATGCTTTCATCACGCTGCCATCCCATCAATCGTGTAATCCGGTCCCCACCCATTGTGACCGATCCGCAGGGCCCAGAAGCCAACACCAAGCGCCCGTACCGGCAAGGAATCGCACTTTTTCGACCCGCCAGATGTTGGCCGAACCGCCAACAATGCACCGCCAGGAACCTTTCCGCCCCGCTCGATCTCGCTAGAATGCGTTCCATCGACTGGTCGGGCACGCCAAAATGCCCCGCCAGCGCTCCCACCAGCCAAGCCGGGAACGTTCAAATCGACACCTCTCCGTCAGCGACGGGACGCCCAGGTGGTGGAATTGGCAGACACAGGGGATTTAAAATCCCCCGGCCGGTTACGGCCTTGCGGGTTCGAGTCCCGCCCTGGGTACTGATAGGGGGCGTTCAATCACGGGCTTTTTTGCATTTCTTGCGGAAATTGCCGGGTCGAATTGCTTTGGCCGCGATGCGAATGCAAAACGCGGCGGGCCCGTGTCGTGTCACAGGGTGCCTTTGGCCGGGCTTCATGCCGCTGGCGAAGTCACTGGCGTAATATGCAGCCGAGTTTTTCGATTGCCTGTGGTTCGGCGTCGGGAAAGAGGTGCCCGTAAGTGTCCATTGTCAGCGTGATCGTCTTGTGTCGCATGACCGTTTGGATTGTCTTGGGATGGACGCCTGCCACGGCCAGCCAGGCGCCACAGGTGTGTCGCAAGGCGTGGAAGTCTAGACGCTCGCCCGCGTCGTTCTCTGATACGAGGAAATCGCTTTCGTGATCTTCGTCTTTGAAGTCGGGGCGTTCGAGCCACTGGGCACGGGCGATCGCTAGGTCACCACGCAACATCCCGGCCATGCCGTACTCGTCGGGCAGTTCGAAGAACACTTGGCGAGTGTGTGGCTTCCTGGATGCCAGGCGCGTGGACAGGTCTTTGGTGATGTACTGCCTGGCCTGCTTGCTGTCTTTGGTGATGCTGCTGCGAACCGTGATGTAGGGTTGCTTTGCATCATGTTTGACGTGGCTGGGGTGCAGCGATCGGATTTCGCCGGATCGTAATCCGGTCTCGATGGTGAGTTCGTAGATCATCGCTCGATCGCCGGCGACTCGTTGGAGCCATGACCATTCGGCGGGCAGCAGCATTCGGCGTTCGCGACGGCGGTCGGAGCTTGGGTTGGGCTTGGTGACCGTTTCCAATGGGTTGGCGTGGATGCGGCCGGTGCGGGTCAGCCATCGAGTGAATTGCTTGACCGCCTGGACGTAGTGGGCAATCGTCTGGTTTGATCGATTGAGTTCGTGCAACGATGCGACAAAGGCTTCGACGGATTCCGGTGTGATCGAGTACGCAGTTTTCCATCCGGCGTGATCGACGATCGCCTGCAGTTTCGTCTCAGTCTTGTTAACGTATTTTTGATCTCGCGATTTCGATTTCAGCGATGCGATCCATTCGGCTTTGTGTTCAGCGATCGATCTAGCCGATTGGATGCCGATTCGTTCTGCGACGGGGTCCACCAATCCGCTGGCACGCTTTGCCTCTTCCGTTTCCCAGTGGGCCAGGATCTGGGCGGCTGTTTTTTTGTCTGGGGTGCCCGTCGAACGGCTCGTCCGCTTGCCGGTGTGGAGGGTGTAGTCGGCAAGCCAGTTGGACTTTTTCGAATTCCGACCGCGTCGATAAAGAGTTCCCATTTCATTTCACAATTCGAAAGTTGTCGCACACGATACGGAGATCCATTTGCCCTAGGTCACGATCGTTCCAGCGACGGATCAGTCGCAACATCACGCGGCGGTCAAAAACGGTTGGCAGGAATTCACGTCCTAGGATTTCAGTGGGGCAGGTATCGCCAGGTCGGTAAAGTGCGATTCGAAGGTTCCCGGGTGCCCGAAATTCGTCGCTCGATCCCAGGTAGAACTGCCGCCACTGGCCGACGTCCAGGTCGATGCCCGCGATCAGCCAACGCGACCGCATCACGTACGGTCGGCGAGCGAACTCGTTGATCGTCAGCGGTTCGCGGACCAGATCACGCACTCGCTTGACCTCGATCTTTCGTAGACGCCTGGGGACGACTTCGAAGAGTCGAACGTGTCGGTTGATGGGGTAGCTGAATTCGAGGTAGGTGCCAGGTTCGACCATCTTGGTAGCTCTCGTGCGCCCGGGGTGCAGTCATGTGGAGAGCTTCAGTTTTGCTAGCGGATTGACACGTTTGGTCACATCCGGAACTCGTCACGCAATTTTGGTTTGGTGCAGCGAAGTCGTGCGAGATACTCCAGCGCGAAAGTGTCTCCACTACCAATCGGTGAGTTATGGTCGCGGTATTCGTGGCACCTCAAATGCGCCGTGCGAGTTCACGGATTGCGACTGACCTTCCCGAAGTTCTCGTCTCGTGTTTTCCTTAGTCTTGCAACAATGGCTCATGCTCGCCGCTGAATGCAACACGCGAATCGCTCAGGCAAGACGTTTCAGGTTCTTCAGCATCCGCCGAGCCCAAGCATTCAACTGCTATTGTTGGCTCGGCTTGATCTGCTTTTCACTTTTGTTCCTGTGGATTCTCTTTTGACGAAAACTGAATCTCCACAAGCTCGCCCTTAATATCGGAAACTTTTTCGACCGAGTAGTTTGGGAAAGTGCAGACAAATCGGTAGGTGCCTGGTTTTAGTGCAAAGACACTTAGCGTGGGATCAGGAAGAACGCGTGGAAACTCTGTCCCAATTCGATTCGCGATTACCCCTGCACCACTCGGAGACGACCTGAAGACCACTAAAGTAGTCGCGTAGATTTCCGCTTGTAAGCGTTTCGCTGAATCGACACTGGAAAAACTGTCAAGCTTTTTTTTGCTAATCTGACCGCTTTCGTCGGCAATTAGTCGACGAAATGACTCTGCGACAACCAAGGTTGAAATATTCTCCTGGGGTATTTTAAAAGAATACGCCTCCAATTTCATTAGCTGAGGGACATCGTATTCCCTAAGAGATGGTTTAAGTAACAGGTCCGATGTTTCAACAGACGCTTCAGAAAGCTCGACCAGTCGGCGGAAATCTTCGGTATCAAAAAGCTCCTTTATTGAAATTATCTTTTCGGTATAGAGGGCCTTGTACATCTCAGTCCATGCTTGATTGAGATCTGTGACCCCACTGGTTTGCCCGTGTGATGAGTGGCAAAGAGAGAGAATAGCGATCGCAAATATGGCTACAAGTGATTTTCGCATTTTATCAGTTCGTGTTTGTGTTTATCGAGCTTGGCGATTTACCTTCACGGAGTATCCACATGTCAGTTACTATGGCACTTGCCAGGATAAAAACAGAGGAAACCAGAAAGAAAACTTGAGCCGAGTACCATTTCGAGTATTTAGCGTCAAGGATATTGGGGATAACACTAGGAATATTGTCACGAGACGTTAACCTCTCTGCTCTCATTTCCTCGGCCATGAGTGCGTTTGTGTAACGGAGCCCGTAGTAAATAGAGATTACAAGAAGGCATGTCACCGCAAGGATCGCAAGCCTTTCAGCCCAACCGTTTGTGAACTGATCCACCTGTTTTTTCCCCAAGAAAAAGATACCCCAAATGCTTGCGACAATTGCCAAGGCTGTCTTGGAAAACTCTTGCGAACTTTCATAGCGACGAGTCACGATTTTTTGCGTCTGCGCTGACCAGGGTATTGTTAGGCTGTAAAATGGCTCGTCGGAAAACCAAGCTCGATGGGCTTTTTGCCAATTGGATGGAACGCTGAGCATTAGACAAAGAGAGGCCAGGACGAGTGGTAACCATCGGGCAATGCCTCGCATTGCGGGTTTGAGCTTATTGCTAATGTTCGCAACAATTGTTTCCCCCGGCTCTTTGCTAGCAATATGAGTCATGTTTTTTTCGCTAGTGCTTGGGGCCGTATGCGTAAGTGCTTATGCTAAGAACTTCAATAAATGAAAAGACATAGATCTGTCGAGAAACAAATCCCCACAACATACGCAATGTTTCGATGTCGCTAAACGCATCGTCCAATGTGGTATTGAGAATACGCTAACCAGCTCACACGCTGGGGGGTAATGTAATGTGGCTTCGTGTGGAACGGCATGCTTTACGTCAGTCGCTAGTATTCGCTAACTGCGAATCCGGCTTGTGGTCCCGTTCATTTCGTTCCGTAAGACGGGGTTTCGCTTAGCGGTCCTGCATTATACCGTTCCGCCGGGGGGAGCGGTAATAAATGGCTGGCTAAATTCATGAAAGGCGAGCCAAGTCATTTCTGCCAATTCTGGAAGTCCAAACGGCGACGATTCCTGGATAACTCTGAGTAATGGGGGCGGGAAGTGCAGGAACGTTCAGTATGAAGCAGGCCGCCCTCTTCATTGAATACCGATCGTAACTTCTGCATCTGCAATGCAACTCAGATACGCTATATCACCGCAGAGCAGCGCCGTAGCGACACCCTCGGTGATGGAGAGGAATGTAGCGAAGTCAGTGATCAACGGTGGGATTGGCAATCTTCAATCACTCATCGAACAGAAGGCCGGTCGGCGATATATCGAACTCCAACGGTGACTCGCCGTCGGGAACATTCGGAAGATCAACCGTGAATGTCTTTGTTGCCCCAGGTTTCAGATCCGTGATGACCAGAGCCTTGATCGCCTCGATTCTCCCATCACGCTCCCAGCTGAAATTGAAGTTCCCCATCATCAGATTTTTTGATGTCGGATTTGTGATCTTGCCGGCGAGTTTTGGGTAGCTTGAATCTACTTCGATCACAGTCATGCCGTCGAAACTGATGCCCTCGACAATTCTGGAATTGGTTCGAAGCCACTTCTTGGCACTCAAAATAGCGCCGAAATAGTCGCTGAGTTTCGATCCTTTGATACGATCTTGTTGCCCATCGGATTCCAATTTCATCCGCAACAGTTCGACACCCGCATAGATTTCAAAGCAGGCGTTGTTGAAGTTGGTCGGCGATCGCAGCTCGGCGTTGATCTCGTCTTTGAACTTTTCTGCGGACATGATTCCGAACAGGATTGTTCCAATCGTTGCGATCTTGGTTTCGGACGTGGCAGCATCCCACTCTTCGATGGTTGGATCGCCGATTGATCCGAGCAGCATGAATTGCGGGTCTTTTTCGGTTTCCGTTTTTTCCTCTACGGGCTCAGGCTCCTTCGATGGAACCGCTAGCTTTTTGACTTCTTCGAAAGCCATTTCCTGTGACGCTTCGGTCAACCGATCAAGATCGACTTCCTTTGGCACCAAGATCGTGACTTTGTTGGTCGCAGCGTTGACGCTGTAGATGATGCCTTTGGCGTTGTGGCCATCCGTGGTTTCCCAGGTCAGTAGCTGTGGGCGCTGGGCAAACGAAACGGTCGCGAAGAAAATCGTCAGGAAGCACGCGATCCGCATTTGATCTAGCCCGATTTTTTGCGTTTGGTGGTCTTCTTTGCTGGCTTGGCGGCTTCGTCTTTTGCCTTTGCCGCTTCGATTTGGCGATCGAAGTCGGCCTCGTCGCTGTCTGAATCTTTGGCGGCCGGCATCTTGCTGGCGGTCGTGATCGGGTAGCGGCTCATGATGGCTTCCGCGACATCAGCGAACGGATCGTCAGCTGCGGGTCGGCCCGGTTGCTTCGATGGGGCGAGTAGATCATCGGCGATCAGCTTCTCTTCAAATGCCTCGGCCTGCTGGCGAGTCATCGACCGTTTGCGGCGGTTGAACTGCGCATAGTGCTTTGTGCAGAGTCCACGAGTTCGCACCTCGTCTCCGCATATCAAGCACGTTTCGATTCCGTCTCCATGTCTAACCATGCGTAGCACTCTAAGAAACTTTTTTTGTCTTGTCTAACTCTTTCTGACAAAACAACTTAGGGCCACCAACTGGAACCTTTCTGGAGCCGCTCTGCTACCTTTTGCTTTACATTCTGTAACAGTTCTGTAACATCGGTCCGGTTGGCCAATGGAGGGCTCAAGTTTCCTCCTTGATTGGGATTGGCTCGGTGATCTACGCAAAACGCATTTACATGCGGACGGTTCAAGTGAAACGCACACGCCAAAAAGAAATCGAAGCGGCAATCGCCGCCAGCATCTGCATCGTGCCCGGATGTGACTCGCCGATGCATGGACGGGGGTGCTGCAAAAAGCACCTGAACCAGTTCAACAGCGGCATCCGCCGCCGAAAAAGCGACGACGAAAAGGCGGATTTCGAGCAGCAGATGATCCGCGAGGGAATGGTGCTGGATTCGTACGAACAACGCACCCTGCGCACGAGCAATCCATTCGAGGACCTGGCAAAGAAGGCGGCATCGTGAGCAGGCAAACCAGGACCAAGGCGGAACGGATTGCGGCGGCGACGCCGATCAATCAGCGAGCGTTGCTGACGCGGCCGATGGCTTGTGACTACTTGTCGGTGTCGCTGAACACGTTCAAGGGATACGAGTCGGTGAAGGACATCGTCGGGATCCCCATTGGGACGGGTGTCGAAAAGCGGTACCGCCGATGTGATCTGGATGACTTGATCGAAGCCATGGCGACTCAGTCGACCAAGCTGGATCGATTGAAGGTGGGGGCGAAATGAGCATGGCTATGCGTCCGGACCAAAAGTTTCGCGACCAGCCATCGTTGTTCGATGCCCCTGCGGTCGTCCCCGGGCCTGCGATTGCCCCCGGTCCGGTGGACGCCAATCGAGGTGTCGACCAGGGCACAAAGTCTCGCAACGAAACCTATCGCGAGATTGCCAGCGAGTTGCCCGGGCGCTGCCGCATTTGGTTGGGCCGAATCATCGCAGCGGGCGAACGTGGCGTGACGCTGGATGAACTTTCGGCATCGACCGGGTTGCCGGCCAACGAGTTCAGCGGGCGGATCACCGAACTGAAACGTCGCGGGATGATCCATCACACCGACCAGCGACGTCCCACGCGAAAGGGCAGCACGGCGGCCGTGATTCGAGCGACCGAAAGGGCAAGGCAACCACACCACCATCCACAGGGATTTGACGACATGACAACCAAGACTTTGCCACCGACCGATTTGCCAGACGCGATCACGAACAACCGCGTCCCGCGCGACCAGCACGGTGATTTGATCAAGCATGGTGGTCGGTACTTGGTGCCGAACCTTGGACGCGTCGAGATTCACTATGACGTCGATGCGGACGAGTACTTCTTCTTTCGCCCTGGGCGTCCGGATCAGCAACAGCCGGTAAGCATGCTGCCACATCAGACGCAATCGTGGGAACTGGTCGGGTAAGCAGACCAGACCGCGAAAGCCGGTTCGAATCCGGGCATCGCAATTGGACGTTCTTAGTTTTTGACAATCACACGGAAGGGTACAGGATGTTGGTTTTGTCACGCCACAAAGGCGAGAGCATCGTTATCGGCGGTGGTCTCATCGAGATCGTCGTCACAGAGATCCGCGGCGATAAGGTCCGCATCGGCGTCAAGGCGCCGCGTGATGTGGTGATCGATCGCCGCGAAGTTCACGAGATCAAGGTCGCCCGAGCATCGTCTTCGATCCAGAACCCTGGCGGGGAGGAATGACCGATGTCACCTCGATCCGATGGCCAACGAAATACTGGCCGACGAGCCACGGCGCCGATCCCGCTGGATTTGGTGAAGCCGTTTTACGAAGTCGTTTGGTCGATTGCCGCACGCGGTTGGTGTCTGGCCCAGGACGGTCACAAGATCGATTGGCAAAGTGCCAGCGGTCGTCGTCAGTGGACAAAACGCCGGCATGCGTTGTCGGTGCTTTGGATGACTTCTTGTGCACTGCGGTTTTCAGAGTTTCGGCGGCTGCGCGTCTCGGACGTTTCGCTCGGATCGGCATCGACCTGGGTGTCACGTTCCAAAGGCGGCGACAGTGGAGCCGTCGACGTCGCCAGGGCACTGATCACGTTGACGTTTGATTGGAGGTCCCAACGTACGCCGGCGTTCGTATCCCCATGGTTGTTGCCGACGCGAACGGGCAGCCGAATGGACAACAATTCATTCAACCGCGATGCGTGCGGAATGTTCAGCGACATGTTCGGCATTCGCCTTTCCAGCCACTGTTTTCGTGATACCGCGTGCCAGATGGCGATGCGTCAATCGGGCGAACTGCGAGTGGTGCAGCGGCTGCTGGGACATCGTTCGGCCCGCACGACAGAGCATTACCTGCGAAAGCAACAGGCAAGATCTTTTCAGTTGTCACTGTATGAGCCCGGGCAACTTTCCGAAACCGAAACGGCCGGGGAATTGGCGGGATGAAAGTGATGACAAGGGACGGCCGCCAGATCGATGTTCGGTCGGCGGATTTCGAGTCGTTTCAGCTTTGGTTTGGTCGTCTTGTGTGTCGAGGCGACGTTTGGGAATTCACCACCGAGGAACATGCAGAACGGGGATCAGGGAAATGAGCAGCATTGTTGTATTAGCGATCGACACCGAGACTCACGACAGCCCGTCGGATTGGCGAGGCGCCTCAGATAACGTTGAGTGCTGGCCACGAATTGTCGAGATCGGATGGGTGTTGGCGGTGGCCGGCCCGTCGGGCATCGGTGAGGTGCTAGAACGACGATCGCTGTTGATTCGGCCCAGCGGTTGGAAGATCACGGCCGAGGCGTTCGGTGTCCACGGGATTGCTCAAGAACAGTGCGAGACTAGCGGCGTTTCGATCGACTACGCGCTCGACGAACTGCGTGAAGCGATCCAGGAGGCGGACTTGCTGGTCGCCCACAACATCGATTTCGATTGGCCGGTGATCCGATGCGAATCGATTCGTGACGGCAATGACCTGGCCGACATCGATCGACCGCACTTCTGCACGATGAAAGCCGGTACCCCGATCTGTGCCATCCCGAGTCACTTCGGTTTGAAGTGGGCATCGCTTGGCGAACTACACGGGGTTCTGTTCGGCACGCCCGTTTTTGGTGCCCACCGAGCGCTGGCCGACGCCGACGCATGCTTGCGTTGTTATGCCGAGATCGAACGACGGGCAGTCACGGCGGAGGCATCGAAGGCGTGATGAACGGTATAGCCACTGAACCGACGAAGTACCCGCACGTTGGCGACCCGTCGCGGGACGCTGAACAGATCGAGCGTGCACGCGTGTTGATGCGGCATCTGCACCTGCAGACGACGATCGCAAGACGCCTTGGCCAGTCGGTCATCGCGATGCAGGTCGACGATGCTGACGACTTGGTCAGCCTGTTGCATGATGCGGTCACTCGCGCCGATCTGATCATGGGGGACAACCGATGATTCACGCCATGCGTCACACGATCGCGGAATCGATGCGTTGCAGTTTCGAGTTGATCGCCATGCTGATCCTGGCGGCAATGTTTGCGTGCGTCGGCGATTGTCAGATGCACAGGCGGCGCGACCGTCAACGTGGCCGCAGGCGCCACAACTACCAAAACACACCCGGGCATTCGTACCCGATGCAGTCTCGCCGGCCAGCAAGATCGCAGCGGATCGGACGCAGCTTGTCCACCGATCAAGTGCATCGATGTTGTGATCGATCACGTTGCCAATGCCGATCGCCGTGACCTGAACGGGGTCGACGGTCGACCTAAACCGCCCAGCCACTTGGTCGGACTGACGGAAGTTTGCACGAACTTCGGTCAGTCCGGATTTGACACCGTTTTTAGGAAGCGTTCGCTATCGGTACGCGCTCTTCGAACGGACCCCAGCGATGACATTGATCCGACATCTTCCAGCGGCGGCAAAGACATGAAAGCGATCACCAACCCCAATCAATCGAAGGGGGCATGATTCGATGGGCAAGACATACGAAAAGGCACCTGCGTTGTGCCGGCGATTGGTCGGCGAACTGTTGACCCAATTTCACCAACCGCTGGCCGACTTCAAAACGGTCATCGACATCCTGTTGGTACGTGCTTCGCGGGATGCCGACGGGCAACCGATCGGACCGGCACTGCAGGGCAGGAGCGGCTATCCGGCCGCGGCTTCGGTCAGCGTCACGAAGTTGAAAGACCGAGTGATGGGACGTGGCGACGCCGAGATCCTGATCGATGGCGACCGATACACGAATTGGACCGAGAAGACGCTGCGGGCAATCTTGGACCACGAACTGGAACACTTGGAGTTCACCGGCAACGTAGACGACTTGGGGCGACCGAAGTTTCGATTGCGTCCGCACGATGTCGAGTTTGGTTGGTTCGATTCGATCGCACGACGTCACGGAGATGACTCGGGCGAAGTGCTGCAAGCGAAACGGTTCTTCGGTGCTCAACCGATCCGCCAGCTGTATTTGCCGGGCTGGGAAGATGGCCCGCCGGCGGTTGATCCTGATGCGATCAAGCCATCGCTATCGCGGACCAAGGCCGCGGCGCACTTTCGCGACCTGTTTGATGAAGTCGACCCCAAGACGTTGATGTATGCGGCGGTCCCTTATGAGTCAGGCGGCGAAACGTCGATCGTCGAAGCATGGGTCGACAAGACAGACCGGGCCGTGATCTTCACCGCCGGCAAAGTCATCGACATCACGCCGCACCTGCAACTGTCGGCTCGTTGGGCCAAACGGGAAGGCGGGAACGATGGCCGTTAGCGTGACCCAGTATGGATTGGGATTCGAATCGATCGACGCCGAGACCGTCGCCGGGCAGAAGGCGCGTCGGGCGTGGCGCCGTCTGATCGCACGCGCGGCGGCGTCGATCGGTTTGGACCGATCCCAAGCTGAGTTCGTCATGCTTCGACGCTTGGCCCGGTTGCGCCACCACGAAGGCCCAGTGACCGCGTTGGCGCCGCGTCATGGTGCCAGCCGAGCCCGTTCGGCGTTTCGTCGCCTTGAATCACTGGGGCTGGTCGATCGCACCGTCACCGTCGCACCAGGCGGGCGTGGCCGGATCTCTCGCACCGTGATCGATCCCGGCGCCGTGGTCCGATGGTCTGACCTGACCAGCGAACGGGATGCTGTTTGCCAGTTGATGAACCGAAAGCCATCCAGTGGCCCCAATGCCCGAACGCTTGCCAACCCAACGGCGCAACCAACGGCGCATCCAACGGCGCATCCAACGGCGCATCCAACGGCGCATCCAACGGCGCATCCAACGGCGCAACCACCGGCGCATCCAACGGCGCAACCACCGGCGCCATGCCGTACCTCTTTATCCATGGATACTAAGGATTACATGGTCCATGGTTCCGGAGGCGACGAGGGACGTGGACACGCGGACCAGAAAAATGTGATTGGCAAAGCGAAGCCATCGATCATTGCAGGCCCAGCGAATGCCCAATCGATCGTGACACCTGTGATCGTGACCAGCGACCAGGCATCGACCATCGCGGCGTCGATCTTCGAACGGTTGAACTATCACGGGGCCGAGGGGCAAACGTTGTGGAAGGCAGCTGCGGCCCAACACGCCGGCATCATCAGCGAGGCGGCGGTCAGTTCGGCCGTGATGGGCTGCCAGGCGTGTCGTCCGCGTAATCCGCCGGCCTACTTCCGAACGACGTTGGCGAACGTCCTGGGCGTGTCCAAGGGCGACCTGTCCAAAATTCTAAGCCGTGTTCGAATCGGGCCTCATTTACCAGGCGGTCCACCACGTCAGATCCAGCCGGCCAAGCGATCGGTACCGGTCAGACGCAACCCCAACAACGATGGCGTGATGAACGATCGCCGAAACGATGTCGCCAACCAACTGGCCGCGATCATGCGAGCCGAAACCCGCTAACGGATTGGTCGCCGGCGTTGGCGACCGATCATTTTCAATCCGTCTAAATTGGACAAACCAAAGGAATCGAAGATGACATTCGAAATGGAAATCAAACAACTGCCAGCAATCTCGAAGGACGAACGAGCCGAGTTCCACTCGTTCTTTGAGACGGTGCTTGGAGACATCGATGCGTTGGCGTCGAATCCGTCGGGCGTTGATAAGTTGATCGCAACTTTCGCACGGAATCCCGCACTGCCACAGGAAGCTCGCGATCGGTACGCGAAACTTGCCGCCGATCGGACAGAGGCGAGAAACACGAAGGTCGCCTTGCTGAAAAGCGTGGTCCAGAAGATCACGCCACTGATTGATGCGTGCGTCCCGGCCAACGATGGCACGAAGCCGAATGGGGCGTTTTGCCAGGAAACGACGAATTCCCAAGCGAGTCCCGACGCGGATCCCCAGGCGACGTCCGAGCGTACGAAGGAGGAAGTCTACGACGAGCAAATCAGTCCGTTGATGTGTCAGATCATTGAGATCTGCAAGGAACACAAAATCGCCAACCTGCTGACGTTCTCGTTGGACCGCGATGCGGACCTGGCGTGCACGACGGCGATGTTGACGGACGAGTTTGAACCGCCCGCCGAGTTTCTAAAAGCGTTGGATGTGGTTCGTCCACCCACGCCAAAGCCGTTGATGATGACCCTCGACAAGGGTGACGGCAGCAAGGAGTTCGTGGCGGTTCTGTAGCGTCATCGGGCGATCGGCCTGCAGTCCGGCGTCATTCCCCAAGCAAGAGTTCACCATGCCACGAAACATCAGCTTTGCTCTGACGACCCAGCAGATCCGTGACAAAACCAAAACGGTCACGCGTCGAAAGGGATGGAAATTCTTGAAGCCTGGCGACATCCTGAACGGATGCGTCAAGTGTATGGGATTGAGGCCAGGCGAGAAGATCGAACGTCTAGGGCAGATCTACGTCACCGACGTTCGACGCGAGCCGCTGAACTTGATCCAGGACGGAGCGGCCAAAGAAGGGTTCCCCGAAATGTCTGCAGATTAGTTTTGCGTCATGTTCTGCGAGCACATGGGAGGGCGCCCCGACCAACCGACACGACTCGTGTCCTCAGTGGTCAGCATCAGCCGTAGTACTGACGAGTCCGAGTTTGTTACTGGAAGCAGTGGCGTCAGTCGAAGACTCGACTGACGAAACTGATTTTATTGGGCGTCTCGTACCGTGTCGCTCGTGGCTTTGCGATGAGCGGCAAGGGGGCCTGGCGTCTTTCCATGACGTCAGGCGTCCAGCGAGCTTGTCCATCGAAGTACTTACAGCCGAGGGCTTGTTTAGCCTTGAAGAGCGTTGGAGGTCGCTTGCATCCTTGCGACGAAACGCCTAGTGCGGACCCGCATGCTAGGTGTTGTGGGAGGGGTCCGCAGAAATGCGGCCCCTATCCCGATTGCGATGGTCACCCGCTTGATCAAGTACGCGCAAGTGAGTCCAGTTTTTTTGACCAACGCAAATAGAATAGCAAGTATGGATCAACAATATCCAAGACATTCTCGTCGGAATCCCACTCCACGACGCGTTGTTCTGGATACATATCCACTGCGATTCTCGCAATTTGACTGCATGCTTGGTAAAGACTTGAGTTGAACGGCGTGCCTCCGGCACATGCGACTTTGACGCGTTCGGATAGGACGTGTTGATTCAGTGAGAGCGCTGGCGGGTCTGCGGCCATCGCCAAGAGCACGGTTCGGTAAACATCGCCGGATGATCCATCGCTAAGGCAATATTCCTTTCGTTCTGTCCCGCGAGTATTAGGCCCTTTGTGGCACTTGGCGACTAAAGAACTGAAGTCTGTACGTGTTGAAGTCTCCTCGAGAATTTCGTCGCGAACCGTTTGGTCCAGAGTCAAGGTTTTGTGCTCGCCTTGGAAGTCGCGAATGTTCATGGTGAAGCAGACTTGTAAGCAGAGAGCCTGCATCAACTGCGGAGATCCGGACGCTTCAGTTGCGAAGAAGTTCAGCGACGCAGGGTCGAGCGTTACGTTAAGTAGCGGAAACCCAATGTCACCAATAGCCACAAGATGTGGAATATCCCAATAGTCCGAGTCAATCGCACGTATTCGCCCCCGCAGCTCAGGATTACCTCGAACAACGTCGTCAGATCGATGCGGAACGGACGCGGTGCAAATCTTGACTTGCAGACGCGCCGCCTCCTTTATTTCACGCGCGACTTGAGATTGAATTTCTCTCGGCATGTAGTGAAAATCATCGACAAGCAGCACGAAATCGCTTCCAGCAATCTCGGACGCGACTTGCTGAAGCCCGCCACGTACGTTACTCGTAGATTTTCCTGTTGTCTTTGACGCGTTGCCTTTGAGTTCCGTTGACGCCTCTCCCTGGGCGACAAGCGGGATACCTGCCTTTCCTCCGGCGCTCGCGGAGATGGATCCGCCAAAACTAGCTGACGCCTGTTCGGATGATTCGGCGGGAATTCCGATCCAGTTCAGCACACGGTCCCAAAGCATTGCGCCACTTTCAAGACCGGCGCCTGTGATAACGATCAACTCGTCTTCACCAACAACACGTTGAATGAGTACGGTCTTTCCCGATTTCGACGGCCCCGAAAGAGAGACAATCTCACCTGGTGTTGCGAGCGCATCACGCAGGCGGTTCTCAAGACGCTCGTCGTCACGCGCGATGTAAGTTTGGATTGGATAGTCACTTGGCGTGAAGACATCCGTTGCGCGTATCGTTGTCATAATTCTCTTTAGTCGGATAACGAATTGCGATCTATCCTTCGGCCAGGCGTGAAAGACCCAAGTGTTGCATTTTGGGGTTGCCGCCTGGCTGACGGATAGATCGTGCGTTGAACTTTGTCGCCGCACTGGGGGCAGCGCAGCGGACGTAGGCCGAGACGACCGGCCCGTCAGAATGAGTCTACCAGATACGACTGGGGGTAGCCGAGATCGCCCGTAAATCCTGCCAGCGGCAACTGAACCATGGCGATTGGCTCCCGCTCGATTCCCTCTGCACTTTCTACCTGGGTTTCCACGTACCAATCGTAAAAATCGGTACCGTAGCTGGCCGTCCAGAGACGACGATGCGACTCCCTTTGCCGGTCGGCGTACCACCCCGGGCAGCGATCGTCCTCTCGCCAGAAGATCTCTGCCCATGAAGGCTTCGGCGTATCTTGGACCAGTTCTATCCGGTCGCTGCCGCAGTGCTCGCGGCAACGATCTTGGTAGTCGCCTCGGCGATTGTTGCTCCATCCACCTAGGTAGCGAGTCTTCGTTAGCTGGTCCGGCTGAATGTGAAGGCACCAGCGGCGCACGAATTCGCTGGAGCTCATCGTCACTGACGCTTGACAAGCAAGCGTAAAGCGATCACATGGTTACGTGTCTCGATCGCCCACGATAAAGGAGTGCTTTGGTATCTCATTCTTGGCAAATTCCAAAATTGAAATGAAGGAAGAATGCATATCGCTCGCAAATGCGTCGACAGAATCCCGACGAACGATAGAGATGCAATTCAGGAGATTGTGCATTACAGGGTTGCGCCAAATCAGAATCCCAGAGTCAACCGTCGAGACAACCATCTCTCCGGCGTCATTGAGAAATGCTTCGACAAGGGGCGCGTCAATCACAATCACCGGAAACGCGACCAATGCGTAACGCTCCCCCATCGACGTGTGCCTGTCAGCGTCAGCAAGCATCGCACCGGCGGCTTTAGAAACAGACATCGCGGCACTGTACGCAACATCCTGGCCGGTTGTAAACGCTTGTGTGACGCTATACGCAGTACGTTCCGGAACCTGGAACGCCGGAAGGTTCTGCATGGATTTGTTGTGAGCCATGCTATTCAGAAAACTCTTGGCGAGCTTTGAATAGCCACGTTGTGCGACGCGTGCAGGGTCAGCGATACGGCTGGGATTAGTGAAGAGAATCCAGGGCTTCCCAGGGGTGGACTTGCATTCAATTGCGAGCGACACGCGAAGGAACATCTCGCCAAACGTGGCCTGGACCGACGCCCGTAGATCCAGCTCTCGTGAATCTCCCGTTACGGGGTCCTCAAAGTAGTCGGATTGGATCACATTAAATCCAGCTCGGTCGAAAGACCGTGACGCAAACATCTCCAGCGGGTAGCCCTGAGACGAAAGCCATTCGTGAATCTTTGTTTCCATGTTTGAGTGCGTGTGACTCATCTTAGTTCACGTAACTTGTTTCGCACCCATTACAGCGGGTGATGACAGGGTTTTTTTGGCTTATTATCACCGGTTGGTGCCGATGGGCTTCACGGCCGAGACCTTACTATGGCCGTTCCAGACGGGGGATGCAATCGCGGTACGATAGCATTTGGGTAAGTCGACTCGTTTCGTGCATTCTCCGAAGTTTTGTGGGCCACACGGTTGCGGCACCGCCGGGGTTGCCGGCTGTCTTGCCGGATTCCATCAAATTGAACATGCCGCTGTTGACCGGCACACTTCCGACACGGTTTTGATCCAGGTACGAGAGACTGCCGACCAGCTGCACGGCCACGTTGCCGGCATCGATCTTGTCCAAGGACGGGGATAGCCATTCGGGATCGGCAATCACCATGTCGTGGTCCCGTCAACCGAAGTACTTCACGCCGGCGGGAGTGTCCCGTAGTGCCCGGTTTGAGATCGCCTCCTTTTGCCACAACCAGTGTTTGGCCCGCTGGCCACAGCTTACGCTCGAGCCCGGGATTTCGGGTTCGTCGTCGTCGAAAACGAGTTCATAGCAGCGGAGGCGATCGGCCAGAGGCCCGACGGTGGGCAGCCATTCGAAATAGGTTCGCTGCACTCGTTCGTATCACATCGGGTTGAAGTGGAACGCGACCAACGACACCTGGTCGGCGCGATCGAACGGCGGGGTTGGCCGGGGACGAGCGAAAGATCAACCACTTCAAACGAACGCCTTCGAGGCCTCCGAGCCCAACCCATTGGTCATCCCAATTCGTCCGATGGTCTGGAGCTATTCACGTTTCATCAAAGCGTATCCGCACTTTGAGTCGCTTGAATACGGAAATCTTGTGGGCCGATCTTCCCCAGCCTTGCCCTGCAGATGCTCGATCTTATCACCTACCCATCGGATGATCCCAAGACTGACACTGTCGGACGCGTCTGCAGTATCGACATACTCGTCGAATGTAGAATGATTCCCGTCTGTGGAGATCACTAAGCGTCCAGCTGCAAACGGCCGGTCACCCATGAATTTGGTGAAACGGTCTCCTTCGACGACAAGTCGAGCCTTCATTCGCCGAGCGATGAAAAAAGGAGCCTTTCCGCCATTCTGGCCAAACGACACGACTCTCCACTTCCCATGAAGGTCCGCCAACGTGATCGCGCGTGGTTCGCGATTCGCTGTCGCCTTTTTCGCTTTTCCTCGTATTACCTGCCAATAGATAAGCAGGGCGCAAAAAGCAGCGCCCATTACGTATGAAACAATCGATGGACCTTCATCCATAGAAGCTATTTCTCCTTCAATTCTCGATGTAATAGTCCGCAATGGGATAACGGTGGCCATCAGCGGGTGGCGACGAGCGATTCAACCATCCTCAAGCAGCCTGACACGCCACTCCGTTGCACAGGATGGTTATCAAACTTACAACGCTGCGCTTCGGGGTGGCCGGGAAGGAACGCTTGCCCGCCCTCGTCACTCCCCCTAGTTTGCCGCAATCCGCCCCGCTCATGGGTGGAGAGTGGGTGTTGTTCCTGGAGATCCGGTATTGTCAGCTTCATTACGGCGGTCTGAGAACACCGAGCGACTTGACGATGTACCCCATGTCTCTTGGTTGTGCTTAGAGGAGAGCCCAGGGGCAATTGTCAGCCATCGCCAATCTCCCTTGTGGACGGAACGCGAGATCATTGCAATTTGACCGGCGTGGTAGCACACATGAGTTAGAGAGCGCCATACGGCGTCGGCGATGGAGTGAGGTTCCCCGCGAATCAATACGATCTGGCGCGGGTCAACGTCGTTGAGTAGATCGAGCGAAGTGCGCAGGCATTGCCATCCGGCATCGAAGTAAGACATCAGTGAATCACGATCACCATCCCAGTCCGTGAATTCAGCGTCACGATTACGGTCGGGCTTTTCCCCGTCCGTAGCAAGAAAGTCGGTCCAGCGACTCTGCAAATTACCACCAAGGTGCCGTAGAATCACCCCGACTGAGTTTAAACCCGGCGATGGTGGTTGGAACAATTCCTGATCGGTGAGTTGCTCAACGCATGCGTCGATCATTCGCCGATATGACGCGACAGTCGCACTCGCGGATTCGAGCCAAGGGTCAGGATTGGTATCAGTCATATGTCAGTCGGGTAACGGTACCCGTCACCGGGCCGGGAAAGTTGATCGTCCATTTGCGAAACCGCGCAAGCCCGGCTCCGGTGCACGGGATGGTTACCCGCCGTCTCGGGTCGTCGGGTTCGTTGTGTCGCTTTCACGCAGTGCATCGGTGAAATCGTCAAGAGGAAAGTCGTCGAACAGCTCTGGTTCGGTCTCGCTCAGTTCTTCAATTTTGGTGGCCATCGTGTTCGGATCGACAAATCGAACATAGATCGCCATGTACGAATCCTCGTCGTCGTCGTCACTGAGTTGGATCGTAAACCCAGCGTCGTCCATGCGCCAGATACCCATCGTTGGATCGTCAGCAAAAGTCGGTTGTTCGTGTTTGCCGAATCGCGTATTGATTGCAGAGCGAAGTACCTCAAAAGACTGCGACCGATCGTAATGAACCATCGCACCGTAGCAAGCACCGTCTTTGTAGTCGAGAACGACCTGTCGTGGAGACCAGTATGCGTTTGCGGAAGTCAAGAGCATCGGAATGGCGTCGGTCGGTGAGGAACCGAGAACCGCTTCGTTGAAAAGTTGGACACGCGTTTCAGATGAAGGGTTGTTCGTGGCCATTGGGTCCGAGTCCCCGCAGCCTAGCGTGAGCGAAAGAACAATGAGGGCGAGAAGACGATTCATGGATCTCAGTCGGGTAACGTCACGCGTCACCGGGAACGCGAGGAAATGTCTCTAGCAGGGAAATCGCTTGGATCACGTTCTCCGGTGCACGCGATGGTTCCCCGCCGATGTCGTTTCACGGAGTGGGCGGCGAACGGTCAGGGCCGTAATAGTCTAAGCGCAATCCGAGGCTCAGGGACGCAAGATTCGCAAGCAACGTCGGCGGCATTTCAAAATCGCAACAGCGATCAGCGAATAGTCCGATGAAGATCTCGGCACGGCCACCCGTATCCGCTAGCTCCGTCAGTAAAGCACGCGAGCTATCAAGTCGTTCAAAGACCATGCTCAGAAATTCAGCTACGTCGCCATCAGCCGGTGTTTGAAGTTTAACACTCCAATGTGTGCGATCGTAAAATCCTTCACGCGGCGTTCGCTTTGGGTCACCAATACGGCAAATACGGTCGGGTTTGATTGGCATGCCGCGAGTGATTGCATCAGGGTCAACCGTGGGATGGTCGATGTACAGGGATGCAACGTAGCGGTAGTCGTTTAGGCCCGTTGTCACACGAGTCAAATCAGGCGATTCCGAGAGTTAGAGATTTTCAGTCGGGGAACTTGTTTCGCACCCATTACAGCGGGTGATGACAGGGTTTTTTGGCTTATTATCACCGGTTGGTGCCGATGGGCTTCACGGCCGGGACCTTACTATGGCCGGTCCAGACGGGGGATGCAATCGCGATACGATAGCATTTGGGTAAGTCGACCCGTTTCGTGCATTTTCCGAAGTTTTGTGGGCCGGACGGTTGCAGCACCGCCGGGGTTGCCGGCGGTCTTGCCGGATTCCATTAAATTGAACATGCCGCTGTTGACCGACACACTTCCGACACGGTTTTGATCCAGGTACGAGAGACTGCCGACCAGCTGCACGGCGACGCTGCCGGCATCGATCTTGGCCACCGACCTGGTTAGCCAGTCCGGATCGGCGATCACCATGTCGTGGTCCCGTCAACCGAAGTACTTCACGCCGGCGGGCGTGTCCCGCAGTGTGACGCTGTTCGTTGAAGGCATCGGGGCGAACAGCGGTTCGGCGGCCAGGCAACCGCCACCGTCCAACAGATGCTTGTCGTGTCGGCATGGTCCGGACGGTTGCAGATCGCAGCCGTGGCCGGAGCGACACTTGACCCAGTGGCCACATCGATTGGTCGCACAGATCGGCCGAGTTTGTGACAAGTGGATCGCCGATGGTCGGCATACGGGGCAGCGGCCCGATGCGCTCGAGATCGTTCGCCGGCAACGGATGCAAGAGAAGTCGGTCACGGGTGCGGGATCCCGGTTAGAGTTTCGGCGGCGATCGTCAGCGAAATGCCGGCTGTACTGTGAGTCTCTTTCGTTCCATCGCCGATCATTCTCCACACGCCAGGTGACACTTCGACCATGTCGACTGAATACGACGTGACTCGGTCAAACGATACTGGGTCGATGACATCCGCTGACCCGAACGATACCGTTGGTGGTGCACCCGACCATCGCGGAACTGTCTTCTCGAACCACACGGTCACAGTGCCCAACCCGACCCCATCGTAGTTCGCGACTAAGTTCGCCTTTCCGGTGTCTGTCCGGTAGGGCAGCGTCACCGGGTAGTCAGGCCCCTGCAGAATTTGCATCTGCAACAATGCCCGCACCTTCCAGAGGCACGGGTCATCAGTCGCCATGACTGTCGCACCTGCACTGTAACCGATGCCCGTCGGGTAAAGAAACGTGTCATCTGCGACCCTATCAAAGACGGGTGACGGCCCAGGCTCGAAGTTGAATGCGTGATACGATTCAACGTAGGACATATCTTCGTGGTTGGGGGGCACGGGTCCGTAGATCTCGCTCGGCCACACGGGCTGCTGGGCTCTAGTCCAGCTGGAAGCACATTCTTGGAATAGCCTTTGATGCGGCGTCGTGCTGCTAAATGTGAAGCCCGTGATTCCTATTGAACTCTCAGCCCACCTCGGCGTCGCGTAGCTGGGCCAGGTGACGGGGCATACGGTGGGGCTGTCGCAGGTCGGGTTCTTGCCGGCCTGGGGATCGCAATAGTATTCCTCTTCGTCGCCGGCGATCGCTTCGACCAGCGTTTTGTACCCGGTGACGTTGACGGATAGGTCGGATTCCGATCCCGACCATCCGGTCACCATTTTGACGCCGACACGCAGCGGCCCAAGTTCGGCCAGGTCGGTGCCGTCGAAACCGATCGGGAACCCGGTCTCGATATGCCATGGTTCCGTTCCGCCGATGTCTTCGATGCGACGTTCAAAAGTGCCCGACACCGCACGCATCACGATCCGGTCGAATACCAAGCGTTGGCCGTCGGGATAGGTGACACCGGTTTCCAGGTCGCTGATTGTGTCCCGTGCCCAGTACCCGACGGTGGGCACGTAGGTGATCGATTGGGCATCGTAATCGAACGCAAACTCTTTGAGTTTGTGCGTCCACGTCATCACCGGCGTATCGGTGGCATCGATCAGTTGGAACGCAAGTTCATAAACGGCGGGGACCTGGCCGTCGAACGTGACATCGATCTCGATCGCATAGTCGCCGGCGGCGGGAAGTACTTTGCCGACGACCCGGTAGCCGCCGATCGTCGAAACGCCCTCGGCCTCGCTGTCCAGGACATTGGCGATCGCGAACAGTTCGCAACCCTGGCAGCATCGTGATGCTCGATCGCCCATGGTGGTTTACTCGCAGAACCAGGAAACGATGGTCCATTTCAGATCGGGCCGTTGACCGATCACGATGTCTTCGCCGATCGGCATCGCTTCGTTGGATTTGTTGAACACGTCCACCACTTCGCCGGTGCTGATCAGATCCTCGGTGTTGGCGTTGACCTCGATCGAGTCCACAATCTCGGCCTGGAACGTGGTGCAGCGTCGTTTGCGGGGTTCGCCACCACCGGCCGGTGTGACGACCGAGGCGGGCGTGGTCGTCTTGCTGACCGCATCGACGATCCGGGTGTAGGGTGCGAGCGATGGGTTGGGTGAATTGCGTCTGGTCATGATGGATCCGCCAACAATCGAATGATGTCCACCGTCGTGCCGGCGGCCGTGATGGTCAGCCGCGCGGCGTCCGGCAGCTGGTTGTCTTGGGCGATTGGGGCGTCAATTTTGATCTGCAGCACCGTGCTGCTGGTTTGCTGGCCATCGACACCGGCGATCACGTCACCCACCCACACGCCATCGATCAGGCGGGACGTGGTCAGTTCGACCCGCTTGGTACCCGTCACCTGCGACTTGGCGGCCAGGATGCACAACGCACGCAGGACCTCGGTCGGATCGCGCAAGACGCCACCGTCGGAGGTTAGCTTATCGCCGGCGGAATCGAGACCAACAACGGTGGCGGCGGCGATGTGCACGTGCGTCGTCGATGGATGTTCGACCCGGATCACGCGGCGTCGGACGATGTCCAGGTCGCCCAGGTCGGCGTCGGTCGGCATCGCGTAGAACGGACGACGATCGCCCATGATGGCAGTGGTGACGATGATGTCCGAATACCCGTATCCGCCGAAAGACGCCTGCCGGACGTCGGCAGGGTTGCCCACGAAGCCAGGTCCGGCGATCGCGTGGGGCGGGCCGCCGGCAATGGACAAGCGGAACCCGGCGCCTTCCCGGTTGTCGGGGTCGCCGGACACGGTGTGGTTGATGCCGGCGGACTTGGCGGCCGAGCCGCTGGACAGGACGCCAAGCTTTTCGAGAGGTTCGAAGGTGGCGTCCGGACGCTGGATCATGAACTCGATCGACCGAAACCGTTTCCCCGCCGATTCATCGACGGTCGTCGGGTCGCCTTCGTAGTCGACGCCTTCGTAAAGGTGCAGCGATTCGAGCAGCTGGATCGTGCGGACGTTGGGCTGGTGATCGGTTTTCGTGCCTTCGGAGTCTTCGTCCTGGATGAACACACGGTCGCTGGTGTCGGCGTTGCCGTCCCAATCATCGGGCAGTTTCAGGGACCGAAAGACATCGTTGTAGGTTGACTTTTCGCGGACGCGTTCGTTGGCGGTCCGCTGTTCGTACTGTTTCAGGTCCGTCCATCCGGATTCTAGCCGTGCACCGTCGCTGTATGCGTCTTCGTCGGTCGATTCCCATCCCTTTTCGAGGTCGTCATAGGTCAACGTGCAGATGCCGATCTCGCGGGGGCCCTCGACAATGATCTGGTTGACGAGGGACGCGGCATCGGATGTGACATCGATGATGGTCAGCGGATCGGCCGCACCGGTGATGGTGTGGGTGCGTGGATTGGCGGGCAGGTTGCCAACGCCCTGCAGATCGATTGCCACGTCGGTGCGTGTGACGGGGGTGATCTGCAAGTCGGTGATGGTTGGGGTTTCGCCGCTGCCGATCGTGGGGCGAATGGTCCAGCCTAGCAATCGATCGGCCGACAATACTTCGGATAGCAGATCGAAGACGGTCCGGTTGTCGGTTTCGATGCGTGGGGCGTCCCAATCGGGGACGGCGGTCAGGGAGCCGACGGACCACGGCAGCAGGGTCCCATCACCGTTGGGTTGGGGCAGATGGTAGGCGGCCAGGTGCCCGACGATGTCGCGGCTGGACCATGTATCGACATCGTCGCTGCGGACCGGGGCGAATGTGTCGGCATCGCCCAGGGTGCTGCGATTGCCGGCCAGGGTGTCGTTGAAGATCGATCCGGTTGGGAATCGTTTGGGATCGTTGGCGGTGTCCGGGGCGCCGCCTTCGCCAGGCGTGATGCCACCGTCGACGATCGACGATCGAACCAGCGACAATTGCAACGCCCGTTCCAGGCCAAAGCAGGGGATCGTTTGGGTGCCGGCGGCGGGGATGCCATCGCGGGCACCGCGGATGGGTGTGGTGACGGGTGGATCGGATGAACCGAGCCACCATCGGCTGTGGGGCGTTCCGTCGATGACGATCCACCAATGGACCAGAACGTAGAACCCCCAGTCGGTGATCACCGGATAATCGACGTACTGGGGTGAACCGGGGATCGAAACGCGTCCGTATTGGTAGTGCAGGGTGGCGGTGGGCAGATCCGGAGCCAGCGAGTCGACGGTTTGGGTGGCGATCAGATCGGGACGCAGGACGAACGGATCCGACCAATTCGATTTGACCCACACGGCCTGCGCGGGCGTCTCGATGATTCGCGGCAATGCGGTCAGGTCGATGTTCATGGGGGAACGCTAGTAGGCCGGTTGGGCGTTGATCGTGATTTTGGCGACGATTCGGCAGGCAGGGTTGTAGATGCGGGCTAGGCCGTGGCGAGACGTCATCACGTAGGGGATCTTGTCCGCCACTTCGATCGCGATGTCCAGGATCGCGAACCGCAATTGATAGGGCGGCATCAGGTATTGGATGTTGCCATCGATCAGCGTGGCGATGTTACCCTCTCGGGCGATCAGGTCCCGTTTGATCAGGTCCAGGTTTGCGGCGTGGTCGTATCGTCGCACGTTGATGACGGACGGCTCGGCGCGTCCGGACAGCAGTTGCAGCCCGACGTGTGGGGACGTCGGCGTGCGATACGCTTTGACCTCTTTGTGCGGCAGGTTGATCACGCCTTGGACGGTATCGAACGTGAATCCGTCGAGTGTGAAATCGCTCATCGGGGGGCCCTCGCGTCGGAAGCGGCAACGGCGGCGCGTTGGATCGCCGATGGATCTTTGGCCGTGGGCCGTGGTCGTGTGTTGTCAGCCGTCACTTGGGCGACTTCGTTCTGTTTGTCCAACCGGTCGCGGACTTCGCGATTGACTCGCAAATTGTCTTCGGCCAGTTGGTTCGCACGTCGTTGCTGTTCCAGGATCTCGCGATTGGTTTGATCACGCTCGGATGCAGGTTCGGATTCGGTGGCCGTGGCGATTTGCGGCGGCGTGATCGCATCGGCCGGGACGATCTGGGACGCGTCTTCGGCGTTGGCTCGTTCCCATTCTTCCGCCTGGGATCTCAATGACTGCATGTCAAACCCAGCAGGGACCTGGTCGACGGATTCGGCGGCAACCGCCGAATCGGGATCCTCGATCAGGGTTCGTTGCCGCGCCTCGCGTTCGCCAAACATATCCATGAAGTCGACGACGTTGGCCAGCACGCCCATTCGCCCCGTCTTGGATGCGGCCTCGTCGATTTCGGTGGTCGCTTGTTGTTGTTTCTCGGGCGTGATCGTCGACGGATCGACGAATTCGCCGGTTTGGGTCTGCAGATAGGTTTGGGTTTCGCCGGGCGTCAGTAGCGGTTGCTCGGCATTGCGTTGGTGATTGTCCAGTCGCGTCGACCCGTAGTTCAGCGCGGCGAACTTGCGGCGTTCTTCCTCGGTGAACGTTTCGTTGGCCATCGCGTCCGAGGCGTCTGATGCCAGGGATCGGTATTGGCCCGTTCCGAACACACCATCCGACACTGCCGATGCGGTGTTGGCGACGCCTTGCATGGCACCTTTCGATTCGGCGACCAGGGCGGAATCGCCGCGTGCATAGCTTTCGGCTCGTACGGTGGAACGTGTCGTCTGGCGATTGGCTTCGCCGACTGATTCGGCCTTTTCCAACTCGATCTCGGCTCGGTTGTCGGCCGCCTGCTTCCGCCGCAGCGCGGCCAAACGTGGGTCGGCATCGGCGATGGCTCGTTTGCGATTGACCGGTGCTGCTTCGGTACCGGAATCGTCGCGGGCCTGGCGGATCACGACGCGCCGTTGTTCGATCGTTTCCAGCGATGTCGCCATCGCGTTGTAGGCTTCGTTGAGTTCCTTTGAATCGCCCAGGAAGTTGCGACGCGATTCCTCGGGCATGTCCATCAGCTGGCGGACGGCTTCTATCAGTCCTTTTCCGGCTAGGGATTCGCGGCCCTCGCTGGTTTCGATCGTGCGTCGATCCAGCTTGGTTTGGTCGAACTCGTTGACGGCGCGCGATGCTCGATCGACCCGCGTTTGGCGATCGGCAATCGTGGATTCGTCGGCGTCGTCGTCCTTTGCCCGTTGCAGCGATGTCTCGGCATCGGATTGACGTTCCTGCAGCGCTCGCAGTTTGCGTTGTTCATCGGCAACGCGTTGATCTTCGGCCTTTGTCTTTTCGGCAAGCATTTCGGGCGTCGTGGCCTCTTCGCCCTGGTCCAGCCCGACCTTGCCGGCGAATGCCGCGATGCGATCCGACGCGGTTTCGCCGGATTTGAATTTGTCGGCCAGAACGGCCAACGTCGCGAGGGTCTCGTCAGCGGTCGCGCCGGTGGGGGCTGCGGATGCGGCTGCCGATGGCAACGCGGATGCGATCTGTTCAAAGTTCAACCGGGACGTCTCGGCCGCGGCCAGGGTGGCGTTGATCGACTCTTCGCCAGTGATCGGGTCGTTTTCGAACAGTTTGGGAATCTGGCCGGCGACGGTCGACTGAGCGTCGATCCCCAGCACTTGCGAGTTCTCGGCGATGAAGTCGGCCGAGTCCAGGAAGTTGGACGAGTCGGCATTGAAGATCAATTCGCGGGACTCTTGCCGCGTGATGCCGTGGGTTGCGGCCAATGAATCGGCTTGCCCGCGACGTTCATCGAATTCGGCCGCGTTGTCGCTGACCTGCAACAGACGCGCGTTACCGTCTTGGGTGCCCTCGAGCGAATTGACCGCGTCCTGCTGGGCCTGTTTCATGCTGTCGATCCGGCTGGTGACCAGACCAACGGCTTTTTGTACCCCCGCCCATCCCAGGGCAAACTGTCTCAGTTGCTGGACCGCTCCGGGTCCGAACGCCTCTTTGCCCTTGTCGCCGACCTTGCCGAGGTCGTCCGATGCGTTGCGGGCTACCTTGGCGGCCTCGTCATCGAATTCGCCCAGTTCGTCGATGATCTCCTGCATCGATCGACGACCGGCCTTTCCGGTCTGTTGCAAGTACTTCTCGATTTGGGCAGCCTGCTTGCGTCCCTCGGGACCCTGTTTGCGGAGCTCCTTCAAGACGACGTTGTAGGACTCGGCACCTTTGTTGGCTGCGGCTTCATTGGCGGCGGCAATCTGGCGTGATGAATCCTGCGACACCTTGGCGGTCGACTTGAACCCCTCCTCCTGCTTTTGCTGCTTCTGTTCGATCTTGTCGAACGTCGCCTCTAGATCACGCGCGTCGCCAGAGATTTCGATCGTCGTATCGGACATGGCGGGATAGGCTCGCTGGATTAGATGCCGGGGGATCGAAAGTCGCCGGGGCTTTCGGCGATGGCGCTAGTCATCGAAGCCAACGCCCCACGCCCACAGGTCGGTCAGTGTTGGGGCGTAACCGTTTTCGCGTCCTGCGTTGATGGATCGGCACCATCGCAGGAAGTCCCACCATCGGCGATCAAGCCCGCCGCTAGCGTGGCAGCTTTTTTTTTGATCCACGCCTCTTTCGTTGCATCGTCTTTCAATGTCGCGATGATCGCGGAGCGGACGGTCTGGTCGTACACGCCACAGATCTCGACCTCGTCGGCCGACACGCGGTAGTTGGCCGTGATGGCAGCAATCGCCAGTTCGTTGATCTCGGGATAGTTGAAATAGACCGGGGCACCTGGTTCGACATCGGCCGTGCGAACGGCAGTCTCGGATGCGTCGATGTACCCGCACAACAGGTTCCACAGTCGACGGTACCGAACGATGACGTCCTTTGGCACCCATTCGCCGCTCTCGTTGCGTCCCAACGTTTGGGGTAGCGCCACGGACCACAGCAACCGCTCGGCCACGTCGGACCACTGGCGAGCGATCGGAACGTGGATCCGCGATCCATCGGCCAGCGTGATGTCTTGGCCATGCAGCAGATTGGATCGCCGCAGCGCCGCCAATTTCGGTGGACGATCCTTGGCATACCCGATCCAGACGCGATCGTCGCCGACGCGTCGGACCCAAGTTTGGTTCTGCGGATCGTACTTGATCGACTTGGTGGTCGACTTGTCGGCCACGATCCAGCCGTGTTTGCCGCTGGGGCTGTTGCCCTCGCGTGCGGGGATCTGCAGGATTGGGCCATCGATCGCGTAGTCGATTCCCGCCTCGGCGACTTCCGCGGGGCCGAAGTGGTTGTCCGGATGTTCGACGAAGTAGAGGAAGTTCACGATTTGGGCGACTCTGGATCAGCTTTGGTCGGGGTGGCTTTGCCGATCACGCCACGAATCGCGTCGGCTTTGTCTTTTCGTTTGCCGTTGTAGATCGCTTCGATTTGCCCGCACGCATCCGGGCCGATCAACGTCGCGGTCTGCTGGGCACCGACAATCCCGACACCGCAGACTCGCGTGATGATCTGGGCGGCTGACGGATCGGCCGGCTTTGCGGGAGCGGGCGATTTCGCGGGCGGATTGTCGGCGGTTTTGTCGGCGGTCGTTTTGGCCATGGGTCTCTGCGTGTTGACGGAAGTGGAATCAGCGACTCGGGTGACGTTTAGACGGTCATCGCCGCGCCGGTGGCGACGACCAGCGGGACGTTGGTTCCGTCGTGCCGGCAATCGATCTGCAGTTCACTTTCGACGCGGTTGTTGTTCTGGGCGTCGTGGTAGTTGGCCCAGTGGGCGAGCCCGTCGGCCGTGAACTTGATGTGGGTGCTGCCGGTCGATACCTCGAAGCCAGCGGAATCATCCAATCGCTGACGAAGGAAAATCTCGGTGTTGGCGTGCGTACATGCTTTGCCGTCGGCGGGGATGGATGCGGACGCGAACTTCTTGATGTCTTTTCCACGGATGCGAATCATCGGGGTGATTTCGGCGATCACAATGGTGCCGTCGAAGATGTCCGATTTGCAACCTTCGGTGGTCAGGTTGATACCGAAGTCGATCGAGACGTTTAGCGGGCAATCGAACGTGATGCCGGCGATCTTGGTGTCGGCCAACGTCCAACGCTTGTCGCCTGCCAGGCCGGTCGGTAGTGCCACACTGTCGGTGGCCACAATCGGATACGTAGCCTTGTCGGTTTGATCGAACGTGGCCGGGTCGATCAACGCGTGCGTCAGCATTTCCAGTTCGGCGTCGCGTTGATGATCGCAGCTGAGCCGGACGGGAATTGTCTTGCCGCGTGCGATCTTCAAACTGCGGTGGGACGCGGTCGTCTTGGGCAGGCCGGTCTGGTCATCGAGTTCAAGTTGGTACAGGATGACGCCGGTACCGCTGACGGCCGCGCCTTCGCTGCCTAGCAATCCCAGGGCGACGGCCAGGTCCAACGTCGACATGGTCGCCTGGTTGGTCTGTGCGGTGATTTGGGTCGTCTTGGGATACGGCGATCCGGCGTTGACTTCCTTGGTGACCGTGGACTGAGGGGCAACGTTTTGCCGTGTAACGGCCGAGATCATCGTTCCGTTGACGGAAACGGCATAGGGTTGGTGAGTCATGGCGGCGCCCGGACGTGGTCACGAATGAAAGATTCGTGTTCAAGTTGGTGCCGAATCGGTCCATGTCCCGGCTTAGGCGATCTTCCGGACGCTTGTGAAGTCGTTGCTGTCTAGCAGTTCATCGAGTCGCCGGTCGTAGACCTGGCCAAGCTGGACCTCTTCCTCGGGCAGCAGTGTGCGGAACTCTTCCTGCATCCGGATCTGGCTTTTGGGATGCCGGTAGGAAAACTTGCGGGCCTGTGGATAGCGGACGCGAGCACGGTTCTTGGTGCTGCTGATCCGGCCGCCGCTTTCCAGGGCTTTGCGAGTCTTGCCGGTAAATTCGAGTGGACGATTGTGCTTGAACTCACGTTCTTTTCGTCCAGTGTACGAACGCCGACGGGCCCGGCCGGTCTGGTTCTCGCCCTTTCGCTTCTTGTAGCCTGCTGCCCGAGCGTGGGCTTCGGTGAAACGGCGGTCCCGCAGGTGATCATCGAAGAATTGGGCCGCTGCGGCATAGGCCTCTTTCGATGCATTGCCCCAGATGCGACGCATCCCACGCGGTGTGGGACCACGCTGGCGAATTTGAATCGGACCGATCATCGCGGGTTTTCCCTAGGTAAGTTCGGTCCAGGACGGTTCTAGCTGCAGCGTGCCTCCATCGAGCGTTCGGACATCGCCGTCGCTATCGACCACTTCGGCGTCCCATCGATACTCCGTCGGGGCGACTTCCTTGGTGTCGTTTCGGTCGAACTCTAATCTCAGCTTGCACGACCCAACGGCCTTTTCCAACAAGGTCGCGCTGCCATTGATTAACGGGACGCCAGGCGTGTTGCCAGCACCGAATCGGGCAGTCAATCCTTCTGCGGTGAAATCGAATCCGGCCAACTCGATTGTTTTCTCCCAGGCTGTTGACTTGGCTGCCAGATAGGTGTCGCCCTGACGCAATCGGATCTCGCTGTTGTTGACGAAGTTCGCCAGCGGTGTCAGCAGGATCTGGCTGGACGTGAAACCGGCCTTCACACCGGCCACCAATTCGTCGGTGACGACAGTGAACTCCGCACTAGGTGCGTTGACTAGCGCAGGTGCAACGAATGTCGGCGTGTCGCCCGATTCGTCGATCATCAGCCTTAGGTTTGCGATGATCGACGCCTGCGCGTCCACGTCTGCCCCAACTTCGGCAACATCGGCTAGGGACGCAGCCCGGCCCGATTCGGGGAATTTATCGAGGAGAACCGATAGGATCGCGGCCTTTGCTTCGGCTACAGAGATGGCGGTGTCGACGTTGAACGATTCACGCAGCGATTGCATTTTCTTCACGGCGTCACGCCCCCACACGGTGACGGCTTCCCAGTCCATGTGCACGTGATCGACTCGGCTGTAACCAACTTGTGTAACGAGTACCGCCAGTGGGTCTGCGGCCGCTACTGCGGCTTTTGCGTCAACTACGTCGCCCAAGTAAGTGCCGTAGTTTCCGATCGCGGTTGCGTCGTTCCAGTCGCTGGCGATTGCAAAAATCATGTTGTCATTGCCGACCAAGTCGCGAGACTCGGACATTAGCGTCGTCAAGTTCGCCCCATAAAGCGGAGCCCGCGTTTCGGTCGCGTCACCAGATCCCTGTAGCCAAACGAAGTAATCGAAAGCAGGCACTAGGCCAAGCGATACTAGATCATTTTTCGTACGAAGGACGCGAGTTTCCAACGCCGACCAGTAGGGGCCTGGCGCAATGGGGTCCCAGTCCTCATCCAGGTTCGATCCGGACACGCCGTGCACCACGATCCCGTCGCTGGGGGTTGCCTGCAGCATTCCCATAATTGGCCCGATACCGATAACGGAACGGCCCGCATAGTGCCACCGCGTCAGGTTCACGTTAGTATTCTGCGTCGACGACACAGCCACGCTATCTCGCTCGAATGCTTCGGTGCCCGATGGCGTGCCGGCGGACTGGCCCGACACCAGTGATTGCCCGGCAAGGATAGTCAAGTGAAACCGTTCCCCCAATTGCCATCGCAAGGGCGGAATAAACAGGTCGTCGGCTAGTTCCGTGCGTTCTCCCAGCGTCAACGCCCGAGACCACACCATCAGGTTCTTGATTCCGCCGTCCGTCGTTTGGGTTGACGAATTTGAACCGGTGTACCGTCCAAACTGCAGTGGCACGTCCGTCAGTGCACGCAGGTTAAACGCGGCCGCTGCCGACACTTCGACCCCGTCCACTCGCACGATAATGGTGTCGTCTGCTTTGACGATAACAACCCGATTCCAGGTGTCCGCCGTGGCGGTTGCCGTCACACTGGCCGACGATGCATCGCCCGTCAGCAATAGCTGCAATGTCATGCCCGTTCGCATAAGGCGAAACGATCGCTTGACATTTGGCGATGCAAGTGGCGCATCTTTCGACATAATGCAACCGGTATCAGCACCCGATATATACAGGTCGAATGCGATCGACCATTCAGGCCCAAGTGCATCGAAATCTAGCGGCGAATCGGTTAGCGTGTCTTTGATGTTTTCGGAAAGCGACCCGACGAAGTTGAACCCGCCCTCTGCGTGCAATGGGAACGTGCCCGACAATCCATCTGACTGCAGGTGGCGGGAACCAATGTGATCGAGTGCTGCAAGTCTCTGTCCCATCGCGTTGAGCGGATAGAACGACCGTAGGTTTTTCATCAGCGACATTGTATTTTCTCTGCGTAAAGTCGCGTTAGGTTAAGAGTGTAGTGGCCAACGTGGAATTTTCCTTGCTCGCTGGCAAGATAACGATTTGGCGGTCAGTGTCCCGTTCAACTTTGTCGTGAGCGATTGAGGCAGCTCAGTTTCGGCAAGACTAAGACGCTATGGCTTAAACACTACCGAAGAGGCGGGCCCTTGGTAGTCATTCCAATTCAATGGTGACCCCAGCATCGCCTTAATCATTGATTCCCCATCTTGCTGTTCCGAAAAATATCGTCTAAACGCGAAGGCACACGCATCAGCGAGTTGCAGCATTGGGGCCTCGTCTTTCTTTACGAAATGAGCGGTGTCAATAATCCGGTCAATTGGCCCAGCGTTGGTTTGTGTGATTTGTCCGGTACGTCGTTCTTGATCGGTAAGTCGCATGTATTCTGGAGTCAACGGAAGGTCGCAAGTTGCTTTCATGGCCCGTCGCATGTATTCCTTTTTCTTCCCAACGTCCTCCGCAATGATCGCAGCTAGGCTTTTTGCACTGACTTCTCTCACCCACTTATTTGCTCTTTCGATACAATAGTGAAATGCGTCGATGTGCTGATATTCTTCTGGTCTCACTTTGTTTTGAAGCGGAGTTTCGGAACTCCTTAGCACCCTACCCAGAGCAATTGGGATCTTTAACGCGCGAGGAATTCCCAGGACGTCATTCATTAATTGCATTCGCTCCCGACGAGTCCATATCTCATCATGGCTGCGATTTGAATAAACGTCTTTCGCATGAAAGAGGAAGTTCTCTCGCAATTCTTCCGGCACTCTTGCGTTGAATGCATCTGCCAGCATGGACTTGGCGGGAAGCCACTGAGATTCCGAATCTACGATGAGCCCCACAACAACAGTAACCGGCTCTTTTGCCGAGATGCCGGCTTCGTCAACATAGATTAGATACATTTCATGCTCGTTTTGGTCGAATGGAATTGTTTGATTACTCTCCTGGAACTTTCGTCAGATAGCAATACACGAGCCAGAGGTTTTGACTTCTTGGTCATTTCTTGCGGCGAACTTCTTCGAGTTTGTTGGTGTTTGCGTTCGCCTGTCAAACTGCCCGTGTTATCGCTACTTGGTCGACCACTGCACTAGCAGGAACGCGCGTTGGGCGTCGCCAATGGATTCGCGTTTGCTTCGGTCGGTGCGGGAGTGATCTAGTAGCAGCAGCCGGGTGATCGGCAGGTATCGAGCATCGCCCGCTAAGTCCATCAGTCCCGGGTTGTCGGCGTTTCCTTTGCACAATCGACCGATCAGGTTCTCGAAGTCTCGGTCGGCTTCGTTGGCGGCCAGGCCCTCGGGCGTGTTGCGCTCGAGGTGGATGATCAGTTCGCCCATTGATGACGTGCACGCTCCGCCTCGGGTCGTGTCGCGTGTCCACTCGATGCCGTCGTCCGTGGTCCAGATCTTCGCGAACGGACGCTGGGCGACCAATTCGGCCAGGGTGTGCGGTTCGCCGCCTGGCTTCTCGGGCAATGCGTTGTGGTGGACCGTGGCCCCGGTCAATGACGACCAGGCCGCGGTGGCGGCGAGCGTGGTTTCCAGACGCTCGGCGATCAGGGAGATCGGGCCGGCGGCGGCGGGCATGGCCATGGTGTTAGCTCCATCCGTCGCTGCGGGAATTCGAGACGCCGCCGTGTCGTTCGCCGTATAGCACGATGGCCGTGGATGCCTTGGCATCGCCGAGGCGGACTACGGTGTAGTTGTAGGCGCCAACGGTGAAGGTGCTGCCGACGCCTACGGGGTCGACGCCAGGTGCTAGGTGCACTTCGCGGGTGCGGACTTCGGTGCGTTCGTTTCGGTTGCCACGTCGCCACTCGACCTGTTCGCTGTACACGACGGCCTGGGTCGGCGTGGGAGCCGAGCCGATACGTGTCAGGGTGATCGCGCCCTCGTCGCCAAAGAATCGCTGGCTCGCGCGGGCGACCGATCGGAACGCGGAACGCAATCGCATGGTTACAGCAACTCGCAGACGATCTTGCCGGCCACGTTGCCGCGTTTGGTGCCCGAGCTAGTCGTGGACGTTTCGCGAATCAATCGCGACGTCAACTGCAGCGTCTTCTCGTCGACGGGCAGCGGTTTGGCCTTGGTCACTTCCTTGGTCGCAGCGACCAAGGCGTTGACGACCTGGACACGCTTTCGCGGCCCCAGCTGGTCAAGCAACCAGGCGATCAATTGTTCCGAATTGAATGCACTGGTAGACGATGCGGGCTGGCGATCGCCGACCGTCAATTCGCCGCGAAACATCGCCGTGAATTCGGGACGATGATTCCCGACCGTTAGCTCGTCACGCACCTTCGATGCCCCTTTGGCAACTTGGGCGATCGCGTGCAGCTGGACGGGGCTAAGCAGAGTGGTCGCGGTCATGTCGGCTCGCAAAATGGCAACGAGGTAGCGCAGCGAGCCGTGACACACGGCTCGCGAATCATTCGGATCGGGCCTATGCGCCGACGACCACATCGACATGCAACATGCCGGAGGTTTTGGCAATCAATGCCTTGCCAGCGACAACGCCACCGGAGGTGACCGCCAGGCCGGCGTCGTAATTGACCGCAGCATTGGCGGCAAACGTAGTCGCGGATGCGGATGCGATCCGGACGGTCGGGCCTTTGCTGTGCCTAACGGACAGTGGTTGTCCGATGGCGGTGGGCGTTCGAAGCCCCTGCACAACACACGACCCCAGGACCGCGTGGACGATCACATCGCCGCTTTTGAGAGAGGCGGAAGGAGCCGGGATTTCGGCTTCGTTTGCGTTATAGAGATTTTCGGTCATCGGGAACCAGTCGCGTCAGAATTCGGTGGCAAGGAAACCAAGGGACCGTCAACAATCGCGGAAACGGTGGTCGTGTCCCGGTTTGTTGCTTTGTCTTCTGACGCAACTGGCTACCGATGACCGAGTACGCAAAAGGGCCCGGTCCGCGGCGATTGTCATGGATTGGGGAATGAGCCCGTCATGCGCATCACGCAGACGGACCGGGCTTATTCGCAGTGGCTTACAGGCCCAGGATTTCCGCAATCTTCAATGCCGACTTGGGACCGATCCCATTCGGCGTGGTCAGTTTGTTGCCGTTCGCCAACCATTCGACCAATTCGCCGCGTGTCTCGACGTTCTCTTCCGCGTACTTCTCCGCGAAATCGGATTCCAGGACGGTGTCGAGCCGCGTGTCGTCGGATAGGCCTTGCGGTGACGGATCATCGGGGACCTCGGCTTCGGTTTCGTCGGTGGAGTCGGCGTTGGCGTCCGATTCGGATTCGGTGTTTGCCTCGGCTTCGGCTTGGGCTTCGTCAGCCTCCGATCCCGGTGCAGACTGTGTTTCGATGTCGGATCCCGATTCGCTGTTAGGATCGTCCGCGTCCGGGGCGTCGTCTTCAACTTCGCCATCGTCGTCGAAACATTCGATCTGTAATCGATCGCAGGTTGACAGCAGGCTTCGCAGCGTGCCGATGTCAACACCGCCAAAGGTGTGGATGGCGGCGACAACGGAGCCGACCTCGATCGAGTTGCCTTCGACGTTAAATGGACGAGCGGCTTTCACCGCGTACGTGAGGGACTTCATTGTTGGCACCTGTTATGTGATTGGAGGATCGGGAAAACAAAAGCGACCGGCAACCAAGATGGCCACCGGTCGCTTTTCGCTGCTTCAAAAAAGTGTGCGTTACCGGGTGACGCTTACGCGACGTTCTTGATCAGGCCACGCCAATCGATCGCCTTGACGCCGATGTCCAGGTTGCCTTTCCATCCCATGCCGTAGGCGTCGTCGCCCGACAAGCGGAAGGATTCCATTCGCGGAGCCCGGCCGGTGCCACGTCGGTAGCCGACCTCGATGCCGTTTCGCCCGTTCTCGGCCGCTCCGTACCAAGTGGAGGAGCTACCGGCGTATGCGGTGCCGGTGTCCGGATCAGTGACGCCGGTGTCCAAACGTGGGTCGAAGTGAGGATCGGCGGTACCGCGGTGCGGGTTGGCCGTTCCTTGCAAGCTTCCGTCGCCGCCGCCATCGCGTCGCAGTTCGACCGATGCCAGCAGCTGGCTGACGGCGAAGTTCAGTTCTTCCGGGGCGATAACGTGACGCAGCGAGTTGCGGATGTTTCGTCCGTTCTCGGTTTGCGTGACCATCTTCTTTTTGGCGGCTCGGTAGGTGTCCGATCCCCACGCCGAACTGGCGGTCAAGTTTCCGTGGTCGGCGTGGAACAAAGCCACACCGTCACGCATCGTTGGGTTGCTAAGCAGCAACGCGTAGATCAGGTTCGGTCGGATCTCGGCGAGCAGTTCGCCCAGTTCGCGGGTCGTGTGATCGCTGGTCGCACCGAAAGTGTCGTCGATGATGTCTTGTTCATCGATGATGAACTTACCGGCATAGCGAGCGATCGCGTATTCTTCGGTCTCGTCGCTAAACGTGATGTCGGTCGGCTTCCCACCGCGGGCAAGCTTCTTGACGCCGCTGCCCTTGGTCAATCGGCCGCGTTCGTTCTTCTTGAAGTTCGCGACGTCGGTTTCGAAACACCAGCCTTTCGTGGTGTCCTCGATGCCCATGTAGGCCTGCAGAATCAGCATGTTGACAGACGTGCTGAACACGGCTTCCAACTGAGCGGTCGACAGGGCCGATCGGATCAGGTCGTCGCGATCCTCGGGCATGCGACGGCCGGCCAGCGTCAGGGCTTCGCGGCAGAAGTCGAACATCGAGAAGTTGGCGTAGCGGTGCGATTCATCGCGAGCCCGCTCGAAGTTGTCCAACTCGGTTCCCTCGCTGCGTCGCACGTTCGTGCCGGCAGCGTTCAATCGGGTCAACCAGGTCGCACCGACGTTTTCGCGGCGAAGCATTGCCGAGGCACCGGCGTTGCGGAAGATCTGGTTATCCAGATCGATGCCTTGGCGAAGCAACATACCACCCTGCAAAGCCTGCAGCGTGTTGTGCGTCGCGGCGGATCGGGTGTGACCGGCGGGTGCACGGTCAACGGCGGCAGGTCGCTGCGATCTGCTCGACTCTAAGAATTCGCGGGCGATGCGTTCGACGGGCCAGTCTTCGCGATAGGCTCGTTCGATCACGTCACGCGAAACATCGTCGCCCTGCAAACGTGCGATCGCGTCATGGCGTGCCTGGCGATCGGTGGTCCGCTGTTGTTCGATGCGAGCCAGTTCGGCCCGGGTGATCGGTTGATCGTCTTCGGGGCTAGGCGTCGGATCACGCTGAATCGGTGCTGGACCGTTCGGTTCGTCGTCGATTTCGTCTCGCACGATCGGATCGTCGGACGGGGTGGATTGTGGAGACGGGGCAACCGGGTCGCTGACGCGTTCAAACTCGGCCCGCTCGAAGTCATTCATCCCACGGACGAAGACATCGCACTGGGTTTCATCGGCATCATTGGGCAACCCGAGGTCGACCATGTAGGAGACTTGGTGGTCGGTATACGGCATCGTTTGGGCCCGGCGTGGAATCTGGTTCGCGAGTGTTTCAAAAACAACTCGCCCAGATTCGCGGGCTTTCGTGCCGTGTCCCGGTTTGCGTCTAGCTGTTCGTGCCTGCCGTTGGGTCGGCGCCGAAGATGACAATGGAGGCTTCCCGCTGGACCCACGATGTGGTCACGCGAAGCGGGTAGGATCGACCGGCCCGCCACTTCCGGCCGTCGATCACGGCGGATGCGCCGGGTTCGATGTCGGTGAACGTGAGCCGGCGACCGCCTACGCTGACGGCTCGCAGATGCCCGTCCCGGACTCGCACCCACACTTTGTCGACGTCGGGATCTTCACGGACGAACGACAATTGACCGCGGGCCGTTTTGCCAACTCGTTTGGTGTCCAGGACGCTGCCCAGTGTGGAACCGACGATGTCCCAACGTTCATGCGATCGCAGCATCGGTGTCCAGGGTGGGAAGATGCCGCCGGCCATGACCAGGACTTCCTGCATATACCGGTGGCTCGACGAATCGTAGATCATCACCGGCGTTTCGCTGGCGATGGTGGCGGACACTGTCCGGGCGCTTTCGTCGACCGAATCGACCGCGATCATTTCGCCGCGCCGAAACCATCGGCCCTGGGCGATCGCGTCGGATCGTTCGAACATCAGTTCGGTCAGCGAACGTACTTCTAGTTCGATGCCGGGGATCTTTGGCAGTTGTGGTTTCATGGATCAGGCTTGGTTGTTGCGGGCTGCGTTGGGGATGCCGGTGGCTCCGCCGGTTCCACGTCCAGTCGATGGGCCGGCGGTTCCCTTGCCACCCATCCAACTGTTGACGAACATGGCGGCCTGTTCATCGGATAGACCCGACGCTTTTAGCTTGTTGAACGTACGGACCCAGGACGCGATCACATCGTCTTCTTGCTGGTTGTTGCGGCGGCAGGCTTCGGCGAAGGTCAACGTCTTGTTGGCCAGGCCGATCTTTTCCTCGCCTCGCCATTTGGTCGGATCGACTTGCGGCGGTGGTTTGAAGTTGAACGCGTACCGGACGCCGCCGGCGGGCGGTCGCTGCAATGCACCGGACCGATGCAGTTCGGTGGCCAGCGTTTTGATCATGGGCGTCAGGAATCGACGAGCCATCCAGGATTGCCACATCTGCAGGTGGCGGATGTAGTACTCGTGATCGAATCGAGCGCTGCTGTAGTTGTGGCCGCTGGAATCCAATCGGATCAGCATCAGCGGAATCGAAGCTGCTCGGCCGATCTCGGCCATGCGTTCCTTGCGAAACCCCACGTATTCCGCCATCGGATGCGTGGCTTCGTTGTTTCGACGATCCCAGCCGGGAGGTGCGGCCCGCGTGGTCATGCGTTTGTGCTTGACCTCGAACGACCCTTGATCCTCACCGGTTACGGGATCGACGTTTGCGAACTTCGGCCCGTCGGGGTTCAGGTTAATGAACCATCCGGACTCATCAGCCGCCATCCGTGCGGCGTCCAGAACGGATCGATCAAAGTCTCGCAGTTCGCCGATCATCGGCAGTGCGGATGACAGCAGCGGATAGCCACAGGTTTGATCGGGGAAGTGTTTCAGGAACCCGTGGTAGATGTTTCGGGCGGGGATGCGTGCAAACTCGCCCGTCTCGATCTGCCACGCGCCGTGATTTCGTGGCTGTGAGATGTAGTACTCTTCGGCCCGGCCGCTGCGGGTGCGTTTGACGCCGAACGCGATGTTCGGGTTGCCGTGCATGTGCCAGGGCGTTTCCAGGCGATCGCTGCTGATCGCGTGAATCCGGAACTTGGCGGGGAAGTCGTAGCCCGGGGTGTCGGGATCTGCGGTGGCGTCCTGGCCCAGCAATGAACCGTGGGTCCAGATTTGGCGGGTCCACAGGGCCATGATTTCGGGCAGGCCCATTTCGCAGTTGTAGTCGCACAGTTCGGTCCATTCACGCCACAACGATTCCTGGCGATCGTTGTAAGCATCGTTGTCGCTGCGGACTTCCAGCTGCGGTCCGTCGGGGCCAACGAGGTCAACGGCGTGCGTGCCGACGACGCCTTCGACGTTGGGATTGTTCTCGTATTCGTGGACGCTGCGGGCTCGTAGCGTCGGCAAGTCGAAGGCCAGGTCGTGGTCAATGGGATCGCCGTTGGCGCCTTTCCAGTGGTCGGCGTTGACGCGATCGGTGCGAGCAGCTTCCCATCCACGCGTCACGGTCAGCCCGTCGGGCGTGACCTCGGGCTGGCGAACGTCGACCGGTGCACTGGGCACCGACGATGAACAGTCGATCGACCAGGATAGCGACGCATTAGCCACGGCAGGGCCTCGATAGCACTTGGACGATACCGCTGGACGCTTCGTTGTCCCGGCGACGAATGTTGACGATGGCCCGTTCGATCGATTCGCGGTCGAACGTGAATTGCTCTTTCTCGACGATGCCGTCGGGAATCACGGACAACAACATTTGGGCTTCCAGAAGCTTTGACAGCGCAGTCTTGGTATCACCCGCCCCGGTGGCTTCAATCGCCGCCAGGACTGTGTCTTCAAGTTTTTCGACTAGATCGGTACCATTGGCCATGCGGGCAATCGTGTGGCGGCCCGTGGCGGTGTCCCGGTTCGTCGAGCGGTTGCCGAACAGATCAACCGGAGTGTCGCAGTTGTATCTAGCCAAGAAAATGGAGGGGAAAGCATGGTCGCAACAGACGACAGTAGCGTTGATCATGGTTGCTCGAAGATCTTCGCCGATCGAGACGCCGCATTGCATATGCTTGGATTTGATTGCTATTCGGATTATTTGACGTCCGATTTGTGGATCTGGGTTCGCAGTAACCTAAAAGACCCCAAAGTCTGCATTAGCTGTACATCTTCGTCCGGGCTTGCATGGCATCACCGGCGTTACGATCTACCCACGCTCGTTGGAAACTTCTCCACTGATGACAGCTCGATTGTGAGAGTTTGCAACAGGTGCCACTCGACGATCCATCGCGAAGAAGAAACTTGGTTCGATTTAGACCAAGTTGACGCGAGACTGTCGGCGTTAATGGAGCACTGCATGAACGGAGCAACCGGTGAACCGCACTTGCCGGGCATTCCAGAGAATCCGTTCGAAGGCCTTGCGGAGTTCGATCCTAGCGGCACTTAGCCTTGGTCCTGGAACCACGAATTGATCTTCTTTCGGTTCGGGCTGATGGGTGCTTGATCGACCGTGGGCTGCGGATCCGGCGCCGGTGTTTCCTGCGTCGCGAGCTGCTCGTCCAGATCCGCCATCTGTTTGGGCAACGCTGGGGGCTGATAGCCCATTCGGCAAAGTCCGACGTAGGCTTCCGCCAAACAGTCGAACCAGTGGTTGTTCCCGAATCGATGCCAACGGCCGCGTGGCTTTTGGCCAGGCACGTGCTCGAACACCAGACGTTCGTTCGTGACGTGTCGGGCCAGTTTGGAGTGGACGTTCTTGGTTCCGGCGTGCAGTGAGATTGCACCTGGCGTTCCGACTGGCAGGCAAAGCCCCTGCTGGACTCGGAACTTGAACTTGTCGCTGTCCCAGTGCATTTCGAATGCGTTCGCCTTTTTGACCCATTCGATGTACCACAGTCGATCCGGATCGATCATCCGAATCATCGACCCGGTGTTCTTGGGGCAAACGTACTTCCGCGATTCCATCTGGGTTTCGCCTCGACCACGCATCGGCATCACCCACTGATCCAGCGACTGGGTCGGGTTGACGGCGCGATCCTTGGCGAAGTTCCAGCCAGCGGTCTGTTCGTGTCCGACGTCGACGCCGACGAAGTGGGGACGCAGCGACCCACCCGCGGCTTTGGCGATGCCGGCACGAAGGAACGGCAGCTGCTCTTTCATCGCCGATAAGATGGCGATGTCTGGGCGGGCTCGATCGCTGTGAATGTCGAATTGCCCGTATACGGGAACGTGCAGCGATCCGTTGACGCGACTGCACAACACGGCGAACCAGCCGACGTGGTCGCCGAGGTCATACCCGACGGACACCAGGCCCACGTCATTGGGCAAGATTCCATGGGCTAGTTCGATCGCTCGAGCGGCGACGCCGGTCCGATCGATTCGCAGTTCGCCGTCGAGTGCCGGCGGGCGGTACGTGCGGGCCCATCGGAACTGGGCACGCTCTTTCTCGGCACTGATGCGTTCTTCGGTGTCCTCGGGAATCTGTTCGCATGACCATTCTTCCGCACCGATGTCAGCCGGTTCCAGCAGCAAGTTTGCCCAGGGTTTGGCGTGGTACCATAGACGCGTCGTCTCTGGCCTCGGACCGGTTACCTTGCCGCGTTTGTCGATCTTTTGCCCGCGGTGCAGCAGGACGGCATCCAGCAGCGATTTCAGGCGTTGCTTCTCGGTGATCTTCTTTTCGCACTGGGGGCAGATCCAATGGGATAGCCTGGCCGCCTCGATCTCGCTGCGAGCGTTCTGCCATCCGACTAGTTGGTCCCAATCCGGGGCGATGAACCCGCACCCGTGCGGGCAGGGGGACACGATCTCGGATTGTGTCGAGTCCTCCCGCAACAGCCAGGGCAGGGCATCGTCTTCGGTCAAAGTGCCTTCGACATACAGACGACGCATTCGGCGTTTGTATGCGCGAGCTCGCGCACGGACTTGTCGCAGCGGGTCACCCTCTTTGCTCTTGCCTCCGGATCTCGAGAAGGCGTTGGCCTCGGTCACGGCCCCGATCGGCGACGTGAATCCGCCCTTGCCTGAATCGCTCTCGCCGACCGACTGGACGTGCAAGATTGAACCGTTGGCCAGCATCAAGTCATCTTTGACCGAACCGTTGCGACTGCCGGATCCACTTCTCGGCATCAGCTTTCGCAGTGTCGGCGATGCTTCCAGCACGGGCCGAAAGTCCTGCTGCCACTTCGTGTTGGCCATGTCGGCGTTGGGCAGGCCCCAGGTGACGGATTGGCCGAGTTCGCACGCGTGGTACAGGATCGGGAACACGTGGGCCAGCAGCGATTTGCCGAACTGGGTGACGGCCGTGAACACTAGGTCCTGCCATTCCGGATCGTCGACCTGGTCAATCCACAGGCCATGGACCGGTTGGCGTTCGATGCGGAAGGCTTCTCCGACGTAGGGTCCGTCGGGAATGATGATTTCTTGTTCGATCCAATGGCGAAACGAACGCGGCGGGTGCGATTGACTCGCCCGCAGCGCTGACGCGAATTCTTGTTGCAATACGGACGTCGATGGCATGGCGGCAATCGTGGTCGCGCATGCTTCGATGTCCCGGCCTGAATCAGACTCGCAAGTCGCCCTCTTCGACCTCTTTAGCCAGCATCGACAAGAATTCGTTGCATGCCTTCTGGGCCTCTTGCCCATTCGATGCACGGCGCAACTGTTGCCCGAACGCACGCAGTTTGACGATCAACACTTGCAGCAATCGTCGCAACTCTTGACGGTCGATCGAGTCCCCGCGGTCATGGGTCAACGAGATATTCTGTCGCTCGTTGTGGACCTGCAGCTTGCGAACCTTTTCCTGCAGTTCGGCCAGTTTCAGCTTGTAGACCATTTCCTCGTCGTCGGCACCGTCGGTGTCGATGGCGTGAACCGGAATAATGCTGCGGGAGTTGTCCGCGATCACGGTGTGCAGGGATTCGATCGCGTCGAAGAGATCGATTGTCGCGCCGCCGATCGGTAACCCGAAACGCTCGGCCGCATCGTCAATGACTTTGTGTTGTCGGCCGGCCAGTTGGCAATACAGTCCCTTGGGGATCGAGACCAACGCATCAGACACGATCGATTCCCGCTGCGACTTCTCCCACCACGCCAGGTCGCGACTATCGGATTGACTCAGCTTCTCGCCGCGGTGCTTCTTGATTGCCGCCTGCATCGCACGCTCTGTGCGGTCAGGCTTCTTGGCAGCAGGCTTCGCGGCGGTCTTTCGGGTGGAAGTCTTTTTCTTGGCCATCGTTCATCGCGGTGCCCCTGCAGCTGCTGCTGCAAAGATGACCGCTAGCATCCAATACATGGGCCAAAGAAAAACGATCGATGCGATCGTTTCGATTTCAGTCGGTCCGCCAACGAGTTCGAAGATCGCAGCGGTCGCCAATCCAATCAGCAGGTACGCCGAGGCCAAGTACGCAAAGAACACCCTCATTTGCGGAAGTACTTGACGACCCGATCCACCAATTGTCCAAGCTTCTCGGGCTGCTGGGTGAAGTTCCAAGCAACCACCATACCGGCGAAAAAACAAAACAAGTGCGTCACGGATGCCCCTTAGGACTTGGCGGGTGTCTTGCCGGCGAACAATGCAGACGCCGTCTTGGCCAGGTCGGCCCGATAGACTTCGTTCGCACGGTCCCGGTACATTTCGGAAAGCGCGGCGGACTCCTCGTCGAGCTGCATCTCTCGCATCGACTTGGCGACCAGCGTCTCGAATTGCTGGACCATCGGCATCGGTTCCAACTGATGGACCATCGGTTGGGCGGCCTGGATTTGTGACTCGACCGCAGGTTGCGGTGTGGGTTTCTTGGGCAGCATTGCGACAACAATCAGAACTGCAACGGCGATCAGGGCGATCGAAAACATTAGCTGCCTCGCTTGTGGATGATGTAGAGAACCAGGACGCCGGCAATCACGATCAACGCGATCGTGGATAGCTCGCCGCTGTTGGCCCAAAGGAACGCATTCCGAACTCCGGAACCGTCGAACAGGTCGTCAGTGCGATCACGAAGGCGATCGCCTGGTCGCCAAGATGCGTCGGGCGTTGGGCATTGGCCGCCAGGACAGTCAGTCGAAGTGGCCAACTGCATCGTTGGATTAATCGACGCGTCCCATGAATAGCCTTTGGTTTTGACAGCGCCAGTCTGCCGGACGTCGCCTTGCTTCGCCTGCTTGTACAGCGTGTAGCCGGTCTGCAGATCGTCGAACAATGCCGCCGGCGACGATGGGATCATGGTCCCGCCTGCAGCGTGAATGTGGCCGCCGGTAGCGTCCTGAAATAGCACGACCGGAAATTGTGAAACCGGAACGATCTCGGCGAACCGCTGTTGGTAAAGCACACTGCTAGGAGTGTAAATCTGGAACTCGCATTTGCCGCGAAGTTCCCGCAGTTTGGGATCGCCTTCGAACCAGTCCTGCAGTCGATGGGCCTTCTCGGATCCGTCAATGAACAGGGCAAGCTGATAGGATTTCTTCGGCGGCGGGGTGTCGTACTTCGCCACGGGTGCAGCCATCGACGACGGTCTGGTCGCCGGCATGATCGGAACCGATACGTTTGGAACTACCCGCGACGGGCCGATAGCGATCACTCGTTCGCCGTTGATGTACAGGGGCCGGCCGGGTTGCGTTTGCTGGCACGGCAGGCATGGGGCCTGTTGCTTGATCTCGCCCTGCGCCGCCATGTTGACGTTGGCAGGTTGCGGCAGCGTTTCGATGGTTCGCCCGCTGGGGCTCTGTTCAAAGCCAACCGCAGGTAGCGTCCAGTCGCTCGACCGAGTCGCGTTTTGATTGTTTGTTTGCTGAGCAATGAATCCCGTTGCGACTGCGTGAATCAACACGACAGCCAACAGTCCCCAGCTAAGCCGGATTCGGATTTGATCGTTGGGCATTAGATAATCTCATAGCTTTTGTAGGGCATCGAACTGGCTGGATCCCCGTGTACAGATAGAGCGAAACCGCCATAGCCGGCCCAAAGACGGACGAACTGCTGGCGTTCGGTAAACTCCCAATAGCCGGGCCGGTTGTTGTCCAGGATGGCGGCGTATTGCCGACCGTCCGCACCTTCGACCCATCCCATGAACGTGCAGCAGTGTCCGGGCTTCCACCACAGAATCGCACCACGTCTGGTATCGCTGGCCCAGTCAAGAAACCTAGGGTCGGCTTTCAGCGTGTACGAATAGTCCAGGCCGGCGGCGTCCAGTCGCTGACGGATCCTGGATTCCCATTCACCATCCCCGTACGTCGCACGCCAACGCTCGCCCATGTCGAAAAGGTTTAGCCATCGCAAGTGGCTGACAAGCGAAGCGTGCGCGCAACTGCCCTGGCCAAGTTCGCCACGCCAATTGCGTTGGTGCAGCTGGGCGGGCAGGTTAGCGGGCGGCTGCTCGATCTCCGGCATCGGCAACGGCCGTGCGGTTTTCGGAACCAGATCGCATCCGCAAACCAAGGCAAGCGCGATAGCGAAGATCAGTCGAATAGCCTTCGCGCGATTTGATGTAGCCATGGACCTGGTCGGTTTCAAGGGACTGCCAAAGACGATTGGCAATCCTAGATCCGGACCGAGGAAGTGTCCCAGCTTCACCTCATGGGAATCACGCTTTGCGACCACGTTGCAGCAGGAACAGCTTGCGTCGCTTCTCACCCTCGCAAGCAACGCACGGCCAGAGCCGAACCAATCCATGCTCGGGGCATCGCTTCGGCCGCCGCAAATTCCGAGGCGAAACATGTGTCCCGCCGGTGTCGACTACGCGGCTGAACTGAGATTGGACGCACCGCCCAATCTTCGACTTTGGCAATCCCATCGCGGCCGCGATCTGTCGAATGGATCGGCCATCGATAATCCGCTGCCGATTCACTTCCGCCTTTTCAGCCGCCGTCAGATGCTTGCCGGAATAGCGGATTCCAGATTCAATCGCGATCGCGTGAACTGTTCCGTACGTGACACCGAGCGTATTCGCGATGTCGCCAAGCCGTTCACCATCTTGCAAACGGCCTAAAATATTCGATCGCATAAGGTTCCCTGCATGAGTCGATCCGCTTCCGCCAACTCATTGTCCACCTTGGGTTAGATCGAGCAAGCCTCACGCACGCGCTTACTTACCGACGCAGAAATCGCAGCGTGCACGAAAAAGTCAGCCGATAACCGGGCGAAGCCCCGGAGGGCCCCCACCCCCGGAAGGACCCGCTCGCCATTCGCCGTCACAGCCTGTGATTGGCGGTCGGTCGCGACTGGCGGATCCGCTGGCGGATCGTGGCGACCGTCTGTTTTGCGGGCATCGACGAACATCGAAACAGATTTAAAATCCCCCGACCGGTTACGGTCTTGCGGGTTCGAGTCCCGCCCTGGGTACTTCTTCGTTCGATGTTTCGCGGTCCTCCTAGCGACAGCAGTCGAATCACTTCGTAGTGGGATTCGCCAGAATTCCCTCTCATGAAGTCCCCCCTTCTGAACTTCCCCCCCTCCTGAATTCGCCTACTCCGAACTCGCGAGGGCCGAGCTTGTTGCAATCTCAAAATCAAGAACCTACGTTTTCACCACGGAGGCCACCACGAGTTTCAATAACGAATGGGACATCCCCTGGGCTCGCGTTTGGGGGACATCGCAACTATGAATCCCTACGAGCCTCCGATGTCCGGCCCCGCGATTTTAAGCCGCACTGCACCCGCTGCCGTTTCTCTTCGGCATTGGATGGCCTTCGTTGCCATCGTGATCGTGAAAGCGACGTGTTTCGGCGCATTCGTTTTCTTCGCGATGATTGAGTTCTTGGGGGTGGGCGTCAACTGGCCGAATGTGATTCCACTTCTGGGTGCTGCTGCGCTGGTCCTTGCCATTGCCCACAAGACACAAACAACTCTGCTTCACAACTCGTTGAACCAGTGGCCGCAATCGTCATTTCCCTATTTGCTTGGAGCCGTTCTTGGCGTCATCGCTTCCGCCTGTGCTCGCGCGGGCTTGATTTGATAGGTTGGTTGCCAGTCGGCACCGTCGTGTTTGACGTTCGTTGGCATTGCAATGGCATCAGCCATGCGATTCACCCTGCTGAAGGGGACTTCTGGCGAAGTTCACTACCTCAGAAACCAAATCGACGTTTTGAGATTCGTCAGATGCGGTCGTTTCGCTACTGAATCACTGAAGTCGAATGGGAACACAACGCAATCGCAAAGCACACAGCTATGTAGTTCGCAACAACCGGAAACGTTTGCGACATCTGCTCGGAAAGCATCCGGAGCTGCGAACTTCCTGCGAAGCATGGATTGTCGCGGCAGCCGTGCTTAACAATCCCGGCATCCTCACCTGGCTTTTTCAACGTGGCGTTTCCCCCGATTCACGCTTGAGTGCCAACGGCGATACACCGCTCATGCTCGCTGTCAGCCTCGGTGATTTGCCTGTCATGCGAACGCTGCTAGAACACGGTGCCGACCCGAATGCCGAAAACTCGGATGGCGACAACGCGTTCTTGAGAGCCATCCGTGAAAAGCAAGCGGACGCCATGCGACTGCTGGCCGAATTCGGCGCGGACTTCAATCATCTTGACGACAGCGAACTCTGGTACATTCGAGACACGAACTGGTCCGAGGGCTTGGCCGTGCTTAGCGAGCTTCAAATCACGCTCCCAACATCTCCGTAAGCACCCCGCATTCACTGACGTTGGAGTGGCGAGATTCTTGACCATCGCAAAATCGTCATTTGGTGCTCGGTGAATTCTACCGCCCTAGCCATCAAGATTCACTTTTGATTCAGTATCGCATTTCAACGATTCTACTCTTAATGGCTAGCTTTGCTGTTGGCTGGTGGTTTCGCGGATTCACTTTTGACACGTCTGCCGAACTGAAATCAAAACGAGATCAGAATGCCAAGCAAGTTGACTACGTTCTCGCTTCATCGGTCTGGATCAACAAACTGATCGAAGAATCTCGGGGGGATTCCGAAGAGCGTGAAATTAGTTTCCGCAGACACCTCGTTCTGCAAATCTATGATCTTGCTAGAGTCGAACAGTTCCACACCGGAAACGCCCAGGACGTTTTCGTGATGCACGGCTCAAACTCGCTTCAGCATCTGAAGGTTTCAACATTCGAGGACCTTCAGGAGCGGGTGCGTGATGCGAGATTGGTGGACTCAGCAAAACTGCCTTATACTGACGAGACCCACGAAGACCATGTTCGCGTTCGAGATTTCGTCGTGCGATGCCTAGCGTACGACCATAGCTCCCTAGCTGGTCAATAGAAGAGCAGAACTATCCCATGCGCCGAAGCCCGACTTGCGAGGTTTTGCGATTGGAACAGCGTTCTGCCACCGACTGGTGACTGTGAATCTGAAAACAAGCACACCCCTAGGAAAACGATGCATCGCGTTACGCCGCTGCTGATCGCTATGGTTGCGTGTTTTGCGTTGCTTTGGCCAGTTCGCAACATTCTGCGTGAACTATTCTTTCCCGAGAATGCATACTTCACCGCGACCACCGCAACGGATCTACCTGAACGATTCCGTAGATACGTTCCGGAAGATGCCACCGCGATACGACTGCGGACCTACCAGAGCGCGTGGTGGGTCACAGTCGAGTCTCACTGTAGCGAGTCAGAAGCGGCAGGCTGGGCCGAGTCTATCGATCACTCACTCGACTCGAAGGGAGCCGTACCAGAGCTACCGGATCATTCGCTGCCTGCGCATCAGCTTGGCTTCTTTCCTGTCGCCAACGACCAACAGCGATTTGTTTGGCATTCGGGCTCCCACGGGCGCGTCAGCAACGTCATTTACGATCGCGAGACCGAAACGCTGTATTTCTTGCAATCTCGAATCTAGACCAAGGACAGCAATCAGCAACCCCCGTTTGCACCAGAGCCTCGGTGGTAGTCTTTTTGCCGATGCTTGAGGAAAAACGGGGCAAGTCTCTTTCTGCGGGGAGGAGGAAAAGAGTCCTGACACCTTTTCCGACGCTCGCTTCTGACTCGACAAATCCTGCCATCCTGAATGCTTGGTCCACGCGTGGTTACCGAGACGTCGGGCCACGCGAGTGACGACGGAGTATCACGAATGAAAGAAGTCGTACGACGGATGATTCGATAAGACTTTCGGTCACCCCGCGTTCTAGGCCGAAACTCTTGGCGAGTTTCGCTACGGGGAGTTCAGTCGCCCCGCATCCTTGGCCGAAACTCTTGGCGAGTTTCGCTACGGGGAGCATCCTTGGCCGAAACTCTTGGCGAGTTTCGCTACGGGGAGTTGGCCAAAACGTGAGGAATGAACGCACCGCTTAGGTCGGATTGACTGGTGGGCCGTTCAGTACACGTCGCGGACGTAGCGTTGGTCGGACTTCATCTGGTCTAAGTACGACTTTGCTTGGTCAGGTTCTAGGTTGCCATATTCTTGGATGACGGCCAGCAGCGATTTTTCGACGTCGGCGGCCATTCGCGAGGCATCGCCACAGACGTAGAAACAGGCTCCTGATTGCAGCCAATCCCATAGTTCGGCACCGCTTTGACGCATGCGGTCTTGAACGTAGACCTTGGCGTCTCCATCACGGCTGAATGCGGTATCCAGACGGGCTAGCAGTCCATTTTCGACATAGCTGCGCAGTTCGTCTTCGTACAGAAAATCAGTCGATTCGTGTTGGTCGCCGAAGAACAGCCAGTTGTTGCCGGCCGCTTGGCTATGCTGACGTTCTTGCAGAAACGCGATGAAGGGGGCGATGCCGGTGCCAGGGCCGACCATCACGATCGGAGTTTCAGCATTGGCGGGTACCGTGAACCCGCCGTGATTGGGTTGCACAAAGACTCGCACCGTCGTCCCCGGTTCGACTCGATCGGCAAGCATCGTGCTGGCGACACCTTTGCGGACACGTCCTTCGCGTTCGTAGACGACTTTGCCGATCGTCAGGTGCACTTGGTCTCCGACGCACTTCATGCTGCTGGCAATCGAATACAGTCGCGGGTTCAGTGGATCTAGACAGTCCAGAAACTCGGTCGCTGTGATCGAACGACAATCGGTCAAATCCAACACGTCCAGCACATCCACGCCGTCCGGGACGCCGTCTTCCAACATGGCGGTCAGTGCCTCTTTGATCTCGGGATCCGTCGCCTTCTCTAGCACGGCCTCTAGCAGTTCATCCGAAGGCTCTTTCAAACAGTAATCCTGGCTCAGCACCGTCTGCAACGACTTGCTTCCCGATGGCCCCGAAACCGGCAGGTCCTGATCGGCGCCGATTCGATCGATCACCTGGGTTACAAGATCGTCACAGTTCGACGGATAGATTCCCAGCGCGTCACCGACTTCGTACTTCAATCCCGATCCGGCCAAGTCGATGGCGACGTGGCGAGTGTCTTTGGCGGAACCAGGTTGGTTCAGGGGGCGTGATTCGATCAGCTTGGCAACAAACGGGTTGGTACGGCTGTAGACCGCCCGGCCATTGGTTGCGGCCCCATGAGTGGCCGATCCGTTGGCAGAAGCCCCGTTGGTGGCCGCCCCATTGCGATTGGTTCGGTCTGCTACCACCGAAGCAGTGGGCGCTGCATCGGTCGGTGCCCCGTTGCCGGTTGCATCGTCGCCGCTTTCCTTCAGGATTCGCTTGACCATCTGCTTGGTTTCTTTCCCGCCAGGGCTACACAGCGTCAGGTTGGTTTCTTCGCCCGACGCGATTGCCTCGGCATAGGTCTGACAAACGTAGCCACAGGATCCACAATCCAGTTGAGCCATCGCGGCCATCAATCGACGTGGGACCGGTTTGCCTTCGGCCAACTCCATCCGATCGACGATGGGCAGGCTGTCGTCGTGCCAAGGAAACTCTTCCTCGGCTGGTTCCGGAATCGGCAAAGACGTTCCGGACAGACCGGCGGCGGACAAAACCGATTCGGGTTGGGCATTCTCTTGAATTCCCATCAGCCCGGAAAAGAAGCCATTGAGCCAAGCGCGTTGTTCATCGTTAAACGGCGCTGTCGTTGGAATCATGCTAGACATGGCGAACAAATGATGGAAAGAGGAAACTAGCGTGGTAGATTTTTACGTTTGGAAACATGTCGCAGCCCGACATCAGGTCGCAACGGTCTGTTGGTCGGCGGGGGACATTCCAGCGGCTGCTAATGATCGAAGTTCGTCGTCGCTACTGCGCCGCGAAAATTCAGCGAACGTTTCGCTATCCTGTCGGCGTTCCAAGTATCCGCCGACGATGGACACGATGGTCGCAACGATTTGTTCAGTGGGCATCGGTGGAAACAAGGATCGACCGATCGCTTGGTTGGATCCCCAACCACCACCGAGGTGCAGTTCATAGCCTTCGACCATGTCATCGTCGACTTCGACTTGAGCCCCTTTGAGTCCGATGTCGCCGATGTAATGTTGAGCACAACTGTTGTGGCATCCGGTGACATGGATGTTGATCGGTTGGTCCAGCACGAACTTCGCTTCGAGCGCCGCGGCGATCACCATCGCATCGCGTTTGGTGTTGCTGGCGGCAAACTTGCAGCCCGCACTGCCAGTGCATGCGACCAAACCAGCGCGGAACGACGTCGATTGATCATCCAGGCCCATCGCAACGATGGCTTGATGCACGGCGTCGATGTCTTCGTTTCGGATGTGGGGAATGATCAGGTTTTGCCAAACGGTCAGACGAATTTCACCGTTGCCATACTGGTCGGCGATGTCCGCAATGCGGCGTGCTTGGTCGGTCGTCATTCGCCCGACGGGCAGGACCACGCCAACGTAGCTTCGGCCCGTTTGCCGCTGGGGGTGCCAGCCGACGTGCGCCAATCGGTCTTCTTGATTGGGAACCACGATGCGATCTTCGTCGACACGGCGCAGAGTGCGGCCCAAGTCGGCCTGGACCGCTTCGATAAACTTGTCGAATCCCCAATCGTCCAGAACGTACTTCAGCCGCGCCTTTTTGCGATCCGTGCGGTCCCCACTGCTGACAAACACTCGCACGATCGCGCCGGCGACGTCGACGCATTCGTCGGGTCGCAACAGGACTCCCGTCGGTCGTGCAAAATCCTTGTGCCCGGTGATCCCGCCCAAGGTCAGTTGAAAATAGACGCCGGCGGGCAAATCGTCCGATGCCTTGGACGAATCCACCGTGACGGCATGAAATCCGATGTCGTTGGTATCGTCCAGCGCGCTGATTCGGCCACCTCCATCGAACGCGATGTTGAATTTCCGTGGCAGTCCATACATTTCGCGATGGTTCAGAATGGAGTGGTGCATTCGTTTGGCCAGCGGAATCGTCTCGATCAATTCGCAATCATCGATGCCCGATAGCGAGCTGGCGGTACAGTTGCGGATGTTGTCGCCACCGCTTCCCAGCGGGATCACATCCAGTTCCCGCAGCCCGTACAGAATCTCCATCGCTTGATCGGCGGGAATCTCGCGGTACTGCAAATTGGCTCGCGTGGTGACGTCCAAATAGGGTCCCGCACTTCGGTCAGCCAGATCGGCCAACCCGCGGAACTGCCATCCATGAATCAAGCCGCCCGGCAAGCGCATCCGGCACATAAAACTGTCTTGCGCCGGTGCGACATAGAACAGTCCGTGAAACTTCGTCAGAAATGCATCGTTGCCTTTGGGGAACTGACCAGCGTCGCTTCGAGCCTTGATTTCGTCCCACATATCCAGCGGGTTCTTCGACTGTTTGGCCAATTCTTCCTTGACCAGTTTGCCACCCTTGGCGACGGTTTCTCTTTGCGCGATCAAGGCCAGCCGATCCGGTCCTGATGCAGCAGCGTCGGCCTCTGGTTCGGGCAACTTGGTGGATGCTGTTCCGCCGACGGTAGCGCTAGCGGAGCTGCCGCTGATGATCGGCAACCCCGAAACGGCGCGTGCGACATCCGCGCCGAAGGTGAATCCGGATAGGAATTGTTTCTGTTCGTCACTAAAGGGTTCGTTAGCCATGATCGTTTCCTAAGCGGTCGCCTTTCAAGCTTTCAAAATCTTGACGGCGCAGTCCTTGTAGCTGGGTTGTCGGCTGTGAGGATCGAAGTGAGCGAGGGTTAGCCGGTTGGTTGATTCGTAGTGCATCGGCATGAACGCTTGCCCCGGCCGAACGGTGGGGACCACCATTGCCGCAGCAGTCGCTTCCCCGCGGCGGGACTGGACAGTCACCCGTTCGCCGTTGGATACACCGATCCGCGCCGCGTCCTCGGGGTGCAGTTCCACGTAGGGTTGGTTCGGATACAGTTTGCGAAGCACGGGACTTTTGCTGGTCCGAGTCTGGGTGTGCCATTGGCTGACCGTCCCACGTCCGGTCAACAACCAAGTCGGATAGTCCGCACACGGTGGCTCGGGCGGCGGCGTGACATCGTCGACGATCAATCGGGCGCGTCCGTCGGGATGCGCAAAATTGCCGTCTTCGAACAGTCGCCGCTGGGGTGCTGGATCACCGCTGCTTCCTTCGCCGTGGCTGGCTTGGGCCGACGCCTGGGACCATGGCCACTGGATGCCACCACAACGGTCCAGCTGTGCGTACCCATCGATGCCGCTGATGTCGGACCATTTGCCTCGATTGAGTCGCTGCATGATTCGGAACACCGCTTCGGGGTCCGTCCAATCGCGGAACTGATCGCCCACGCCCCAGTAGTGCGCGATGGCCTGGAAGATCCGAAAGTCGGCGAGCGCCTCCCCGGGTGCCTTGCGAACCTTCTTCAGCAGTCCGTAGCGTCGTTCGCTATTGATGAACGTGCCGTCTTTTTCGCCCCAACCGGCAGCCGGCAGAATCATGTCGGCGTGACGGGCGGTATCGGTGGAATCGTACATGTCTTGGACGACCAAGAAGTCCAGTTGGTCCAACAGCGCTCTGGCATCGTCTTGATGAATCCACGAATGCGCGGGGTTGGTGGCGATCACCCACAACCCTTTGATCTTGCCGCTTCGTACGCCTTCCATGATGCGGTCATAGGACCAACCGGTATCGGTGGGGATGTTTTCAACAGGGATGTCCAGTTCCGCGGCCACCTTGGCACGGTCGTCTGCCGATCCAAAATCGTGATGCCCGATCAGGTTGGTCGTGTTGCTCCACAAACGCGACCCCATGGCGTTGCATTGTCCGGTGATGCTGTTGGCGCCGGTACCAGGCCGGCCGATGTTGCCGGTGATCAGCGAAAGGTTGATGATCGCCTGGGCGACTCGCGTGCCCTCGTAACTTTGGTTGACCCCCATCGTCCACCAGAACGACACGGCTTTCCCTTGTCCGATCAAATCGACGACTGAGTGGATTTGATCGACACTGACACCGGCGATCGATGAAACGACGTCGGGAGCGAACGCCTGAACGTGCTGGGCCAGTTGTTCGAAACCATTGGTATGGGCGTCGACGAATCCATGATCGACGTAACCACGCTGAATCACTTCGTGCGTGATCGCATACAACAGCGCCAGGTCACTTTTGGGACTCAGTTGCAAATGTTCCTTGGCCGCCATCGCCGTCTCGGTGCGCCGCGGATCGACGACGATGATCGCCGGATCGTTGGGATTGCGAAGCACGCGTTCCCACATGATGGGGTGAGCGATGCAGGGGTTCGAACCGACGAATACCAACACATCGCTTTGTTCGAAATCATCGTAGGTGTAGGGAGGTGCGTCATACCCGAACGATTCCTTGTAGGCCGTTACGGCGGTTGCCATGCACTGACGCGTGTTGCCGTCGCCGTGTCGGAACCCCATGCCGAACTTGGCAAGTGCGCCCAAGAAAGCCATCTCTTCCGATGCGATCTGGCCGGTGCTTAGGAACGCGACCGAATCGGGCCCGTAAGTGGACTGTATTTCTTTGAAGCGATCACAGAACGACGTCAGCGCCGCATCCCACGACACCTTGTTGAACTTGCCATCGGCGTCACGCACCATTGGCGACGTAGCGCGATCGTCACTGTCCAGCACACGCAGGGCTTCCCAACCCTTGGGGCAGGCCATGCCCAGGTTGACTGGATAACCGGTTTCCGGAGTCAACCCGATCGCTTCGTCATCACGCAGATGCAGACGCAGTCCGCAGCCGGTGCTGCAGTACCCGCATACGGCGGTGGTTGTCGTATCGGCGCGCATCGGGTCGGGGGTCATTCCCAGCCCATGATCCCCAGGCTTCAACAACAATTCACGAGTCATTTCGCCGGTGCGTGCGTGCAGCAACTGGGGCAGTTGAAACCGACGCTTCTGATCGTTTGCGGTTAGCGATTTGAATTCTGGTGGTACCGTACTCATGGGTCTACCCGAGCGTTCCTGGCATGCGGTCATAAACAACGCTGGAAAAGTACAGCAGCCGTTCGGCAAGTTCACCGGCCGCGATCAGCAAGGCCGCAGCCACCATCAACCCAGCCCCCACCTGCGGTGACACAAACGCGATCGCCGCGGCCGCTAGGATCAGGACGCCACCGGCGATCCCGGTTCCCCACCGCAGCTTTGCGAGCGCTGGAAGATCGCGATGCACCAAGCGTTTCGAACGAATGTCCAATCGGGTCAACCGATCACTGCTGGTCCGTGGTGGAACCGGCGAGAGCAAGATCTGGTATTCGTAAACCAGTTTGGCAATCAGAAAAGCGCCAGCAACCGCCGCCATCCATGCGGCGGCTACTGGAACTCCTCCGGCTGCGAATGGCGCTGCCGCCAGCGCAATTCCCGTGACTGCCATCGTGCCGAAAAACCGGACAAAGGTGCGTGTGGGACGCCAAAGTTCACGTTTCGTTGCGATGTAGATCATCGCGCTGCAGTACAGACCAAGCAGACCAACGGGGATGGCAGCCCATAGAGTCAACGAAGCGGCCCATCCGGGGATCACCAACAGAATCGACTCGGGCACATAGTCCGAAAACTGGGGCAACCACAGCAAGCCAACAGCGACCAAGAGCAGCCCGACGTATTTGCCCAGGACGACGGCTTCGCGGCTCAACCAACTGGTCCGCAGTCCCAAGAACACCCGCCATGCTCGCAGCGGTTTCCCCAGGTGCAGGGGTGCCAAGTTCATTCCAACGATTCCCACCACCAACGCGATGGTCGCATTGGAACGTGTGATAGATTCGTCCACCGGTGCCCCAAACAGCCCCGCCATCCCGCTGATCAGTCGTTCGGTCAACAACATGCCGACGGATACTTGGGTGGCGACCAGCAACACGGCCAGCGGCCAATGATTCTCGGCGATCTGATCGACCCCTTCGTCCTGCGGCACCAGCACGGCACCTTCGCGGTGCCCCTGATGTTGGCCGTCGGTCTTCGATCCGACATAGCGAGTGGTGGGTTTGGTGATCGTCGAAAGCGGTGCTCCGGGCGCGATTCGATCCGATTTTGAAAAGGACTGATTGCGGGCCACGGTGTGGATCGCGATCGCTTCGTTGGGACAGGCTTGCACGCACGCAGGCGCCTCGCCGACACTTAGCCGTTGATGGCACATGTCGCATTTGCGGACGATGCCCAAACGTTCGCTGTACTTGGGCACTTCGTACGGACACATCATCATGCAATACTTGCACCCGATGCATTGGTCATCCAAGTGCCGGACGATGCCCGTCACGGGATCCTTTTCGTATGCTTTGACCGGGCAACCGTTGAGACAGCCGGGATCTTCACAGTGGTGGCACGCCGTGGTGACGTGCTGAATCATCGGCAAACTGGTGACCGATGCTGAGGGGGATTCCACTGGGGAAACCGGGGCGGGTTCGCCGATCGTCAGGGTACCGACGCGCCGCCACGATTCGTCTTCTTCCAATCCGTTCATCGTGTGGCAGGCGACCACGCATGCCTTGCAGCCGCTGCACTTGTCCAGGTTCACTTCGAACGCAAACTGTTCGTCAGGTCCAGGTGCGGATGCCGGCAACAGGTCGCGATAGTAACGTTCTTGAGCCGGAGCCAATCCGGATAGCGAGCGATCGGAAACCTTCGCTTCATCCAGTTGGCCATTTTCATGAAGCGTGCTGAAACGCTCGACCGCTGACAACGACTGTTGATCATCGATAAGACCGGAGATGAAATCCGGCGATGGTTGATGATGGGGTGAGTCGGCGATGGACATGATTTCAATCGTGAAAACTTAAAAGATTCCGGCATCGACTGATGGCCGTGAACAGGGTGGTCCGCTTGATGTGAATGGGGTCAAGGAACCGCGACCTGCCCCTTTGTTTCGGACTGGCTTGCCGCTTGATCTCGCTGTCGCTTCTCTGCATCGGCTTTCAGTTTTTTGTGATCCTGATCCTCTAGGAACCCGATCATCTCGCCGCGCAGTTGGTAGTACTCGGGGTGTTCCAGCACATCGGACCGGACGCGGGGTTTATCAAAGGGAATGTGCGAGATCATGCCCACTTTCGCTCGCGGGCCGTTGGTCATGATCACAACGCGATCGCTCATGAACAGGGCTTCGTCCACGTCGTGAGTGATCATCAGCGTGGTGACCTGATCGCGCACTAGGATCTCTAGCAGGATTTCCTGTAGTTCCATCCGAGTCAGCGAATCCAGCATGCCGAACGGTTCGTCCAGCAACAGCATCTTGGGCTTCAGCGCGAACGCACGAGCGATCCCGACTCGCTGTTGCATCCCTTGGGACAGATCCGAGGCTCGCTTGTGCAGCGAATTGCCGAGTCCAACCAAAGTTAGATAGTAAGCGGCGATGTCATGACGTTGGGACTTCGTACCGTGCGGGTAAACTTGGTTGACGCCCAACATCACGTTGTCCAGTGCCGTCATCCAGGGCATCAGACACGGCGACTGAAACACGACTCCGCGGTCAGGTCCGGGGCCGTCGATTTCATGGTTGGCGACCACGATGCCACCATCGGTGATCGAGTTCAGACCGGCGACCATCGACAGCACCGTCGACTTGCCACAGCCCGAATGCCCAAGCAGACAAACGTATTCGCCCTTCTTCATGTTCAGGTTAAAGTCTTCGACGATAACCGCGGGCCCATTGGGCGTATCGTAGGTTTTTCCTAAGCGATACATTTCGACGTAGCCGGCCATGAAAGTACTTTGGTTGGGGTGGTTCAGAACGCGAGTGCAAACGACAAACAGATCGACGGTGCGTTTACGAACTGCTATTCAAGATCGATTTGTGCGGCAACTTCATACTTTGTGGCTGTAAATCGGGAAGTTCGATGTGGGGTGTCGCCATCGTTGCGGCCTCTTGTTCGCGATGCTTTTTGCGTACCTCGATCAAGTAGTTTGTCACCGAGTTGCGCAGTCCCTTGAAGACGGGACTGTGATTCAGTTCCGACGATTTGCGGGGTCGGTCCAGTTCAACCGTGAATGCTGGTCCAAGCGACGCACACGGTCCGGGATTCAGCGGAACGATTCGGTCGGCCACCAAGATTGCTTCGTCGACATCGTTGGTGATCATGACGCAGGTTTGACGTTCTTCTTCCCAGATCTTCAGGATCTCTTCTTGCAGCACACTGCGGGTCATCGCATCGAGTGCCGAAAGAGGTTCGTCCAACAGCAGCACCTTGGGCTTCATCGCCAACGTCCGCGCCAGCGACACCCGCTGCCGCATGCCACCGGAAAGTTCATGGGGACGACGGTGGGCAGCGTGCGTCAGTCCCACCATTTCGATGAATCGTTCGACGTGATCGGCTCGTTCGCCTCTGCCCCATGTGCGAAAGACGCTGTTGACCGACAACGCAATGTTTCCGCGGACGGTCAGCCAAGGAAGCAGCGAATAGTTTTGGAACACCAAACCGCGATCAGGATTCGGACCGGTGATCGGTTGCCCTTCCATCGTCAACGATCCTTGGTCGATCGTTTCCAATCCGGCCAACAGTTTCATGAAGGTGCTTTTGCCGCTGCCGGAGAAGCCAACAATCGCCAAAAATTCGCCTTCCCGAACATTCAGGTTGATGTTGTCGAGCACTTCGACTCGGGTCACGCCGCTGCCAAATCCTTTGCAGACACCCCGCATCTGGATCATCGGTTCCGGTGCGGATGACCGAGCGATGCTGGGCCGAACGCTAGGATCGTTGAGGGCTACGATGCTCATGATGATCACTTCGGTAAGGGAAATGGACTGGGGCGGACGCGAACACGGATCGAACGTGGGCGGACACAGAAAACTGCATCCAAAGGGCGATTCATTAGGATGGCGCGGTGTCTCCGAAACTGACTAGGTTTCGCAGGCAGATCATGACCCGATCAAAGACCAACCCGATGACTCCGATCACCACCACACTGAACGTGATGCGGGCGTAGGAAACCGAAGATCCATTTTGGTAGGTATCCCACACGAATTTTCCGAGTCCCGGGTTCTGAGCCAACATGTCGGCCGCGATCAGAACCATCCAACCGACACCCAAACTGATCCGCAAACCGGCGAACATCAGCGGCAGTGAGGCCGGCAGAATGATCTTGAACAACTTTTGCGACCAAGACAGTTTCAGCACGCGAGCGACGTTCAAGTAATCCTTGTCGACACTGGCAACACCGAAGGTCGTATTGACCAGGGTCGGCCACAAAGAGCAAAGACTGACGGTTGCAGCCGAGGTCAAAAATGCTTTGCTGAAAAACGCGTCGTTGGGGTCGGTATCCGAATACGCCCAAATGATGACGACGGCTGCGATCGGCAACCACGCCAGCGGGCTAACCGGTTTGAACACTTGGATGAACGGCGTCATCGCCGCGTTGAACCAGGGGCTCATCCCACACATCACACCCAGGGGAATGGCAACCGCGGTGGCGAGCAAGAATCCGAAGGCAACGGTCACCAAACTGTTCAGAATCTGGTCCACGAACGTCGGTGCGCTGGTGGGCGTGAAGTTGGCTGCAAGCAGGGCCGACTTTCGATGCAAAACCGCCGCGGCGGTATAGCGATCGGAAAGGTCCCCGCCGGACTGTGCCGCCAAAGTTTCGAACCCACGCGCCTTGGCGAGGTCGTCAATGGCCTCGGCGGTCTTGGCCTGTTTGGCTTGCCGGTCGGCTATTCGCTGATCCGTGTGCATCGCGAACAGCTCGACACCCGCAGTCCACGTCGCCATCGGTCCCGGCAATTGGACGCTATCGCTGACGATCGTTCGTGCCGCCGCGGACCACATGCCGATGAACGCCAACATCGCGATCACAGGCAAGACGACGAATTTGGCAATGCCAATCATCTGTTCCTTGACGTCTTCGCCGGCAGCCAACCGGACAAACGGTTCCAGCATCGGCATCCCGGTGACACTGCAAAACTTCAGAAGACTTCCACGCCAATTCATTTCGAAACTCGATCGTTGTGTTGATAAGGATCGTGCGAGACAAAAAGTGTCCGCCCTCTATTGCCGGGAACCGGCCCTGCGGGTGCTTTGCACAAAAGGCGTCGGACACTTCCTTTCCGCTCAGTGTTACGGTTGATCCGCGATGATCACTATTGACCTGGATTGCCAATTTCAAAGCTGTTGATGTACGCGATCGGATCTTTTGCGTCGTAGGTTTTGCCATCGATAAAATCGGACGTTGGCGACCGATAGCCGTCGTAGTCGTCGGCCGGGACTTCATCGGCACTCAAGTAGCCTTCGTCGATCAACAACCGGGCCGCCTGCTGATAGATCGCTGGCTGATAGATCTTGCGAGCCGTTTCGGCGTACCACTGGGCGGGCTTGGGTTCAGTGATTTGGCCCCATCGACGCATCTGAGTCAGGAACCAAATGCAGTCGCTGTAGTGCGGATAGGTGGCGTGGTATTTGAAGAACACGTTGAAATCGGGCATCTCGCGAACGTCGTCGGACTGGAAGACGAACGTGCCGGTCATGGACCTTTCGATCACGCTGACGTCGGCGCCGACATAGTTGGGACTGCTTAGAATTTGGCAGGCTTCTTGGCGGTTCAGAAAGACGCCGTTTTGGTCAACTGCGTCCAACCATTTGCCAGCCCGGATCAGTGCTTTGACAACGGCCAGGTGAGTGTTGGGATACTTTTCGTCCCACTGTTTCGTCACACCGAACACCTTTTCCGGGTTGTTCTTCCAGACGTCGTAGTTCGTGGTTACCGGCACACCAATTCCAGCCACAACGGCCTTCTGGTTCCACGGTTCGCCAACGCAGTAACCCAGAATGGTGCCCTGTTCCATCGTGGCAGGCATCTGAGGCGGTGGCGTCACCGACAACAGCACGTCGGCGTCTCGGGTGCCATCCAGGTACCGCTGGTCATAGAAACCGGGACTGATCCCGGCCGCTGCCAACCAGTATCGAATTTCGTAGTTGTGGGTGCTGACGGGGAACACCATCCCCATGTTGAAATCTTTGCCCTGTTGCTTGTACTGGTCGACAATCGGTTTCAACGCGTCCGCGGTGATCGGATGTTTCGGATGGTCCGTTTTCAGATTGGGATCATTCTCTTGCATCCGAGACCAGATGTCGTTGGAAACCGTGATCGCGTTTCCGTTGTAATCCAGACTGTAGGCGGTGATCACATCGGCCTTGGTCCCGATGCCGATCGTCGCACCGATCGGTTGACCGGCCAACATATGGGCACCGTCTAGTGAGTGATTGATGACCGCGTCTAGCAAGTCTTTCCAGTTCGATTGGGCAGCCAGTTCGACGCTAAGGCCCTCGTCATCGAAGAAGCCTTTCTCTTTGGCGATCACCAACGGCGCACAGTCAGTCAACTTGATGAACCCGAGTTTCAGGTTGGGCTTTTCGACTTCCAAGCGGACGGTTTTCGATGCTGTTTCGTCCTGCAGGCTGTTGGCGAGCGCATCGATGTCAATGTCGACCTTCGCCGCCGCTCGCTCGAGTTCTTCCCAATTGACCGTGCTGCCAGCACAGCCACCGATCATTGCCACCCAACAGCACACCATGCTCTGCAGTAGACGTTTGGGTGAACGATTCAACATGGCTGCAGATTCACAGTAGGTTGGAAGAAAAGGGGCGTCTGTGGATGCCGGCTGGGGTGCAAAAATTGTCACCGCCTAGCGAACCTGCTGAGACGCAATCGATCGAACTGCCATGCAAGCGCGGTGCCCAAACTCGCATCCCCCAGCCGGCAATCGCGATTGCAACGGATCGACCAACACAAGCAATCGGTGTGGTGAGAAAGGAAACCCTTGTCGTGAAACTAAAGTTTTGGCGTCCAGCGAGCCGCCGCCGCCATGATTTCGGGGATGCTTGAATCACAGGCACTGTAAACCTAGATGCCCAAAAATCGCGCGATGGGGGTGCGGTCACGGATCCGTGTGTGCGCAAACCCGCATTCCGAGGACGGATCGCCGCCAAAAACGACGCGTTTCGGCTGCTTAGATTGCGGACCAACGCGGGCCAACCGTGGCTCGATCCGGTGTATTTGCGGTCGGTTCCCAAGCGGCCCAACCGGACAGGCTGCACCGACCGAATGCGGTACCGACGAACGCCGCTTGACCGCCTGTACCGATTACCCGGCTGTATCGATTGCCCGCCTGTGCGGCTTCTAAGGGATCTGGCGGTGAAGGTGCGGTCGGAGGTCGAAGTGGTCGAACAACGATGTATGGCGGCGATCTGAATTTGTCCCGGTAGATCGGATTCTACGCAGTGCAATGGACGATTTCGCTTTGGTGGATCCCACTTGGGCGAACGTCTATCAACATCAACAAACACCGTCATTGATCTCGCTAGGAAGGCAAAATCAGACATGTCCAATTCAAAACGTAGGTTCACAGGGCTGCTAATCGCGGCCATGGCTGCTGCAGGAATGCAGCACTCGGCGCCACTGATGGCCCAGGTCACCAGCGCGATCAACGCCGACACAGTGCTGTCAGATCCCGACGCGGTTGGATCGCAGATAGCGGTCACCGAGGTCGCTGATCCCCATCAGGTCACGTCGCTGGTGATGGACAGCGAAGTGGCGCCCGTTGGCTTTGATTCCTGCCTGTTGCCCAACCGTGCCAGCGCATGCGATCAGGCCGGTGACGGTTGCAGTTGCCTAGCGGGATGCGACGAAATCGGCGGCTGTGATGCCTGTGGTTGTGCCTCGGCGACCGCGAAACCAGCCGCGACGAAAGCAGGCTGTGCTGATTCGCATAAGGGTGTGTTCTATGCAAACGATTTCAGCTATCTGAAAGACCCGTGCAATCAAAGCGAGTGTTTCGGCGACTGCTTGAAGTTGATGCCCGTTGCCGGTGGCAAGCTTGGCACGCTTGATGTTGGCGGCCAACTGCGGCTGCGATATCACCACGAAGCGGGCATGGGCCGACAGGCTGGCCGGTCAGGATTCCAGGACACGAAAAACGACTTTTTGTTGTCGCGTTTACGGGTCTACAACAACTGGAAGATCAACAATGACGTGCGGGTCTATGCCGAAGGTATCTTCGCGGACGCTACCGCCAACAGCGCCTACATCCCTCGCCCGATCGATCGCAACTCTGCCGATATCCTGAACCTATTCGTCGATCTGCAATTGACCGACAACGCCTCGGTTCGCATCGGTCGGCAAGAGTTGTTGTTTGGATCGCAGCGTGTTGTGTCGCCGCTGGATTGGGCCAACACTCGGCGTACCTTCGAAGGCGTCCGAGGAACCATCCAAGTCGGCGACTGGACCATCGACCCGTTCTTTACCAACCTGGTCCCCGTCACCGCTTTTGATTTTGATGAAGCCGACTATGACCAGTCGTTCTACGGAGTCTATGCATCGGGCAAAGGTTTCGGCGGACACAACACCGACTTGTATTACCTCGGATACGACAACGACATCCAAGGTGCTCCGGTCACCACCAATTTCGAGTTGCACACCTTTGGCGGCCGAGTGAACGGCAAACTAGCCAATGGACCGCTAATGTTCGATGTCGAAGGAGCCTATCAGACGGGCAAACAACAGGGCCTTGGTCTTGACCATCGGGCCGGATTCTTTACCGCCGGTCTGGGATACCAATTCAAGGACGTCGCCTGGAAACCCACGTTGTGGACGTACTACGATTACGCTTCGGGCAATGATGCCGGTGGTTCATTCAACCGATACAACCAACTGTTCCCGTTGGCTCACAAGTATCTCGGCTTCATCGATGCCGCCGCGCGTTCGAACATCTCGTCGCCAAACGCTCTGTTGACGATGTCGCCTTCGAAGAAGATGAAACTTCTGGCTTGGTACTACTACCTAGGCGCCGACGAAAAAGGGGACGTGATCCCAGGCGTGGCCGTTCCATCCAACCAGAATCTGGTCGACGACGACTTCGGCAACGAATTGGACTTGGTCGCCAGTTACACGATTGGACCGCGGTCAGATATCCTGTTCGGCTACTCGCACCTTTGGCGTGGCGACAAGATCATCGGCACCAACGATGCTGATTTCTTCTATTCGCAGTACACGCTGAATTTCTAAGCGATCAGCGAGATAGCGATCAGCGACATCCTGTACCCGATCGGCGGCAAAGCATAGGATCTGGCTTTCCTGTGCCTAGCCGGGTCGGGGTTTTGGTGACCATCGGATGAAGACAATCGACGCCACACGTTCACTGATCGAAAGGCCGTTTGCCCGTGTCTGGGCCGTGTTCGCGTTGTTGCTGATCGCGTCGACTTGGCGACTGTGGTTTCCATCACAATCCCTGATGACGGGATCCCCGCCGGCCTATCCGTCGGCCCCGCTGTTCCCGCTGGTCCAGAGCATCGCTGCGGCCAGATTGCCGATGGCGGAGATCGTCACCAGCAGTCTTGTCGTCATCGGTTTGGTGGCGGCCGTCTTGGGCACCCGTCGGTGGTGCTGGTGGTTGGTCGTCGCCGGCTTGCTGATTTCGTTCATGCTGGACCAACATCGGCTGCAACCGTGGGCCTACCAGTTGGCGATCTATGGGATGATGTTCGCCACGTTGAACCAACGATCGCTGCGGCGTTGGTTGATCCCGATGGCGGCTAGCGTGTACTTCTATAGCGCCCTGGGAAAGTTTGATTTCCAGTTCACTCATACGGTGGGCCAAGATTTTCTGCAGACGTTGACCGCGGCCCTGGGCGGGTTCGCCGAACGGATGGATATCGAACAACGATCCAAGCTGGCATTGTTGTTTCCAGGTCTAGAGATGTTGTTGGCCATCGGAATCCTGTTTCGCCGCACGCGGCCCGCGGCGGGGCTAGGGGTGATGGCGATGCACACATCCCTGATCTTCGTGCTTGGTCCTTGGCGACTGGATCACAGCCTGGGCGTTTTGGTTTGGAACGTGGCCTTGCTGTTCCAAGCCTATCGGTGGTTTTGGATCGATGCGCGGTCGATCCGGCCAACGGACGACAAGGTGCCCAGCAAGAACCAGCTGGACGAATCGGAGTCCCATCCGACTCCGACCGACGTCCATTCCGTGCTGCCGAATTCGGTTGCCGCACCGTTTGTGATCGGGGTCGTGATCTTTGCCTTGATCGCGCCGTTGGGGGAACGATCAGGATGGTGGGACCATTGGTTGTCATGGTCGCTGTATTCACCCCACACCAGCCGAGTGGATATTCAAGTCCATCGCACAGCCGTGTCCGAATTCGATGATTCGGTCGCAGCCCTGTTTGATCCCGACAACGATGGCGACGGTTGGCAGACTCTGGCGATGGATCGATGGTCGCTGCAATCCCGCAAGGTTCCAATCTATCCGCAGGCCAGATACCAATTGGCGATCGCATCGATGTTTGCTGATCGTCATGATTTGGGCAGCGAGATCCGCGGCCGGTTCCAAGGCGTTTCGGATCGGTGGACCGGCCAACGATCCGAAAACTTTCTATTCAATGCTGCCGACATCGATCGAGCCAGAAGACAATACTGGCTGTCACGACCGTGACCGGGCCGATGATTTGCGATTCCCGACGACGGATCGTTCCCACCGCGATCTTCCAATCAAGGTCAGCCACAAGGCTACAACGACTGAGTGTCGGCGATGTTTTGTTCGCGGGTCGCTGCGTCAAAGAATCCGTTTTCGCGTAGCACTTCCGAACGTTGCCGGTGCAGCAGCGGGTTGGCGGGCAGCACCTTGGTTGCCGTTTCCAGCCAGTCTCTGGCTTTCACCCAATCAAACTGGCGATACGTCGATGCGACGGAGGCTAGTTTTTCCGGATCGGCTTGGCGGATCACTTCCGAGCGCGCGTAACGCAACGTATCGACGACGGAATTGGCGCGATAGAACCGATCCATCGCTTCGCCGGCACGATCATGCTGCGATTTTTGGGTCAGCGCGTCTGCCAGCAAATAGTTCAAACTAGCGTCCTCGGGAAAGAACTTTAACATCGGCGTCAACGTCGAAATCACGTCATCGGGTTGATGCTGCAAACTGTAGTACTGGGCCAGTCGACGGCCAGCCGGATAGACGGATGCATCGCTGCGAGCGATCGGTTCTAGAATGCGAACGGCATCGGATTGCCGCTGCATTCGCCACAACGTTTCCGCCATCTGGATCCGAATGTCCCACCGCTCGGGCGCCGATTCCAATGCATCTTGATAGGCCACCAATGCAGCGCCATCTTGCGATCGATTGGATAGGATTTGTGCCTTGCCAAGGTGGCTTTCTACCAACGCGTGATCGCGTCTGGCCGATTCGGTAAACATCGTGAGCGCTGAATCTTCATCGTCACTGCGAAGGTCGATAAACCCTTTCCAGTAGTACGGGCGACCGTCGCTTGGGAACTGTTCGATCCATCGATCTAGCAAATCGATTGCCGAAGACGTCTGACCTAAACCCGCGTGCCCCAACGCGTAGGCTTCGTAGATCGCGGGCCGATCGTCAGGCGCCTGATCCAAATGGATTTCTAGTTTCTGCAACAGTGCAGGGTTCAGGTCCCCGTTCTGTACATCCAAAAGATCTCGTTCACGTTGGACAGCTTGGCGATCGAAACCGCCTGACGTCGCGGTGCGAAGATGTTCCTGGGCCAGCGCGTATCCGTCTTGTTGGCGGGCCACCCGGGCCAGCAAATAATAGACTCGTCCGCGGTCCATCCCCCACGCCGGATAGTCGGCCAGGTGCTGTTGCGCTTTCTGGAATCGCCACTGCCCAATGGCCTGTTCGGCATGCTGGATGTGTCGCCCCGGTATCCACCAAAGCATCCCAGCGATCACCACCAACGTGGCCAGGACGGCCGCAACGAGCGTGCGAACACTTCTTCGTTTACGATCATTCTGGACTTCGCCGGGCGGTTGGCGCCGATCGACATGCTCCTTTCCAGAACCGTTCTTCCTGTGTCGTTTTGCCATCGCTAGGGATTCGTCCGATTGCGAAAATAGACCACCGGATCCGACATGCGGGTGTCTTGGTCGTAACGCCCTAGCAGCAGATCCAGATCATCGTCGCCATCAAGATCCATCAATTCACAGGATGCCCAATCGCATTGGCCCGACAGTAGACGATGGCGGGCAAATTCACCGGGGGCGGTCTGTTCCAACCAGATCGCACCATCGAATCGATCATCCGCGGATCGATCGGAATCCGATGCGTCGAACGAGGCAGATCGACTGATCAAGGCCACCGCAGCGATGTCCAAATCACCATCCAGATCGATATCACCAACGACCGCGCGGTAGACGCCTGGCATCGAAGTCAATCGGTGATGCGTGAAGGGAAACTCGCCTTCGTTTTCAAGCCAAGCGATGCCATGAAATGGCTTGGCCGTATGGTCGTCGAACGTGTCCCCGTTGGTGTACAAGATATCCAGGTCACCGTCCTGATCCAAATCCGTGACCTCGATGCCGCTGGACGCATAAGCCGGATCGGCGGCTGCAAAAATTCGGCGGGTATCGAATTGGCCGTTGCCAAGGTTCAGATGAACATCCATGGTTTCATGTTGCTGTGACACCAACGTGACAATGTCCATCCGTCCGTCCCCGTTGATGTCGACCGGTGGAACGTGGATGGCTCCGTTGCGATCATCGATCACACGCGACTGGAATTGTGGAATGCCGTCGACCAGTCCGGTGTTGGTCAGCAGATGGATCGCCCCTTCGAATCGAAACCCAAACTCGGCAACGACAATGTCTTGGTCACCGTCTTGGTCATAATCGATTGGCCTGGCGTCACATACTCGGGACAGCCCCGTCTGCAGAAGTTCGGTTTTCCATCGCTGGTTCGCCGCGTCGGTGGCTTGCGGCGCCGCATCGCGGCCCTGCACATTCGAATGGATCCAGCATAGCGTGCCATAGCGTTGGTCGGCCGGAACGATGCTGCCCATGTCGGCAACCAGATAGTCGATTTCACCATCCCCGTCTAAGTCGGTCGGTTCTGAATGGACCGGATCGGCCACCTGTGTCAGCACGGTGGGTTCGATACGCCCCTGATCGATCGCCATTCGAGTGACTTGGCCACTGTACAGATCGCAGACCAAAAACTGTCCGTGATCGAGCCGACGGAGGTGGGTCACCGAGCGGAGCTGCGGCTGATTCGCGATTTCAATCTTTTCAAATCGCTGGGCGGTGTCCGGCGTGTTGTCAGTTCCAACGAGCGTGAAGTCGTATTCGTCGGGTGCGTGAGATTCGAACCACGCCACCGTCGCCTCCAAATCCGTCGGCACCAGATCGGTTCGAAGCGATTCGTGGTAGATTTGGAATGCGGTTTCGACTTCGTGCCGCCAACGGTGACGGGGGAAACTGGCGGGTGGCGGGAACACGTGGCAATCCCCGCAAAACGCTGCGATGGCGACGTCCGATTTCGGGCGATCCCGGTCGGTTGCTAGATCGGTGGCGTCCATCATCCCAACGGCATCGGGCGAAGGTCCGCACCCGACCACGCACAGCAACAGCGAACCCACCATCCAAATCGCCACCGAACTCACCATCCAGGGGCGTCGGTTGGGAGAGTAACAGCAACGACTATTCATCCGAGCACTTTTCGCGACGACGGTGGAAGCGATCGACGAACCCCCGTGATGCAGAGGTTCGGAACCGACGACGAATCATGGGTCCTTAGATGCCCATCTGTTGCAACATGTCGGCGATTCGCCCCAACGTTTCGGTCAACCGCGGGTGCGACTGTTCGAACGTGGTCGCCGCATGGGTGACATTGTCGCTTAGCTGTGACGTCGTTTGCGAATTCTTCTTCAGCACCACTTCGATTTCGGCCATCGTGGTTTGCAATTTTTCGACATCTTGTGGATCCAGATCCTGGGCATCGGACAGTTCGCGGTGGACGACTTCCAGTGCCTCGGTCAACTCGCGGTGGTTCATAACGGTCTCGAAAAATGGATTCAGGGACGACGGGAAATCTGCGGCAGGCGAACCTGGTGATGGCGGATCGTGGTCAAACAACCGTGGTCGGCCGTCTGTTGCCTTACGCTGCTTATTCTAGTCGACAACCCCATCCAAGGCGATCGATGGATCGGCATCAGTCCGTCTTGGTTTGCCGAGCGATTTCCCGACGCAGCAGGTTGGCGCTGCGGCGATTGCTCTTCCAAAATATGTCAAAGATGTCGCCCAGAAAGGGGATCACGCCGATTAGGAAATCGATCAGTGCGTACCACAACATCTTCAGATAGACCCGTTTGCGGGCCCCGGCACGATAGGCCTGCGTCAGCAGGTAACCGTGCATCAAAAGGCCTGCAAAGTCGCCGATCGCCGGGATGAACCCGATCAGGCTGTCCCACCCCAATCGCACCTTGATGATCGGAATTTCGATGGCTTCGTCCATCAACTTGGCAAACCATTCGGTCCGCATCTGGATTTGTCGAAGCTGTTCGTCGTCGGGCATGGGGGACCATCGAAGGATGAAACGGATCGGGTGGAACGCAGAACAACGGATAGGCACCCAATTGGCTGGCAACTTACACTGTGGCAGCGGCGTCAATCGGGACGACCATGATGCCGCGATCGGTTCGCAGTCTGGTGACGGACGCGCGTGTTGAATTTCACATCCGGAGACCTTCGTTCATGCCCCACCCGATTCGCCAAATCATCGATCTGACGCTTCCGATTGATTCTCGCCTGCCCAACGCGACGGTCCAGCCGATGAAGTCTATCGCAACCGACGGATGGCGGGCGACTCGGTTGAATCTGTATTCCCACTGTGGCACGCACATGGACGCGACCTGTCACTTTTTGCCCGACGGCGAAACCCTTGACCAATTGAATCTGGAAGCCTGCTGTGGCGTCGCGCGGATCATCAACTTGGCACCCGTGGAACCATCCGAATCGATCACCATTGATCGATTCATGGATGCCGCCGGTGAAGATCTGGCACCCGGTGCCCGATTGTTGCTGCGGACCGATTGGCACCACCGTTATCCGTCGCCCGAGTACCGCGACCACCTGCCTCGCATTTCGGCCGAACTAGCCCATTGGTTGGTTCAAAAACAGGTTCGGCTGGTTGGCGTCGAACCCCCATCGGTCGCGGATGTCAACAACATCGACGAAGTCACCGAAGTTCATCATATACTGTTTCGCGGAGGGATCGTGATCGTCGAAGGATTGATTGGATTGGACCAAATCCCGGTTCCCGAATGCCAGTTCATCGCCTTACCATTGCGGGTTGCCGACGGGGATGGATGCCCCGTACGCGCGATCGCGATTGTGCCGGGTGACGAACCCGCACCGACTTCCGCATTTGGATTCCACCGTCAACCGCAACAGGGAGCGTCGTTATGAATGGCCCATTGATTGGATGCATCGCCGACGACTTTACAGGCGCCACCGACGTGGCGGGGCTGATGCGCCGCAGCGGCATGCGAGTGGTCCAGTGCTTTGGCATCCCCCAAACACCGTCGCTGGTCGACGGGTTTGACGCGGTCGTGGTGGCGCTGAAATCGCGATCCATCGACGCTGACTTGGCTTGCCAACAATCCTGCGACGCGGCCAAATGGTTGCAATCGATCGGCACGCAGCGATTCTTTTTCAAGTACTGCAGCACGTTCGATTCGACTCCCGCGGGCAACATCGGCCCGGTGGCCGAAGCGTTGATGGATTGCTTGGATGTTCCGCAAACCATCTTTTGTCCTAGCTTTCCCGAAAACGGCCGCACCGTCTATCAAGGACACCTGTTTGTCGGTGGATCGCTGCTGAGCGAAAGTGGGATGCAGCATCATCCGCTGAACCCGATGACGGATGCCAACTTGGTGCGTGTATTGGCTGGTCAATCGAAACAGCCGGTCAGTCTGGTGACGGCGCCGCGTGATGGCGAAGTGTCCGACGGAACCTTTGCCCGCCGATTGGCCGATGCGGGACCGTTGGTGATCACCGATGCGATCGACAATGATGATTTAGCCGGCATCGCAACCACGGTTGCCGATCATCGATTGGTCACCGGAGGATCCGCCATTGCGGGATTCATCGCCCAGGTTTTGCAAGATCGCCGGGAACCCACTTCCGTCACCGCCGACATTCCGATCCCGTCCAATGGTCGATCAGCGGTTTTGGCAGGCAGTTGTTCCCAAGCCACCCAGGCTCAGGTGCAAGAATTTGTCCGTGACCATCCAGCACTGACACTGGATGTGGAACGCGCCTGTCGCGGCGAGGACGTGTTGGGCGAAGCGAAACGCTGGGTCGACGACCAAAGTGGCGATCGCCCGTTTCTGATCTCGTCCACCGTCGACCCAGAATCACTGGCTCGGATTCATGCCGGTCATGGGCGATCCGAAGCCGCCGCCGTGGTGGAATCGTTGCTCAGCGAACTCGGTTTTTATTTGGTCCAGCAGGGTATCCGGCGGTTGGTCGTTGCCGGCGGTGAAACCTCGGGTGCAATCGTCGAACGACTGGGCGTCGAGGCGATACGGATTGGCGACGAGATCGCGCCAGGAGTCCCGTGGACCGAGTCGCTTGGGTCCCCCCCGATCGCCTTGGCATTGAAATCCGGCAATTTCGGGTCCACAACGTTCTTCCGCACCGCTATCGGCGCATCACTGGCCGATCCAACTCCCCAAGGCGAGTGAACGCTTCACGCGGAATCCGTGTCTGGTCAGACTAAGCAGCAACGTTTGATATCGCCATCCGGTCGAACCGTTTTCTGTCGACACCACTTTTTCTGCGTATCGAGACTTCATTGACCACTTCGCACAACGACGAATCTGATTCGCGATCGTTTCGAATCGGAGTGGTGTGTGCGCTGCTAGCACACGTTTGCTGGGGTTTCTTCCCACTGTATTGGCGGATGGTGGGATCGGTTTCTTCGTTTTCACTGACCGCCCACCGAGTCGTCTGGTCGTTCCTAATCTTGGCGACGTTGTGCACGATCGTGCCCCGGTTGCGGCGCAGTTTTTGGAAATGGCACGGTCGCCGAACTTTGGCGATCTATGCGACCGCTGCGGTCATGATCGGAATCAATTGGCTGGCGTTCCTGTATGCGGTCGGCACCGATCGTGTCTTGCAGGCTTCCCTTGGTTACTACATCAATCCGCTGGTGAACGTGCTGTTGGGAGTCGTGATCCTTCACGAGCGGTTGAGAGTGCCGCAGCGAGTTGCCGTCGTGCTGGCCGCCATCGGCGTTGGTGTGATGGCGGTTGCAGGGGAAGGCGTTCCGTGGATCGCATTGACGATGGCTCTTTCGTTCGGGCTGTACGGGCTGCTGAAAAAGAAAGCAACGCTGGGCCCATTCGAAGGGTTGGCGATGGAAACGGGCATCCTGTTTCCCTTTGCGGCGACCTACCTTTGCCTGGCGCCGCCATCGGTGGACGGTCAGCCGCTATCGACGGCCACCTGGATCTTGCTGGTCTGTGGCGGTGCGATCACGATCACACCCTTGGCTCTGTTCGCCGTCGCCGCCAAACGGGTCCCGCTGTCGACCATCGGGATTCTGCAGTACATCGGACCGACGTTACAGTGGATCGTTGGTGCGATCGTGTTGGGCGAACCTGTCAGCACGACCAAATTTATCGGGTTTGCATTCGTTTGGGCCGGCGTGTTGGTGTTCATCGCCGGCGACCACGTTCTGAACCGTATCAGACGCCCGACCGCCAACCACGAAACCCAACTGGAATACGACCGCTAGTCGCACTAGTGCTTCGCTGCACCTTGGTTTTCGGGTAGCGGAACTCGTCAAGAGTTTCGGCCTCGCCATGATTTACGAAAGTCTTGACGACTTCCGCTACGACGTTTGCCCGAACGTCTCGCTGACATGGAATACTAGTAGGGCCGGTTCCCACCGGCCATCTTGTGATCGGGCTGCTGTGACAGGGCCACTTTGACCGGCCGGTAGGAACCGGCCCTACTTTCTATCATCAGTTTTTAGAATACTGCGATACTGATTCGGTTTCATTCGCGACGGATGACGAACGGCTGGACGTCAGCGTCGTGTCCGGTTGCCGCTCGCTGACGAAAGCCTTGGCCTCGGTCAGGTCTTCGGCACTAAAGTACTTGATCTGGCCAACGTACTTTGATTCGAAACGATTTTTGTGTGCCAGTTGATCCCACTGAATTTCATCCAAGGTATGCCATGCGACGGCTTGAGCCACGGATTGAGTGATCTGACCGCGTCCCAGACTTTCGCAGGTTGCGGTGACAACCGGGTCGGATGTGAAGTCGGACAGTGGAACGATTTGGTAATCCATCCGGGGGCTGGGTTCTGGTTTGCCGTGCTGCAGACACACGGTGGTAATTTTGATTCGCATCGATCTGGCGGGCGGAATCCGCATGAAACCGCCAATCTGTCCGTTGCCTTGCCCATTGCCCTGGCCGATCCCCTGACCATTGCCTTGCCCGGCGAGTCCGCCACCAACGGTTTGGCCACCACCCGCCTGGCCGCCGCCTGCTTGTTGGCCGCCGACACCCTGGCCGCCGCCCGGACCTTGCTGATTGCCAAACTGAGCCAACACCGGCACCGCGGCGAAAGCCGATGGCAGACGCAGCAGAACCGGTTGGTCAGTCAGATTCGCAACGATCAATCGGGCCTCGGTCGAATCAGCCGGAATGAACTTCGCCTCGACCTGATGGGCGTCGATCGCATCGAACAGATTCGCAGCATCCTGGTTCTCGTTGGCGCAAGCTGTCCCGCCGATGGCGGCCACCATCACCATGGCGCCCCAAACCATGACCACCCGAACAAGCATCGCCACGCGTTTTCGATCTCTAATTCCCATCGATCACTTCCTTTGTCTCGTTCGAATGGATCACCGTTCCGATGACGGTCCGGCGGACAGCGTTGCAGTTGCTGTGCCAACGGGCATCGAGCCGGTTTTTCGGGGCGAATTCAGCGATTGCCAGTCGATCCGCGCGTTGCACAATCGCACATTTGCAGTGTTTCGCAACAACCGTTTCCCGACGCACCGGCAGGCCTGCCAGCACGAACCTTGGGGTGATGAAACCTGTTTTGCACCCAGCCGAACATCGATCAACTGGGCTAAACTGGAAATCACTTGGTTGATGTGCATCGATCCGTTCCGATCCAAGCCACCCGCATTCCTTTCCCTACGCCCAGTCTGCATCATGCGAAAACTGATTTTTCCGATTCTGGTCACCTCCCTTCTTTCGATTCCGCTGTCGTCATCGCTGGCACAGGAATCGGTTCGGCCCAACGACGTGGAATCGGCCAGCAGCGATGCCCAGCAGCGGTTGAAACAGTACGTCAAGGTCGAATTGACCACCGACATGTCGGCGCTATCGTCCAAACAGCGAAAGATGATTGGCCTGTTGATCGAAGCGGCCCAGATCATGGACGGTTGTTTTTGGTACGAAGCCTATGGCGACCGAGACTCACTTCTGGCTGGCATCGAGGCGCCGGCGATCAAGCAATTTGCCGTCATCAACTATGGCCCCTGGGATCGCTTGGCGGGCAACCGCCCGTTCGTGCCGGGTGTAAACGCCAAACCGGCCGGTGCCAACTTTTATCCGACCGACATGACCAAGGAAGAGTTCGAACAGGCCAATCTGCCGGGCAAAGACGGACTGTACACGTTCATCCGGCGAGCCGAGGACGGGTCGCTGAAAACGGTTCCCTACCACCAGCAATTTGCCAGCGAGATGAAGCAAGCCGCTGATCTGCTGACCCAGGCCGCTGGGTTGGCCGAAGACGCTGGGCTGAAACACTACCTGATGCTGCGTGCCGATGCGTTGCTAAGCGACGACTACCGCCCCAGCGATATGGCGTGGTTGGACATGCACAACAACACGATCGACGTTGTGATCGGTCCCATCGAAAACTACGAAGACCAACTGTACGGATACAAGACGGCGCACGAGGCGTATGTATTGGTCAAGGATAAACAGTGGAGCGATCGGCTGGCAAAGTACGCTGCGTTTCTGCCCGAACTGCAAACCTCGCTGCCGATCGAAGACGCCTACAAGCAGGAAAAACCCGGCAGTGATACCGAACTGAATGCGTATGACGTCATCTACTATGCCGGCGACTGCAATTCAGGTTCCAAGACGATCGCCATCAACCTGCCCAATGACGAACAGGTGCAACTTGAAAAAGGCACACGACGATTGCAGTTAAAGAATGCGATGCGAGCGAAGTTCGACAAGATCCTGTTGCCGATTGCGGACGAACTGATCGTCGATGACCAACGCCAACACATCACCTTTGATGCGTTCTTTAGCAACACGATGTTCCACGAAGTCGCCCACGGTTTGGGGATCAAGAACACCATCAACGGTCGCGGCCCGGTCCGAACGGCGCTGAAGGAACACGCCGGCGCGATCGAGGAGGGCAAGGCGGACATCCTGGGGCTGCACATGATCAACCAACTGCATCAGAAGGGCGAAATCACCGAGGACCTGGAAGATTTCTATGTCACGTTCATGGCGGGGATCTTCCGCAGCGTTCGCTTTGGTGCGTCCAGTGCGCACGGCAAGGCCAACATGATTCGGTTCAACTTCTTTCGCGATGCCGGCGCATTCCAGCGACAAGCCGACGGCAAGTACCGGGTGGACGTTCCCAAGTTCCGAAAAGCGGCTCGCGATCTGTCATCCCTGCTGCTGCGATTGCAGGGTGACGGCGACTACGCGGGCGTGACCGAGTTGGTCAAAGCCAAGGGCGTCATCAGCGACCAGTTGCAAGCCGATTTGGACCGGCTTAGCCAGAAAGGCATCCCGGTCGACGTCGTATTCCGCCAGGGCAAGGATGTGCTGGGGTTGTAGGCCCCCCTGCTGGAAACCTGAGTTCGATTCATCTGCACCGTGACGAAAATGCCATTTGGCGGCCCCTGGCATGGCTCGGATGGCCGGAATCCGGTGATCGATCGACCTTACCGTTTGAGTCTGGAACGGCCTTGAGTCATACTCCAGAACGTTTTGACGATACCCATCCGCCGATTTCCGGCATTCACCCCCCCCTCGGAGAGTTTTGTATGGTTCGTGTTTTTGCTTGGACATTGCTGGCTGCGTTGTCGATTGGCACTGTCGCCACCGCCGAAGATTTGGTGACTACGGCTCCGGCCGAAACCGACGACATGACGGTGATCTTCAACGGCACCAATCTGGACGGCTGGAACGGCGATTCCCGACTGTGGTCCGTCAAAGATGGCGTCATCCACGGTGAAACGACTCCCGAAAACGTCGCTCAAGGCAACACCTTCCTGATCTGGAAAGACCCGATCAAAGACTTCGAAGTCCGTTTGTCGTTCCGTTGCAATGCCGTCAATAATTCAGGCATCATGTACCGGTCCCAGCACGTCACCGAAAAGGTCAAGAACGATTGGGTCTTGAAGGGATATCAGTACGAAGGCCGCAACGAAGAAGACTACCCCAACGTTCCTGGATTCATCTACGACGAACGTGGCAGCCGCGGTCGCATCTGCATCGTCGGCGAAGTTGCCGAGTGGAATGAAGACGGCAAAAAGGTCCTGCGAAATGACCTGATGAGCCAAGCTGATTTCAAAAAGCTGATGAAGGTCGACGATTGGAATGATGTCGTGATTCGTGCCAAAGGCAACCACATCCAACACTTCCTCAACGGCAAGCTGTTGTTGGACTTCACCGATAACCATCCTGAAAAGCGATTCTCGGAAGGTCTGTTCGGATTGCAATTGCACGCCGGCAAACCGATGTGGGCCGAGTTCAAAGACATCCGCATCAAATCGCTGAAGTAGTCAACCAACGTTTCAGTGGAACATCCAGCAAAGCGGGCCCCCAAGTACCAACTCGGGGCCCGCTTTTTTTGTGCGCTGATGTTCGCTATCAGATCACGGCCAATGAACGTGACCGGTAGCGAAGTTGGTCACTTCTTGGACGCGAACCGATAGGTAAACGCACCTAGCAACTCCCCATAGCGATAGCGGTGTGCTGATTTAGCAAGCCGTGATCGCGTGAGCGGCCGGGAATTGCCCGTGGCCTCACGACCAGCGGCTCACCATTGCGGTTGAAAGCTCGCCTAAATCAGCAGCCCGATAGCCTCGGTTTCGTCACCCATGAACCGGGGCTATCACCCAAACGGCTCATCCATTGAACGAACCCTGGCGCTACCTGCTGGTATCGGGCCCGTTCGGTTCGGCGAGCGGCGAAGTTACGGTCGACTTCGTCCATCCTGGATCACCGATGCCAATTTGGCTTTCAACTTATCGGCCAGTTCCGGGTGTTCAGCGATCACGTTGTTGCGTTCACCTGGATCGACCGACAGGTCGTGAAGTTGGAAACGTTCCATCGGCTCGCGTACCAGACGCAGTTCCGAGTTGTAGGTCTGTTTGGAATCGTGTCGCAACAGTTTCCAGTTGGCCGTTCGCAGTCCATAATTCCCTTTGCTGCCGTTATCTTGTTGGACCAAGTAATCACGTCCCTTGGCTCCTGGTCGACCCAGAAACGCGTCGGAAACATCAAAGCTGTCCAAGCAACCGTCCGCGGGCAGTTCGGTACCGGCCAACTTCGCAAGGCTGGCGCAAAAGTCGATCGTGCAGACCATTTCGTCACTGACGCCGGCCGGAATTCTGCCGGGCCAACGAGTGATCAACGGAGTGCGGGTGCCGCCTTCGAAAACGCTGTACTTGCCGCCGCGATAGGGACCGGCAGGCTTGTGCTTGCCGATCTTTTCGATGGCATCATCTTTGTAACCGTCATCCAGTACCGGACCGTTGTCGCTGCAGAAAACGACCAAGGTGTTGTCGGCCAATTTCAGTTCATCCAAGGTGTCCAACAGTTGGCCGACGCACCAGTCCAGTTCGATGATGGCGTCGCCGCGTGGGCCCAATCCGCTAGTGCCAACAAAGCGTTCATGCACCACGCGTGGCACATGCACGTCATGCGATGCAAAGAATAGAAAGAAGGGCGAATCCTGGTTTGCTTTGATCCATGACTTGGATTGATCGACCCAGTGGTCGCTGAGATCCTGATCGCGGAATCGAGCGGCATGGCCACCGGTGTAAAAACCGATACGGCTGATCCCGTTGTGGATGGTCTGATTGTGACCGTGGGACCAATCCATCGACAACGTGTCGCGATGCGTGATCCCGGTGGGATGATCGGGCGATGGCTTTTTGCGGCCCACCCAAAGCGGATCGGCAGGGTCCAAGTTCAACACCCGATGGTCTTCGACAAAGACTTGTGGCACACGATCGTTGGTCGTTGGCAACAAGAAACAATGATCGAAACCAATTTCCAGTGGGCCCGGTTTCAGATCACCGTTCCACTCCGGTTCGGTGTCGCCTAAACCAAGGTGCCATTTGCCAATCACGGCCGTCTTGTATCCGGCCCCCTTCAACACCGATGCAACCGTGGGCGTCCCGGGTCGGATCAACGCGGGGCTGTTGGGTGGCGCCACGCCGGTGCCGTCTTTTCGAAACGCGTAGGTCCCTGTCAAAAAGGAATAGCGTGTCGGCGTGCACGTCGATGCCGAACAGTAGCCGCTGGTGAATCGTTGGCCTTCGGCGGCCATCCGATCGATATTCGGCGTCTCGAACTCGGTCGCTCCGTAACAAGACACGTCACCGAACCCAAGATCGTCGGCCATGATCACGATGACGTTGGGCTGCTGCGAACCCGCATGATTAGGATCGGATGGACTCGAGTCCGTCTGGACGGCGGACGCGGCAAGGCTATGGCAGCCGACCAGTAGCAAGCCTACCAGCAGATGAAACTTTCGCATGAATATCCATGTTGTTGGGTAAGAGGGCAATTGACGATTCAATCTGTCGCAATGTCCCCGATTATAACCCAATCGCTTGCTTAGACTGATTCGATTGCTGCCACGACCTCGTCGGCGATCCGGCGGCTGTATCGGTTCAGTTTGTGATGCCCCGGACACCACCCCATCATGAACCGTGTGAAATCCGCCCAAGCAAACCGGTACATCTGTCGCCACTCGGATTCCAATTGGTCGATCCATTCGGCCGATTCGGTCGGCCGCAGCGAACGTCGCAGCGTTTCGAAATAGTGCGATAGCAGCCTTTCTTCCTGACGTTCGCATTCGCTTTCATCGAGGCAACTGCCTAGGAAGTACGCCACATCCTTCATCCCACAGCCACCACCGACATATTGAAAGTCGACCGCCGCAACGCTGTGGCCATCGGCTGAATAGCAAAAGTTGGCGACCTTGGCGTCCCCGTGGACCAGCGTCTGGAAACGACACTTTCGAAGTTTCGCATCGATCGACGCAGCGTGTCGCTTTAGCCCGCTGTCCACCATCGCTTGCCATTCGTCCGGCCGGGTCTCCAGATGCCAGTAGGTGCCCACGGGCCAAAGTCCCACGGGCGTTTGGCCTAGAAACCGAGCATGAAAGTGGGCCAGAAAGGTCAGCCCTAATTCAATCGAACGCTGGTCGTGTCCCGACCAACGTCGATCCAATCCGGCGGCGTCCAGGTCTTCCAAGATGATCAGAAATCCGGCATCCGTCCGTTCGACGGCAAAGCAGTGCGGCACCCGGCACGCATCATCGCAGCGCGGGCTCCAATCTTGGTACCAACAGGATTCCACCTGATACGAACGCAGCTTTCGCTGATGGGATTGGTCACCATTCCATCCTCGCGGATGGTCCTGGTCGGTCGGCGGGACCACGTGCTTGACGATCACCGATGCGACGTCCGCCCCGACCAGGGGAACGCGCAGAATCTGTCCGTAGCCGCTCCAAAGCGATTGCACTTCGCTGGCCGTCCCCAGCGAACGCGCAGACATGACTTGGCGGATTCGATCAGCGATCGCAGGATTCATCACTACCCAAATTTATAGAGTCTTTCGCCGGTGATGGTGCAAACTAGCCGAATCGATGTTCGATGCCCATGGGAAGCCCAGCGCCCCAACCGGTCGCCATTCCCGCAACCATCGCTGCATAGTCCGTTCGCGTTGCCTTTTGGTCGCGGTCTGCACATTCTGTTTCATCGGTATTGAACAAGATCCCTGCCAATCTACGCCCCGCCAACGTGATTCCCGCTGTTTTCTCCCTGCGCTTTTGTGTGAACGCTGCGATAGCGGTTTCATGATCGCCGGGAAACGCGGCTAATTCTCGGCCCAGCACCCACGCGTCCTCCAAAGCCTGCCCAGCACCTTGCCCCGATGTTGGCAACGCAGCGTGGGCAGCATCCCCAACCAACAGCACATTGTCTTTGTGCCATTGGGGCAGCGGGTCATGGTCGTACAGGATCAATCGCCGAGTATCAGAAGCAGACCCCTGTGAAACGATCTCGCCGACGGGTACAGGCCAACCATCAAAGGCCCGCCGCAGCTGAACGATCGAGTCCAAATCGCAAGCGCCATCCGCATCTGCGATGGCGACACCGCCAGCCCAATACGCGGTGCTTTCGGAAACCGGTACGATCCCAAACCGTGCCCCCAGTCCCCAATAGTCACAAATTTCCAATCGCTGAAAAGCCGAGTCCCGCTGATAGACACCAATCCAATTGACGAAGCCTTGAAAAACGGGCTGGTTGTTGCCAACCACATAACGACGAGCGACGGAGTTCATTCTTCCGTCGGCACCCACAACTAGATCAGCAAGAGTCGATGTCCCATCGGAAAAATGCACTCGGTTGCCATCCTGTACGCCGTCGATCATCGCGGCATCAGCCCCGTAGTGAATGGGGATCCCAAGTTCATCAGCACGTCCGACAAGGATTCGCATCAAGTCTCGACGCAGCACGGAAAGGCTGGGGAAGCCCATCGCGGAATCCAGTTGCCGGATGTCAAGACTTCCAAGTTCGTCCCCCGTTTTCGAAATCCGTCGCATCGCGGTGACGGCGCCGGCGACCGAACGAAGTCGATCCAAAACTCCCAGCTCCGATAGCACAAAGGTTGCATTGGGCCAGCACACGATCCCTGCGCCTAGGTGATGCATGGACCGCCGACGTTCGTACACACGAACCGTCTTCCCAATCTGCTTCAGCGAGATGGCGGTCGCCAATCCGGCAATTCCACCACCCAGTATCGCCACGTCCATCTTCCACTCCATCGAACACGATCACCGTGCAGGGGGATTGATGCCAGCGTCCAAAGGTCAGTGGCATAGCCTGCTTGATCACGTTACCGAAACGGCTGTCTTTTGCCAACCAAACGGCGATCGATCAACGTTGGGATGGCCGTGCTTGCAAAAACGCTTAGGCCGTCGATGCGCGCAGGTATCGTTGCCGGATGCGGCGGCGGTTTCTTTCCAGTTCGTCGCTGGCCAGGGACTTTAAGGCGTGGTCGAACACGTCGGAAGAGAATCGCATGGCAGTCAACATACCGACGAAGCTAAGCAACAGAATCACAGGCAACGCTGTCCACAGAAACAGCATGGTGCTGCGCGCGGACTCTTTGGTTCCACCTTCAGCGATGTGGTCTTTTCGGAATTCGCGTTCGACGTTGTTCGGTGACGATCGAAGGTTGTCTTCCATCTGGACCAAGTCCCAGTCCGCCTGCTCCGCCACGCTGACGATGATGTCTAACTTGATGTAGCCATCCAAAATGACCAGACCGGACAGCAGCACCATCGCAAAGATCCCAGCGATGAGGAGAACCTGTCCGTAAAATTGTGCCAGTGAAACGGCTTCTTTGACGACATACCGACGGCGAAAGCGGCCTCGAGAGTTCTTGCAGTTTTCAACGATCAGCTCCCGCACGTCCAACGGAATCGCAACGATACCCACCAGAACCATCAAAGCGAAACAACAGCCATAGAGCGCCAAGATCATCAGGTCTCTCTCCCTTTACGACTTCGTAAGCACAACACTGTGCTCCATCTCGCAGGCCCCTAGCATAGGGGGCGTCGCGGCGTCGGTCCAATCCCCGTTCCCGCAGACTCTTCGCTGGATTCGTTTACTTCGAGGTCAAACCAGCGCGATCGATTTGACCACGAATCACACCAGTCACACGAATTGGGGAAGAAGATGCAACGACTTCGACACGACGGTTCGTTGGACGGGCGATGCGAATATGAGGCGAGGCGAGCGGCAAAACCTGCGGCGGTGCGGCCACATTATGCTGCAAAGAAGAAACGGATTAGCCCCATCGTCAGTGCAAACGTAAACCCGTACGAAAAACGATCCACCGAATATCGAGGTTTGTCGTGATTCGATCGCCACCGTCCCATCGCCTCGAAAATGAAGCCGAGCAAGATTGGGGTGATGGCAAGATTCAGCAGCTGCATCCGTGGCGAAGCGAGCAAGTGCATCGGAAACGCCCACACGGTGATGGCACCCGAAATCGCCCCCATCAACAGATATCCGCCAATCGCCAACCAAACATTGGTTGCCGATCCTTTGCGAAAAATGGCAACGATGCCACGGCCGCCAAGCTCGAAGACGCCTTGCACCAAGATTTCAAGAACCAGTTGTCCGAGAAGTTCAAACAAGATTTCCATTTACCAACAATAGTCATCGCCAGCGAAACAGGGAAAGTGATCGCGGAGCGACTGGGCGAGGAAACCTATTCGCCGTTTGGGCCAACGCTGTGAAGCATTGATTCCCCATGCTTGGGGCGTTTTTTCGTAACGGAACTCGTCAAGAGTTTCGGCCTCGGATGTGAGATCCCCGAAAGTCTTGACGACTTCCGCTACGAAATGCTTCGCTGCGATCGATGCGAGCGTTGGAATCCGCCTTTCGTCGGCACTCCGAACGGCGACTGAAACGTTCTACCGATTCGGTTAGGAATGGCCGGTGGGGATCGGATAGAATGGTTCTCAATTCTGCGGCCTATTTGTTTCCGCCGATTGTTGCCTGGGGATAGATCATGTTTGCCCGTTTTGGTTTCGGCTTGCTGCTAGGGTGCGTCCTGATGCTCGTTTCGGGCGCAGCGAAGGGGACCGAGGCTACGGATTCGACCGATTCGATATCGACCGCCATCGATCAGATATTGTCCGAATCTTGGCAACGCGATGGGATTGCGGCGGCGCCCACCAGTAGCGATGCCGAGTTTCATCGGCGGGTATGGTTCGACTTGGTCGGGGTCGCCCCACCGGTGTGGCAAGTGCGCCAGTTTCTCACTGACGACGATCCCCAGAAACGTGACAAGCTGGTCGATCACTTGTTGGCGTCTCCGGAACATGCCGCTCATATGGCATCGCGTTGGACCGAAACGATTCTGCCGGCGGACTCTCTGACCGATCCGATCCAAAACGCCAACGTGGCGTCGCTGAGTCAATGGTTGCGGTTGCAGTTTCTGGACAACGTTCCTTACGATCATCTGGTGGGCCGTTTCTTGACCGCTGGCGGGGCAGGGGACACCGGTCCGGCCATCTTTTACACATCGCACTCGTTACAGCCCGAGAAGTTGGCGGCGGCCACATCACGGATCTTCTTGGGCATTCAGATTCAGTGCGCCCAATGTCACGACCATCCATTTGATCGTTGGACTCAGCAAGATTTCTGGAGCTACGCGGCGTTCTTTTCTCAGCTTCAGTCGTCCGAATCCGGCATGAATCGCACCCCGATTTTGGAGGACCGACCAGGTGGCGAGGTCACCTTGCCCGACACCGACACGATCGTCTTGCCACGGTATCCAGGCGCAACATCGCCACCGGAACGTGACCCGGGCGACCATCGCCGCCGACAACTGACCATCTGGCTGGCATCGCGAGACAACCCGTACTTTGCACGAGCCGCCGTGAACCGCGTTTGGGCGGACCTGTTCGGTCGTGGGCTGGTCGATCCGGTCGATGCCATGGACGCCGCCAACACACCATCGCACCCGAGAATTTTGGATCTGTTGGCAGACCAATTCACGACCCACAAATTTGATCTTCGCTGGTTGTACGCACAGCTAGCCAAAACCGATGCCTACGGTTTGTCCAGCAAGGTCGACGAAGGCGAACGGCCACCGGATGATTCCTTTGCCGCGATGCAGGTCAAAACGCTATCGGGGGTCCAGTTCTATGACAGTCTGCAACGCAACGTTTTCCACCGCAACGATGCGTCACCTGCGGATCAGTTCAACGCCGCATCCGCTGCCAAAGCCCAGTTTCTGGCTCGCATGCGGGCACCCGGTGCATCGCCGCGGGATTATCCGCACGGCTTGGTCCAGGTGTTGGCGTTGCTGAACGGCACGGAAACCGCGATGGCGACCAACCCGATTCACAGCGGACTGTTGTCGGGCATCGAAGCACCGTTTTTCGATCAAGACACCATCATTGAAACCCTGTTTCTGGCAACGTTATCGCGTCCGCCCAGCGACGATGAAGCGATCCGTTTCGCTGACCACCTAGCCACCGCCGAATCCCAAAGCACTCGCCGTGAAGCCATCAGCGACCTGCTGTGGGTTTTGATCAACACCGCCGAATGCGCCGTTTGTCCCTAGTAGCTTGTCCCACAAAAGACCTGAGCAACCATCGCGAATGTCGCCAAGACTTTCGGCCTCGGATGTGAGATCACCGAAAGTCTTGACGACTTCCGCTACGAAATGCTTCACAACGCTGGCCTAAACGGCTAACGAGATCGACAGACCGTTGGCCAGTTTCGCTACCTTGCTATTCCCTATTCTCCCGCGGAGCGAATCATGTTTCCTAAGACCCCCGCGATGTCGCGACGATCATGGATGTGCAGGGCCACGGTTGGTGGCGGTTCGATCATCAGCGCCAGCCTGGGCGGTGGATCAACCAGCGGTTGGCTGCCCAGTCTATCAGCGGCGACCGAATCGCTGACCCGCCAGGGGCGGCACTGCGTGCTGCTGTGGATGTCAGGCGGGCCGAGTCAGATCGACACCTTTGACATGAAACCCAAACATGGCAACGGCGGCACCATCCAAGAGGTGTCGACCAGTGTGCCAGGAATCCGATTCAGCGAACACCTGCCGCGGCTGGCTAAACAGGCCGGGTCGATGGCGATCCTGCGGGGCGTCAGCACCAAGGAAGGCGATCACCTGCGCGGTGCCACGCTGATGCGAACGGGGTTCATCGCCGGATCCGCGGTGGACTATCCCGCCATCGGATGTTCGTTGTCCAAGGCGCTCGCCGACAACCATCCGATGCAGACGGACAAGACGCTGCCGGGCTACGTCACGATCGCACCTAGCCCGTTAAGTCGGCCATCGATTCGGCCCGGCTTTCTGGGTCCGAAGCATGCCGCGACCACGGTCGAAGCGGTGGGTGGGAACGATCCGGCACGCGGCTTCGCAGAATTGAAAGTCGACTTTCTGAATCGGGCAGCCCACCTTTCGGAAGACCGCCATCAAGCGAGAATGGCGCTGTGGGAATCCATGCAGTCGGACTTCCTGCGTTCACGATCCACCGCCAATGTCGATGCGCACAACACCGTCTATCACGCTGCGATCGACATGATGAACAGCAGCGTCAAAGATGCATTCGACTTGTCGGCCGAAGCCGATGCAACACGCCAGCGGTATGGTTCGGGTACTTTTGGCCAGGGCTGTCTGATGGCTCGCCGATTGATCGAACGCGGCGCACCATTGGTCGAAGTCACCTTAGGCAGTGGCGTCGGATGGGATACCCACGCCGATAACTTTGCTCAGGTCGCCAACCTAAGCCGACAACTGGACGACGGCTGGGCATCGTTGATGGAAGATCTGGATGACCGCGGACTGCTGCAGCGGACGACGATTCTGTGGGCCGGTGAATTTGGCCGTACACCCGTGGTCAACGCCGCCGGTGGTCGCGACCATTTCCCCCAAGCGTTCACCTGCGTGCTGGCCGGCGGCAACGTGGCCGGCGGACAAACCTACGGATCCACTAGCGACGATGGCAACGAGGTGACGGACGGCAAAATCGATCAACGCGATCTGCTTTCGACGCTGTGCACAGCATTAGACGTGGCTCCGGAAACCGAAAACATCGCAGGCGGAGGTCGTCCCATCGCAATCGCCGACGGCCGCGTCGTGAACGAGGTTTTGCAGTCGTGATGTCACGATCTGATCCGGTTTCGATCGCGTTGGCCCCATCGCGGATACGACGACAGCGAAGAATGGCGGCGATGCTGGTCGCTAGTTTTTGCATCGTCGTGGTGCCGACGGGATGTCGCCGAACCGATGTCCCGCCCAATGCCCAAGTATCCAGTGACGAGGTATCCAGTGGCCAAGTATCCAGCGGCCAACCCAATGGGGACCAGCTGAACGAACCCGCCGGCGCCACCCAAGATCCGCCAGGCGATGTTCAGCAAGAACACGCTGCCGCGATGTCCGATGTGGGGGACCCGCAGGCGACGGATCCGCCCGCCAAGATGGCGGCGCTGGTGGACACAGGCGACCGGGACACAGGCGACCGGGACACAGGCGACCGAGACACAGGCGACCGAGACACAGGCGACCGGGACATGGCCGAGCAAGCCGCTTTGCTATCCGGTAGCCAACCGCAGGATCCATTGCTGCCGGGTTCGGATTCGATGGTTGCCGTCGAACCCAGCGATCCGCTTGCCGATATCGACTGGCATCGCGTTTGGGTTCCGACCACCTTGGGACCGTTGATCATCGATTTGGATCTGCGAATCAACGATCACCCCATCGATGACGCGATGAACCAGTGGGTCGTCAGCGTGCTGGAAGACGCGGCTGCCGGTACAGGTGATCCAACGAGCTGGAAATCGCTGGCGGACCATGTCCAGTCGCAGCCGATGTTGTTTGGGGACGCCGTCGTGCGATCGGTAGCCAACCTGGACAACGTGCATCGCCTTTATGACCGCAATCGAAACCGAATGGTCGAAGTGGACGAAGCGACACGGTTTTTGTTTCAAGCATCCAATTTCGCATCGGCCTTTCGTGTGCTGGGGACTCGTTCGTTTCGACATGCCAATCGCGATGATTCCACATTGTGGCAAGTGATCGATGCCGATGGAAACGGTCGCTTGGATGATCGGGAACGCGTGGCATCGGGACAGGTGATCGCCACGCGACTGGATCGCAATGGCGACAGCAAAATCAGCATCGATGAAGCCAGACCAATGTCCGCTGGTGCGACCGATCAAGCGTGGGACCGCCGGCGGACCCATCGCCGTGGTGATGTTGCTATGGATCTGGATGGTTACATCGATTGGTCAACGGTCGCCTACGTTCTGCAGCGTGACGATCCAACGCTGGTCTTTCATATCCAGCGAAATCTAAAGGATGTTTTGGACCAGGATCAAAACCAATCGGTATCCACGCAAGAGGCCGAGGGGCTGCTTGAAGTGCCAGCCGATCTTCGGCTAGCGATTCAGTGGGACGCGTCGACATCGGAGGAGAACACCGGAACACGACTCGATGCACCCGAGATCCACCAAATTCTATCCGGACGACCGATGGAATCTGCGGCGACTATCCACGGGGATTCGCCCAGCGGTGGAACGCGATCTTTGATGTACGCCGATGATCGAATTCGGGTTGTGATTGAAACGGTTGCGTCCGCCCAAGCGGTGGGCGATTCCATTTGGCGATGGCAGATCCGAGGAAGGGCGGCGGAGGTGTCGGACGTTGTCTTCGCATGGCTGGATACCAACAATGATCGATCCATTTCCCAGCGTGAACAATCTGCCGCTGCCGACCGGTTGGAATCGGTGACCACCATCGACGACCTGCCCGATACGATTTGGATTCGACTGGGCCGCGGCGATCCCGCACTGGACGATCAAACCTTTTCGATGTCCCGGCCAGTGGTGACCGAAGACCAGGACCAACGGCCTCGATGGGCATCCGCCATGGATGCCAACCAGGATGGCGACATTTCGCCCGTCGAGTTCCTGGGGACCCCCAAACAGTTTGCCAACTTTGACCACAATGGGGATGGTTTCATTGGTGGCGACGAAATCGAAGCCCAAGACTGAACGTCCGTCCCCGTCCTGATCAGGAAAATGCAGGTTTTCGCGATCGGATCACCCCTAGCAGGGGTTTCGAAGGCATTCCTTTGGCCAGATCATAGGCGGCAATGACCACGGCGGATCCCGGCAATCGAGGGACATTCGTAAGAGTCACTTTTCAAAGCTTTTCAAATTCAACTTCGATGGCTCGGCTTTTCTAGCCATCGCAGACGCCTGTCTTTCTTCGTTCGGAGATGTCGGCCATGCAACGTCCATCCATTTCGATGACCTGTCTATGGGTCAGTGCGGTCTGGTTCATCACCGGATCACTGACCACGCCGGTCGCCCACGCAATCGAAAGCGTTCCCCCGACCGGGCTAAAGACGGGTGACCCGATCGGTGCGTTTCGCGTCTTGAAGGTCGGCGGCGCGTTGGATGACGGAGTCGAACCGGGCGCTGACCTGTGCTACCGATGCCGCTATGGGTCCAGCCCGATGGTGTTGGTCTTTGCACGAAAGACCGGGCCCAAGGCGGTGGAATTGGTCCGAAAGCTAGATGCCGCGATCGAGTCCAATGAATCGTCTCGGCTGCGAGGGCTGGTGACCTTCCTGGGTGACAACGCCACCGAAACCCGATCGGCAGCGGACCAGTTTTTGGACCAGTCGCAGGCCAAGTTGGTCCCGATCGTGGTGGCCGAAGACTTGCAACACGGTCCGATTGGATATCGCATTGACGATCAAGACGACGTGACGATCGTGGTCGCCCAAGACAGTCAGGTGGTGACCACGTTCCAGTTTGCGGCCGCCGAAATCGATCCGTCGATGGTGCTGCGGGCAGTCGCAAAGATGCTTCGCCAATGAATGCCGCGCATCACCTGATTAAGAGTTCAAAAACTTAAACTCGAACTCGAACTTAAACTCGAACTTTCTTCCCGGCGCCACACCAAAGCACACAAGTCGAAATAAGCAGGCAGCTAGGTGACTTTCGGTTGATTAGCCGCCTAGGGCAACGCTGTGAAGCGTTTATTCACTATGCTTGGGGCGTTTTTTCGTAGCGGAACTCGTCAAGAGTTTCGGCCTCGGATGGGAGATCACCGAAAGTCTTGACGACTTCCGCTACGAAATGCTTCACAGCGTTGGCCCACACGGGTGATGGTTTTCTAGGCCATCATTGCTGTCTGCTTAGCTAGCCATCTTGCGGTAGTAATCGATGCTGTTGGCCAGACCCTGGCTCATCGAAACATCGGGTTCAAAATGCAAACGATTGCGGGCCTGCGAGACATCGGCTAGCGAGTCCCGGACGTCGCCGGCGCGGGGCGGTTCATGAATCGGTTCGATGGTTTCACCAAGCAACTGGCTTAGCGTGGTCAGCAATTCCAGTAATGTCGTGCGTTCCCCGCGAGCCACGTTGAAGGTACCTCCGGCCGCATCGGGAACCGTCGCCGCCAATAGGTTTGCCTTGGCCACGTCGGTGACATAGACAAAGTCGCGTGACTGAAGCCCGTTGCCATAGATCGTCGGCTGTTTGCCCGACAGGATCATCGAAACGAACCTTGGAATGACCGCGCTGTACTCGCTTTGCGGATCCTGGCGTGGTCCGAAGACGTTGAAATAACGCAGGATCACCGTTTCGATATCAAAACTGCTTTGGAACGCTTTGCAATACGCCTCGGACGCCAACTTGGATGCTGCGTAGGGCGACAGCGGCGCGATCGGATCGGTTTCTCGTTTGGAAACGAACGCCGAATCACCGTAGGCCGCACTGGTCGATGCAAGCACCAGCCGGCGGACCTTTGCATCTGTCGCCGCCCGCAGCAATTCCACGGTGCTGGTCGTCGTCCATGCGTGGCACACCGCCGGTTCCCGCATGCTGCGTGGGACGCTGGCCATGGCGGCGTGGTGAAAAATCACATCGATCCCGTCGACACATTTCTTGACTGCCGAAGCGTCCGATGCATCGCCTTCGACAATCTCCACCATGGGGTCGTCACGCACGTGATCCAGGTTGTGCGCGTATCCGGTGCTGTAGTTGTCCAACACCCGCACAAACGATCCCTGCGACCGCAGCGAATCGATCAGGTGCGATCCAATGAAACCTGCACCACCGGTGATCAAACATCGGGAACCGTCGAGCGTGCTGAGATACTTTTCGGTCATCGGCAAACAATCATCTATTGGACAGGTTGAAACATGGACGGAGCCAACAAAAAAACGATGAACCGGGGTACACCCGATCCATCGTCAAAAGAAGTTAGCGTTTACTGACTTTGGCGACTAGCTGGATGCCTTGGCCTTGGTACGAGCTTCGCGAAGTCCGCGGCTAAGGATGTCTCGCAACATGGGCGAGAAATCTTCGTACTTCGATTCGTCAGGAGCACCGTTGGAGAACTGATAGATCGCGTCCCGGGGTTTCACACCCAGCGCGATCAACGTGCTGCTGACCGTCGCGTAGTCGCCGTTGCGGACGACCATGCTGGGGCGGCCTGGACCGACAGGGGCACGAGCGAACACTTTGCTAGCGACCGCCAGGAACTTGACCGGCGAATCCAACGTTTGAAGCGTCAGCAGGCGGCGAGCCATCTGGACCCGTTGATCTTCGGGATCATTCAGGTTTCGCGATCCGATGATGTTCAAACCGTCTTTCAGTTCGACCACATCCTGACGCTCGTCAGCGTGGATCGCGTAACCGTTCTTGGCGTCCGCGATGATGATGTTACAGCCTTCGTAACGGATCTTTGCGAACTCGGTTTCGGCCTTTTCCAATGCACGGCTTGCCGATCCGCAACGCAGCAGGTCTAAAGCTAGCAGACCTCGCGAACGTTGACCGAACAGCGGCATCGTGGTCGCACGATTGCAAAGCCCGACAAACAAGCCGTTTTGGTTGACCCCTAGCCAGGTGCCACCCGCTTTTTGGTCGACTCCGCATAGCACCCGTGGTTTACCAGATTGAATCGATGGCGATAAACTCGGCCTATCGATGTACTCTTCACGGTTTGCTGCTACCAAAATCGGACTTTCGGGGACCAATCGGTACTGAACAGCCAGTAAGCACATCTCGCAGCTTTCTATTTCAAAGATCAGTGGTTTGGTAAACGCCGAAATCGGGGGACGCGATTGGCTTGCTGCCAAGAACGCATCACTCCGATGCGGACCAATGTATCTACGGTAATCAGCCACCCACACCCCCTAATGGGGGGAAACTGGCAAAATTTAGCGTTCCTGAGCCGCTTTTTGGCGATTCTAAGCACACTCTGGGCAATCTTTGGCGGTCAGCCAGACCGATACACCTTACAGACGCCTTGTTCCGGACCTAGCAAAACGCAGCAATGGGGCGACGCTAGCGATCAGTCGACGGCACCAAGACACGTCGGATGACAGTCCATGTTCGCTGGATTTGTCTGAATCTTGGTACCCGATCTCGGTACTTCGGGCAGATGCCCGGAACATCGGCGTGGTTGGATGTCCCCTGGGGGACCAACGCGACCGACAAATGGACGTAGGCTTTCGTATCTTGATCCTTCCCAATCACGGCATGGCTTTCTGAACCGATGGCTGACTTGCAGAGCAAATATTCCAAATCGGTGCTGTCGATCAAGACACCGGTCAACGTCACGCTGGCCCGAAAAATGGTGCCGCTGCAGCGAATCGTTGATCTGGTGCCCGGTTCGATGCTGACATTCGACGCCCACTGCGACGAACCGTTGACGCTCGAGGCCGGTGGGACCCCCATCGCTACGGGCGAAACGATCAAGATCGGCGACAAGTTCGGTTTACGGATCCGCGAAATCCTGGGCCCCAAGCAAGAAGACTAAGCAGGCCGTTGAGAATCGAGCCGGGCAAAGCGGAGAAACGCGCTGGGCGATGCCCGAGCGGTAAAACGATCAATCCCATGCCTCTGGCCGGCCCTTAGCGGACCTGATCGACTTTCATGCGGTAGAAGATGTTGTTGTCGAAATCCGTGACCTGCTGCGGTGCTGGGGTCACCAAGAACTTGCCGGCCAGCTTTTTCTTCGTCAGGCCGGCTTTTGTCGTCTGGCCACCACTCAAGGTGATCTCGATCATATCGCTGCTTTTGGGCTGCCCCCCAAAGCAACAGGTCCCCAGGTCGGGTACCAAAATGAAGTGTTTCAACAAGCCGCTGCCGGATGACGGGTGAATGTAACCCTTCAGGAAAATGTCCTGGCCGTGGATCGTGGTGGCCGCTTCGGTTGGCTGATCCGGACCGCCATCGGCCTGTTGCAGGTCATAAAACTGAACACGTGTGTATCCATCTGGCACTTCGGTCAGGTAGATGTAGGTGTGCATCGAGATGCCGCCCAATAGCAGCACCAGGTTCAGTGACAGGCCGGCAACCGCCAATCCCTTGCCGCCGAATTCATCCGGGAACCGGCTGATCGACCGCAATGAAACCAGCGCCGCGCCGATGCCGATCACGCTGAGTCCCAGCATTGGAACAAAGGCGGACAGCAGTCCGGGCAGGGCCATCACGAACAAAATGATCGAAACGATCGCCGATCGACTGACCGCTCGATAGGGATACGACGAGGTCTGATCGACCACCGACGACATTTGAATCTCAGCCGACATTTCTGGTTTGACCTTCGGGCCCACAACGAGTGTCTGAATCGTATTCTTTTAGGATTCCGAAACCCTTCAAGAGTCTGATCGGGAAAGGGTTAGATGCATAAGTCTGTTTGACTTCCGCCACCCCCCTCGGCTCGCCCGGTTGATCCAACCCAGTGCAAAAGCCGTCCTAAGCGTCCTGTTGGCTGTGTGACGGGGCACCGCCGGATAGCAACAGAAACTGGGCGATCACCACCGTGGCGACCGCCATCAACAGTACGGAAGCGAATCGCCAAGGGTTCATTACCGCGGCGACCGGTGCCATGGTGGCGACCGGTGCGACGACAGAAAGCCGGCTCGATGAAAGCGGGGCCGACGAAACCGAGACCCGCGAAACCGAGACCCGTTGGGCCAACGGTTGGCCGATCCGAGGACGGTTGTGGGCTGCCAGTAAATCGGGGGCGGACAATCGATCTGACTGCAAACCAAGCGATGTGGATGCGAAGGCGTGATCCGAAGGCTGGACGACCGAGGTGCCGTCTCCCGTCGTGTCACGAGCCGGAACGGGGATCGAAAAGAACGTGTTGGCTCGTTTGACGCTTTGAGGATCAATCTTTTCCAGCTTTTCCAGTGCTTCCTGAGCCTTCGGAAGCGGGCAGGCACGCAGGTAGTTCACCACAGGAACTCGTACCCAATTGTTGTCCGGGTCGGCATCGGTGAACAATTGTGCCAATCGATCGATCTGAGTCCAATCGTCCCAACGAGCCAGGTCGGGGATGACCAGATCGGCCAGATCTTTCCGGTCCAGCACGTGATGCAGCGATTCGACCAGCGCACTTCGCGGGATCACGTCGCCTTCGGTGCCGTGAAAGCGAATCGCCATGATCGCGGCGTAGGTATCGGCGTAGGGAGCGTCTTTGTTGTTCAGGAACAATTCGTTGACCAGCGGCAAACCGCTTTCACCACCCAAGGTCAGGTAGCAAGCGACCAACGCATCCAGCCCGCCACGAGTGCTCTTTTGAGTGCTCCGCAGCATTCCCTCTAGCATCGGCAGGTCCTTTTCGTCCCCACAGGCGCCCAGCATGGTCAGGAACAGACGTTTGCGATCGGTCGACGTATCGGGATCGGTGATCCACTGGACCAATTGGGCGTGGTCCATTTCTGGTGCCAGAGCCTTGACCACGGGGTAGGGCGTGACCGCGAATTCGTCGTAGGAATCGCGAGCCAGCATGGACTCGTCGTCCTGCAGAAACTTGTAATAGAACCGCAGGCGATCGATCGGGGTCGCTTCGTCCATCTTCGCGACCTGTTTGACGTACTCTTCCGAGCGTTCGTTGATCGGCAAGCAGGACCACTGCATATCGGGGGGATCGACGCCGGAAAGCATGAATCGGCGACCGATGCTGACTTCGCCGTAATAGATCGCTTTGACTTCGCTGCCGGCGGTAACGTGTTGGTCACCTTTGAGCACGACGTCGACTTTCATCGAAATTTCGCCGGTGTCTTTGTTCCGCGTCAAATCACTTTGGGTGGCGGTCGCGATGACCACGGCATCCATGGCCGCCATTTCTTGCCGCAGCGTCTGCGAGACCGCGTTACAGAACGGGCAGGCCTGCGAGCGGGTGGCCGCGGGCCCAACCAAGATCATGACGGCAAGTGTCGTGACAGCGGCAACACGCACCAACCGACCGGTCGAAGCCGACGAAGGGTTCAGGACCGTGCGGCAAAGCGAATCAAACATCCAGGCACCAAAAAATTGAATCGTCAAATGCAAGGCGGCGGGAAACCACCAACGCCCTAATCATAGGTGCCAATGGAGCAGATTGAGAAGTCTGAAGTTGTCAGGTCGACTTGTTCGGCCCAGTTTTTTGGATTGGGCCAGCTTTTTGGGTCGTCACGGGGTCCGCGGATCGCGGCGAAACAGTCTGCGACGACCCAAAACATCCGGTTCTAACCAAAATCCGACCCTGAACGGCTCAACCGTTCCTATCGAACATGCCGATAGTGACGGTACACCGGGTTTTGGTCGTCCGATGGTCTTGGGCATCGACGGGCAATCAGGTTTAAAAACGCGCTAGATAGGGATCGATCCCGGCAAAACGGGTCAGACACTTATTTTCCGCCCAACGCTAACTACCGTGACGCACACCGCGCCACACGTCTCGAGGGGGGACACCCTGATGCTTCGTCATCTATTGATCGCCACCGCGCTTCTTGGAAGCTACCTGGCCACATCCGATATCGCCTCGGCCGATCAACGAGCCTACGGCCAAAACTGGGGTGGCCAGGCCGATACACGCGACTGGAACCGCTTTTATCACTATCCCTACGTTTACTATCCCCAAAACTTCTATGGGCAAGAGTATTTTCGTAGCAGCGATGATATGTATCACCGCTATCCGCAAGAGATGCGGATCCCGGTCTACAACAAGAAGTGGCACAACTTCTATCCCAGCAGCCGCCGGTACCACAGCGGACATCAGTTTATCCTGGACGTGTTCTAGGACCTGACGGTTTTCACTGGCCGCGGGTTTTCGGACGACTGATACACCCAGGGAACCATGAATACCGGCACCAAAATTCGCATCTTCGGTCGATTGCTCGATTCACTCGACGCGCCGGTGTGGGTCATCGGTGCCGACGGAAATCTGGTGTACCTATCCGCCGGTGTTGCGACTTGGTTGGACCGCGATGTCCAACCGATGGTGGGCCGTCGCTGTGTCGCCGGTGCGACCGTATCCGACGACCCACTGGACCGGATCGCTGCGTCGTTGTCGCCGCCACCTGGGCTTGCCCAACGTGGCACCGCTTCGCTGCGGGTTCAGATCCCAGCGATCGATGGTACCCCACGCCGTGATCCGATCGAAGTTCGCTTCGTCCGCATCGGGCATGGCAAGGATGCGATCACGATCGCTGTCGCCGGTTCGTTTGACGACCGAGGTACCGATGGCGAATGGAAAGACGCGGTCGAACTTCGGCAACGGCTGGACCGTTGGCGGAAACACCACGCATCGCTGACGACGATCGCCACAGCCGGTGTATCCAAATCCGCCAAGCGCTTGCGGCGACGACTGCAGGTGGCCGCTGCGACTCGCACCGACATCGGTTTCTTTGGCCCCCCGGGCTGCGCGTCCGAGCTGATCGCGACACGAATCCACCAACTAGCCGCGCCGGGTGAACCGATCGTGACCGTCGATGGATCATTGATGGATCCGGAACTGTTGGATGCCACCTTGATGCCGTTGATCGACCGCTTGTCGGATTCGTCATCGGCGGTCTCGACCGCGCTGGTCCGCCATCTGGACGAAATGCCACTGGACGCCCAGTTGCGTTTGTCCGATCTGCATTCAACCTACGGCGGACGACTGCGTCTATTGGCGCTGTGTGGTGTCCGGCCAGCGACACTGCCCGACGATCATGATCCGATATCGATCGATCCGTTGGCCATCGATGCGTCGCACCAACGCGGGCTGTGCGACGCCCTGATCGAAATCCTAAGTTCCTTATCGGTACCGATGGAACCTCTATCGGACCGTGTCGATGACATCCCGTTGTTGGCGACCGCGCTGTTGGACAATCGCCGTGCCGCTGGCGACGGAAGTGCCGAACGGATCAGCCGCGCGGCGCTCGACGCGTTGGTGATCTATCCTTGGCCAGGCAACTTTGACGAACTGGACGCCGCGATCCGGCACGCCGTTCGCGCCACCACTGGTTCGTCCATCGCGCCCGAACATCTTCCGTTGGCGATTCGTTCGTACCGTCCCGGTGGTGCCTCGGCGGTGGCCAAGTCGACCGCCGTGTCGTTGGACGACGCGGTCTTTCGATACGAGATGCGGTTGATCAACGAAGCGGTGGACGCGGCCGATGGCAATCGCGCCGAAGCATCGCGGCGGCTGGGCATCAGCCGATCACGATTGTTGCGAAAACTGGACGAAGCCGAGCAGCGATCGGCCGGTGACCAGAGTTCGAAGGTCAGATCGTCCCCGGAACGGTCCTCCGACACGTCAACCGCAAAGTCGCCTGGAAAGAGACCGCCAAAGTCATGATCGAATTGCCTGTCCAGCGCAGCCAGCTGCGGCCCTGGTTGGTATGCGAATCGGGGTCACGTTGGCTGACCGCATCGCGTCGATTCGTTCCCGCCATGATGCCCCCCCCACTTTCCGCTTCGATCATTCCGGTCATGCCGGACCGGATCACCGCCGCGATCAGCGGTCACCGTCAGGCGGTCATTGTGTGGTCAATCCAATCCGACGATCTGGTCGATCGAGTGGACCGAATACGGGCTGTATCGATTGCCAGCCCCCACGTGCTTCAGATCGCTGCGGTGACGGACCTCTCGGCACCGCAACGGACCGTGCTTTCCGAGTTGAGGGTGTCGGTGATGATGCGGCACGTCGAGGAACTGCCGCGCTGGCAACGATTGATCCAAGGCTACTTCGCAGATTCGCTGAAGCACCTAGACTGACGCAAAGCGTTTTGCATGCCTTCCCCTCGCAACCCAGTCCCGGTCATGAGCAATCTTTCCGTCGAAACCGTCCGCGCCGCCATCGAAAGCCATCCGGATCCAGAAACGGGCCGACCGATTGGATCCACGGACCAAATCCGAGACGTCCAAGTGGACGGGACGTCCACCACGATCACGCTTGGGTTGACTTCGCACTCGGCACCGATCGCCGAGGAAGTCGCTGAAACGCTGAAGTCCAAGATCGTGGCCGCCGCGCCGGGTACGGACGTCACCATCAACATCGTTCATCACGATCGTGCTCCGGTACGCGTCGGACAGAGTGCGCTGCGAGTCAAAAGCGTCATCGCGGTCGGCAGCGGCAAGGGCGGGGTGGGAAAGAGCACCGTCGCGGCCAGTTTGGCGCTGACGCTTCGCCGGCTCGGTTCCAAAGTCGGATTGATGGACGCCGATGTCTACGGCCCCAGTATCCCACACCTGCTTGGTCTGACCGGTCGGCCAGCGATCACAGAATCCAAACGCATCGAACCGATTCGGCTGGGCGACATGCCCGTGATGTCGATGGGCTTTCTGATCGAACCTGACCAAGCCGTGATCTGGCGTGGGCCGATGTTGCACGGTTCGATCAACCAGTTCCTAGGCGAAACGGACTGGGGCGACCTGGACTATCTGATCATCGACATGCCACCGGGCACAGGCGACGTCGCACTGACACTTTCCCAAGCGATCCCGCTAGCCGGATCCGTCGTCGTTTGCACGCCACAGGAAGTCGCGTTGTTGGACGCGGTCAAAGCGATCAGCATGTTCCGCAAAGTGAACATTCCGATCCTGGGCATGGTCGAAAACATGAGCGGGTTCATGTGCCCGGATTGCGGCAAGACGTACGACATCTTCGGCAGCGGTGGTGCCCGCGACAAAGCGGAAGAACTCGACGTGGCGTTCTTGGGCAAACTACCGATCGACATCACCCTGCGCGAAGCCGGCGATGCGGGTCAACTGGCCGACGTGATCGAGCACAACGAAAAGGCTCGTGCTCCCTTGGACGCGATCGCCAAGTCGGTGGTCCGAACCCTGGCTGCGAAAGCCGCTGCGGCACCCCCCAAAGCCAGCCTGCCAACACTGTAGGTGCGGTGATCCGCACCCTCGTTCAGGCTTGCCAAGCAAGCCACGGCGGTGGCAACCGACTCGTCTGGTTGCAAAGCGGAACCACGTCGATGGCGGGGCGGGGTGTAAAACCAGCCCAAGTGCCGAACGAGCCCACGCGCGTGCCGAACGAGACCGCGCGTCCGAACGAGCCCACACGCGTCCGAACGACACAGGGGGGAGGGCGCAAAGAAAAAGCCGCACCGAGGAAAGATCCTCGGCACGGCTTTGGTTGCGTTCCATTTGGCATCAGCCAAACAGTCGTGCGGTTTTAGCGACGCTTTTTAGCGGCTTTCTTCTTCGTTACTTTCTTCTTGGCCGCTTTCTTCTTAGTCGCTTTCTTTTTGGTTGCTTTCTTCTTGGCGACTTTCTTCTTGGCTACCTTCTTGGTGGTTGCCTTCTTCTTAGCGACCTTTTTCTTGGTTGCTTTCTTCTTAGTTGCCTTCTTGACGGCCTTCTTAGTCGAACGCTTTACAGCCTTCTTCTTTGTCGCCCTTTTCGTCGTTGCTTTCTTCTTGGCCACGTCTTTCCTCCGCTGAGAAAGGAAACGTTGACGAGTCCTCGAGACTTCAACAACAGTCGTTGAAGTCACCGGCCACGGCCCGTCAATCGTTAGGTGTGATCGAACATCGAAGCCTTGGTGTCCAACACCGTTCCTGGCTTCTCAATTCAACCGTTAAAAACTGCGCGTAACTTTACGCGCTTCTCCAAATTCCGCAACATCTTTTTTGTGAAAAAGATGTTGCACTAGATTTTTTTCTTGGTAACGGAGGCCTTCGTTTGGTCACCGTATCGACCTCGATTGTGTTCACTGCGCCACACGAACAAGGTCATGTCGTGATGCACTTCGGTAGGCGCTTGATCGACCGATCGTTCCACCGCGCTGCGCTACGTAACCAATCGGTATCGTGTCGACGATCAACGCGAACGTGTCGATGATCACCGAGTGCAATGCAAGCGCTTGCGCGAAGCGTTGAAACAGTCCAGCGCGCAGAAACAACGTGTTTTCTAAGTTCGTTTCGCATTCAGTAGCTTCCACCACCCGCTGATTGCAACTGTTGATAACTCATCACGCCCAGCGCAATGAACAGCAACCCCATGTACTGTTGGCCTGCGCTGAAGCCGTACAGCGCCGCCAATCCAGCTGCGATCACGCTGATCCAAAGCGCTGTTTCGATGCTGCCGCCGCGCATCTGAACCAACGAACTTGCGATTCGTCCGCCGTCCAAAGGAAGCACTGGAATCAGGTTCAAAATGGCCCAAAAAATACTTGGAAATAAATAGAAATCGACCATCGCGTAGAGCCCAACGGAGTCGGAAATCATCACGGCGCCGTCATCGGCATGAATGGTCTGCTGCAACCACTCGGGCATCCGATACAGCGTATCGAACTGGTCCAATCGATAACCGGACAACTTCACCAACACGATCACGACGACCGCAGAGAACAACTGCGCCAGTGGACCCGCTAGCGAGATCCACAGATCATCTTTCAAACGCAAACTGCCAAACGAACGACCACTGCGTGGGATCGCCAGACCACCGAAGTGATACAGCACCACCGATGACTCGATACCGTTCTGCCGAAACGCCAACGCGTGGCCAAGTTCGTGGATCAAGATCGATACGAACACACAGATCGACCACAACACCAACAGGGGAATGATGCCGGGGCTTAGTTCCCGCAGCATGCCATCCAGACTCTGCACCCACGAATAGCCAAACACCACCGCCATCACCCAAAATCCCCATGCGATTCGGACGGGGAACCCCAGTAATCGGAACCGCAGGTCGTAAGGCGATGGGGTGGGTTCTTGCAGCATCAGGCTTTGGTCAAAGGTGACGTTCGAAACGGAAAAAAAGGTCCGCCGCCATCGGTTTCGATGGCGGCGCCGGTGAAGTGCCTGCTCAATAGCTTACCAGTCGGGTCACTAGCGCAGATTCTCCAGCAAGAACGCCCATTTGTCGGCGTACTCTTCGATCTGCTTGCTGACCGGGGTACCGGCGCCATGGCCGGCACGTGTTTCGATGCGAATCAAGGTTGGTCGATCGCATGAACTGGCTTTGGACTGTGCCGCCTGTAGCGCCGCGGCGAACTTGAAGCTGTGCCCTGGCACGACACGGTCATCGCGATCCGCCGTGGTGACCAGGGTCGCTGGGTAACACACACCGGGCTTGATGTTGTGCAGCGGCGAATACGAAAGCAAGTTGTCAATCTGATCCTCTTCGTCGCTGCTGCCATACTCCGTCGCCCACGCCCAACCGATCGTGAACTTGTGGTAACGCAGCATGTCCATCACGCCGACTTGCGGTAAACACGCACCGAACAGATCGGGACGCTGCGTCACGACTGCGCCGACCAGTAGCCCCCCGTTGCTGCGGCCCGAAAGCGCCAACCGGGACGCGGTGGTGTAGCCCTTGTCAATCAAATGCTCCGCCGCGGCAATGCAATCGTCGAACACGTTTTGTTTCTTTAGCCGCATGCCGTCTTCGTGCCACTGACGACCGTACTCGCCACCCCCGCGAAGGTTGACCACCGCATAGATCCCGCCGCTGTCGACCCAGCCAGCAGTCGCGGGTGAAAACGCGGGCGTGATCGAGATGTTGAATCCACCGTAGCCGTACAACATCGTCGGGCTGGTTCCGTCCAGCTTGGTGTCTTTTTTGCGCGTCACAATGATCGGGATCTTGGTCCCATCCTTGCTGGTGCAGAACAACTGTTCGGTCACGAAGTCATCGACGTCGAAGGCCACATCGGGTTGCCGCCACAACGAAATGTCGTTGGACCGCAGATCCACTCGATAGATCGATGCCGGCGTGACGTAGTTGGTAAAACTAAAGAACGTTTCGGCCGCGTCTTGCCGACCACCAAAACCCGATACCGTGCCAACACCGGGAAGCGAGACTTCATCGATCATCGCACCGTCGATGGCATGCCGGGTCACACGCGCCCGCGCGTCCCTCAGGTACGACACATAGAACGTCTCGCCAAACAGGCTGGCCGATTCCATCACGTCGTCGCTTTCGCCGATGACGGGTTTCCATGCAGCACGATCTTCGGCACCCGCAGGGACCGCGATCAACCGTCGCTTGGGGGCCTGATGATCGGTCACAAAGAACAGGGTGTCGCCACTCGATGCGATCCATTCGTATTCGGCATCGAAACCGGTGATCAACGGAATCACTTGCGACTGTGGGTCGCGCAAATCCTTGATGAAGATCTGTGCCTTCGGTTCGCTGCCTTTCCAGTTGTGGATCACCAGATAGCGGCCATCGTCGGTTACCTCCGGTTGAAACCCCCACTTGGGATGATCGGGTCGTTCCAACACCAACGTGTCTTGGCTTTGCGAATCGCCCAGTTGGTGGAAGTAAAGTTTTTGGTCTTCGTTGGTTCCGGTCAGTTCGGATCCTTCGACAGGTTCTGCGTAACGACCGTAAAAGAATCCGCTGCCATCGGGCTTCCAAGCGATGCCGCTGAACTTCACCCACTCGATCACATCGGGAAGATCGTTCCCCGTAGCAACCTCGCGTACTTTCCACGTTCGCCAATCGCTGCCGCCATCGGCTAGCCCATACGCGATCAGCTTGCCATCATCGGACGTCGCTGTGCCAGCCAGCGCAACGGTCCCGTCGGTCGAAAAGTGATTGGGATCGATCAACACCGCACGCTCAGCATCCAGCGAGGCTGCTTTGTACAGGATGCTTTGATCCTGGAGTCCGTTGTTGTGCGAGTACAAATAGATGTCGCCCTTCTTGGCGGGCAAACCGTAACGTTCATAGTTCCAAAGCTGTTCCAACTTTTGCCGCATCGGTTCGCGCTGCGGCAACCCCTGCAGGTACGACTGGGTCAGTTCGTTTTCCGCTTGGATCCAGGCTGCCGTTTCGTCGCTTTCGGTGTCTTCAAGCCAACGGTAGGGGTCGCTGACCTTGCGGCCAAAGTAGTCGTCGGTCACATCGACCTGTTGGGTGTCCGGATAGGTCATGGGCGGGGAAGTACTACTTTGGGCAAAGGAGCTGATCGGGAACAGGAAACAAATGGAACCAACCATGGCCCATCGAAAGTCATCAATCACGGTTACCAGCCTTTTTACGCGGTGAGAATCGGATGAAAAAATCGGGAAAACGGTGACGCGACGAAGACAAGGCTTCGCCCATGATCTTAAAGACAACGTCGCCCTCGCGACCAGTCACCTAGCGGATCATCGCGATTTCGTTCGTTGGGCGATCAAAATCTGCCACTCGTATCATCAGCCACAACATGCGTCGACTTGGGCATACGCTTGCCAGCGGTTTGTTTAGAATAGAGGGATCGTCCATCGGCGATCTCGAATTCCTCGCAGCCAAACCTCCCGGATCAATCACCACCCATGCGGACAGTCCTGGTAACCGGTGGCGCCGGGTTCATCGGCGGCCATTTGGTGCGACAACTGATCGACGCCCAAACTTATCGCGTGGTCGTGGTCGACAAACTGACCTACGCGGGAAACCTGCGCTCTCTGGAATCGGTCTGGGATTCGCCTCGATTCAGTTTCCTGCACAGCGATATCTGTGACGGACCCCGGATGCTAGATCTGTTGATGCAACATCACTGTGATGCGGTGATCAACTTGGCAGCGGAAACGCACGTGGACCGCAGCATCGATTCGCCCGCACCGTTTGTGCAATCGAATGTCGTCGGCACTTACGAACTGTTGGAAGCCACGCGCAGTTATCTGGCAACCTTGTCGGATCTGCAGGTGGATCGATTCCGATTTCTGCAGGTTTCTACCGATGAAGTCTACGGTTCGCTTGGCAAAGACGGGGTGTTCACCGAGTCGACATCGTATTCGCCCAACTCGCCCTATTCCGCTTCGAAGGCCGCGGCGGATCATTTCGTCCGTGCATACCATCAAACGTACGGGTTGCCGACGATCACGACCCACGGATGCAACAACTATGGCCCGTTCCAATTCCCCGAAAAACTGATCCCGTTGATGATCCAGCGTGCAGTCCGTGGTGAGCCCCTGCCGGTCTACGGCAACGGCAAGAATGTCCGTGAATGGATCCATGTCGAGGATCACTGCATCGCCCTGCGTCTGATTTTGGAAACCGGCCGCGTCGGACAGACCTACAACGTCGGCAGCAGCACTGAGAAAACGAACTTGGAAATGGTCCGCGCGATCTGCGATTGCGTCGACCGATGGACCGGCCGTTCGCATTCCTCGTTCGACCAAATCCAATGGGTTGCTGACCGACCGGGACACGATTTCCGTTACGCGATCGATGCAACAAAACTAAAGCACGAACTTGGTTGGACGCCGCAAATCGATTTCGACAACGGCATCGACCAAACGGTGAAGTGGTACTTGGATCATCCAGATTGGACCGAATCAAAAACAACACCGCAGCAAGCATGACACAGCCTAGCACTGTATGTACCAAGGGGATCATCTTGGCAGGTGGTTCGGGAAGCCGCTTGGCACCGATGACATTGGGTTGCAACAAACAACTGTTGCCGGTCTATGACAAGCCGCTGATCTATTACCCGTTGTCGACGCTGATGTTGGCAGGCATCCAGGACGTGCTGTTGATTTCATCCCCTGATGAAATCCACCGCTTTGAAAGCCTGTTCGGGAATGGATCGGATCTGGGAATCCGGATGCAATATCAGGTTCAACCGCAACCCGATGGTTTGGCACAGGCGTTCGTTTTGGGCGAATCATTTATCGGCAATGATCCCGTTGCGTTGATCCTGGGCGACAACGTGTTCTACGGCGATGGGTTCTCGAAATCGCTTCAGGCGATCGCACAGAATTTGACCGGTGCCACTGTCTTTGCCCACGAAGTCAGTGACCCTAGTCGGTATGGGGTGATCGAATTAGACGCCGGCGGAATGCCGATTTCGATCGTCGAAAAACCAGTTCATCCAAAATCGAATCTGGTGATCCCTGGGATCTATTTTTTCGATCACCGAGTGGTCGAGTTCGCCAAGGCGCTGCGTCCGTCGGCACGAGGCGAATACGAAATCACCGATGTGATCCAGCAATATTTGAACGACCGATCGCTGTCTGTTTCCCGCATGGGTCGCGGTACCGTGTGGTTGGACACCGGGACGCCGATGGCGTTGTTGCAGGCATCAAATTTCATCGCCGCGATCGAGCAACGGCAAGGAGTGCGAATCTGCTGTCCCGAAGAGATCGCTGCCCGGATGGGTTACATCACGCCGAAGGATTTGAGACGTTTGGCGGAGTCGATGGAAAGCGATTACGGAGCTTATCTTCGTTCCGTTGCCCGCCAACTTGGCCATTCCACGATCCCATCGTGATGGATTTTTGATGACGGGATGAGGGAGAGGTTTGGGTGGGGAAGGGATGGAGGAGGGAATTCTGGCGAATCCCACGACGGAAGAGGATGTAGTTCTGGCGTATTTTGGTGTCGTCAGTGAAACTTCATCCGCTGTCTTTTTACTTCGCAATGAAAAACTTTCGCATGACCGCTTCTGAATCTTCTCCTTCGGCCGGCAAGACCCTGATCAAGGCCATCGCGGTGACGTCTGTGCTGGTCATCGCGTGGGTCGGACTGTCGTGGGCGGTCGAGGGCAGGACGATGGCGACACGAACGGCGACCAAGATGGTCATGCCCGTTGCTTTGATCTGGTTGACGTCGATGATGTTCGCCATCTGGTTCGCCATGCAACGACAATCATTGGCGTCGTTCGCCTTCGCAGTGATGTGTGTGATGATCTACATTTCAGGCAATGGGTACGTTTCATCGGCGATGATGGATCGCTTGGAATGGCCTGAACAAGCGATGCCCGATGAAGCGGTACAAGCCGCGGTTGTGCTGGGCGGCGGGATGTCGGCCACGCCCGATGGCACGCCTGAACTTTCCCGAGATGGCGAGCGGATATTTTCGGCGGCACAGCTTTATCATGCCGGCAAGGTGGGGGCGATCATCTGTACCGGAATGTCTTCCGATGGAGTGCACAATCCCAGCGACGATGGACGCGATGCCTTGATTTCGGCCGGGGTACCGAGCGATGTGATCTTTCGCATCAAGGGCGAAAACACCAGCCAAGAAATGAAGTCTCTGAGACAGTTTCTAGACAGCCCACCGGCAGGCTTTCCACCCCCTGGTCCGATCCTGTTGGTCACCAGCGCATTCCATATGGATCGGGCGATGCGGTTGGCCGCCAGCCAAGACGTCGAAATGCTGCCGTTCCCCTGCGCTTTTCGCGGTTCCGTCGATCGCGGTTTCAGCCCCAGCCGATGGATCCCCGGTCCGGATGCGATGCAAAACTTCGGTTCGGCACTGAAGGAATGGTTGGCCAGTTTGGTAGGGCGATGATGCGAGGTTTGAGTTGAGTTTTTCGAGTTCAAGTTCGAGTTTCAGTTTTCGGACCGGTCTGCTGTGTGCAACTGAAACTGGAACCCGAACTTCCGCTGCGTCCACTTTCGTGAACACAATCGCATCCACGTGGCGTTCATTTCGCCCCGGCACCAGCATCCAATTCGATTCCCCCTGTCCCGCCGGCCATCGGTTAGATTCAAGTGTTGTCCGCTGGGTCGAGAGTACGGTTTGGCTGATCGTGTGAGCTGATTTGGGGTGTGGGGCGTGTCGATTTTCCAGTCGCTATCGTTGCTGTCCGATCAAGCTGGTTCTCGTCTCCGCCAATCGACTCATCAGCAACCCTTGTTGTTGGTTGCCATCGCCACAGTGGCCGGCATCCTGATCGATTCCAGTTTGTGCCAACCGGGTGTCTCTGTTTCGCCGACGGTCCGGTTTTGGATTTGGATGATCGCGATTGCCGCCGGGTTGTTGATCACTGCGTTGGGATCCAACTTCCAAACCTCTCGCGGGCCACGATATGGAACCGCGATTTCGGCGGTGATGTTGATGTTGCCTGTCGGGGCACTGGATCATCTTTGGCAACAAGATTCGTATCAGGCCTCGCCGATCGCCAATCGATTGGACGATCAGGCGGTACCGACGATCGTCGAAGGCGTCGTCGACCGACCCGCGGTACTTCGGCGACACCCGATGGCCCAACGTCGAATTCGACAGTCACAATCCGAATGGCAGACCCAATTGGAAGTCGACATCGATCAGATGCGTGTTGGCCGGGATAACGTTCCGATGCTGGGTCGATTGTTGGTCAGTGTCGGCGGCCGGTGTGATCATCTTCGTCCCGGTGATCGGGTGCGTGTTTACGGAAAGATTCGCGGGGTCGGCCCAGCGACCAATCCAGGCGAAACCGATCAGTCGGATTTCTACGAGCGTCGCGGTTTGCACGGACGGGTGGAAGTCGATCGGACGGACCAGATCCAGGTCATCGGTCCTACGGCACACGGGTACGCATTTTCGCGTTGGATCGCCGGGATTGCGAACCGAGGTCGCGATGGTTTGCTGGACCGCTTGGGCCCGCAAACAGGTCCGCTGGCCGTGGCCCTCGTGATCGGACAACGGGACTTCGTTGACAACGCGACTCGCGACCAATTGTTGGTGACCGGTACCGCCCATTTATTGTCTGTCAGCGGAATGCATTTGGCGATCGTTGTGATGATGACCACCTGGATCGCGATGCTGCTTCGGCTTCCCATGCCGATGAAGATCGTCGTGATCTTGGTGGTCTGCGTTTTCTACTGTGCGATCACCGGTGCAAGGCCTCCGGTCATGCGAGCCGCGGTATTGGTTTCGACGTTGATGTTTGGAATCTGGATGCGGCGACCCGGGCAAGCGATCAACACGCTGTCGTTGGCAGCCATCGCGCTGGTGCTTTGGAACCCGCTGAATGTTTTCAGTGTCGGCGTGCAGTTGTCGTTCATGGCGGTGGCCACCTTGGTGCTGTGCAGCGGCCATGGTCGAACCGGGTCGGCAGCGGTGGACGAGGCCATTCGGCAAGAGGAACAACTGACGCGTCTGGCCGAATCGGCGCGGTCACGACCGATGGTTACGCTGCGCTATCTGCAGAGCATTGTGGCGCAATTGTTGTGGTTTAGCGCCTGCGTTTCGATCGTCAGTTTGCCGTTGGTGTGGCATCAGTTCCACGTCGTGTCGTTGATCAGTGTCCCGACGAACGTGATTCTGGGTCCGATCCTGATGATTGCCTTGGCGTCGGGGATCGCGACCGCGGCGGCGACGATGATTTTCCCGGCGATCGCTGCGGTGCCTGCGATCGTCTGTGACCGATCTCTGGCCTTGATGGGATGGATCATCGGGACCGCATCTCGTTTGCCGCTGGGGCATGCATGGCTGCCCGCACCGCCAACGACCTGGGTCATCGTGTTCTATGTCGTGTTGGCGGCGACGTTGCTGTTGCCAAGCGGTATCCATGCGCGGCGTCTGCGGTATGGATGGATCGCGGTTTGGTGTGCGATTGCGTTGGGGGTCGCGACGAAGCCAAAGCCGATGCCGACCCAATCGATCGAAGCAACCTTTATCGACGTCGGCCATGGGACCAGCGTGGTGATCCGCCAACGCGAACAAGACGGCACCGTCGCAGTCTGGCTGTACGATTGTGGATGGTTGGGCAACGAAGTCGGCAGCAGTCGCGACATCGACCTGTCGCTTTGGTCGTTGGGTGTGACCCGACTCAACGGCGTCTTCTTGTCTCACGCCGACGCCGACCATTTCAACGCTTTGCCGGGGGTGCTACGTCGGTTTCGTGTCGATCGGATCTGGACACCACCGGGCATGCTGGAGGAACCCGAACCGGCATTGGTCCCCATCCGGGAAGCGGTTGCCCATTCCAACGTCCCGGTAATCGAAATGGATGATCGGCATACCATCGTCCATCGTGGCATCCGGATCCAGGTTCTGCATCCGCCGCCGGTTCGCATCGACGGCAGCGACAACGCGAATTCGTTGGTGATCCAGATCGATCGGGGTGGCCAATCGTTGCTGTTGCCTGGTGACTTAGAACCACCGGGGACGGGCGCATTGGTCCGAAAGCGACGCCCGTCCCCCGGTGGCGTGTTGATGGCACCACACCATGGGAGCCTGCAGATGGACGCTGGGGTGGTGCTGCAGTGGGCCCGGCCATCGGAAGTCGTCGTCAGCGGAGGCCAGCGAGCCGGCCGTCCCGAGGTCGCCACCATGCTGTCCCAGTACGGTGCGGCGGTGCACGTGACCCGTACGGATGGGGCGATCCGCGTCCGAATTGACCAGGATGGAAAAATCGAAGTGCGAAGTTGGCTGGCCCAACCCTGGTAAAAGCGGCCCATGGGCGGCCTATGGGCGGGGCAGGGCAGTATCGACGAATCAGTCATTTTCGTCGCAGCAGGTAGGCATTTTCTTACTAGCAGGTAGGATTGAGCGGTTTGACGACACGCCGTCCTCTGAAGCCAAATCGGGGCGCCCATGTTGACTATCCTTCGCGAAATCACTGTCACCTGCTTTCTAGCCAGCTACCTCATAGTCCTGGTACTGGAATTGCTGCGCCTTTGCGGTCGCATTCCGGGGCGGGGCTTAGCGGTCATCGTGATGATGGTCATCGGGCTGTTTACCCACGTTTGTTACCTGCTGCTGCAAGCCACCGCTGCCGGGGGGACTGACGCTGGCATGTTGGCCACCTGGTCGGATTGGTCCCTGTTGCTGTCGCTCGCAACCGCGATTTGTTTCTTTGTGTTCTACCTGCGACGCCCCGATACGATCGTCAGCTTCTTTTTCCTGCCGGTGGTGATGGGGTTGATCGCGTTGGCCTTAGCCGTGCGTCACCTGCCACCGTTCACGCGGACCGAAGCGGTCGAAGTGTGGCGAAATGTTCACGCGGCATCGATGGCGACCGGATCGGCAGCCGTTCTGGTCGGATTCCTGGCCGGCGTCATGTACTTGGTTCAATCGTGGCGGCTGAAACGACACCGGGCCGGTTCGTCGCTTCGGCTACCAACGCTGGAATCCCTCGGACGACTCAACCGCCGTTGCCTGATCATCAGCACGGTCGCTGTGGCCCTGGGCCTGTTGTCGGGCGTGGTGATGAATCTGAATCGGTGGGGCTACGTCAGTTGGACCGACCGCGGTGTCTTGCTGAGTCTGTTGTTGTTGATCTGGTTGGTCGGCGCGACGTTGATGGAATTCTTTTATGCCCCCGCCAGCCGCGGTCGCAAAGCGGTGTACCTGACGCTGGCCAGCCTAGGGTTTCTGATCTTGGCGATGGTCGGCATCCTGACCACCCCGCACGGACAAACCAAGCCCGATGATGCAGCCGCAGAGGTCGAATCAGCGGCTGATTTGACCAGTACAAACTCGCCTCTGCCCGACCAAAGCGGCGATTCGACCCCGATCCAAAACACGCCCTCCCTGGCTGGGGAGACGGCACCTTGAACCTGCAGATGATCGGCTGCAGCCATCACGATGCGGCTGTTGAATTTCGAGAAAAAATTGCCTTCACTAGCAGTCAAGTTAGTGAAGCGCTGAAGGCGTTTCGCAGCCAATTTCCCGGCGGTGAACTCGTTCTAGTCAGCACCTGCAATCGCATCGAACTGTACACCACCACCGGCGACGACCAACAACTTGACCGCGACGCGGTCGCCAAGTTTCTGGCCGATCAACACTCGCTAGGTGTCGACGAAGTCATCGACCAGATGATCTATCGGGCGGGCATCGAAGCGGTCGAACACCTGTTCACCGTCGCCGCCAGCCTGGACAGCATGGTGGTTGGCGAAGCTCAGATCTTGGCTCAAGTCAAACAGGCTTACGACCTGGCCTGCGTCAACGATTCCGCCGGTGCGGTGACTCACAGCGTGTTTCAAGCCGCCAATCGAGCTGCCAAACGCGTCCAGCAAGAAACATCGATCCACCGCCGCCGCGTCAGCGTCCCCAGTGTGGCCGTGGGCGAGGTGATCCCCGAAGTGTTCGATTCGCTGCGTAAAAAACGCGTCGTCATCTGCGGTGCCGGCGAAATGGGCGAAGAAACCCTGCGCTACCTTCAACAGGCCGGTGCCAGCGATGTCCATATCCTGAACCGCAGCCACGACCGTGCAGTAGCACTGGCCAAATCGTTCGACGCCGTCGCTGTGCCATGGTCCGAGCTGAATGATGAAGTGGTCGCCGCCGACGTGCTGATCGGCGCCACGTCGGCCACCGAACCGATCATCACTCATGACGCCTTTGTCCCGCTACACACACGACGTCGCAATCGTGTGCTGCTGATTCTGGATTTGGCCGTACCGCGTGACTTCGATCCATCGATCGGCGAAATGACCAGCGTCTACCTGTACGGAATCGATGACTTGAAGGCCGCTTGCGAACGCAATCGCCGCGAACGCCAAAAAGAATGGCCCAAGGCCAAACAGATCATCGCCGAAGAAACCGAACGTTTCGTCCAAGCGATCCACCATCGGGCGACCGGGCCGGTGATCCAACGACTGCGCAGCCAAGCGAACGAGTTGAAAAAGGACGAACTGGATCGGCTGAAGAACAAACTAGCACTGGATCCGGCCGACACGGCGACCGCGAAAGAAATCGAAAAGTCGTTTGACCGATTGATCAATAAACTTTTGCACCCGCCGTTAGCATCGATTCGCGACGACGCGGCCGAGGGTCATCGGCAAGGATTGCTAGAAGCGGTCCGGCAACTGTTCAATCTGGGCGACGACTGATCGAGCGCCGGCATGCGGCGATCGAGCGAGACATCGGTTCCAGGACATCATCCGTCAAGTGACTGGATGATCGATGCGCTGGCGAATCGTGGATGGACGTCGCAGCGTTTGAGAGCGGGCGGTCGGGCTAGGCGACCCCTAATATCGCGCTGCCGCAATTTGACTGCCGCAGAGGCAATTCAAACCATTGGCAATCCGAACCATTTTCGCTGCGATTCAACTGGCGCTGTGAATCCACTGACGCATTGGCACTGGCGTTAGGCGACCGAGGTCAGGGAATCAGTCCCATTCTTCTTCGTCTTCTTCTGCGTCGTCGGCGCTATCATCAGCGTCGTCGTCCTCGCTCCAGTCTTCGTCGTCGTCTTCTTCTTCATCGTCGTCGGCGGAGTCATCTTCTTCGTCGTCGTCTTCATCATCGTCGTCGTCATCGTCATCGTCGTCGACTTCTTCCCAGTCGTCTTCGAGTTCGTCGTCGTCCTCTTCATCGTCGTCGTCGTCGTCGTCCCAATCATCGTCGTCGTCATCGTCATCATCCCAATCTTCATCGTCGTCATCATCGACGTCGATTTCGATTTCGTCTTCATCATCCTCGATGATGGCAACAGGGGCATCACCGATCGCCTGGGCAGCGGCAGCGGCCAGTCCAAGCGGGTTGGCGTCAGCGATCGGGGTAACTGCAAAATCGGCGGCTTGGCCGAGAACTGGCGCGACAGAGGCACTCACGACAGGCTCCTTCGTGGATGTCGACAAATCATCAAGGGGTAAATCGGGTTGGGCGTCATCGTTCAACGTTTGCCAATCGATCGGCGGCAAAGCGTCCGTATTGGCTAGCCCGAACAGTTGTAAGAAGCGTTTAGTAGTACCGTAAAGATAAGGCCGTCCAAGTTCTTCGCTACGGCCCGCAATTCGTATCAAATCTCGTTCCATCAATTGCCTCAGCAATTCACCGCAGGCTACCCCGCGGATCGCTTCGGCACTCGCTCGCGACACCGGCTGGCGGTAAGCAACGACCGCAAGCGTTTCCATCATCGGCGTCGACAGCCTCGTCGCTGGAGGCAAATGTCCCAGTCGGGCCAACCAAGGTGCTAACGTTGGATGAGTTAGCATCCGAAAGCCGCCTGCGACCTGTTCTACCCGAATGGCGCGTCCAAGAGTGTCATAAACACGATTCAGCTGGCGGACAAGTGTACGAGCCTCGGTAGCGTCCGCCAAGTGAGCCAATTGAGCAAGTTTACGCGGGCTTAGCGGCGTCTTGGAGATCAACAGGACACCCTCGACTCGCATTCGCCGCACCCGCGGATCTTCGTCATCCTCTTCGCCGGCCGCATCGCCCGCTAGGTCCTCGGTCGCGTGGTCGCCGATCACCGCCAACGACACCGAATAAGGTCGGCGTAGGCCCCTGCGATGTGTTTGCGAAGCCGTCGCCACCGACGTTTGGACGCTGGAAACCTGATTTCCCGCGCCTTGAGTCCCCAGACCGGACGCACTTTGGGCCTGCGCCAACCAGGACCGACCGCCCCACTGGGATACTCGATGATCGGCGGGGGACCAAAGTCGCTGCATGGCTTAAACTAAAAGGAAACTGGAACCAGCGGGTGGATCAACATTGAATTTTAGGGCAGCGGAACTCGCCAAGAGTTTCGGCTGCATGGTGAATTGCCAAACGTCTTGTCGACTGTCGCGGCCTGCAAACGCTTATTCTGATTCGTGACAAACCACTCGATCGGATTGTCGGTCACTTCGGTGATCAACGCTCACTGAACGGTCTTTTCTGATTTCACTCGCGCAACATCTCGCAAGCAGCCTTCCATGTCCACATCGGTTTCCCATGACCCGCCGGCTTCCGATTCCGTCGCCGGCGGTACCGGACCACCCGATCGGCGATCCAAACTTAGCCGCGGCGCGCGTGGAGCTCGGATTGCGATCGCGATCGGTGCAGCCCTGTTGTTCTCGATCGTCGGTTTTTTGGTCATCTGGACTCAAGGCCATGTCAGCGGAAGTGAGTTTTCGCCCACACATTTTCAACAACGGGATTTCAGTTTCTACGAAATTCCCCTGTTGCAGATGCAGATTACCCCCATCCGTCGGACCGGAACGACACCAGCAACGGCCACCTATCTGCGGCAAAATGGACTGATCACTACTGCCAACGGAGCACCCACGACCTGGCATCTGGTGTCGATCTCGCGTGGACTGACCGGGGAAAAACCGGATGACGCCGAACTTTTGACCGCGCCGCTCGGAATGCTGGACGGCAGCAACGAATACTGGCGGCAATGGAGCATCGATCACCCCGAAAACGCCAAGATCCTGTGGCCCGTGATCCAACGCTTGGCCAACCGCGAACTGTACATCCTGGTGCCCGCTTTGTTGGAATTGGCTCAACCCGATGCCGAGCCCAAGCAATTGCAAGCGTCGATCGACCGGTATCTGAAAAGCCAGTACGCGCAATTGATTCGCGAATTTGCCGATGCCGGACGTCGCGATGTAGCCATCGAATTGCTTGACGAAGCCCAAACGGACTTCCCCGATGACCCGGCGATCACGCAGATGAAGATCTAAGACCGTCCGCGGAAACCGACGGACCCAAGCGATTCCGAATTCAATCCATGTTTCTTTTCCTTGTTCTTTCGATTTGCCGATTCCCTTGATCTACCTCGACAACAACGCCACGACCGCGATCGATCCACGGGTCGCCGAAGTTTTGGCGCGGGAATGGTCCGCCGGCCCCGCCAACCCGTCGTCGTTGCATTGGTCCGGACGCTCGGCCCGCGCTCGGATCGAATCAGCAATGGAAACAATGGGTGGGTTCCTTGGCACCCGATTGGACGAACCCGGTGGTCCGCGTTTGATCTTCACCAGCGGCGGCACCGAATCGAACAACCTGGCGCTAACCGGTTTGGGGGAACCAGCGTCCGACGGTCGGCTTGGCCCGATCGTGATCAGCCGGATCGAACATCCCTCGGTGATCGCTGCAGCCGAAGCCATCGCAGCAGCATCCGATCGTCCGATTCGCTGGCTGGACGTCGATCCAGACGGGGTCATCCGATTGGATCGATTGCCCGACTTGATCGCGGGAAGGGCGGCCGACGACAACAACGACGACAACGAAACCGCCGCATCGCTGGTTTCGATCATGTCGGCCAACAACGAAACCGGCATCATCCAACCGATCCAGCAGGTCGCACAGATCTGCCGCGCCGCAGGTGTACCGTTGCACGTCGATGCGACCCAATCGATCGGCAAAGTCCCGCTAAAACTGGGCAAATGGGGTGCGACAGCGGTCACCTTCGCGGCCCACAAATTTCATGGCCCAACCGGTATCGGTGGACTCTGGTTGGCCGGTGGGACCAAGCTGCGTCCGATCTTTCACGGCGGCGAACAGCAGCTCGAATCACGCCCGGGGACGGAACCGGTCGCCCTGATCGTGGCCATGGCCGAAGCGATGCGATGGGCCTGCCTGGAACTGGACCAATCGGTCCTTTGGATGCGATCGTTGCGAGATGAATTGGAATCCGCGCTGACCATGTCGTTCCCAGATATCGTCGTCCAGGGCCGCTGCCAGGCATCTTCGGCGACCGATCGTCTGCCGGGCACCAGTTGCCTTTCCCTGGTCGGAACCGATCGTCAAGCGATGCTGATGGCTCTGGACATGGCCGGCATCGCCTGCAGCAGTGGGTCGGCATGCAGCAGTGGCAGCAGCCCCCCCAGCCATGTGCTGATTGCGATGGATCGTCCGGAAATCGAGATTCGGTCTGCGCTGCGTTTCAGTGTGTCCAAGTTTTCCACCAAAGAAGAAATTTATCGATCGATTGAACGTATCTCGTTATCTTACAAACGTTTACGTCGATAGCGACATGTGGATAACTCACGTTTTTCCACTCGCTTTTCCCCAATGATGTCCTACAATATTGGGTGTCCTGGCAAACTCCCTAAGTTGCCCGGACCACCCAATGGTTGTTGACGTTCCGAATTCTTGCCACAGATAGAAGTCTGTCGCAGACCCGTTCGCTGGTTTTACA